>CAVGCV010000042.1:0-3747 GCA_963627995.1 bacterium | reverse complement strand
CTCGCCGTGGCGCTGGCCGCGCTGTGGGCCGCGCCCGCGCAGGCCGAGGACTACGACCTGAAGATTTGCGGCGTGCAGGTGACCGACGCGAACAAGGACGACCTCTCCGCCATCCCCGGCGTGACGGGCACCGTCACCTACGACCCCACGACCAAGACGCTGCGCCTCAAGGACGCCCGCATCGAGGCCGCGGGCGACAACAGCTGCATCGACAATGCAGGTGTGGACGGGCTGACCGTCGAGGTGGAGGGAAAGTGCGTGATGGAATCCAAAGGGCACGGCATTTCCATGGGTGTGTCCACCACGATTGCAGGAAAGTCCGGGACCGGCGTGCGCTCGCTTGTTGTTTCAGCTGCGGGCACCGGCGTTCACGTGAGCAACGTGACCAGCTTCTTCACCGTCATCGATGTCGTCCTCACCGTCATCGATGTCGACCTCACCGTCACTGGTCAGGAGTATGGAATCGCGGGCAACGGGAGGGATGTGTACCTCACCGTTAAGGACGCCACCGTGCGCGCCACGGGCAGGCAAGGCAGCATCTACGGAATCGTTAGCAGAAATTCTTCCAGTGGGGTACTCATGCCCGAGAATGCGTACAACGGGGGCTACGCGGGGAAGACCGCGCTGATGCTGGACGGCGCGCTGGTGACCGGCGAGGCGGTCATCGGCAGGAAGTATAAGCTGCGGATTTGCGGCGTGCAGGTGACCGGCGCGAACAAGGACGACCTCTCCGCCATCCCCGGCGTGACGGGCACCGCCACCTACAACCCCTATACCAACGTGCTGTGGCTCAAGGACGCCACCATCGTGGCGGCGGCCGGAGAAAGCTGCATCGAGAGTATAGATGGAGGCTTGGACGGACTGACCGTCGAGGTGGAGGGGAAGTGCAGGATGCAAGCCGAGATGGCGCCGTCGACTTTCTGCATCGGCCTGCAAGCAAACACCACCATCAAAGGGAAGTCCAGAGCTGAAGCGCCCTCGCTCGCCTGCGTTTCCCGATACATCGGCTTTGCCGTGCGCGACGGTGGCTCCTGCACCATCCGCGACCTCGACCTCACCGCCACGGGCCCCTTTGGACTCGCAGGCGGTGGCAGTGGGTCCCTCACCGTCGAGAACGCCACCGTGCGCGCCACGGGCGAGTGGTGGGGCAGCATCATCGACTTCGCGTCGGTGACGCTCGATGGCTGCCATGTCGTCACGCCCGCTGGCGCGGCGTTCGACGGCGGCACGCTGAAAAAGGACGGCAGGTTTGTGACCGAGGAAGTGCTCATCCTCCCGACGTCCGTGGGCATCGGCACGACGGTCGTTGACGCGCCCCGCCGCGAGGGCACCTACACGCTCTCGGGCGTGCGCCTCACGGCCCCGCTCGACCAGCTTCCGCGCGGCGTCTATGTCGTGGACGGGCAGAAGGTGGTGAAGAAGTGACCGCATGACGGCATGACGGAGCGAATCCGGCGCCGATGCCGGGCTCCATACGTAGGGCCGCCCCTCTCTCCCGGTGGAGACGGGGCGGCCCTTCTTCGTATTCCCGTTCTGGGTTGTGACGTGGGGGCGCGTCACCTCCTGTTTTGCGCAGGAGGTGCAGCGAGGCACTGCACACTGACTATCGCTGCATCGTTCTACGCCCCACGGGTACTTAAGTCCTAAAGATGCTGACGCAATTTATTCAATCAGGTTCTCGCCCGTCATGTCGGCTGGTTGCTCCAGCCCCATGATGTGGAGGATGGACGGCGCGACATCGGCCAGACGCCCGTCCTTCACGCGCGCCGAGTTGTTGTCGGTGACGTAGATGAACGGCACGGGGTTGAGAGAGTGGGCCGTGTTGGGCGTTCCGTCGGCGTTGATGGCGTTGTCGGCATTGCCGTGGTCGGCAATGATGATGGCCTCGTAGTCGTTTGCTTTCGCCGCCTCAACCACATCGTGTACGCATGTGTCGATGGCGCAGACAGCCTTGGCGATGGCGTGATAAACACCCGTGTGCCCCACCATGTCGCCGTTGGCGAAGTTCACGACGATGAAGTCGTATTGCTGTGTGCCGATGGCGGCGACGAGCTTGTCTTTCACTTCGTAAGCCGACATCTCGGGCTTCAGGTCATAGGTGGCGACCTTCGGCGACGCGACGAGAATGCGGTCCTCTCCCTCGAAGGGCTTCTCGCGGCCGCCGTTGAAGAAGAATGTCACGTGGGCGTACTTCTCCGTTTCGGCCGTGTGCAGCTGCCGCTTGCCCATGCTGCTGAGGTACGCGCCCAGCGTGTTGTCCACGTTCTCTTTCGGGAACAGGATGTGCACGCCCTCGAACGACGCGTCGTAGGGAGTCATACAGTAGTATTGCAATCCGGGTATCGTATGCATTCCCTCCTCGGGCATGTCCTTTTGCGTCAGCACCACGGTCAGTTCCTTGGCGCGGTCGTTGCGGTAGTTGAAGAAGACGACCACGTCGCCCTCCTTAATGCGGCCGTCCACGTTGGCGTTTACGAGCGGCTCCATGAACTCGTCCGTGTTCTTGTGCTCCTCGCTGTCGGTGTCGTAGCAGCTCTGCACGCCCTCCACCATGTCGGCCACCTGGCGGCCCTTGCCCTCTACGAGCAGGTCGTACGCCACCTTCACGCGGTTCCACCTCTTGTCGCGGTCCATGGCGTAGAAGCGTCCGACGATGCTGGCGATGTGTCCCGTCGTCTTGTCGCAGTGCGCTTGTAGGTCGGCGATGAAGCCCTTTCCGCTCTTCGGGTCGGTGTCGCGCCCGTCCATGAAACAGTGGACGAACGTGTTTCCGATGCCATACTCCTTGGCAATGTCGAGCAGCTTGAACAGGTGGTCGAGCGAGGAATGTACGCCGCCCGTCGATGTGAGGCCCATCAAATGGATGCTCTTGCCATGCTCCTTGGCATAGGAATAGGCGCTGACAATCTCGGGATTCTGCATGATGGAGTTGTCCTTGCAGGCACGGTTGATTTTCACCAAGTCCTGGTAAACAATGCGTCCGGCGCCGATATTGAGGTGTCCCACCTCCGAGTTCCCCATCTGTCCGTCGGGCAGCCCCACGTCCTCGCCACTGGCCTGGAGCTGCGAGTGCGGGCTTACAGCGTTGAGATAGTCGAGGTAAGGCGTGGGGGTGTTGAAGATGACATCGCCGTCGCCGTGCTTTCCGATTCCCCATCCGTCGAGAATCATAAGAAGTGCTTTCTTTGCCATAATCTGTCTTTTTTACATTTAACAATTTCGGCTGCAAAGTTAGTGAATTTCAGCAAATATCGTTTTCACACGTGTCCTTATTACACGTTTGAAGCCCTTTCTTTCGGGATCTTGCATTTGTTTTCATCTGTATTTGTTTTATCCGTTGGTTGTTATACTGTTCAAAATCTGCTCCTTTTGGGATGTATTGCGTGATGGGCTTGTTCGTGTTCCCAATGTTCCCTTTCTCCCATGAGGCATAGGAGGGTGCGAAGTACACTTTTGTTTTGAGCCGCTGCGCGATGGGCCTGTGGCAGGCGAGCTCGTGTCTGACAAGAGGATTGCTTCAATTCAAGCAAAAATCAACAGAAGACCGAGAGAAAAACTTCACTTTTCCCTACACCGAAAGAAAAGTTCTTCAAAGTTTATTCCTAATTTTGCACTTGCTGGCTGAACCCTATAGTGGAGCTAGTAACTGTTCAGCGGTAGGGATAGCTAGTGGCTTTTATCCTTGAAGCCCAGCAAAATATATTGATTTTGTCCTGCAATTAGAGCCTCATTTTCTTGCGTATTTGA
>CAVGCV010000041.1:0-6758 GCA_963627995.1 bacterium | reverse complement strand
CGGCATGGGCATCGATGAATTTTTGGATTTTCGGTTCTGCCAGCACCTCGATGCGGAACTGCGACCCCTCCAGTGAGTAGAGCGTGTGCATCATGCCGTCGAAGAGTTCCGAGAGCTGCTTGCGTATCTCCTCCTCGCGCTCCTTTGACAGCGACAGGGTCTGTGGATTGTCGCCCAACAGCCGGGCATAGCGTCGGTGCAGCCCCAGGTAATCACTGGGGCTCAGTCGAAAAAAGGTGTAAGCCGAGAGCCATCAAGCCCGCTTGAGATTGCCGAGGCGCAACCCTTGCGCCGTTCCCCCACCGGCATGCTGTACTTCTCCGCGAAATATGCCGGGTCCACCTCGTAGCGGTCGGCAATCATCGTCTCGTAGGCGACCTGCTGCTCCGGTGTGTAATCGACGACATCGTCCCACTCGAAGCGCAGCCCCTTGACGGGGAAGCCGTGCTTCACCATGCGCGGTATGAGCTGGTTGTTGACGATGTCGCGCAACATGGTGCAGTCGCTCTCCACGAGGTTCTCGAACACCTCGAGGTGCGTCTGCGACTGTGAGAGGCTGCTGCCGTCCTCGATGGTCATGGTCTGTCCGATGACGAGCTTGGAGAGTTCCGAGTTGGCGCGATCGATGCGCTTGTCATAGACATTGAAGGCATCGCCCTTGCCGCTCTCCACGAACTCGATTTCCGTGTCCTGGCTGGCCACCATGTACTGGCTCGCCCCCGCGCCCTTGAGCATTTGTTCGAGCCGCCCCACCTCCTTGGGGTCGCGTGAGGCGGTGCGTGCGATACGCATGGGCATTCCGAAGATTTCTCCGAAAGAATCCCAGAACGCCAGCATGTTCTTCTTCGGAATGGTCTGCGTTGCCGCCTTGAGGTAGAGTCCGAGGTTGTCGGGATGCCCGGCCTCGACGAGCCAGTCGGAGAACGGAGCCGAGCGGTAGTCGATGCCGGCAGTCCAGTCCTGCCCGAGCTGCGCCACCACACGCCCGTATTCCGGGATTACGTGTTTCCGGGGTATCAGTTTCACCCCATTGTAGCACACGCATCCGTCGCCGTCGGTGGTGATGTCTCCCAGTTCGATGAGCGAGTGTCCCCAGTTGTTGGCGTCCAGCGCATGCTCGAGGAGCCGCTTGAACCACGACTGGTCGAAATAGTGGTGCGCCTCCTTGTTCTCGTTGCCCTTTGCGTCGACCAGCTTGAACGACTTGGCCATGACGAATCCCGCACGCTGTCGCACGCACCCGGAGAGGTGCAGGTCGATCTCCACGTCGCGGTAGATGTCGTAAAGTCGCTGTCGGTTGGGGTTGTCGACGTTGATGGCGAGCTGCCATGCCTGCCTCCAGTCGGCGATGTCCCTGCGCGTGAGCGCGTCGGTGGTTCGCTGCAGTTCGATGACCATTTTCTGCACGCGCCTGCGGTCGGAGGGCTTGGCAAGGTTGAAGTTTCCGTATGGCGTGCGCAGCACGTTCTGTGCTCCGCCGAGCATGCCGCTGAAGAAGTTCCTTATGTCCATGGCTACCAGTTATCTTTGTTGATTGTTGGCTGCACTCGGCACAGCCAAAACAAGTTTTGTCTCTGCTCTCATTTGCTCACCAGTTGTGTCGTAATTGTTGTTGTGAACCGTAGACAAGCAGGTCGCCTGTCGTTGTGCCGTCCTCGTCGGTGGCGATCGGCAGGTCCGGGATAATCTTCCCGGCCTGTACACCCTCCAGCCACTTGACGGCCCGCTCGTATCGTTCCTTTCGTATCTCGCTGCCCATCTTCTGTGGCATGGCGGCCATCATGTGGTAGAGCGCGATGTCGGCGGCGTACATCACCACCAGCCGGTTGCGTGCGTCGCCCTCCGCGGAGAACACCGCCTGTGTGTCGTATTTCGGGCGGAGGTATCCCGCTATTACCTCGCACGCCTCCAGTTCCGCGTTGGTGCGGTTCTCCTGTGAGGTCTGGGATATGACCTTCAGGGCAGTGTCCCCGACGACCACCCTGTAATCCTCTTCCGTGATGAACATGGCCGTCTCCCTTTAACGTGTTGCATAAATGGCACGGCGCTCGATGTCAGCCATCTTCACTCCCTTGCGGAAGCGGTGCTTCGCCACCAGTTCGCGCATGGTGCGTTTCGGGACGACCTTGAGCGCGCCGTTCATGTAAACCACGAGATATTTCATGCCGAACAGCTTCGAGAGCTTGTCGGCTTTCCGGACGGCACGCTTGCACCGCCACCCCCAGACAATGTCCTTAATAACCTGTATCATGATCACCAGATGTTTTTGGCGGCCGGCCTCTTGCCGAACACCGGTTTGAAACTTTCCTGTCTTGTATTGCGCTGCAGAATCCATATAGCCCCCTCGTCAGCATCGGGCGCGTCGTCATGCACACGGCTTCCCCGCTCCAGTGCCAGCGTCTGCTCTATGCCCACCTGCATGTCGGTGTCTTCCTTCTTGCGCTCGTTGTAGAAGACGAAGCCACGCTCCCAGAGCGGGCTGACCGCCTCGATGCGCTGAATCTTGTCGGGCTTCTTGCGGCGGTCGGGCATGATGGGCAGCTGGTATCCGCGCAGGTTTCCCTCCACTGCGAACTCGTCGAGAATCACGTCCTGCATGAAGTTCGCCTCCATGAAGAACTGCACGGAAGCCGTGTCGCGCGTGCGTTCGTGGAGGTCGTAGAGCCAGCGCACCATCTCGCTGACCGTGGCCTGGCGGACGAAGCCGTCGATGAGGTGCAGTTCCGTCCCGAGCTTTCCCCACAGCCGGCACGCCTTGTAGTCGTTGGCCGTGGTGGACTTGAATGACGGGTCGGTGTAACAGACCAGCATGTCGTATTTCTCGAGCCTTGGCAGACGCTTGTAGCGAATCCACTCCGCCCGGAAGATGGTGCCGTCCACGACAGGGTTGTGCATCATCTCCTTTTCCCAAGCGCGGTATCCCACGAAGTCGCGGTAGGCCTTCGCCTCCTCCTTTGTCCATTTCTCGCGCCACACCGGCTCGCCGCCAGCGTCCACCGCCTGGATTTTGGAAAGGAACACGCCTTTCGTGCGCGAGATGTTGTAGAGCACCGAGTTCTTTGAGATAAGGTTGCCCACCATGATGAAGCGTCCGCGCCCCACGTCGAGCGCGCCGAAGAGCGCCTCCTTCACCCAGTCGGTGAGGTCATGCACGCGCTTCTCGTTGCGGCATAGCTCGTCGTCGTCGAGGTCGTCGATGACGATGTAGTCCGGACGCGCCTCCCGGTCGCGCAGGCCACGCGGCGACTGCCCGCGCCCGCATGCCAGGAACTTCACGCCGCACGCCGCCTTGAACTCTCCGTCCTGCCAGCTGCCGTTGGCAGGCTTCTGTTGTCCGAAGTCGGCTATGAGCCTCTGGTTGTATTCCAGTTCCGCCTGTATGTCTCCGAGCAGACGGTCGGCATTGTCTTCCGACTTGCCCACGACCACCATGAAGTTGATGAGCCTCTTGGGCTGGAACATCAGCCAGAGCGGCGTGAACACATCGAGGTGTGTCGATTTGGCATGACCGCGCGGCCACATGAACACCGCCTTCAGGTCGGGCGTGTTGCGTACCTTGCGCGCCGCCTCGTTGTGGAACGGCGCATTGTGTATGGTGCGTATGACCTCGCCGGTGGTCTTGTCGCGCAGCTGCAGGAAGTGCGGGAAGTAATACTCGCAGAACGCCGCATAGTTGGCGAGCAGCCGCTTGATGCGCAAGTCCTTTTCCGCAGGGGTCTCCCTTTTCAGAAGTGCCGTGTCCGTGATGGACTGTACCTGCCGGCACCGCTCTTTCCATTCCTCGTATGCCCTTTTCTTGTCCGCTGCCGTTGCCATGGGCTGCCTCCGTTACTTGATACCCATTTGGCTGCGCCGAATAGTCTCTGCATTCGGCATAGCCTGAATAAATTCAGTCTCTGCTCTCATTTGATACCCATTTGGCTTTGCCGAATGTGTTCTGCACTCGGCATAGTGAAAATGAATTTTCCCTCTGCTCTCATTTGATACCCATCTGCTCTGTGATGTACAAGTCCTGGTACTTGTTGATGACACGCATCAGTTCGGGCGTGACCTGCGGGTCGGTCTGCGAGCGGTATTCCAGCCATTTGGAGAAAGCCATGAACACCTCGATGGCATCCACCACGTTGGCCTTCTTGTCGAGTTTCTCTATGACCGACGAGAGTTTCGCCAGTTTGTCGCCCAGTCCGGCCATGAGCTGCGGGTCGTCGGACGCATTGACCTGTGTAATCAGCGTGTCGATGGTGAGCAGCAGTTTGTTCACCAGTTCGGGGCGTGTGATGTTCTTGGCGGCACGCGCTTCCTTCCACCCCTCCGCCGAGCACCACTTGGATATGGTAACGCGCGACACGTCCACCTTCTCCGCAATCTCCTGCTGCTCGAGTCCCGAGAGATAGAGCGTGCGTGCCAGCGACTTTTTCTTTTCAATCTGTTCCTTTGTCATGTCGATAAGGTTTTTGTCCGTTCATATCAGGGCACACCACGCCCCGAATCCCAATGCAAAAGTGCCACTATCCCGGTGGCTCTCCAAAAAAGTGTGCAACCGTTTCATACAAGTGTGCAACCATTGCACACTTGTTTGGCGGACAGTCAATTACATCGTAATATTGCATCGTGAAACGTCCACAAAAGGAGCTTTGACAGAGACAATGAGCAAGAGCAGGAGAATAAGAATCACGAATGACAGCCTGAACAGTTACGGCACCAGGGTGCTGACATCCGGCGTGAACGTGGAGCAGTACCGGCGCAACCCCGTGCTGCTGTACATGCACGAGCGCGGCAACGTGATAGGCTATGTGAAAGACATTGCGGTGGGGGACGGCGAGGTTACCGGCGAGCTGGTGTTCGACGAAGCCTCCGAGCTGTCGGTGCGCTGCAAGAAGCAGTACGAGTTCGGCAGCCTGAAGATGGTGAGTGCCGGGCTTGAGATACTGGAGACGAGCGAGGACCCCGGGCTGTTGGTACAGGGCCAGACCTGCCCGACGATAACCAGGAGCAAGCTGTTCGAGGTGAGCCTTGTGGACATAGGAGCCAACGACGACGCCATCGTACTGCAGAAAGACGGAAAGAAGATAACCCTCGGCAGGGACAGCGCGTGTCCCCTGCCGTCATTGGGCGACAACAATCAAAAACAAGAGCAAATGGAACAGAAGCATTTGGCCCAGCTGCTGGGCTTGCCGGAGACGGCAACGGAAGCGGAGATCACCGCCAGGCTCGGCGAGTTGAAGTCCGCGAAAGACGAGAACGCGGCACTGCGCAAGGAGAAGGAGCTCCTGACGCTTGCCGGCATCACCGCCGCGGTGGAGAAAGCCGTGGGCGAGAAGCGCATCGGCGCGGAGAAGAAGGACGAGTTTGTCAGTCTGGGCAAGGAAATCGGTCTGGAGAAACTGGAGCGCATCGTTGCCGCCATGTCCCCCCAGGTGAAGCTCAGCGCCGTTGTCGGCCACCAGGGCGGAGCTGCGACACAGCAGTCCGGCACCTACAAGAAACTGAGCGAGGTGCCGTCGGACAAGTTGCTCCAGCTCCGCAAGGAGCAGCCGGAAGAGTACGTGCGTCTCTACAAGGCGGAGTACGGCATGGATTGTGAACTTTAGTACAAACCCATAAAAACAAGGAAACAATGAAGAAGACAATTTTGACCATGGCGGGCGCCCTGCTGTTCAACGCAGCGGTCGGGGCCGTTCTTGGATTGGCGTTGGGCTTTTCGCCCGTGGCGGGCGCCGTTGGCGCGAACGCCATCGCCCTTGCCGTGGGCGGCGTGATGCCGGTGGGCGTGGCGCGTGCCGGCGTGTTTAAGGAAATCTGGACAGGCGAGATGGTGAAAGCCCTGCGCGAGTATCTGTCCGGCACATGGCTTGACGGCATCCCCGACAATTCGGGCATCGTGGACAACGACGTCATCCACCTGGTGGAAGTGGGCGTTGACCCCGACGTGCTGATAAACAACACGACCTATCCCATCCCCCTGCAGGCGCTGGACGACAAGGACATCGCCGTCAAGCTCGCCAAGTTCCAGACCAAGGTAACCCCCATCACGGACGACGAGCTGTACGCCATCAGCCATGACAAGATGGCCAGGGTGAAGGAAAGCCACTCGAACGCCATCAACGATGCCAAGTTCGCCAAGGCGGCACACGCCCTCTGCGCCAGCTCCAACGCCGCGAAGACCCCGGTGCTGACCACCACCGGCGAGCGTGACGCGACCACCGGCCGTCTGAAGATGACCGTCAAGGACCTGCTTGCCATGAAAGCAGCCCTCGACAAGCTGAATGTGCCGGTAGCCAACCGCCGTCTCGTGCTTTGCACCGATCATGTGAACGACCTCCTGGAGACCGACCAGCGTTTCAAGGAGCAGTACAACATCGACCGCAACACCGGCAGGGTGGGCAAGCTCTACGGCTTCGACGTCTACGAGTACGCCAACACCCCCTACTACACGACCAAGGGCGTGAAGAAAGATGTGGGCGAGACGGGCGAGACGGGCGAGTTCCAGTGCTCCTTCGCATTCTACACCCCGCGCGTGTTCAAGGCGACCGGCTCGACCAAGATGTACTGGAGCGCGGCAGAGAACGACCCCGAGTACCAGCGCAACAAGGTGAACTTCCGCCACTACTTCATCTGCATGCCCAAGAAGGAAGACGCGGGCGTGGTGATGACCAACGGATACAAGGCGACCGCCTGATGGCCCGGCTGGAATATCTCGTAATCCACTGCACAGCCACGCCGGAAGGCCGTGAGGTAAGCTCCCAGGAGATACGCCG
>CAVGCV010000040.1:0-8235 GCA_963627995.1 bacterium | reverse complement strand
AGTAAAAAGTTGGGAAAAGTAGGATGAAAATCCGAGAACTCGACTTTACACCCTACTTATTATATACAGCACAAGAAGAGAAGAATATATACTGGTCACAAACGTCCTTGAACAAGTTAACGCTATACTCTATATCTTTCTCTTTATAACACAGAACATCTATTACTGCGTCATAATGCTTACCTCGCAAAAATTTTTTTATCGTTACTTCATCATGATAATCTGCTATAAAAACTTGTACAGAATCAGACAAACGTTGATTTTTAGACCGGCCTCTATTTATGCATGTGATTTCATAACCTCTCTTTGTTGCTTCTTGTACAACAGCATAACTAATCACCCCGGTTCCTCCAACTACTAATACATTCATATTGTTATTTTCTTTCATTTTAATTGTCCCAAACAAACCAATGCTATTATCCGGCTTGCTTTTATGAATTTAATGATATACTTACAACATTTGATGATTATATAAGAGACAAGCGATACAATCACAAATTGGACAACTATATTGGTTGACAATCCTTGACCTGAAATATCACATAAGAATTTTCCGATTACAAACAACTTACACGTAAAGAAGAAATGCAAAATATAAATACCCTTTGTCTCTTTACCAATTTCTTCCAAATGTTTACAATTAAATCCATCTGCCAATATTTGTACTATATTTAGAGCAAATAATAAAGTTACACCCGCTCTCAAATAAGGGATATTTATATTGTAGACGACACTTACAAAAACGGACAATCCGCTTCCTAATAAAATCCATTGATTGATAAGTACCTTGTCAATAACGACTTTATACCTTCTATACATCCACCCAAGCGCGAAATAAAATCCCAACATCAAATGCGAACTATCGAAAAGAATATTCAGTAAGACATTCCCTTTAACTACATAAGAAAGGACGAAAATTATTCCTAAAAATACTAAGCAAGTGAGTATATGAATGTAGGGGGGGGTAAATATTTTTTAAGATTTTTTTAATTTTATATACGCACTTATATATAGCAAACAACAACAAAGAAAACTCCGATAAAGACCGAAAATACCAATAATTGTCTATCTTACCTCCACGCCAACAATACAATAACAATCCCATTGTTGCAAATGGTATCATGTATGTTAGACATCGCTTTAATATCTGGACAAAGTCATATTGCTTTAAGGGATTCATAAACACATAACCAGATAGAAAAACAAATAGAGGCATATGAAAGCTATATATAAGAGTCCACAAAGCGGTCACATTTGTTGGGAGCGCACTACGGTTCTCTGAAAAATCTTCAAAAAACCATGCTATAACATGTCCCATCACAACCAGATAGATTGCAATGCCTTTTAGAAGGTCTATCTTTTTATCTCTTTCCATCTTATGGTCTCCAATAAACATTTTCAGCAATCACTTTTGCAGGGTTTCCAGAAGCGATGCAATGCGCGGGGATGTTTGTTGTTACCACGCTATTGGCAGAGATGATTGCACCCTCGCCAATGGTTACGCCCTTGGTGATGCTAACATTGGAACAAATCCACACATGATTGCCAATGGCGATAGGGGCCTTATCCTTGTATCCCTTAATGATGACATGATGCCCGCCATTGTTGTCACGAATCCATACATCACGGCCGATGTGCACGCCTTCTCCTATGGTTATCTTGTCGGAACAAACAATCTTCAATCCTATGTTTGTGGCACAACTGCCGATTTGCATGGTTGCTCCCTTGAAAATTTGGATGTCGCTATCATACTTGAAATAAGAATGTCCTTTCCCAAAGCTCAATGTCGCTCCTTTCTCCACCAGCAATCTGAATTCGCCTTTACTGCCTCTGGTGCGCTTCATATTCATGGTGACTCGTCCTCCTATCACAACCTTCGCCGTCTTAGCAATGTCGATTGCACAATGCGACAGGACAGTCAACACTTTTCCCTCCAACAGATTGGAATGAATGTTCTTACAGCAATAGTTCCAATAGAAGATGCGCCATAGCTGGGCAGGATTCGCCTTGTTGCGATAGATGATGCCTAACACATTCTTCAACTTTCGCTTTGTGGAAATCTTCTGGCAGTCATGGTATGGGAAGAATTTGGCAGCACATTCATCAAAAGGCATTTCATCAAGGACTCTAAAGAATACATCGCGCTTGATGTTTGCTGGATATGGCAACTTTCCGCCCATAATGGCAGTTTGATTTCCAGGGACAATGTCATCCAACGTGAACTCCTTGACGACCAGCTTGTCCTTCACCTTGTCAAAGTATTCCTGGCCTTTTTTGGAATTAATCATTATAAGCGAAGTTCCAAGATTCTGCTCTAAAGAAGGATCTACACTTCCTATTCCCCAAAAATCACCAAGAGTAATGTCACTCAGACGCGGAATGCCCTTGAACTTGCACTCATAGCACGAAGGGCGCTCAAATATATTGGCATGATAACCACGGCGGTAGTCATCCTCATGTCCTTCACCATAATAGACGTCTCCATTCTCAAACACGATTTTTCGTGCCAAGCTATGCCATCCATGGTCTTTGTTTTTATCCTTGATAGAAACAATTTTGGATCCATAACGTGCCTCTAAAGAGGCCTTGTACTTTTCAAATACTTTCGGCGAGTTTGTTGCACGACAAAGGAAATCGACAATTATCAGATTCTCATAATCCCTACGTAGAAAACTACGAAGAGCGGCCATTTGACATGGAGAACCACAGGCAAGGACTTTCTCGCCAGCAACAAGCAGTTGCTTAATCGTCTTGTAAAGTCCCTCGGCATTGCTTTGTACATATTTGGAGCTACGGAGACGCTTGAGGTCTTTTTTATCATTGGAGACGAAATTGAACACCTTGAACTTCTCCGTATATACAGCACCGCTCACATAGCCTTTTTGTTTGTACATGGCTTGTGCCAGCAATGTAAAGACACCGCCTGATGTGCTGTCAAAGCGAATGACGATGTCCTTGTTGTACCCGCCATAGATTTTTGGCTCTGCCTGGTCGCGATGCTTTAAGTCGTTGATATTTAGCACTGGGCAAATTTTCTCACACAGACGGCAATCCGTGCATTTGTCCTTATCGACAACAGGATACCAAAAGCCCTCGTAGTCTTCTTGGAACGTAATGGCACCGGCATGACAGGCATCACCGCAAGCATGGCAACCACAGCAATCTTTCTTGTCTTTAATCTCTATCATTTCAATAGGCCTCGTTGGATTTTGCCATTCTGAGTTTTCGGGATTTGCCCTATCCACTCATAATGAACCGGCAACTTGTAAGACTCCAATTTCCCCTTCAACTGTTTTTTTATTCCATCGAATGTAAGATCGCTGTCTTTTGCTTTCACGATGAAAGCCTTTACTACTTCGCCCAACACGCCCTCTTCGTCAGAAACGCCAATGCAGGCACAGTCTTCTATGCCATCTATTTTGAAAAGTTGATCTTCGACCTCGATGGGGCTTACCTTTTTCCCACCAACATTTATCAATTCTTTTTTTTCGACTGATAAGGTAGATGTACCCGTCTTCGGTTTTATATCCCCAATCGCCTGTTCGGAAATATTCACCAAAGAACGATTCGGAAACAGGCAAATCGAGGTATCCATGGGTTACATGATCCCCTTTAATACAAACCTCACCTTCTTGATGAGCTTCGCATTCGTTTCCGTTTTCATCCATCACCTTAATGTCTGTAAAAGGTGACGGTCTCCCCACAGAATCGAGATGGGCTATGTCTTGATGAAACTCCATGAAAGCGGAGCGTGATGCCTCTGTCAAGCCATAGTGCATACAGACGTTTGTGTGAGGTAAGAGGTCTGCAAGCTCTTGCTTTTCATCCCTTGAGAAGAAAGCACTACCCATCTCTATATATTTTAGTTGATTGGCATATTCTCCAAGTTTACCACCTGTGAGTTTTTTCAGATATCGCCAACCAGAAGGAACCATGCAACAGATTAGCGTTTGTTCGCTTGACGATATAATCAAGACGTGTCGGATTAGTGGCAGAGTCTATTGGCATAACTTTCAAGCCAGCCAAATGCGCACCGAAATAGGCATATACAAATTCTATCTGTTTACCTGCCGCAATGATTACCGTATCACCTTCATGACATTCCAACCGAAACAGGTAGCAAGACCTTGCGCCGAGTATTCTTTGGCATAGTTCCTTATACGTGTCAGATTTCTTGCCACTTCTCACAGCTACCTTGTCAGGTTGTGAATAAGCCCATTGCCAAATCTGCTGTTCTATACTTTCCAACATACTACTCCGTTAAGTCCTCAATAAGAGCAACAATATCCGATACATCCTCCAAGTCCATTATCATATCAGACGTAATCTTCACGTTGAATTCTTTTTCGAGTTGGGCTATGATTTCGACGTTATGCAGTGAATCCCACTCATCAAGGTCTCCTATCTCTGTGTCCATCTCAATTTCGTTCGTTGGCACATTCAGCACGCGAGCGATTAATGCTATTATTTTTTCTTCCATTATCATTTTTTTCCACAAGAATTATTTGTTGTTTCTAATCGGTTTTTTAGAAAAACTGTTCACTGTTGAATACAAGTAAAAAAGGCATGGCCATCAACAAGGCAGGCAACAGAATAATGCATACAGGACTTCTTCGATTACTATCCTTTCGAATAAAAAATTCTATCGGCTGATTATGGGTTATTCCACGTCTTCGAATGTTTCCTTGTGCACGCCGCGTATAGCGACGGCATAGTCTCTGAAATCGAAGACGAGTTGGCGGTCACGGTCGATGGCACAATATAGCTTTCGCACCCTTTGAAAAGATCCGTGAGCACACGGAGCTTCACGTGGTCGCGGGCAAAATGCTCGAAGGAATCGCGCAGGAAAGTGATGTGTTCGGGATGCGTCTTCATCACATTCATGAAGGGACGCATGACGGGGTCTTTGATGGAAGCCAGACACCCTTGGCAACGGTCGTTGTCCAAGTGGTACTGGGGGAATTTTTGCGAAAGAAAACTTTGTATACCTTTCACTGTGCCTTGCAAGAAGACGAGTCCACTGACAGAAAACTCCAAGGTCTTTTTTACGCCTTGCAGCTCTACCTTATTCTTGTAGGAATAACGGAAAGTCTGATGGACGAAAAAGGTTTTTTGGAAGGCTTTCATGCCATCGGCATTATACGTTTCGAGGCTTTTCTGAAACTTTTTTGCTGCCAAATGATGGGAAAAATATAGCTCGAGTATGTGGGTTGCTCCGCCGTGTCGGCCTTCTTCTCGAATTGTTCACATCGGGACATTCCTTCCACTTTCGAAACCGGCAGTTTGTCAGCCCCGACAAAGTTGATACCCTTTGGCAAGCGGATGCTTGCGACGACTGCAGAAGAAGAATTCCAGCAATCCTGCGTCATACCCTCTTTCTTCTTTTTTTATGTCTTTGGCTGCAACCTACATAATGGCAGTGAAAGTTTGGTCAGCTCGTTCTTGTTGTGCATAATCTTTTAATCGTATATACGAGTATCTGTCCCTGACTTCTTGCACATACATAATTGTTTCGCACTCGTTGCACATTCTTTCTTAGGAACATGCAATACGGCGCAAAAAAAATATTGTTGGATTTCGTGTCAGACCCCATCATTTTTCTGTATGCGCCCCAATATTGTCCTATATAAAAACAAAGAAAAGAAGTAAAGCTAAGGCAAGATTTGTTATCTTGGCAAAGAGCGACCTTATTCATTTGCTTTCCATAGCAAACATAGCACTTTACGCACCGACATAAACAAGAAAATTTGAGTCATCCCCTCAAGCAAACTTCTTTTCACGACATTCGTCTCCTGTGACAACTACCGTTTTTGGCCATCGGAACAACGAGGCAAGTATACTAATTCCGAATGCGGCCTACCGCTCTCAAGCACAACATCCACTGGTCGTCAGCGGCTTTTTGCGGCCTGCGCATACACGCTTTTCCCCTTACTCATGCTTCTTCCACAGCGTCAGCAGGCACAAGAAGCCAGCGACGGCAAGCGGAACGCCCGTCAGCGCGGAGTACCGGCTCGACAGTCCGGCGGCGATGGGCAGGCCTCCCACGAACGCGCCAAGGGCGTTGCCAAGATTGAAAGCCATCTGAATGCACGCGCCGCCCAGCATCTCGCCGCCCCGCGCGTACTTCAGAATCAGATACTGCTCGGGGCCGCTGACCGCAAACAGGCATGCGGCACAAACCACCATCAAGCACGCCGAAGCCCATCCAAACGTGGCAAGGAAGAAGATGGACAGCAGCGCGACGGCCGCCAGCACCTGCGTGTAGGAAGCCACGCGCGCCGCCTGAAAACGGTCGGACAGCCGGCCACTGGCCAAGTTGCCGACCACCATGCCGAAACCTGCGGCTATCATCAGTGCCGACACCGACTCCGCAGGAAAGCCGCCCTCTTCGGTCAGCAGCGGCGTGATATAGCTGTACCAGCAGAAAATGCCGCCATTGCCCAGCATTGTGGCTGCGAGAATCAGCCACGGGCCGCGAAACTTCAGGAAGCGGAACTGGCTCTTGAAGCTCGCGTCGGGCAAGGCGGGCATGCGCGGCAGCCACTTCCACAGGCAGTAGAACGTGAGCAGCCCGCAGAACGTGGCCAGGATGAACGGGAACTTCCACGACAAGTGCGCGCACAGGGCTGAGGCGAGCGGCACGCCGAACAGGTTGGCCACGGTCATGCCGGCAATCATCACCGACACGGCTCCAGCCTTGTGCCGCTCGTCGGCCAACTGCACCGCCACGATGGACGCCACCCCGAAATACGCCCCGTGGGGAAGCCCGGAGACGAACCGCGCGACGAGGAACACCTCGTAGTTTGGCGAAAGAACCGACATCACCGCGCCCGCCACCATCGTGGCCGCCAGCACCATGAGGATTGTCTTTGGGCGGTAGCGATGGGCGAACACCAGCAGCGGCGCGCCCACGCTCACACCGATGGCGTAGGCCGAAATCAGATGTCCTGCCGTCGGAATCGAAATGTTCAGGTCGCGCGCCACGTCCTGCAAGATGGCCATCATCACATACTCCGAAATGCCCAGTGCCAGCGTGCCGAGTGCCAGGGCTATCAAACTCTTTTTCATGCTTTTGCCAAAACCTTTCTTACCTCGCGCGCGCATCCGTTCCCTTGACGTCAGGAACGATGCCGCGAAAAACGCCGCAAAGGTATCGCTTTTTCCACACAAAAGGCCGTTTTTGTTTTCCCGTTCGGCCCATTTGTGCTATCTTGCGCGGCAAGACGACCGACGAACCCAAAAACGACCATATCCATGACCAACCGACGACTCATGCACCTGCTTGCGGCGGCGGCGCTGCTGCTGCTTCCGGCCTCCTGCGCGCGGGAGGAAGTCCCGTCCGCCCCCGGCGCGGCGCGCCGGCTCGCCTTCTCCGTGTCCGACGGCGGGTACGCCCCGCCTTCGGGCGCGGCCACCCGCGCCGTTGAGAACGGCTACACCACGACGTTCACCGAGGGCGACGCGTGCGGGCTCTACGTGGTGCGCGGCACGGAGACTGTCTACGCCAACGTGAAGCTGACGGCAGCCGCGGATGATGCCACGGGCAGCCTCGTGTGGCAGCCCGATGCCGGCACGGTGCTCGCCGGCGGACTGGCGGGCGAGCAATACTTCCTCTACTACCCCTACCGGGCGGACATGACGGGCAAGACCGCCGCACCCACTGGTGCGACGATGACCGATGCCGACTTCTTCAAGCCGCTCATCGACGACTGGCAGCCCGAAACCGACCAGAGCGACTACGCGGCCTACACCGCCTCCGACCTGATGACCGCCGCGGGCGCGGCCACGAAGAGTGCAGACAAGATCAGCCTCTCCTTCCCCATGGCCCACCGCATGGCCCTGGCCGTGATCGAGATGCCGAGGACGGTCTACAAGTTCACCGACGGGCGGATTCCCGACTACACGGCCTTCTTCCCGGTGACGTACGCCACCTCCGCCCGCCCGCTGGACACGGGCGGCGGCACGTACCGCCACCTCGTCAAACCCCTCTCCGCGTCCGTGCCGACCATAGAGGGCAGCTACGACGGCGGCAGCCGGGAGTTCGCCGTGACGCCGTCGGGCATCGCCGCCGGCAGCTACAAGACCTACAGGGTTGACGGCGGCGGGGAGGACGTGGCGGTCGTGGCCTACAAGGCCTACACCGAGGCGGAGCGCGGCGACTACCTCCTTGCCGACGGCCGCCTGCTGCCCAAGGGCACCGCCCTCACCGCAGCGCAGAAGGCCGCCGTTTCCGCC
>CAVGCV010000039.1:0-9424 GCA_963627995.1 bacterium | reverse complement strand
AGTAAAAAGTTGGGAAAAGTAGGATGAAAATCCGAGAACTCGACTTTACACCCTAAGAAATGGGCGGAACGGGAAAACAAAACGGCCTTTTTTTGAAAAAAACGGCGAAAAACCGTGAAAGAACGAAAAAGGGACGGGGCGCGGCGGGCGGGGGACGGCCCCCTCCATAATAATAAGGAAGAAAAAGACGCAAGTGCCCGAGGGGGCGGCCGGCGGATGCCGAGGTGTTCCATCCGTACGCCCGAAGCGGCGGAACGACGGGTTTCGCAGCAAAAACGCAAACAACTGCATACCAACACCTTACGACACGGCAAGCATACGGATGGAAAACACCGCAGAGAAGATGGATTTCGTCCGCAGAGAAAAACTTTTTCGTCCGCAGAGAAAAAAGTTTTTCTCTGCGGACGTCTTCAGCGCTCCTCCGCAGTGTTTTTTAGAAAGCAGGGAAGCGTCTGATTACAAGACGTTTGTGCATCGCGCAAGGACAAGGCGGACGACGGTGCACCGTCGCTGAAGGACCGGCATGTTACAAGGCCAAAAACATTTGAAACATCCCGCAAAGGCGACGTGGGAAATAATGGCGTTCTTTGTGGAGGAAAAACACCCGGGAAGACACACCCAAAGAGCATTTTATATTTTTAACACGTAACAAACAGACTATTTTTTAACACGTAACAAACAGACGAGCATGAAAAAGATGATTGCCACATTGTCCGTCTGCCTGGCGGCGGCGATGGCCTGCCAGGCGCAAGGCACGCAGCCGCTGCCCACGCTCCGCGTGGAGGGCCGCTGGCTGGTGGACACGCACGGAAACCATGTGGTGCTGCACGGCGTGATGGACACGCCCAACGCCTACTTCAACGGAGGCCGCTGGGGCTGGAGCTACGACACCGCCGGCCGCCAGCGCTGCATCAACTACTTCGAGAAGGTGTTCGGCGGACTGGAGGAGGCGAAGTGCAACGTGTTCCGCCTGCACCTGGACCCCGCCTGGACCAACGACCCCAACAAGCAGAGCGACGGCAAGGAAAGCGGCGAGGCCGACATCTCGCGCTTCAGCCCGACACGGCTGACCGCCTACCTGCGGACGCTCTACTTCCCGCTGATCAAGCGGGCCATGAACCACGGCATGTACGTGGTGGTGCGCCCGCCCGGCGTATGCCCCGCCTCGCTGCAAGTGGGCGACTACTACCAGGAGTACCTGACGACGGTGTGGGACATCTTCACGCGCAACGACTCCATCCGCAAATATGCCGGACAAATCAGCATCGAGCTGGCCAACGAGCCCGTGTCGCTGAAGAACGCCGAGGGGCAGGACGACGCGCGCGCCCTGCACGACTACTTCCAGCCCATCGTCGACAAGATTCGCGCCAACGGCTTCGCGGGCATCGTCTGGGCGCCGGGGACGGGATGGCAGAGCAACTACACGGGCTACCAGGCGCACCCCATCGAGGGCTACAACATCGGCTACGCCGTGCACGACTACACGGGCTGGTACGGCTGCAGCGACGACACGCCCGACGCCGACAACTACATCCGGCAGTTCCACAGCCAGGTGCCCGTCGTCGACACGGCCCCCGTCATCATCACGGAGGTGGACTGGAGCCCGGAGAAGGAGGGCGCGGGCCACTATAACGAGCGGGGCGAGTACGTGCCGGGCAACTACGGGACGTGGTCGACGGGCTCGACGTCGAAGTGGGGCAAGGCGTACAAGGCGTTGCTCGACCACTACGGGAACATCTCGATGACCCTCTCCGGCACGGGCTGCCTGATAGACATCGACACGCTCATCAACAAGCAGAAGGTGGCGCCGGCCTTCGACGGGCTGGAGGAGGCCTGCGGGAAGGCCTGCATGGACTGGTATGCCGAATACTACGGAAAGGACCGGGCGCGCGCCGACTTCAAGAACGTGTCGGTCAGCGACCAGGGCAACGGGAAATACACGAACCCCGTTGTCTTCGCCGACTTCCCCGACCCCGACGTCATCCTCGTGGGCGACACCTACTACATGGTATCGACCACGATGCACCATTTCCCGGGGGCCACCATCCTGAAGTCGAAGGACTTGGTGAACTGGGAATACTGCGCGCAGCCGCTGGAGCAGCTGGCCTCCACCGACCGCTACTCGCTGCTCAACGGCAAGAACGCCTACGCCACGGGCATGTGGGCCTGCTCCATGGACTACCACGACGGGCGCTTCTACATCCTCATCAACGGATGGGACGCGGGGGGCTGGCTGCTCACCGCCACCGACCCCGAGGGGAAGTGGGAGAAGCGGCAGCTCTCGCGCATCTACTACGACCCGGGCATGCTCTTCGACAACGGGCGCGTGTACGTGGCGTGCGGCATCGGCAACATCCAGGTGTGCGAGCTCGACGAGGACTTCAACTTTGTGCGCGAGGAGACGGTGCTCCGGGACAAGCCGGGGCTGGAGGGGTGCCACTTCTACAAGATCGGCGACTACTACTACATCTACGCCACCTACGGCGGATGGCCTTCCGCGCAGGTGGTGTTCCGCTCGAAGGACGTGTTCGGCCCCTACGAGGAGAAGGTGCTCATCGAAAAGACCATCGGCGGAAAGGCCAACACCGTGCACCAGGGCGCGCTGTTCCAGACGCCGACGGGCGAGTGGTGGAGCATCATGCAGGAGGACCTGGGGGCGCTGGGGCGCATGCCCAACCTGCAGCCCGTCCGCTGGCAGGACGACTGGCCCGTGCTGGGCGACGAGGGCGTGCCCTACGCCACCTACACGAAGCCCGGCATCGGGACCTGCAGCCCGCGCACGCCGCTGCCCACGAACGACAACTTCCGCTCCTACCCGATGGGCATGCAGTGGGAATGGAACCACAACCCCGACAACGGGGCGTGGTCGCTGTTTGAGCGGGCGGGATGGCTGCGCCTGAAGACATCGGGCACGGCCGACCGCCTGACGCAGGCGCGCAACACGCTCACGCAGCGCATCTTCGCCTTCACCGACCGGCCGTCGACGGGCACCGTGCGCCTCGACGCGAGCAACCTGCAGGAGGGCAACCTTGCGGGCCTCTGCATCCTGCAGGACCCGTACGCCATGATTGCCGTACGGGTGAAGGACGGGCAGCGCCAGCTCGTATGGCGGCAGGACACGCTGCACACCGTCGACAACTTCAAGCCGGCGGAGCTGACGCAGCCCATCGACATCGGCGACGGCATCGTCTACCTGCGCGCCTCCATCGACTACTCGACCAGCCAGGCGCAGTTCTACTACTCGCTCGACAACCGCACCTACACCGCCTTCGGCCGTCAGACCGCCATGGGCTACAACCTCTCCGTGTTCGTCGGCGCGCGCTTCGGGCTGTTCTGCTATGCCACGGAAGGGGGCGGGCAAGGGCACGCCGACTTCGACTGGTTCTCCACCGAGGCGGACTACGACGAGGCGATGTTCTACCCGGAAACGTTCGACGGGTACAGCGAGGAGATGCTGACCGCCGAAAAGATGGAGCTGGAGGCCGAAACCGTGGAGGTGATGGTGGGCAACAACGCGCCGCTCGCCATAACGGCCACCTTCCGCGACGGCCACACGGAGAACGTGGCCGCACAGGCGAGGTACGCCATCAGCGACGGCGAGGCGGTGAGCATCGGCAACGGGCAGCTGCGCGGCCTGAGAGAGGGGACGGCGCGGGTGACGGCCACCTTCACCGACCCGCTGGGCAACGAGCTGGAGGCGGCGTTCACCGTCCGCTCCACGTTCTTCCCGTTCGGCAAGGACTTCATCAACACCTCGTTCTTCGGCCAGGGCACCTACAACGAGGCCACCCGCACGTTCCGCCCGGGACAATACGGGCAGATGGGATGGGAATACCCCAACGGCGCGGACATGTCGGACTACAAGTACCTGGTCGTGAAGCTGGCGAGGATACAGAACTGCGACGCCCACCTGAACATCTTCACCACCGGCAGCATCTGGGGCGACTGCTACTCCACCAGCTCGTTCGGCTCGAAGAAGCAAATCGTCGTCAACCTGCAAACCGCGAAATACACCGGCGGCGACAAGAAGGGGACGGCGCTCAACACCGGGAACATCTGCATCGTGAACTTCTGGGGCAACGGGAACGGATCCATCGTCGTCGATGACATCTACCTGACCAACAACGACGACTACTCGCCGCCAACCGGCATCGAGAAGCCGGCCGGCGAGCGCGGCGGGGAGGAGGATGCCACCGTCTACGACCTGCAGGGCCGTAAGGTGGACGGACAGCCGCTGCGAGGCATCTACATCCGGAACGGGAAGAAGTTCTTCGTGCGGTAGGACGGAGACCCATGCACACGCGAACCGCCCCTGACGCAAATGGTGCGTCAGGGGCGGTTCGCGTGTGGGCAAAGCGGGCGGCAGGAGGCGGGCGGGGCTTCCGCCTTGCGCAAAGGCGCGCCTACAGGCCGGCGTTGGGCTGGAACGGATTCGGCGCACTGCAGGCACAGCCCACCGCCGCTCCCGGATGGGACGGCCCGTCCTGCCGGGACTGCGCCGCCTCCTCGGGGGTGGTCCCCAGCTGCTCCACGGCGTCGGCCATCGCGCGCTCGGCGGCCGCGTCGTCGCCCATCAGCCGGCACACGTCGCGCAGGCCGGCGTAGGCCGAGGGGATGAACGGATTCTGGGCGATGGCCTCGCGATAGAAGGAGGCGGCCTCGCCGTACTTCCCCTGCTTGCCGCATATAGCGGCCTTCAGGAGGAGCACCTCGTCGGCGACAGCGCCCGCCTGCAGCAAGCGCTCCACGTCCTGCTCGGCCTCGGCGTAGCGCTGGAGGGCGGCGTAGGCCTCGGCACGCAGCAGGCGCGCCTCGGCATAGTCGTCCCTGACGGCGAGGGCGGCCGTCGCCTCCTGCACGGCGCGCTCGTCCTGCCCCTGCGCCTTGGCGCCCTTGGCGAGCAAATGGCGCGGCATGGCGAGCCGCCCGTCGATGGCCAGGGCCGCGCCGCACGCCCTTTCCATCTCCTCGTAGCGTTCCAGTTGGAAGAGGACATCGGCGAGCGCCAGCGGATACGACGCGTTGGCCGCGTCGAGCGCGCACAGGCTGGCATACTGCTCGGCGGCGTCCTCCAGCCGGTACGTCTGCATGTAGGCAGCGGCGAGCCAGCGGCGCGTCTCCTCGTCGTCGCGGATGCCGATGGCGCGGACGAAGCAGGCGACGGCATAGTCCGTCTTGCCCATGCGCAGGGCCTGTGCGCCATCGTACTTCAAGACGTCGAAGTTGTTCCGCTCCTTGCGTTCTTTCTTCTCTTCCTCGGTTTTTTTCTTGCCACCGAAAAGCAGGTGAAACAGTTCCATGTTTTATGTAAGCCTTATTTTGCTTCGTTTGACCTCCATCTCCTCCTCATCGACCATGCGCCGCAGCACGCGGTCCATCGCGTCGCGGTTGAAACAAAGGGTGTTGAGCTCGGTGGCGGCGTGGAATTGCCCGTCGCCCAGCAGCGCGCGCACGGCTGCGCGAATCCGCCCGTCGTCGTCCGCCCCGGACGCGCCCGCCCTGCGCGACAGGCACACGTCGCACTGGCCGCAGTCGTCGGCAGCGTCCTCGCCGAAGTAGCGGAGGAGCATGCGGCTGCGGCAGTGCTCTGTCGAGGACATGTACGCTATCATGCTTTGGATGCGCGCGGCATAGTCGCGCTTGCGCTCCTCGTACACGGAGGGCGGAAGATGCACCTGCTCCTTGTCCACGCGCCCCATGCGCAGCGCCAGCGTGGGCGTGTTGCGGTGGGGGATGAAGTCGAGGACGCGCTGGTCGCTCAGCGACTTCAGCATGTCGTAGACGCGCCCGGCGTCGAAGCCTGTGACGTGCGCCAGCAGCAGCTCCTCGATGTACACATAGTCGGCGAAGACACCGGTGTAGTTGCGCAGCAGGGCGTTGAGCAGCAGCTCCTCGTCCTTGCTGCCCTCGTGCAGCCGGTAGAGTTCCTCCTTCTCGAGGATGATGCGCACGCGCGACTTCATGTCGCGTTCGGTCGCATACTCCACATAGCCGGCATTGTCGAGCAGGCGGAGGGCGCTTTCGGTGGGGACGCCGAACTGATGGAACGTGCGGCAAAACTGGTCGACGCTGAAAAGATGGGTGCGGCACTCCCCCTCCCCGATGCCGATTTGCAGGAAGTAGCACACGTTCTCGTAGGTGTCGCGCACGTAGTCGGGGGAAGGAAAGCTGTCGGCAACGCGCCTCGTCAGCAGCGGGATGTCGGCGGGGTCGTAGAGCAGCACGGCGTAAGCCTTCCTGCCGTCGCGCCCCGCGCGCCCCGCCTCCTGGAAGTAGGCCTCGATGGAGTCGGGCGCGTTGTAGTGGATGACAATCCGCACGTCGGGCTTGTCGATGCCCATGCCAAAAGCGTTCGTCGCCACCATCACGCGGCAACGCCCCTTCGTCCAGTTCACCTGCCGCAGGTCGCGCTCCACGTCGGTCAGCCCCGCATGATAGTTGTCGGCACTGATGCCATGGCTCTCCAGCATCCGCGCAATCTCGCTCGTGAGCCGCCGGTTGCGCGTGTAGACGATGGCGCTGCCCTCGGTGACGCTCCGAAGGATGTGGACCATCTCATCCATCTTGTTGGCGGTCCTGCGCACCACGTAGGACAGGTTCTTGCGCTCGAAGCTCATGGAGAACACATTGCGCGCGCCGAACTCCAGCCTGTCCTGGATGTCGTCCACCACGCGCGGCGTGGCCGTGGCGGTCAGCGCCAGCAGCGGCACACGGTAGGGGATGAGATGGCGCAGCTCCGCAATCCGCAGGTACGACGGGCGGAAGTCGTAGCCCCACTGCGACACGCAGTGGGCCTCGTCCACGCAAATCATGCAGATGTTCTTCATGTGGCGCAGCTTGGCGCGGAACACGTCCGTCGCGATGCGCTCGGGCGAGACGTAGAGGAAGCGATAGTCGCCGTAGATGCAGTTCTCGAGCGTCGTCTCGATGTCGTCCTGGCGCATCCCCGAATGCACGGCCGCAGCCTTGATCTCGCGCTGGCGCAACTGGCCCACCTGGTCGTTCATGAGCGAAATCAGCGGCGTGACGACGAGGCAAAGCCCGCCGGCCGCCAGCGTCGGCACTTGGAAGCAAATGGACTTCCCCCCGCCCGTCGGCATAAGTCCCAGCGTGTCGCGCCCCTCGCCGACGCTGGTGATGATTTGCTCCTGGATGCCGCGGAACGTGTCGTAGCCCCAGTAGGCCTTCAGTATGTCGCTATACTTGCTCAGGACTTGGTCTCTCCGTGGTTTTGATGTCCTCGATCTGCAGCTGCACCTCGCCGTGCTTGTGCGTGTTCTCCTCGACGGTGTACGCGATGTCGAACGACCGCTTGGTCTTGATGTACCGCGCCTGCGAGCTTTGCCCGAAGGCGATGCCGTTCATCACGTTGTTCGACTTGCTGTCCACCAGCTCCAGCTTGATATGCTCCTGCTCGCGCCCCACCACCTTGCTCGTTCCGTAGTCGTACACCTGGCGCGTGCAGAACACGGGCTTCCGGTTGTCGGGACCGAACGGGCGCATGCGCTTCAGGTCGGCGTGGAAGCGGCGGTTGATGTCGCGGAAGTTGACCACGGCGTCGATGTCGATGGACGGGCTCGTCTGCCCCGACTCGATGTGCGAGGCCACATAGTCCTCGAAGCGGCGGCCGAACTCCTCCACGCGCTCCACGCGCAGCGACAGGCCCGCCGCATAGGTGTGGCCGCCGAAGTTCTCCAGCAGGTCGCTGCAATGCTGGATGGCCTTGTACACGTCGAAGCCGCTCACGCTGCGCGCCGAGCCCGTCACCAGGTCGCCGGCGCGCGTAAGCACCACCGCCGGGCGGTAGAACGTCTCCGTCAGCCGCGAGGCCACGATGCCTATCACCCCCTTGTGCCAGTCCTCGTTGTAGATGACGATGGAGCTTTTCGTCTCCAGCCCGGGCGTGTCCTGCACCAGCCGGCTCGCCTCCTCCGTCATGCGCTTGTCGAGCTCCTTGCGCTCCTCGTTGTAGTGGTTGATCTGTTCCGCCTGCCGCCGCGCGCTCTCGTAGTTCGTCTCCACCAGCAGCGTCACCGACTCCTTGCCGTTCTGCATGCGTCCGCTGGCATTGATGCGCGGCCCAATCTTGAAGATGATGTCGCTCATCGTGATGTCGCGCCCGGCCATGCCGCACAGGTCGATGACCGCCTTGAGCCCCACGCTCGGGTTCTGGCTCAACTGCCGCAGCCCGTGGTAGGCAAGGATGCGGTTCTCGCCCATGATGGGGACGATGTCGGCCGCGATGCTCACGGCCACGAGGTCGAGCAGCGGGATGAGCGTACTGAAGGCGATGCCGTTGTTGATGGCGAACGCCTGCATGAACTTGAACCCCACGCCACAGCCCGACAGCTCGTGGTAGGGATAGGTGGCGTCGCGCCGCTTGGCGTTCAGGATGGCCACGGCCGGCGGCAGCGCGTCGTC
This sequence comes from bacterium, assembly GCA_963627995.1. Classification (GTDB taxonomy): domain Bacteria; phylum Bacteroidota; class Bacteroidia; order Bacteroidales; family Bacteroidaceae; genus UBA3839. The sequence goes on along the minus strand of CAVGCV010000039.1, from coordinate 1,003 downwards.
GGGCACATGGTGGTCGCAGATGATGAAGTCGATGCCCAGGCTCTTGGCGTAGGCTATCTCGTCCACGGCCTTGATGCCGCAGTCGAGCACGACGATGAGCTTCACGCCCTGCCCGTGGGCGTAGTCCACACCCTGCCTCGACACGCCGTACCCCTCCTCGTAGCGGTCGGGGATGTAGTAGTCGATGTTGGAGTAAAACTGCCGCAGGAAGCGGTACACCAGCGCCACGGCCGTGCAGCCGTCCACGTCGTAGTCGCCGTAGATGAGGATGCGCTCCTTGCGCCCCATGGCCCCGTTGAGGCGGTCCACCGCCACGTCCATGTCGCGCATGAGGAACGGGTCGTGCAGCGCGTGGAGCTGGGGGCGGAAGAATCGCTTCACGTCCGCGGCCGTGGCCACATCCCTCTCAATCAACAGCTTGCAGAGGATGGGACTCACGCCAGTCTCCTCCGAGAGCTTAGCCGAAGCGTCGCGCAGTGCCGGTGTGGGTTCTTCGTAATTCCATTTGTAATTCATTATATAGTGTCATATTTTATTTTCAGCTTTCTCCGGGGAGCGGTCGCCGCGCCAGCAGCGTTTCTCCGCATTAGTGGGTAAAGTTAAGCAAAAAACACGATTCGCGCGGAACATTGAATGTTAATTCTTGAAAAGCGCCAGCCGCGGCACCTTCGAAGCGGGGCGGCGGGACTACGCCGGCCCCCGCCAAAAGCCGCGGCCGCAAGCGGGAGGAAGCCCCTTCTGGAACGTCCGGCATTGCATTCGTAACGGGATGGATGCTTCCTTATATATGGATGGATGTGTGGCCATGTCAACAAGACGGGCCGCCCCGTCTCCACCGAGAGAGAGGGGCGGCCCTGCGTATGGCGACCGGCACCAATGCCGTGCCCGCTCCGTCATGCCGTCATGCCGTCATTTCTTCACCACTTTCTGCCCGTCCACGACATAGACGCCGCGCGGCAGCTGGTCGAGCGGGGTCGCGAGGCGCACGCCCGAGAGCGTGTAA
>CAVGCV010000038.1:0-10324 GCA_963627995.1 bacterium | reverse complement strand
AAGAAATTATACGCTTCGTCCTGAAAAAGCGAAACGCTTCGTTTTGCGGATTATAAAGTGCAACCGATTGACGGTGTTCCCATAGAGATTCATTTCAGGCCGTCTTTCCTGAACGCTCCATGGAGAGACCTAACATTCCAAAGACTGTTTCGTTCCGCCGAGTTTGAAAAAGTGGAAATTGACGGAATGGGAACGGTGAAGAAGCTTCGTGTGGACTATGACTTGATATTTCAGATGAACCATATCTACAGGCATCTCCTTGATGAGGGTGTAGGTATGCGTCAGGTGCTTGACTTTTACGTATTGTTGAAGGAGTACAACAAGGAAATAGAAGAACGGGCGGGGTTGATGAGCCGCAAGGAGTTGATGGAATGGATTTGTGCCTGTGGCATGAAGCGCTTTTCTTCAGCCTTGATATACGTGTTGCAAAAGATGTTCGGCATGGGCGATGACGAACTGCTGTGCGCGCCATCTAAAAAGCATGGCACGTTCCTATTGGATGAAATGATGGCGGCAGGGAATTTCGGACATCATGACGAAAGAATGAAAATCTTGGCGGTAAGGAAGGGAAAACTGTCCTATCAGCTGCAGAAAGCGCAACGCCGTTTCAAAAGAAACCTAAGGTTCTTGACAAGTTACCCTGAAGAGGTGATGTGCGAGCCTATAGCGAGAGTATGTCATCTCGCATGGAGAAAGTTTGGCTTGTATCGAGTTTGAAAACTTGTCGGGAGTTGGAACTATGGGAAGAGAGAAGAATTTGCTGATGTAAATGGCGGGACACGATTGCTTTTGATTTTGCTGAAGGTGAAAAATATATTTGTCCGCATCATGTTGAGGACATATACGGAATCAATATATTCAAGAGTATGGAGGGCATGGTGAATGTTCCTGTTGTCATAGAATAGCAGTGCAAGTTGCGTGCCTACATACATCGACAACATCAATTCGTTGCTACTTATATAGTGCTCGTAAATTAGGAATCCTTTAATAGAAAGTTATACTTACGAGAATATACGTTCCATCCACACGCTTTTGCAGGTAATCCTTTCTTTCGCCCTAATCTGCTGCTTTATGGACGCTTCCTTGTCTTGTATGGTGGATTCGTTGGTCGTGCTGTCGGATGCTATAACTCTTGGCCGCCTCGGCAAATATTTCAGTCTCGGACATACTACGCGGCTCTGTTTCGCGTTATTACTGTAGCCAAGTAATTGAATCGTTCATTCATTTGCCTATGTCCCATTTTACTTCCGTCAAGCCGCTCTCGGAGAGGGCACAATCCACCGTTAAGACTGTAATGAAAGTGAAGGGAAAGCTGCATGCGAGCAAGGACGCTTTGTTCTTTGTCCAGCTGTTTGCGAGGGCATGCAATCCGCGCCCCACGTGCTGACGCTGCTCCTCCAGTGGCCAGCATGACACATTCCGTTCCTTTACGCGCTTCTTAACCAGATAAGTGGAAACATCACAGCTATTGCGCCTCTTGGCCTCGCATCCGCAGGTCAAGGCCTTGGAAGGCGCGCTCCGCAATGCGCGTCAGCGCACGATGGGTGTCGGTGGACTTTGCTGTTCATCGGCCCCCTTGTTTTTTGCCGCTTTGTCGCAGGGCAAGTCGGCTTTTCCGACGCTGCTGTTCGTGATGGACGATGCCGACACGGCGGGCTACTTCTACCACGACCTCGTGCAGATGATGGGCGAGGCCGACGTGCTGCTCTTCCCCTCGTCGTACAGGCGCGCCATCAGGTACAACCAGCGCGACGCTGCCAGCGAAATCCTGCGCACCGAGGTGCTGGGGCGGGTGGGGAACTCCTCGCAGTCTCTCTATGTGGTCACCTATCCCGAGGCCTTGGCCGAGAAAGTGGTGCCGAAGAGCGAGCTGGCGGCCAGGACGCTGACCCTGAGGCAAGGAGCGACCATCGACTTCGCACGACTGGAGAGCTGGCTCGACGAACAGGGCTTCGCCCGGGTCGATTATGTGTATGAGCCGGGGCAGTATGCCCTGCGCGGCAGCATTGTCGACGTCTATTCGTTTTCGTCGGAAAGCCCTTTCCGCATCGACTTCTTCGGCGACGAGGTGGAGTCAATCCGCACGTTCGACGTGCAGACCCAGCTGTCGGAGCGCAAGGTGGGCGAGGTGGTGGTGGTTCCCGAGATGACGGAGGGGGAGACGAGCTACATCTCCGTGTTCGATTTCTTTCCGTCCGACACAGTGCTGGTGACGCGCAACGCGGCGTTCGTCTGCGACCGCGTGGCGCAGATTGCCAGCGACGGCTTCTCCGCCCAAGCCATGGTGGTGGACGCTGAATGCGAACCGTTCCGTCGCCGGGTGGTCGATTCCGAGGTGTTCGTCAGGGGCATCGCCTCCCTGCGTAAGGTGTTGCTGGGCGGTCAGCAGAATGATGCGCAGCGTATCGTGTTCGACACCTCGGCGCAGCCCCTGTTCCACAAGAACTTGGAACTCTTGCAGCAGGAGTGCCGGCGTTTCCTCGCCGACGGCTACAAACTCTGCATCCTTGCCGACAGCGCGAAGCAAATCGAACGCCTGCGCGATATGCTGGCGGAGGGTGAGGGGTCGGACGCGGAGTACGAGACAAGGCCGATAGTCTTTGAGGCCGTGCAGCACACGATTCACGAGGGTTTCGTGGACCACACGCTGAAGCTCTGCCTCTTCACCGACCACCAAATCTTCGACCGCTTTCACAAGTACAGCCTCAAGAGCGACAAGGCGCGCCGTGGCAAGGTGGCACTGACGCTGAGGGAAATCCAGCAGTTCGATGTGGGCGACTACATCGTCCACATCGACCATGGCATCGGCCGTTTCGGCGGGCTGGTGCGCATTCCGTCGGGCGACGCGGTGCAGGAGATGATAAAGATTACCTATCAGAACGAGGATGCCGTCTATGTCTCCATCCACTCCCTCCACAAAATCTCCAAGTACAAGGGAAAGGAGGGCGAGCCGCCGCGCGTGAGCAAGCTGGGCACGGGGGCGTGGGAGCGGATGAAGGAACGCGTGAAGACCAAGGTGAAGGACATCGCCCGCGACCTCATCCGCCTCTATGCCGAGCGGCAGAAGGAAAAGGGATTCCCTTTCTCGAAAGACAGCTATATGCAGAGCGAGCTCGAGGCCTCCTTCCTCTACGAAGACACCCCCGACCAGCTGAAAGCGACGCAGGACGTGAAGGCGGACATGGAGAAACCGCAGCCAATGGACCGCCTCGTATGCGGCGACGTGGGTTTCGGAAAGACCGAGGTCGCTGTGCGTGCCGCGTTCAAGGCCGCCGCCGACAGCAAGCAGACGGCCGTCCTCGTGCCCACCACCGTGCTGGCCTACCAGCACTACAAGACGTTCAGCCAGCGGCTGAAGGGATTCCCCGTGCGCGTGGACTACCTCTCTCGCGCCCGCTCCGCCAAGGAGCAAAGGGAACTGCTGAAAGACTTGGCCGAGGGGCGCATCGACATCATCGTCGGCACGCACAAGCTGATTGGCAAAGGCGTCAAGTTCAAGGATTTGGGACTGCTCGTCATCGACGAGGAGCAGAAGTTCGGCGTTGGCGTCAAGGAAAAGTTGCGGCAGATGAAAGTCAATGTCGATACGCTCACCATGACGGCAACGCCCATTCCCCGCACCTTGCAGTTCTCGCTCATGGGGGCGCGCGACCTCAGCGTCATCCAGACACCGCCGCCCAACCGCTATCCCATCCAGACGGAGATACACACGTTCTCGCCCGAGGTCATCGCCGAAGCCATCAATTTCGAAATGTCGCGCAACGGGCAGGTGTTCTTCGTGAACAATAAAATCAGCAATCTTCCGCAGCTGGCCGACACCATTCGCCGCGTCGTCCCCGACGCGCGCGTCTGCATCGCCCACGGGCGCATGGATCCGAAGGAGCTGGAGAAAATCATTCTCGACTTCATGAACTACGACTACGATGTGCTGCTCTCGACGACCATCGTGGAGAACGGCATCGACGTTCCCAACGCCAACACCATCATCGTCAATTCGGCGCAGAACTATGGGCTGAGCGACCTGCACCAGATGCGCGGACGCGTGGGACGGAGCAACAAAAAGGCGTTCTGCTACTTGATGGCGCCGCCGCTGTCGGCTCTGCCCGACGACTCGCGCCGCCGGCTGCAAGCCTTGGAGAACTTCGCCGACCTCGGCAGCGGACTGCACATTGCCATGCAGGACCTCGACATCCGTGGCGCGGGCAACATGCTCGGCGCCGAGCAGAGCGGCTTCATCGCCGACCTCGGCTACGAAACCTACCAAAAGGTGCTGGCCGAGGCCATGCAGGAGCTTCGGCACGAACAGGCGGCGGCTTTGCCGGCGGGGTCGGCTGCCGACAGCACGACGACAGCCACGCAGCCGGGCGAGGGCGATGCCCCGCCGGCCCCGTTGGACAGGCCCGTGCCGATGGGCGTGGGGCTTGGCGTGGCCGGCGCGTGGGAGGACACGGCCATCGAGTCCGACATCCCTGCCTATTATCCCGAGACATACGTGCCTTCCAGCAGCGAGCGCATGAGCCTCTACCGCGAGCTCGACAACCTTGCTTCCAACGCGCAGCTCGATGCCTACCGCGCGCGGCTCATCGACCGCTTCGGACAGCTGCCGCCCGAGGCCGAGGAGCTGCTGCGTGTCATGCCCCTCAAGTGGGCGGCCGGACGCCTGGGCATCGAGCGGCTGACACTGAAGCAGCAGCGCATGGTGTGCTTCCTGCCGGGCGGCGCGGACAGCCCCTACTATCAGAGCGACGCGTTCGGGCGTGTCATCGCCTACGCCACGCGCTTCCCGCGCCGTTGCCGTCTGCGCGACGACGCCAAGCGGTCGCTGCTCATCCACGACGTCCCCTCCGTCCAGCAGGCCCTGCAAGTCCTTACGGACGTGGAGCGGGGCTAAGCCGGGACAAGCCGAGGCTTCCATCTCTTTTTGCTGCCGCCGTCCGCTCCGCAGGGTGGCGGCACGACGCAAGCGGCGGACATCCTCCCGTCCGGGGGTGTCCGCCGCTTGCGTCGTGGCTGTGTGGGGAAGCCGGCCTTGCCGCGCTATTTCGCTTCCTCCGCCTTCTTCTCCTCCTTGGCCGGAGCCTTCGCCTGGTCCTTCTCGTAACGCTTGTTCAGGGCCTTCACCACTTCCTCGGTCACGTCGTAGCTGTCCTTGGCGTAGAGCACGTTGCCCGTCGCGAAGATGGCGCTGCCCACGCTTCCCGTCTTACAAAGGATGAAGTCGAAGTCCTTTTCCTTGGCGTAGCTGCTGATGAACGACTGGATGGTGTCCGAAATGGCCTGCATCTGCTTCGCCTGCTCCTCCTGCATGGAGTTGCCGAGCCGCGCCTGCAGCGCCTGCAAGTCCTGCCCGAGCTTGCTCAGGCGGTTCTGCTCGCTGGTGTACTGCTCCTGCGTGATGGCGTTCGACTGCACCTTGCGCTGAAACGCCGCCACCTGGTCGTTGAAGTTCTTTTCCTTCTGCTGGAGCGTGGCCTGCGCGTTGGCCTGCTTCTTCTCAAGGTCGGCCGTCACGTCCTTGCAGAACTGGTACTGGTTGGTGAGGGTGTCCATCAGCACGTATGCGATTTTCAGCTCGCTGCGGGGCGCGGGGGCCGGGGCCGTGGTTTCGGCGGGCTTCCCGCCGTCGTTGCAGGCGGTCATGGCGCTGACTGCCAATAGCATGAGTCCGTAGCGGACTGCTTTCTTTCTAACTGTCATATTCATTTTGATGTGGATGAAGCGGGGGATGTCTGCGCCGCCTTTGGCACGCGCTCACGAACGCCGGCGCGGCGGTGGCGCGCCGCGAAGTCCTGGCTGAGGGCGCAGGTGACGCCGCGCTCGCGCATGGCCTTGCTGCTCGACACGTGGGTCTTGGGAAAGCGTCCGTTCCGCTTGAGCAGGATGGCGATGCACAGGAACACCATGCTCGCAGCCACGATAACGAGCGAGAGGAGCGCAACTTTTAACATAAAATCCCTAATTTTGCAAATCAAGAGGCAAAGATAAGCCAATTCCCCGAATTATACAAACTTCAATCAACGCTTAATATTCCACAGATGATGAATGTCCAGCTTTCGCCGAAAGCAGTGTTCGACTACTTTCGCCAAATCAACGGGATTCCTCGCCCGTCGAAGCACGAGGAACAGATGATGGCTTTCCTGCAGCAGTTCGCCGCCGGCCACGGACTTGCATGCAAGACCGACGCGGCGGGCAATGTGCTCATCTCCAAGCCGGCGACGGCCGGCTGCGGGAACCGCCGGGGCGTCGTCCTCCAAGCCCACATGGACATGGTGTGCGAGAAGCGCAAGGACATCGACTTCGACTTCCTCACGCAGCCTATCGAGGCGTCGGTCGATGGAGAGTGGATGCGCGCCAACGGCACGACGCTGGGGGCGGACGACGGCATCGGCATCGCGCTTGCGCTGGCCGTGCTGACCGACGCGACGCTGGAACACGGGCCGCTCGAATGCCTCTTCACCCGCGACGAGGAGACAGGGCTGTCGGGCGCGTTCGCCCTCGAGGCGGGCTTCATGACGGGCAAGTTCCTCATCAACCTCGACTCCGAGGACGAGGGCGAGATATTCGTGGGGTGCGCCGGGGGCGCCAACACCACGGCCACCTTCCCCTTCGCCTCCGAGCCGCTGCCGCAGGGCTACCTCCCCGTCTCCATCTCCATCGACCACCTCACGGGCGGACACTCGGGCGACGACATCAACAAGCGCCGCGCCAACGCCAACAAGCTGCTGGCGCGCATCCTCCACACCATCTGGCAGCGCATGCCCGCGCGCCTCTTCCGCATCGCCGGCGGCAACCTGCACAACGCCATTCCCCGCGACGCGGCGGCGCTCATCGCCGTCCCGTTTGCCGAGAAGGAGGCCGTGCGCGTGCTGTTCAACCACACCGTGGCCGACCTGCAGGACGAGTTCCACGCCGAGGAGCCCAACATGCGGATGGAGATGGAGACCGACACCTCCGTCCTCGACACCGGGACGCCCGTGATGGCGGCCGACGACGCCCTCCGCCTCATCCAGGCGCTGCAGGCCGTCCACAACGGCGTGCTGGAGATGAGCCAGGACATCCCCGGGCTTGTGGAGACCAGCTCCAACCTCGCCAGCGTGCGTACCTGCGACGGGCGGGTCGTGGTAGTCGGAAGCCAGCGCAGCTCGTCGGCCAGCTCCCTGGCCAACATGGTCGCCACGTTTGCCGCGCCCTTCCGCCTGATAGGCGCGAGCGTGGCGACCGGCGGGCAGTACCCCGGCTGGAAGCCCAACCTGCAGTCCGAGCTCCTGCGCGTGGCCGTCGAGGTCTATCGCGAGCTGTTCGGGAAAGAGCCGCGTGTGCGCGCCATCCACGCAGGCCTCGAGTGCGGGCTGTTCAGCGAGAAGTACCCCGGCCTCGACATGATAAGCGTAGGCCCCACGCTGCGCGGCGTGCACTCGCCCGACGAGCGGCTGCTCGTCCCCACCGTCGAGATGGTGTGGAAGCACCTCGCCGGCATTCTCCGCCGCTTGGCGTGACGCCGTGGCGGCGGCGCGGCGCGTCCGCCGTCTTCCTTCCTTTCCCGTATGGCGTGCCGGACGCCGGGGCTCATCCGCTGCGGATGGCCCCGGCGTTCGGCGATTTCGTCCGTCCGCCCTGCTGCCAGCCGCCGGCCGGCAGTCGGGCGAGGGCTGGGGCGATGTGCGGGCTGCCGTTCCCGCGCCTCCGCACCGCCGGGCTCGCGCCGGCGCGGAGGACATTTGCCGCCTGTGCGGAGAAAAAATATTTCCAAGTACTTGGAAATATTTTTTCAAGTACTTGGAAATAAATTTTCAAGTACTTGGAATTTCCGGAGCTCCGCGCAGGCCGGAAGACGGCAGTGCGGAGCGCCGGATTTTTCGGTGTGGAACGGGGGCATTCGCTGCGTGCATGGGGGCGGTTGGGCGTCCCCGCCCATTGCGGGCTAATGGCGCTGGTACTGCGAGGGCAGCACGCCGAACATGCGCTTGAAGTGCGTGGAGAAGATGCGCGGCGTGTTGAATCCCACCTGCGTGGCCACGTCGGCCACGGGGAGCTGCGTCTCCGCCAGGAGCCGCGCCGCGCGCTTGAGGCGCACGCTGCGCATGAAGTCGCTCGGCGTGATGCCCAGCATGTTGCGCATGCGGTCGTAGAGGCTGGTGCGGCTGAGCGCCACGTCGCGCGCCAGCAGCTCCACGTTGTAGTCGGCGTTGCTCATGTTGCGCTCGATGGCGGTGAGGAGCTTCTCCACCAGCTGCTCCTCCTCGGAGTTCACGGCGATGCGCTTGGGGTCGATATTGACCGACTGGGCGAACTGGTGGCGCGCCTCCTCGCGCAGTTCGAAGAGCTGGTTCACGCGCTGGTCGTTCTCGCGGACGAGCCGTGCCCGCTTCCGTCGGACGTAGATTGCGACCATCAGCGCGAGGATGGCCGCTGCGGCCAGCGCGTAGAGGGCCTTTGCCCACCACGTGAGCCAGAGGGGCGGCCGGATGTCCACGGGCAGCAGCAGGGGGTGTCCCCATGTGCCGTCGGGCGTGGCTGCCTGTGCCTCGAGCGTGTAGTGTCCGGGCGGCACGGCGGTGTAGGTGGCCTCGGCCAGTCCGCTGCCGTCGTTGGCGGTGTGCCAGTCGCTCTCGAGTCCGTTGAGCCGGTAGCGGTAGCGCGTGTGCGAGGGGCGCGCGTAGTTGAGGGCGGAGACTTGGAACGAGAGGTAGTTCTGGTCGTGGGGGAGCGAGAGCCTGCGGGTGGCGGGCGAGACGCTGCGGTCGTTCACGGCGATGGCTGTGGCGACCAGGCGTGGCGTGGCTTCGCCGCGCACCATTTGGTCGGGGCGGAACACGATGGCTTCGTTGGCGCGGACGAACACGAGGCGGTTGTCGCCGGTGGCGCATGCCGCGCGCTCTGTCATGGAGCCGGCCGGAATGCCGTCCCATTCGGACAGGTTGACGACGGTGGGGGTGACGCGCGACAGTCCGCACGCGGTGCCGGCCCACACGTTGCCGCTCGCGTCGAGGGCGAGGCTGCGGATGCAGTTGTTCGCCAGGCCGGCGATGCGGCGGACGGACGGCGTGGCGGGCGTGGCTGCGGCAGGGGGCTGCGCGGCCGTGCCGTCGGCGACGAAGAGGCCGTTCTGCGTGCCCATCCACAGCTGCCCCCGGTGGTCGCGCAGCAGGCAGTTGTATTTTACGGAGTAGCGTCCGATGGCCTTTTCCGGCGGAAACGGCGCGACGGTGTCGGCCTTGGTGTCGAGCAGGAACGCTCCGTTCTGGGTGTAGACCAAGGTCCATCGCTCGGTGAGCGGGCAGGCTCCGACCATGTAGCGGTGCCTGTCGAAGATGTCGCGCCCCTTTTTGCTGTTGGCGCAGGCCGGTGCGAACTCGTGTTGCTCGGGGCGGAAATAGCCCAGCTTGTTGAGGTCGTAGCAGAGGAGGAAGCGCCCGTCGGAAAGCTCGGCGATGAAAGTGGTGTGGTTGTGGCGCAGTCCGGGCAGGTTGCCCGTGTCGAAATGTGAGGTCACGCCGTGGTCGTCGCAGGCGAGCCCGTCGTTGCCGCACTGCCACTGCCGTCCCTTGCTGTCGGTCGTGCTGCGTGCCTGGCGCATCCACTCGGTGTCGCCTTCCACGACCTGCACCGCCGGGACGTGGGGCGAGATGTAGACGATGCCTTCGCCCATGGTGCCGACCCACACGCCGCCCTGCCTGTCGGTGGCGGCGGTGGTGATTTTGGCGCGAATGCCCATCGAGGCGAGTTGCTGCCAGAGTTCGGGCGGCAGGAGCTGCGGCTGTGTCTCGCCGCTGGCGAAGCGTCGGAGCGCGTCGCTCTTCACGCGGTGGGCGATGTCGTAGCGGAACGTGCGTGTGCGCGTGTCGAAGAGGTGGATGCGGTAGAGGTCGCGCAGCCAGAGCAGGGAGTCGCCTTGCCAGAGGTGGGCGTAGCGGTTGCCGAAGCGCTTCAGCGGAAGTCCCCGGCTGTAGTCGGACGGAACGGGCATGAAGTTCCGGCCGTTGAAGAGGCAGAATTCCCCCTCGCAGTTGGCGAGCATCTGCCCGTTGGGCAGCTCCACGATTTGCTGCACCTCGTCGGTGGGCAGTCCGTCGGACGCCGTGTATTGCCGGTGGACGGGTTGCGCGGTGGCGGGCAGCATGAGGAGCGTGAGGAGCGCGGTCAGCAAGAAAATGGATGTTTTGGCCATGGCTGTCGGTGTTTTGTGACAAAAATACGTTCTTTTTCTGGGAAAAAGTCCTGTTCGTTTCCTTGTTCGGCCCATTTGTGCTATCTTGCGCGGCAAGACGGCCGACGAACCCAAAAACGACCATATCCATGACCAACCGACGACTCATGCACCTGC
>CAVGCV010000037.1:0-10396 GCA_963627995.1 bacterium | reverse complement strand
AGCGCAAAGGTACGCACTCCGCGCGGAACGGCAAGGGAAAAACGCAACTTTTTTTGAAAAAAAAACGAAAAAAGGCGGGAAAGAGGGAAAAAGAGGCGGAAACGGGGCGGAAAACCGCGCACGGGGGCGCGGAGGCGCGCAGGAACAGCAAGAACGGAATGCGGAAGCGGACATATCCGTCAAGGCTTCAGATGGCGGTCGAGGAAGTTTTCGATGCGGGTGAAGAGGTGACGGCGCGTGTTGCCTCCGTAAATGCCGTGGTTGCGGTTCGTGTAGGTCTGCATTTCAAACTGGATGTTGGCCTGCGTAAGTTGCTCCACGAGCTCGGCCGTGTTCTGGAAATGCACGTTGTCGTCCGTGAGTCCGTGGCAGATGAGCAGGTCGCCATGGAGCTTCTGGAAGCGGTGGAGCGGCGACATGTCGTAGCCGTCGGGGTTCTCCTGCGGCGTGCGCATGTAGCGCTCGGTGTAGGCCGTGTCGTAGTATCGCCAGTCGGTGACGGGTGCGACGGCCACACCGCAGCGGAACACGGGACGGCCTTCGGCCATCGACATAATCGTGTTGAAGCCTCCGAAGCTCCATCCCCAAATGGCAATCCTCTCCTTGTCGACATACGGCAGCGAGCCAAGATAGACAGCGGCCTCCACCTGGTCGTGGCTTTCCTTGTCGCCCATGGTGAGATAGGTGCATTTCTGGAAGTCGGCGCCGCGCCCGCCCGTGCCCCGGCCATCGACGCAAACAACGACGTAGCCTTTCTGCGCAAGGCGGTGTTCCCAGATGAGTCCGTAGCTGTTGCCGACGTTCCAGGAATTATAGACCTGCTGGTTGCCCGGGCCGCTGTACTGGTACATCAGCACGGGGTACTTCTTGCTGGCGTCGAAGTTCGCCGGCTTCACCATCCATCCGTTGAGCTGAACGCCGTCGGCCGTGGTGAAGCTGAAAATCTCCGGCTTCGCGATGTCGAGCTTAGCGTAGGCGCCACGCAGTGCGGCATTGTCCTCCATCACGCGCAGCTGCTTTCCGCCGGCGCTGTAGAGCGAATGGACGGGCGGCGTGGTGATGTTGGAATACGTATTGACGAAGTAGCGGCAGTGCGTGGAGAACACGGCCGCGTTGAAGCCCTTCTGCTTGGTGAGCTTTTCGCTCTTGCCGTTGGCATCGACGCGGCACACGTACTGCTCGAGCGGACTGCCCTCGTTGCAGGCGTAGTAGAACTGGCGCCCGTCGGCATCCGTGCCGTAGAAATCCGTCACGACATAACTGCCGCTGGTGAGCTGGCGCACGAGCTTGCCGCCCAGCGTGTAGAGATAGAGGTGGCGGTGGCCGTCGCGCTCGGAGAGCACCACGAACTGCGGGCGCGAGAAGTCGATGTCGGCGTAGAAGCTGAGGTCCACGTAGCGGTCGTCCGTCTCGCGCAGGGCGAGCTGCGCCACGCCGCTGCGGGCGTTCACCATGTAGATGTCGCAGCGGTTCTGGTGGCGGTTGAGCGTCACGACGGCCAGCTTGTCGGCCTCGCCCGTGAACTGGATGCGCGGCACGTAGCCGTCGCTCTCGAGCGGCACGTTCATGGTGCGCGTCACGCGGCTCTTGATGTCGTAGCTTTTCACCGCGACGCTGGAGTTCGCCTCGCCCGCCTTGGGGTACTTGTATTCGTAGAGCGAGGGATAGAGCTTGTTCGTGTCCATCGCCGGATACGCCCCACGGAAATACTGCAGGCCGAACACCGGCACGCGCGACTCGTCGAAGCGGACCCACGCCAGCAGCCGCGAGTCGGCCGAGAAGTCGAACGCGCGGTTGAACTCGAACTCCTCCTCGTAGACCCAGTCGGGCTTACCGTTGATGATGTGGTTGAACCTTCCGTCGTCGGTCACCTGCGTCTCGGCATTGCCATAGAGCAGTTTCACAAGGAAGATGTTGCCCCCGCGCACGAACGCCACCATCGTCCCGTCGGGCGAGAACTTCGGCACTTCCTGCGCGCCTCCGTCGGAGAGCGGCATGAGCGTCTTGTTCCTTATATTATATAAGTAGTAGTCGGCCGTGGCGGAGCGGCGGTAGATGGGCGTGCGGTTCGTCTCGATGAGGATGTTCTTCTCGTCCGGCGACACGATGTAGTCGGAGAACTCCGACACGCGCCCCGCGCGCGCCGCGCCGTCCTTGCCCACCATGCGCGCCTCGTCGAGGCTGAAGAGGGTGGCCGTCTCCTCGCCCGTGCGGTAGGCGCAGCGCACGATGCGCCGCCCGTCGTCCGACACGCACGAAAAGCTCTCGCCGTCGGCCAGCGGCACAATGCCGCGCACGCCCCGCGCGCGGTAGCGTCCGGCCACGATGTCGTCGAGCGAGATGGTCTGCGCCGTAGCCGCTCCGACGGTGGCAACGGCCTGAATCAGCGCCGCGCAGACGACGCCGATGAAAGTCTTCATATTCATAGTCCTTCGATTTTGTCCGTGGTTACACCTTGCAAAATTAGCCTTTTTCCGTTACAAAAGGTGTAAGCGGCTTCAAAAAGCGCCCGACGCCCGCCGTTCGCCGCACGGACACGCGCTTCCAGCCTGGCCCGCCAGCACCGCCGGGCATTTCCGCCCCGCTTCAAGGACGTTCCCGCCGGGCTCAAGCGCAGACCCCTCCATTGTTTGAAATAGAAACCCACATAGAATGTCGTCAAGTATGCCTGCTTCGCGGGATGTTCCCCACACTTTCCTCTGCGCAACCGCACACAAAATATTCCGATGGCGCACAGCAAGTTAGGAGAGTGCGCAGCGTGGAGAAATTTCCAAGTACTTGGAAATATTTTTCCAAGTACTTGGAAATTTTTTTCTAAGTACTTGGAAATTTTTCGGCAGTGCGCTCGCGCCAAGTTTTCGGCGCACCGCGACCAAATTTCCAGTGCACCTTGGCAAAGTTCCCAGTGCGCCATGGCCAAGTTTTCGGCGCGCGGCGGACATGGCGCGCGTGCGGCGGGAGGCACTTTGCGGCTCGGAGAGGCGGGCGTTCCTCCAAAAAATCCATACCTTTGCGCGGAATTCGCGGCGGGGAGGGGGCGCGCCACAGCGCGGCGCCGGCCGCCGCCGTCAAAATCACAGACAGCATGGAAATCGCACTTCTTATCCTGAAATTCCTCGTCGGCCTCGCAGTCATCATCAAGGGGGCCGACTGGCTGACGAGCGGCGCGGCGGCCATCGCGCGGCGGCTGAACGTATCGACGGCCGTCGTGGGGCTCACCGTGGTGGCGTTCGGCACGTCCACGCCCGAGCTCGTGGTGAGCTGCTTCTCCGCCGCGAGCGGAGAGCCGGAGATGGCCATCGGCAACGTGGTGGGCAGCAACATCTTCAACGCGCTCGCCATCATGGGGATTACTGCGCTCATCGCCCCGGTGGGGTGCAGCGCGAACAACATCCGCTACGAGGTTCCGCTGGCCATCGTGGCCAGCGTGGCGGTGACGGCGCTGGCGTGCGACACGCTCCTCTCGCCCGGCAAGCCCGGCGGCGAGACGGACGCGCTGAGCCGCGGCGACGGCGTGGTGCTGCTCTGCTTCTTCGCCATCTTCATGTTCTACACGCTGGCCGTGGCGCGCAGGGACGCGCCCGCCGGGGCGGAGGATGGCACGGAGCCCATGGGGATGTGGCGGGCCGTGGGGCTGTTTGCCGTGGGGCTCGCGTGCCTGGTGCTGGGGGGCGACTGGCTGGTCGACGCCGCGTCGGGCCTGGCCCGCTCGCTGGGCGTGAGCCAGGCCGTGGTGGCGCTCACGGTGGTGGCGGCAGGCACGTCGTTTCCCGAGCTGGTGACTTCGGTGGTGGCGGCGCGCAAGGGCGACACCGGCATGGCGATGGGCAACGTGGTGGGCAGCAACATCTTCAACATCTTCTTCATCCTGGGGGCCGCGTCGCTCATCACGCCGCTGCAGCCCGGCAGCATCGGCGTGGTGGACTTCGCCTTCATGACGGGCGCGGCGGTGCTGGTGTGGGTCTTCTGTAAATTCGGACGGCGGCGGCACTACATCACGCGCACGGAGGGGACGCTGCTCGTGCTCGGCGCGGTGGCGTACTACGCCTACGCCGTCGCCATGGCGTAGGCGGATTGCGCGGCACAAATCTGCACGCGGCGTGCGACTTCACGCGGTGCAGATTTGTGTTTTTGCCGACGTTTTCACTATCTTTGCAGACATTTGGAGGAAACGGAAGCCATCGCGGCTTCCGGCGCTCCGCCGTCAAAGCGAGGAACAACCGTCATGGAAGATTCGGAATGCACCATATCGCTGCGCGGCCTTTCGACGGGCTACCGCCTGAAAGGCCGCGACAAGACCATCGGCGCGGGGCTGACCGCGCAGCTCCACGCCGGGGAGCTGACCTGCATGCTCGGCCCCAACGGAGCGGGCAAATCGACGCTGCTGCGCACGCTCGCCGCGTTCCAGCCGCCGCTGGGGGGCGACGTCGGCGTGATGGGGCGCGGCATCGGGAGCTATTCGCACAAGGAGCTGTCGCGCGTGGTGAGCGTGGTGCTGACCGACAACTCGGGCATCCGCAACCTGACCGTGGAAGAGGTGGTGGCCATCGGGCGCAGCCCCTACACGGGCTTTTGGGGGCGGCTGCGGGAGAAGGACCACAAGGCGGTGGACAAGTGCCTGCAGTGGGTGGGCATCGCCGGCCTGAAGGGACGGCGGATGCAGAGCCTCAGCGACGGAGAGCGGCAGAAGACGATGATAGCCAAGGCCATAGCGCAGGAGACGCCCATCATCCTCCTCGACGAGCCGACGGCGTACCTCGACTACCCGAGCAAGGTGGCGATGATGCTGCTGCTCCACCGCCTGGCCAAGGCGCTCCGCAAGACCATCTTCCTCTCGACGCACGACCTGGAGCACGCGCTCCAAGTGGCCGACCGCGTGTGGCTCATCGACCAGCGGATGGGGCTGTGCACGGGCATTCCCGAAGACCTCTGCGCCGAGGGGCGCATCGAAGCCTACTTCCGGCGCGACGGACTGCTGTTCGACCGCGAGGCGTGCTCGTTCAGCATTGCCCGCGAGGCGGCGCGCGAGGTGCTCTTCGAGGGCAATCCCGGGACGCCGGCCTACAAGCTGGCCGCGCGTGCCTTCACGCGCAACGCCATGCGCCCCATCCGCTCCATGGACGAGGCGCGCTTCGACAGCACGACGGCCGACGTGCGGGTGGCGGTGGGCGACGACGGCACGCTCCGCCTATATAATAAAGGTGTGGAGGCCGCGCACGCGAGGCGCATCGAGCCCATCCTCGCCATCACCAACTCGACGATTGTGAAGAACCAGATTCGCGCCGTGCGCGACGCCGCGCAACTTCCCGACGAAAGCGCGTGACCGCCACGAGCCCCATCCGCCCATGAAAATCCTAACGATACTTGCCCTCATGATGGCCGCCGCCAGCGCAAAGGCGCAGGCCGACGCGGCGGACGACGTGTTCGCCGGCATGGGGGCGGACGGGAAGGGCGTCGTGGTGGCCGTGCACCTCGGCACCGACGACCGCGCCGAGCGCGCGCGCTGCATCGACGCGCTCAACGCGCGGCTGCGGGCGGCGTTCCCCGGCCGCGACGTGCGCGAGGCGTGGACTTCGCGCAAGGCCATCGCGGCCCTCCGGCGCGGGGGCGAGGAAATGCCCACGCCCGACGCGCTGCTGGCCGACTTGGCGAGGGACGGGTACACGCACGTACTGGTGCAGCCGTCGTTCACCGCCGAGGGCGACGAGACGGCCGCCCTCCGCGCGCAGGTGGCGGCCCAGCAACAGGCGTTTCGCGAGGTGCGCGTGGGCGCGCCGCTGATGGCCTGCGAGCAGGACTGCGCCGACGTGCTGCGCGCCGTGGCCGCCACGCGCGGGCAGGACAAGGCGGCGACGCTCCTTGCGGCCGACGGCGAGGCGGACGACGCACAGCCCTACTACGCCCTGCTCGACTACACGATGCGCGGCGACACGCGCTACAAGGGATGGCAGGTGGCCGCCACCGCCGGCTTCCCGTCCATCGGCCACGCCGTGGCCCGGATGCGGGCGGAGAAGACGAAGCGCGCGGTGGTGGTGCCGCTGACGCTGGCCTGCGACAGCGCGTCGCGCCGCCTCCTTGCCGAGGAATGGACGGCGCAGTTGCGGCACGCGGGCATCAAGGCGGAGGTCGCGCCCCACAGCCTCGGCGAGAACAGCGCGGTGCTGGACATCCTCGTGCGCCACGCGCGGCACGCGCAGACCCACCGCGTCCCCACGCCGCTGGAGCGGAAGCTGGCCCGCCACCCCGACACAGACGAACCATAACCCTTTTTTAACACTACTGATGATGAAACGACTATTTTTCTTCCTCACGCTCTGCACGCTGGTGGCGGCAGGCGCAACGGCGCAGACCAAGAACAAGGCGTTCACGCCAAAGGCGGTGTGGAACGACACCGAGGGCAATCCCATCAACGCCCACGGCGGCGGCATCCTGAAGCACGGGAACACGTACTACTGGTACGGCGAGTACAAGGTGGGCGAGACCGTCCTGCCCGCGTGGGCCACGTGGGAGTGCTACCGCACGGACGTGACGGGCGTGAGCTGCTACAGCTCGAAAGACCTCCTGAACTGGAAGTTTGAGGGCTTGGCCCTGAAAGCCGTGCCGGACGACCCGGAGAGCGACCTCCATCCCTCGAAAGTAATCGAGCGCCCGAAGGTGGTCTACAACGCAAAGACCGGGAAATTCGTGATGTGGGTGCACGCCGAGAGCGCGGACTACGGGATGGCCGCCGCCGGAGTGGCCGTGAGCGACCGCCCCGAAGGCCCGTTCGAGTACATCGGCTCGTTCCGCCCGAACGGCGCGATGAGCCGCGACCAGACGCTCTTCGTCGATGACGACGGGACGTGCTACCAGTTCTCCTCGTCGGAGAACAACCAGACGCTGCACATCAACCGCCTGACCGACGATTACCTGAAGCCCGACGGCACGTTCGTGCGCCGCTTCATCGGCCTTGCCCGCGAGGCGCCCGCCGTGTTCAAGTACGACGGCAAGTACTACATGCTCTCGTCGGGCTGCACGGGCTGGGACCCGAACCAGGCGGAGCTGGCCGTTGCCGACAGCATCATGGGCGAGTGGACCACCATCGGCAATCCCTGCACGGGCGTGGACGCCGACAAGACGTTCTACGGGCAGAGCACCTATGTCATCCCCGTCAATGCGAAGAAGGGGCAGTTCATCGCCTGCTTCGACATGTGGAAGAAGAAGGACCTCGCCGACAGCCGCTACATCTGGCTGCCCCTGAAGATGGGCAAGGACGGTCGCACGGAAATCCCATGGATGGCAAGCTGGACGAAGAAAGACCTGAAGTAGGATTCCGACACCAAACGCACGGGACAAGATGAGGAGACTACAGCGACACCTGCTGCCGCCCACGCTGGCACTGGCCGCACTGGGCGCGCTTGTCGCGTGCGGCGAGAGCCCGGGGAACGACGCCGCCACCCCCTCCGCGACCTTGCAGGCCGACAGTCTCCAGGAATTGGGGTTCCAGAAGTACGACAGCTGCCTGTTCAGCGCGTCCATCGAGTACAACAAGCAGGCGCTGGAGCTCTACGAGCAAAGCAACGACTCGCTCGGCATCAGCGACTGCTGGTGCAACATGTCGCTCAGCTACCAGCGGATGGGCGACGTGGGCATGGGCATCGAGGCGTCGCTCAACGCCCTGCGCATCGACAGCGCGCTGCACGACCGCCCGCGCATGAGCTCGGACTACAACAACATCGCCGCGCTCTACCTGACGGCGAACGACCCGCACGAGGCGCGCAAGTTCATCGACCGCGCCATCGCCATCGAGCTCAACCTGCCGGGCGCGCCGAACCTGTCCATCCGCTACGGCATCGCGTCGGAAATCTACACGAAAATCGGCAAGAGCGACAGGGCGCTGGAGCTCGCCCAGAAAGCCTACGCGCTTGACCGCGAGCGGGGCGACACCGTGCAGTTCGCGCGCCGGCTCTCGCAAGTGGGCGACGTGTATGCGTCGATGCGCCGCTACCGCGAGGCGGAGGAAAGCTACCACGAGAGCATCCGCTGGCTAAGGACGAAGAACTCGCTCAACTCCATCTGCATCAACCACAAGCAGCTGGGCAACCTCTACCGCTCGCAGGGCCGCACGCGCGAGGCCATCGCGAGCTACGAGCAGTCGGCCACGCTGGCGCGCAGCATCCGCAACAACTACATCCTGCAGCAGTGCGTGGAGCGGCTGTCGGAGCTCTACGAGATGACCGACCCCGCACGCGCGCTGCGCAACCTGCGCGAGTCGGCGGAGCTGAAGGACATCACCTACAACGAGCGCACGAACAGCCTGCTGAGCAGCTACGCCATACACTTCGAGACCTCGCAGAAGACCAGCACGATTCTCGCGCAGCAGGAGGAGCTCCGCACGCGCCACATGGTGAACATCGTGTCCGTCGCCTTCGCGCTGCTCGCGCTCGTGGCGCTCGTCGCCATCGTGTGCGTCATCCGCCTCCGCACGCGCAACCGCCGGCTGGAGCGCGAGATGGAGCGCACGCGGCAGGACTTCTACACGAACATCGCGCACGAGCTCCGCACGCCGCTCACGGTCATTCTGGGGCAGGCGCAGTCGCTGGGCGACACGGAAAAAAGCCCGGCGCAGCGCAAGCGCATCCAGAGCATCGCGAGCCAGGGCCAGGTGCTGCTCAACCTCGTGGACCAGTTGCTCGACATCAGCCAAATCCGCCCGGTGCTCGGCAACGAGGCCTGGCGCACGGGCGACATCGTGCCGCGCGTGCGGATGCTGGTCGAGAGTTTCTGCGTGGAGGCGCAGCAAAACCTCATCAACGTAGAGTTTCAGCCGCAGCACCCGTCCATCGTCATGGACTTCATCCCAGAATACCTGCGCAAGAGCCTTGCCAGCCTCGTGTCCAACGCCATCAAGTTCACGCCGCGCGGAGGCCGCATCATCATCACCATCAGCCAGAAAAGCGGCAGCGTCGTCTTCGCCATCGCGGACAACGGCGCCGGCATCCCAGCCGAGGACATGCCGCACATCTTCGAGGCGTTCTACCAAGGACACGCGCCCAAGGCGACGCTCGGCACGGGCATCGGGCTGTACATCGTCCGCCAAATGACGCAGGCGATGTACGGAACGGTGGAAGTGAGCAGCATCGAGGGACGCGGCTCGTGCTTCACCCTCACCCTGCCACAGCACCAGCCGGGAAAGGTGTTCGCCATGCTGGAGGACAAGGACTACCAGCCCGTCCCCAAGGAGGCGAAGCCCGCCAGCGGAACGCCCGACGACACGCCGGACGACACGGACGGCAGCGGCGCGACACAGCCGGAGGGGCAGGGCGACACGTCAATCCTCGTGGTGGACGACAACACCGAAGTCGCACGCTACATCGGCGCTATCTTCAGCGAAGACCACCAGCTCATCTACGCCTCCGACGGCGAGGAGGGGCTTGCCAAGGCCACGGAGTACCTGCCCGACCTCATCGTCACCGACCTCATGATGCCGCAGATGAACGGCGCGGAGCTGTGCAGGCGAATCCGCGCAGGACAGGCCACGAGCCACATCCCCGTCGTCATTCTCAGCGCGCGCAGCCAGGACAGCGACCGCGTGGAGTGCATGCAGGCCGGGGCGGACGACTTCCTCGTGAAGCCGTTCAACGCCGACGTGCTGCGGGCAAGCGTGGAGCGGCTGCTCGACCAACGCGCACTGCTCCACGAGAAATACTCCAAAGCCAAGGAGGAGGACGACGGGAAGAACATGGCGGCAGGCGACAAGGCCAGCCTGGATTTCGTCGCGCGTCTCAACCAAATCATCAGCAAGAACGTCACCAACACCTCGCTCTCGTCGCTCCTCATCGCCGAGCACATCTGCCTAAGCCAGCGGCAGCTCAACCGGAAGGTGAAGAGCGTCACCGGCGTGGACACCGCCACCTACATCCGCAACTTCCGCCTGCAGATGGCCAAGCGGCTGCTTTCCGGCAGCGACGAGAACATCACGAGCGTCTACTTGCAGTGCGGCTTCGACAACCCCAGCTATTTCTCGCGGCTGTTCAAGCAGGAAGTGGGCTGCACGCCCACCGACTACCGGCGGCGCAACGCCAAGAGTTAGGCTGCGGGCGCGCGGCACATCCTTCCAGGGGGAAGACGCACGCCGCGCACACAGCCGCCACCGCCCGACGGGGCTACCGCGCGCGTGCATCGACACGCGCCGCCGGCAGCCCCGTCCTTCGTTTGTTCCCCCTCATTTTGTTCCCCCCCAGTCCTTCCGCCCCTTCGGAACGCGCCCGTTCCGCCCGCCCGTCCGCACTGAAAAAACACTGCGGACGGGCCGCAGAAACGTCCGCAGAGAAAATATTTTTTGTCTGCGGACGAAATATATAGGGTGTAAAGTCTGAACCATCAAAAATCTTCCAGAATAATGTCGTTGAGAGCC
>CAVGCV010000036.1:0-11370 GCA_963627995.1 bacterium | reverse complement strand
AATGTAGTTAAAATCCGTTGGTTTTACCCCCCCCGATTGTTAAATATCCCTAAACACCGCGAATAAGAGGGCTGCGGCGTGCGCCGACCCCGCTTTTGCCATCCCGGGAGGGCAACGGGCGGGGCCGGCCGGACTGTCCTCCAAACACGCCCGCCGGTGGTATCCCGGGCAAATTGGGCGGGAGGCAAACATCAAAAAAAGAGGGACGCTTCACAGCGCCCCCCTCGCTCGGACACCATTCAAAGGTGCCCGTTCTTAAAAACAACCAACAAAAGATTATCTGCGATTATCGAATGAAGAGGAGTTCACGATACTTCGGCAGCGGCCAAAGTTCGTCGTCCACAATCAGTTCGAGTTTATCGACATGATAGCGAATCGCCTCCAAGTAGGGAGCGACCGTGTCGTGGTAGGCAATCGCCTTCTCCCGCTCGCACTCAATCTTGTTGGCCACCTTGCGCGCCTCAACGAGCTTCTCCACGTTCTCGACGATGAACGACTCGTGCGAACTGATTTTCTCGATGATGCTGAGGTTGTTCGCCGAAATCTTGGATGCCTTCTCCTCGGGGAATATCTCCTTGAGCTTGTGAACGTTGTCGATGAGCATCGACTGGTACTTCGTGACCACCGGGATGATGTGGTTCATGCACAGGTCGCCGAAGATGCGCGCCTCAATCTGAATCTTCTTCGTGTAGGTCTCCCATTTGATTTCGTTGCGCGCCTCCAGCTCGAACTTCGTCATCACCTTCTGGCTCTCGAACATCCTGACGCTCGCCTCGTCGAGGTAGCGGTCGTAGACAAGCGGGCAGGAGGTCTCGCAGTCGAGCCCGCGCTTGGCTGCCTCCGCCTTCCATTCATCGCTGTAGCCGTTGCCGTCGAAATGGATGGGCTTGATGTACCTGATGTCCTCGCGAACCACCTTGAGGATGGCGCTTTCCTTGGCCTCGCCCTTTTCGATGAGTGCATCGACGCGCTCCTTGAACGACGTGAGTGCCTCGGCCACCGCCGTGTTCAGCGTCAGCATGGCGCTGGCACAGTTGGCCTCGCTACCCACAGCGCGGAACTCGAAACGGTTGCCCGTGAAGGCGAACGGCGACGTGCGGTTGCGGTCGGTGTTGTCAATCATCAGCTCCGGGATGGAGGGAATGTCGAGGTGCATCACCGTCTTTCCCGCCACTTTCAGGATGTCGTCGTCGCTCGACTTCTCCACGTGGTCAAGCAGGTCGCTGACCGTCTTGCCGAGGAACGAGGAGATAATGGCTGGCGGCGCCTCGTTCGCGCCAAGGCGGTGTGCGTTCGTCGCGCTGATGATGGCGGCCTTGAGCAGGCCGTTGTGGTCATACACTCCCTTCAGCGTCTCAACGACGAACGTCACGAAGCGGAGGTTGTCCATCGGCGTCTTGCCCGGCGCATGGAGCAGCACGCCCGTATCGGTCGAAAGGCTCCAGTTGTTGTGCTTGCCCGAGCCGTTGATGCCCTTGAACGGCTTCTCATGGAGCAGGCAGCGGAATCCGTGCTTGCGCGCCACGCGCTTCATGATGGACATCATCAGCATGTTGTGGTCCACCGCCAGGTTGGTCTCCTCGAATATCGGCGCAAGCTCAAACTGGTTGGGCGCAACCTCGTTGTGGCGCGTCTTGCAGGGAATGCCCAGCTCGAGCGCCTTAATCTCGATGTCGCGCATGAAGTTCTCCACGCGCTCGGGGATTGAGCCGAAGTAGTGGTCGTCCATCTGCTGGTTTTTGGCCGCGTCGTGCCCCATCAGCGTGCGCCCCGTCATCACGAGGTCGGGGCGAGCGGCGTAGAGCGACTCATCCACCAAGAAATACTCCTGCTCCCAGCCCAAGTTGCTGACCACTTTCTTCACCTCGGGATAGAAGTACTGGCAGACAGCCGTAGCTGCCTTGTCCACCGCGTAGAGGGCTTTCTTCAAAGGCACCTTGTAGTCGAGCGCCTCGCCCGTATAGGAAATGAATATGGTGGGAATCATCAGCGTGTCGCCAATGACAAACACCGGCGACGTGGGGTCCCAGGCCGAGTAGCCGCGCGCTTCGAATGTGCTGCGGATGCCGCCGTTCGGGAACGACGACGCGTCGGGCTCCTGCTGCACGAGAATCTTCCCCTCGAATTCCTCCACCATTCCGCCCTTCCAGTCATGCTCCACAAAGCCGTCATGCTTCTCGGCCGTCCCCTCGGTCAGCGGCTGGAACCAGTGCGTGTAGTGCGTCACGCCCAGCTCCATCGCCCATTTCTTCATGCCCTCGGCCACGGCGTCGGCGATGTCGCGGTCGAAAGGCGCGCCGTTGTCGATGACGTTGCACATCTTCTGGTAAACCTTAGCCGGCAGATACTTGAACATCTGCTGCTTGTTGAACACGTACTTTCCGAAATACTCGGAAGGACGCTCCGCAGGAGCCACAACCTCAACAGGACGCTTCTTGAAAGCATCATCCACAACCTTAAATCGAAGTTTTGAAGCCATAGTCAAATACTTTTTTAATGGTTAATTATCGTATTGTTTCTCTTCTTTATTCTTTATCTTCCCGTCCGTCTTAGCCCACCATCCACTTGCTGATGCGCGCCATGGCCTCGACACAGTCGGCACGGCTGCCGAACGCCGTGAAGCGGAAGTAGCCCTCGCCCGACGGCCCGAAGCCCACGCCGGGCGTGCCGACCACGTTGGCGCCGTAGAGCAGGTCGTCGAAGAACTTCCACGAAGTCACGCCGTCGGGTGTCTTCAGCCAGATGTAGGGGGCGTTCTCGCCGCCATACGTCTTCAGCCCCATCCCGGCGAACGCCTCGCGCATGATGCGCGCGTTCTCCATGTAGTAGTCTATCGCGGCTTTCACCTGCTGCCGCCCGTCGGGCGTATAGATGGCCTCGGCCGCCCGCTGCGTGATGTAGCTCGTGCCGTTGAACTTCGTGCACTGCCGGCGGTTCCAAAGCTGGTTGAGCTCCACACGTCCGCCCTCCACGCAAGCCGCCGTCAGTTCCTTCGGCACGACCGTGTAGCCACAGCGCACGCCCGTGAATCCCGCCGTCTTGGAATAGCTGTGGAATTCGATGGCGCATTTCTTCGCGCCCTTTATCTCATAGATGGAATGCGGCACGGACGGGTCCTGGATGAACGCCTCATACGCCGCGTCGTACATGATCAGCGTGTCGTTCGCCAGCGCGTAGTCCACCCATTTTTTCAGCTCCGCGCGCGACAGCACCGTGCCCGTCGGGTTGTTCGGGTAGCAGAGATAAACGACATCCACATGCTCCGCCGGCAGCGCCGGAACGAAGTCGTTTTCCTCGTTGCAGGGCATGTACACGATGCTCGACCACAAGCCCCCGACATTGCTGCCGGCGCGTCCCGCCATCACGTTGGAGTCGATGTAAACGGGATAGATGGGGTCGGTCACGCCGATGGTGTTGTCCTTGGCCAGTATGTCGCCAATGTTGCCGGTGTCGCTCTTCGCGCCGTCATTGACAAAGATTTCCGAAGCGTCGAAGTGAACACCGCGCGGCGCAAGGTCGTTCTTCACGATGGCCTCCCGCAAAAAGTCGTAGCCCTGCTCCGGGCCATAGCCGCGGAAGGTGTCGGCCGACGCCATCTCGTCCACCGCCTTGTGCATCGCCTCAATCACGGCGGGCACCAGCGGCTGGGTCACGTCGCCGATGCCGAGGCGGACGACCTCCGCGTTCGGGTGCGACAGCCTGAAGGCATTGACCTTCTTCGCAATGTCGGAGAACAGGTAGTTCTGCGACAGTTTCAGGAAATTATCATTAACAAGTGCCATGTCAATTCTTATATGATACTATAAAATATGTATGTCCATCACGCAGGCAAGCCTATCTCGCCCTCGAACACCCGCGCCGCAGGCCCCGTCATATACACGTGGTTGTCCTCCTCGCTCCACACGACGCTGAGCGTGCCGCCGTCCATCTCAATCTCCACGGGCTGGTGGCGAACCACCTTGCGGTTGAGGACCGCCGCCACGGCCGTGCCGCAGGCTCCCGTGCCGCAGGCCATCGTGACGCCCGACCCGCGCTCCCACACCCGCATCCGGATGCTGCCATCCGGGCGCAGCTGGGCGAACTCGATGTTGCACCGCTCGGGAAACACGGGCGCGCACTCCAGCTTTCGCCCCTCCCGCTCCAAGTCGACGGCCGCGAGGTCGTCCACGAACACCACGAAATGCGGATTTCCCATGCAGACAAAGGTGCCGCGGCGCACATCCCCGTCCACGTTGTCGATGGCGGCGTCAATCATGCCGCCCGTGTGCGTGGCGCACTGCGCCTTGTTCACCAGCAGCGGCGCGCCCATGTCCACCTGCGCGCCCACCACCTCGCCGTCCTTGTCCTCGAACAGGCGCAAGGTCTTCACGCCCGACAGCGTGTCCACCGTCACCACCGGCTTGTCCGTCAGCCCCTTGTCGCGGACGAACTTGCCCACGCAGCGGATGCCGTTGCCGCACATCATCGCCTCCGACCCGTCGTTGTTGAAGATGCGCATGGAGAAGTCGGCGCGCGCGCTCTTTCCTATCAAAACCAAGCCGTCGCTGCCAATGCCGAAATGGGGGCGGCTCCACGCCACCGCAGCAGCGGCAGGATCCGCTATCGCATTGTCGGGCGCATATACATAGATATAGTCGTTGCCCGCTCCGTGCATCTTCGTGAAGTGGATGGTTGTTTTCATGTCGGGGCTGTTTGGTTGTTTTTTGAATACTTATTGAGCGTTCAATCCTGAACCCGCTGCAAAGGTATAACATTTTGAAATAACTTCAACACGATTTGATGATTTTTTTTACAATATCAACACAAATACTCACTTTTTGTCAATCACAAAAGGATTTTTCCCTTTCATTTTGACAAGCCGTGGACACCAAAGCGTTACACTTATGCTCCGAATGTTCAAGAAAACGATGAATTTTGTAATCAAGCCAAAGAAACGCTGCGGAGAATCAGGGTTCAAACACCGTGCTGAAAACGTCCGCAGAGAAAAAGATTTTCGTCTGCGGACAAAATATATTTCCTCTGCGGAGCGCGGGAATTTTCTCTGCGGAGGTTTCCGGGGCTTCTCCGCAGTGTTTTTTTACAGAAAGGCAACACGCTGAAATCCATCGGCTTTCGAGTTCTGCAAAAATAAACGCGGTCTTTTTGCGGAGAAGGCGGCATCAACGGTTTCCGCAGCTTCCGCCGGAAACATCCGCCGTGCGTGTTCCCCCGGCGAAAAAGGCAGCCGACGACCGCCACGCCACAAGACGCTGCCGGAAGTCGCCCGCATTGCCTTCTTGCCTGGAAAGAAGAGCGACAGCGCAAAAAGTTGTTCACGCTGTTTTTAGGCTCATACGGCAAAATTACTTAACTTTGCATTCATCGAAACCTTAAAATCCCAATATGCCATGAAAGAAATCAAAATCACAGAACGCGCGCACAAAGAGATAAAGAAGCTGTTCTCGGCACGCAGCAAGGTGAACACGCTCAAGAGCGACCCCGAGCTGACGGCCATTTTCGACAACTTCGCTTTCGACAAGACGCTGGAGGTGGCCGACGGCCCCATCGTGGAAAAGACACGCGTGATGTGCATACTGGCCTCGACCATGGGATGCAACGCGCTGACGGAGTTCAGGATGTATGTGGACGCCGCGCTCAACGTGGGCATCAAGCCGCGGGAGATTCGCGAAATCGTGTACCAGGCCGTCCCTTTCCTGGGATTCTCTCGCGTGGTTGATTTTCTGCTCGTGATGAACGAAGTGTTCAACGACAACGACATCCGGCTGCCCCTCGACGACCAGGCCACCACGACGGAGGAGAACTGCGACGCGAAGGGCGCGGAAATGATTGACGCGCTCTGGGGCGAGGGCAACGCAGAGAACATGCTGGAGACGTCGCCCAAGGGGCAGGAGCACATCGTGGAATACATGCGCGCCTATTGTTTCGGGCAGTTCTACACGCGCAAGGGAATCGACCTGCAGCACCGCGAAATCATCACGTTCTGCATGCTGGCCGCCCTCGGAGGCTGCGACGACCGCCTGAAGACGCATGCCATCGGCTGCAAGAACATGCAAATCACAAAGGCGGAGATGGTGGCCGCCGTCACGGTCATGATTCCTTGGATTGGCTTCCCGCGCTCGCTCAACGCGCTCAACATTGTCAACGACGCGTATAGCGAGAGGCTCATCTGACACACCTCCGCTCACGGCAACAACCCACAGGCCGGCAGGGACTCGCGCACGAATCCCTGCCGGCCTTCTGTCTGTTCGCGCCCTCGCCGCCGGCGGTGCCTTGGCGGACGCACTTCCGGCACCCGCGCCAGGTGCCGACGCCCCGCGGAAGAAATTGTAACAGAATTGTAACAATGTTAAATTTGTGCAATATGCTGGAATTTTCATACATTTGTAACAATTATTAAAACACCACGCTTACGCACAAAAACAACGTATGGAAAACTCACAAAGCTACGTGATGATTACGGCCCAGCTGCTCGGCTCACTGGCCCTGCTGATGTTCGGCATGAAACAAATCAGCGAGACGCTGCAGAAGATGACGGGGCCGCAGCTCCGCCACATCCTTGGGCGGATGACCACCAACCGCTTCACGGGCATGCTGTCGGGCGTATTCGTCACGGCCGCCGCGCAAAGCTCCACGGCCACGACCGTCATGACCGTCTCGTTCGTCAACGCCGGACTGCTGACGCTGGCGCAGGCCATCTCCATCATCATGGGCGCCAACATCGGCACCACGCTAACGGCATGGATCATGTCGGCAGGCTTCTCCTTCAACATCACCGACTTCGTGTGGCCAGTATTCGTACTGGCCATTATTCTTATCTATAGGAAGCGGCAGAAGAACATGGGCGATTTCCTCTTCGGCATTGCGCTCATGTTCCTCGGTTTGGGCACGCTCCGCCAGACGAGCATCAGCATGAACCTGGGCGAGAACGAAACCGTGTTGAGCTTCTTTTCCAGTTTTGACCCCAACAGCTTTTGGACGACCCTCATCTTCCTGGTGACGGGCGGCGTACTGACCATGTGCGTGCAGTCGTCGGCCGCCGTGATGGCCATCACGATGATTCTCTGCTCAAGCGGCGCGCTGCCCATCTACCAAGGCATCGCGCTCGTGATGGGCGAGAACATCGGAACGACGGTGACGTCGGTAATCGTGTCGCTCACGGCCAGCACCCAGGCCCGGCGCGCGGCCTTTGCCCACATGTTCTTCAACATCTTCGGCGTGTGCTGGATACTGACCATCTTCTACCCGTTCGTCAACACGGTGTGCCACCTCGTGGGCTACGACACGGAGATGACGAAAGAGGCTGCGGGGGCAACGGCGTTTTTGGCCAACGCGGCCAAGCTGAACGTGGTGCTGGCCACGTTCCACACTTGCTTCAACGTGTCGAACACAGCCCTCCTCATTTGGTTCATCCCGCAAATAGAGAAGCTGATTTGCCGCATTGTGAAGGACAAGAAAAAAGGCGGAGGCGAGGAAGCGGAGGAAGAGCCGATGCGCCTCCAGTACATCGACGGCGGCCTGATGCAGACGCCCGAGATATCGGTGCTCCAGGCACAGAAGGAAATCGCCCAATTCGCCCGCCGCATCCAGCGGATGTTCGGGATGGTGATGTCGCTGCTGCATGAAAAAGACGGCGACAACGCGGTGAAAATCTACAGCCGCATCGAAAAATACGAGGGCATTGCCGACCGCATGGAGATTGAGATTGCGCACTACCTGGAAAAAGTGAGCGACGAGCACCTGTCCGACGAGACCAAGGGGAAAATCCGCGCCATGATGCGCGAAATCAGCGAGATTGAAAGCATCGGCGACGCCTGCTACAACATCGCGCGCTCGCTCAACCGCCGCAACGAGCTGGGAGAGGACTTCACGAAAAAGCAGTATGGCAACATCGAACAGATCATGCACTTGGCCGACGAAAGCCTCACGCAGATGAACGCGACAATCCACGGGCGCAAGGAGGATTTCACCATGAAGCGGACGCTGCAAATAGAGGAAGAAATCAACAACCTGCGGGGCCGGCTGAAGCAGCAGAACATCGAGGACGTGAACGAGCACCACTACGGCTACGCCATCGGCACGACCTACATCGACATCGTGAGCGAATGCGAGAAACTGGGCGACTACGTGGTGAACGTGGTGGAGGCGCGCCTCGGAGAATAGGCAGCGCAACACACCCCAAAAGCACCGGGGCGGAGGAGCGGACACTGCGTCCGCCCCTCCGCCCCCTTGTGTTCCGTCACGCGGCCCTACGCCCGTTGCGCAAAAAAGTCTCCGCACGAGGAGCAATCACCGGCCTCACGCCTAAAAAGGAAGCGGCAGTTTCTCTTTCCACGGATTTTTCGTAATTTTGCACGTCGTATCCGCACCCGTTGCGGATGGGATTCTTTTTCCATGGAGAATCCGAAACATCAAACATCTTTATTCATCGCACTCTTATGAAAGCATTTGTATTCCCCGGCCAGGGGGCGCAGTTCTCGGGTATGGGCAAGGACTTGTACGAAAGCAACCCCGTTGCAAAGGATCTGTTCGACAAGGCCAACGAGATTCTTGGCTTTGACATCACGAAAATCATGTTCGAGGGAACGGACGAGGAACTTCGCCAGACAAAGGTGACGCAGCCGGCCGTGTTCCTCCACTCGGTGATTTCGGCGCTCTGCATGGGCGACGCGTTCCAGCCCGAGATGACCGCCGGACACTCTCTCGGCGAATTTTCCGCACTTGTTGCCGCAGGGGCGCTCAGCTTCGAGGACGGGCTGAAGCTCGTCAGCCACCGCGCACAAGCCATGCAGAAAGCGTGCGAGGCAACACCATCGACCATGGCCGCCATCATCGCCCTTCCCGACGAGACCATCGAGGCCGTCTGCTCCGAAGTGTCCGAGCCCGGCAACATCGTCGTTCCGGCCAACTACAACTGTCCCGGACAGGTGGTGATTTCGGGAAACATCGACGCCATCAACCAGGCCTGCGAAAAATTGAAAGCAGCCGGCGCAAAGCGCGCACTGCCGCTGAAGGTGGGCGGCGCATTCCACTCGCCGCTCATGCAGCCCGCCAAGGACGAGCTTCAAGCGGCCATCGAGGAAACGGAGTTCCATACGCCCAAATGCCCCGTTTATCAGAATGTGGACGGAAAGGCTCATACAAACCCCGAAGAAATCAAGCAGAACCTCATTGCACAGCTCACGGCACCCGTGCGCTGGACGCTCGAAACGCAGAACATGATTGCCGACGGAGCGACCGACTTCACGGAATGCGGCCCGGGCAAGGTGCTGCAGGGACTGATTGTGAAAATCGCAAAGGGGAACGACGCGGTTGTTGCACACGGCATCGACTAACCGACCCATGCGCGAAAAGATTATTATCTACCAAGTTTTCACCCGCCTCTTCGGAGCGAGCGCCAAGGACTGCAAGCCTTGGGGCTCGCCCGAAGAGAACGGCTGTGGAAAAATGGCCGACTTTACGGCAAGGGCTCTTGGGGAAATCAAGAAACTCGGCGCCACCCACATCTGGTACACGGGAATCATCGAACACGCCACACAGAGCGACTACTCCGCCTTTGGCATCCGCCGCGACCATCCGGCCATCGTGAAAGGCCGCGCGGGCAGTCCCTATGCCATCAAGGACTACTATGACATCGACCCCGACTTGGCGCAGCAAGTGCCGAACCGAATGAAAGAGTTCGAGAACCTTGTGAAACGCACACACAAGGCCGGGCTGAAAATGATTATCGACTTCGTCCCCAATCATGTGGCACGCCAGTATCAATCCGATGCAAAGCCAACAGGCACCAGGGACCTCGGGGAAGATGACGACACGCAGATGCGGTTCGCTCCGGACAACAACTTTTATTACATCGAGAATCAGCCGTTCGCTCCGCAATTTTGCTTAGAAGACGCGAATGGGGAAAGCTATGTGGAAATGCCGGCGAAAGCAACGGGGAACGACTGTTTCAATGCCAGTCCAGGAACAAGCGACTGGTACGAGACCATCAAGCTCAACTACGGCATTGACTACGAATGGGGGCACGCCTGTCATTTCGACCCAATCCCCAGCACATGGGCAAAGATGCTCGACATCCTGAAATACTGGGCAAGAAAAGGGATTGACGGATTCCGCTGCGACATGGCGGAGATGGTTCCTTGCGCATTTTGGGGATGGGCCATTCCACAGGTAAAGGCTGAAAGCCCGAACATCCTATTTATAGCGGAAGTCTATAATCCGAATGAATACAGAAATTACCTCCATCAAGGGCATTTCGATTATTTGTATGACAAAGTAGGACTATATGACACTCTCCGCAGCGTCGTCGGTGGCAATACCGCAAAAAGCATTACAGGAAGCTGGCAAACAGTGGACGACATCCATGACCAAATGCTTAACTTTTTGGAAAACCACGACGAGCAGCGCATCGCGTCTGACTTTTTTGCAGGAAGTGCCCAAAAGGGAAAGCCGGCATTACTGGTATCTGCCCTCATGCGTTGCAATCCGATGATGGTGTATTTCGGACAGGAGCTTGGCGAATGTGGAATGGACACGGAGGGATTCAGCGGACGCGACGGCCGCACTACAATTTTTGATTATTGGACGATTGATGCCATCCGACGCTGGCGAAACGGAGGCAAGTTCGATGGCAAGCAGTTGACAAAAGAAGAGAAAGAACTCCAAGCATTTTATACAAAAGTCCTAAATCTTTGCAACCAAGAGAAAGCAATTCGCGAGGGGATGTTCTTCGATGTGATGTATGCCAACTACGGAAACGGAACGATGAACGAAGACCGCCAGTATGCTTTTTTACGGAAAGCTGACGATGAGCTCATTATCGTCGCCGCGAACTTCGACGATGCGGCTTCCCGCCCCAGAATACGCATTCCTGCACACGCTTTCGACCACCTCAACCTACCACAAGGTAAGACGTTTGTTGCAACCGACTTGCTGACAAACCAATCGATAATGGTTGCATTAGCTCCTAACGAAACCATTGAAGTTGCACTCCCCGCATGGAGCGGATGCGTTCTGAAACTCTCTCTAACTTAATTTGTTTTCGATGGGAAGTAAATCGTGAGAGTAGCGATGAAGTAACGCAGGGATTCCCCTTTCGATTTTAGCACAAAGAGGGCGGAGTGAATGGCATCATCTCCGCCCTCCCTTATTGCAATCCCAACAGCATCCAAACAGCAAAGAAATAAGAGAAAACGGAGGGAAGAAAAGGAAGTAAGTAAGGGAGTAAAAACGAAAAAAAGCCCCCGGAGACCCCGCGCGGGGGGCTCCGGGGGCTCCGGAAAAAAGAGGGCGGCGACCTACTCTCCCGCATTGCGGCGCAGTACCATCGGCGCGCGCGGGCTTAACTTCTCTGTTCGGGATGGGAAGAGGTGG
>CAVGCV010000035.1:0-13265 GCA_963627995.1 bacterium | reverse complement strand
CCCGTGTCCCAGCCGCCCAAGTCGAGGGAGGACAGCGACGAGCAGCCGTTGAACATGTGCCGCATGTCCGTCACCGCCCCCGTGTCCCAGCCGCCCAAGTCGAGCTCCTTCAGCGACGAGCAGCCGTAGAACATGTACCGCATCGAGGTCACCGCGCCCGTGTCCCAGCCGCCCAAGTCGAGGGAGGACAGCGACGAGCAGCCGTTGAACATGTGCCGCATGTCCGTCACCGCCCCCGTGTCCCAGCCGCCCAAG
The DNA here is from genome assembly GCA_963627995.1 of bacterium. Lineage (GTDB taxonomy): Bacteria > Bacteroidota > Bacteroidia > Bacteroidales > Bacteroidaceae > UBA3839. Next base: position 13,010 of record CAVGCV010000035.1, on the reverse strand, counting down.
TCGAGCTCCTTCAGCGACGAGCAGCCGTAGAACATGTACCGCATCGAGGTCACCGCGCCCGTGTCCCAGCCGCCCAAGTCGAGGGAGGACAGCGACGAGCAGCCGTTGAACATGTGCCGCATGTCCGTCACCGCCCCCGTGTCCCAGCCGCCCAAGTCGAGCTCCTTCAGCGACGAGCAGCCGTAGAACATGTACCGCATCGAGGTCACTCCGAATGTCGTGATTCCGCCCAAGTCGAGCTCCTTCAGCGACGAGCAGCCGTGTAACCTTTGTGCCGTCTCGCCCTCCAGCCTGTAGTCCCCGCCGAAGGACAGGGGGACCGCGCCCGCGACATTGTGCAGCCCGTTCGTGTGAACCGCAATCCGCCTGAAGCAGCTCGGCTCGACCGAGCCGGCGCGAATGTCGAACGTCCCGAAGTCCCTGATTTCCGTGCTCCTCCACGCCGGGACGGCCACCGTCTTCCCGTCCACCCTCACGACCGTGTCCCTGTCCGAAAGGACGTTGAGCCAAACCGACGGGGCGCGCCCGTCCACGTACGCCGTGTCCGCCTTCGCCGACAGCGCGGCCTCCATGGTGTCGGTGTTAGCCTTCAATTCCAGCGCCGCCGCCGTCGCCGCCGCGTCCGCCTTGCCGTTCACCTCGGCCTCCATCTGCAGCATCCCCGACGTGAACTTCTCCGCGTCCAGCTTCGCCGACAGCGCGGCCTCCACTTCCTCGACCGTCGACGCCAGCGCGGCCATGTCCGCCGCCGGCGCCTTTTCCGCAACCGCCGCGTCCACCCTCGCCAGCTCCGCGTTCACGTACGTCGAGCTGTACGCCGTCACCACGCTGTCCTCGCCGTCCTCCCGCGCCGACTTCAGCAGCACGCAGCCCAGACGCTCCGAACCGGCCTGGGGGCGGTGGGACAACGCCAGATTCCTGTCGCCGTCCAGCAGGGCGATGCCGTTCGCCACCCCGCACGAAGCCCGGAGGTCGTCGGGCGTCACGCACTCCTCGCCAATCCGCGCCCACTCGCCGTAGCTCCCGCCGTAGTCCTCCGTACCGCCGCACTCCACCGTGCGCAGGAACGCACGCCCCGGGTAGTTCGCCGAGTACGCCCGCTGCGTGACGAAGAAGCGCCCGTTGTTCACGTTGTGCGCCATGTCCACGTCCACCACGTAGTACTCGTCGTAGTGGTTGCCCGGCATGCTCCGACCCGTCCGCCCGTACAGGTACACGCCCTCCGCCAGGCACCGGTCGATGTTGTAGCCGTCCGCCGTCAGCGTCCGCTTGTACCGCCCGTCGTTCAGCACGCCCACGCTCGCCGCCAGCCCCGGCACGCGGTTTATCTGCCCCTTGTCCCAGGCCGTCACCAGCCCCTCCGTCGCGAGGAACTGCCCGCTCTGCACCTTCGCGTCGTTCAGCGGAACGATGCGCATGTAGTACCTGCCCCCCAGCGACACGACCCCCGACGAGGGCCTGGCCACGAGCAGCAGGTCGCCCACGTTCGCCCCCCGAAGCTCCGTCGACCAGAAGTAGTTCGTGCTGTCGAACAGCTGCTTGCAGACGTTCACGCGCGTCTCGCCGGTGAGGGAGGGGAGCATCCCCCTGCTGTCCGTTATCAGGAACAGCACCGTCGGGCTCTCGTTCCCCCCGGGAGGCAGCGCCGCCTCCAGCGCCGCCGCGATGGCCGCCAGCCCCCCGTCGCGGTCCGCGATGTTCAGCGTCCCGCCGAAGCGCACGTTCGGCCACTCCAGCGCCCCCCGCGCCGACGCGTCCAGCTTCTTCTCCAGCGCCGCGTCCAGCCCGTCCACCTTCGCCTTGTCCGCCGCCGACATCATGCCGGCCGCCTGCGCGGTCGCCGCGAGGCTCGCCGCCGCGCCCTTCCGCAGCGCGCCCCCCTGCACCACCAGCACCTCCGCCCCGCTCATCGTCGTGGCCGCAGCCGCCTGCAGCACGTCCGCGCCGTTGCTCTTCAGCTGCGCGATCACCTCGGCGACAACCGCGCCCATCTCGTCCTTCGTCATAGTCTCGATAATTTTTTTACGGTCAGTAAATTCAGTAAATACAGTTCTCCAAAGTCTCCGCGCCCTCGTAAATCTTCCAGTAGATGCACTCGTAGCCGCCGTACACGCCCACGCAGCACTCCAGCCACACGCAGTACTGGTCCGACAGCACCAGCGGGTGGTACGCCTTCCCGCCGTACCCCGGCACCACCGCGTCCCCGGCCGGCCGCCAGTTGTCCGCCCACGACAGGTTCAGACCGTCGCTCGACACGCACAGCACGTCGCCCATCAGCCACGGCTTCCAGTCCTCCGCGCTCGCACCCGTGCGCGTGTACACGCAGAGACGCTTCCCAATCAGCTGCCGCAGCCGCCGCAGCCCCTCCTCCGGCGTCGTCGCCGCGTCCAGCCCGGGCGAGAACACCAGGCCCGCCCCGGCGCAGTACGCCGTCGGCAGGAACAGCTCCCAGCCGTGCGTCCCCGACGTGTCGTCCAGCACCACCACGCCCCCGCACGCCCACGGGTTCAGGCACACCGCCTTCGGATCGGCGTGGATGCCGCTCGAAAGACCGCCCGCGTCCGACACGTAGCCCCCCGCCACCGCGTCCGCCACGCTCCCCGAGAGGTCAATCTCCGTGACCAGGTTGTTCACCGCCCCCTCCACCGTCAGCCCGCGGACGAGGCCCCCGCCCGTGGCCCGCATGAAGCCCTCCTCGTCAACCGTGAACGCACCGTTCACCGAGGTCGCCCCCCGAATCACCACCTTGTCGCCGCCGATGACCACCCGGGAAGTGACGTTCCCCTCCCCGTCCACCTGCACCGACGTGGCAATCTTCGCCTCCGCAGCCCCCATCCGAGTCGACAGCGACGCCTGGTCGGCACGGAGCTCCAGCACCGACTCAGCCACCGCACGCGCGTCACGCTGCATCGTGACGGCACGAACCGCGAAGTGGCCGAGCACCGAGCGGACGGACACCGGGCCGCCAGTCCACGCGAACGTGGCGTCAACCCGCACCCAGCCGTCCCCCATCTCCGACGCCCGCCTCGAGGCGCGAGTGACGCCGCCAGCACGCACCTGCAGCACCGCGCCCTCCCGCGTGTCCCCGTACTTCCGCGCCCACACCGAGACCGTGACATCCCCCGACGGCGCGCCCAGCAGGTCGCCCGCACGCTGCGACACCTCCGTCGTCCCCCTGCCGCCCAGGAACTCCAGCACCCGCACGCCGTCAGCCTCCGAAAGCGCCACGTCCTTGCCCAGGGCGAGGAGGCTGCCCCCCGCGCTGGCGACCGCGTCGCCCGCCGTGAACGTCTTCGTCCCGCCCCCCGTCAGCCCCCAGCACCACAGCCCCTGCGCGAAGTCGCAGTTGCGCACGTACTCGTTCGCCGACACCTCGCTCTCCCGCACCCGCGCCGCAATCTCGCCGCGGACCACGCCGAACTGCGTGGCCACGTCCGCCGCCCGCCCGTCGATGTCGACGACGAGCTTGCCGCGCAGGAAAACGTTGTCGGAGTACAGCCCGTGCCCCGACGGCACGCACCACTCGCTGCCCACGCCGTCCAAGTCCCCCACGGCCGTCCGCACCTCGCCGCCCGTCTTCGTGCGCATGCCGTCCACCACGGAAATGCGCGGGTGAGCGTCCGCCGCCTCAATCAGAACCATCGACTGCCGCGACGCGTCCGACACGCTCCCCCGCAGCACCAGCTCGTCACCCGCCGCGGGAACCGCGCCGCCGAACTCGGACTCCTCCACCCACACGCCCGAGGCGTCCGCCCCCGCCACGCGCACGTGGTAGTGACGCAGCGTCTCACCCGTGCCGCGCCAGCTCTGGCACAGAGCCAGGTCCCCCGCCACGAACTCGTTCGCCTCCTCCATCTCCAGCCGCCACACGCCGCCCTCCAGCGACGCGCTCCGCACACGCCCGCTCGCGGCCGACACCAGCAGCGAGCCCCCCACGGCGCGAACCTTGCGGATGAGCAGCTCGTAGATGACCATCCCGCGACGGACGGTCAGCGAGTCAAGCTCCCCGCACCACCCCAGCGCCGCGTCGTTCCACAGCCGCAGGCCCCTGCCGCCCAGCCCCGAGGAGAAGCCGCCCGCGCCCTCCAGCTCCGACATCTCCGCACGCGCGAACCGCAGCAGCGCCCTCACGGCCAGCCGCTCCAGCCAGTCCTCCCCGCCCGAGCCCAGAACGCCCGCGTCACCCAGCAGCAGACGCGCGGCGAAGCGCGCCGCGCCGCCGAAACGGCTGGGGCCGCCCACGTCCAGCAACGCGCCGCCATCCACCGACACGTCCGAGCGGAACGCCGCGCCGCCGCCGAACGAGCACGAGCCCTCGAAAGACAGGTCGCCCCGCGCCGTGTCCGACGCGTCCCGCCGCAGGAACTCCTGCCGGCACCTCCGCGCCGAGAACAGGTTGCTGTCCGTCGGCGCCGTGCCGTCCCACGAGCGGATGATGTCGGGCAGGGCGACGCCGTCCGTCCGCGCCTTGGTGTAGGTCTTCAGCTCCACGATGCTGTCGTTCACCCTGTCGAGAGCGCCCGTCTGCAGGGCGTCGCTGATTTCCAGGTCCATCTGGCTCGGCAGGTTCACCCTGCGCGTTATCTTGGTGATGCGGCTCTGCCGGTAGCCGTCTTCGGGGAAATACTTCACGCTTTCCAGCCGCACCCTGCGCCCCACATACAGGCCTGCATCGTTCTCCTCCACCCACACATGGTCGGTCGGGGCTTTATAAACGCTGATGTCCTTCCAGTGCTCCTCGTTGTACCGCTCCACGGCCGACAGAAGCTCCTCCTCCGCCAGCGCGTAGTACTCTTTGGGCATGCGCACGTTCCAGAGGATGTAATGGTTGCCGGCTTTCGGCACGAGATTTCCGCCAGGAAGCTGCGTGTCGTCGTCGTACGGCCAGATGGTGATTATCTCGAACTCGCGAGTCGCACTGTCGAAGTTCACCTCGAAAGAGTGGTCGTCGCCGGAGCCCAGTCCGGCAAGGTCGCCGTCCTGGAACGACACGCGCTTCGTCTCACCGGCCAGCTCGTACTCGTTGGGATCGAAGGTCAGCGTGTCGTCCCTGAAGTAGTAGATGGTGAACGCGCGGCCGCCGGCGTCCCTGGCCGACTTGCTGCGCACGCTGCTCACCTCGCCTGTCCGACGCGGATAGATGTCGACGAACGCGTCTTTCTCATAGTGGTCGTATATGCCGTACTCGTCCGCGTGCAGCTCCACATACTGCCTGCCGCCGGGCAGCATCAGGCGGCCGTATCCGTATTCCGCCGCGTCGATGTTCCGGCTGCTCCCTATCGGGAACAGCCGCGTGTAGAACTTGCTGCTCGCGCCCGAGGCCCGCTCCAGGCCCGTCAGGCCCGCGCCGTAGCCCAGCGCAATCTCCTCGCCGAGCTCGCACCGGCACACGTTCACCGTCTGGCCCTCCACCCACCACTCGGCGCCGCCGCCCACCTTCCCGGCTATCAGACGCAGCGCCTCGTCGCAGTACGTGCCCTCGTAGTCAACCACGATGAGACCCGTGCCGTCCACACGCCCCACCTTCCAGTCGGAGGAGCCTCCCAGGCCGCCGTTGATGCAACGCACCACCATCGCCACATGCTCCCGAGGGGTGGCCGTCAGGGTGAACGCCGGCTCGGCGTTGCCGTCCGTCGTCTCAAGCACAAGGAAACGCTTTATCAGGCTCTCCACACCGTACAGCTTCACGTCGTACACCCACTCCCCATCGCTCCTCTGGGCAGGGACGTACTTCTCGGTGAGCCAGTAGCGCTCGCCATCGAAGTCCGCATAGTCGTCCACGTCGAGCGGAATGTGCTCGTAGTGGGTGAACGAGAGCGCCAGAACGTTGTCGCCCTGCACCTCCTTCTGCTGCGTGCTGCTGTCGCCGGGCGACACGTCCGCACGCTTCGCGCCGCGACGGTCGTATATCGTCAGAACCATGTTCGAAAGCCGTTGGAATGCCGTTTATATGATGGGGACGGGCTCGCGGAACTTTACCGTGAACCTGCCCGCGTTCACGCCCTCCCGCCAAAGGTAGGTCAGCGGAGTGAACTTCGGGCTGTCCGAGTATTTCACGCGCAGCGTCAGGCCGAGCTGCACGAATTCGATGTCAAGCCAGCCGCCGACGCCACGCTTCAGGAAATTGATGAAAGCGAGGTATTTCCGCAGCCACCCAGCCTGCGTCCTGTCGTACAGGGCGAAGCACAGAGTCACGTCACGCGCCTCGTTCCGGGGCGTCAGCGTGGCGGAGTATTTCTCGCCATGCTCCTCGCGGATGTTCACCGACGTGTCGCTCTTCGACTTGCTCGGCGTGAGTATCGCCGACAGGTTGTCCATCCCGCCCCGACGCTCCTCCGCGAGGAACACGCCGTACTCCTCCCAGATGTCAGTGCCGTTCACCAGCACCAGCCCTCCAAGTATCTTGTCCATGTGTCGTTTGGTTTTGTCGAATTACCGATGCGGCAGGAAGGGACGGCGGACAAGACCGCCGCGACGCCGGAGCACGCACGTCACCGCACTCTCAGCCCGTCCCTCACTATCCTCCTGATCTCATCCTTTATCTCGCCCAGGTGGCCCGCGCTCGCGCCGGTATTCTCGGCTATACGCGCCAAGTGGCTCTCGGCAAGGTTCATGCGGTCAGCCACGGTCTCCAGGCGGTCGTCCATGCTGCTCCAGTGCTGAAGACCGCTCGTGAACAGACCCTCCAGCTTCGTGCCCTGATCCTGCGTCATGGCCGTGAAGCCGCCCGCCCGCGCGCCCTGGACGGCACTGTCGTCCGACCACAGGTCGAGCCCGCGCTCTTTCGCCGCCTGCCTGTACGACTCCAGCAGCGAGCGGGCCGCATCCTGCTGGGCGAGCGCACCGTCCGTCAAGTCGGACAGAATGCCGGCATAGCTCGCGAATTTGTCCGCGTCGCTCAGACCCGCGTTCTTCATCACGGACAGCATCTCTTCCTGAGCCTTTTCCACATAGGGGGCCAGCGTCACGGAGTATGCCATCTGCTCGGCCAGCGTCTCAAGCATGCCCGACACCGAGTCCGCAAAAACCTCCGCCGCGTCCGTGCCGTTCTTGAACGAATCCGACAGCGCGTCCGAAAGCGACTGGCCCAGCTCGCCGAAGATGCCCTCGAAGTAGTCCCTCACTTCCTGCCAGGCTTCCTCCGCCTGACCGTACAAATCCACGATGTACTGCAGGGCCTCCTTGTCGTTGTCGGCGAACTGACGGCTCTTCAGGACGCTCTCCGCCAGCGCGCGGTTCAGGCTGCCGGCGGAGTCTATCAACTCGGGGTACACGTCGAGCAACGACGAATAGACGTCCTTGCCCTTGCCCCAGCCGAACAGCCCGGTCTTCGTGTGCCCGGTCCTTATCTCAATGTCGGCAAGGCCCGGATAGGCGGCCTTCAGGGCGGAGTACTTCTTGTCGTACACAGCGTTCCAGAACGCGGAGCCCGTGTCCACGTAGGCAAGCTTCGCCTGCTGCGCCGCCGTCCCCTCCAGCTCGGACTTCAGGTCCGCATAGGCGTCCCTCATCGCCCTCACGGCGTTTGCCGCCCTGCCGTAGGTGTCCGTGCCGAATATCGTCTGCGCCCGCTCGTACTCCAGGTTCTGAGCCATCAGAAGCAGGTTGTACTCGCGCTGCTGCGACGTAACCTCCTGCATGACCTCCTCCAGCGCGGCCTTGTGCCGGGCGCTGGCCGAAAGGGCTTTCGTCACCCAGCCTATCGCCTCGCCTGCGGCTGCGGCGATACCGCCGGCCACACCGCCCTGCGCAAACCTCTTGCCGATGTTGCTGACAGACGACATCACGGCACCCACACCGGCCATCGCCTCGGACAGGCCGCCGCTGCCGGCAGCCTCGAACATCTCGCCCAGTTTCCCGGCCAAGTCGCCCACCATGTCCGCCGCCGCGGCGGCGCTCTCGCCAAGGTTCTTCAGCTTGCCCTCCAGCGTCTTCCCGTCGCCGGCCTCGCCTTTCTTGAAGAACTCGCCCACGGCGTCGGCCAACGCCTTGAACGGGTTCTTGCCCAGCACCTCCTTCTTCAGCTTCTCATACTGCTCCGTCAGGGCTTTCAGCTTCTCGGGGCTGCTCCCAAGCACTTTCAGCTCCTCCGGCGAAAAACCAAGAGCAGCCACATCGGACAGCCCGATCGTCCTCACCGTGTTGCCATCCCCGTCCTTCACCTCCGCCGTGCCGTCCCCGTCCTTGGCGGCACGAAGGTAGTCCATCAGCAGCTTTATCCGGTCTATTATCTTCTGTATCTCGGCCACGCTCCGCGTCGAGGTCTCCGCAAACATGTCCGCCAACGCACCGTGCTCCTTGCCCAGCTCCGACAGCTGCGCATCGTCCACATTTTTCAGTGCAGCCGCCTCCTGCTTCGCCAGTTCCGCAAGGGCACGCTCTTTCGTTCCCTTGTCTATGGGATGCCCGTTCACCTCGGCCGTGTTCTCTATGCCGGCCCTGTCCGCTGCGAATTTCTCGCGGATGCGCTGGCGCTGAGCCTCGTAGTCCTGGTACTTGGCGAGCAGGTCACGGTACGCCGACGCCGCCTCCTCTTCTACCTCCTCCAGACCCTTGCGCAATCCTTCACGGGCCAGCCGAAGCCGCTCCGAAAGGGCGTCGCCCTGCTCCTCCGTGAGAGTTCCGCCCTGCGCAGCGCGCCACTTGGCCTCCAGGACCTTTATCTCGTCTTCCTCTTTCTGGTAGTTGAACTTTATCTGCCGCATGCGCTTCTCGCTGCCATCCGCCAGCTGGTCCACGCTTTCCCGCTCTATCTCCTGGCGGAGCTGCGCAAGTTCCTCGGCGCGTTGCTCCTCGGCGGCTTTCTCGCGCGCCAGCTCTTTCTGCCGGTCATTGCCGCTGTTTCCTTTGCCGCCATCGGGCTTGGAATGACCGCCGATGCCGCTGGCCTTGCCTGTCTCGCCCATTTCCTTGGACAGAGCCTCCGCCTGCTTGAGCAGGTCGTCGCGGAGCTTCTCGGCATCGGCGACGAGCTGCTCCTTGAGACGCCGGTTGTACCTGTCGACTCCATGTCGCTTCTCGTCGAGGGTCGCGGACTGGTTCGCCCACATGAGCACCCTGGCAAACCGCCCCAGCGCGCCATCCACATCGTCGGCGTCGGTCGCCTTGAGCTTGTTCACTTCCTCGTCGGCTTCCACCGCCTTGTTGACCAGCGCCTGCGCCTTGGCCTGAAGGAAAAGCACCCGGACATAGTCCTCCGCCTTCCGGGTCAGCACGTCATACCACTCGGCAACGGCATCGTAGTAGCCGAACGCCTCGCCGTACTTGCGGTTCAGTTCATCGGTCTTCTTCTTTTCCTCCTCCTTGCTGCCGGTGAACTCCTTCAGCTCGCGGAGGGTGTTGGCTATCTCGAAGCGCGTCTTTATCATCTGCGCCCTGCCCGCGCTCTCCGCCTCCACGAGCTCCTGCGCCTTCCGGCGCGCCTCCTCCTGCGCGCCGCTGTACTTGTCGAACAGGACTATCAGGCCGGTGATGGCCGCCGACAGGCCCAGCGTCAGCGTCGCCATGAGCGCGGAGGCCGCCGCCGTGGAGATGCCCAGGGCCGCCGACAGCCGCGTGTTCGCTGCCGTCAGCAGGTTCTTCATCTTCGCCACGGTCACCAGACGGAAGGCGGAGTCCTTGTTCAGGGCGTTGAACGCCTGCTGCAGGCCCATCGTGATGGCCATGACCGACTGCACCCGCGCCTGTATCTTGGCCAGGTTCTCGTTCTCGCCGGCAAACAGCGACACGGCGCCGGTGGCGGCGGTGAACATTCCGGACAGACCGCTGACACCGGACATGAAGCCCTCCAAGTTGGCGTCATCATCGGAGAGTATCTTTGTCTGCCGGCGCAGGTCGGAGATGGTGTCGGAAAGTTCCGCCGCTTTTTCCGCCATCTCGCGGTACTCGTCCGTATTCTGCTTGCCCTCCAAACGCATCTTGGCCATTGCGTCCTGCAGCTCGCGCAGCTGCACGGCGAGGCGCTTGTTGCTCTCACGGTTCTCCTCCTGCTCGTGCGTGAGGCCGGCGAGTGTCGCCTTCTCCTCTTCCAGCGCACGACGGGCGGCGGCGAGTTCCGAAAAGGCCGCATACTTGGCGTTGCCGGGGGCGGCGGACGCGTAGGCCTTCTCCAGTTCCTTGATGTTGGCTGTGGTGTATTTCACCAAGTCCCTGCTCTCGGCGATACGCTCGGCAAGGGTCTTCTGCGACGAGGCCGACGACGCGCAGGAAGAGGACAGCCCGGCGTGCGCCTTTTCCAACTCCCGAACGGACTTTTCCGCCTGCAGGTGCTGCTTTTCCAGGTAGGCAAGGGCGCTCCGCTCCTCGTCCAGCACCTTGCGGCAAGCCACGACGTCGGCGGCCAGCTCCTTCTGCGCAGTGCCGGGCTTCATGCCGGCAAGCTGCCGCTCCATGCGGCCCAGGTCGGCGGACACGCCGTCGATGACCTTGTGCTGCTCGGCAATCTTCGAGCTCACCAAGTCGGCCGCACGCCTGGCATTGGACAAGAGGGCGTCGACACGCGCGCTGGCGTTGTCGATGCCGGCGCTCAGCCCGTCCCGCATCAGGAACTCTATCTCCACTGGCTTGCTCATGCTTTCAGTTCAGTTTGCTTTGGAAAAAACCCGCTATCTCACCGGCCTCCGCCTCGGCCGTCCTGCCGCTGCCGGGCTTGCCGGCTTTCCTCCTGACGTAGCGCGGAGCGTCGCACAGCATCATGATCAGCGTCTGGTAGTTCACCCCGTGGAGGATGTAGTCCACGCTCCAACCAGTCGCGCTGGCCACCTGCCACACGAAGCCGAAAGGGCTATGGGAACCTTCGTACTCGGTTCTTAACTCCCCTCCTCCTTTTGGCTCAGTCTCGGCGTCATCGGATTCGTCCGTTCCGCCAAGCTGATAATGCTCATGAAAGGGGCCGTGCCCATCAGCCGCTCGAAATGGCCCACGGCCGCCGTCTGGTAACGGTACTCCACGAAGTGGCGCACCAGCCACGCAGTCAGCCCAACAAGCAGGTGGCGGGACAAGTAGCCCCTGCACACCGTGTAGGCGATGATGAGCGACAGGCGCCTGCCGTGCCTGGCCATGAAGCGCATCTGCTCCAACGAGGAAAGACGAGACGCCTCCGCCGCCGTCGTGTCCATCGCCAGGTACTGGCGGCCAATCGCTATCTGGCCCGCCAGCGTGGGACGACGCATGGTGAGGCGAAGCCGCAGGGGCTTCCTCACAAACGGAAGACGCAGGTCCTTGAACGGAACGGAGACACCCCTGTCGAGGAGAGCCTCCGCCGCTTCTTTCTCAATCGCACGATCCATAAGCCGAACACGTCAGGAACCCGCCGTATCCACCACCGAGCAAGGCGCGCTGCCGTCCGACGGCGCGTTCACCGTCAGCTTGCACTCTATCTTGGAAACCTCCGTCAGCGTCAGCTTGCCGCCGAGGCTCGCCAAGAGCGTCGCGCTCGGTATCTTCACGGTCTGGCCGCTCTTCAGCACTATCTCGCACTTGTCGCGCAGCTCCACAAGTTCCGTCGGCGCCTCCCAGCCGGTATAGGAACCCGCAGAACCCAAGAGCTTGCCGCCAAGCGCCAGCTGAAGGTTCTCGTAGTCCAGCTGGATGAGGTTGAACGTCGGAGACACCGTGCCGTTCTTCGTCACCAGCGTCAGCACCGGCGCGCCGGGAACCTGCTCGGCCTCCACGTCAACCGTCTCGGGCTTCGAGCCGCCCCAGTCCCAGCTGCCTTTTTCGATGTAGCCCAGCGTCTTGTCGCCGAACTTCACGGCACCGATGCCGTACATGAATTTCTTTTCTGCCATGTTCTTCTTGCTAAAAGGGTTGATAATGTGCCGGCCGCCAACCCGGCGATAAAGGCGGTAAGAAGCGTCTTCCACGGATTCGGACTGCGTTCCTTTTCCGTCTTGGCTTCATTCTTCTGCTGTTCCAGCGCGCTACGGTAGCTTGACAGCGCGCGCTCGTAGTATTCGCAACGGCGCTGCAGACTGTCGCACGTGGCGTACACCACGATGGTGCCGCCCTTGTTCTGCACGGTCGCGACGGCACGGCCGTTACTCGCGCGGTACTCCGCCGCATCGGGCAGGTCTGCCAGAGCCGACAGGGGAATATCCAGACGGGCCTCCTCCCGAGGAACGGACTCCGACCACATCAGGCGAACCTCGCGCCGCAGGCTGTCCGCAGATTCCCGAATCACGCTTTCCTCCGTGGACGCAGTCAACCTTCGGCTGGTCACGCAGCCCGACAAGAACAGGACAGCCATCGCGGTGCCTGCAGCTGTTCGCAGTGTCGATGGCCTTCCTGAGACGCGCCATCTCGCGCTTCGAGGCTTCAAGGTATCTTCTTGTCTCATTGAGCTCTTCCTTCAACGGTTTTACGATGTTCTCAACCAGGATGCGGGTGGCATGCGCGGCGTTGTCCATACGCACCGTCTCGGCGTCGGCTTCCGCTTTCATCGACTCCGCTTTCGCTTTCCTCACGGTAGCCCGCAGCGTGCATATAGCCGCTACCGTTGCCACCAGACCGCCGCCGAGGAGAAGGTTCAGGATTTCGCTGATGTTCATGCCGTGCATCTCTTTGTTACTGGTATATTCCCGTCTCTTTCAGCCACGCTGCCACGTCGAAGCTCGGGCAAGCCTTGCCCGCGCCGGGGAGATCGCGGTGTCCCACTGTCTTGATTTGCGGAAACCGCATGTGGAAGTCTCTCACATAGTCGGCCATGGCTTTCAGCTGTGCTGCCGTGCGCGTGTCCTTGGCGGTCTTGCCGTCATTGGCCAAGCCTCCGGCATACACGATGTGGCGGCTCACGCTGTTGTAGCCTTTCGCTCCGTTGGTCACTTCCCACGGATCCACCTCCGCGTCCTCGTTGTTGCCCACAAGGCGCTCCACCGTGCCGTCCAGGTGTATCAGGTCGGTGTATCCCACCTGCTTCCAGCCACGCCCACCCTTGCTTACCGGGTCGGTGTGCCAGCGGCGTATCTCCTGGGAGCTTACCTCACGGCCTTCCGGCGTGGCTGTGCAGTGGA
>CAVGCV010000034.1:0-13361 GCA_963627995.1 bacterium | reverse complement strand
CGAAGCGCGCCGCGCCGCCGAAACGGCTGGGGCCGCCCACGTCCAGCAACGCGCCCCCCTCCACCGACACGTCCGAGCGGAACGCCGCGCCGCCGCCGAACGAGCACCGCCCCTCGAAAGACAGGTCGCCCCGCGCCGTGTCGGCCCTGTCCTTGCGCAGGAAATTCCTGTCGCTCCGTGCGGCCGAGTACGCATTGTAGTCGCTCGACGGGGTCGTGCTCGTGGTCGTGACGAGGTAAACGCCACCGCCCCCGCCGCCCTGGTTCTGATAGGCCGCTCCGTTGAAGGTCAGGGAGTCAATCTTCTGCTCCATGTCCCTCGTCCGCGAGTAGGCGGCAGCCTCGCCGACGATGTATTCGGGAGTGTCGTACGGAATGTCAAGCTTTATCTCGTAGCCGATAATCCGCGAGCTCCTTCCGTCGGCAAAGGATGCAGGGTTAATCAATTTCACGGGCTGGCCAAGCGACCACACGCCAAGGCTCTCGGTACGCATCTTCTCCTCGTACCAATCGCTCATCATCTTGCAGGTGTAGGTGTTCGGGTCTGTCTTCAAGTCCTGCAGTTTTTCTACAGCCGCCCGATACAGCTCCTCCTCGGCGGCCTCTATCAGTCTCGTGTCGCCAATCTTCGTGCTGTCCCACCCGTAGACGACGAACTCGTTACCCTCTTCCGGGTGGAGCGCCGTGTCCGGCAGCTCACGTCCGTAGTCCTCGTTGGCGATGACCTCGTAGTACTTCTCCTCGTCGCTGTAGCTGCACTCGAAGTCCATGCCGTTCATCTTTCCCGACTGGAACAGGATGCGCAGTTCTTCACCGTCCAGTCGGTAATCATTGGAGAAGACGAAACCGCTTCCGTCCGTCAGGCGGTAGTAGGTCTTGGTGACTGCCTCCTTCGTCTCCTCGTCCTTGGCCGTGGACGTGTATGTCTCCACCTTGTCCACTACGCATTTCGTCCGTGGATAGATGTCGTCATTCACCGCGACGATTTCTATGGCCTCCGTCTCGCTCTCCACGCCGCCGTCCTGGATGTATCCGTAAGGGCAGGCGTGCTCGCCCGTGAGTGGGAGCATGAGACGCTTCTGCACGCCGCCGTTCTTGGTGATGTCCGCGCCGCTGTCCTTGCGGTAGTCTTTCGGCAGGTTCCTATCGCTGCCAAAGGCGATGATACGGGTGGCATGGTCGTTCCTGCTCTCCGAGCCGGACATGTCCTCGACATTCACGTCGATTTCCATCTCAACCTCCGTGCCGTCAATCCTGCACTTGCCGAAGCAGATGACAGCGTCCTCCACCCACCACTCGCACTCGAAGATGGAGGCAAGGTCGTCAAGCGCGGAAAAGAAGTCCGTGTTGTCATACTGCTTGTACTTCGCCGCCTCCTCCTTCTCGGCGGGGAAATTCTTCAGCTGGAACACGAACTCCCGCCCCTCGTAGCGGTAGTTGCTGTCCTTGGCGCCAAGGGCGTTGATGCCCCTGACAACCACTCCGAGGTGAACGCCTACCGTGGCTGTCAGATGGAATGAAGTCTCGCTCGCGCTGGCAGTCGGGATGTACCTGCATATCTTGTTCTTCCACTTCATGTAGTACGCGTCCAGCCGCAGCGTGTAGTCATACCCTCCGGTCGCCCTGTTGTAGGCCGGCGCATACGGCTCGGTAAGCTCAAACCTGCCGAAATCGGGAAGAATGACATGATCTCCAATTTTCAGACAGACAGGCTCCCCTGTCGTGAACGGCAGCTTCACATAGTGGTCGCCGCCAAGCTCACGATGCACCAGTGCGCCCTCCGGCATGTCGTGGAGGGCCAGCACGGTCGTTCCGTCAAGTCGCCTTATCTCTATCATTCTTCTTCTGCTCTGTCTGCCGGGTTCGGTTCTTCCACCTTCAACGAGAACACCGCCATTTCCTGCATGAACTGGCGGAACTGCGTGCACGACAGGTACACAAGGCGGTACACCACTCCGCTCTGGTACTTGGTCCGCAGCTCGAACTTGCCTTTTGACAGCACCTCGGAACAGAACAGGGCGTACTTTGCGAAGAACTCGTCCCTGCTCCCTGCTATCAGGTGGAACGGCAGCGTCATCTCCCTGCTGTCGTACCTCGCGTTCTTCACGACGACGGACTTGCCGTGTCTCAACCGGCTCTTGCCATCGATGAATTCCTTCATGGGAGCGGGGGTCATGAGCGTGCTGAGCGCCCCGTCCTCGAGGTTGACGCCGTATCTTGCATAAGCATCGACGCCGTTTATCGTCACGTCGCCTGTCATAGACTCTTCGTGTTGTGGATCATGCTGTCAAGTTTCTCTCCGAACTCCAGGTACATCTTCTTGGAGTACCTGGCCACATCCTCAAGGTATGAGTTGCTGTACACCATCAGGTTCCGAATCTCCGCCAGCGTGTAGTTGGCCGATGTCTGTATGGCGGTCATGGCCACCATCTGTCCGTACATCTGCTCCGCCTGCCGTGCGATGGCGTCGCCGCTTATCTGCAGGGCCGTGAACCGCCCGTTCAGTTCCTCGCCCGTGTCCTGCGACATGGCCTGGAAGCCCTTGGCCGACGCCTCTTGGGAGTACTGGGAGCCGTAGTCCATCAAGCCGGCATAGCGGTCGCGTTCCTCCACCTTGGCGTCGCGCATATCGACGGCCTCCTGCCGCAGCCGCTCCAGCTTCTCCGTGTCGTTGTCCTTCACGGCCCGGGCATAGCGTCTCTGCCAGTCCTGCAGCCAGTCGTCGAACTCGTCGTTCAGCACAATGGAGTTGAGGACGGCCTTGAACATCATGTTCTCAAACGTCTGCGCGAAGTCCTCGCTGCTGCTCTCCATGTCCGTGAGCGCGTCAAGGAAGCTGTCGCGCAGGCTGTCGAACGAGGTCTGCGTAAGGTTGTCGTTTATCTTCTCCGTCAGCTCCTCGGTCTTTCCGGCCTGCTCCACGACTTTCTCCCAATACTCGCTCTTGTCGTACTTCCCGACCTCCGTGAGATACTTCCACAGGTCGGGCGCGAAGTCCTTGATGGCTTTCAGCTCCTCCGGCGTGAGGCCGTAGATGTCGCCCAGGCCGGCGATGTTCCCGAGGTCGTACCCGGCCTTGCCAAGCGTGCTCCGGGACTGGTCGTAGAGTTTCCTGATTTCCGCGTCGCTCGCGTAGTAGGCGTTGGAGTGGTGGGCGCTGTGATAGCCCATCTGCGCGCGGAGCAGCTCCATGTTGTTCTCCTGAAGTTCTTTCTGCGCCTCCAGTGCCGCCTCGTAGGCGCCGATGGCCTTTTGCCCCGCCGAGTCGCCGATGACCTCCGCGAGGTCGCTGATTCTGTCGGCCAGCAGCTCGTTGGCCTCCGTCAGCCTCTCGGTGGTTTCCGCCACCTTTGCCTCGTTGCCGCCGCCGATGCCGAGCGCACTGCCGAAGTCCTTGATGGCGCTGACGCCATGCAGGGCCGCCCCGATGTAGTTGCCGCCCGCAAAGTCCTCCGCAGCACTGGCGGCGTTTTTGAGCCCGCCAAGACCCTGTTCCACCTTCTTGCCGACCTCGTCCAGGCCCATCTCGCCCAAGAGGTCGGGGATTCGGTCTATTCCCTTCTCGCTGATGAACTGCCGTGCGTCGGCAAACCAGTCGGCGACAGCCTGCGGGGCCTCGCGCTTGCTTGCGTCCTCGGCGTTCTTTGCCTTCTTGGTGGCAGTGGCGGTGTTCTTGCGGGCCTGCGCCAGCTCTCCCTCTCCGACACGGAGCTTGGTGAGGAGCTCCTGCATGCGCCGGTACTCCTCGCTGGAGGCGTCCATGCCGTTCAGCAAGCCGTCCTCGATGGCGGTGTCCCGGCCAACGCCAAGGCTCTCCATGAGGCTTCGTACGGCCTCCGTGGCCTGCTCCACTCCATGCCGCGCCTCCGCCTCCTCCTGCTTGGCCTTGTTGAGTTCGGCCTGGGCGTCGGCGCTTGCCTGCAAGAGCCTGTTGTGCTCCCTTGCCTTGTCGCCCACGAACTGGAACAAGCCGTTCTGCTTGCTTATCTCGGCATTGATGTCGCGTATCTTCTCCTGCACCACAGACATCTGGTCGGCAGGGAGTTTGCCCTCGTCGAGCAATCCCTGCAACTGCGTCCGCAGCCCCTCGAGGTATTCCTTGGTGTGGCTCTGCAGGTCAGAGAACACTCCGGCCCAGTCCACGTCCTCCTCCAGCTGCTTTTGGTCGAAGTTCTCCAGCTCCTTGGATTGCTGAAGCGTCAGCGCAGCCCTTTGGGCGGGCGACGTTGCCTTTGCAATCTTCTCCTCATACTCCTGCGCGATGGCAAGCCGCTGCTGCTCTATGGTGCCGAAGTCCTTCAGATAGTCGCGCATGGCGGACAGCTCTTCCCGGTACGCATCCGCCGTGGCTCTCTGCAGCCGGGTGTCGTTCAGCGCGCGCGCCTCGTCGATGGCGGACTGCTGCTCCGCCGAAAGCCCGCCGCCCGCGCCGGCTTTCACGTTTTCACGCTTCCAGTCGGCCTCCTGCTTGTCTATCTCGTTCTTCCGCGCCTGGTAGTCGTTGTCTATCTGGCGCAGCTTCTTCTGAAGTCCCTCGTCCATCGCCGCTATCTCCGCCGCGTCGTTCTCGCGCTGCAGCCCGGCAAGCTCATGGCCCAGCTTCTCCGACGCCTGCCGGCGCCGCTCTTCCTCGCGGGCCGCCTTCTCCGGCGCCTTCTGGCTTTTCTCCATGTCGCTGTCCGTGCCGGGCTTCACCTTGTCGTATTCCTTCTTGGCGGCATCCACCGCGTCTTTCAGCTTTCTGGCCTTCGTCTCGAATGCGTCCTGCGTCAGGCTGCCGGAGGTGTCGCCGATGAAGTCGTTATAGGCCTTGAGCGCGTCCCGGTACTTCTTTCCTGCCGCAGCCGCCCACTCCGCGGCAGAGCCTTTCGCCTTGCCGCGCGCATCGACCATGCCTTCCACGCGCGTCAGCAGGCTCCGCCTGTCGCCGTTGTCGAGGTAGTCCCCAAGCTCCTGGATGTACACGGCGGTGTTCTTGCCGTTGCCGCTCCCGTCCGTCGTGTACTTCTTCGCGAGGGAGTTCCGCAGCGTCTCCCGCAGGGTTTTCAGCTGCTCGTCCGTGTACCCCTCCAGCGCGCCGCCCTCTTTCGTGAAGTCGGCGATTCTGTTGACGGTGAGGTTTCGGGCATAGCGTTTTCGGGAAGTCTCGGCCAGATTCTTATAGAAGTCGCGGATATTGACAATGTCGACGCCCAGCATCCCCCACCACGATGTCCCCGTGTCATTCTTGTATTGCTCCCGCAGCCGCTCCAGCAGCTCCCGTTCCTCTTTCGGCAGAGGGTTGCCACTGCCGGCCCTGAATAGCGCGCCGATGACCGTTCGTGCGTCATTGTAGTTTCGCCAAGCTCTTTGCCCAGTCCGTCTCAGTGTTTCCGTGGCCTCCTGCCGCTGCTTCATCCCGTCGAACTCCGCAATCTCCTTCTTCAGGGCAAGCACGTCGCGCAGGTGTCCCTTCTCGTCGATGTATTTCTGAACAATCTGCGGGTAGCGGCCGATGAGGAGCTGCAGGGCCTCGTCGCGGTCCGTGGTCGCGGCTACGTCGTCCTCCGCGAGCTTGATGGCGTTCTGCGTCTCCTCGCAGTATTTCCGCTGCGTCTCCGTCAGTTCCTCAAGGCGGTTGTTCAAGGCCTTTTTCGCGCTCTCCGCCGCGCTGTCCGCCGTCGCCATCTTGTAGATGACGTACACAAGCCCCGTGATGGCTGCCGCTGCAAGGACATAGGGGTTCGTGAGCAGAGAGGCCGTCACGGACTTGATGGCCGCCGCCAGGCCCCGCTGCGCCAGGGCAAGCAGCTGCGTCCTTGCCGCGGCCACGGCCTCCGCGTTCGACAAGGTAATCCCGGCCGAAGCCGCCAGTGCCTTCTGCAGGGCGGCCTCCCGCAGCACGGCGGTGTTGAGCGTCTGCACGGCCGTCACGGCCATCAGCACGGCCTTGTAGCTTCCGTAGGCGGTCGCCGCGACCATGATTGCCTCGCCGACCTTCTCGTAGTTCTCCACGAGAAGGGAAACGCCTTCGAGCGCAGTGCCGATAGCCCCCTCGGAGGACTTCCCGATCTCGTTGAACATCTGCTCTATCGCGTCCTCGATGTTGGAAATCTGTCCCGTGATGGATTTGCTCTGCGCCGCCATGAGCCCGCCGAACTTGCCGCCCTCGTCGGTCAGGCTCCAAACGGCCTTCTTCACCTCCTCGAACCCTACCTTCCCCTCCGCGACGAGGTCTTTCACCTTGTCCTTCGCCACGCCGAACTGCGCGGCGAGCTGCTCCGTGAGGGGGATGCCGCGTCCGAGGAACTGGTTCAAGTCCTGCGTGTACATGCGGCCCTGCACCATGGTCGTCCCGTACAGGTAGGCAAGGTCGTTCAGGGGAATGGAGAGGCCGGCGGCGATGTCGCCGAGGCGGACGAGCGTCTCGTTCACCTCCTCGGCCTGCACGCCGTATGCAAGCAGCTGCTTCGCTCCGTTCGCCACGTCCGACATGCCGAACGGGGTGATGGCCGCAGTCCTGATGAGCTGGGACATGAGCGCGTCGGCTTTCGAGGCAGAGCCGAGCATGGTATTGAGCGCGATTTCCAGCTGCTGGAACTCGCCGCGAACCTCCGCGACCTTGCTGATGAGACTCTTTGCCTGGCCCAGAGAAAAGGCTATTCCTGCTGCCGCACCGATGCGCTTGAACATGTCCTCGATGCCCATGCCGCTCTGCTCGACAGCGTTTGCCGTCCTCCTTACGCCGTCGCGCGCTTCGTTGAGAGCGTCGATGAAGCCCTTGTTGTCTCCTGTTACGGCTATGTGCAGATTCTCGCTCATCTCGTCGTTAGTTGATGACCACGTCCTTTTGGGCGAAGTATTCCGTTATCTTGGCTGCCGATTGCGGTGCGTTGGCGTCCATGAGTTCTCCGCCGTCCGCTTCGTACAACTCGCGGCGTTCCTCGTCGGTCAGCATGATGTCCACGACCTTGTCGGCAAGCATGAGGCGGAGGTAGGAATACCCACGCTCATAGAGTATCTCATTGTCGGTGTACCCCATTTCCTTCAGCTGGGCGATGAACGTCCCGAACACGGTGAGGCCGTTGAAGGTCATGGTGTTCCTGCCATGCTCCTTTTTGACAGCCATGACCTTCCGCATACGTTCACGCTCCTTGTTGAGACCGCAGTGCTCAATGATGGCATCGGTCTTTTCGGCAGTCAGGACGAGAATCACCAGCGTCGCCAGTTCCTCATCGTCAAGCCCCTTGCCAAGGAGGTTTTCCCTTACTGCAATGGCATGTGTGTCGAAGAGGTCCCTGTAGGTGTTCGGGGCGGTATGGTATGCCAGTATCCGGCAGCAGGTCTTCCGTCTGTCCCTGACAATCCTCAAGGCTTCAAGATACGGATTCACCTTCATCTGTTCCATGTTGACGGAGAGCTCGTCCATGAGCCTTTTTAGCAGGAGCATCTTGGCAAGGGTGACAGGGTACAGCTTGAAACTCTTCCGGCCAACCTTGAACTCTTGCGGCCTCCCGACAATGACATCGGTAATGTCGTGGTCTGAATCCTTCATTCTTATGGTGTTTTCTTGCTCCCGGAGCCGGTCTCGAACCGACTGCGCACAGATGCGCCGCCCCTTGTCTTGGCTGTCCGGGATGCCGGATTGTTTCCGGCGCGAGAGACTAACTTCCGGCGGTCTTCTTTTGGAATGCGATGTCGGCCAGCTTGCCGTCCGCGCCCCTCTTGCCCTTGGTCTTGTAGGTGTAGACAGCCACAAGGCCGTCGGTGGAGTCGAACTTCACAGCAATGTGCCTGGAGCATCCTTTCAGCGTGCAGCCGACAGCTCCGACGTTCTCCGGCGTGACGACCACATCTTCGCCTGCTTCTTCGGTGTAGCCTACCTCGACCTCGGAGGGGTCGCCGATGCGGCGGTTGAAGGTGAGAGTGTACTTGTCGGATGCCTTCTTGCGGCCTTCCGCCTCGCCGCCTTCAATGAGGGCCTCGGTCTCCTGCCCTTCATCTACGGAGAGCTGGCAAGAACCTTCCACGATGTCGCTGTAGCTGCCTACGGCACATTTGCCCCAGCCTAAAACTTTCTTGTCTGCCATAATTTTACTCGTTGTTAAATTTATACCTCAGTGAATTGTTGATTACGTGCTCGTCCTTGCCTTCTACAGAAAGGACTCGCTGGTTTTCGAGAGTAATCCTGAACCCGTCGCCGAACACCGACCGCCTGCCGTTCCCGAACACGTCCCCGCACACGCCGGAGAGTGTGCTGATGCGCTCCACGTCGCGCACCTTGCGCCCCCCGCTCGCAATGTCAGGCACATATACATTCACGTTGACCTTGCTGTCCTGAATCTGGTAGACTTGGCTTTCCAGCACGGAGATGATGCAGTCTTCCGCCGTAGAGCCCTCTGCACGCCCCACGTAGGAGACCGTGCCGTTGATGGCCGACTTGATGGCCGACTTGCTGACAATCCGATAGATGTCCTTGCAAATGTCGATGTCTGTCTTCATCCCTTGCCGATTTTTCTTATTGCCTTTTCCACTTCCCGACGCAAAATCTTGCCGATGTTGTTCTCGAGCCACAGCTGGCCGCCTGCCAGCACCACCTTGTTCTCCATCGCCTCCACGTACACGGCGTATTCCATGCCGGCAACGACAATCAGCACAAAAGGATGCTGTGCGTACTCGCGCGCCAGTTCCGCTGTCATCTTCTTGCCGTTAGCCGCGCCTTCCTTGCCTCCTGCCACCACATCGAACCCGGACATGATGACAACCCTGCCATTTTGAGCTACGGCATAGCCGATGGATGAGCGCAGGTTGCCCGACTGGTCTTCCCATGAGCTGAATTCTCTTGTCCTTATGCCTTTCACGGCATGTTCGCCGGCATAGGCGAAAGCCGTAAGGATGGCGTTGGACACGGTTTCCCCTGCCTTGTCCAGCCGTCTGCGGACGGCATCCGCTCCTTGGACTGTCATACCCATAGCATCGCGTGGTTGGTCAGCCTGTAGCGGAAAAACTGAAGAACGGTGAAAGACTTGTCACCGGTCAGCTCCTCTCCGTTGAACAGCCTTACGGAATCTCCACGCTTGAACTCCGGGCAGTTGCCGCCAAGTGTCAAGGCATACGAGTAGTTGGTGGCCTTGCCGTCAAGGAAAATGGCCTGCTGTCTCCCGTTGGGGACAATGTCGCAGGGCATCTCCTCCACCGTCTCGGTGTCCGGCACGGGCACACCGTCCCCGTCATAGCCTCCGCTGTCTGCGGTTATCCGCCAGAGCTTGTGAAGTCCGTAATACAGCATGTCAATAGAAAGTCACTTTAGGGCGTTCACCAATCGGCTCTTCCCCAATCTCCCTGTAAAGGCGGTTGGCGACCAGCAGAAGGTCGTCTCTGTCGGCCTTGGAGATGGAGACACCGCCCTCGGAAACGCTCGAGGGATACACGATGACCTGTCTGAGACAGTCGGCCACCGCGCCCTTGAACTCGGGCGATGCCATCATCTCCTTGGTGCATTCGCCGTCGCCGTCAAGACCTCTCTTCACCGCCACCGATGAAAAGAAGTCCTGCGGGAGCGGGTACTGGACCTGTGCCTTGAGTGCGTCCCGGGTTGTCATGCTCGTTAAGCGTTCAGAGTTTCAAGATTGAAGTTGACAATCTTGTTCGGAGCGGCAATCTGCGGAATCCACTCTGCGGCGTACTCCATGTAGCGGCCGTTCTTGTCGCGGTAGTTGCTGATGAGCATCTGCCCGTTATCGTTGCCGACAGGCCGGTAGGTGCGTCCGTCCACGGGGTCTGTGGACTCGTATGGAGTGTGGTGGCGCATCCATCCGAGCTCGTCGGAACGCAACAGAGTGACGCGGTTGTCCGCATAAATCTGCGTGTTCGTGCCGTTCTGCTCCTCCACGTAGTCCTCCTTAATCTCGACAGAGGGCAGACCAACGCCATTGAGGACGGTGGATGCCATCTGTGAGGTGATGAGGCCGGTGGCGACGTTGAACTGCTGCGACGGCAGAACCATCTTGAACGTGTCACCGAACTCGACAGAGCCCACGATGTTCTTGATGAAGGTGGAACGGCTCATTATCATCTTCTCGAACTTGCCGTACTGCGGCTGCAGGTCGGCAATCTTCTGCTGGAGGTAGGAGATGAACTTCTGCTTGCCGTCCACATACACGTCGGTCTTTGCCGGGGTGATGAACTTGAACGGCAGGGAGATGTCGAGCAGCTCGACGCCGTCCGCGTTGTCCTTGTTCTTCACGGTGGCCGACCCAGTCATCAGCAGCGAGCCGACCACGATGTCCATGCGCTTGTGCGGCGCAAGGATGACCTGGCGGTAGTCGTCGGTAATGAACTGGATGATGTCGTTCATGGCAGCCACCTGGTCGGCAGTGCGCGACTCGTTGAACTTGTCGATGAGGTCTTGCAGCTCGGACAGACGCTCCACGTCCATCTGGTATGCGTCGCCCAGATAGGCGATTTCACCATAGCCGCTTCCGAGCGACTTGCGCTCACGGATGGGCTTTTCACCGTAGCGGGAATTGATTGAGCCGGCGACCACTCCTGTCACGGTGCCGAGATAGTCCTTGAACACGCGGGTGGTCGTGCGGCGGAAGGACAGGTACTGCTGCCAGTAGATGCGGTCAAGCCCCTGCTGGAGCACACGGTCGATGACGGCCTGCACCACGTTCGCGTCATTGAACAATGTCTGTATTGTAAGTAACATGGTTCGTTGTGTTTATGGGTTATTACTCAAACTGGAAGCGTGCGGTCAGCGTCTCCTTGTCCTTGGCGGAGAAGGGGAGCGTGAGTTTTGCCTCCTGAATCTCGTAGGCACGCATGATGAGGGCGACGAGAACGATGCCCTTCTCCACCTTCGTTTCCTCGTAGATTACGAAGTTGGCGGTGTTCTTGGGGGTGGTGCCCGCTGCTGCGCTTGCCTCAAAGAGTACGGCGCCCGCTGCGACTTTCGCCCCGAAAGCAGCCTCCAACGTGAGAGTGTCGTAGTCGGTATTGGTGGTGTCGATGGCCGTCACCTTCGCGCCCTTCGAGCCTGTGCCGAGAAGCATCCCCGCGTAAGCGAGGGAGTTCTTGGCCACGTTTATACTTGTCGCGTCAGCTGCTGTTTCCGCCACCACCCTGACGTTTTTGACGACCTTCGCAGTGCGGGACGTGAGGTCGACGGCAACGGGAGTGAAGCGCGGCAGCTTCGAGCCGATAGTCAGCCCCGTGGTGTCGAGCTTGTACGCGCCCCTCTTGTGATGGAGGGTCTGCACGTCGCAAAGCTCCTCGACCGTTGCGCCGGGGTTGAGATTGTAGTTGAATCCTGCTGGCATTGCTTTTGAAATTTAAGCGTTAATGAATAGTTTTTACTTTCCCGGATTCGGCTTGGGTGTCCCTGCCTTGATGATGGCTGCGATGGCTTCTCCGTCGCCTTTGTTCTCGCCACCGGCTGCAGGCGGCACTGACTGCTGGAATCCGAGGTTGGCGAGTGTCTGCGCCTTGTCCTTCATGAAGGAGTCCAAGTCTGTCACGTCGCCGGGCACGTCGAGCATTCTTGCCAGTTCCTCACGGATGCCGTGGGTCTTGGCCTTTTCGATGATGTCCGCAGTCCGCTGTTCCTGCGTGCGCCTCGCTTCCTCTTGCGCGATTTTGTCCGAAATGGGTCTCAGCCTTTCGTCCAAAAGCTTTGCGAGCCGGGCGGCGATGTCGTCCTGCTGATTGGGCTGTACCTGCTTGCCGTCCTCGCCTATGCGGTACTTCTCCTTGAGGGCCTTTTCGAGGCTCTCGGTGAGTGATGCCGCAAGGGCGTTCTTCTGGTTGGTGAAACGTGAGTCGAACAGGCTCTGAAAGCCCTTCACCGCGTCCGCTTGTGCGTCCACGATGGTAGCGGCGTTCTCGTCCGTAACAAGCCCTGTGGCAATTAGCGCGGTGGCGATGCCCTTAATCTCATTGTCGCTCAATCCGCTTTGAGGATATTTCGTCTTGAGCAGACCGAAAAGTTTTTGAATGTCCATGTCTAATGTCCTCGTTTAACTGTGGTGTAAATATACCGCTTTGTCTGGCGCACGAAAACCCTTTTGCCGTTCAGTTATTAACTCTGTGCCGCAAAGTTAAAAGAACGGCACAGGCACAAAGAAAATTGGGCGTCTCGCTCCGAGCCAGCCTGTCAAGGTTGGCTTGTTTCGTGTATTATTCTTCCATCATGAAAACCTCTTTTACAGCGCGTCCATGATGTCGAGGCTCTCCTCGTGGTCTTTCGTCCATCTCGGTTTGCCGTCCTTGTAAAGAATGTATTGGGGGAAGCCGACGAAGTGAGTCTCCCCGTCGGTGAAGATTGGCTCAACGACTTCATGTCCGTTCCACGCTCCAATGTGCTTCGCGTCGTGAAATCCCGCCTTTCTCGCCATTTTCTTGTCTTCAAGTAAAATTTTTTGCTTCATTCTCTTGCTTGTTTTGTTTTTGTTCGTAACTTTGCAATAGAAACAAAGGAGACTTGAAGATGAGAGCCTTGGATTGCAGTTCCAAGGAGGCGCTGTTTTCAAGTCTCTTTATTTGTTATATATTTCAATATTTGAGGATGGTCTGATATAGAATGAACAGAACATACCCCCTTACGCGTTTCACGAACAACTATCCATGATTTTATACGACCAATCTCCGTTTCAAATAGATGCATCTTTACATCTACATCATGCTCATCCTGCCCCCAACCTAAATATTTTGCATCCTCTATTTTCTTTGGAAGTTTCAACAAGGCTTCATTCTTCTCCATATACTCAGCAAACGGTTGGTTCAACCATTCCTTTATAGACTTATTACTTATTGTAATTGGTTTGTTGAAGCCTGAGTTGCGCATTTCCAAACCATGTAAAGTTTTCTTGGCTTCTGCCTTTATTTCGTTTCTGCGCGCTTTCTCCTTCGGTGATAGTGGTGTGGCTGCATTGACCCCTCCGCTCGTTTTGTTCGTCACGTTCTTCACCCACCATTGGAGCTGTTGGGTAGAGGCCTCAGGGGTAGCTATCGCGCTTCCAGCTTTCTTCACTACGCCTTTCACGACAACGGAGTTTGGCTGGAGCTTGTCCACGCGGTAGGCGTAGACTCCTCTCCTTATATCGACCCTATCTCTAATCCGTGGTAAAATGTTCTTTGTATCCAGTCCTGTCTGCGGGTCATAGAACCGGCGCGTGCCGTTAGCGAATGTCTCCATCGTGATGATGTGCCCTTTGTTAGTATTCTTCCAGACCCAATTCAAATGGTATCTGCCCTCCGCGGATGTTTGCGAAAGGAAATCATTCCACACCTCATCCGCAGATGTGTATGTGGTGCGCACATACCCTCGTCTGTCCACAGTACGCCCTTTTACCGTCTGTTTGCAGACTATTGGAGTCGGTGTCT
>CAVGCV010000033.1:0-14098 GCA_963627995.1 bacterium | reverse complement strand
AGCGACACGCGCATGGTGAGGGCGGTGTGCGCTTTCTGACCTATTTATCCATTCAATCCATTTACCTATTTGATTCCGCCCGCCCGTTCCCGCCGGGCGGGGGCGGGGGCTGGATGGGCTGCGGGGCGGTCGCGCGGTGGCGCGTTGTGGGGCGATATGCATGGATGGGATGTTTGTCGGTTTTCTTGCAGTGAACGGTCAAAAAACGCCGTGTTTTGTTGGCAGCTCTGAGGAAAAACGCTACCTTTGCGTCCGAAAATAAAAACAAACGGCATCCGATGAGGTCATTTTCCAGCACATATTCCTTCTTTTACTTTTACTTTGGCCAGGAGTAGAGCGGGAAGTGATATGCGTGTACATGACATGACGGACATCCGATGACGACAACCACAATCCCGCTCACCCACAGTGAGCGGGATTTTTTAGTCAAGGACACACCATGAAGAAAGTAGCGATACAGGGCGCCGTCGGGAGCTACCACGACCTCGCCGCCCACAAGTTCTTCGAGGGGGAGGAGCTGGAGCTCATCTGCTGCGGCACGTTCGAGCAGGTGTTCGAGGAGCTGAAGAAGGACAGCTCCGCCATGGCGCTCATCGCCATTGAGAACACCATTGCGGGCAGCCTGCTCCACAACTACGAGCTCCTGCGCGACAACGGGATGCAGATTGTGGGGGAGCACAAGCTGCGCATCTCGCACAGCATCGTGTGCCTGCCCGAGGACGGCTGGGACGACATCGTGGAGGTGACCTCCCATCCCGTTGCGCTGATGCAGTGCCGCAAGTTCCTGTCGGGCCACCCGCGGCTGAAGGTGGTGGAGGCCGAGGACACGGCCGGCGCGGCCAGGGACATCGGCGCGCGCAAGGCGCGCGGGCACGCCGCCATCTGCTCCAAGTCCGCCGCCCCCATCTACGGCATGAAGATACTGGAGGAGGGCATCGAGACGAACAAGCACAACTTCACGCGCTTTCTGGTCGTCTGCGACCCGTGGATTGCCGAGAGCTTCTGCAACCCGCACAAGTCGAACAAGGCGAGCATCGTGTTCTCGCTTCCCCACAACGAGGGCAGCCTGTCGCAGGTGCTTTCCATCTTCTCGTTCTACCGCATCAACCTCACCAAGATTCAGTCGCTGCCCATCATCGGCCGCGAGTGGGAATACATGTTCTACGTGGACGTCACCTACGACGACTACATCCGCTACCGCCAGTCCATCGACGCCATCCGTCCGCTCACCAAGCGGCTGGAGGTGCTGGGCGAGTACCTCGAGGGCCGCTCCACCGTGTGAGGCGGCCGAACCGCAAGCCATCACCAGAAACAAGAGGAAGTCTATACAATAAGATATGAATACGACGATACAGCCGGCCGACCGCATCGCGTCGGTCAGCGAATACTACTTCAGCCGCAAGGGCAAGGAAATCGCGCGGCTCAATGCCGAGGGGCGGGACATCATCAGCCTGGCCATCGGAAGTCCCGACATGCCGCCCTCGCCCGAGACCATCGACACGCTCTGCGCCTGCGCGCGGCTCGACAACGCCCACGGCTACCAGCCGACGGCCGGCATCCCCGAGCTGCGCGCGGCCATGGCGGGCTTCTACCGGCGGTGGTACGGCGTGGCGCTCGACCCGCGGACGGAAATCCAGCCGCTCATTGGCTCGAAGGAGGGCATCCTGCACGTGACGCTCGCGTTCTGCAACCCCGGCGACCGCGTGCTCGTGCCGAACCCGGGCTATCCCACCTACACGTCGCTCAGCCGCATCCTCGGCGCGCAGGTGGTGAACTACGACCTGCGCGAGGAGAACGGCTGGCAGCCCGACTTCGACCGGCTGGAAGAGGAGGACCTGTCGGGCGTGAAAATCATGTGGACCAACTACCCGAACATGCCCACCGGCGGACGCGCCACGCGCGCGCTGTACGGGCGAATCGTGGACTTCGCCCGCCGCCACGGCATCCTCGTCGTGAACGACAACCCTTACAGCTTCATCCTCAACGAAGACGAGCACCTGAGCATCCTGCAGGTGGACGGGGCGAAGGACTGCTGCATCGAGTTCAACTCCATGTCGAAGAGCCACAACATGCCCGGCTGGCGCGTGGGGATGCTCGCCGCCAACGCCACGTTCGTGGAGTGGATTCTCCGCATCAAGAGCAACATCGACTCGGGCACGTTCCGCGCCCTGCAGCTGGCGGCGGCGCGCGCCTACGACAACACCGACGAATGGCACGCGCAGGCCAATGTGGCCACCTACAGGAGCCGGCGGCGCATCGCCGAGGCCATCATGGCGCGCCTCGGATGCCGCTTCGACCCGCGGCAGACAGGCATGTTCCTGTGGGGGCGCGTCCCCGACGGCTATGCCGATGCCGAGGAACTGACCGAAAGGGTGCTGCACGAGGCGCGCGTGTTCGTCACGCCCGGCTTCATCTTCGGCTCCAACGGCAGCCGCTATGTCCGCATCTCCCTCTGCGCCAAGGACGGCAAGATGAAGGAGGCGCTGCGGCGCATCGAGCGCGTGTTCTGAGCGCAACGACCGCATACTCCCCCCCCCCGCAATCAAGAAAAAAACAGATACACACGTTATGGAACTCGAATTACAGCCCCTGAACCTTACGGGGATTGAGCAGAAACGCCCTCTCGTCATCGCCGGCCCGTGCAGCGCGGAGACGGAAGAGCAAGTGATGGACACGGCGCGCCAGCTGGCGGCAAACGGCGTCAAGATTCTCCGCGCCGGCATCTGGAAGCCGCGCACGAAGCCCGGCGGCTTCGAGGGGAACGGCGAGAAGGCCCTGCCCTGGATGAAGCGCGTGAAGGAGGAGCTCGGAATGCTCACCTCCACCGAGGTGGCCACGCCCCGGCACGTGGAGCTTGCGCTCGAATACGGCATCGACCTGCTGTGGGTCGGGGCGCGCACTTCGGCCAATCCGTTTGCCGTGCAGGAGCTGGCCGACTCGCTGCGCGGCGTGGACGTCCCCGTGCTGGTGAAGAATCCCGTCAATCCCGACCTGGAGCTGTGGATAGGCGCGCTGGAGCGCATCAACGGCGCGGGCGTGAGGCGCCTGGGCGCAATCCACCGGGGTTTCTCCAGCTACGACAAGAAAATTTACCGCAACCTCCCGATGTGGCAAATCCCGATTGAGCTGCACCGCCGCATCCCCCAGCTGCCCGTCATCTGCGACCCGAGCCACATCGGCGGCCGCCGCGACCTCATCGCCCCCCTCTGCCAGCAGGCCATGGACCTCGGCATGGACGGGCTTATCATCGAGAGCCACTGCAACCCCGACTGCGCGTGGAGCGACGCCAAGCAGCAGGTGACGCCCGACATCCTGGACTACATCCTCAACCTGCTCGTCATCCGCGACGAGTTCGTCACCACCGAGAACATCACGGCGCTGCGCCGCCAGATTGACGAAATCGACAACTCCCTCATCGACCTCCTGGCCAAGCGGATGCGCATCAGCCGTGAGATAGGCCAGTACAAGAAGGAGCACTCCATGACCATCGTGCAGACGAGCCGCTATTCCGAGATACTCGACAAGCGGGGTGCGCAGGGCTCGCTGTGCGGCATCGACTCCAACTGCACGCGCCAGATTTTCGAGGCCATCCACGAGGAGAGCGTCCGCCAGCAGATGGAGGTCATCAACAAGTAGGCGGGCGGAATGTGGCGCGATTTCCTTTACTTCCGAAAGAGCGACCGGCGTGTCATCGTCGTCCTTGCGTTCGCCGCCGTCTTCTGCGTCGGCCTGATGATCGGGAGGAAAGGGCACTTGCTGCGTCCTGGCTCCCCGGATGTCGCCGGCGTGGCTACCGACAGCAGCCGGGCCGCCAGCCGTCCGGGCGGTGATGGCCCGGCTGCCACGGCCGCTCTCCACGCGTTCGACCCCAACACTGTCGATTCTGCCACGCTGGTGGGCTTTGGCGTCGCACCTTGGAAAGTGAGGAACTTCGTCCGTTACCGCCGCGCGGGAAAGGTGTTTCGCACGCCCGACGACATGCTGAAGACCTACGGATGGAGCGAGGAGGACATCGCGCCCCTGCGACCCCACATCGCTGTCGCGCCGGCCTACCGGCAACGCCGGCCCCGCACGCCCGACGTGACGCGGCCGGCGTCCGTCCGGGATGGAGGCGCCGGGCTTTCGGAGCGCGCCTCGGCGGCGAGCTTCCCGAAGAGCAACAAGTTCCAAACGCTCACACGGGTCGATCCCAACACGGCCGACACCGCCCTCCTGCAGCGCATTCCCGGCATCGGCGCGCACTTCTCGCGCAGCATCGTCCGCTACCGGGAGCGTCTGGGCGGCCTGCACGACACGCGGCAGTTGTTGGAAATCAACAATTTTCCTGCCCAGACGCTGGAATGGTTCCGCATCGAGCGCGTGGACATCCGGAAGACAAACATCAACACCGCCACGCTCCAGCAGCTCGGCAGCCACCCCTACATCGGCTATGAGCGCGCGCGGCGGCTGAAAGAACTCATCCATTACTACGGCGATTTCGAGGACATCGACAAGCTGGGCGCGGCCTATGTGTTCAGCAATGAAGAAATAGAGAAGCTCCGCCCCTACTTGGACTTCACGACCAAAAGGACGAAACGCCCGGACGATGCCGGCGCGGCGGAGCAGCCCAACCAGTGGAGCCCCGCGCCATGAACGCCAGCCCCGACAATCGCCGCCACCGAAAACATCCCACCCCTCACACCATCAACACGATGAAAATACTTATTCTCGGAGCCGGAAAGATGGGCTCGTTCTTTACCGACCTCCTTAGCTTTGAGCACGAGGTCGCCGTCTATGACGTCAATCCGAAGCAGCTGCGGTTCATGTACAATGTGCTGCGGTTCAACTCCATGGAGGAAATCCGCGACTTCCGCCCCGACCTCGTCATCAATGCCGTCAGCCTGAAATACACGCTCGACGTGTTCAGGCAGGTCATGCCCTTCCTGCCCAAGGAATACTGCATCCTGAGCGACATCTCGTCGGTGAAGACGGGCTTCAGAGAGTTCTATGAGGAAAGCGGATTCCATTACGTCTCCACCCACCCCATGTTCGGCCCCACGTTCGCCAACCTCGGGCAGCTCTCCAACGAGAACGCCATCATCATCAACGAGGGCGACTACATGGGACGCTGCTTCTTCAAGGACCTCTACGCGCAGCTCGGAATCAACATCTTCGAATACACGTTCGACGAGCACGACCAGACGGTGGCCTACTCGCTCTCCATTCCTTTCATCTCGACGTTCGCCTTTGCCGCCGTCATGAAACACCAGAATGCCCCGGGCACCACTTTCAAGCGCCACATGCGCATCGCGCAGGGTGTGCTTGGCGAGGACGACACGCTGCTCCGCGAAATTCTCTTCAACCCCTACACCAAGGAGCAGGTGGAGCAAATCCGCACCGAGATGAAGGAACTTATCGCCATCATCGATGCCAAGGACGAGGAGCGCATGCAGCGCTACCTCACCCGGATTCGGGCGAACATCCGCTGACGTGCTCTTCCTTGTGCGGCCTCCATCCGAACGCAGGCTGCAATCGGGAAAAACAACGATGGTGCTGTGCCGGACGTGGCACAGCACCATCGCTGCCAATGGACGCGGGAGTGTTCACTGTTGCTTGAACGCCTCCCATCCCTGCGCTTTGAGCTCGAACTCGTTTCCGTCGCGTGTGATGAGTGCGAGCCCCAGCTCGGGCTTGGTGATGTGGCCGATGAGTTTCACGCCTTCGACTTGCTCTATCTTTTCGTGGTCGGCGATGGGGATGGTGAAGAGCAGCTCGTAGTCCTCGCCGCCGTTGAGGGCGCACGTGGTGACGTTCATGTTGAGCTCCTCGGCCATGACGGCGGTCTGGTAGTCGAGCGGAATGCGCTCTTCGTAGATGCGGCAGCCCACGTTGGACTGGCTGCAGATGTGCATGAGCTCGGACGAGAGGCCGTCGCTGATGTCCATCATGGCCGTGGGGCGGATGTTCAGCTCGCGGAGCTTGCGCACGATGTCGCGGCGCGCCTCCGGGCGCATTTGGCGTTCGAGGAGATACTCGCGGCCGGCGAAGTCGGGCTGGAAGTCGATGGCCTGCAGCTGGTCGGCCAGTTTTTGCGCCAGCGTGTCGTTGCCCTTGCTCTTCGCTTCCTGAATCCGCGTCTGGAGGTCGCGCACCTGCCCGTAGTAGACGTTCTTCTCGCGCTCCAGCAGTTGCAGTCCCATGTAGGCCGCGCCGAGGTCGCCCGTGACGCACACGAGGTCTGTTTCCTTGGCCCCGCTGCGGAAGATGGCTTCCCCTTGATTGACCTCGCCGATGCAGGTGATGCTGATGGCCATCCCCGTCATGGACGAGGTGGTGTCGCCGCCGACGATGTCCACTCCGTGTTCCTCGCAGGCCAGGCGAAGTCCGCTGAAAAACGCCTCCATGTCCTCCACCGAAAACCGCTTGCCGACAGCCACACTGACTGTGATTTGCCGGGGTGTGCCGCCCATGGCGTAGATGTCGCTGAAGTTCACTTGTGCCGACTTGTAGCCGAGGTGCTTCATCGGCATATAGGTGAGGTCGAAGTGCACGCCCTCCATCAGCATGTCGGTCGTGACGAGTGTGTGTTTGTCGGCGGGGTAGGCGAGCACGGCGCAGTCGTCGCCGATGCCGTGTACGGTCTGCGGGTTGCGGGGGAGGATGTCTTGCGTGAGGTGCTTGATGAGGCCGAACTCGCCCATCGTGCTGATGTCTGTCATGTGCTTTGTGTTAGATTCGACGGATGAGTTCCCGCATGAGCAGGGTCATTCGGGGCTGTGCCGCGTTGGCGGCGGCGGTCACCTCCTCGTGAGTCACCCTTACGGGCTCGCCGAAGCCTCCGAGGTCGGTGATGATGGAGATGCCGAGCACGCGCATCCCCTGGTGGACGGCCACGATGACTTCGGGGACGGTGGACATGCCGACGGCGTCGCAGCCCCACGAGCGGTACATGCGGTATTCTGCGGTTGTCTCGTAGGAAGGGCCTTGCGTGGCGAGATAAACGCCCTCCTGTAACTTGATGCCGTTCTCGGCCGCCACCTCCCTAACGATGCGGATGAACTCTTGGTCGTAGGGCTCGTGCATGCTTGGGAAGCGCGGGCCTGTCGGCAGGTTCTTGCCGCGCAGCGGATTGTCGGGCAAGGCGTTGATGTGGTCGGTGATGAGCATCAGGTCGCCGATGGCGAAGTCGGGATTGGTGCCGCCGGCGGCGTTGGAGACGAGCAGGTTCTCGATGCCCAACTCGTGCATGACGCGCACGGGGAAGGTCACCTCTTTCATGGAGTAGCCCTCGTAGTAGTGGAAACGCCCCTCCATGGCGACGATGTCGCGGTCGCCGAGCTTCCCGAAGAGCAGTTTGCCCGAGTGTCCCTCGACCGTCGATACGGGGAAGTTGGGAATGTCCTTGTAGGGTATTTTCTGTTGCTTGTCGATTTCTTCGGCCAGCCGCCCAAGCCCGGAGCCAAGGATGATGGCGGTCTTAGGACTGGTGGTCATCCTTTGCCGGAGAAAGGATGCCGTCTCTTGAATTTGTTCGTACATATTCCAGTATGATGCTGTTAAAATCCTTTCCCCGGTTGCCGAGCACCTCGACTTCGACGGGCAGGTAATAGAAGTTGTCGGACTGGCAGTGCAGGCGTGCCGCGTCTTTCTCCGTCGTTACGACGATGGTTGTCTTGTCCGCTGTCGTGGCTTTCGCAATGGCCTTGTCCACGAGGTTCATGTCTTTGGGCGTGAAGTCGTGGTGGTCGGGGAAGTGGAGGGACGTGAAGTGGCAGAACTCGCGCAGGTCGTCCTCCATCTGTTGCGGAGAAGCGATTCCTGTCAGCAGCACGACGTTGTACTTGTTCCGCTTCAGCTCCTTCAGCGGGATTTCCTGCTCGGTTGTCAAGTTGCGGAGGTTTCCATACTTGAAGTGGGTGAAGAACAGTTTCTGCCAAGGCTGCAGTTCCAAGGAGCGGGCGATGCCATGCCGCTCCATGGGCGTGATGCTCTTTGGGCATTTCGTGACCACCACGATGTCGGCGCGCTGGCTGCCCGACTGTGGCTCGCGCAGCCGGCCGGCCGGCAGCAGGCGGTCGAAGCAGACGAGGCGGTGGTAGTCCATGAGCAGGATGTTGATGCCGGGCGTGACGTAGCGGTGCTGGTAGGCGTCGTCGAGAATCACCACCTCCACCGGCGGCTGCACGTTGGCCGAGCGGAGCTGCCGGATGCCATGGCAGCGGTCGCAGTCGACGGCCATGTGGATGTGCGGGAATTTCCGCTTCATCTGGAACGGCTCGTCGCCGACCTCCTGCGCTGGCGTGTCGGCCGTTGCCAGCCGGAATCCCTTCGACTTCCGCTTGTAGCCCCGGCTTAGCACGGCCACTTGGAATTCCTTGCCGAGCAGCCGGATGAGGTATTCGGTGTGCGGGGTTTTCCCCGTGCCGCCAACGGAGAGGTTTCCCACGCTGATGACAGGCAGGTCGAACTGCTGGCTTCGCAATATTCCGCTGTCGAACAGGATGTTGCGAATCCCGACCCCCAGTCCGTACAGCCACGAGAAAGGGGTGAGCCAATGCCATATTTTGATGTGGTCGCCTTCCATGGTCACCTGCGGTAGGTTGCAGAGGCTTCCCCTGCCGCCTGCGGTATGCGCTTACAGGTTGAAACGAAAAGAAGTATGTGCTTACAGGTTGAAAAGAAGATAGTAGGGGAGTTGTGCCTGAACGTTTCCTTTCCTGTCGATGCGCCGGATGTTTTGGAACACGGGGTAGTAGTCGCCCATGGCCTCCTTCATCTTCGCGTCGGCATAGCTGTTGCCGCTGAACTTCTCCAGCAGGCTGTCGAAGAAGTTCGACTTGGCGGGATAGCAGAGCACGGTGCAGTCGTCCACGCCGGCGCGCTTCTTGGCAACGGCAATCGCGTCGTCAAGGTTGCCGAGCTGGTCCACAAGCCCAATCTGCTTGGCGTGCAGTCCCGTCCACACGCGGCCCTCCGCTATCTTCTTGATGTCGTCCTGCTTCATCTTGCGCCCGTCGGCGCAACGCTTCGTGAACAGCTCGTAGCCTCTGTCCACGTAGCCCTGCATGGCCATCTTCTCGCCCTCGTTCATCTCGCGCGAGATGTCGCCGAAGTCGGCGAACTTGTTCGTCTTCACCGTCTGTAAATGCACGCCCAGCGTCTTGTCCAGCAAGTCCTGCGCCACGGGGAATGTGCCGAAGATGCCGATGGAGCCGGTGAGCGTGGTGGGCTCGGCCACAATCCAGTCGGCCGCGCACGAGATGTAGTAGCCGCCCGACGCCGCGTAGCCGCCCATGGACACGATGACGGGCTTTTCCGACTTGATGTTCATCACCTGGTGCCATATTTGCTCGCTGGCGTAGGCGCTGCCGCCCGGCGAATTGACGCGCAGGACCACCGCCTTCACGTCGTCGTCCTCGGCCAGCCGCTGCAGGTCCTTGCACACTTTTGTCCCCACGATTTCCGTCTCGCCGCCGAAGCTTTTAGAGGGAGTCTCCACAATCTCGCCCGCCGCGTAGTACACGGCGACGACTTTCCCGCTCAGCCCCTTCGGCTCGTTGTCGCCCACGGCCGCCAGGTCGTTCACCGTGATGGTCCTGTAGTCGTCCTTGCTGTCGAAGCCCATGGTGTTGGTGATGATGAGCGGCACCTCGTCGGAGTAGGCCAGCTTGTCAACCAGCTTGTGCCGCCTGTACGTCTTGGCCTCCTGGAAGAGCTGCGCCGTGTCGGCCAGCGCGTTCAGCTGCTGGGCCGTCATGCCGCGCGACTTGCTCACGTCCGCCAGCATCTGTTTCCATATCTCGTCGCTGAACGTCCTGATCTGCTCCTTGTTGGCCTCGCTCATCTCGTTGAGGAAGAATGGCTCGACGGCCGACTTGTAAGTGCCGACCTTGAAGATTTCCATCTTCACGCCCACCTTGTCCAGTAAGTCCTTGAAGTAGAGCGACTGCGTGGCCAGTCCCTTCCAGTCGAGCATCCCCTGCGGATTGATGACCACCGAGTCGGCCACCGAGCACAGGTAGTACGCCCCCTGCGTGTAAACGTCGCCGTAGGCCACGATGGGCTTGCCCGACTTCTTGAACGCCACGAGCTTCTGGCGAATCTCCTGCAGCATGGCGGGCGATGCGCCGCCGAGCGCCCCGGCCTCCATGTAGATGCCCTTGATGTTTTTCTCCGTCTCGGCTTTCCCAATCGCTTTCAGCAGATTGTCAAGCCCGATGGGGCTTAGGTCGTTGTCGCCGAAGATGGTGGAGAAGGGGTCGTCCTCCGCGCGCTCGGTCAGCTGGCCGGACAGGTTGATGACCAGCACGCTGTTCTTCGACACTTTCACTTGCGCCGACGAGCTGGCCATGCCGATGAGGCTGACGACCGACGTGATGCCGACGACAAGCAGCAGCACGACAATGCCGGCCACCGTGGCCAGCACATATTTCAGGAAGTCTTTCATGATGGCTGTTATTTCGGTTATTTACAGTATCTGACGTATTCGCAGGCCGCGAGCAGCCATGCCCCCGTCCCGAAGGGCGCTTGCGAGCGGGCGTTCACAGTCCTCGTCGGGTCGGGCTTCTCGCCGATGGGCTGCACGAAGCCGATGCTCCCGTCCTCCTGCAGGGCCTTGGTCGCGAGGTAGTCCCACGCCCTGTCAATCGTGGGCTTGTACTTGGCCGAAGAGAGCAGCCCGTTGTTCACGCCCCACAGCAGCCCGTAGGTGAAGAACGCCGTGCCGCTCGTCTCGTAGCCCGGCGCGTCGTCCTCGCAGAGCATGGAGCGGCTCCAGTAGCCCTCGGGCCGCTGGCAGCGGGCGACGCCCTCGGCCAGTTGCCGGAAGCGCTGCACGTAGAAGGCGCGGTACTTGGAGTCCCCGGGCAAGTCCTGCAGCACCTTGGCCAGCCCCGCCAGCACCCAGCCGTCGCCGCGCGCCCAGAAGCTCTTGCCGCCGTTGCAGGCCGTCTTCACCTTGGGATACACGTATTTCCCGTCGCGGTAGTAGAGCTGCGCCTCCTTGTCGAACAGCAGCTCGTCCGTCCACACGAAGCACTCATACTGCTTGTCGAGCAGCCGCTGGTCGTGCGTCACCGTGTAGAGCTTCGTGAACACCGGAAACCCCATGTAGAGCGCGTCGCTCCACCACCAGAAGTCCTTGTCGGCCATCTGCGCCTGGTGGCACATCACCTCCAGCGTGCGCTGCAGGCGTTCCGCCCGGTGCTCCTCCTTGTAGAGGTCGATGTACACCTGGAAACAAATCTGCCAGTCGGCGAACAGCACGTGGCGCATGCCCTCGCCGTAGGTCTTGTACTCCCATTTCGCCTTGTCGCGCTCCGTCGCGCCCGCCCAGCGGTTGTGCTCGGCGAAGCGCAGCGAGTAGTCCAGGTATTTCGCGTTGCCCGTCAGCTCGTAGGCCGCCTGGTTGCCCGTGAAGTAGGCGGCGTTGTCCCAGAACCCCCGGCACTCCGCCTTGTTGTGGCTTTGCCAGTAGTCCTGCACCTTGCCAATCATTTCCAGTGTTTGTTTCGCGCGCTCGCTTTTCACTTGCTGCGCCAAGGGCGTGTCGGTGCGGAAGTCCTGTGCCGAGGCCGTGGCCGCGAGGAGGGCGGCGCCCAACAGAATGTTTTTCAGAAGCATGCCGAATGTCTTAATGTCTTAGGGTTGTTTCGATAAAGTCTTAGTAATCTGCAAAGTTAGATTTTATTTTCTTCGCCACAAATGAATTTGCATAAAATGTGTATTTCGCACACCTCTTCTCTTCCTTTCATTCGGAGGAGCCCTCATGCCGCCCCCGGGCCTCGCGCCGCGCCGAAGCCCCCGCGCGTGGGGAAATCCCTATCGCGCTTAGGGAAAAACACCGTGCCTTTTAGGGTAAATCATTCGCACTCCCTGCTAAACCTCCGTACATTTGCAGTGTCGAAAAGATACAGGACAAAACAGGAAGTTTAACAGCTAAACACTTACGACGATGAGAACTTTCAGAAATCTACTGGCAACGATGCTTCTCGTCCTCACCAGCTCGACGATGAACGCACAGCCGATGAGCTACTACGCCATGCGCGACAACGCGCGGTTCCTGACCGACCGCATGGCACACACGCTGGGCGTCGCCTCCTACCTGCTCGACGACCTCTACCGCATCAACTACGACTACATCTACGGTGTGAACGAGTATCTCGACGACGTGGCCTGCGGCTACTACTACGACGACTACATGGCCGTGGTCTATGCGCGCGACGCCGCCCTCCGCCGCCTGCTCACAGCCTACCAGTGGAACCGCTACATCGCGCTCGACTACTTCTATCGACCGATTTCGTTCGGGAACAGCCGCTGGCGCTTCGCCATCTATGCGCACGACCCCTTCCACACGCGCTTCTACTACCGCGAGCCAATCCACTTCGCAAGCTATCGTGGCGGCCACTTCTTCGGAGGCATGCGCGCCGGCCTCGGGCATCCGGGGCGCATCGGAGGCCCCGCCCGTCCGGTGCATCCGGGCGGCGGGCCGGGCTACCACTTCGGCAGCGTGCCGCCCAACCGCGACAACCGCGGCAACGAGCCGGGCAGGTTCGACCCGACAGGCAACCACCTCCGCGACAACATGAGCGTCACGCCTCCCGGCGACCGCCGCAACGACGACCGCACTCCCCGGCGCGGCACACAGACAGAGGCATCACAGCGTCCGAGCACCCAGAGCGTTCCGCGCACGAATGCCAGCCGCACCCCCTCGCGCAGCAGCAGCCTCGACAGCGGCACGTCGCGCGGCGGCGGCAGTGCCACCGCTCCGCGCAGCAACAGCAATCTTCGCAGCTCGTCGCGCGCCAGCAGCAACGTCGGCGGAAACGCCCGCTCCAGCAGCAGTTCCCGCAGCGCGGCCACAGCCCCCCGCTCCGGCGGCAGCGCGGGCGCAGGACGCCGGTAAGGACACAACGGCACACGGCGCGCGCGGCCAGCGCGCCGCGGCGCCCCCTCATACAGAGACGAACCTGAACCTTAAACCCCAAGTATTAGCTTTTTTTAGGAAAAAGATGTTGAAAGAACGATAGGTTAGTAAACTGACAACACGAAGCCCGGGCGCGGGCTTGAAACCAAGAGGCGGCCACGTGCCGCCGTACAGAAACTCTCTTTCTACATATTTTTAATTTATTGGTTCTCCGTGGCTGCCCCTCGCGATGAAGGGCAGTCGCATTTTTTTTGCGCCCCCTCTCCTGCATGGCGGAAGTTCCCCCCGAAGCGGGTTCTTCCGTGTCCCGTCCGCTTTGTTCTTGATGTAGGCGGAATTTTCTGGTTGTCAGGTGTTTGCGATCCGTCGCAAAAACTGTCCAAAACCTCCGCAGTGTTTTGTCCCGCGCTCCGCGGAGAAAATGAATTTCGTCCGCAGACGAAATTATTTTTCTCTGCGGAGGTTCCGGACGCTCCTCCGCAGTGTTTTTTGCGCGGATGCCAACCCCGGCATTCCCAATGGTTTGCACCGTCTGCTGCCGTGTCCCTGCATCCCGGACGACCCCGCGGCTTCCCCCCCCCACATCCATATATAAGGAAGCAGCCGCCCCTGCCCGTTGCAATCCCGAGATGGCAAAAGCGGGGGTCGCGCGCACCGTTATCCTTCCGTTTGCGGCGTTTAGGAACATTTAACAATCGAAGTTGCAAAATCGGCCGATTTTTAACTACATTCGCCACCGGAAGCCGCACGCGCTGTGATTGGACAGACAGGAGAAGCACGCGCGGCGGTGTGATTTGGAACTTTTTTATTCACCATTCAAACAAAAAAACAACACCACCATGAAGAATTTGCTACGACACATGTTTTCCTGCGGGCAGTCCGCCGGAAGAGGCTGGCCGCTCCTGCTCGCCGTGGCGCTGTCCGCGCTGTGGGCCGCGCCCGCGCAGGCCGAGGGCTATGGCGTGTACATTTGCGGTGTGCAGGTGACCGACGAGAACAAGGACGATCTCTCCGTCATCCCTGGTGTGACGGGCACCGTCACCTACGACCCCACGCTCAGAGTCCTGCGGCTCAAGTCCGCCACTCTCAAGGCGACGAGCAACGTCGCTGGCATCTATAATTCAGTCGTGTCTAATTTATAGGGTGTAAAGTCGAGTTCTCGGATTTTCATCCTACTTTTCCCAACTTTTTACT
>CAVGCV010000032.1:0-15021 GCA_963627995.1 bacterium | reverse complement strand
GCAGTTGGTAGCGCACTACGTTCGGGACGTAGGGGTCGGGCGTTCGAGTCGCCTCATCCCGACCACGGGCGGCAGACGAAGGAGGTTTCGTCTGCCGCCCGTTCTTTTTTTACGGGCCGCGCCCGGCGGCGGCGCGGGATGTCCCCTCCGCGCGGATGCCGCCGAAGGGGCGCAAGGCTTCGTGTTCCGGCCCATGAAACGCGGAAGGACACCGGCCGCACGAAACGTGCGGCCGGCGTCCTTCTGGAAAAGCAGTCGCGGCGTTCCGCCGTCGGCGGTTCAGAGGTCCACGACCACCTGCCGCCCGTCGTAGCCGACGGTTGCCGAGGCCGCCATCGGCTGGTCGCCACGGCCGCTCCCCTGCCCTACGAGGACGACGCGGAACTTGCGCTGGCGGAGCATGCCCTTGAAGCTGCCTTCGCGCGGGGCGATGGTGAGGCGGCGGAGGGCGTCGTCGTAGGCGAAGCGGATGAGGGAGAACTTGCCCTGCTCGTAGTTGTAGTTGTCGCCCTCGTCCTCGTAGAGGGTGAACGTGCCGTCCGCGCCGGGGTAGACGCGGATCTCGAGGTCGTCCCAGGGCTTCTCGCCGCTATACTGCACGTCGGGACCGAAGGGGAGGACCGTGCCGGCCCTGACGAACACGGGCATGATGTCGATGGGGCAGGGGCGCTGGACGTCCTGCCCGCCGTCGTAGACCGCGTTCGACCAAAAGTCGAACCACTTCGCGCCGCGCGGCAGGTAGACGCTGACGGGGGCGGCCGCCAGGCGGGTGTCGGGATAGACTTCATGGCCTTTCTTCCATTGGTCGCGCCACGTGTAGAGGGGGTCGGTCACGGGCTTGACGAGCAGCGAGCGCCCGAACAGGTACTCGTCGTTGAGGCGGGCGGCGCGCCGGTCGCCGCTGAAGTCCATGACGAGGGGGCGCATCATGCTGCCGCTGTTGAGCACGCAGTCGCCGGCGGCGCTGTATATATAAGGAAGAAGGCGGTAGCGGAGCTGGATGGCGGACTTGATGGCGTCGTAGCACCAGTCGCCCTCCTGCCCGAACGCGTAAAGCTCGCTGACCATGGGCGAGGAGCAGTGGTTGCGCATGAGCGGCATGAACGTGCCCCACTGCATCCAGCGCGTCTTCAGCTCCTGGAGGGCGGGGTTGCGGGGGTCGTTGTTGTAGTTCCAATAGAAGAACCCGCCGAGGTCGGTGTTCCAGAACGGGATGCCGCACAGCGTGTAGTTCAGCCCCGACGGCACCTGCGCCTTCATCTCGTCCCACGTGCACTGGATGTCGCCGCTCCACGAGAACGTGGCGTAGTGCTGCATGCCGAAGGCGCCGCTCCGCGTCATCTGCAGCGAGCGCTTCGTGTTGCCGCGCATGGCGCGCTGGTGCTCGTAGATGGACTTGTTGTGGAGCAACGAGAAGGCGTTCTTCACGCCGAGCCACGAGCCGTCGTGCGTCTGGTAGTCCTCATCGCCAGGGCGCTCGAAGTGGTCGGGCTCGGTGGAGTCGGTCCACCACGCGTCGAAGCCCATGTCGTAGAGGTGGGACAGGTACTTCCAGTAGATGTCGCGCGCCTTGGGGTTGAACACGTCGTAGGGCTTCACGCCGCTCTTGCGCGGCCACGTGTCGAACGGATAGAGGGCGTTGATTCTCTCCAGCTCGCGGTACTGCTCCGTCCACGGCCCGAAGTTCGCCCAGACGGTAATCATGAGGCGGGCGTTGTTCCGGTGCACGTAGTCGACCATCTCCTGCGGGCTCTTCAGGCGCGGGCTGGGGGCGTTCCGGACG
Source organism: bacterium (assembly GCA_963627995.1). Taxonomy (GTDB): domain Bacteria; phylum Bacteroidota; class Bacteroidia; order Bacteroidales; family Bacteroidaceae; genus UBA3839. The sequence goes on along the minus strand of CAVGCV010000032.1, from coordinate 13,238 downwards.
TCCTTCATGTCGCCGGGCAGGAAGCGCGCCCAGTCCGCGTCGCCCACCTTGTTGATGTAGTAGGGGTTCTGGAAGCGCATGGCGTTCCAGTTGGAGTCGCAGCCCCAGTACTGCCAGTCCTGCACGATGGCGTCGAGCGGGATGCGCAGCTCGCGGTACCTGTCGAGCACGCCGGCCAGCTCGTCGCTGGTCTTGTAGCGCTCTCGGCACTGCCAGTAGCCCATCGACCACAGCGGGAACATCGTCGCCTGCCCCGTCAGCTCGCGGATGGAGGCTATCACGCCGTCCTGCGTGCCGTCGCGGTAGAGGAAGTAGTAGTCGGCATGGGTGGCCACCTCGCTGGCGAACGACGCGCCGCCGGCCCCGTCGGCGAACTGCGTCTTTCCGGCGTTGTCCCAGTAGAGGCCGTAGCCCTTCTCGCTGGTGAAGTAGGGAATGGCGATGTAGGTGTTGTGGTTCCACAGCTCCACGCTGCGCCCGCGCTGGTTCATGCAGGTGTCGCGCAGCTGCCCCAGGCCGTAGATGGCCTCGTCGTCGGCGAGGCGGAACGTCTGCCTCACGCGGTACTTGCCCCGGTTAGCGGCATCGCCGCGCGCGGCGATGTCGGTCCTGGTGTCGGCGAGCAGGAGGCGCCCGGCGCTGTCGGAGAAGGAGATTTCGCCTGTCGCCTTGTCGAGGCGGACGGCGACGCAGGCCGACTTGAGGCGCACGTACTGCGCGTCGTCCGCCACCTCCAGACCTTTCACCGCCCCGGGCTTCAGCACGACGGAGTAGCTGCCTTTCCCGGCGTCCGTCCCCACGGCCGACTTCGTGACGCGCACGATGGAGGGCGAGTAGAAGGTGACGCTCACGTCCTGGCCGCCCACCTGCTGCCGTATGCCGTTCTTGACACGCTCGGCCCGCGCGCAGGCGATGCCGGCAAGGAGGAGGAGGACGCACAAAATTCTTTGCTTCATGGTTGTTGGATTTAAGTTGGGTCTCGCCGGCAAAGATAGTGCGAAAAGGGCGTTCGCCGCATGAAACAAATGAAGAAACGGATGGCACATTTGTTGATTTGCGCCGTCCGCCCCCCTCTTGGAAAGGGGAGAGAACAGAGAGGACAGGGAAAAGGGGGAGGGAGCGGGAAGAAGAATCAGTGGAACTCCGACGGGCGCGCGCCGAACTCGGCCTTGAAGCACTTGGCGAAGTAGCTGGGCGAGTTGAACCCCGTGGCGTCGGCCACCTCGTTGACGCTCATCCCGCCCGACCTCAGCAGCTCGGCCGCGCGGCGCAGGCGCACGTTGCGGATGAAGAGCACGGGCGACTTGCCCACCACGGCCGTCAGCTTCTTGTACAGCCCCGTCCGCTCCATGCACAGGTCCCTGGCCAGCTGCTCCACGCCGTAGTCCGGGTCGGACAGGCGGCCCTCGACCAGCGTCTTCACCCGCCCCAGGAACTCCACCTCCTGCTCCGTCAGCTGGGCGGGCGCGCCGGCCGGCGGCTGCGCCTCGTCGGCCTCGGCGAACACCACCTGCCGCGACTGCTCCAAGGCGTTGCAGTGCTCCAGCAGCTCGCGGATTCGCGCCGTGAGCCGCGCCTCGCGCTCCAGCTGGCGCGCAAGCGCGCGCCGCCGGCGCCGGCGCACCCCATATATAAGGTACAGCGCCAGCAGGGTGAGGAGCGCGCCGGCCGCCACGGCCCAGGGCGAGGCCCACCACGGGGGCTGCACCACGAACCGGACGCGGCGGACGCGGCCGCGCCACTTGCCGGGGGCGGTCGAGGCCATCACCTCGAGCTCATAGTCGCCGGGCGCGAGGTCGAGGAAGGAAAGGTAGAGCACGCCGTCGTTGCCGACGACGCCCCCGGGCGTGTCGGCCGACACCTGCCGCCACGGCGCGCCGTTGAGGCGGTAGCGGTAGCGGGTGGCGCGGGGATTCACCTGGTTCATCGTGCCGAACTGGAAGGCGACGTCGTTCTGGGAGCTACTGAAGCGGAGGCTGTCGGCGTAGGGGGCGGCCAGCGGCTGCAGCACCCTGCCGCCATACGCCTCGCCCTGCTCGACGGGCTTCCCGTGCAGGAACACGGCGGTGAGGATGGGCGTGGCCTCGATGTCGATGGGCTGGGTGCCGAAGAGGCGCAGCAGGGGCGACGTGTAGAGCAGCCCCTTGTCGTACGTGCCGAGCCAGAGGCCGCCCTCGCCGTCGTGGAGGATGGTGTTGACGCCCGTGGTGAGCGACGTGCCGTCGGGCAGGAAGAGGCTGTCGATGGCCTGCGGCCGGCCGCCGCGGGCGAGGTCGAAGAGCAGGTAGCCGCTCGGGGTGCTGACCAAGGCGCGGCCTGCCGACGCGAGCGTGAGGGTGTGGAGGAGATGGTCGCACGCGTAGACGGGCGCGTACTGGCGCGTGCGGGGGTCGAAGCGGAGAAACACGCCCGCGTCCCGCCCCGTCCGGAGCTGGTAGAAGCGCCCGTCGTCACTCTTCGCCACGAGCGAGGTCGAAGCGTAGCGCCCCGCCTCGGCTTCGCCATAGGCCGCGGCCACATGGTCGAGCGCGCCGTCGGCGAGCCGGAACGCCGCCACGCGCCCGCCGGCGTGGAACGTGTAGGCGTGCCCGCCCTCCACGTCGAGGTCCTGCAGCGCGCCCCACGCCGCGTCGCACCGCAGCCGGACGCCCGAGCGGACGTTGACGGCCTCGCCCCCGGCGACGGCCCACACGTCGCGGCGGCCATCGACGAACAAGTCGCCGACGGCGGCGACGCCGGCCTCACGGGCGACCCGGTCCAGCGGGCGGGCGACGACGCGGAAGCGGCGGAGGTCGATGCAGCACACGCGGCGGAAGTCCTTCACCCACAGGCGGTCGCGGCTGTCCACATAGAGGTGCGAGTGCCCTTCGTAGAGGGGGAGCGGCTGGGCATCGCCGTCCGCGAGCGGCAGGAAGCGGAACCGCTGTCCGTCGTAGACGTCGATGCCCCGCCGCGTCTCCACCACGATGCGTCCGTCGGGCAGCCGGAGCATCTGCAGCACGTTGTTGTCGGACAGCCCCTGGCGGGTGTTCAGCGTGCGGTAGTAGCGCGCCCGGGGAGCGGCGCCGTCCGCCGAAAGGGAACAGCACCACAACAGGAGGAGGAGATGGAAGAGGATGGAACGTTTCATGCCCTGTGCCGCCACGGCGGCAGGATGCGCCTGCGCCAAGCCGGCAGACAAAGTTAGGAAAAGATTCCAGACCGCGCAAGGGGCGGCTTCCGGAAGGCCGGGGACGCGGCGGAGAGAGAGCGGAAAAAACACTGCGGAGAAGCCCCCGAAACCTCCGCAGAGAAAAATATTTTCGTCTGCGGACGAAATGCATTTCCTCTGCGGAGCGCGGGACTTTTCTCTGCGGAGGTTTCCGGAAGGCACTCCCGACGGCAAGAACACTGCGGAGCGAAGCGCAAGTCCGGCGCCGGCGCCCGCCGCCCCGAACCGTCCGAAGCGGCGGGCGCGCCATTGCCAACCCCGAAAGCGCAAAGACAACGGGAGCTGGCCGGCATCCGCGCCAAAAGGCGGGGCGTAAGCGGCTGATCCATAGCTGGAAAATCCGCGCCCGTTAAAGCGGAAAACAATCAACGAGAGAAATTTTCAACAAGGAATAAAAACAAAAAGTTTCCCGTTTTAACATTTTATACCACTGGCATTCAGAAGAATAAGGTTTTTCGGAAAGCGAAAAGTTTTCCAAAATGTAAATTTTCAAGAACGCCAAAAATGTTAAAGTCGAAAACTTTTTCCATGTACGCGGCACGGTGTGATGAAAGTTTCCATATATTTGCAATGTCGGCGCGGGGCAACATGACTTCCCGCAAAAGACACCCCTATCAACCAACTTTCACTAACATCCAAACCATCATCCCGAGCCATGAACTTTGCAGAACTGACAATCGTCAAGCGCGATGGGAAGCACGAGGATTTCTCCATCAGCAAGATAAAGAACGCCATATCGAAGGCCTTCGTCGCCACGAACAAGGACGTGGACGACGGCGTCATCGCCGGACTGACCATGAGCGTCATCGAGCAGTTCGACAACACCACCATGAGCGTGGAGCGCATCCAGGACATCGTGGAGCAGACGCTGATGAGGAAGCACCCCGACGTGGCAAAGAAATACATCATCTACCGCGAGTGGCGCAACACGGAGCGCAACAAGAAGTCGAAGATGAAAATCGAGATGGACGGCATCGTGGCCATCGACAAGAACGACGTGAACCTGTCGAACGCCAACATGTCGAGCCACACGCCGGCGGGACAGATGATGACGTTCGCGTCGGAGGTGACGAAGGACTACACCTACCGCTACCTGCTGCCCAAGCGGTTTGCCGACGCGCACCAGCAAGGCGACATCCACATCCACGACCTGGACTACTACCCGACCAAGACGACGACGTGCATCCAGTACGACCTGATGGACCTCTTCACGCGCGGGTTCCACACGAAGAACGGCTCCATCCGTCCGCCGCAGTCCATCCAGAGCTACGCCACGCTGGCCACCATCGTGTTCCAGACGAACCAGAACGAGCAGCACGGCGGGCAGGCCATCCCCGCCTTCGACTTCTTCATGGCGCCGGGCGTGCTGAAGTCGTACAAGAAGAACCTTTCCAACTACCTCGCCTTCTCGCTCTCGCTCGGAGGCAGCAACGTCGACGAAAAGGACGTGCGCGGCGCGGTGTCGCCCCTCATCACGACCATCGCCCCGGAGGCGGAGGAGGAGGAGGCCATACTGGCGAAGCTGAACGAGGGCGGCCGGCGCATCGACAAGGCGGCGTTCGGGGCCGTGGTGGCCAAGGCCTACGAACAGACGCGCAAGGACACGCACCAGGCCATGGAGGGATTCATCCACAACCTGAACACGATGCACTCGCGCGGCGGCAACCAGGTGGTGTTCTCGTCCATCAACTACGGCACCGACACCAGCGCAGAGGGGCGGCTCGTGATGTCGGAACTGATGGACGCGACCATCGAGGGCCTCGGCCCCAAGGGCGACGTGCCGGTGTTCCCCATCCAGATTTTCAAGGTGAAGGACGGGGTCAACTTCGACGAGGCGGAGTTCGCGGAGGCGCTGGCCGACATCGACGGCGTGGTCAGCGGCGCGCACAAGCTGCGCACGCCCAACCTCGACCTGCTCGTCAAGGCCTGCAAGACCACGGCGAAAGCCCTGTTCCCCAACTTCATGTTCCTCGACACGCCCTACAACAAGAACGAGAAGTGGCGCGCCGACGACCCGCACCGCTACCGCTACGAGCTGGCCACGATGGGCTGCCGCACGCGCGTCTACGAGGACCTGTGGGGCGAGAAGACGCCCATCGGCCGCGGCAACCTCTCGTTCACCACCATCAACATGCCGCGCCTGGCCATCGAGGCGAGAATCGAGGCCGAGAACGCCCTGCCCGAGAGCGCGAGCCGCGAGATTGTGGAGACCGAGGCCACCAAACTGTTCATGAGGAAGGTGGAGGACATGGCGCAGCTCGTGGCCGACCAGCTGTTCGAGCGCTACCAGTACCAGCGCACGGCGCTGGCGCAGCAGTTCCCCTTCATGCTGGGCAACAACGTGTGGAAGGGCGGCAGCGACCTCATGCCCAACGACCACGTGGGCGACATCCTGAGGCACGGCACGCTGGGCATCGGCTTCATCGGCGGGCACAACGCGATGATGGCCCTCTACGGCGAGGGGCACGGCGACAGCCAGCGCTCGTGGAACACGCTCTACGAGGCGGTGTCGAAGATGAAGGAGGTGGCCGACCGCAACAAGAAGGAACGCCAGCTGAACTACGCCGTGCTGGCCACGCCGGCCGAGGGGCTGTCGGGGCGCTTCACGAAGATGGACAAGCGGCGGTTCGGCGTCATCCCCGGCGTGAACGACCGCGACTACTACGTCAATTCGTTCCACGTGGACGTGAAGAAAGACATCTCCATCACCGACAAAATCAAGAAAGAGGCCCCGTTCCACGCCATCACGCTGGGCGGGCACATCACCTACGTGGAGCTCGACGGCGAGGCGAAGAAGAACGTCCGCGCCATCGCGAAGATTGTGAAGGTGATGCACGACGAGGGCATCGGCTACGGCTCCATCAACCACCCCGTCGACACGTGCCACACGTGCGGGTACAGCGGCGTCATCTACGACACCTGCCCCATCTGCGGCAGCGACAACATCCTGCGCATGCGCCGCATCACGGGCTACCTGACAGGCGACCTCTCGACCTGGAACTCGGCCAAGCGCGCCGAGGAGCACGACCGCGTGAAACACCACTGACCACCCCGCCGCCATGAACATCCTGTCGACCATACCCGAAACCATCGTCGATGGCGAGGGCATCCGCTACTCCATCTACCTGGCGGGATGCTCGCACCGCTGCCCGGGATGCCACAACCCCGAGTCGTGGAACCCGAAGGCCGGCGTGCCGCTGACCGAGGAGCGCATCGCGGGCATCATCCGCGAAATCAACGCCAACCCCCTGCTCGACGGCGTGACCGTCAGCGGCGGAGACCCGTTCTTCCACCCCTCGGAGACGCTGTCCCTGCTGAGGCGCCTGCGCGCGGAGACAGCGGGGCTGAACGTCTGGTGCTACACGGGCTACACGATAGAGGAAATCATGGACGCGCCCGAGCTGCGCGCCCTGCTGCCCCACATCGACACGCTCGTTGAGGGACGGTTCGTCAAGGCGCTCTACTCGCCCTACCTCGACTTCCGGGGAAGCAGCAACCAGCGCGTCATCAACGTCGCCGACTTCCTGGCAAAGGAGGAGGCCCTCACCCGCGAAGCCGCCATCGTGGCACGCTCCGTGCTCCGAAAGGCGATGTAGGGGGCGCGCCTGCGCGGAAAGGAAACAGGCACAACGCGCGAAGCGGACGCCGTGACGCACCGATCGGTGCTGCTGAAAAAGTAGCCATATGGCTTGAATCACATCGTTAACAAGTGGAGGATGTTTGCATTCACAAGAATTAAGCATCCTTCATTCCTTCTATAATCTGGCATTATTTTACTTGTTCATCTCATTGATTTCCAATATATTTAAACGACAAATCAATGATAGTTCGATGTCAAATCCAAAAATCTTGAGAAATCTAACTGAATTTGTCCGTCAGTCAGAGTTCCCAAGATTTTTATGATACTTCAAAGAAACAAGGAAAAAAGAGGTTGCTTTTTCAGCAGCATCTTGAAACGGCACACCCCCGGCGGCGGTGTCAGCGCGCAAAGTCCGGCACGGCTATATGCCGAAGATGCGCAGAATGTCGTTGAGGTTGGCGAAGATGAGTAGCCCGAGCAGCAGGAACATGCCCACGTATTGCGCGCGTTCCAGGAACTTGTCGCTTGGCTTCCGCCGCGTGATGATTTCGTAGAGGGCGAACAGGGCGTGGCCGCCGTCCAGGGCGGGGATGGGCAGGACGTTCATGAAGCCCAGCATGATGGAAAGCAGGGCGGTGAGCATCCAGAACTTGTACCAGCTCCATTCGGCGGGGAAGATGTTGCCGATGGCGATGAAGCCGCCCACCGAGCGCGCTCCCTTTTTGGTGAACACATACTTCAGGTCGTTCACGTAGCCGCCGAGGATGTCGATGCCGTACGCCGCGCCGGCGGGGAAGGATTCGAGGAATCCGTATTCGCGCGTGGTGATACGGTAGTCGGGCAGCCGGTTGTTGAACCCAAGGGTGAATTTGCCGTCGAGCACGGCTTTGGCCGAACGGACGCTGTCGTTCCGGGCGATGGCCAGGACGACACTGCGGCAGCGCAGGCTGTCGGCGGCTGTGGACGTCTCGTCCAGGCTCTCCCTCAAGGCGGCGACGGCATAGAGGAAGTCGTTGAAGTCCGTCACGGGCTTGCCGTTGATGTGCGTGATGACGTCGCCCTTTGCCAGTCCGGCCTTGGCGGCCGGCGACATGGGCTGCACGCTGTCGACGCACAGGGGGATGCGCTCTGTGGCGTAGGGGGGGGTCTCCAGCATCTCGAGCATGTTCATTTCGCCCGAAAGGGGGATGGCCAGTGTCTTTCCCGCGCGCAGCACGCGGGCTTCCTTGGCGTTGGATATGGCGCGTAGGTTGACGACGGACCACGACTCGAAGGTTTCGTTCTCGGTGCCGAGGATGATGTCGCCGTCGCGGAATCCGTCGGCTTTTGCCGCTTCGCTGAACTTCAGCCCGTAGGTGAGGTCGGAGGGCTTCACGTATTGCTGCCCCCAGGTGTAGAGAACCATGGCGTAGATGACGAAGGCCACGATGAAGTTCATGATGACGCCGCCGAGCATGATGAGCAGGCGCTGCCATGCGGGCTTCGTGCGGAACTCCCACGGCTTGGGCGGAAGCTTCATCTGGCTCTTGTCCATCGACTCGTCAATCATCCCGGAAATCTTCACGTAGCCGCCCAGTGGTATCCAGCCCACGCCGTACTCCGTTCCCTCGTATTCGTAGTCGCCGTTCTCCCTCTTCTGCACGGGTTTTTTCCCGAGCAGGCGGCGCACCCATTTGTCGTAGGTGCTAAAGAGGTGGAACTTGTAGTCGAAGAACAGGTAGAACTTTTCGACACGGGCCTTGAACATCTTTGCGAAAAGGTAGTGGCCGCCCTCGTGCAGGATGATGAGCAGTGAGAAGGAGGCAAGGACTTGCAGCGTCTTGATGAGGATTTCCATGTTGTGTGTTTGCTTGTTGTCTGTTTCGTGGGCTCGGTCACAGCATCGAGGCGGCATAGGCGCGCGCCGCGCGGTCGGTCTCCAGGTAGGAGCCGAGCTCCGACGGCTGTGCGAGCGGAATGTGGCGCATTGTCGCCTCGATGATGTCGCCGATGCGCGTGAAGCTGATGCGGTCTTCGATGAAAGCGCGGTTGGCCACTTCGTTGGCCGCGTTCACGACGCACGGCATATTGCCGCCCTGGTGCAGCGCCTCGTAGGCCAGCCGGAGGCATGGAAAGCGCTGCAAGTCGGGCTCCTCGAACGTCAGGTCCTTCAACCGGAAGAAGTCGGGGCGGCCGAAGTCCGACGCGAGCCGCTTCGGGTAGCTGAACGCGTACTGTATGGGCAGCCGCATGTCGGGCACGCCGAGCTGGGCTTTCACCGCTCCGTCCTCGAACTGTACCATCGAGTGGACGACGCTTTGGGGATGAACCATGACCTGTATGCTGTCGGGCGCGACCCCGAACAGCCATTTTGCCTCGATAACCTCGAACCCCTTGTTCATCATTGTCGCGGAGTCGATGGTGATTTTCGCGCCCATCGACCACGTGGGGTGTGCGAGTGCCTGCGCCTTTGTCACGTGGCGCAGCTCCTCTGCCGTGCAGTGGCGGAACGGCCCGCCCGAGGCGGTGAGCAGCACCTTTTCTATCCGGTTGCCGGGCTCGAGGCACTGGAAGATGGCCGAGTGCTCGCTGTCGACGGGCAGGATGGGCACGCGGTGCTCGTTGGCAAGGCGGTTGATGAGCTCGCCGGCCACGACGAGGGTCTCCTTGTTTGCCAGCGCGATGGCCTTCCCCGCCTCGATGGCACTGATGGTGGGGCGCAGTCCGGCGAAGCCCACCATCGCCGCAAGCACCATGTCGACGTGCTCGTCTTGCACCACGTCGCACAGTGCGCCGCCCCCGGCGTAGACCTTGATGGGAAGGTCGCGCAGCGCGCCCGCCACCTCGTCGTAGTGCTGCTCGTTGGCAATCACCACGATTTCCGGGCGGAACCGCCGTGCCTGCTCGATGAGTAGGCCTACATTGTTGTTGGCCGTCAGCGCAAAGGCCTCGAAGAGGTCGCCATGGGCGGCAATCACGTCGAGAGCCTGCGTCCCGATCGACCCCGTCGAGCCAAGTATTGCTATGCGTTTTGTCATAAGTCTAACAGTCCTTCGGGCAAGTCCATGGTGAGGAGCCTTGCCTCGTGGTCGATACTGGCGATGAACGCCTCGTGTGCCGGCACAAGCATCTCGCCGCTGCCTGGCCGCTCCACGACGAATAGCCAGTTGTCCGTGTTGTCGTCCACGGCCGCGACGGTGCCGATGCCTTGTCCGCCGGTTGTCCTTATCCCGAATCCGACGAAGTAGCTCAGCGACATTTCCTCCTCGCCGCCGTCGGCGGCTTTCGATTTCTCCAGATAGACGTCACGGCCGAGCACCTGCTGCGACTGCTCCGCCGAGTCGATGCCGTCGAACTTCATCAAGGCCGAGTTCTCGCTGCGGAAGCGGTATTCCTCAATGAAGAACGGCACGAGGATTCCCTCGATGTCGATGATCAGGTAGTCCGCGTCGGTGCGGTCGAAAGTGTCGTCGGTAAACAGGAACACCACCTCGCCACGCAGTCCGTGCGCCTTGGCGATTGTTCCGATTTTGTAAACGTCGTCGAATGCAATCATCTCCGGTTCTTCCTCTTTCCGTGAATTCGTGGCGCGCGTCAGTCGCGACGCTCGATGCTCGCGCCCAGGGCGGTCAGTCGCGCCTCGATGCTCTCGTAGCCGCGATCTATCTGCTCGATGTTGCTGATGACGCTCGTGCCTTCGGCGCCGAGTGCGGCGATGAGCAGCGCGATGCCCGCCCGGATGTCGGGCGAAGTCAGCGTGGAGCCGCGCAGCTGGAACCTCCGGTCGTGTCCTACCACAACGGCGCGGTGGGGGTCGCACAGTATGATTTGGGAGCCCATGTCGATGAGCTTGTCGACGAAGAACAGTCGGCTTTCAAACATCTTCTGGTGTATCAGCACACTGCCGTTCGCCTGGGTGGCGACCACGAGGAACACGCTCAGCAAGTCGGGCGTGAGCCCCGGCCACGGCGCGTCGCTGAAGGAGATGATGCTGCCGTCCATGAAGGTGTCCACCTCGTAGTGCTCGTGTTGTGGAATGACGATGTCGTCGCCGCGCCGCTCCACGCAAACTCCCAGCCGCCTGAACATCTCGGGGATGATGCCGAGGTTCTCGTAGGACACGTTGCGTATTGTCAGCGCGCTCCCGGTCATGGCCGCCATGCCGATGAATGAGCCCACTTCAATCATGTCGGGCAGGATGGCGTGCTCTGTGCCGCGCAGTTCCCTCACCCCCTCTATGGTGAGCAGGTTCGAGGCTATCCCCGAAATCCGTGCGCCCATGCGGTTGAGCATCCGGCAGAGCTGCTGCACGTAGGGCTCGCACGCGGCGTTGTAGATGGTGGTCGTTCCTTCGGCCAGCACGGCGGCCATCACGATGTTGGCCGTGCCGGTGACCGACGCCTCGTCGAGCAGCATGAACTTCCCCCTCAGCTGCGAGGCGGTTATTTCGTAAACGCCGCGCGCCGGGTTGTGTGCGAACTGCGCCCCCAGTTCCTGTATGCCGAAGAAGTGGGTGTCGAGCCGGCGGCGGCCGATTTGGTCGCCCCCGGGCTTGGCCACGCATGCGCGGTGGAAGCGCCCGAGCAGCGGCCCGAGGAGCATGATGCTGCCGCGCAGGGCGGAACAGCGGTGCACGAACTCGTCGCTGCCCACGTAGTTCATGTCGAGCGCGTCGGCGGTGAAAGTCCAGTCGTGCCCCCCTGTGCGCGCCACCTTGACGCCCATCTTCTCGAGCAGGCTTATCAGGTTGCGCACGTCGAGGATGTCGGGCACGTTGTGGATGGACACGGGCTCGGGAGTGAGCAACACCGCACTGATGACTTCCAGTGCCTCGTTCTTTGCTCCCTGAGGCGTGATGTCGCCGTGGAGGCGGTGTCCTCCTTCTATAACGAACGATGCCATCCTATTTCTTCTTCTTTTTCTTCCCGTAGGTCGGTTGCTGCACGTCGGCCAGTACCTCGCCGTCGCTCTTCAGCCTCATGTCGCCCAATGCGAGCGACACCTTGCCCCCTGTGAGCGCGGCCAAGTCGTCGAGCACCTTCTCGTCGCTCAGCGCGTCGCGGTTCCATCGGGCGAGGTTGCGCTTCATCTGGTTGGCCACCATCTGGGCGAGCGCGTGCCGCGCGCCGTCGTCCTCGGTCTCGGCAATCTTCCCCGCCATCCGCTCGGCGATGGCTCCGTAGTGCCGCTTGGCGATGCGCTGCTGGGGATAGGGAATCTGTTCGTGTGCGTTCCTCGTCTCGTCAATGCGCTCTATCTCCACGGGGTAGTCTATGTCGAGCTCGTAGTTGGCCATCGCCGCGAGGTAGTTCCACAACTTCTGCTGGAGGTCGCGCTCGTCACCGTGGCGGTCGGTCATGCCCGCCATGAGCGCCACGATGGTGCGCGCGCATTGCTGCCGCTCGGCGCGGTCGGCAATACTCTTCGCGTGTTCTGCCATTTGTTGGACGCAACGCCCGAACTCGGGAAGTATCAGTCGTTTGCGCTCAGTGTTGTAATCGACGGACGCGCCCTTGCGTTCCGCCGCCATGCTTGTTGCGTTCATAATAATTTCTTGCTCCGCGTCGCCACGAAGTCCTTGAGGTAGGAAGGTTCGAAGTAGGCGGCATCGGCAAACTCGCCCCGCGCGTGCCGCATCTCGGCGAGGGGGCACATGTGCTTGGCCAGCGGACGGATGCCGTCGATGAAATGGGCGTTGGCGTGCGTGATGACGCCCTTGCACTTTGCTGCGCCGTTGCCGAAAAAATAGACGGGGTGCGCGTCGAGCTGCGCCGCGAAGCTGCCGGAGCCGACCACCGTCGCGCAGGTCTCCACCACGGGGCGCAACGCCCGTGTGTAGACTGCCGCGTACACCTCCATGCGCCGCGCGTCAATCATCGGGCATATCAGTGCGTCGTCGGGCAGCTCCTCGCGCAGCAGCACAGGCACGCTCAGCACCTCCAAGGTGGGCAGGGCTATCAGCGGGAGGTCGCGCCCGTAGCACACGCCCTTGGACATCGACACGCCGATGCGCAGCCCCGTGTACGACCCCGGGCCGCAGCTGACGGCGACCGCGTCGAACGGGATGGCGTGGCTGTCAGCGAACGACAGCGCCGCGTCCACCATCCCGCCCAGCGCCGTGGCGTGCGAGGGACCGTCGAGCTTTTCCTGCGAAAAGATGTTGGCCCCGTCCTGGCTCACCGCCACCGAACACGCGTCGGTGGATGTCTCGATATGCAGTATGCACGACATGGGTTTGCGTTCTGTTCCGATGCTTGTAATTTGTAATAAAGTGCAAAATTACAGCTTTTTTGACAAACTCCCTACGATTCCCGAATTTTAACGAATATGTTAGCTCCAGTAACTATTCAGCGGTAGGTGCATGACGAATCGTCAAACCTCAAAAAAGGCTTGAATTGCATTAAAAGGAGTACGGTTGTGTTTTTTGGCGGTTTCGATAACGGAATGTAATTCAAGGAATGCGTCAGC
>CAVGCV010000031.1:0-18819 GCA_963627995.1 bacterium | reverse complement strand
TTTGCTGGGCTTCAAGGATAAAAGCCACTAGCTATCCCTACCGCTGAACAGTTACCCTTATGCGGCGGCATTGTTAAACATTCTTAAAGTTTTGCGGTTTTGCTCCTTTTCTTTGGTTTTCAGTAAAAAAACGGGGGAGGGGGATGCGCTGTTTTGTGGAAAAGTCGTACCTTTGCACCGCTTTTTGGATTTTTGTCCCTTTTCCGGTGTCTCCCTGGAGGCGAAAAGGGACGGCGGAGACGAATGCGGCCACCCACAGGGCGGTGCGGAGATTGCACCATGTGGCGGCGCAGTAAGCCGGCGGCACGAGAGGCTGCGCCGGACTGAAGTTTCTACTCCAGAAGAAAGGCGCACCCCTCGCTGGCCGAGGCTCTGCGCCCTGCAGGTTATGAATCGTAATAAGAACAAAATAATCAATAAAAACAAATCAAAATGCCTACTATTCAGCAATTAGTAAGAAAAGGAAGAAAAGTGCTGGTAGATAAGAGCAAGTCACCTGCTTTGGACTCATGCCCTCAGCGTCGCGGTGTTTGTGTTCGCGTCTACACCACAACCCCTAAGAAGCCTAACTCGGCCATGAGAAAAGTGGCCCGCGTGCGTTTGACAAACAAGAAGGAAGTGAACTCTTACATTCCGGGAGAAGGTCACAACCTGCAGGAGCACTCCATCGTGCTGGTGCGCGGCGGCCGCGTGAAGGACCTGCCGGGTGTGCGCTACCACATCATCCGTGGCGCGCTGGACACGGCGGGCGTCGCAAGCCGCACGCAGCGCCGCTCGAAGTACGGTGCCAAGCGTCCGAAGGCGGGCAAGAAGTAGTCCGCGCCCTGGCTTCCATTTCTTACGCAGACAAAAAGCAGAAAGAAGTTTTATTAAAACAACGTTTAGTTTGTTGGAAGGCTAACAGCATGGTTGAGTAAACACTCCGGAGGGAGGGTTGAAGGAAACGCAAGGATTTGCAGCCACACACAGACTGAAATAAAGTAAACAAACAAATGAGAAAAGCTAAACCGAAGAAGCGCGTGATTCTGCCGGATCCCGTTTATGGTGACGTGAGGGTTACTAAGTTCGTCAATAACCTGATGTACGATGGCAAGAAGAGCATCGCCTATTCCATCTTCTACAATGCGCTCGGCATCGTGGAGAACAAGATGAAGAACGAGGAGAAGTCGTCGCTCGAAATTTGGAAGAAAGCCCTTGAGAACATCACGCCCCAGGTGGAGGTGAAGAGCCGCCGCATCGGTGGCGCGACTTTCCAGGTTCCCACGGAGATCCGTGCGGACCGCAAGGAGGCCATCTCGATGAAGAACATGATCATGTTCGCACGCAAGCGCGCGGGCAAGAGCATGGCCGAGAAGCTCTCGGCCGAAATCATGGACGCCTTCAACCAGCAGGGCGGCGCGTTCAAGCGCAAGGAGGACATGCACCGCATGGCCGAGGCTAACCGCGCATTCGCTCATTTCAGATTCTAAAAAAGGGTAAAACACATAGGACTTATGGCAAAACGTGATTTGCATTTGACTCGCAACATCGGCATCATGGCGCACATCGACGCGGGCAAGACGACGACCTCCGAGCGCATCCTGTTCTACACGGGCAAGACGCACAAGATTGGCGAGGTGCACGATGGCGCTGCGACGATGGACTGGATGGCCCAGGAGCAGGAGCGTGGCATCACGATTACTTCGGCGGCCACGACGTGCTTTTGGAACTATGCGGGCGACCAATATAAAATCAACCTGATTGACACTCCGGGACACGTGGACTTCACGGCCGAGGTGGAGCGCTCGCTCCGCGTCCTCGACGGCGCCGTCGCCACCTACTGTGCTGTGGGCGGCGTGCAGCCCCAGTCGGAGACGGTGTGGCGCCAGGCCGACAAGTACAACGTGCCGCGCATCGGCTACGTGAACAAGATGGACCGCTCCGGCGCCGACTTCTTCGAGGTAGTCCGCCAGATGAAGGAAGTGCTTGGCGCGAACGCCGTTCCGGTGGTGATTCCCATCGGCGCGGAGGAGAAGTTCAAGGGCGTTGTCGACCTCGTGAAGATGCAGGCCATCCTGTGGCACGACGAGACGATGGGCGCGGAGTATTCCGTTGAGCCCATCCCCGCCGACCTCCAGGCCGAGGCCGAGGAGTGGCGCGGCAAGATGCTGGAGACGGTCGCCGAGTTCGACGACGCGCTGATGGAGAAGTTCTTCGACGACCCCTCGACCATTACGGAGGAGGAGATTATCCGCGCGCTGCGCGCGGGGACGGTCTCGATGGCTGTCACCCCGATGCTCTGCGGCTCTTCGTTCAAGAACAAGGGCGTCCAGACGCTGCTCGACTATGTGTGCGCGTTCCTCCCCTCGCCGCTTGACACGCCGAACGTTGTGGGCACGAACCCCAGCACCAAGGAGGAGGAAGACCGCAAGCCGGACGAGGACGACAAGACGTCGGCGCTTGCCTTCAAGATTGCGACCGACCCCTATGTGGGCCGCCTGACGTTCATCCGCGTTTACTCGGGCAAGGTGGAGGCCGGCTCCTACGTCTACAACACCCGCTCGGGCAAGAAGGAGCGCGTGAGCCGCCTGTTCCAGATGCACTCCAACCACCAGAACCCCGTGGACGTGATTTCGGCGGGAGACATCGGCGCTGTCGTCGGCCTGAAGGACATCCACACGGGCGACACGCTGTGCGACGAGAGCGCCCCCATCGTGCTGGAGTCGATGGACTTCCCCGACCCCGTGATTGGTATCGCCGTCGAGCCTAAGACGCAGAAAGACCTCGACAAGCTGTCGAACGGACTGGCGAAGCTCGCCGAGGAGGACCCGACGTTCACGGTCCGCACGGACGAGCAGAGCGGCCAGACGGTCATCTCGGGCATGGGTGAGCTCCACCTCGACATCATCATCGACCGCCTGAAGCGCGAGTTCAAGGTGGAGTGCAACCAGGGCAAGCCGCAGGTGAACTACAAGGAGGCCATCACCAAGACGGTGAACCTCCGCGAGGTATACAAGAAGCAGTCGGGCGGACGCGGAAAGTTCGCGGACATCATCGTCAATGTCGGCCCCGTCGATGAAGACTACACGGAGGGCGGCTTGCAGTTCGTGGACTTGGTCAAGGGCGGCAACATCCCCAAGGAGTTCATCCCCTCGGTGCAGAAGGGCTTCCAGAACGCCATGAAGAACGGCGTGCTCGGCGGCTACCCGATGGACAGCATGAAGGTGGAGCTGCTGGACGGCTCGTTCCACCCCGTGGACTCCGACCAGCTCTCGTTCGAGATTGCGGCCCTGCAGGCATACAAGAACGCTTGCGCCCAGGCCAAGCCCGTGCTGATGGAGCCCATCATGAAGCTCGAGGTGGTTACCCCCGAGGAGAACATGGGCGACGTGATTGGCGACTTGAACAAGCGTCGCGGACAGGTGGAAGGCATGGACAACGCCCGCTCGGGCGCGCGCATCGTGAAGGCGATGGTGCCGCTGGCGGAGATGTTCGGCTATGTGACCACGCTCCGTACGATTACCTCGGGCCGTGCGACCAGCTCCATGCAGTATGACCACCACGCCCCCGTCAGCAGCTCCATCGCCAAGGCTGTGCTGCAGGAACAGGGCGGCCGTGTGGACCTCGTATAAACAACACAGTTGGACTGGATCGCTGGTTAGCGAATGACTCTTAACCGGCGTTCCAGCCCAGCCAATTAGAAACCAAACAATCAATCAAAAAAGAAAATGAGTCAGAAAATTCGCATCAAGCTGAAATCTTACGACCACAACTTGGTGGACAAGTCGGCTGAGAAAATCGTGAAGACGGTAAAGGCTACGGACGCTATCGTTAGCGGCCCTATCCCCCTCCCGACCCACAAGCGCATCTTCACTGTGAACCGGAGCACGTTCGTGAACAAGAAGAGCCGTGAGCAGTTTGAGCTCAACACCCACAAGCGCCTGATTGACATCTACAGTGCGACGCCGAAGACCATCGACGCGCTGATGAAGCTGGAGCTGCCGAGCGGCGTGGAGGTTGAGATTAAGGTGTAGGACAGAACTTTTAGAGAATTATTAAAATCAATTTGAAATGCCAGGATTATTAGGAAAGAAAATCGGAATGACATCCGTTTTCAGTGCCGATGGAAAGAATCTTCCATGCACTGTTATCGAAGTAGGTCCTTGTGTTGTAACCCAGCTGAAGACTGTCGAGAAGGACGGCTACGCTGCTGTTCAGATTGGCTTCCAGGAAGCCAAGGAGAAGAACACGACGAAGCCCATGAAGGGACACTTCGCGAAGGCTGGTACGACACCGAAGAGACACTTGGCCGAGTTCACATTTGATGAGGAGTACAACCTCGGTGACGTGATTACCGTTGAGCTTTTCAACGACGCGCCTTATGTGGATGTAGTCGGAACCTCGAAGGGTAGGGGTTTCGCGGGCGTGGTAAAGAGACACCATTTCGGCGGTGTCGGCCAAAGCACGCACGGACAGGACGACCGCGCCCGCAAGCCGGGTTCGATCGGCGCGTGCGCCACGCCGTCGCGCGTGTTCAAGAACCTGCGCATGGCCGGCCAAATGGGCAACGCACAGGTGACGACCCACAACCTTCAGGTGATTAAAGTGATTCCAGAGCACAACCTCCTTCTCTTGAAGGGCTCCGTGCCTGGGTGCAAAGGTTCAATCGTAACAATCAAGAAGTAATGGAAGTTTCAGTTTATAACATTAAAGGAGAAGATACTGGAAAGAAGGTTGAATTGAACGATGCAATCTTCGGGATTGAGCCGAACGACCACGTCATCTATCTTGCCGTAAAGCAGTACCTCGCAGCGCAGCGCCAGGGCACGCACAAGTCGAAAGAGAGAAGCGAAATCACGGGCTCCACGCGTAAGCTCATCCGCCAGAAAGGCGGCGGCGGCGCGCGTCGCGGCGACATCAAGTCGCCTCTCCTCCGTGGCGGCGGCCGTGTGTTCGGCCCTCGTCCGCGCGACTATTGGTTCAAGCTCAACAAGAAGGTGAAGAGCCTCGCCCGCAAGAGCGCGCTCTCCTACAAGGCACAGCAGAATGCGATTGTCGTAGTTGAAGACTTCAATTTCGAGGCTCCCAAGACCAAGGAGTTTGCGAAGATGCAAAATAACCTTAAAATTGAGGGGAAGAAGCTGCTCCTTGTTTTGCCAGATGTTAATAAAAACGTATATTTGTCGGCTCGCAACATCCAGAGGGTTGAAGTGATGACGGCATCTGCGCTCAATACTTACAAGGTGATGAACGCAAATGTACTCGTTGTCACTGAAAACGCGTTGAAGCTGGTCGATGAAACTTGTAACAAGTAAGGAGGTACAATATGGCATATATCATCAAGCCGTTGGTGACAGAGAAGATGACAGCTATCACAGGGAAGCAGGACAACCGGTTCGGCTTCATTGTGCGTCCTGACGCCAACAAGATTGAAATTCAGAAAGAAGTAGAGGCTAAGTATAATGTGAGCGTGGTTTCGGTCAATACGATGCGCTACAATGGCAAGGCGAAGAGCCGTTACACCAGGGGTGGCGTTATCAAGGGCCGCACGAATGCCTACAAGAAGGCGATCGTGACCTTGAAGGAGGGAGAGACCATTGATTTCTTTAGTAACATTTAATTAAGATGGGAATTCGTAAATTCAGACCAACCACTCCTGGTCAAAGACACAAAGCTATTGGTACTTTCGACGATGTTACTACTTCAGTACCAGAGAAATCTCTCGTCTATGGCAAGCGCAGCACTGGCGGACGCAACAACCAGGGACGTATGACGGTTCGCTATCGTGGCGGAGGCCACAAGCGCAAGTACCGTATCATAGACTTCAAGAGAAATAAGGATGGAATCCCCGCAGTGGTAAAAACGATCGAGTACGATCCGAACCGCTCGGCGCGTATCGCCCTCCTCTTCTATGCCGACGGAGAGAAGCGCTACATCGTAGCCCCGAACGGACTGAAGGTCGGCACCACGCTGATGTCGGGAGAGGATGCTGCCCCCGAGGTGGGGAACACGCTCCCCCTCCAGAACATTCCGGTGGGTACTGTGATTCACAACATCGAGCTGCGTCCGGGACAGGGCGCGAAGATGGTCCGCTCTGCTGGTAATTTTGCCCAGTTGACTTCGCGTGAAGGAAGCTATTGCGTAATCAAGCTCCCCTCGGGCGAGATTCGCAAGATTCTTTCTGTATGCCGTGCCACGATTGGCAGCGTCAGCAACTCTGACCACGCCCTCGAGTCGTCGGGAAAGGCCGGGCGCTCGCGCTGGCTGGGCCGTCGCCCGCACAACCGTGGTGTTGTCATGAACCCGCATGACCACCCGATGGGCGGTGGTGAAGGCCGTCAGACCGGTGGACACCCGCGCTCGCGCAATGGCTTGTACGCCAAGGGTCTCAAGACACGTGCGCCTAAGAAACATTCGAGCAAGTATATCATCGAAAGACGTAAAAAGTAACTAAGTTAACCAGGCAAATATGAGTCGTTCATTAAAAAAAGGTCCATATATCAACGTCAAGCTCGAGAAGAAAGTGCTTGCAATGAATGAAAGCGGCAAGAAGACCGTCATCAAGACTTGGGCGCGCGCCTCAATGATTTCCCCCGACTTCGTGGGGCACACCATTGCCGTTCATAATGGAAATAAATTCATCCCTGTTTACATCACGGAGAACATGGTGGGCCATAAGCTCGGCGAGTTCTCGCTGACGCGCACATTCCGTGGCCACGCTGGCAACAGAAAGAAGTAACACAGGCTCACACCGAAAAAACGAAATCAAATAATGGGAAAAAGAAAGAGAAATATGGCCAACGCCATCAAGGAGGCCAAGAAGACTGCCTATTTCGCATCTCTTCGCAACATCCCTTCTTCTCCTCGCAAGATGCGCTACGTGGTTGATCTCGTGCGCGGCATGGAGGTGAACAAGGCTCTTGCTACCCTTCGCTTTAATGTCAAGAACGCTTCCAAGGACGTTGAGAAGTTGCTGCGCTCTGCCATTGCGAACTGGGAGCAGAAGAACGAGCGGAAGGCTGAGAATGGCGAACTCTACATCTCGAGGATTTTTGTCGATGAGGGCGCTACGCTCAAGCGCATGCGTCCGGCACCGCAGGGAAGAGGCTATAGAATTCGCAAGCGTTCGAACCATCTTACGATTTATGTGGACGCTAAATCAAATGAGGAAAAGTAGTTATGGGACAGAAATGTAATCCAATTAGCAATCGTCTCGGCATCATCAGGGGCTGGGACTCGAACTGGTTTGGCGGAAACGATTTCGGAGAAAACCTTCTTGAGGACAGCAAGATTCGCAAGTACCTCAACGCGCGGCTGGCAAAGGCAAGCGTGTCGAAAATCGTCATCGAGCGGACGCTCAAGCTCGTCACGATTACGGTCTGCACCGCACGTCCGGGAATTATCATCGGAAAAGGCGGGCAGGAGGTCGACAAGCTGAAGGAGGAACTGAAGAAAATCACGGACAAGGACATCCAAATCAACATCTACGAAATCAAGCGTCCCGAGTTGGATGCCGTTATCGTTGCCAACAACATCGCCCGCCAGCTCGAAGGCAAGATTGCCTATCGCCGCGCCATCAAGACGGCCATCGCGAACACGATGCGCTCGGGCGCGGAGGGCATCAAGATTCAGATTTCGGGTCGTCTGAACGGAGCGGAAATCGCCCGTTCCGAAATGTACAAGGAAGGCCGCACGCCTCTCCACACATTCCGTGCGGACATTGACTACTGCCTGGCTGAGGCTCTTACGAAAGTGGGCTTGCTGGGCGTCAAGGTTTGGATTTGTCGTGGCGAGATTTTCGGAAAGAAAGACCTTTCCCCGAATTTCAGCCAGTCGAAGGAAACCGGGCGCAACAGCGGTGGCGGCAAGAGATTCAGAAATAGAAAGAACAATCGTTAATCAGGTTTTGAATTATGCTACAGCCTAAAAGACAAAAATATAGAAGACCACAAAAAGGCCGTGGTCGTTGGAGAGGGGTTTCACACCGGGGCACCGAGCTTGCGTTCGGCAGCTTTGGCATCAAGGCCCTTCAGGAGCGTTGGATTACTGCCCGGCAGATAGAGGCCGCCCGTGTGGCGATTACCCGCTACATGCAGCGCCAGGGACAAGTCTGGATTCGCATCTTCCCCGACAAGCCCATCACGAAGAAGCCGGCCGATGTCCGAATGGGTAAGGGTAAGGGCGATCCGTACCAGTATGTTTTCCCCGCGAAACCCGGACGCATCCTCTTCGAGATTGAGGGCGTTCCCTATGAGATTGCAAAGGAAGCTCTCCGTCTCGGTGCCCAGAAGCTTCCGACAACAACAAAGTTCATTGTTAGACGCGACTACGACAAAAACGCTTGAGCAGTATGAAAAATTCAGAGATAAGAGAGCTCACCACTCCCGAACTTACGGAACGGATGGAGGCAGCTGTCGTTAATTACGACAACATGAAGTTCAACCACCATGTTTCTCCGCTTGAGGATTATTCTCAAATCAAGAAACTTCGTCGTGACATTGCTCGCATGAAGACAGAGCTTCGTCAAAGAGAACTGAATAAATAAAAAACAGCGCAATGGAAGCTAGAAATCTAAGAAAGCAAAGAACGGGTGTCGTGACGAGCAACAAGATGGACAAGACGATTGTCGTTGCCTCGAAGTTCAAGGAGAAGCACCCGATCTACGGCAAGTTCGTGAGCAAGACGAAGAAATACCATGCTCATGACGAGAAGAACGAGTGCAACATCGGTGACACGGTGCTGATTATGGAAACTCGTCCTTTGAGCAAGACAAAGAGATGGAGATTAGTACAAATCGTTGAAAGAGCTAAGTAAAAAATGATACAAACAGAATCCAGACTTACTGTCGCTGACAACAGCGGTGCTCGTGAGGTGCTTTGTATCCGAGTCCTCGGTGGTACAAGACGCCGCTACGCATCTGTTGGTGACGTGATTGTCGTAGCAGTGAAGAACGCGATTCCAACAAGCGAAATCAAGAAGGGCGCAGTTTCGAAGGCGTTGATTGTGCGCACGAAGAAGGAGGTTCGTCGTCCGGACGGTTCTTACATCCGTTTCGATGACAATGCGTGCGTCCTCCTGAACAATGCCGGCGAAATGAGAGGTAGCCGCATCTTTGGCCCTGTGGCTCGTGAGCTCCGTGCTGCTAACATGAAGGTGGTTTCTTTGGCTACCGAAGTTCTTTAATCTAAAAGAAGCACAAAGTAATGAATAAATTGCATATCAAGAAAGGCGACACGGTCATTGTGAACGCTGGCGACTCCAAAGGGCAGAGGGGGAAGGTTCTTCGCGTCCTTGTAAAAGAGCAGCGTGCCGTTGTCGAGGGCATCAACATGGTGTCGAAAAGCACCAAGCCCAGCGCGAAGCATCCGCAGGGAGGCATCATCAAGCAGGAAGCCCCCATCCACATTTCGAATCTGAACGTGGCTGACCCCAAGACGGGGGAGGCTACCCGCATCGGACGCAGGATTGGCGCAAATGGGAAGTTGGTTCGTTACGCAAAAAAATCAGGAGAGGAAATCTAATGGCAACTACTGCAAATCTTAAGAATGTCTACGCCGAGCAGATTGTCCCGGCGTTGATGAAACAGTTCAACTACTCTACCCCCATGCAGATTCCTGTACTGAAGAAGATTGTAGTGAACCAAGGTCTTGGAGCAGCCACTGCGGACAAGAAGATTATTGAGGTGGCGATGAACGAAATCGCACAGATTACGGGGCAGAAGCCTGTCGCAACCCTGTCGAAGAAGGATATTTCGAACTTCCGCCTTCGCAAGAAGATGCCTATCGGCGTGATGGTCACGCTTCGCCGCCAGAGGATGTATGAGTTCTTGGAGCGCCTGATTCGCGTGGCTCTTCCCCGTATCCGCGACTTCAAGGGCATCGAGGCGAAGTTGGATGGACGTGGAAACTACACGCTCGGTATTCAGGAGCAGATTATCTTCCCCGAAATCAACATCGACCAGGTGGATCGAATCAACGGAATGAACATCACTTTCGTGACATCCGCGCAGACTGACGAGGAGGCCTATGCGCTTCTGAAAGCGTTCGGCTTACCATTTAAGGATGCAAAAAAATAAATCAGAGATATGGCAAAAGAATCAATGAAGGCTCGCGAAGTGAAGCGTGCCAAACTTGCTGCTAAATACGCTGCGAAACGGGCAGAACTGAAGAAAATCATAGCAACAGGCGAACCTGAAGAGGCATACGAGGCTGCCCGCAAGCTGCAGAGCATCCCCGCCAATGCAAACCCCATCCGCCAGCACAACCGCTGCAAGATCACGGGGCGTCCGCGTGGCTACATCCGCCAGTTCGGGCTTTCTCGCATCCAGTTCCGCGAGATGGCTTCCGCAGGCCTTATTCCTGGCGTGAAGAAAGCCAGCTGGTAGGAACAGTCAAAGGATTTTTTTTGTTTAACTTATTAAATATTGTCGGGGTGTCCCGATTAATTTAACTATGACAGATCCAATAGCAGACTATCTGACGAGGTTGAGAAACGCAATCATGGCGAAGCACAAGGTTGTGGAGGTTCCGGCGTCGAACTTGAAGAAGGAAATCACGAAGATTCTCTTCGACAAGGGCTACGTGCTGAACTACAAGTTCGTGGAAGATGGCCCTCAGGGTACAATCAAGATTGCGCTCAAGTACGACCCTGAGACAAAAGAAAGCGCAATCCAAAGCCTGACGCGCGTGTCGAAGCCGGGACTTCGTCGCTACACAGGCTACAAAGACATGCCGCGCGTAATCAACGGACTGGGTATCGCTATCCTATCCACGTCCAAGGGTGTAATGACAGACAAAGAGGCTTCGACGCTGAAAATCGGCGGCGAGGTGCTTTGCTATGTATATTAATGAGGAGGAAATATAATGTCTAGAATTGGTAAATTACCTATTATTGTTCCTGCAGGAGTAACCGTTACTCATAAGGATGACATTGTAACTGTCAAAGGTCCGAAGGGTGAGCTCTCACAGTATGTAAACCCCGCAATCAAGGTGACGATAGAGGACGGAAGGGTGACAATGGAAGAAAACGAGTCGATGATGCTCGACGACACGAAGCAGCGCCATGCTTACCATGGCTTGTATCGTGCGCTTGTCAACAACATGGTTGTAGGTGTTTCGGAAGGATACAAGAAGACGCTCCAGCTTGTTGGCGTGGGCTATCGCGTGTCCAACACGGGGAACGTGCTTGAGTTTGCCTTAGGCTACTCTCACGCCATCGTCTTTGAAGTCCCGAAGGAAATCAAGGTGGAGACGAAGTCGGAGAGAAACCAGGATCCCCTCATCATGCTCGAGTCTTGCGACAAGCAGCTGCTGGGTTTGGTGTGTGCGAAGATTCGCTCGTTCCGCAAGCCCGAACCGTACAAAGGAAAGGGCATACGCTTCCAGGGAGAAGTTATCCGCAGGAAGTCTGGTAAGTCAGCAAGTGCTAAATAATTAAACATTGTTCGAGTATGATTACAAAAAGCGAAAGACGTATCAAAATCAAATATAGAGTACGTAATAAGATTTCCGGCACCGCTGAACGCCCCCGTATGTCTGTCTTCAGAAGCAACAAGCAGATTTACGTACAGGTCATTGATGATAAGGAGCAGAAGACGCTTGTCGCTGCATCGTCGCTCGGGTTGGAGAAGTGCAACAAGAGCGAGCAGGCCGCGAAAGTCGGCGAGCTCGTCGCGAAAAAGGCGATAGAGGCAGGCATTACAGCCGTTGTGTTCGACCGTAACGGCTATCTGTATCATGGTAGAGTTAAGGCGGTGGCTGATGCTGCCCGTAACGCCGGACTTAAATTTTAAGAAAAATTATGGTTAATAGAGTTAAAATAGGGAACGACGTCGAGCTGAAAGATCGGCTGGTTGCTATTAATCGTGTCACCAAGGTCACAAAGGGTGGTAGGACGTTCACATTTGCCGCGATTGTCGTTGTCGGCAATGGCGACGGTGTCATCGGCTATGGCCTGGGTAAGGCTGGCGAAGTGACGGCGGCCATCGCGAAAGGCGTGGAGGCTGCGAAGAAGAACCTCGTGAAAGTCCCCATCCTCAAGGGCACAGTCCCTCATGAGAATTATGCGAAGTTCGGTGGCGCGCGTGTCCTTGTGATGCCCGCGTCCGAAGGTACTGGCGTTGTCGCAGGCGGTGCCATGCGCGCCGTGTTCGAGAGTGTCGGCATCACGGATGTCCTTGCGAAATCGCATGGGTCCTCCAATCCGCACAACCTCGTGAAGGCTACCATCGAGGCCCTCTCCAAGATGCGCGACCCGAAGACTGTCGCCCACCATCGTGGCGTTAGTTTGACAAAAGTGTTCAACGGATAAAAGGATAGTAATATGGCAACGATAAAAATCAAGCAGATCAAGAGCCGTAACAATCGTCCTGCCGACCAGAAAAGCACGCTCGACTCTCTGGGCTTGCACCGCATCAACCAGGTCGTTGAGCGTGAGGACACGCCATCATTGCGCGGCATGATTCGTAAGGTGCAACATCTTGTTGAGGTTGTTGATTAAGTGTCACAAGGATTAAAACTTTAAATTTTAGAGACAAATGGAATTACATAATTTGAAACCGGCCGAGGGCTCCACCCACGACAAAAAACGTGTTGGACGCGGCTACGGCTCGGGAAAGGGCCGAACGGCAACGCGCGGACACAAGGGCGCAAAGGCTCGGTCGGGCTATAAGAAGAAGATTGGCTTCGAGGGCGGTCAGATGCCGCTCCAGCGCCGCGTTCCCAAGTTCGGCTTCAAGAACATCAACCGCGTCGAATACAAGGCCATCAACCTTGATACCATCCAGAAGCTTGTTGATGCCAAGAACCTGGAGAAGGTGGGCGTTGATACGCTCATCGAGGCCGGCTTCGTCAATAAGAAGCAGCTGGTGAAAATCCTGGCCAAGGGAGAACTCTCGTCCAAGGTCGATGTAGAGGCGCACGCATTCTCGCAGAAGGCGATTGCCGCCATTGAGGAGAAGGGCGGAAACGCTGTAAAACTCTAAGTCGCAATGGGCAAAGCAATCGATAAGCTTAAGAATATCAAGATTGTAAAGACTCTGTCAAACATCTGGAAGATTGAGGACCTGCGTACGCGGCTCCTCATCACCCTGATGTTTGCAGCCGTCTATCGTTTTGGCTCCTACATCGTCCTTCCGGGCGTCGATACCGACGCCTTGCAGGGACTGCGCAACCAGACGGAAGGCGGCCTGATGTCTCTTCTTGATATGTTCTCAGGTGGTGCTTTCTCTAAGGCTTCAATCTTTGCATTGGGAATCATGCCCTACATCTCTGCGTCGATTGTCATGCAGCTGTTGGGGCTTGCCGTTCCCTATTTCCAAAAAATGCAGAGAGAAGGCGAGAGCGGCCGCCGCAAAATGAATCAATACACCCGCTACCTGACGGTGGTTATTCTTTTGTTCCAGGCGCCCTCTTTCCTTGTTAATCTTAGGATGCAGACGAACGGCACGGCCATCTATTCGAGCCTCGACTGGACCACATTCTTCATCACGTCGACCATCATCCTCGCGGCGGGAAGCATGTTCATCCTGTGGCTCGGCGAGAGAATCACCGACAAAGGCATTGGCAACGGCGTGTCGCTCATCATCATGATCGGCATCATCGCACGTCTGCCGCAGGCGTTCATCCAGGAACTGACCACCCGCTTCACGTCGCCCGGACAGGGCGGCCTGGTCGTGTTCCTCGTTGAAATCATCATCCTGCTCGCCGTCATCGCTGCCGCGATTCTCCTTGTGCAGGGAACCCGCCGCGTGCCGGTGCAATACGCCAAGCGTGTTGTCGGGAACCGCCAGTACGGCGGCGCACGCCAGTACATTCCCCTCAAGCCCTACGCCGCGAACGTGATGCCCATCATTTTTGCCCAGGCCATCATGTTCATTCCGGTCACGGTCGCAGGATATGTGTCGGGAGGAAAGCTGAGCCCGTTCATGAGCCAGCTCATCGACAACACGACATGGCTCTACAACCTGATTTTCGCCACATTGATTGTCCTTTTCACGTACCTCTACACGGCCATCACCATCAACCCGACCCAGATGGCAGAGGACATGAAGCGCAACAACGGATTTATCCCTGGCGTGAAGCCCGGAAAGAACACGGCTGAGTTTATCGACAAAATCATGTCGCGCATCACCTTGCCGGGCTCCCTGTTCCTCGCCTTGATCGCCATCATGCCGGCTTTCGCCGACATCTTTGGCGTTCAGCGCGAATTTGCCCAGTTCTTTGGCGGAACATCCTTGCTGATTATGGTGGGTGTCGTGCTCGACACGCTCCAGCAGATAGAGAGCCACCTGTTGATGCGCCATTACGACGGCCTCCTTGACAAGGGGCGTGTTCGCGGCGCGCATGCAAACAGGGCCTATTGATAGAAGAGAATGATTTATCTCAAGACAGACGAAGAGGTCGAACTCCTGCGCGAGGCGAACCTGCTTGTGGGAAAGACGCTTGCGGAGCTCGCGAAACGCATCAAGCCCGGCGTGACGACACGCGAGCTTGACGGCGTAGCGGAGGAGTTCATTCGCGACCACGGGGCCGAGCCCACGTTCAAGGGCTTCCCGAATCCGAATGGCGAACCTTTTCCTGCCAGCATCTGCACTTCCGTGAACCACCAGGTGGTGCATGGCGTCCCCTGCGACGAACCCCTGCAAGAGGGCGACATCGTGTCCATCGACTGCGGGACAAGGCTCCACGGATTCTGCGGGGACTCTTGCTACACCTTCCCGGTCGGCGACATTTCAGAAGACGTGAAAAACCTTTTGGTGACGACGAAGCAGGCCCTCTACAAGGGCATCGGGCAGGCGGTTGCCGGACACCGGCTGGGCGACATCTCCAATGCGGTGCAGGAGCATTGCGAGCGCCATGGATACGGCGTGGTCCGGGAGTTCGTGGGGCACGGCGTTGGCCATGAGATGCACGAGGATCCGCAAGTCCCCAACTATGGCCGCCGTGGCAATGGCCTCCTCCTGAAGAGCGGCCTTTGCATTGCCATCGAGCCGATGATCACCATGGGAACGAAGGACATCTACATGCAGGAGGACCATTGGGGCATCGTCACCCGCGACAGGAAGCCGGCCGCGCACTACGAGCACTCCGTCTGCGTGCGGAAGGGACAAGCCGACATCCTTTCGTCTTTCGACGAGATAAAGAACGTATTAGGAGAAAAATTCATCTGATTTGATATGGCCAAGCAGTCAGCAATTGAGCAAGACGGAACCATCGTAGAGGCATTGTCGAATGCCATGTTCAGGGTCGAGCTGGAGAACGGACACGAAATCATCGCCCACATCTCCGGAAAGATGCGGATGCACTACATCAAGATCCTCCCGGGCGACAAAATCCGGGTGGAGATGTCCCCCTACGACCTGTCGAAAGGACGCATCGTATTCCGCTACAAGTAGGCCTCCTGCCCATTTGTCCCACAAAAGAAATTAAAAAGAAAAATATATGAAAACAAGAGCATCTTTAAAGAAGCGTACCCCGGATAGCGTCATCGTAAGGCGCAAAGGACGCTTGTTCGTGATTAATAAGAAGAACCCCAAGTACAAGACTCGTCAGGGGTAATTCTTGGATTAGCTAAAAAAACAATCAAGATATGGCAATAAGAATTGTTGGTGTCGACCTCCCACAGAACAAGAGAGGCGAAATTGCGTTGACCTACATCTTTGGCATCGGACGCAGCAGCGCTGGTAAGATTTTGGCAAAGGCCGGCGTGGATAAGGGCATTAAAGTGAAGGATTGGACCGACGACCAGGCCGGCAAGATTCGCGAGGTCATCGGCGCCGAGTACAAGGTGGAAGGCGACCTCCGTTCGGAAATCCAGCTCAACATCAAGCGCCTGATGGACATCGGCTGCTACCGTGGCATCCGCCACCGCCTGGGTCTTCCTGTCCGCGGACAGAGCACGAAGAACAACGCGCGCACCCGCAAGGGAAAGAAGAAGACTGTTGCAAACAAGAAAAAAGCTACTAAATAATAATCGTATATGGCAAAGAAAACAACTTCTGCAAAGAAGAGGAATGTCAAGGTTGACGCGCAGGGGCAGCTCCACGTCCACTCGTCGTTCAACAATATCATTGTTACTTTGGCTAACAGCGAGGGACAGGCCATCTCCTGGTCTTCCGCCGGCAAGATGGGCTTCCGCGGCTCCAAGAAGAACACGCCCTATGCAGCGCAGATGGCCGCGCAGGACTGCGCGAAGGTCGCCTACGACCTCGGCCTGCGCAAGGTCGTCGCCTACGTCAAGGGGCCGGGCAACGGTCGCGAGTCCGCCATCCGCGGCGTCCACGGCGCGGGCATCGAAGTAACCGAAATCATCGACGTCACTCCACTGCCGCACAACGGATGCCGTCCACCAAAGAGAAGAAGAGTATAATATTTCCATCTTAGGCAGCCATTCCGCTTTTTTTGACTGTATCTTTCCTTTCTACGGTCGCGGCTGCAATCGGAGTGGCATACCATAAAAACAAACAAACATGGCAAGATATATCGGCCCCAAGTCAAGAATCTCCCGCCGTTTCGGCGAAGCCATTTTCGGCCCGGACAAGGTGCTCTCCAAGCGCAACTACCCTGCGGGACAGCACGGAAACAACCGCCGCAGAAAGATTTCAGAGTACGGCCTCATGCTCGCAGAGAAGCAGAAGGCGAAATACACCTACGGCGTCCTTGAGCGCCAGTTCCGCAACCTCTTCGAGAAGGCCGCGTCCAAGGACGGCAAGACGGGCGAGGTGCTCCTCCAGCTGCTTGAGGCGCGCCTCGACAACGTGGTCTATCGCCTCGGCATAGCCCCCACGCGCGCCGCTGCCCGCCAGCTCGTGAGCCACAAGCACATCACGGTGGACGGACGCGTCGTGAACATCGCCTCCTTCTCCGTCAAGCCGGGCCAGGTGGTCGCTGTCCGCGAAAAAGCAAAGTCTCTTGAGGTTATCGAAGCTGCTCTGGCTGGTTTCAACCACAGCAAATATCCTTGGATCGAGTGGGACGAGAGCGTGAAGGGCGGAAAGCTCCTCCACCTGCCCGAGCGCGCCGACATCCCCGAGAACATCAAGGAGCAGATGATTGTCGAGTTGTACTCTAAATAAACATTAGCAATGGCGGTATTAGCATTTCAAAAACCAGAAAAAGTCATAATGTTGGAAACCGACGACAAGTTCGGCAAGTTCGAGTTCCGCCCCCTGGAGCCCGGCTTCGGAATCACCGTCGGCAATGCGCTACGCCGCATACTCCTTTCCTCGCTCGAGGGCTATGCCATCAACACCGTCCGCATCGCGGGCGTGGAACACGAGTTCGCCACCATTCCCGGCGTGAAGGAAGATGTCACCAACATTATCTTGAACCTGAAGCAAGTCAGGTTCAAGCAGGTCATCGATGACAACGACAGCGAGAAGGTGTCGATGACCATCGAGAATTCCACCGAGTTCAAGGCTGGGGATATCAGTAAGCATCTCAATGGATTTGGAGTGTTAAATCCTGACCTTGTGATTTGTCATTTGGACCCGAAGGCGACCATGGAGATCGAGCTGACCATCAACAAGGGGCGCGGCTATGTCCCGGCAGACGAGAACCGCGAGTACTGCAAGGAAATCAACCAGCTCGCCATCGACTCCATCTACACACCCATCCGCAACGTCAAGTTCGCAGTCGACAACTACCGCGTGCAGCAGAAGACCGACTACGAGAAGCTGACCCTCGAAATCACCACCGACGGCTCCGTACAGCCGAAGGATGCCCTGAAGGAGGCGGCGAAAATCCTGATTTACCACTTCATGCTCTTCTCCGACGAGAAAATCACGCTGGAGGACAATGATTTCGACAACAATGAGGAGTTCGACGAGGAAGTGTTGCGCATGCGCCAGCTGCTCAAGACGAAGCTCGTCGACATGGAGCTCTCCGTCCGCGCGCTCAACTGCCTGAAGGCGGCCGACGTGGAGACCCTCGGCGATTTGGTACAATTCAACAAGACAGACCTCCTGAAGTTCCGCAACTTCGGCAAGAAGTCGCTCACCGAGCTCGACGACCTGCTGGAGAGCCTGAACCTCCAGTTCGGAACGGACATTTCCAAGTATAAATTAGACAAAGATTAAAAAACGCGATGAGACACAATAAGAAATTCAATCATCTCGGCCGCAAGGCCTCGCACCGCGCGGCCATGCTGGCCAACATGGCGATTTCGCTGATCATGCACAAGCGCATTACGACGACGCTTCAGAAAGCGAAGGCACTCCGCAAGTATGTTGAGCCGCTGATCACAAAGTCCAAGGACGACACCACCGCCTCCCGCCGTGTCGTCTTCAGCTACCTCCAGAACAAGTATGCCATCACGGAGCTGTTCGGAGGGGTCGCAGCGAAGGTCGCCGACCGCCCCGGCGGCTACACCCGCATCATCAAGCTGGGCAAGCGCCAGTCCGACGCCGCCGACATGGCCTTCATCGAGCTGGTCGATTTCGACGAGAACATGGCCAAGGACCCTGTGAAGAAGACGCGCACGCGCCGTTCCCGCAAGTCCGCGCCCAAGGCCGGCGGCGCAGCCGAGGAGCCGGCTGCCGAGGCCAAGGACGAGGCACCTGCCGAGGTGGCCGAGGAAGCAAAGGCAGAATAACTTTTACTTTTACAGCAATGCCGAAAGCGGCTGCGCCCAACCGTGGCGCAGCCGCTTTTTCCGTAGTCCGTCCCGGCGTGGGCGCGGTGCGGATGCGGTCCGTTCCGGCGCGTGCCCCGTCGTCCGGCTCCGGGATCGCCGCTGTGCATTAAAACGTGCCGGAATGTGAAAGGCTGAACACTTTCGCACGGCCGGAAGACGTCCGCAGAGAAAAACTTTTTCCTCTGCGGACGAAATTGTTTTTCTCCG
>CAVGCV010000030.1:0-21126 GCA_963627995.1 bacterium | reverse complement strand
GCTCTCAACGACATTATTCTGGAAGATTTTTGATGGTTCAGACTTTACACCCTACCTCTTTAGTTTCAAAGAAATTAAAAAAGCAAGAAAAGAAATAACGATATGAGCGAAGAATTACAACAGAAACTCCGAGTGAATCCCTTGTAACGGTTGTCACGGTCAATCATTCCAAATATATTGAGCCGTGCCACCCTTTGGGATGGCACGTAAACATCCTCCCCTCGCAGTTGCCAACCGTAAGGGACATATCCTTCAGTACAAGTATGGCTCTCATCAGCATAATAGAGCCTTATGCGTCCTTCAGACGCTTGCTTTTCAAGTTCTTGCAACTTCTCGACCTTGTATTCATAGAGTTGCGGCGAGGGTACTCCCCTTGGGCGTTTTCTTATTCGCTTATATTTTGCGCCAATGCTGATAAAAAACGTTTGAATGTTGAGTCGCTCGTCTCTTTGCCCGAAGCTTGCTCCCATGCAGCCCTTGCCTTGCTCACGCTCTGTCTGTCTTGCTCTATAGCACGACGCACAGCTTCCTCGTCCGAGCAGTCCATGATAGGTTTTCGACCTCTGCCAGAACGGGTATTCAATCCATCTATCCCTTCGGACTTGAAACGTTTTACCCAAGCGTTTACGCTCACGTGGGTCATTTCCGTTTGTGCGCCCGCTGCCGCTGAAGACAGTCCGTCCGCTTTCAGTAACACTGCACGACAACGCATGCGGAAACAATGTTTTTCGCCTAAGCGAAATCCCTTTTCGAGTGCGAGGCGCTCCGCCTCTGTCAACTCCAATACTTTTGGCTTTCCCATTGCATATAAAAACGGGAAATGTCAAAAAATATTTTATGTAAACTAATTTTGCTCACTTACTTACCACGTAATGGCGTATCTCTTTTATTACAGGCTTTAATTCCGGTATCGAAACAACTTGTGTCACATAATCAAGCACACGCTCCGTATCCGCCAATGACTCGCCGCAATTGGTGCAATAGCTTGGGGTGTCGTCTATCACTTCCTCAGGAGTGGACGAGCAGGAAAGCTTGCAACCCTCATGCCCTTTTTGTCCGCCGGGCTTCTTGCCGCTTGGCTTGCGGAGGGTCTTGGTTCTTCTGACTATCTCGTCTTTCATGTTCTCCCTGCTTGGCGGCGTGCTGCTATTGCCGGAGTTTTTACCAGGCTGTTCGTGTTTGCCCAGGCGTTCATTCAACTTGGCTATCTCTTTGTCCTTCTTACGGAGCTGGTGGTTCAAGGCTTCTATGTTACGGTTCAATCTGGCTATCTCAGAGTACTGCCGATCGATGGTCTTACGCATCGACCGTATTTCTTCCGCCATACTTTGCAGCACCTTTGGCATGTCCGTAACTTGCTCTTCCATAGGTATAAAGGTACGAAAAATATCTCAAATACGCAAGAAAATGAGGCTCTAATTGCAGGACAAAATCAATATATTTTGCTGGGCTTCAAGGATAAAAGCCACTAGCTATCCCTACCGCTGAACAGTTACGCATTCCCAAGCGTCCACACGCCCTGCCCAGCGCCCGTCCTTTCTTTCACGGCAGGTGTCGCGCGCGAGGGCGCAAGCCCCGCGCCGCCCCATGGAAAAGGGCGCGTGCGCCGGGGAACGGTTTCCCGGCACGCGCGCCCTTGATGGCTGTCCGCCCGTCCGTCGCCGGACGGCGGAGGCAGCGGATGCGAATCAGAGGCCGACCGTCTTCAGAAGCCAGTAGCAGAGGATGCCGGCGAAGTAGCCCACGAGCGCGAGCCACGTGAAGCGCTTGAGGTACCAGCCGAAGCTGATTCTCTCCAACCCCATCACGACCACGCCGGCCGCAGAGCCGATGATGAGGATGCTGCCGCCCGTGCCGGCGCAGTAGGCGAGCAGTTCCCAGAACGTGCCGTCCTGGCAATAGTTCTGCATGATGCCCGTGGCCGTGTCGGGCGCAATCGGGTACATGCCCATCGCGCTGGCCACGAGCGGCACGTTGTCGACGATAGACGAGAGCATGCCAATAAGCGTATCGACCACGTAGACGTCTTGGAACGTCGTGTTGAGCCACTCGCCGAGCCGCGTCAGCGCGCCCGTCTCGCCCACAGCCCCCACGCAGAGCAGGATGCCGAGGAAGAAGAGGATGGTGGACATGTCGATGCGACGGAGGAGGTTCGACACGTGCGCGCGCTCAAGCTGCTTGCCGTCGTAGCGGTTGCGCTTGCGGTAGAGCACCACCTCGGTGAACGTCCAGAGGATGGCCAGCACGCCCATCACGCCGACGAACGGCGGCAGCCCCGTCAGCTGGCGGAACACGGGCACGAACATCAGACCCGCCACGCCGATGACAAGAATCCAAATGCGGATGACGCGCGAGAAATCGGGCATGAGCGCCTCGCGGGCGATGTCCTGGCCCTCAGTCTGGTCGAACTGTATCTCCCCCTTCAGCAGCGGCTGTATGCAGAGCGCGGGGATGGCCACGCTGACGATGGACGGGATGAGCAGCCCCTTGATGATGCCCACGGTGGAGACGCAGCCCTTGATCCACAGCATGATGGTGGTGACGTCGCCAATCGGCGAGAACGCGCCGCCGGCGTTGGCCGCAAGCACGACGATGCCGGCATAGAGCATGCGCATCCGCTTATCGGGCACGAGCCGCTTGAGCACCATGATCATGACGATGCTGGTGGTCATGTTGTCGAGCAGCGCCGAGAGCAGGAACGTGATGAACACGACGCGCCACAGCAGCGCCTTCGGGCTGCGGGTGCGCAGCCGGCTGCTGACGAAGTTGAAGCCACCGTTCGAGTCCACCACCTCGACCACGGTCATCGCGCCCATCAGGAAGAAGATGGTTTCCGAGGTCTCGGCCACGTTCTGCATGAAACTTCCGTTGACTATCTCCGTTGCGCTTCCGTTCGCGCCAATGAGGTAAAGCGTCCAGCACAGCACGGCCATGAGCAGGGCGACGGCCGTCTTGCTGACTTTTGTGTATCCTTCGAGTGCAATACAAGCATAGCCCACTACGAATACCGCAATGATTAAGTTTGTCATAAAAAAAGAAAATTGGATGATACACTCCACCGCCGGCAAAGGTGTTCCGTCCTTGCCCCGGTGTCTTTCTCTCTTAATAAAGTAAAGATGCCGTGTTACGGCTGGAAGCGTTCTCCGTCCCAATGGAGAACCGTGCGCTGCGGCTCGCCCCGAATCGGGCGCTCGCCCTCGGCCGAGAGCCGCTGCGCACGCCGCACGAGCACCAGGTCGGTGGAGCCGCTGGAAAAGGAGGCCGCGACAAAGTCGGAAGTCTGCGGCCACGCCAGGAACTTGTCGTTGGGGACGGGCTCCCAGCTCGAGCTGAAGAAGGCGAGGCTGCTGTCGCCCATCGAGTCGACCGTGCAGGTCGCCACCATGCAGATGACGTAGAGCAGCGAGGGGGTCACCGCGTTGTCGCGCGGCTTGAGAGGCAGCATCTTGAACGACACTTCGGACACCTCCGACGTGCGCACGCTCAGGAAGTCGTCGGTCAGTGCCGTCATCGTGGCGGGCGCGCCGAACCGGTTTTTCACCTCCGCCTTTGCGCCGCCCTCCATGTAGTCGATGAAGTCGAGGCGGTCGTTCCGCGTGAGCAGCGGAAGCACGCTGTCGGGCATCGCCCGGAACGCGTCCTTGATGCTCTGCGCCTGCGCCGTTGCAAGGCCCAACGCCAATAGCAGAACGATGGTAGCCACGTGTCGTTTCATGCTGCCGCAGTCTTTTTACCGCTGCAAATTTACGAATTTTCCGTTTCCGCGCCATCCGCTGGCACTATTTTTGCTGCACAATTCTTCAAAAAAACGCAGACACAGCTATGGCAAAGTTCATCGACTACTACAAGGTTCTCGGCGTGGACAAAAGCATCCCGCAGGACGACATAAAGGCCGCCTACCGCAAGCGGTCGAAGCAGTTCCACCCCGACCTGCACCCCGACGACCCGAAGGCCAAGGCCAAGTTCCAGCTCCTCAACGAGGCATACGCCGTACTGGGCGACCCCGAGAAGCGGAAGAAGTACGACCAGTTCGGCGAGAACTGGGACAAGGTGGGCGCGCAGTCCAGCGGCACGGGGCAGGGATTCGGCGGATTCGGCGGGTTCGACGGCGAGGCGGGAGGCTTCGACTTCAACTTTGGAAGCGGCGGAAGCGGCTTCTCCGACTTCTTCGAACAAATCTTCGGGGCGCGGGCCGCCGGCACGCGGCGTTCGGGCCGCGCGCAGGCGGTGCGCGACGTCGAGGCCGTCACGCAAATCGACATGTACACGGCGGCGCTCGGCGGGGACATCATCGTGCAGACGCCGCAGGGCGCAAAGCTGCGGCTCAAAATCAAGCCCGGCACACAGCCCGGGACGAAACTGCGGCTCAAGGCAAAAGGACGGACGTACGCCAGCGGCGCGACGTCCGACCTCATCCTCACGCTCAACGTCGCCATCCCCACGCACCTGACAGAGCTGCAGCGCGACCTGCTGGAGCAAGCGCGCGGCGGGCAGTACTGACACACACAGGGGCAAGCAGAGGAAGGAAAAGGCAGCGCCGCCTCCGACTGTGGTCGGAGGCGGCGCTGCCTTCATGCTTTCCAGCCAGCGGGCCCTTGTGCCCGCCACGCCGTCCTACTTCTTGCCCACCACCTTGTAGCGGTTCATGAACTTGTCCACGCGGCCGGCCGTGTCGACGAGCTTGGCCTTGCCCGTGTAGAAAGGGTGGGAAGTCGAAGAAATCTCAATCTTCACGACAGGATACTCAACGCCCTCGAACACGTCCGTGTCATTCGTCTTGGCGGTTGAGCGCGAGAGGAACATATCGCCGTTCGACATGTCCTTGAAGATGACGGTGCGATAGTTTTCCGGATGAATGCCTTTTTTCATTTTATTCCTTAGTATTTGTTTCGTTAGAGAATGGTGGCAAAACGCTACGTGTGTGCAATGGTCTTAGCGTTACAGCGTGCGAAGTTACGACTTTTTCCGTTCACCGCAAAGCCCGGCCGCCTAAATTTGAGGAAAACGGCACAAGAACGCCTCCCAACGGCGCGACGGCAGGCCCGCCGTTCCACTCCGTCAGGCCGTTTTCCCCGACACGGGCCGGCGGCACTTGGCA
Source organism: bacterium (assembly GCA_963627995.1). GTDB lineage: Bacteria > Bacteroidota > Bacteroidia > Bacteroidales > Bacteroidaceae > UBA3839. Next base: position 16,028 of record CAVGCV010000030.1, on the reverse strand, counting down.
CGCAGCCACCACACGAACCACGCCAGCGCCACGGCGAAGCACAGGCCGCCCAGCGTGTAGCCCACGGGCAGGGAAAGCCCCAGCGCCTGCGGCGAGACGAAGAGGAACGTGGAGCACACCGTGGTCATGAACAGGGCCGGGACGAGCGTGACGACATAGGGCTTGCGCTCGCGCGCCAGGTACACCGTCAGCATCCACAGCGTGAACACCGACAGGGCCTGGTTGGCCCAGCCGAAATATTGCCAGATGACATTGAAGCCGTTCGGGTTGCCAATCTGCCAAAAGAGCAGCGCGATGGACACGAGGAACAGCGGGACGCACACAAGCACGCGCTTCAGGACGGGGCGTTGCGATATGTGCAGGAAGTCGGCGATGATGAGCCGCGCGCTCCGAAACGCCGTATCGCCGCTCGTGATGGGAGCCGCCACGACGCCCAGCAGGGCGAGGATGCCGCCAAGCGTGCCGAGCCAGCTGTGGCAGACGACGTTCACGACGTCCGGCGCCGACGTGCGCATGCCATCCACGCCCGCCGCGCCAGCCAGTGCCTCAGCCCCCGGCACGGGCTCGCCATAGAAGAAGTACATCGACACCGTGGCCCAGATCAGAGCCACGACACCCTCCGTGATCATCGCGCCATAGAAAATGGGCCGCCCCATCCGCTCGCTCTTCATGCAGCGCGCCATGAGCGGGCTCTGCGTGGCGTGGAAGCCGCTGATTGCGCCGCACGCAATGGTGATGAAGAGGCAGGGGAACAGGGGGTCGGTCCAGTCCGCGTCGTGCGCCGCGCCCATGTTGCCAAGCCCGTCCCACACCTCGGGCAGCGTAGGCCACTTCACAAGCAGCACCACCAGCAGCGCCACCGCCATGAACAGCAGGGAGAACGCAAAGAGCGGGTACACACGCCCGATGATCTTGTCGATGGGCAGCAGCGTCGCCAATATGTAATATAGGAATATCAGGACAATCCACAGCGGCATCGTGCCGCCAAGGCTGTGCAGGATGATGGCCGGGCTGTACACGAACACCGCCCCCACCATCACGAGCAGCAGCACCGTGAACACCAGCATCACGACACGAGTGGCGCGGCCCAGGTAGCGCCCTATCAGCTCGGGAAGGCCCACCCCTCCCTGCCGCAACGACAGCATGCCGCTCAGGTAGTCGTGCGTCGCCCCGGCGAAGATGCAGCCAAGCACAATCCAGAGATAGGCCGCGGGGCCAAACTTCGCGCCCATGATGGCGCCGAATATGGGCCCCGTCCCCGCGATGTTGAGGAACTGGATCATGAACACCTTCCACGACGGCAGCACGACGAAATCGACCCCGTCGGGATGCGCCACCGCCGGCGTGGCGCGCTGCGGGTCGGGGCCGAACACGCGCGCCACAAACTTTCCATAGAACGCATAGCCCACCACAAGGGCGAGCAGCGCGACAACAAACGTAATCATACAGGAGAAAAAATAAGCCTGGCGGCCTCTGCCGCCAAAAATCATGCAAAGTTAGCGCGGAAACGAATAGCTTGTAACGAAAAACCGCCGTTTTTTTGGCAACTCGCCACGACGGGGCGCCCCTGACGCCCGGAAGCAACGCCCGCGCCACGACGGAGTGCCCCGGTTCGGCCAAGAGCGGACAGGCCTCCGCCCGCCGGGGACAAGGCGCGCAAACAGCTGGCTCACAGCCCGTAAGACATCGGCGGAAAAACACTGCGGAGCGTACGGAAAACCTCCGCAGAGAAAAATCCCGCGCTCCGCGGAGAAAATATATTTCGTCCGCAGACAAAAATAATTTTCTCTGCGGACGTTTTTCCAGGCATCCTCGCACACTGGCACTCAACAACTTGTAAAAAGAAGGAAGAAGATTCGGAACACCCGCCCCGTTGGCCGAAACCAGCCGACGGCAGGACGGGCCGGGCGGAGGAGGGCACGGCAGGCGGGCATAAGAAAAGAGGAAGCAGGAATCCCCAAGCGGGCTTCTTGCTTCCTCGTAGTTGCGGGGGCAGGACTCGAACATGCGACCTCCAGGTTATGAGCCTGGCGAGCTACCAACTGCTCCACCCCGCGATGTAATCGCTTGCATTCAGGCGTTGCCGGCGGATGGCTCCGCAGTGCCGTTCCCTGTTTGCGGTTGCAAAGGTAGGGACATTTGCCGAACCCGCCAAAGATTTTCGTAAAAAACTTGCATGTTTCGTGGAAAAAGCACGTTCGCGGCGCGGAATCACGGCCAAGCGCCGGGCATCCGGGCCACGCTGCGCCGGCGGAAACAAGCGCAGCCGAGCGCGCGCGTGCCGTCCGCCGCGCCGCCGCGCGGGGCTCACGGGATGTCCGCCCCGATAAGTCCCCTTCCGATGGCGATGCTGACGGCCTGGGCGACGTTGCGCGCCCCGATGCGGCTGAGAATCTGGCGGCGGTGGTACTCGATGGTGTTCTCGCTCACGAACACGCGCGCGGCTATCTCGCGGCTCGACAGTCCCTGCGCCATCAGCGACAGCACCTCCAGCTCGCGGTCGGTGAGCAGGGGGTTGAGGTCGCCGGCCAGCTCCGTGAACCGCGCGCTCAAATACCTGAGGCCCTGCGCGGCAGCCTCGACGGCGGCGGGCAGTTCGCGCGGGTCGTCGCCTTTCAGCACGACGGCATCGACCTCGGCGCCGAGCAGCGCGCGAATGAGCCACGGCTCCTCGTGCATCGTGTAGACCACGATGTGGGGGACGAGGGGAAGGGCGCGCAGGGCTTCGACGATGGCCGTACCGGTCATGTCGGGCAGTTCCAGGTCCACCAGCACCACGTCGTGCGGCCTCGCCCGCTGCTCGTCCAGCGCCTGCCGCCCATCGGCCGTCTGCGTGATGTTCCCCGGCGCGGTGAGCGCCGACAGCAGCGCGACGATGCCGCTGCGCACCAGCGGATGGTCATCGACCACGAGGACGGTGAGCGGATGGTGCGCTTCCGTCATAACGCCACCTCCACTTTGTGCGTTCCGCCGGCATGGGCGGCGCGCATCTCCCCGGCCATGCTCTCCACGCGCTGGCGCAGGGTGGCGAGCCCAATCCCCGGAACGCCCGAGCCGCAGCCCTCGCCCGCGCCGTCGTTCTCCACCAGGAGGCGGATGCGACCGTCCGCCAACGCCAGCTCCACCTTCAGATTCCCCGGGCGGGCATGGCGCGCGGCATTGCCCACCAGCTCCTGCATGATGCGGTAGAGCTCGTAGCTTTTCGCCTGCCCCACTCCGTTCCACGCCTCGTCGGCGGCCAGCGGCGTGCAGGCGAAGCGGAGCGCGCAGCCGCCGAGCGGATAGTGGCGCACGTAGTCGCCGACAATCTCGGCAATGTTGGCGCGTCCGAAGCGCGGGGGCATGAGCTCGTGGGAAATCTGCCGCACGTCGCGCAGGATGCTGTCCAGAAAGTCGTCGTCCGCCGTCGCCGCACCGGCAACGACCTTCATCCTCATGCCCAGAATCTCGTTGCACACGCCGTCGTGCAGCTCGCGCGCCAGACGCGCGCGCTCGCTCTCCAGCCCGTCGAGATAGCGGCGCTGCAGCTGCATCGCGTGCTCCCTGCGGGCGGCACGGCGGCGGTAGGACAATGCCGCGACGAGCGCGGCCAGCACAACGACCGCGAGCAGGAGCATCAAGATGAAGAGCTGCTGGTCGGCCTTTTCCTTGCCTAGCCGCGCAATCTCCAGCTCCTTCTCCACCGTCCTGTACTTCGCCGTGAACTCGCTCATCTGCCAGCTCATGTCGCTGTTCTTCAGCGAATCGGCCACGGCATACGCCCGCCGCATCAGCTCGTAGGCCTCGGCGGGCCGTCCCAGCTGGAGGCAGCAGTCGGCCTTGGAGGCGAGGATGCGCTGCGCCGGGATTCCGTGGTTCGCGCGAGTCAGCGTGTCGATTCGTTGCCACAGCGCCAGCTCGGCCGCGTAGTCGCCGCGCCGGTGCAGCAGCGCCGCCTCGATTTCGAGGATGCCGATGGCCCCGTTGCTGGCGGGGTCGGACGCCTGCAACGCCGGCCGCACCCGCCGCAGGTAGGCGGCGGCCGAGTCCGTCTGCCCCATGTCCACGAACGCGCGGAGCATGGGCGCGGACACCTTCAGCACGAGCGGCGCGTAGCCCAGCCGCAGCACCGACGGGAAGTCGCGGGCGACGAGGCGCGCCGCCTCCCCGTGCCTCTTCAAGCGCAGCAGCGCGGAGGCCTTGGTGGCGAGCGCCGAGTAGCGTTCCACCGAGTCGGCGGCCTCCTCCGCCCAGCGCATGGCCTGTTCGGCATAGTCCGCGCCCTCCCGGAGGCGGTCCTGCTCCACGAAGAGGACGGCAATGTTGTTGTAGAGGTTGGCCACGTAGTCCTTGGCGTCCACGCGCTGCGCCACCTCGATGCCCCTGCGGTATGCCCACAGCGCGGAGTCGGCCATCTTGAGCCGCCGGTAGAGGATGCCGCAGGTGGAGTATTGGTTGATGAGCACCTCGTCGCTGCCCGTCCGCTCGCCAAGGGCAATGGCCCGGCGCGAGAAGGGCAGCGCTTCGTCCATGCGCCCCAGCGTGAGCAGGTCGTTGGCGGTCTCGGCCAGGATGTAGGCGCGGAGCGTGTCGTCGCCCCGCGCCATGACAAGGGCGCTGTCGAGCAGGGGCAGCGCCTGGGCGTGGCGGGATTGCGACGAGAGCACGCCCGCGCTGTCAAGCAGCTGGGACGCGGCGTCCGTACCGCCCCCGCCCGGCGCGCGACGGCCGCAGGAGAGGATGCCGGACAGCAGTCCCACGGCCACCGCGCAGGCAGCGACGCCGTGCTTCATTCGGTAAGGAGAGTACATATAAAAAAACGAAGATATAAAGAGCGGCGGCAAGCGCGCTGCCGTCGGTGTGCAAAGTTACGACATTTCGGCCTCAACGCCCCACGAAATCCGTAGGCAACGCCCTATCGGATTCCGTAGTTTTCTGCCGTCCGCAGCCATTCCACGCCCGCTCCGTGCGGAGAATTCGTCCTCCGTGCCTTACATTTGCGCACAAAACCATTACCAACCTAAAAACCGTCACCTTATTATGAAACAGAAACACCGTTTCGCGCCCATCTCACTGGGACTGGCCTCCATGGCCGCCCTGCTGCTGTCGTGCGGCAACGCCACATCGCCCGAGTCGATGGCCGATGCCGCCATCAAGCGCGCCAATGCAGCCGTGGAAGAGACCGAGAACGAGCTGCTGGGCAAGCTGCCCTACATCGCGGAATGCAACGCGGCCGCCGACGATTCGCTGAAAAAGATTTCGGAACAAGCCTGGCAGGCCATGGCCGAGGGCACGAAGTCGGACAGCCAGCAGCAGCGCATGGAGGCGTTCGCAGCGTTCAGCAAAAGCCTGGAGGAGGCGAAGACCGCCATCGCCGGCCACTACCAGGCGGCTGCCGAGCCTGTACAGCAAAGCCTCGTCGGCACGACCGTCAAGGCGGCCACGGACACGCGGGTGTTCGACAGCAAGAGCGTCAGGGCCGAGATAACGGGATTCAGGGGCACGGGCACGGTGATGCTGACCGTCACGCTAACGCCCACCGCGCCCGTCGGCAAGTCCTTCCGCATGGTGCTGGCCGACGAGCAGATGCGGATGATTGCGCCGTTCCGCCTGCTCACCAGCCCCAAGCGCGCGGGCGAGACGTTCTCCACCGAGGTTGCCGTACCGACCAAGATGCTCGCGGCAACATCCATCCTCCTTTTCGACAACCAATAGCAACAACCATCAAAAACTTTCAACCACAGAACCATGAAACAGACCATCACCCTGCTGGCGCTCTCGTGCGCCATGACCGTCGCCTCGTGCGGAAACCAAGCCGGCGCGCCCGCCGGCGACATCGCCGCGCAGGCGTCGGACTCCGTGCCCGCAACCGACACCATCGCCGCTCCGTCCGAAGCCGGCGTCCCCGAAGCAGCCCCCGAAGCAGCGGCAGCCGCCATCCGGGAGGGCGCGCCGCTCGCCGAGACCCTGCGCAAGTGCCAGAAAGTCACGTTCGGCTATGACGAGCTCTACGGGCTGACCTGCGACGCCGACGGGCAGACACTGCTGATTGAGGCCACCGCCGACATCACCGACGAGGGCTCCGCCTTCGTGGAGAAGACGATGGACGCCCACGCCAACGGCGACGACACGAGCGACATCGCATTCAGCATCGGCTGGATAAAGCCGTCGGCCAAGGTGGTCATCGCGTCCGACGACCTGTAGGGCAATCCCCGCAAGACGCAGAGCCGGCCGCCGAGCTTCAGCGTTTGCTTGGAACTTGGCGGCCGGCTCTGCGTCTTGCGGGGCTAACGCACCAGCACTTTTTTTCCGCCGACGACGTAGACGCCGCGCGGCAGGCCGGCCGTGGCTTCGGCGCGGGGCACATGAGAGGCCACGCGCACGCCGTGCAGCGTGTAGACATCCACCAGCTCCGTGTCGGCCGTCTCCGCGCCGGACTGCGGCGTGTCGATGCCCACGGCCCGGTGGCGGCTCTTCAGCTTGGCGAGCATGGAGGCGAACGCCGGCTTCCCCTGCAGGTACTGGTCGAAGATGACGGGCTGTCCCTTCGTGTACTTCGAGTTGCGGTCAATCCACGAGAATGCGTCGCTCATGCCCCAGATGACGAGCGTGTGCACGTTGGGGCTGACGAGGGCGACGTCGAGGACGGCCTCGTAGTCGGCGGCCTGCGTCCTGAACGCCTGCTCCGTGTCGAACTGCGCGTAGGGGACGGCCACGTCGAGCTCCGTGATGCTCACGTCGAGCCCCTTCTGCTGGTAGCGGCGGATGAGGGTGCGCAGTTTCGACTTCTTCGAGCTCAGCTCGCCGAGCGAGGTGTGCGCCTGGAAGCCCACGCCCGTGATGGGGATGCCGTCCTTCTTGAGCCTGACGGCCAGGTTGTAGAGGTCCATGGCCTTCGTCTCGCCGTCGAACTCCACGCCATAGTCGTTGATGACGAGGCGCGCGTCGGGGTCGGCGCGGTGGGCGTAGACGAAAGCGGAGTCGATGTACTCCGGGCCGATGACGTTGTACCAGATGGAGCGGCGCATGCGGTCGCTCGTGCCGTTCCACGGGTTGAGGGCCTCGTTCACCACGTCCCACTCGTATACCTTCCCCCTGAAGTGGGAGACGACGCCGGTGATGTGGTTCTCCATGATTTTCAGGAGCTGTTCGCGCGTGTAGCCGTTGTTGTTGTCCATGCCGTCCTCGCCGCCGCCCATCCAGGAGGGCATCTGGCTGTGCCACACGAGGGTGTGGCCGCGCAGCTTCATGTCATGGCGCTCGCAGAACTTCACGAGCCGGTCGGCGTTCTTGTAGCTGAACACGCCCTGCTGGGGCTCGGTGGCGTCGGCCTTCATCTCGTTGCCGGCCACGGCGGCGTTGAAGTGGCCGGCAAGCGTGCGGCTCCACACGCGGCTGTCGTCCTCGGCCGCGCCGGAGGAGTAGAACCAGTTGTCGCCGTCGCTCACCGCCATGCCGATGTTGAAGTCCAGCCCGCCGGCCCAGTGGCGCAGCGTGGTCGCCGGGTCGTCGAGGTCGTAGCCCAGGTCGAGGTTCCGCGCCAAGCGGATGTTGTCGATGTAGTAGTCCTTGTTCGCGCCGAGAAACCCGAGGTGGAGCAGGCGTATCTTGCTGGCGGAAGTAGCGCCGAGCGATTCGAGCGGGATGGAGCGGCGGTTCCAGCGTCCCGTCGCGCCAAGCCCCGTCGTCCAGCTGTCCTGCCACACTTTCTTGCCCTGCATGTAGAGGTAGGCGCGCGCGTCGCCGGCGTCGTTCTCGTCGCGGTAGTAGTCGAACGTCAGGTACTTGTAGTCCGTCAGGTCCGCGCCCTCCGGGAGGGCCATGTTCTTGAGCGAGATCACGCTGTTGGCCGACGACGCGGTGGTGGTGACGTGCACCACCTTGTTGCTGGCATCGAGGGGGTCGGCCTCCACCTTCGCCGTGCAGAGCGAGCCGGAAACCGCATAGCGGGTGATGGTCGAGCCGAGCGTGCGGCCCTCGAAGTCCTCGAGCACGTCGACGGTCTGCGCGCAGGCCGTGGCGGCCAGCAGCGAGGCGGAAAGTAGTAGCGTTCTTCTCATAAGCGGATGATGTTTTTTTCCAGAAAAAGCGGATGTCGGCTGCAAAGTACGCGCTTTCCGCGCTCCCTCCCTTTTCCCCGCGTTCCAAACTTTTCCCGCCGCGTAACAAGGCGCGTAAAAAAGGAGCGTCCACACAGCTGCGTGCTGCATGGACACTCCTTTTCCTGCTCCCCCGGGGGAAGCCCGGCGCCGCCGGACGGCGAGGGCCTACGCCTCGGCCTGCTTCTTGGCGGGGAGCTTCTCCTTGATGCGGGCCTTCTTGCCCGTGAGCTTGCGCAGGTAGTAGAGCTTCGCGCGGCGAACCTTGCCGACCTTGTTGATTTCGATGGAGTCGATGTTCGGCGACTCGAGCGGGAAAATGCGCTCTACGCCCACCGTGCCCGACATCTTGCGGACAGTGAAGCGCTTCTTCGTGCCCTCGCCGCAAATCTTGATGACAACGCCGCGGTAGAGCTGGATGCGCTCCTTCGAGCCCTCGATGATTTTGTAGGCCACCGTGACGGTGTCGCCAGCCTTGAACTTCTTGAACTCCTTGCCTGTGGCAAATGCCTCCTCGGCAACTTTGATTAAATCCATGATGTGTGGAGGTGTTTAATTTGATGGTTTCTGGTTCCAACGAAGCATGCGCGGGTCTCTCTGCCATGCCCGTCCGCGCGGGCAATCTCGCCAGAGGCTTCGCTAAAGCGGGTGCAAAGTTACGACTTTTCCGGCAAACCGCGCTACTTTTCTGCCCGAAATCTGCGGAAGCCCCGTCCCGCCCTGGAGAAATACCCCGGAGCACGGCCTTTGCACGCGCTCCGGGGCCGCGCCCGGGGCACAGCCCGCCGTCTTTCAGCGCCCGGCGCACCGGGGGCAAGGCGGCGGCGCGGTCCGGACGGAGGGGGTGCGCAGTGTTCCGAAACGTCCAAGTACTTGGAAATTTTCTTCCAAGTACTTGAAAATATTTTTCCAAGTACTTGGAAATTCCACCGCTCTGCGGCGGCCCTGGCAACGCGCCACGCACGCGCTGAAACGGCGGCGCGCCGTCGCCGTGGAAGCGGCGCGCCGCCCGCCCCTGCCGGCAGTCCCGTCACTGCGGGCCGAAGCCGTTTTGCTGCCGCTCTTTCTGCGGCGTCTTCCCCGTGTGCTTCCTGTAATAGCGGCAAAAGAAGCTGATGTCGGCGAAGTTGTACTCCCACGCTATCTCTTTGATGCTTTGCGAGGAACGCTGCAGCTGCATCTTGATTTGCAGGATGACGTAGTGGTCGATGATGGCCTTCGGCGTGTGGCCGGTCACTTGGCGCACTATCGTCGTGAGGTACTTGGAGGAGATGCTCATCCGCGAGGCGTAATAGGTGACGCCGCGCGAGACGCGGTAGTCTCTCTCCAGGAGCATCAGGAAGAGGTTGAAGAGCTTTCGCACGCGGTACGACTTCACCTCGTCGGCACGGTATTGCGGGTTGCGCTGCAGATACTCGTGGAATCCGATGAAGAAGGCCTTGAGCTGGCACAGCACGAGCTGGGGGAAGCACGTGCATCCGGGCTGGCGGGAGTAGGCCCTCAGCAGGGCGAACATGCAGCCGACGATGTCCGCCACCACGGGGGCGTCCTGGCGGCAGCGGTCCTCGCGCAAAGACGAATAGACGGTCTGCTCCAGCTGGAGGCTCGCCTCTCGCAGGAGCGACGGGCTGTATTGCAGCATCTCGACCTGGAACACTCCGCCGGGACTGGCGCACGGGGCCGCCGCCCCCGAGGTCCCGTCCCTCGCGGCCAGCTCCACCACGTCGTTGGGGAAAACGGTCATCACCGCTCCCTCGTACATTTCCCACTCCTTGTAGTTCACCTTCAGCACGGCCTCGCCCGCGCGGCATATCAATATCGCGCCGTGGGCCAGGACTTGCGGGCCATGCCGCCATTCCTCCAGCCGCGAGCAGTAGAGCCTGGCCTCCTGGCGGCCGCTCAGTTCTGATAGATTCATGAAGCCTGTTCTCTTTTCATCTGCGAAAGTACGGAATAACTGCGACAAAAGGGAACTGATGTTCCGCAATCGTCCATAAACCGCGAAATAATTAAAATCCGGCAACGGAGGAATCGCCGTACCTTTGCAGCCGGAATTAAAAAATACCGTTTTTTGGGATGACAAGGAGAATCATGCTTGCTGGCTTCCTGCTGCTCGGGGCCACACCGCTGGCGCATGCCCAGCGGACGGTGCTGGGCATTGGCCAGCTTTTCGAGGCGATTGAGGAGAACAGCGCGCACCTGCGTGCGCAGAAGTCGGGTGTCGAGGCGGCCAGCCTGGGCGTCGAATCGGCGCGGAGCAAGCGGCTGCCCGACATCGACGCGTCGCTCTCGATCAGCCACATCGGCAACGCGCTGCTCGCCGACCGCGACTTCGGCAATGTCCACGGGCTCAGCTCACCGCACTTCGGCAACAACTTCTCGCTGCAGGTGCAGCAGACGGTGTATGCCGGCGGCGCGATAAACGCCGGCATCGAGCTCGCCGAGCTTGGGAAGAGGCAGGCGGAGGCGGGCGTAAGGCTCACGCGGCAGCAGGTGCGCTTCGCCGCTCTGGGCCAGTACCTCGACCTCTACAAGATTGACAACCAGATAAAGGTGTACGAGAAGAACATCGGGCTGACCCGCCAGCTCATTGCCGACATCAGCGAAAAGCAGGCGCAGGGCATGGCGCTGAAGAACGACGTCACGCGCTACGAGCTGCAGATGGAGAGCCTGAAACTGGGGCTGACCGCGCTCCGCAACAGCCGCAGCATACTCAACCACCAGCTGTGCAACACGCTGGGCATGGACACGGGGGCGACGCTCGTCCCCGACTCCACAATCATTGACAAGGTGTATGCCAGGGACGGCGAGGCCTACTGGCAGAGCGCCGGCGCGGCGAGCTCCCCGCTGCTGGAGCAGAGCGCCAACGCCATCCGCATGGCCGAGCAGAGGGAGAGGATGGCCAAGAGCGACATGCTGCCCAAGGTGGCCCTGGTGGCGGCCGACAACTTCGACGGGCCGATAACGTTCGAGCTGCCGCCCATCGACAAGAACCTCAACGTGTGGTATGTGGGGGTCGGCATAAAGTACAGCATCGGCGCGCTGTTCAAGAGCAACAAGCGCCTCCGGCAGGCGGCCGTGGAGACGCGCCAGGCGCGCGAGGCCCACGCCGTGCAGGCCGAGCAGCTCGACAACAGCGTGCAGGCGGCCTACGTGCAGTACCAGCAGACCTACGTGGAGCTCGCCACACAGCGGAAGAGCGTGGAGCTGGCCCGCCAGAACTACGACGTGACGAGCGCCCGGTACCTCGGCCAGCTTGCCCTGGTGACGGACATGGTGGACGCCTCGAACCTCCGCCTGAACGCCGAGCTGAAGGAGGTGGACGCACGGATCAACATCGTGTACGCCTACTACCGGATGAAGTATGTGGCCGGGGAAATCTGACCGGGCGGGAAGCAACGAGCTGACAGTGAAATATCCAAACGCAAAAAGACAGGCAACAATGAACAAGAAATTCGTAAAGAGGGCATACAACGTAGTGGTCGTCCTCCTCATGGCGGGCGCAGTCGGCTGGTGCTTCAGCCACTTCGTCCATGGAGTCGGCGTGGAATACACCGACGACGCGCAGGTGTGCCGCCACATCGCGCCCATCAACACCCGCGTGCAGGGGTTCATCAAGGAGATACGGTTCCGCGACTTCCAGCATGTGAGGAAGGGCGACACGCTCGTCGTCATCGAGGACGCGGAGTACCGCCTGCACCTGGCCCAGGCGGAGGCGGGGTTGCGCGGCTCGAAGTCGGGATCCTCGGCGGTTTCCGCAAGCATGGGCACGACGGCGAGCGACGTGCAGACGGCAACGGCCGGCGTCGAGGAGGCGCGCGTGGAGATGATGAACGCCAGGCAGGACTTCGACCGCTTTGCCGCGCTGATGAAGAAGGATGCCGTGACGCGCCAGCAGTACGACAATGCCCACGCGCGCTACCTCGGCGCAAAGGCCCGGTACGAGCAGGCCAGCAGCCGCAGGCAGAGCGCGGCATCGGTGCGCAGCGTGCAGGCAGAGCAACTGGGCGGCTCGCGCGCCGGGGAGAGCGTGGCCGAGGCGCAGCTCAACCTGGCGCGCCTGAACCTCTCCTACACCGTCATCGTGGCGGCGTGCGACGGCGTGATGGGCAGGAAGGAAGTCCATGTAGGCCAGCTCGTGCAGCCCGGCCAGATGCTGGCGCGCATCGTGGACGACAACGACGTGTGGGTCGTGGCCAACTACCGCGAGACGCAGATGCCGGGCATCGCCGCCGGACAGGCCGTCGACTTCACCGCCGACGCCATACCCGGCGTGGTGTTCCACGGAAAGGTGGAGGCCCTGTCGGCCGCAGCCGGGTCGGCCTACTCCATGGTGCCGGTGGACAATGCGACGGGCAACTTCGTGAAGGTGGAGCAGCGCGTGCCGGTGCGCATCGCGCTCACCAGGGACAACGACCCGAAAGAGGTGGCCCTGCTGCGCGCCGGACTCAATGTGGAGACAAAGGTAAACCGCAAGTAAGATGGCAGGGCCTCCGATGCTCCAGGGACCGTTTCGCGTCCCCTCGTTCAACGGCTGCGTGCCGCGCCGCCTCCAGCCGTGGATTTACCTTCTCTTCGCCTTCATCTTCCAGTTGTCGGGCGGCATCTACGGCGGAGCGATGAGCCAGGTGATGGGCGAATACAGCCTGATGCGCGAGGACGTGCTCATGGTCGTCATGTTCAACGTGGTGGGCGTGGCCATGCCCTTCCCGCTGCTCTTCAGACTCAAGTTCCGCTTTGCCAACCGCCGCCTGCTCCTCACGGCAGCACTGGCCGTGGCCGCCTGCGACCTGCTCATCGTCCACACCGAATCGCTCCCCGTCATGTGCGCCCTCGCCTACGTGGCCGGGTTCTTCAAGCTCTGCGGCACATTCGAGTGCATGAGCAACATCCAGTTGTGGATGACGCCGAAGCGCGACTTCACCGTCTTCTTCCCCCTGCTCTACTGCCTCGTGCTGGGCAACATGTTCCTCGCGCCCTGGATGACGGAGCACCTGGTGTACGCGTGCCAGGACTGGCGCGCCGTCAACTACGTCGTGGCGGGACTGTTGCTCACGGTGGCGCTCGTCGTCTACGTCGCCACCCACGACTTCATGTTCATGAAGCCCATCCCCTTCATCAGCGTCGACTGGCTGGGATGCCTGCTATGGTCGGCCTTGATGCTTGAGTTCATCTTCTTCTTCAACTATGGCGAGCACTACAACTGGCTCGACGGCCGGGTGATGCGGATCGACCTGCTGCTGTTCGCCGCGACCGCCTATCTCTGCATACAGCGCAGCCGGCACATACGCCACCCCTACATCTCCCCCGCCGCATGGAAATACAAGCGGCTCATGCCGCTGCTCATCCTCTTTGCCTTCGTGGAGTTCATGGGCAGCACGCCGAAAGTGCTGCAGACGGCATTCACGGGCGGCGTGCTCCACTTCGGCGCATTCACGACCAACGTCTTCAACCTCGTGGAGTGGGTGGCGGCGGTGGCCGGATGCCTGTTCTGCTTGTTCTGGATGAAGGTGCTGCGCCAGAAGTACACGCGGCTCCTGACCGTCGGCGTGGCCGCGATGGCCGCCTACCCCGTCACGATGTACTTCCTCATCGACCCGGGCCTGCCCGTCGAGGCCATGTACCTGCCCATCGCGTTGCGCTCCTTCGGCAGCGGCATCTTCTTCGTCACACTGACAATCTACCTGGAGGAGCTGATGTCGTTCGAGCATTTCTTCATGGGGCTCACCATCGTCGGGATGGTGCGCAACGGACCCGTATCGGCCATGTGCTCGGGGCTGTACAGCCTCGGCCTCCGCCACCAAATGGCCGACAACATGGCGCGCGGCCTGCCTTACGATGCCTCCGGCCTGCTGGCGATCAGCATCCGCCAGCTCTACGGCGCGACTTGCATCGCCGGCGTGGCGGTGCTGCTCGTCTTCCTGCTCTGGGACGTGCAGCCCGTCAGAAGCACGCTGAAGAAGATGCCGGCGTGGAACTTCGTCGGGAAAATGCTCAAGAAGGGGCGGATGCACCGACGCTGACGCCCGCCTCCCCGGCAGGGCCGCCATCCGCAAGCGCCTACACCCTGCCGAACCTGTCCTTGTACTCCGACGGGGTCATTCCCGTGGTCTGGCGAAACTGCTTGTGGAAGTTGCTCTTGTCGCTCACGCCCACCAGCCTGTGCAGTGCCGCCACCGACACGCCGCAGCCCTCGCGCAGCAGGCGCTCGGCCTCGGCAATGCGCAGACTCAGCCGCCACGAGCGGAACGAGGTCTGCCGCCGCGTGGAGAAATACCACGCCAAGTAGCGGCGCGTGGTGCCCAGCTGCGCGGCCACCTCGTCGGAGGTCACGTCCGTCGCCAGAAACATCTTGGCCTCCACCCACCGCCGCAAGGACGCTTCGAGCAGCGCCTCGCGCGGGTCGGCCGCGCCGGCGGCGGGAACGGTGTCGTCCGCCGCGTCCGCGCATCCGGCCACGGGCGCGCCCGCCACCCGCACGATGAAGCTGTTGTTGACGCGGTAGTTCACCACGCAGCAGGCCATGTAGACATAGTACAGGGTATAGGCGGCGGTGAAGCCGTCGTAGGCCGCAAGCCCCATGGGCAGGACGGCGAAAGCCAGCGCCAGCACGCCAACGCCCAGCGCGCTGTAGAAACAGCGGACAATCCACCGCAGGCGTCCCGACTCGTCCTCATCGTAGTGCGCCTCGAGGCGCGCCACGCACTGCGCGTAGCGGCGGCGGAAAAGGCGGAGGTAAGCCGCCAGCTGCGCCACGTAGCCCACGGCCATCAGCGCAAAGGCCACGCCAAAAAGCCGGGGAGCGAACGCCAGCACGGCGAGCAGCGACGCCCCCAGCAGCGTGACGGCGGCCAGCTGCCACAGCAGCGACCGGACGCACACGAAGCGCGGACTGACAAAGGTGACGGTCGTGGCCGTGAAGAGCAGCGCCTGGTAACCCGCCACGATGAGCGTGAAGGCGGAGAGCAGCGACGGCGATTCCTCCTCCACCTGCGCCACGCTGCTGGCAAACGCCGAGCCGCTCAGCACGAAATACGAGAGGGCGAGGATGAGCCTCATCCGCCGGAATCCGCCCCACTGCCGGTTGCGCGGCACGCGGATGCCCAGCAGCACCGCCCCCATCACGGCAACGATGGAGGCAGACAGGAACGTAACAATGTCGTGGGGAAGGGGGAAGATGGATAGAAAGCTCATACGCCCCTCCTGTGTGGTGCTTGGTGATGGTGATGCGCCATGTCCTGCGGGATGTCTGTACGGCCGGGCCGCGTCTTTGCGGTGTAAAAGTGCGAAAAAAACGCCACCTGGCAAAAAGAATCCGCACTTTTCCGTCGCTCTCCGCCGCGCGGACGCGCGCCAGGCCGCAACAGACCGCGCCAGACCGCCGCGCGGAGAAAGCCCCGCCGCTCCGCAGGGGGAATCCGGCACGCGCGCAGAGAAAAAATATTTCCAAGTACTTGAAAATTTTCTTCCAAGTACTTGGAAAAATATTTCCAAGTACTTGGAAATTCCGCGCCCCTGCGGAGCGGCCGAACCGGCTGTGCCCCACGGCGGAAGCGGCGGCGCGGAGGAGATGTCCGGGCAGCGCGGAGGAGCGGCCGCCGGGCAATAAAAAAGGAAGCCGCATTGCTGCGGCTTCCTTCCCCTCGATGTGGTACCACCAGGATTCGAACCGGGGACACACGGATTTTCAGTCCGATGCTCTACCAACTGAGCTATGGCACCATCGTCGTCTGCATCGGGGCGGACGTTCCGTCCCGTTTGCGAGTGCAAAGGTAGGCATTTTTCGATTTCCCGCAAAATTCTCCGCAGAAAAAATTGCAGGACGAGCAAAAAAGCGTACCTTTGCAACGATTTTGCGGAAGGGGGGCTTCCCCCGGCAGGGCGGAAATCGGGATGTAGCGCAGTTGGTAGCGCACTACGTTCGGGACGTAGGGGTCGGGCGTTCGAGTC
>CAVGCV010000029.1:0-21212 GCA_963627995.1 bacterium | reverse complement strand
GTGATTCGCTTGGGGCTCGAACCCAAGACCCCAACATTAAAAGTGTTGTGCTCTACCAACTGAGCTAGCGAATCTCACCTTATAAGCTTTTGGGATGCATCGTGCGGATAGGGTAGATACCATGTTCAGTCCGCTGCCGTTCCAAAAGCGAGTGCAAAGGTAGACTATTTTGGGGAGAAAGCAAAGCCTTTCAGTGAAAAAGTAAATGCGGATGCCAATGTTGTCCTAAATGTTTTTCTGTAAAAAAAGGAAGTAATGTTTAAGGCAGTTATGTGTTACCTTGGCAAAGAGCGCCAACTCATTTACTTACTATGGCAAATAGAACCTTTTTCGCGCAAGCAATCGGCAAACTTCTGACAGAATATATCAGAAAAATCATCCGTAAGTCAAAGCAGGTAAACATTGCAAGGGTTAGCTGGTTTATTACAGGTGACAAAAAAAGAGGGCACACCGCTCGTTACGACACACCCTCATTTTGGCTAACATATGACTAACCAATTCTTTCTTCTTGCCGCTTTACTAATTTTATAAATTTAGGCTCTGTACAAATACTTAAATCCGTTGTTACAAATTTTCCGCCGCAAAAAAGAGAAAAAATAGTGGCTGGTGTGGGAGAACTTTGTGCCTGTTCTCTCGTTTCTATTTTGATTACTTTTAGAGAAATGTTTTTTTCTTGTGCAAGAGCACGCAACATTCCATTTACATAATAATCCGTGTATGGACAACGGTTTGAATAATAGGCAACCAATCCTTTTTTATCGGAACATTCTCCGCTTTTTGCGCAGTCATTAAAATATGGAATTACACCATTATCGTAAAAGCTCATTGCCAACAATGAGAAGCCATTAGGAAGTCTTTCTATTTCCTCAAAGCCGTGTTTCAATAACCATTTCGTATCGCTCATAAAATGGTTTTTTTGTGTACCCACAACAGTAACTAATCCATTTTTCTGTCGCTTTTTAGCTTCTTCAATCACAGATTGGAGCAAATAATATCCATGCCCTTGACCTTTATACTGCCCTGAAACCCAAAAACAATTAATCATTAAATAATTGGGGGCAGTAACCGGAAGCCACGCATATTCAGCAGGAACATATTCTATAAAAACTTTGGCGCGTGCATCAAGCCGTCTGAAAACATAGCCGTTGGCAAATTCCTTTTTCAGCCATTTCTTTTTTAACGCATAACCTACCAAGCATTTTTTGTCAGAGATTGCGCAGCAGATATGTTCTTTATCTATATTCTTTTCTGTTAGAGTTAGGTATTTAGCCAATGTTTTCCTAAATATTTCTTGGATAGACAAAGAAAAGAAAGAAAGTAAAGCTGAGGCAGAAATTGCTACCTTGGCAAAGAGTGCCAATTCATTTACTTCCCATGGCAAATATAACCCTTTTCGCGCAAGCAATCGGCAAACTTCCGAAAGGAAATATCAGAAAAATCATCCGTGAGTCAAAAACGGACAAACATTGCAAAGGCTACAACACCTGGAGCCTGTTCATAAGCATGATGTCCTGCCAGTTTTCCAATAGTGTCTCGGCGTGCGGCTTCTTCAATGGCTTGAATTTGGAAAACGGCAAATTGAATTTCCTTAGGAATTGGCGCATACCGTCAAAATAGCCTGTCGCCCATCAGAATGCTCACCGTGTCAGTCTCTGTGTTGGACTGCGTCGGCACGCCCTGTACGTCGGCTTTGGGAGGGAGGTGCAGTGCGTTGGCAGTTGCGCGGCTATTTCGACCGTACAGGGGTGTGGTGCTTGAGGATGCTGTAGGCGGAGTAGATGCCAAGTTCGCCCGCTCGGCTGAGGTCTGGTGCAGCGGCGGCGTTGTCGTTGGCATAGATGCGGAGGATGGCGCGGTTGAAGTAGGCCTGTGCAAAGTTGGGGCGCAGCTGGATGGCGCGGTCGAGATCGGCCATGGCGCGGTCGGGGTGCTGTGTTTTCGCGTAGGCGTAGGCACGGTTGTAGTAGGCTTCCGCGAGTTCTGGCTGTTGCTGGATGGCGTGGTCGAGGCTGGCGATGGCGGGCTCGTATTCTTCCAGCATGAGGTGTTCGAGGGCGGTGGCGAAGTCGGGACTGTCCACGCCGGCTGCTATCTGGTAGTCGGCGAGGGATACAGGCGGGAGCAGGCGGGTGTCGGTCTCTTTGTTCTGTATTTTCCCCCGGTACTCGCTCTCATAGGTTTTCTCGTCCGCTTCGTCATCGACGACGAGCTTTTGGAATTCGTTGAGGTTCACCTCCGATTTCTTTCGGGTCTTCATCCCCTGCCGCGATGCGGGTGTGGAGTAGCCGTAGCGGTGGGCGATTTGTTCGCGCAGGATGTGTTCCTCGTCGCGGGCGGCGGCACGCGCGTTTCCCATGAGACGGTATGCCTGTGCGCGGCGCGCGTAGCCTTGCAGAAAGTTGGGAAATGTGCGGATGAGGTGCGTGTAGTCGCGCACGGCGGCTGCGTAGTCGCCCGTCGCGAGCAGCAGTTCCGCACGGTTGTAGGTGGTCATTGCGTCGTCGGGGTCGATTCGGAGAATGAAATCGAAGTCTTCGATGGCAAGGTTGTCGTCGCCGACGTTGGCTCGCAGGAGACCCCGGTTGTAGTGGGCTACGAAGTTGGTGGGGTCGATGTCGATGGCCGTGTCGTAGTCGGCCATGGCTCCGCGCAGGTTGTTGGTGTGGTAGCGTGCCAGTGCGCGCGTGGTGAGGTTGCGCACGTTCTTGGGCTGCAGGCGCAGGGCCTCGGTGAGCGTGGTGTCGGCCGCTGCCCATTGGCCTCGGTTCATGAGGATGGCTGATTTCAGCGTGAGCGACGGCACGTTGTAGCGGTCGATGGTGAGGGCGGTGTCGAGGTAGGCCTCGGCGTTCGCCGTGTCTTTCATTTCCAGGCGCAGTTGGGCGCGCATGAGTGTGCCGTCGGCTTGGTGCGGCCACTTGCGGGTGATGATGGCGGCGATAGAGTCGGCGCGTCCGAGGCTGTCGATTTCGATGTTGCAGAGTGCCCAGTTGTGCCATGCGGCGCGGTTTTCGGGCTGCACTTCCGTGGCCTTGGCGTAGTCGCGTTCGGCCAGAGCGTACTTGCCAAGGTTGATGCGCGCCAGTCCGCGTACCTCGTAGGTGCTGGGGTAGTAGGGGTTGAGGTCGATGGCGGTGGTGCAGTCGGCCTCCGCTCCTGTGTAGTCCTCCAGGTAGAATTTCGCCAAGCCTCGATAGAAATAAGGCTCGTGGAGGTAGGGCTTGGCGGTGATGATGCGGTTGAAGTACTGGATGGAGAGGGCGTAGTCGTCGAAGTAGAGTGCGTTGCGCCCCACTTCCATCATCCGCTGGGTGTTGATTTGTGCCGTTACGGGTGCGGCGGCAAGGAGGACGGCGGACGCAAACAGGAGCATCCGGCAGTGCAGGCGGGTGCGGGCGGCCGCGCAGGGGCGGCTGTGGATGTGGCGGTCGCTGTCCATGGCTCCGCATCGGGGTTAGTGCTGTGGCTTTGCCTTGTAGGAGCAGGAGAACTTTCCTTTGGTCATGGCGACGAGCTTCTTGCGGATGAGTTGTTTGCGCAGGGGCGAGACGTGGTCCACGAACATGTGGCCCTCGAGGTGGTCGAACTCGTGCTGCACGACGCGGGCGAGGAAACCGTCGACCCACTCGTCGTGGGGCTGGAGCGTCTCGTCGAGGTACTGGATGCGCACGCGCGATGGGCGCTTGACGTTTTCGTGGATGCCGGGAATCGAGAGGCAGCCTTCCTCCATGCTGCACGTCTCCTCGCTCTCCTCCACGATGTGGCCGTTGATGTAGGTGCGGAGGAAATCCTTGAACTGCGGCTCGTCGTCGCTGATGCAGTCCAAATCAATGACGACCACGCGGATGGGCAGGCCGATTTGCGGTGCGGCCAGCCCCACGCCCTCGGCGTGACGGAGGGTGTCGAACATGTTCGCTATGAGTTCCTTCAGGTGGGGGTAGTCGGGCGAGATGTCTTCGGCTTGCTTGCGCAGAACGGGCTGTCCGAAGATGTACATGGGGAGAATCATGGTGTGTCGGGGTTTGGTGTTCGTTAGTTTCGGGTGTCGTGCCGGGGTCAGGGGAGGGGAACTTGGAGCCGACGGCTCTCCATGTAGTCCTCGAGGATGATGGTGGCGCTGACGCGGTCGGCCAGCCCCTTGTCGTTGCGGCGCTGCGCCTTGCGCACGCCGCCGTCGATGATGGCGCGGTGGGCCAGCACGGTGGTGAACCGCTCGTCGTAGTACTCGACGGGCGTGTCGGGGTGGAGCTTGCGCAGGCGATTGACGAACGGGGTGATGCGTCGCAGGTTTTCGGAGTCGCGCCCGTCGCACTGCCGGGGCAGCCCCACGACGATGCGTTCCACGTCGTTGTGCGCCATGTAGTCGGCGACGAAGTCGAGCAGCTTGTGGGTCTCCACGGTGGCCAGTGCGTTGGCTATCAGCTGGAGGGGGTCGGAGACGGCAATGCCCGTGCGTTTCTTCCCGTAGTCGATGGATAGGATGCGGCTCATGCGAGTGCAAAGGTAGTGCTTTTTCATGGATTACGCCGCGCCGTTTTTGTTTTTTAGGTGCGTCGCGTCCTTTCCGGCGGTGTGGGGAAAAGGACAGCGCCGCGCCCCGTCGGGGGTGCGGCGCTGCGCGTGTTGTGTGTTGTGTGCGTGGCTTATTCGAGCCCGAAGAGCTGCTTGAGGCCTCCGTCCACACCGCTGAAGCCCATGAACGCCATGGCGAGCAGCCCGGCGGTGATGAGCGCGATGGGCATTCCTTCGAGGGCTTTCGGCACTTTCGACATGGCGGTCTGCTCGCGCAGTCCCGCAAAGATGACCATGGCGAGGAAGAATCCGAGGGCTGTGGACGCGGCATAGACAATGCCTGTCAGCAGGTCGTAGTCCTTTTGAATGACGAGGATGGCCACGCCGAGTATGCAGCAGTTGGTCGTGATGAGCGGCAGGAACACGCCCAGTGCCTGGTAGAGCGCGGGCGACACTTTCTTCAGGATAATCTCCACCATCTGCACGAGCGCGGCGATGATGAGGATGAACGCGATGGTCTGCAGGTAGCCGAGGTTGTTGGGGTCGAGCACGTACTTCTGCACGAGGTAGGTGGCTATCGTGGCCAGTGTGAGCACGAACGTGACGGCCAGCCCCATGCCCGATGCCGTGGAGACCTTTTTCGACACGCCGAGGAAAGGACAGATTCCGAGGAACTGCGACAGTACAATATTGTTGATGAATATTGCGGTGATGAATATCAGTACGTATTCCATGTCGTGTGGGGTTTATGCTTTGCGTAATTTGTTGACGAGCGCGATGAGGAAGCCGAGCACGATGAATGCGCCGGGCGCGAGGACGAACATCAGCATGCCGCCGCTCTCGCCTTGGAGCGTGATGCCGGGAATCCCGAAGTCATCGCTCTTGAAGAGCACGCCCGTTCCGAGCACCTCGCGAACGGCTCCCAGCAGCGTGAGCGCCATGGTGAATCCCAGCCCGATGCCTATGCCGTCGAAGATGGATGCCAGCGGGTTGTTCTTGGCTGCGAACGACTCGGCGCGCCCGAGGATGATGCAGTTCACCACGATGAGCGGAATGAAGAGGCCGAGGGTGGCGTAGATGTCCGGCACGTATGCCTGCATCAGCATCTGCAGCACTGTCACGAGCGACGCGATGACGACCACATAGGCCGGAATGCGCACCATGTCGGGCACGAAGTCCTTAATCACGGATATGAGGAAATTGCTGAGAATCAAGACGAACATCGTGGCAAGTCCCATCGACAGTCCGTTGATGGCCGACGATGTCGTCCCAAGCGTCGGACACATGCCCAGCAGAAGGACGAACGTCGGGTTCTCCTTCGTTATGCCGTTTGTCAGTACTTTCAGGTAGTTCATGTCGTAGTCTCCTTTCTTTATTGGTTGTGTGCCCGTGTCGTCGCGCAGGTGCTCCCGTCGTCCGCCGTGCCGAACAGGCTGTCGTAGGCGTTCTGGATGGCGCTCAGGAAGGCGCGCGAGGTGATGGTCGATGCCGTGATGGCGTCGATGTCGCCGCCGTCCTTGCTGACCGTGAAGTTGCATTTCGCCGGATTCTTGCCCACGACGGTGCGCTTCTTGCCCTGCTCTTTTTGGAACCACAGGCCGGCTTTCGCGCCAAGTCCGGGCGTTTCCGCGTGTTCGAGGATGGTGTAGCCGAGAATGGTCCCCTCCGTGTCAAAGCCGACGAGAACTCTCAGCGTGCCGCCGAATCCGTTCTCCTCCGTCTGCACGGCGTTGCCGATGGAGCCGCCTTTCGTGTCCGCCACGGCATAGACCACGAACGTCTTCTCCTTGCCGCCGACGGTGGCGGTGAGGGTGTCGGGCTGCGCCACGTTGATGTCGTCGCAGCACATCACCTTCTTGATGCCTTTGGCAAGGTTCTCTTTCTTGATGCTCTCGATGGTCGGCTCGGTGGCATGGTTGACGTAGGCCAGCGCACCGCCGGCCAGGATGGCCACCACTGTGAGCACCACGGCCATGTTCTTAAGCGATGATTTGAGTTTCTTCATTTCTTGACTACCTCCCCGAATCGTTTTGGTTTGAAATAGGTGTTGATGAGCGGCGTGAACGCGTTCATGATGAGGATGGCGAACGACATGCCCTCGGGATACGCGCCGAAGGAGCGGATGACCACCGTCAGGAAGCCGATGGCAACGCCATACACCAGCTGGCCTTTCTTCGACATGGGCGAGGTCACGTAGTCCGTCGCCATGAACACTGCTCCGAGCAAAAGTCCGCCCGAGGCCACCTGGTAGACGGGCGCGACGTAGTGGATGGGGTCGAGCAGGTGCATCAGGCCGGCCAGGACGCATACGGTGGCGATGATGCTGACGGGGATGTGCCATGTGATGATCTTGCGCGCGAGCATATAGGCCAGCCCGACGAGGATGGCCAGCTCGCACACCTCGCCCAGCGCGCCGCCCGTGCTGCCGAGAAGCATGTCGAGCGAGCCGGGCAGCTGGTCGGTGAGCTGCTGGACGGTCTTCGCGTCGCCGGCCTGTGCGATTTGCTTCATCAAGTCGAGCGGCGTCGCGCCCGTCTGTCCGTCGACGTCCGCGCTGGCGATGGTCGCGAAATCCAGTCCGGGCTTCGGCCATGTGGTCATCTGCACGGGGAAGGAGATGAGCAGGAATGCGCGCCCGGCCAGCGCGGGATTGAAGAGGTTGCACCCCAGTCCGCCGAACGTCATCTTCACCACGCCGATGGCGAACAGCGCGCCGACCACCATCATCCACAGCGGGAAGTTCGACGGCACGTTGAAGGCGAGCAGCACGCCCGTGACGATGGCCGAGCCGTCGCACACGCTTGTCGCAGGGTCCTTCAGCAGATATTTGTTGATGGCCCACTCGAAGAACACGCACGAGGCCACGGAGACGGCGGTGAGCATCACCGCGCCCAGTCCGAAATAGACGAACGAGCAGGCCAGCGCCGGCAGGAGCGCAATCAGCACGCCGTACATGTTCTTCCCGACCGTGTCGCCCGAATGGACGTGGGGGGACAATGAAACTACTAACTTATTGGCCATAATGTTTCCTTATTTTGCGTTGCGGGCACGGATGATGCCCATGACAGTTGATTTCCCAAGGCGGACGAGGTCGAGCAGCGGGCGGTGCGACGGACAGGTGAACTGGCACGAGCCGCACTCGATGCAGCTCACCACGTCCTCCTTCTCCGCGCGCTCCCACATCTCGTTCGCCGCGAGCTTCGAGAGCAGGTAGGGCTCCAGCCCCATGGGGCACGCGTCCACGCACTTGGCGCAGCGGATGCACGGCTGCACGGCCGCGCGGCGCGCCTCCCGCCCGTCCATGACCAGCACGCCCGACGAGCCCTTGCAAATGGGCACTTCCGTGGTGACGAGCGCCTTGCCCATCATCGGCCCGCCGCCAATCACCTTGCCCGTGTCCTCCGGCAGCCCGCCGCACGCGTCGATGAGCTGGCTCATCGGCGTGCCCATGCGGGCGAGGAAGTTGGAGGGGTGCGCCAGGCTCTTGCCCGTTACCGTCACCACGCGCTCGAACAGCGGCTTGTTCTTCATCACAGCCTCATACACGGCGAAGGCCGTGCCCACGTTCTGCAGGATGGCGCCCACGCTCACCGGGAGCGCGGGGGGGGCGGGCACCTGCCGGCGCACCACGGCGTCGATGAGCTGCTTCTCGCCGCCCTGCGGGTATTTCACCTTCAGCGGCACCACCTCCACGCCGGCGTACTTGCGCGCTTTCTCCGTCATCAGGCGGATGGCGTCGGGCTTGTTGCTTTCGATGCCGACGAACGCCTTGTCCACGCCCACCGCCTTCATCAGCAGCGTCACGCCCACAAGAATCTCGTCCGCGTGCTCCAGCATCAGCCGGTGGTCGGCGGTCAGGTAGGGCTCGCACTCCACCGCGTTGATGATGACCCACGCGGGCTTCGAGCCGGGGGGAGGCGACAGCTTCACGTGCGTGGGGAAGCACGCGCCGCCCATGCCCACGACGCCGGCGTTCTTTATCTTCTCGACGATGTCCCTCGCGGCCAGCTCGGGGTGCTCGGCGAGCGTGACGAGCTTGTCGGAGCGGTCAATCGTTTCTTCCCATTCGTCGCCCTCGACGCTCACGAACACCGCAGGCCTTGCATAGCCGCTCGCGTCGATGGCGGTGTCTATCTTCTGCACCGTTCCCGAAACCGACGAGAAGACGGGCGCGGAAACGAAGCCGCCGGCCTCGGCAATCATGGTGCCGACCTTCACGCGGTCGCCTTTCTTGACAATGGGCTTGGCTGGCGCGCCGATGTGCTGCCCCATGGGGAACACGGCGATTTTCGGCACGTCGGCCGTCTTGATGGGCTCGGCCGCCGACAGCTTGTTCTCCGCCGGGTGCACACCGCCAATTCTAAATGTCTTCATTCTTATTTCGCTGTGTATTAAGATGTAACGTGGGATGGACTCTCGCCTGCCGCACCTCCGTCAGGCCTGTGCGGCGGGCGCGGCGGGCTTTGCGGATGCCGCAGGCTTCGCGGCAGCTCCCGCCGCGGGCTTGGCTGCAGCGGCCGCGGGCTTCGGCTTGCGCGCCGGCATGTTGATGGCGTGTATGGCCTGGCGCGGGCAAGCGTCCTCGCACTTGCGGCAGAGCCTGCACTTCTCGGGGTCGATGTAGGCAAGGTTGTTCTCCACGTGCACGGCGTCGAACTCGCACGCCTTCACGCACTTCTGGCAGCCGATGCACGCCGCCTTGCAGGCCTTCATGGCCGCGGCGCCCTTGTCTTGGCTCATGCAAAGCACGGCGACACCCATCTTTTTCGCACCCCTCATCGTGCGGATTTCAATGATGTGGCGCGGGCAGGCCTTGGCGCACGCGCCGCAGGAGGTGCACTTCTTCGTATCGACCTCGGGCAGTCCCGTCTCCGGGTTCATGTGGATGGCGCCGAACTTGCACTTGGCCACGCAGTCGCCGCAGCCGAGACAGCCGTAGGCGCAGGCCGTCTC
Source organism: bacterium (assembly GCA_963627995.1). Lineage (GTDB taxonomy): Bacteria > Bacteroidota > Bacteroidia > Bacteroidales > Bacteroidaceae > UBA3839. Next base: position 11,747 of record CAVGCV010000029.1, on the reverse strand, counting down.
GCCCATGCACGCGGCGCTGGCGATGCGGCAGGTGCGCACGCCGTCGTAATCGACCACGCGCGGGCGGTTGGCGCAGCTGCCGTTGCAGCGCACGACGGCCGCCTTCGGGTCGGCGTGGCTGGCCACTTGCAGCCCGAGGATGGCGGCCACCCGCTCCATCACCGCGTCGCCGCCGACGGGGCAGTTGAGGTGGTCGAGCCCGCTGCCGTCGTCGGCAGCCTTGACACACGCGGCGGCCAGGCCGCTGCATCCGGGAAATCCGCAGCCGCCGCAGTTGCCCTTGGGCAGCGCCTCGAGAACCTGGCCGATGCGCCAGTCCTCCTTGACGGCGAACTTCCGCGAGGTGAAGTAAAGCACGATTGCCGAAATCAGCCCGATGGCTCCGAGAACCACCACGGCGATTAGAATTACGTCCATAAATGTATTGTTTTGTTTTTGTTCGAATCTCAGTGTCGCCCCCGGCACGCCGCGCGTCAGGGCGCGCCGCCGCCGGGCTCAATCCAGAAAGTGAACGTGCGCCCAATCCTGCGCCCCGCCATGGCGAGCGCGGCGTAGTAGGCGGCCAGCACCACCGCGACGCCGCCGGCGGCCGCCAGCTCCGAAAGCCCGAGGAGGCGCAGCGCCGCCACCGTCCACCCGACGACCAGCGCCAGCGGGACGAGGAACGCCAGCGCCACCGCGCGCCGCCCCATCGACGCGGAGCCGCACACGCGCACACGCTGTCCGGGAGCGAGCTCCCCCGCGCGCGCGCAACGCACGTCGATAATCTTCTCCTTGGCTTCGGCGGAGGCGCACATGGCGCGCGCCGAACAGGCGGCGCATGCCGACGTCTGCACGATGCGCACGCGCACGCAGTCGCCCTCGACGCGCTCGACGATGCCCTCGTGGGCTATTTTCTCTTGCCTCGCCACAACTCTTGCGCTGTCTCTTCCCAGCCAGGCGTGCGGGATGATGGGTTCTTCACGGTGCAGTTTTTCCGGCAGTCCGAAAGTGCAAAGCCGACTTTGCAATTCGCCGGCAAAATTAGCACAATTCACGTGAGCGGCAAAATTTAGCCCTACATTTTTTCGCGCCCCCACGCCCTCCCGACGCCTGAAATGCGGCGAGTTAGGCCGAAATCTGCGGACGCAGCTTGGCTGTTCTGCGGAAAAGTCGTACCTTTGCCGCCGTTGCCACGAGTTGGCGACACTCAAATCATTCATTACCTACACAAATCCACATCTAAAAAATGGCAACAAAAATTAGATTGCAGCGCCACGGTCGCAAGAACTACGCGTTCTATTCGATCGTCATCGCTGACGCGCGAGCTCCACGTGATGGACGTTTCACGGAAAAGATTGGCACGTACAACCCCAACACCAATCCTGCCACAATTGATTTGAATTTTGAACGCGCCCTCCATTGGGTGATGACGGGAGCGCAGCCCACCGACACCGTCCGCAACATCCTGTCGAAAGAAGGCGTCTACCTGAAGAAACACCTGCTGACCGGCGTCAGGAAAGGCGCGTTCGACGAAGCGGCTGCCGAGGAGAAGTTCAGCGCGTGGAAGGCCGAAAAGGAGAGCAAGCTGAGCGCCGTGCTCGGGCAGAAGGCCGCCGAGAAGAAGGCGAAGGCCGCCGAGCGCCTTGCCGAAGAGAAGAAAATCAACGCGGAAATAGCCAAGAAGGTGGCCGAGAAAAAGGCGGCCGCGGCCGCCGCACAGGCGGAGGCCGAGGCGGCGGCAAAGGCCGAGGCTGCCGAAGCGCCGGCAGAGGAGACGCCCGCAGAGGCATAAGGCGGACGGCGCGGACGCGCCGCGAGCAACGGGGCACATGGCTCTTCCGGGAGCCATGTGCCTTTTTTGTGCCCGCGGCGGAGCGCGCGCCGCGCCGCGCCGGGAGTTCCGACACGGCGCGCTCAAAGTTTGGCGCGTGTGCGCCGGAAGTTCCGGCACGGCGCACTCAAAGTTTCGTGCGTGTGCGCCCAAAGTTTCGTGCGTGTGCGCCCAAAGTTTCGTGCGTGTGCGCTCAAAGTTTCGTGCGTGTGCGCCCAGGATAAATTTCCAAGTACTTGGAAATATTTTTTCAAGTACTTAGAAATATTTTTCCAAGTACTTGGAAATTTCGCGGCGGTGCGCTCGCCCCGAACTCACGGCGCGCCGCGACGGAACTTTGAGCGCGCCGTGGCAACACTTCCGGCGCGGCGCGGGAGTCAGAGGCGTTGGGTGCAGAGGTAGTGCTTCGTCACCCGTCGCGAGAGCGTGTCGATGTTGAGCATGTCCGACACGGCGGTCACGTCGCGCACCGTCCCGTCCTTCTCCAGGATTTCGATGCGGTCGTCGCACACGCTGTACATGTCGCGGCCCACCTCGCGCTGCGCCACGAGGTAGTCGGCCTCGGCGAGGGAGAGCCCGAGCGCCTTGGCCATCTCCTCCTTCTTCTGCGCCACGTGGGCCTCGCCGAACGCCTCGTCGCTCACCTCCACGCGGAAAATGCGGCGGTCGACGAGGTCGCGGCTGAGCAGCGCGAGCACGCGGTCGGGGTGGCGCTGCCACACCTTGAGGGCCGTCCACACGTCGCTGTCGTCGAGCGCGAGGAAGCAGTCCATCGTCTCGGGCGCGGCGAGCGCGGCCGCGCTGTCCACCTCGCGGTAGAGGAAGTGGCGCAGGGCGGGCGGCGCGAACAGGTCGTCGCCGCGGCGCGCCAGCTCCTTGGCGCGCCGCAGGGCGTTGATGAGCACGAGCTCGGCCGCGACGGAGGTCTTGTGGAAGTACACCTGCCAGTACATGAGGCGGCGGCTGACGAGGTAGTTCTCCACGGAGTAGATGCCCTTCTTCTCCACCACGAGGCGGTCGCCGGCGACGTCGAGCATGTCGATGATGCGCGCGGAGCCGATGTTGCCTTCGGTCACGCCGGTAAAGAAGGAGTCTCTGCGGAGATAGTCGAGGCGGTCCATGTCGAGCTGCGACGAGATGAGCTGGTGGAGGAAGCGCTTCGGGTAGTCGTCGCGGAAGAGCTTGATGGCGAGCGTGAGCCGCCCGCGCATCTCCTCGTTCATCCGCTCCATGATGAGCAGCGACACCTGCTCGTGGCCCGCGCCGCCGATGAGCGTGTGCTCGAGCGCGTGGGAGAAGGGGCCGTGGCCGATGTCGTGGAGCAGGATGGCGGCGAGCACGGCCTCCTCCTCCGTGTCGAAGATGAAGTGCCCTTTGCGCTGGAGCGAGCGGACGGCCAGCGCGGTGAGGTGGAACGCGCCCAGACTGTGCTGGAAGCGCGTGTGCTGCGCGCCGGGATAGACGGCGCAGGCCAGTCCCAGCTGCTTGATGCGGCTGAGGCGGTGGAACGCCGGGTGGGCGACGATGTCGAGCAGCAGCCCGCGCGGGACGCGGATGAATCCGAATACGGGGTCGTTGATGATTTTCATGTCGTGCGTGTCGGTGTCCCGGTCGGCGCGCCGCGGAAGTCCGTGTGGCGCGCCGCGGGCGGTGGGTGGATACGGAAGAGCCTCCGCCCGCCGGTGCTTCGGCCGGGGGGCGGAGGCTCTGCGGGGCGCCGGTTAGCGCGCCAGCCTGTCCAGCTGTTCTGCCATCTGCGCCTGCACCGCGCGCGCCGCCTCGGCCGCCGCCTCGGCGAACCGCTCGGTGGAGTCGGCGTAGATGATGGCGCGCGAGGAGTTCACGAGGAGGCCGCATTCGCGCGTCATGCCGTAGCGGCACACCTCCTCGAGGCTGCCGCCCTGCGCGCCGACGCCCGGCACGAGGAGGAAGTGGTCGGGCGCGATGCGGCGGACCTGCTCGAACATGCGTCCCTGCGTGGCGCCCACGACGTACATCATGTTGTTCTTGTCGCCCCACTCCTGGCTCTTGCGCAGCACCTTCTCGAACAGCGGCTCGCCGTCCTTGTCCTCGGTGAGCTGGAAGTCGCGGCTGCCCTTGTTCGACGTGAGCGCCAGCAGGATGACCCACTTTCCCTCGTAGGCGAGGAACGGGCGCACGCTGTCCTCGCCCATGTAGGGCGCGACGGTGAGCGAGTCGACGTCCATCTCCTCGAAGAAGGTGCGGGCGTACATCGCGCTGGTGTTGCCGATGTCGCCCCGCTTGGCGTCGGCGATGACGAAGTGGCGGGGGTAGTTGGCGCGGAGGTAGCGGACGGTTTTCTCAAACGACTGCCATCCCTTCACGCCGTTGCTCTCGTAGAATGCGAGGTTGGGCTTGAACGCGACGCAGTAGGGGGCTGTCGCGTTGATGATGGCCTTGTTGAAGGCGAACACGGGGTCGTCCTCGCTGGCGAGGTGCTGGGGAATCTTCTTCGTGTCGGTGTCGAGCCCAACGCACAGGAACGTGTTCTTTGCGAGGACTTGCTCGACGAGCTGCTGTCTGTTCATATTGCTGTTTGCTTGTTACTTCTTGTAGAGGACGCCGGAAACGCTGAGGTAGTTCAGTCCGTCGTCGTCGTTGCCGGTGTCCAGGTAGAACTCGGTGATGAGGAAGGTGCTGCTGCCGGACGCGCAACGGGCCGGGATGGGGTTCTCCATCACGTCGTCGTGCTTCTTCAGTTGGTTGATGTCGATGAGGAGGGTGTCGATTGCTTGGTCTTCGCTGTCGGTGACGGGTAGCCGCACGATGGCTTGGTTCTTGTCGAATCCCTTGGTGGCCTGGCCGTCGGCTATCATCATCTGCGCGTAGCCGGCGGGGATGTCGAACACCGAATTGTTCCAGCTGTTGTTATAGAAGGAGCTGGCGGCGACTGTGCCGGCCGGTGGGAAGTATTGGTAGAAACTGATGTAGTAGGTGCTGTCGCAGACGTATTTCTTGACGTGGTGGTAGCCGTAAGTGTCTTGCAGGTAGTCGAGGGAGGTGTTGAGCGGCTGGGCCTCCTCCTGCGGCATGGTGCTCATCAGTTTGTCGTATTGCTTGGCGTCGATGGGGAGCTTCTGGACTCCGCCCTGCGCAAAGAGCCGCTCGACGCGGCGGTCGATATGGCTGCGCGTGATGTGGATATAGTTGAGGGGCTGCGCTGACGTGGCGAGGAAGACGAGCGCGAACGAAATCGTGACCCAGTTGATGCGGCGTGCACGCGTGGCGAAAAGTCCGATGCACACGAAATAGAACCAGAGGTTGAGGGTGATGAGGTAGAGGCGGTTGACGGTGATGCCGTAGTCGCAGAGCCGCCGGACGATGCCCACGGTCATGAGCATGAGCAGCGGCAGGATGACGAGCGGCAGGAAGCGCGCGATGGCGTTGTCGATGCGGTGGGCATTGAGCTTGCGGGTGGGGTAGAGCCCGAACTCGATGACGATGCAGCCGATGACGGAAGCTGTCACGAGCAACGATACCCATCCGTCGGGCAGTTCCCACTTGATGAGTATCTGGATGGCGTAGACGTAGAGAATGAGGATGTAGAGTCCGACGAGCGGAAGGAACAGGAAGCGCATCACGCCGCTGAGAAATGCCGAACTGAAGGGCGTGCGGTCGAACTTGTCCGCTCCCTGCGGTATGCGCCCCAAGAACAGCAGGGAGGGGAGCAGTATCGTCATGAGTACGCCGGAAACGGCGTACCAGCGGTCATTGAGGTCGATGTCGAAGAGCATTTGGAACGACGCGACGATGAGGCTGACTCCGCCCCACATCACCAGCCCGATGAATCCGCAGACGCAGAGGTTGAAGATGGTGCGCATGGTGAAGTTCCATGACGCGACGTTGTCTTTCTCCCGCCAGAAAGGCAGGAAGAACAGGGTGAGGAACAGGGCGAGGACGGCTGCGCTGTGGGATATGCTCAACTCCAGGTTTTTGCCGTTTTCGTCGAACGTGTTGTAAATGTAGATGGCGTCGATGAGGAGCAGCAGGTGCGCCGCGATGTTGGTGGCGACGACCGCGCGTCGGTTCGTCTGCTCCTCTCCCCATAGCCGCAGCGTGAGCGAAAGCAGGAATCCTACCGAGAGGTAGTAGGAGACAGTGCCGATGGTGATGTCGCTCAGCAGGTCTTTTATCAGAATGTTGAGCACTAAGAACACGGAAAGGGCCGTGATGAATGCTGCTGAGATTGGGAAACGGTTGAAGCTGTTTCGGAAAGCCTGTCCTATGGCTTTGGAAATGGTGTCAAAAAGCATGGCTGATGAAGTGATGAGGTAAGAGGTTGGGTGTGTGCGCTTGCTGCGGCAACAGGCACAGCCGAACGCTTAGAGCTGTGCCTCTTTCAAGCGTTCGGCGTTCTCGGCGACGATGAGGCGGTCGATGCACTCTTGGATTTCACCGTTCATGAACGCCGCCAGGTTGTAGATGGTGTAGTTGATGCGGTGGTCGGTGATGCGTCCCTGCGGGTAGTTGTAGGTGCGGATTTTCGCCGAGCGGTCGCCCGTGCTGACCATCGTCTTGCGCCGCGAGGCGATGTCGTCGATGTATTTCTGGTGCTCGCGATCGTAGATGCGTGTGCGCAGGCGTGCCAACGCGCGCTCCTTGTTCTTCGGCTGGTCGCGCGTCTCGGTGCACTCCACGAGAATTTCTTCCGTCTCGCCCGTGTTGGGGTTGCGCCACATGTAGCGCGCGCGGACGCCCGACTCTACCTTGTTCACGTTCTGTCCTCCAGCGCCGCTGGAGCGAAACGTGTCCCATTTGATTTCGCCCTCGTTGATCTGTACGTCGAACTCCTCGGCTTCGGGCAGTACGGCGACGGTGGCGGCGGACGTGTGGACACGCCCCTGGGTTTCCGTAGCGGGAACGCGCTGCACTCGGTGTACGCCCGATTCGTATTTGAGGATGCCGTAAACTCCGTCGCCAGCGACGTTGAAGATGATTTCCTTATATCCTCCGGCTGCTCCCTCGCTGAAGCTCGATACTGTCACGCTCCACCCTTTCAACTCGCAGTACTTTGAGTACATTCGAAACAAGTCGCCGGCAAACAGGGCTGCCTCGTCGCCGCCCGTTCCTCCGCGAATCTCCATCACCACGTTCTTGCCGTCCTCGGGGTCGGCCGGTATCAGAAGCAGCTTGATGGCCTCCTCCAATTCCGGCAAGTGCTGCTCGCAAGCGTCGATTTCCTCGCGCGCCATCTCTTTCATGTCGGGGTCGTCCTCGTCGGCCAGCACCTGCCTGGCGTTCTCAAGGTTCGCCATGGTGTCGATATACGCCTTTCGGGTATTGACGAGGTTCTCCAAGTCCTTGTACTCTTTCGTCAGCTTCACGTAACGCTTTTGGTCACCAATGACGCTGGGGTCTGTGATGAGCGTGGACACTTCTTCAAAGCGACTGACGATGCCGTCCAGCTTTTCAAGAATGCTGCTGTTGTATGCCATGGCTTAATACTCGAATGTTCCGTATTCGCTCTGAATCGTCAGGCTCTTCTTTCCCTCCTCGATATGCCCCACGACTTGGGCGTCGATATGGAAGGAACGGCTGATGTCGATGACCTGCTGGGCATCCTCGGGAGAAAGGTACACCTCCAAGCGGTGGCCCATGTTGAAAACCTTGTACATCTCATCCCACTCCGTGTTGCTTTGTTCTTGGATGGCCTTGAACAGTGGGGGAATAGGAAACAAGTTGTCTTTGACCACCTTGCAGTTTTCGCCCACAAAGTGCAGGACCTTGGTCTGAGCGCCGCCCGTGCAATGAACCATTCCGTGTATCTTCGGACGGAGTTCGTCCAGCAGTCGTTTCACCACGGGGGCATACGTGCGTGTCGGCGACAACACCAGTTTTCCGGCATTGACGGGCGCACCCTCCACTTCGTCCAGCAGCCCGTACTTTCCGCTGTACACCAACTCTTGCGGCATGGTGCGGTCGTAGCTTTCCGGGTATTTCATGGCCAGGTACTTGCCGAACATGTCGTGGCGCGCGCTGGTCAGTCCGTTGCTGCCCATGCCGCCATTGTATTCCGTCTCATAGGTCGCTTGTCCGCAGCTCGACAGCCCCACGATGGCGTCTCCCGGACGGATGTCCGCATTGTCGATGACATCGCTTCGCCTCATTCTGCAGGTCACGGTGGAGTCCACCACGATGGTTCGCACCAGATCGCCAACGTCGGCAGTCTCGCCTCCCGTGGCGTAAATGCCGATGCCCATGTCTCTCATTTGTTGCAACAGCTCGTCGGTGCCGTTGATGATGGCCGAGATGACTTCGCCCGGCACCAACATCTTGTTGCGCCCGATGGTGCTGCTTACAAGGATGTTGTCCACCGCGCCGACGCAGAGCAAGTCGTCGGTGTTCATGACGAGCGCGTCCTGCGCAATGCCTTTCCAGACGCTGAGGTCGCCTGTCTCGCGCCAATACATGTAGGCAAGGCTCGACTTGGTGCCCGCGCCGTCGGCATGCATGATGTTGCAGTATTCGGGGTCGCCGCCCAGTATGTCGGGAATGATTTTGCAGAAAGCCTGCGGGAAAAGCCCCTTGTCGATGTTCTTGATGGCGTTGTGAACGTCTTCCTTTGCAGCACTCACACCGCGCAGCATATACCTTTGATGACTGTCCATGAAGAGAATAAATAATGATGAAAAAGACAGGCGTAAACGATTGTTCACGCGAATGATGCGCAAAATTAACAAAAAAAAACTACAACGGAATATGCCCGTGTTCAATTCTCATGGAATTTGTATAATTTTGCATTCATAATCGTAAAACGAAAGACAATGGAAACAACTCATTGTTTAGAGCCGCGCGTTCTTGATTGTGATGTGTTTGCCCGCCATAGCAGCCGAAAATTCTCCTTCCCGACCGTCCTCTTCCTTTTCTTTTGGGCTTTCTCCACATTGTGCGCGAGGGGGCAGGAAGCCTCTTACGACCGCAAGACGCTTGTCCGCGAATTGCGCGCGAATGCTAAGTCCGGCAACGCCTCGAAGTCTGACCAGCTCCTCACCAAAACGTTTTCCCAGCACCGCCAAAGCGGCAACGACCCCGAATTGCGCAACTACCAGCTGAATGCAATCCACGAACTTGTGCAGCAGGAAAACAAGAAGATTTACCTCAAGACGAACCCCGACACGGCTGCTTATTTCAACCAAGTCCTGCGTCTCCACCAAACGGCCATGGTGCTCGATACGCTCGACCGCCAGCCTGATGGCCAAGGACACGTGAAGCCGCGTTTTACGAAAAACGTTCATCGCAAGTTACAGCCGCTCTACCCGCAACTGCTGACGGCAGGACGCTATTTCTACCTTCACCAGAAGTTTCCGCAGGCTTTCCAGCATCTCCATGCCTATTTGGAAGTCCTTCGCTCCCCAGTCATCGACGAACGCACCCGACAAGCGGCCTGGCCAACGCGGGACGAGGCCGTCCGGCTGGCCGTTCTTTCGGCCTATGCCGCCAACCAGCCGGCGGATGTGCTTTCGACCATGCGCGGACAGGAAGAGACGAACGACACCTTGTTCTTGCAAATCGAGGCGACGGCTTACCTGCAGATGGCCGACACGGCCAACTATCTTCGGACGCTGCAGCGTGCCAACCGGCTCTATCCGTCGGACCCGCGTTTCAGCTATCCGCTCATCCACCACTACATCGGGCACAATGCGCCAGCCGAGGCCCGGCTCGTCATCCGCCATTCGCTGCAGGCCGACTCCCTCAACTATAAGCTCTACCAGCTGCTGGGCATTGCGCAGCAGGCGCTGCAGCAGCCCGACTCCTCCATACTGGCTTACCGGCATGCCATCCGCTTGCGTCCCGACGACGCAACCCTGTATGCGTCGCTTGGCTCTGTCTATCTCGACATGGCGCACGCACAGATGCTGCAGCCCGCCACCCTACAAAACGTAAAGGAAAGGAACAGCATCTACGCGGAGGCCCTTCAGGCTTACCTCCAAGCCCGCAAGTTCGCCCCCGACGAAACAGACCTGTGGATGCTGCCGCTTCGGGAAATATACTATAAGTTGAACATGGGGAAGGAGCTCCGCGAGATTGAGAAAATCAAGAACCAGAAGAAGTGAAAACAAGGTGGCGGTTGCTGCCGACGACAAGGCTACATGATACGGAATGAATGGACAGTATGCGCACTCTCCCTCCTGCTGCTGGCAACGGCCTGCGGAGAGGACAGAACGTATGAATACGAGGAGAAGACGGCGCGCGACCACTGGATGGTGGCGGCGATGCAGGACGAATACCTGTGGGGCGACAGCATCAAGGAGAGCCGGCTCGGGTGGAAGGACTTCTTTGCGAAGCCGTCGGACTTCTTCGGCAAGCTGACGGCCATGGCCCCCGTTAAGGACGTGTGGTCGTGGTGCGAGGTCGATACGGTGCAGGCCGACAACCACACACGTGGACTTTTCAACCATTTGAACTCGTATGGGCTGGATGTTGTCGTGATGACCGACCCGACGGGTGAGACAAGCCGCCAGTGGGCGAGGGTGGTGACGGTGCTGGAGGGAAGCCCGGCGGCGCGCTGTGGCTTGGAGAGAGGCGATTTCATCGGCGCCGTAGATGGCACCCGCCTGACCTCGAGCAACGCGTCCACGCTGCTGGGAAGCGGACGCGCGCGCGCCTTGGTGCGGCAGAAGCTGGGCGCGGGCGAAGATGGCGTGTCCTTGCTCTGGGCATCGACGGACACGCTCTCGATGGAAAAGTCGGAATGGGTGGAGGATGTGCCGTTCCCGTTGGTGAAGCAAATGGCAGTTGGAAGCCGCATGGTCGCCTACGTAATGTGCAACCGACTGACCCACGGGGCGGTGGAAAGAACCCCGAACTCCACGGCTTATGAAGCCGATTTGCAAACCGCGATGGCCCGGGTGGGGGCGATGGGCGCGGATGCCATGGTGCTGGACTTGCGCCTTTGCAACGACGGCACTTTGCCCATGGCCCGACGCCTTGCCTCTTGGCTGGTCGATGCCTCCCGGGGCGGCGGCATCTTTGCCCAAACGCTTTACCGCGAGTCCAGGAAGATGGAGAACGCAACCTATTTTTTTGATGCCGATGTCGCAGGAGCCCTGGGCATTGAGCATCTTTACGTCTTGGTCGGCAGCCACACCTCTGGCGCAGCCGAATGGGTGATTCGCGGCATCCGAGCAGCCATGGGGCCGGATTTCGTGACGACCATTGGCGCGACAACGGCAGGACAGACGGTGATGACGGGCGAGGTGAGGGGGGCTGAATACCTCGTGACGCTCCATCCGGCCGTGGCCTATGTGGCCGACGCGTCGGGCGACTATGCGTATGCTGGCGGGCTTGTTCCCGATGCCGAAGTGAATGAGTTCGCCTACGTCGCACTCTATCCCTACGGCGATGCGCGCGAGATTCTGCTGGAAACGGCCTTGTCCTTGGAGGCGGAGCGGTAGGCCGTTTGCGCAAAAAACATAGAATGCGACATCTTCCTTTTTCCTTGCTTCCGTGAAGCGCATCAACGCGTAATTCTGTGGAAGGAGAGGGGCTGTTTGGCCTGTCTCCAAAACCTCCGCAGTGTTTTGCCCCGCGCTCCGCAGAGAAAATAAATTTCGTCCGCAGACGAAAATATTTTTCTCCGCGGAGGTTCCGGACGCTCCTCCGCAGTGTTTTTTGCGCAGATGCCAACCCCGTCATTCCCAACGGTTTGGCCGTCTGCTGCCGTGTCCCTGCATCCCGGACGACCCCGCCCCCTCCGCCCGCCCGCACAGATATATAAAAGGAAGCAGTCGCCCCCGCCCGTTGCCATCCCGGGATGGCAAAAGCGGGGGCGGCGCGCCTCGCAGCCCCCTTTTTTGCGGCGTTTAGGAACATTTAACAATCGGGGGGGGTAAAATCAACGGATTTTAACTACATTTACCGCCGAGGCCGCCCGCGCGCCGATTGGATGCTTGGAGAAGCACGCGCGGCGGCG
>CAVGCV010000028.1:0-21336 GCA_963627995.1 bacterium | reverse complement strand
TAAAAAACACTGCGGAGGAGCGTCCGGAACCTCCGCAGAGAAAAATATTTTCGTCTGCGGACGAAATTTATTTTCTCTGCGGAGCGCGGGGCAAAACACTGCGGAGGTTTTCCGCGCAAAGCGCGCGTAGGGACAAATGCCTGTGAGGCAGCGACTTGCGCAATCGTCGGACGAACGCTTGGCCGCGTGCGGCAGGGGACTGCTGCTGCCAAGCCTCCCCTTGCCGCAGGACGGAGGGGGGCGCTCTCCAAAACGCAGGAGGGGCATCGGCAACACGCAGTTGCCGATGCCCCGGTTGCCGCTGATGGGCGCGCGCCTATTTCCCGAGCCGGTCGTAGGCTGCGTCGTCCACGGGCTCGAGCCACTCGTTGGCCGTCTGCTCGCCCGGGACTTCCACCGCGAGGTGGGCGAACCAGCTGTCGGCCGCCGCCCCGTGCCAGTGCTTCACCTCCGCCGGAATGTTCACCACGTCGCCGGGCTCCAGCGGCTGCGCCGGCTTCCCCCACTCCTGGTACCATCCGCGCCCGGCCACGCAGACGAGAATCTGCCCGCCGCCTCTCGACGCGTGGTGGATGTGCCAGTTGTTGCGGCAGCGCGGCTCGAACGTCACGTTGTGGATGCCGACCTGCCGCGACGAGAGCGGCGCGATGTAGCTCTGCCCGGTGAAGTGCCGGGCATAGGCGTCGTTCGGCTGCCCCAGCGGGAAGAGCATCTCGCGCTCGAACGCGGCCTTGGCGTCGCCGTCCGCCGCGCCGGCGTCGCCCCACACCTCCTTGGCCATGCGGAACGCGGCCCACGCCTTCGGCCATCCGGCGTAGAAGCCGACGTGGGTGAGCATCTCGGCCATTTCCGCCCGTGTGACCCCGTTGTCCCTGGCCGCCTGCAGGTGATGCTTCAGCGAGCTGTCGGCCAAGCCCATGCTCACCAGGGCCGTCACCGTAATCATGCTCCGGTCGCGCAGTCCGAGCTTGTCCGTCCGGCTCCATACTTGTCCGAAAAGCACGTCGTCGTTGAGTTCCGCGAATTTGGGGGCGAAGTCCCCGAGCTGGTCTCGCCCAGCCGTTTGTTTGATGGTTGTCTGGCTCATGGCAGTGGTTGAAATCGCAATGCAGAGGATTGCAGTTGGTAAAACGTTGTTTTTCATCATGGCTTTAATATGGATGGGTGTGCGTGGGTCAGCCGGGGCTTTCCTTGATGTCGTCCGCAATCAGGGTGTCGTCGTTTCGCTTTTTGTTGTTTGACGCCGCAAAGTTACAGGCTTCTCCGCGCTCCGCCTGTACCCCAATCATGGGCGCGATGACCCGATTTACGGATTCTGGCGGGATTCCGGCGGGATTCCGGTGCGCGGAGGGGCGTGCCGGGGTCCGTTTTTCCCGGCCCTGCGCTCCGAGCCGCCTGCTTCTGCCGGCCGGAGAGCAAATGTGGCCGTTGTTTTGTGCAAAAAACGGCGAAGGGCTTGCTTGTTACGCGAAAACTCCCTACCTTTGCCGCGCAAATCAGAAGACGGGATGTAGCGCAGTTGGTTAGCGTACACGTCTGGGGGGCGTGTGGTCGCTGGTTCGAGTCCAGTCATCCCGACATGGCAAGCGGCGCGGCGGATTGAAAGTCAATCCGCCGCGCCGCTTGCCGTGCCGTCGTCCGCTACTTCCGCTGGTAGACCCGGACGTAGTCCACCTCGTAGCGCATGGGGAACGCCCCGGGCTGCGGCTCGCCCCCGTTGATGCCGCCGATGGCGAGGTTGAGCAGGATGTAGTGGGGCTGTCGGAACGGATTGGAATGCTGTCCGATGCGTCCGTTCTGCGTCGCGGAGAGGGCGATGTCGTTCAGCAGCTCGCCGTCGAGGTAGATGCGGACATAGTCCTCCGTCCAGTCCATGCGCCAGACGTGGAACTTCTCGCCCCAGTCGGCGTCCTTCTCCAGGAAATGGCTGTAGGGGACGCGCTTCGAGTTCCATACGGCGTGGTAGCGGCGGTCGTCGCCCCACGCGGCGTTTGCGAGGAGATGGGGCCTGCCGCCTATCTGGTAGAACTCCATCACGTCGATTTCCCCGCACGAGGGCCACTCCATCTCGTCGCCCAGCGTCCAGATGGCCGGCCACGCTCCGCAAACGGCGGGGATGCGGGCGCGCAACTCCATGCGCCCGTAGCGGAAGCTGAAACGGCCGCGCGTGTTGATGCTGGCCGACGAGTAGCGGGCATGGGGGCGCGCCGTCGTCCACGAAGCGCTGCCCGGGCGGAAGCGGGGGTTGGGGATGCTGTCGATGCGGCCCTCGATGACGAGCAGGCCGCCCTGCAGGTAGGCGTTCTCGGCCTGGTACCACTGGTCTTCCTCGTTCCGCACAAAGCCCTGCTCGGTGTTCCACTGCCGGGCGTCGATGGCCCCTGTTCCGTCGAACTCGTCGTGCCACACCAGCTGCCAGCCGTCGCCGTCGCCTTGAGCCGATGCCGTTGCCGACGCTGCGAGTAGCAGCATGGAGAAGAAAAGTCTGCTGTTCATGTGCATGGTTCCATTCGTTAGGTTGGTAAAACAATTTTCTGCAAAGATAGGCAAAAAGCCGCCGAGCGGCAAACGCGGCGCGGCGGGCGTTTCCCGGGCGCACGGAGAAAGGGCTGCACTCCCTCTCTGTACGCAGGAGGGGTGCAGCCCTTGTGTGATTGTTGGGCGCGGGCGTTACCAGATGTCCACGCGCTTTTCCTTGGGGATGAACATGGGGTCTTTCTCCGTGATGCCGAAAGCCTCGTACCATGCGTCGATGTGCGGGAGCGCGCCGTTCACGCGCCACTCGCCCAGCGAGTGGGTGTCGCGGGCGGTGAGGTCGCGCATGGACGCCTCGGTGGCGTTCTGGGCCCAGACGCCCGCATAGGCCAGGAAGAACCGCTGGTCGGGCGTGAGGCCGCCCACCGCTTCCAGCGGCGCCTTGCCCTCGGCCTCGGCTTTCTTCTGCGCGTTCTTGAACGCGGTGTAGGCCACCTGCAGGCCTCCGTGGTCGGCAAGGTTCTCGCCCAGCGTCAGCGCGCCGTTGGCCTTCAGGCCGGGCAGCACCTGGATGTTCGAGAAGAAGTCGTTCATCACCTGCGCGCGCGCCTTGAACTTGTCGCCGTCGCCCTGCGCCCACCAGTCGCGGAAATTGCCCTCCTTGTCGAACTGGCGGCCCGTGTCGTCGAATCCGTGCGTCATCTCGTGGCCAATCACCACGCCGATGGCGCCGTAGTTGAACGCGTCGTCGGCCGTCATGTCGAAGAACGGGTATTGCAGGATGCCGGCGGGGAAGCAAATCTCGTTGGTCGTCGGGTTGTAGTAGGCGTTCACCGTCTGTGGGGTCATGTGCCATTCGTCGGGGTCGACGGGCTTGCCGTACTTCTCCTCCGCCTGCTTCTTCTTGGCCCACAGGCGCACGGCCTGCATGTTCTCATACAGGTTCTTCGCCGGGTCGATTTCCAGCTTCGAGTAGTCCTTCCATTTGTTCGGATAGCCAATCTTCACATAGAACGCCGCCAGCTTGTCCTTGGCGTACGCCTTCGTGGAGTCGCTCATCCACTCCTGCGCGTCGATGCGCTCGGCGAGGGCCTCCTGCAGGTTCTTCACCAGCTTCTCCATGCGCGCCTTGTTCTCGGCGGGGAAGTGCTTTTCCACGTAGAGCTGTCCGACGGCCTCGCCGAGCGTGCCGCTCACGGTGGAGACGCTGCGCTTCCAGCGTGGCTGCGGCTCCTGCTGCCCCGACATCGTGCGGTGGTAGAAGTCGAAATTCTCCGCATAGAGCTCGTCGCCAAGAACCTGCGCGTTCCCGTCGAGGAGCGTCCATTCCATCCAGTCCTTCAGCTGGCGCATGTCGGCGTCGTTTAGGATGGCCACCGCCTCCTTGACGGCCTCGGGCTGCGCCACCGACAGGTCTTTCAGCCCGTCGATGAAGTTGAGGTGGAAGTATTGGTCCCAGTCATAGCCGGCGTACTGCGCCTTGAAGTCGGCATAGGTCATCTTGTGGTAGTTCGCCGCCGGGTCGCGCAGCTCGACGGCGTTCTTCGAAGCCTTCGCCATGCGCGTCTCGATGGCCATCACCGACTCCATCTTGCGCTGTGCCGCGGCCGCGTCGTCGCCCACCAGGCGGAACATCTTCACCACGTGCGCCTTGAACGCCTCGCGAATCTTGGCAAAGGCCGAGTCCTCGCTCAGATAGTACTCCTTCTGCCCCATCGACAGGCCGTCCTGCCCAATCTCCACCATGTTGTTCTTCGAGTCCATCATGTCGGCGCCGATTCCCGTGTACCACAGGCCCATCGCGCCCTTCACCGCGTTCTCCGCCATCACGCGCTTGGCGTCCTCGCGCGAGCCGAGCGCCTCGATGGCGGCGAGGTCGGCCTTGACGGGCGCATGGCCCTCCTTGTTCTGGCGCGTGGAGTCCATCATCAGGGCGTAGAGGTCGCCTATCTTCTGCCCCACGCTGCCCTTCTCGTGCTGCTCCTTGGCCAGCCCGAGAATAAGCTCCTTGATTTGTTCGCGGTTGTTCTCGGCCAGCGCGTCGAACGAGCCGAAGCGCGAGTACTCGGGCTTCAGCGGATTGTTCCTCATCCATCCGCCGCAAGCGTACTGATAGAAATCCGCGCCGGGCGCGACACTGTCGTTCATGTTCTCTACCTTGATGCCAATGCCCTGCTGGTTATTGACGCAAGCTGTTCCTGTAATTGCCATGGCAACGATTGGGAAATAATGTTTCAACTTCATGTTAAGTAAGTGAGCAAAACTATTTTTGATAAAATGACTTTCTAAAGAGCCCCGCGCCGAGACGGCCGGAGCCGCCTCTCCCTCTCATCCGCGCAGCGCGTCCAGCTCCAGCGAACGGCCTTCCCATTCCTCCACCGCCGCGTCGAGTTGTCTCTTCAGCTCGCCGTGGCGCGTGCAGAGCGCCGTGTCGGCCGCGCCGCCGGGGGTGGCCAGGCGCGCCTCCACGCCCGCCACCTCGCTCTCCAGCGCGGCAATGCGTGCCTCGCAGTCGGCCACGGCTTTCTCGGCGCGCTTCACCCGCCGCGCCTGCTCCTTCTGCTCGGCGTACGACTGCGGAGGGGCTGCCGGCTTCTCGGCGCGCGCGGGCTTGGTCGGCGTGGCCGCCCCCGACGCGCTGCCCGCCGTCGCGAGTTGCTGGACGCACTGTGCGTTCTTCTTCTCTATGTAGTCGTAGATGCCGCCGATGTATTCGCGCACTCGCCCGCCGCCGAACTCATACACGCGCTCCACCAGCCCGTTGAGGAAGTCGCGGTCGTGGCTCACCACGATCACCGTGCCGTCGAAGTCGCGTATGGCCTGTTTCAGCACGTCCTTCGACTGCATGTCGAGGTGGTTGGTGGGCTCGTCGAGAATCAGCAGGTTCACGGGCTCCAGCAGCAGGCGTATCATCGCCAGGCGGCTGCGCTCGCCGCCCGACAGCACCTTCACGAACTTGTCGCCCGCCTCGCCCCCGAACATGAACGCGCCGAGCAGGTCGCGCACCTTGGCGCGCATGTCGCCGCGGGCCACGCGGTCAATCGTGTCGAACACGGTGACGTCGCCGTCGAGCAGCTGCGCCTGGTTCTGCGCGAAATAGCCGATGCACACGTTGTGGCCGATTTTCAGGCGGCCGTCGAAGGGAATCTCGCCCATGATGCACTTCACGAGCGTCGATTTCCCCTCGCCGTTGTTGCCCACGAACGCCACCTTGTCGCCGCGCTTGAGCGTGAGGCTCACGTCCGAGAACACCTGGCGGTCGCCGTAGGCCTTGCCCACCCCGTCGCAAATCACGGGGAAGTCGCCGCTGCGCAGGCAGGGCGGGAACTTGAGCCGCAGGCGCGACGTGTCCACCTCGTCCACCTCCACGAGCTCCATGCGCTCCAGCGCCTTCATGCGGCTCTGCACCTGGTTCGACTTGGTGGGCTTGTAGCGGAAACGCTCGATGAAGTCGCGCGTCTCGGCAATCTCCTTCTGCTGGTTCTCGTAGGCGCGGAGCTGCTGCGCCCGCCGCTCGTCGCGCAGCACGACATACTGGTCGTAGCCCACGCGGTAGTCGTTGATGCGCCCGCAAGTGATTTCGACGGTGCGGTTGGTCACGTTGTTGATGAACGCGCGGTCGTGGCTCACGAGCACCACGGCGTTGGCGCGCTGCTGCAGGAACTGCTCCAGCCACTGGATGCTGCCGATGTCGAGGTGGTTGGTGGGCTCGTCGAGCAGCAGGAGGTCGGGCTTCTGCAGCAGCAGCTTGGCCAGTTCCACCCGCATGCGCCAGCCGCCCGAGAACTCGCTCGTGGGACGGTCGAAGTCCGCGCGGCTGAAGCCCAGCCCCTGGAGCGTGCGCTCCAGCTCCGCGCCGTAGTTCTGTCCGCCCATCATCTCCAGGCGGTCGCTCTCGTGGGCGAACCGCTCCACGAGCGCCATGTAGCCGCCGCTCTCGTAGTCCGTGCGCTCGGCCAGCTCGCGGCCCATCCGCCCGATGCGCTGCTCCAGCTCGCGCACGTGGGCGAACGCCGTCTCCGCCTCCTCCCTCACGGTGCGGCTGTCGCTCAGCACCATCACCTGGGGCAGGTAGCCCACGGTCGTGTCCTTCTGCCGCGACACGCCGCCGGAGGTCGGCTCCTGCAGGCCCGCCATGATTTTGAGCAGCGTCGATTTGCCCGCGCCGTTCTTGCCCACCAGGGCGATGCGGTCCTTGGGGTTCACCACGAAGCTCACGTCCGCGAACAGCGGGCGCGCGGAAAACTCGACGCTAAGATGATCTACCGATACCATGTCTCCTTTCTACCTGTTCCGCCGTTGCGCGCCCCGGATTCCGCCCGCCGCGCGCAGCCGCTCAAAACCCTGCAAATTTACGCACAATATTCCGAATTTATGCGGAATTCGCCCCGATTTCGTGCAGGCGGCGCACGGCGCGCCCTCTCCCACGGCGGCTGCGGCGGCGGGTGTCCATCCGGAAATCGCCGGCAGCGGGGGAGTCCGCTGCCGGCGAGGTGCCGCCGGAAAGGCTGCGCGCGTCAGTCCCGGGGCGTGCACTGCAAGGAGACGGAGGACGGCTTCAGCCCGTCGGCCTCGACCGTCAGGATCACCTTCCCGCCTTTCGTCCCGCTCCGCAGGATGACGAGCGCCGAGCCGTCGTACAGGCTGCGCGTGTCGGTTGCGTTGAGCTCGTCGGAATTCATGTCGCCGTTGCCGACGGCCGCGATGCGCGCGTCGCCCGACACGGAGAAGCGGAGCAGGGCGTTGCAGGCATGGACGCGGCGTCCCTTGCCGTCGACGGCATGGACGCGGACGTGCTGCAGGTCCATGCCGTCGGCGCGCCACTGCGGGTTGTCGGGCGTGAGCCGCAGCCTGGCGGCGCCCCCCGCGGTCTCGAGCCGGTGGCGCGCCACCACCTTGCCGTCCGTGCGCGCCACGGCCTCCACCGTTCCCGGCTCGTAGGCGATGCCGCGCCATACCATCTTGTTGCGCGCCTTCGAGTCCTGGCGGTTGTTCCGCTGCGTCCCCACGCTCCTGCCGTTCACCAGCAGCTCCACCTCGTCGGCGTTGGTGTAGGTGTGGAGCGTGAGGGGCGTCCCAGCTTCCGACGCGTCGGGCAGGGCCTCGGTGAGCCGCGTCGTGCCCTGCCGCACGCCGTTCCAGTCGGCGCTGCTGGCCGACTGGAACACGCCGATGCGCACCATGGGGCTGTCGCTGAAGTAGCTGCGGAGGAAGTAGGCGTTGGGCTTCGGCTCGAGCGAGATGTCGAACACGCCGAGGTTCCAGCCCTTCGCCGGCCACCCCTGGCTTTCGCCCAGGTAGTCAATCATGCCCCAGTAGGCGAGGCCCAGCACCTTGTCGAGGTCCATGTCGAAGAAGTTGGGACCCATCATCTGGTTGTTGGCCTCGCTCTGGTAGAAAATCATGTGCGGATAGTTCCTCGCGTCGCCCGGGAAGTACATGTAGCGGTAGTTGTAGGAGGCGATGTCGGTCTCGACGGCCAGCGGGGCGGGCAGCGAGTCGGTGTCGAGGCTGCGTCCGCGCGGGTGCATGGCCACGGTGATGGGGCGGCTCCTGTCGTAGCGGTGCACCAGCTCGCGCTGCATCCTGTAGGCCGTCACGCCCCAGTCGGCGAACGGCAGCTCCCAGTAGGTCTGCAGCTCGTTGCCCAGGCTCCACACCACCACCGAGGGGTGGTTGCGGTCGCGCTTGATGAACTCGGGGATGTCGCGCTGCCACAGTTCCGTCCACGGGCGGCGGCCGCCCACGTAGCGGTCGAGCCACTTGTCGTAGAGCTCATCGACCACGAGGATGCCGTACTGGTCGCACAGGTCGAGCAGGCTCTCGCTGTAGGGGTTGTGCGACGTGCGTATGTGGTTGAAGCCGAATTCCTTGAGCAGCTGTATGCGCTTCTCGATGGCGCGGGGGTAGGCCGCCGCCCCGAGCGCGCCCAGCGTGTGGTGGTTGGCAATGCCCTTCAGCAGCACCTTCCGCCCGTTGAGCTTCATGCCGAAGCCGGGCGAGAACTCCAGCGTCCGGATGCCGAACCGCTGCGACACGCGGTCGGCCACGCTGCCGTCGGGGCGCAGGAGCGTCACCTCGGCCGTGTAGAGATGGGGCGCCTCGCAGCTCCACAGGCGGGGGGCGCCTATCACGATGTCGTCCAGCTGGTACTCGCAGGTCTTCTGCTTGGCGCGGAATACGGGCTCGGACGTTCTCGCGGCCACCTCCCGCCCGTCGGCGTCGAGGATGCGTACGTGGTAGGCCAGCGACTTCGTCTTCGAGTCGAGCAGGCACTCCGTCTCCGCCTGCAGGCGGACGGTGGCGGCGTTGTCCGCCCCCACCTCGGTCCGGATGTAGAGCGGGTGGCGCGTGAAGTGCATCCTCGCGTCGGTGGCGACGAGGTGGACGTCGCGGAAGATGCCGCCGCCGGTGTACCAGCGCGAGTTGTCGGCGCTGCGCGTGTCGGCGCGCACCGCCACCACGTTCGGCGCGCCGTAGTTGAGCCGCTGCGAGATGTCGATGTCGAACCCCACGTATCCGTAGTCCGTCCCCCCGACGCGCTCGCCGTTCAGGTACACGTCGCCCACGAGCATGATGCCCTCGAAGTCGAGCAGCACGCGCCTGCCCCGCAGCGAGTCGGCGGGCGTGAAGGTCTTGCGGTACCATCCGACGCCCATCTCCTTGAACCCGCGGGCGCTGAGGCGGCTGCGCACGTTGGCCCCCTCGTCCGAGTTGTCGGGACGCTCGCTGGCGTCGGGCGACACCCACGGCTGCTCGATTTGGAAGTCGTGGGGGAGGTCCACCGTCCTCCAGCCGCTGTCGTCCGTGTCGGGCGAGGCGGCGCCGGGCACGTCGCCGGCATGGAACTTCCAGCCGAAGTTGAACAGTTCCCGGCTTCGCGGCGAGTGGCCGCCCTGGGCAAGCGCCGGCAGTTCCGCGAAGAGCAGGGCGCACAATGTCAGGAAACAGGATGCAAAGGTTTTCATAAGGCAGATGGGTGTAGTTATGTAGTTAGTGTGAAGTCCCCTCGACGGTGCAAAAATAAGGAGATATTGCGAAAAAGAGGCCACGATTCGCGGAAATAATGCAAACGGAGGGGCAGCCGCGCCATGAAAAGCCGCGTTGCGCCCGGCGGGTGTCCGCGTGGCGGGCGGGCTGGCGGGCCGGGGGAGGAATGGCGTTTCCGCATGGCGGGAACGTCCGTCCAGGGAGTTGACCAACCGCCTGTGCTGCAACGTGTTGCAAAGTCTGTGGGAATGCGCTGAAAATCTCCGCAGAGAAAGTCCCGCCGCTCCGCGGAGAAAATATATTTCGTCCGCAGACGAAAATATTTTTCTCCGCGGAGGTTCCGGGGGCTTCTCCGCAGTGTTTTTTGACAAATAGCCTAAGCGTTGGAAGCCAGCGGTTTAAAAAGGCTGCCTTCCATTTGCAGGCTTATTTGTCTTGACACGCGGCGGCCCCTTCCGCCGCCTCCGGGCATGAGGCGCGACCGCCTGCGCTTTCCGCCGGCGCGCGGCGAGCAAAAAGCGGCAGGACTTCCGTGGAGGGAAGACCTGCCGCTTGGGGCGCTTGCGGGAGCGTTCGGCTGTGCGGGAACGGAGGGGGGTCAGTGTCCGCCCCCGTTCGCCACGTAGTCCTTCATCTCGGCCTTTTCGTCGAAGGTGTGGGCGGTTGCCTCCGGCACGCCGGGTTCTGCCGCCTCGTACTTGAGGATGAAGTTGTCGATGAACCAGTCGCCGCGCTCACGGACCATGGGGAGGGTCAGCTCCTGCTCCGTCCCGCAGTTGGAGATGGCGACGACGGCGAGCGCCGAATTCTCGGCGGCGCTGCTCACCGAGACGATGCGCATGGAAAGGTCCTGGAAGTCCTGTCCGCACACCCAGTGGTCGTAGTCGAAGAAGCCCATCTCGCCGTTTTCGCTCTTCGGCTCGTCGATTTGCTCCACCTTGTCGTACCACTTGTTGTAGTCGTCCGTCATGTACTTCTTCTCGAAGTCCGGCATCTTCTCCGTCAGCGAGAAGTCGTCCCTCAGCCTGGAATACCAGCCGAACACGTCGGCGTAGATGGCCTCCAGGCGCTCGGACACCTCCTCGGTGGCGCGCTGCCCGGTGTTGGCGGCGTCCCCGCCGGGGGCGTCGGCGTTGCCGGGCATGCCGGCGCGCTCGACACTGTCTGTGCCGCCGATGAGTTCCTTGATATCCTTGAACGCGTTGCCGGTTTGCGTGCAGCCGACCAGAGCGACCATGGTCGCCAGATAAAGTGCTCTTCTCATTGCTTGTATTTTTGGTTGGACATATCCATTCACGATCCGCGGTGCGCGGTCGGCGCAAAGGTAGTGGATTTGCCGCAAAAAAGCCAACTCGCTGGCCGCTCTTTTGCGGAAGCCAGTTCTTTTCAGGGAGTTGCGGGAGAGGCGTCCCGCAGGCGGCGCCCTCGCTCCGCGCCTTGGGCGCAGGTGGAGGCAAGCGGGGTGAGAGGTGGCTCTTTGGCGATTCTTTCGCGGCCGGATGCCACTTTTTCACGCGGAAATTTGCTGGATTCGCGCCAACTGCTTACCTTTGCAGCGGTTTTTGAAAAAAGACTGCTTCAGTAGCTCAGTTGGTTAGAGCACATGACTGTTAATCATGGGGTCGTTGGTTCAAGCCCATCCTGAAGCGCGGAATCCGCAGGCTGCCGGGCAGCCTGCGGATTTTTCGTGCGCTCGCCGCAACGCCTCCCGGCGCGGGGCAAGCGCACAGCCGGCCCGCATCCCCGACGCGCGGGATGCGGGCCGGTGCTTGTTTCAGCCCTTGACGAGCCCCCTCTATGCCTGCCCGCAGTCGTCCCTGAGGCCGGACATCGACTGGGAGATGCGCATGGCGCAGAAGTTCGGGCCGCACATCGTGCAGTAGCGGCCTCCGACGTGGTTGGCCGCCTTGTAGTAGTCGAGCGCGCGCTCGGGGTCGAGCGAGAGGTTGAACTGGTCCTTCCAGCGGAACTCGTAGCGCGCCTTCGACAGGGCGTCGTCGCGGACGCTGGCCCCGGGGTGCCCCTTGGCGAGGTCGGCGGCGTGGGCGGCAATCTTGTAGGTGACGACCCCGACGCGCACGTCCTCCTTGTCGGGCAGGGCGAGGTGCTCCTTGGGGGTGACGTAGCAGAGCATGGCGGTGCCGAGCCATCCGATTTGCGCCGCGCCGATGGCGCTGGTGATGTGGTCGTAGCCCGGCGCGATGTCGGTGACGAGCGGGCCGAGCGTGTAGAACGGCGCCTCGTGGCACTTCTCGACCTGCCGCTCCATGTTCTCCTTGATTTTGTGCATCGGAACGTGTCCGGGTCCCTCGATGAATGCCTGCACGTTCTTGGCCCACGCGCGCTGCACGAGCTCGCCCATCGTGTCGAGTTCGGCGAACTGGGCGCGGTCGTTGGCGTCGTGCGTGCTGCCGGGGCGCAGCCCGTCGCCCAGGGAAAGGGCGACGTCGTATTGCGCGCAGATGTCGCAGATGTCGTCGAAGTGCTCGTAGAGGAAGCTCTCGCGCTGGTGCACCTGGCACCATTTCGAGATGATGCTGCCGCCGCGGCTGACCATGCCCGTCAGTCGCTCCTGCGAGAAATGGATGTTCTTCAGGCGGATGCCGCAATGGATGGTGAAGTAGTCGACCCCCTGCTCGCACTGCTCGACGAGCGTGTCGCGGAAGAGCTCCCACGTGAGGTCCTCGGCTTTCCCGCGCACCTTCTCCATCGCCTGGTACATGGGCACCGTGCCGACGGGCACGGGGCAGTTGCGGACAATCCACTCGCGCGTCTCGTGGATGTTGTCGCCCGTGGAGAGGTCCATGAGCGTGTCGCCGCCCCACTTGCAGCTCCAGACGGCCTTCTCCACCTCCTCGTCGATGGACGAGGTGGTCGCGCTGTTGCCGATGTTGGTGTTGATCTTCACCAGGAAGCTGCGGCCGATGACCATGGGCTCGGCCTCGGGATGGTTGATGTTGGCGGGCAGCACCGCGCGCCCGGCGGCGATTTCCTGCCGCACGAACTCGGGCGTGATGTGGCTCGCGATGCCCAGTTCCGCGCAGTTCATGTTCTCGCGGATGGCCACATATTCCATCTCGGGCGTGACGATGCCCTGCCTGGCATAGTACATCTGCCCCACCTGCTCTCCCGCTTTCGCGCGGAGCGGCTTGCGGATGTGCTCGAAGCGCAGCGCGTCGAGGCTTCTGTCGGCCAGCCGCATGCGGCCGTACTCGCTGCTCACCTCCTCCAGCTGCTCCACGCCGCCGCGCTGGCGGATCCACGCCTCGCGCAGGCGGGGAAGCCCCTTGTGGAGGTCGATGTCGGCGTCGGGGTCGCTGTATGCGCCGCTCGTGTCGTAGATGTAGACGTAGCCGTTGTCGGCCGTCTTCCGCTCGCCGTTCTCGAACGACACGGTGGGCGTGAGCTTCACGCGGCGCATCCCCACGCGGAGGCCGGGGAAGAGCTGCCCCGGCATGTACACTTTCTCCGAGTCGGGATAAGAAATCCGAATGCTATTGTTCATGTTCCTGCAATATCCTGATGATGTTCTGGGTCTGTTCGATGGGGCGCTCGGCGCGGAGAACCGTGCCGCTCAGCGCGATGCCGTCCACTCCCGCCGCGAGGATGCCGGGGATGTCGCCGGGCGTGATGCCCCCGATGGCGACGAGCGGGATGCCGATTCCCTCGCTGCGCATCTGGCGCACCAGCGCGCGGTAGCCGTCCAGCCCCAGCACGGGCGACAGCCGCTCCTTGGTCGTCGTGAAGCGGAACGGGCCGCAGCCGATGTAGTCCGCGCCCTCGCGGTGGATGCGCCGGATGTCGCCGATGGTGTTGGCCGTCCCCCCGATGACGAACGCGCCGCCCAGGTACTCGCGCGCCTGCGCTATGGGCATGTCGTTCCGCCCGAGGTGCACGCCGTCGGCGCCGATGCGCTTCGCCAGTTCCACGTCGTCGTCGATGATGAACGTGGCCCCGCGGCGTTGGCAGAGCCGCTGGATTTGCCGTGCGAGGGCTTCCTTGTCGTCGTCCTGGCGGGCCGCCCCCTTCATGCGGAACTGCACCCACCGGCAGCCGCCCTCGAGTGCCATCCGCGCGCCCTCCGCGTAGGAGACGCGTCCGTCCTGATGGGTGATGAACTGCAGGCTCAGCATGGGTCTGCGGCTGTCGGGACGTCGGCCGGCGCGGCCGTCCGTCGGATGATGAGGGGCTCTGGGCGGAAGAAGTGGTTGACCGGCCCGTGCCCCTCGCCAATCTGCGCGTCGCTCCCGGCCTCCAGCGCGCGCTGGAGGTAGAGCTTCGCCTTCAGCACGGCGTCGGCCAGCTGCTCGCCGCGCGCCAGGTAGGCGGCGATGGCCGACGAGAGCGTGCAGCCCGTGCCGTGCGTGTTCCGCGTTTCGACGGTGGGCGTGGAGAACGTGTGCAGCTCGGCACGGCTGTCGAGGAAGAAGTCGCACTTCTCACGCCCCTCCCGGTGTCCGCCCTTCAGCAGCACGGCCGCCGCGCCCAGCCGCCTGATGGCGCGGGCGGCGGCCAGGCAGTCGTCGTTCGTCCGGATGCGCATCCCGGCCAGCAGCTCGGCCTCGGGAATGTTGGGCGTGACGACCGTGCAGAGCGGCAGCAGCCGCTCGGCCAGCACGCGCGTTGCGCCTTCTTCGACGAGGCGGTGTCCCGACGTGCTGACCATCACGGGGTCGAGCACGACGGGCGTGCGGCACGCGCCCAGCTCGTCGGCCACGGCGCCGGCCACGGCCGCGTCGTTGAGCATCCCGATTTTGACGGCCTGCGGGCGGATGTCCCCGACGACGGCCCGGATCTGCTCCCGCACGAACTCCGCCGGGACGGCGTGGATGGCCGTCACGCCCAGCGTGTTCTGCGCCGTCAGGGCCGTCACGACGCTGGCCGCATAGACGCCGAGGGCCGACATGGTCTTCATGTCGGCCTGTATGCCCGCTCCTCCTCCCGAGTCGGAGCCGGCGATGGTCAGTGCCGTGATGTATTGGTGGAGAGCCAAGGGGCGTCGTGCGCTTGCGTGTTTCGTCCTCCGGGTTGTGCCTCGTCCACGAGGCCCCTGCCGGTTTTACGGGCAAAGTTAGCAATAATCGCTGGAACGAGCGCACGATTCGCGGGATTGTTGTGCCGCAAAGTCTGTCCGGGGCCGCATCTGCGGGCGCGCCCCCTCATGCCTGGCGCGGGGCATCCGGCGGGCGCCGAGGCCGCGCGAGCCCGCCTGGCGGATGCCGGGGGCGGGGCCTTTCCCAGCCTAAGAAGCGCCCCCCGGAAAAACACTGCGGAGGAGTCCCGGGAACCTCCGCGGAGAAAAATATTTTTGTCTGCGGACGAAATACATTTCCTCCGCGGAGCGCGGGACTTTTCTCTGCGGAGGTTTCGGGCGCGCTGTTCCCGGCGCTGTCGCGAAGCCCGGGATGGCCGTCCGCATTGTGGAGGGAAATGACTAACTTTGCGGCAGATTTTCACACCGAACCCGCCATGTCCCCAACCATCCATGCGCCGGAGGACGGCGCGCCGCTGCCGCACGAGCGGCTGTGGAACGCGAACTTCGTCAAGCTCAACGCCGCCAACTTCCTGCTCTTCTTCTCGTTCTACCTGCTCATGCCCCTGCTCCCCATCTACCTGAGCGAGGCGTTTGGCGCGGGCAAGCACACCATCGGTCTCGTGCTGTCGGGCTACACGCTCATGGCGCTGCTCGTCCGCCCCTTCAGCGGCTACATCGTCGACAGCTTTCCGCGCAAGAAGGTGCTGCTCGCCGTCTACGGCGCGTTCGCCCTGCTGTTCGGCGGCTACCTCCTGGCCTCGTCGCTGCTGCTCTTCGCCGTGGTGCGCACGCTCCACGGCGCGCCGTTCGGGGCGACGACCGTGGCCAACAGCACGATGGCCATCGACTCGCTGCCCTCGGCGCGGCGCACCGAGGGCATCGGCTACTACGGGCTGAGCAACAACGTCGCCACGGCCGTCGCGCCCTCCGTGGCCGTCTACCTCTACGCCACCGTCCACGACTTCCGCCTGCTGTTCCTCTTCGCGCTCGCCAGCAGCCTGGCGGGGCTCTGCGTCAATGCCACGGTGAAGGCGCGCGAGCGGCAGCCCCTGCCCGACAGGCGGCAGGTCTCGCTCGACCGCTTCTTCCTCGTCAGGGGATGGAGCCAGAGCGTCGTCATCGCGGCCCTGTCGTTCTCCTACGGCGTGCTGAGCACCTACCTGGCGATTTACGGCAAGGAGGAGCTGGGCATCACGGGCGGGACGGCCACCTACTTCATGCTGCTGTCGCTGGGACTGATGCTCTCGCGCGTCGTCGGCGGACGCTCCCTGCGCAAGGGGCACATCCTGCAGAACGCCGGCGGGGGGATGGCGCTCTCCGTGCTGGGCTACCTGCTCTTCGCCGCCGTCCGCCATCCCGCCGGCTACTACGGCTCGGCCGTCGTCATCGGCCTGGGCAACGGGCACATGTACCCGGCCATGCAGAACATGTTCATCAACCTCGCCCCCAACAGTCAGCGCGGGACGGCCAACGCCACCATCCTCACCTCCTGGGACCTGGGCGTGGGCGCGGGCGTGCTGGGCGGCGGCGCGGTGGCCGAGGCCATGGGCTACGGCTGCGCCTTCTGGCTTGCCACGGCGGTGAACGTGGCGGGCGTCGCCTTCTTCTTCCTCTTCAGCCGCCGGCGCTACCTGCGGCAGCGGCTGCGCTGACGGCGGGCCGCCCGCACTTTTCGCCCGGAGCGTTGGCAGGTTCGGCACAATGTCTTATCTTTGCGGGCGACTTGCAACGCTTGCACCATAATTCATATACACCGTAATTTATATAGGAACAGATGGAACAGCAGGAACCCCAGGCCAAATTCCGCGCGGCGGAACGGGTGGCCTATGCGCCCAACAGCATCGTCAGCAGCGAGCTGCTGCACACCGGGGCCGGCAGCATCACCCTCTTCGCCTTCGACGAGGGGCAGGCGATGAGCGAACACACCGCCCCCTTCGACGCCGTGGTGCAGGTCATCGACGGCGCGGCCGCCATCACCGTGGGCGGCAGGGAGCAGCGGGTCGAGACGGGCGAGACGGTCGTCATGCCGGCGAACGTGCCGCACGCGCTCCGCGCCGACCAGCGCTTCAAGATGGTGCTCACCATGATTCGCCAGTAACAGGCAAGGACAGGACGACTGCCGCGCCTTCATCAAATTCTAAAAAAACCAACAGACATGAAAAAGTACCGCTGCACCGTGTGTGACTGGATTTATGACCCGGCCGTCGGCGACCCCGACGGCGGCATCGCGCCCGGCACACCGTTCGAAGAAATTCCCGACGACTGGGTCTGCCCGCTTTGCGGAGTGGGGAAAGACGATTTCGAGGCCGTGGAAGAGTAGCGCAGCCAGGCCAAGTGCGCCTGCAACGACAGGAAGCCCCGCCAGCGAGCCCGCGATGGACTCGTCGGCGGGGCTTCCTGTCCCCGGCGCCGCCGCGGGCCTGCCCGGGGAGACCCGCGGAAAGATTTCGGCCGCCCCCTGCCTTGGATGTGGAGAATTTGCCTTATATTTATCCCCGCAAAGCACCAACCCCGCACGTAACATGGAACACCATCTGCGCACCTCGCTGGAGGGAAAGATCTCGCTGACCACCCGCTTCCACGAGGACACGTCTTTGAAGCGCGACAAGAGCCTTTACAAGTTCATCTGGGTACAGCGGGGAACGCTGGACGTGGACATCGACCACGTGGCGGTTCGGCTGGAGGAGCATGAGATTGTTGCGCTCACGCCCCTGCACCACTTCGAGATAGGTCGGGTGGACGGCGAATACCTCGCCGTCGCGTTCAACAGGAACTTCTACTGCATCTACGGACACGACACGAACGTCTCCTGCAACGGTCTCCTGTTCAATGGCTTCTCGCACATCATGCGCCTGCGGCTCTCCGCGACGCAGTCGGAACGCCTGTCGAACATCGTCGGCATGTTCAGGGACGAGTGCGGAATCAAAGACAGCCTTCAGGAGGAGACGCTCCGCCTCCTCCTGAAGCACTTCATCATCACCTGCACCCGCATAGCGCGCGAAATGTTTTCCGTCCCCCCGAGGCACGAGAACACGCTCGACATGATCCGCCAGTACTATGTGCTGGTGGACGGACACTTCAAGGAGAAGAAGCAGGTGCAGGACTACGCCGACATGCTGCACCGCTCCCCGAAGACCATCTCCAACCTCTTCTCCCTCTATGGCCTCCCGTCGCCCCTGCGCGTCATCCACGAGCGCATCGACGCGGAGGCCAAGCGCCTGCTGCTCTACACGGACAAAAGCGCCAAACAAATCGTGGAGATCCTGGGATTTGACGACCTGGCCACGTTCAGCCGCTTCTTCAAGAAGATGAACAAGGAAAACCTCTCGGAATACAGGAAGAGGGAGAAAGGACAAAGGGAGGAAAGACAAAGCGAGTGCCGGCCTCGGTAGGGAGGCGGCACTCGTCGTGAGTGGCGGAGCTGCCGGGGAGCAGGCCGCGTGCGTCTCTGCGCTTCTCTCCGCCCCGCCCCCCCCCGACGGACGCCCGCCGATGGGCGCACCGGAGGGCGGGGCTTCGGTCAATGCGCCTTGCAGCAGCAGCGGTCGAGGTCGAAGCGGTCGTTGTTCATCACCTTCACCCAAGCCTTGACGAAGTCGCGGACAAACTTCTCCTTGTTGTCGTCTTGTGCGTAGAACTCGCAGTACGCGCGCAGGATGGAGTTTGAGCCGAACACCAGGTCCACGCGGGTGGCCGTCCACACCGTGTTGCCCGTGGCACGCTCCACGATGTTGTAGGTGCCGTCGCCCGCAGGCATCCACTTGTACTTCATGTCGGTCAGATTGACGAAGAAGTCGTTCGAGAGGACGCCCTCGCGGTGGGTGAGCACGCCGTGTTTCGTGTTGCCGAAGTTCGTGCCCAACACGCGCATCCCTCCCAGCAGCACCGTCATCTCCGGCGCGGTGAGGCGCATGAGCTGCGCCCGGTCGATGAGCAGTTCCTCGGGCTTCTGCCCCAGGCCGCACTGCAGGTAGTTGCGGAATCCGTCGTGGCGCGGCTCGAGATGGCCGAACGACGGGGCGAGCGTCATCTCCGCCGTCGCGTCGCCGCGTCCAGGCGCGAACGGCACCGCCACGTCCACGCCCGCGTCCTTTGCCGCTGCCTCCACGGCGGCGGTCCCGGCCAGCACGATGAGGTCGGCGATGCTGACTTTCTTCTCCAACGAACGCTGTATTTCTTCGAGCCTGTCCAGCACGCGCCGCAGGCGGACGGGCTCGTTGCCTTCCCATCCGGCTTGCGGGGCAAGCCGGATGCGCGCCCCGTTGGCCCCGCCCCGGTAGTCGGAGCAGCGGAACGTGCGCGCGCTGTCCCACGCCGTCGCTATCATTTCCGAGCGGCTCAGCCCGCAGTTGAGCAGCCGCTTCTTCAGCTCGCCGACCTCCTCTTCCGAGAGCGTGTAGCCGGCTGCCGGGATGGGGTCTTGCCAGATGAAGTCCTCCTCGGGCACGTCCGCCCCGAGGTAGCGGCTCTTCGGCCCGAGGTCGCGGTGGGTGAGCTTGAACCAGGCGCGGGCGAACGCCTCTTCGAGGGCTTTGGGATTCTTGTAGAACTTCTCGCAAATCTTGCGGTAGGCAGGGTCGTACTTCAGCGCCATGTCGGCGTCCGTCATCATCGGGTTCCGGCGCACGCCGGGGTTCTGCGCGTCCACGGGCTTGTCCTCCTCCTTGATGTCGATGGGCTCCCACTGGAACGCGCCTGCCGGGCTCTTCTCCAAGCCCCACTCGTACTCGAGCAGCAGGCGGAGGTATTCGTGGTTCCAGCGGTCGGGGTGGGTGGTCCAGGCCCCCTCGAGCCCGCTCGTCACGATGTGGCCGGGGCGTTCGTCGGCGTTGATCCAGCCGAGCCCCTGCCACTCGGGCGAGTTGGCCTCCGGCGCCGGGCCGAGCTTGGACGCGTCGCCGTTGCCGTGCGTCTTTCCCACGGAGTGCCCGCCGACAATCAGGGCCACCGTCTCCTCGTCGCCCATCGCCATGCGCTGGAACGTCAGGCGCACGTCGCGCGCCGTTTTCAGGGGGTTGGGGACGCCGTCCACGCCCTCCGGGTTCACGTAGATAAGCCCCATCTGGACTGCCGCCAGGGGGTTGTCCAGCGTCTCGCGGTCCTTGTCGTCCGCGTAGCGGTTCTTGGTGGGCGCGAGCCATTCCTTCTCGTTGCCCCAGTGGATGTCCTTCTCCGGGTGCCAGATGTCCTCGCGGCCTCCGCCAAAGCCCAGGGTCTTGAAGCCCATCGACTCGTAGGCCATGTTCCCGGCCAGAATCATCAGGTCGGCCCATGAAATCTTGTTCCCGTACTTTTTCTTGACCGGCCACAGCAGGCGGCGCGCCTTGTCGAGGTTCGCGTTGTCGGGCCAGCTGTTGAGCGGCGCGAAGCGCTGGTTGCCGGTGCCTGCCCCGCCGCGCCCGTCGAACGTGCGGTAGGTGCCGGCCGAGTGCCACGCCATGCGGATCATCAGCCCCCCATAGGTGCCGTAGTCCGCCGGCCACCACTCCTGCGGCTCGGTCATCAGCTGCTTGAGGTCGGCCTTGACGGCCTCCAGGTCGAGCTGCAGGAACGCCTCCCGGTAGCTGAAGCCGCAGTCGTTGGGGTTCGTCTTCCTGTCGTGCTGGCTGAGGATGTCGAGGTTGACGGCCTCGGGCCACCACGACATGACGGAGTCCTTCACCTCCGTGTTCGCTCCCTGCGCCATGCCGGCGCCGCTGCCCTGCCCGTGGTTGAACGGGCATTTCATCTTGTCGTCCATAGTTGCTCTTGTTTTTTGGTTGGTTAAACATCGCCGGCTTTTCCAAGCCTCCGTAAAGAGGGGCGAGGAACGCCCCCGAGAGCGATGCGGGGCAGGGTGGGGGCGGGCGGGAGACGCACGCCGCCCTCCCCGCGCCCGGCGCTTAGCTGCGGCAGGACTGCGTGCTGAACGCCACGAGCATCCACACCATCTTCTCCTGCTCCTTGAGGTAGCCCGTCATCATGTCGGCCGTGACGGCGTCGCCGGCCTCGCCGGCCAGCTCCACCAGCTTCCGCTCCGCCCCGATGAGGATGCCCAGCGACTCGAGAATCTGCCCGACAGCCTCCTGCCCGCAGGTGATTCCCGTGGCCTCCTTTACCTGCGAGGTCGCAAGGTAGTGGCTGAACCTGTTGTCGGGCTTTCCGCCGAGGGTCAGGATCCGCTCGGCAATCTCGTCGATTTTCGCCGCCGCGTCGTCGTACATCGCCTCGAACTTCTCGTGGAGGACGAAGAAGCCGTGGCCCTCTATCTCCCAGTGCATTCCGCGCAGGTTGGTGTAGTGCACCTGGTAGTCCGCCAAAAGGAACTGTAATGCTGAAACGACATCGGATGTCTTCTTGCCATCCAGATGTAAGAAATCCATTGTAGTCATGTTGCCTCTGTTTTTTAAAAGTTAATAAAGCATTTTCTGCGTGCATTGCAAATATTGCCGATTTGCGCCTGGCTGCAAATGGCAATACCGCCCAATAAGTTGGCAATAGTTCCCAGAATCCCGTTTTTTGTCCGTTTGTTCCCGCCTTCAGGGGAGGGATGATCGGACATGCCGGATGCGGGAGAATGTCTGTAAGTTCCTTTCAGCCAAACACTTGCGGACGCGTGGAAAAACACTGCGGAGGAGCCCCCGGCACCTCCGCGGAGAAAAATATTTTCGTCCGCGGACGAAATATATTTCCTCCGCAGAGCGCGGGACTTTTCTCTGCGGAGGTTCCGGGCGCGCTGTCTCCGCGCCTTTTCCCGCGTCCGCTCCCGTGTCTTGCACAAAAAGCAAAACGAGGGTGTGTTAAAACCACAGATAACCCCTCAATACAAATAAAACTCGCAACTTTAGTGGAATCCA
>CAVGCV010000027.1:0-23209 GCA_963627995.1 bacterium | reverse complement strand
TGGTAACGTGCCAGTCGTTGTTGTCGGGATTCTCAAAGTCGATGAGTTTCACACCACTGTTTGCCGACAGCATTTGGTAAAATTCACGTCCCAAGTCGTCGTTGTCAGCTATATTGATAATCTTTGAAAACAACAACGAGGCGTCTTGACTTGACAATTCGGGATTGAGACGTTTCACTGCGTCCAGGAAAACGTCTACCAAAATATTGGTCTTGGCATCATAAGCCGGAATATTGTCCAAGTAAGTATATCCCAACTTGCACAAATGCAGTGCAGCCGGTACTTGTACTCTTGTATTCTCATTAAAGCTTGTATTCCCCATGACAGTCCTGTTTAGTCAAAGTTAATAATTTCGCTTACATTGACTTTCAGCAACTCCGAAATACGTTTCAGTGTTGCCAAATCGGGTTGGGTGGTATTGGTGCACCACTTAGAGACTGTGGTCTGATTGACGCCCAGCTGTTCTGCGAGCCATTTGTTGGTTCGCTTGCACTTTACCAATACAAGTTTCAGTTGATTCAAATCTTCCATAATGTTCAACAAATTGCTTTGAATGCAAAAATAGTGATTTCTCTTTATAAATATACACCTGTTGGTTAATCTTTAACAAGATGTGACACGGAAGGACTGAGAAGACAAAAGAAATCGTGTAAAAGAGTGTAAAGTGAAGGCCTGCTTTTGCCAACCGAAACATATTAGCAACGAATTATGTTGGCAATTTGTTGGCAATTTATTGAAAGTAAAAATCCCAACTACTCATATTCAAGCAGTTAGGATTTACTTTCGTGCGCCTGACAGGACTCGAACCTGCACGTCGCGAAACACCAGATCCTAAGTCTGGCGCGTCTACCAATTTCGCCACAGGCGCAACAGCGGGTGCAAAGGTAAGCATTATTCGCGAATAACCCGGCAAGGCGCGGAGGAGAAACTGCCCGGCGGACGGAAATGCGCCGGAAAAACGCCGAACCGAGCGGGCGGAAAACGAGGCGACTTTTCTCCCGCTTCCGCCGCAGGCGGCGTGCGCGCCACCGCCACACGGCGCGGAGGCAAGCTTCCCGGCGCGGCGGCATCACCGCTGCAGCGCGGAGAAGAATCCGCACAGGCGCGCACGGAAATCCCGGCCTGTGCGGAGCGGCGAAACCTCCAAGTACTTGGAAATATTTTTCTAAGTACTTGAAAATATTTTTCCAAGTACTTGGAAATTCCCGCGCTCTGCGTCGGGAACACAAAGGCCGCGCGGCGCGCCGGAAAGGCCTCCGCGCCGGCACGGGACGTTCCGGGCGCTGGAAACAAGAAGCTCCGGGCGCTGGATACAAGAAAGGCATCCATCGCGGGGATGGATGCCTGGTTGTTCCGGAAGTAAGACTTCGGATTAGAAGTGGTACTGGACGCCGAACTGCAGCGCGTTGCCGTTGGCGTTGAAGCCGAACGCGTGGTCGTCGTCAGCGGCCGTGTAGCCGAGGCCGCCGAGCGTGGCAACGAGGGAAACCTTGTCGGAAGCGTCGAACTTAACGCCCGGAGCGATGCCAATGCCCCATTCGGTTTCGTCGGCATAGGCCTTGCCGAGGTTCGCGCTGTAGAAGTCGCCCGTCTTGATCGAGAAGCCCATGTTCAGGAAGAAGCTGACGTTCCCCGTCTTGGCGAAAGTGTAGCGGGCGTAAGGATTGACCACGAACGAGCTAAGAGCGTCGTGGTCCTTCACCTTCGAGTAGTCCTCGCCGAGAGCGATGGCCAAGTCCCAGCTGTCGTTGAGCGTGTAGCCGATTTCGGGAAGAACCTGGAAGGTCGTCGTCTCTACGTCGTTAACTTCCTTTGACTGGAAGCCAACCTGACCGCCTACCCAAACCTGCGCGTTTGCGCTGAGGGAAGCAACTGCTACGAAAGCTGCAAGTACAATCTTTTTCATCATCTTAATTGTTTTTTTGGTTAAACAAATGTTGGTATATCTCTTTAGTTGTTTTGCTGCGTCGCTGTGCAGCGTTTTCGGATGTTGCCGTCTGAAAACGCTGCAAAGTTATAGCGTTTTCTGCTACGCGCCATAGGTTTTCAGGCTGGAAAGTGCCGAAATAGTACTTTTTGAACACAAACCCCACCATTAGCACCAAGCCAAGACCCGTGAAGGAGCCGAAATCGGTGCGTTTCAGCGTGTAAAAAAGGCTCTAATTATGTTGCACGGCATAATTTTGACAAAAAGAGAGGAAAAACGAGGGCTTTCGTGTCACTTTTCGCCA
Source organism: bacterium (assembly GCA_963627995.1). Lineage (GTDB taxonomy): Bacteria > Bacteroidota > Bacteroidia > Bacteroidales > Bacteroidaceae > UBA3839. Next base: position 20,978 of record CAVGCV010000027.1, on the reverse strand, counting down.
TTTTGTACGCAGTTCCGTACAAAACGGCACGGAACGGGGCGGCGGGGCAGTCAGCGCATCAGCTGGCGCGCGGCTTCTATCAGCGTGTCGCGCCGGCGGCGCACGTCGTCGTCCGCGAGGCGGACGAGCGTGTCGGGGGCGATGCCGAACTCCGTGTGGCGGCGGTCGGCGTCGTAATAGACGACGGCCGAGTAGCGGACGGCCCAGCCGCGCGGCACCTCCTGCATGAAGGGCATGCCGCTGCCGCCGCCCGTGGTGTCGCCGAGGACGGTGACGCGGGGCATCTGCCGCACGCACTTGACGAAGTCGTTGGCGGCGGAGAACACGCGGCGGTTGGTCAGCACCACCACGGGCTTCTGCCAGCGCACGCCCTTGGCGGGCTCGATGTATTCGGGCAGCGGGGAAGAGAGGTCGTCGCGCCCGCGCCCCGTCTTGTGGCTCACGTAGCCGACGAGGGTGCGCTCGTTGGTGAAGCGCGCCGCCAGCCTGTGGGCGTCGGTCAGCCTGCCGCCGCCGTTGTCGCGCAGGTCGAGGACGAGGCCCTGGCAGGGCTGGAGCGCGTCGAGCATGGAGGAGAGGTTGCCGTCGCCCATCCCGTCGTCGAACGAGGCGCAGCGCACGTAGGCGATGTTGTCGTCGAGGACGCGGTACTTGAGCGACGAGGCGATGCTGTAGTCGCTGCCCGTACCGAGGTAGTCGTCCACGAGCGTGGGTTCGAAGTTGCGCGGGCGGTCCTCGAAGTAGCTCCAGTTGCGCCCGAGGTCGAATGCGGCGGAGAGATTGACGTGGCCGTCGCGCAGCTCGCCCAGCATCTGGCACAGCACCTCGAAGAGCTGCTGGCTCGTCATCGACGCGTCGATTTTCGCGCGGTAGCGGGCATGCACCTCGTCCCAGTCGACGCCCAGCTGCTCCTTCTTGTAGGCGAAGAAGCAGTAGTGCTCGTCCATCAGCCGCCAGAGGGCCTCGAAGTTGCCCTCGGGCGTGTCGTCCGCAGGGTACTCCTCCCCCACGCATCCCGCGAGGGCGAGCAGCGGCAGAAGGAGGAGCAGGAGGAGGGGTCGTTTCATAGGCGGCGGAAGGTTTGGGTGAAGCCGACGAGGAAGGCGTGCGTGTAGCTGTGGTAGCGCAGGTGGTTGAACGTCGACTGCATCAGCGCGCCCGCGTAGCCCAGGCGCAGCGTCGTGGCCGACGCGCGGCCCAGGGGGATGTCCACGGTAAGCAGGTGGCGCATGGAGGGGGCGTTGAGCGGATGGGCGAGCACCACGTTGCGGTCGTAGTCGCCCAGCACGAACGCCTCGTAGTAGGACTGCCCGTAGTTGGGCGAGAAGGCCGCGCCGACGAGGGGCGCCGCCACCTGGTAGCGCACGCGGCACGGGCGGCGCGCCAGCGCAAAGGTGTAGGTTGCCGACGCCGACGCGCCGAGCATGACGTCGGCCTTCGCCTGCGCCGGGTTGTTGCCGTTCCGCTCGTTGTAGACGCAGCCGGCGTAGCCCGAGAGCGTAGGGCCCGCGGCGACGTGCAGGCCGGGGAGCGGCTGGGCGACCCGCCCGAGCCATGCCAGCGAGTAGCGCACGCCGCCGGCGTACTCGGCGACGCCGCCCATGCGGCCGGTGAGGAGCGAGACGTCGGCGTCCAGCAGGGTCTGGAACGTCGCGCCCCCGCCCCACGGCGGACGGCGCACGCGGCGCTGCGTCTCGCGCATCAGCCGGAAGTTCGCGCCTGCGTAGCAATAGGGGGAAAGGTACGTGTCGAGCACGTCGCCCACGCCCGCGCCCGCCATCACGGAGTGGGTGCGGACGGCCTCCTGCGCCCACAGGCAGGCGGAGACCGACAGCCACGCCAGCAGCGCCGCCAGTATCCGTCGCAGGTTGTTCGATGCCGCCCCCATGGTTGCCCGCCGTTGGTCAGAAGAGGCGCAGCTGCCCCGTGATTTCGTCGCGGATTTCCTCGTCGGTCTTCTCGCCGTCCGCCGGCGCGCCCGGGGTCTCCGCCTCCGCGGCGCCGGCCGCGTCCGTCGTTCCGTAGCTGCCGGCCTCGCCGTCACCGCCCGGCTCGCCGTCTTCCGCCTCGGGGAAGCGCGTGGGCTCCAGTTCCACCACCTTCTCCAGGGCGAACGTCGTCAGCCGCTTCCCCTTGGCCTTGAAGCCCTTCACCGCCACGAACTCCTCGGCGTCCACCTCCTGCGGGCCCCGGAACGTGTCGGGCTCGGCGAAGTGGATTTCCACGCGCGGGTAGGCCGTGTCGGTGAGCAGAAGCAGCTGCGAGTGGGCGTTGTCGCCGAGGAAGCTCTGCCGCTTCGTGGAGGCGTCCATCAGGAAGCGCTTCAGGTAGGGGTGGTTGTCGTTGCCCGCGTCTTTCAGCACCGCCGTCCACACCTTGGCGGGGTCGTACTTCTCAATCCGCAGGATGTCCGCGTCGTAGTGGTTGTTCGCGTCGAAGTCTGTGAGGTAGAACTCGCCCGACTTGAGCACCACCAGTATCGTGTCGTCGGTCTGGAACTCTCCGAGGAACGCGCCGTGGTCGTCGTAGTTGATGCGCTGCACGTCGGCGTCGTACCACACTTTCCGCCCGCCCAGCGTGGAGCCGCCGTGCGACTTGAGCTGGATGCGGAACACCTCGTGGCGCGCCAGCACGTTGCCGCGCGAGGCGCGCCCCTTGATGGCTATCTCGCTGAAGTCGCGGTCGAACTGGAGCCGCCGCAGCTTGTCGTTGGGCTTCAGCGTCACCTTCACCACCTCGGCCTCGCCGTTGGTGTTGGCCGTGAAGTAGCTGACGCGCGATTTCGGCGTGCCCATCGTCACGTCGTACTCGCGGTCGCGCACGGTGCCCGTCACGTTGAAGCGCTTGATGTAGGACACCTTCGTGTCGCCGTCCTTGTAGCACACGTTGTAGATCGTGCGATTGTCGTTCTTCTTGAACACGCCGATGTGGATGATTTCCGCCTTGCGCTTCTCGCGCCTGCTGCGCTCCGTCTCCCCCACGAACACCTTTTCGGCCACCTTGATGACCTTGTAGGTGCCGTCGCGGTAGAAGATGATCACATCGTCGATGTCGGAGCAGTTCGCCACGAACTCGTCCTTCTTCAGCCCCGTCCCGACGAAGCCCTCGGCGCGGTTGATGTAGAGCTTCTGGTTGGCCTCCGCCACCTTCGCCGCCTCGATGGTGTCGAACGAGCGTATCTCGGTGAGGCGCGGGTGTCCCTCGCCATACTTCCTCTTGAGGTAGCGGAACCATTCGGCCGTCACCTCCACCAGGTTGGCGAGGTCGCGGTCGACGTCCTCCACCTCGGCCTTGAGGCGCGCCAGCAGCTCGTCGGCCCTGTCCTTGTTGAACTTCAGGATGCGCGCCATCTTGATTTCCATCAGCCGCAGGATGTCGTCCCTCGTCACCTCGCGGACGAACTGCGGGTAGAAGGGCGCGAGCCGCCCGTCCACATACTCGCAGGCCGCGTCCATCGAGCGCGCGTTCTCGAATTCCTTTCCTTTGTAGATGCGCTCCTCGATGAACACCTTCTCGAGCGAGGCGAAGTGCAGCTGCTCCAGCAGCTCGTCGCGGCGGATTTCCAGCTCGCGCCGGATCAGCCCCTTCGTGTGGTCCACCGAGCGGCGCAGCACGTCGCCCACCGCCATGAACTGCGGCTTGCGCCCGTCGATGACGCAGCAGTTGGGCGAGATGGAAATCTCGCAGTCGGTGAACGCGTAGAGCGCGTCGATGGTCTTGTCCGACGACACGCCCGGCATCAGGTGGATGAGGATCTCCACGCCGGCGGCGGTCATGTCCTCCACCTTGCGCACCTTGATCTTCCCCTTCTCCGCCGCCTTCAGGATGGAGTCGATGAACTGGCTGGGGTGCTGCGGCGAGCCGGTGGTCTTCCCGAACGGCACCTCGGTGATGGCCAGCGTCTTGTTGTCGCGCTTCTCTATCCGGGCCCGCACGCGCACGCTGCCGCCGCGCAGCCCGTCGTTGTACTTGCCCACGTCGATGCTGCCCCCCGTCGGGAAGTCGGGGTAGAGCTGGAACGGCTCGCCGTGGAGGCAGCTGACGGCCGCGTCGCACAGCTCGTTGAAGTTGTGGGGCAGAATCTTGCACGACAGCCCCACGGCAATGCCCTCCGCCCCCTGCGCCAGCAGCAGCGGGAACTTCACCGGCAGCGCGATGGGCTCCTTGTTGCGCCCGTCGTACGACAGCTTCCACTCCGTGGTCTTGGCGTTGAACGCCACGTCGAGCGCGAACTTCGACAGCCGCGCCTCGATGTAGCGGCCGGCGGCAGCGTCGTCGCCTGTGAAGATGTTGCCCCAGTTGCCCTGGCAGTCGATGAGCAGGTCCTTCTGCCCGAGCTGCACGAGTGCGTCCTTGATGGAGGCGTCGCCGTGGGGGTGGAACTTCATCGTCCCGCCCACGATGTTCGCCACCTTGTTGTAGCGGCCGTCGTCCATGCGCTTCATCTCGTGGAGGATGCGCCGCTGCACGGGCTTCAGCCCGTCCATGATGTGCGGCACGGCGCGCTCCAGGATCACGTAGGAGGCGTAGTCGAGGAACCAGCTCTGGTACATGCCGCTCAGGTGGTGCGTGACGGCGTCCTTCGCCCGCTCCGGCACATAGTCCGGCTTCGGCGGCTGTCCCGCCTGCCCCGCAGGCGTCTCCTCCTCCGGCTCCAATTCCTTCATGTCGTCGTCCACGTTGTTCGTCCCTTTCCTTATTATATATGTTAGTATGCGTGTTGTCCTCGCCCTGCGGCACCGAGCGGGCCTTCGGGCGGACAGCCGGCCAAGTGCGGCTACCCCATGCAAAGTAAGTCATAAAAAACGAGAAAAACAAGCCGCCGGAGACACCGGCACACGCAACACACTGTTTTCCAGCGCCTTAAAAGTCCTTCAAAAACACTGCGGAGAAAATTCCCGCGCTCCGCGGAGAAAATATATTTCCTCCGCGGACGAAAAACTTTTTCTCTGCGGACACCTCCCAGCCCCTCCGCAGTGTTTTTTCCCGGCCGTCCGCTCCGGGACTTTCCCCGCAGTGCCTTTCGCAAAACAGCGCGCCACTTTTGTGTTTCTTGCAAAATCTCGCTACCTTTGCACGACTAACTCAACTAATAACCATACCTAATCATTAACAAGCATGAAAAAATTGTTCGCACTGATGCTGGTGGCCCTGTTCGCCACGACATCCGCCTTTGCCCAGCGCAAGACCGACAAGATTGACCGCGGCGTGGTGGCAGTGCCATCCGGGACGGGAACGCTCGTCAGCTGGAGAATCTTCGGAGAGGAATACTACGACACGAGGTACAACGTCTACTTCAACGGCACGAAGGTCAATTCCGCGCCGCTCTCGGCATCCAACTTCCTGCACGCCAGCACCGCCGCCGGCAGCTACCAGGTGGAGGCCGTCGTGCGGGGCCAGTCGCAAGGGCTGTCCGCCGCCGCCAAGCGCTGGAGCGGCAACTACCTCGACATCCCCGTGGCCAGCGTCACCGACCGGGACGGCAACGACGTGACCTCCGAGTACGTCATCAACGACATCTCGCTGGGCGACGTGAACGGCGACGGCGTGGTGGAGTTCATCGTCAAGCGCAACTACAGCGGCGACATCCTCAGCGCCAGCAACACCACGAAGTTCCACCACCTCGAGTGCTACACGATGGCGGGCGAGCGGCTGTGGTGGATTGACTGCGGCCCGAACCTCATGGCCGGGGCCGACGAGCAGTGGGACATCGTGGCCTACGACTGGGACGGGGACGGCAAGGCCGAGACGCTGATGCGCGGCGCCGACAACATGTACATCCACACGGCCTCGGGCAAGACCATCGCCATCGGCAGCGCCACCTACGTGGCGCCCCGCACGGAGTACACGCGCGACGGGGCGGAGTACCTGCTCTACATGGAAGGCGCGACGGGCGAGCCCTACGGCTGGGACGGCATGAGCAGCCAGTTCACCCCCATGGCCTACCCGCTGCCCCGCTTCGAGAGCGGCGAGAGCGACTACGCCACCGTGTGGGGCAAGAACGACACGGGACACCGCTCGGCGAAGCACTACTTCGGCGCGCCCTTCCTCGACGGCCGCCACGCCAGCATCTTCCTCGGGCGCGGCTGCTACACGCGCCACAAGATGTGCGCCCTCGACGTGGATCCCGCCACCCACGAGCTGAAGCAGCGCTGGCGCTGGAACGAGTACAGCGCCAGCAGCCCGTGGTTCGGGCAGGGCTACCACAACTTCTCCATTGCCGACGTGGACTGGGACGGGCGCGACGAAATCATGTTCGGCTCGATGGTCATCGACGACAACGGCAAGGGCCTCTGCACCACGGGGCTCGGACACGGCGACGCGCAGCACTGCGCCGACCTCGACCCCTACCGCCACGGGCAGGAGCAGTTCGTCTGCAACGAGACCAGCCCGGCCTGCACCTACTTCAACGCCACGACCGGCAAAATCTACTACCGCCTGAAGTCGTCGGGCGACGACGGCCGCGCGCTCTGCGCCAACTTCACCAACGACTACCCCGGCAGCCTCGGGCGCAGCACGCAGACGGGCTACGTGTCGACCGTGGCCGACAAGACCTACGCAAGCGGCGTCCTGCCGGACGCCACCTCCGTCTACGACGCGCTCTACTGGTCGCACCTCAACTTCCGCATCTACTGGGACGGCGACCTCTGCGACGAGGTGCTCGACAGCCCGGGCACCGAGCGCGAGGCGGCCGTCTACAAGCCGTTCGGCGGTCGCATCTTCATGTCCAGCGGCTGCAACATGAACAACTGGTCGAAGAACAACCCCGCCGCCATGGGCGACATCCTCGGCGACTGGCGCGAGGAAATCGTCGTCCGCGCCGACGGCAACACGAAAATCCGCATCTACACCACCGACGTGCCGACCGAGCACCGCGTCTACACCCTCTGGCACGACCACCAGTACCGCAACGCCATGGTGTGGCAGTCCGTCGGCTACAACCAGCCGCCCCACAAGAGCTACTTCCTGGGCGAGATGGAGGGCATCACCACGCCTCCGCCGCCACTGACGATGACCGGCCGCGTGGAGATTGCCAACGGCGGCACCATCGGCGCCGGCCAGAAGGATGAGCACGTCATCGTGTGCGAGACGAACGACACGAAAATCAGCGTGGCCGACGGCGCGTCGCCCTACATCGCGACGTTCAACGTCCCCTCGCACGTGACGGGCAACGGCACGCGCGACGCGCAGGGCGTGAGCCATCCGACGGAAAAATACTTCACCTGCACCGTCAGCGGCGGCGCGTTCACGGGCGGCATGCGCCTGGTGAAGCAGGGCGACGGCATCCTCACCCTGCCCGGCGTGGAGCAGAAGCACACGGGCAACACCGACATCTGGGCCGGCACGCTCAACTTCGACGGAAAGCTGAAGAACTCGCGCCTGTGGCTCAACCGCTTCGCCGAGCTCAACTCCAGCGGCGGCGAGTTCCGCAGCATCCACATGGACTACGCCTCCAAGCTGCGCCCGGGCGGCGCGGACGCCAGGGGCGAGGTGACGACCGACACGCTCGTGCTGGGCTTCGGCGCGCGCCTCGTCATCGACATCTACAACGACTTGACCGCCGACAAGGTGACGGCCAAGAGCCTGACCGTCGGGACCAAGGACTGGGCCTACGGGCCGCAGTACCTCACGCCCGTCATCGAAATCGTCCCCCACTTGGCTGAGGGCGAAAGCGTGGCCGTGGGCAAATACCTCATTGCCGAGGCGGGCAGTGTGGGAGGCAGCCTTGGCAGCATCAAAATCGAGGGCCTGAGCACCGACGTGAAGGCGGCCCTGGAGCAAGAGGGCAACAAGATATACCTCGTCGTCTCCAGCCTGCGCGACCCGTCGTCCGTCATCTGGAACGGCAACGAGAGCAACATCTGGAACATGGGCGGCGCGAAGAACTTCACCAGCGCGCTCAGCCCGGAAGTGACGGACGAAGTGTTCGTGACGGGCGACAAGGTGCTCTTCGACGACAACGCGGCACAGACCGACGTCATGCTGTCCGACGACATCGAGGCCGACTCCGTCATCGTGGACAACAGCAAGGCCTACACGTTTGGCGGCACCGGCTCCATCGTCGGCAGCTCCACGCTCGTCAAGCGCGGCGCCTCCACCCTCACCATCAGCACCGACAACGCCTACACGGGCGGCACGCGCATCTCGGGCGGCACGGTGCGCGTCGCGTCGCTCTCCAACGAGAACCAGGCGAAAGGCGGCCTGGGCGGCGTGACCACCGCGGCCAGCAAGTTCATCATCGAGAACGGGGCCGTGCTCCAGACGACCGCCGCCGTGACGCAAGGCTCGCCCATGCAGATACTGACCGAGGAGGGCGGCGTCATCAACAACTCGGCCGACTTCTCCACCAGCAAGGCCATATCGGGCACGCTGCTCACGAAGCGCGGAACGGGGTGGATGAAGCTCAACGTCGGCAACCCGAGCCTGACCAAGCTCACGATCGCCGCCGGGACGGTGGTCATGAACGGGCACAATACGCCCGCCAAGAACGTCGAGTTCCAGGGCGGGACACTGTCGGAAACCGTCGAGAACGTCAACTCCACCTACGCGCTGTCGGTTCCCGCAGAAAAGAAAGGCACGTGGAACCTGTGCGGGCGCGCCTCCTACGCCAACGCGCTGACAGGCGAAGGCGAGCTGACCGTCTACATCCCGTCGTACCTGGCCCCGCGCACAAGAATCACCGGCAACTGGTCGAAGTTCACCGGGACGGTGAAGGCCACGGCGGCCAGCAACACAGCCTTCACGTTCGACAACAGCAACGGGCTGCCCAACGCGACGCTCGACGTCTCGTCGGGCGTGACGGTCATGAACTCGTCGGGCAAGACGTTCGCCATCGGCAAGGTGACGGGCGACGCCGGCGCACTGGGCGGCGTCGTCAGCTTCAGCCAGACCGGCGCGTCGGGCAACGCCACGTGGAAGCTCGGCAACGACACCAACTGGAGCTGGAAAGGGCGCATCACGGGGACGGCCGCACTCACCAAAGCCGGCGCCGGAAAGATGTCGCTCGGAAAGGGCAGCAGCGACAACGACTACTCGGGCGCGACCCGCGTGGACGAGGGCGAGCTCCACTTCTCCTCGGGCGCGCTGCTGGGCACGGGCGCGCTGACCGTGCAGAAAGGCGCGACGCTGTCGGGGACGACCAGCGGCACGGGCCTGACCAACAGCTCCACGACCGTCAACGGCACGCTGCAGGCGGGCATCACGGCCAGCGGCACCTCGGGCATCATGAACTTTGGCGGGAAGAACGTGACGTTCAGCCAAACGGGCGTTCTTCGCCTCGGCATCAACAAGGCGGCAACGAGCAGCAGCCGGGGCGGGGCCAGCATCGGCAACATCAACCGGCTGACCATGAACGGCACCGTCTCCCTGTTCTACAGCCCGTCGTTCTCCCCCAACGTGGGCGACTCCATCGTCATTTGGGACGCCAAGACATTCAGCGGAAGCCCGACGCTCGAAAGCGAGGTCATCAGCCTGGAGAAGGGTCTCTACTGGGACACGTCGCGCCTGAAGGAGGGCTTGCTGTTTGTGACCGACGTAGTCCCGACGGGCATCCAAGGACTGGCGGCTGACACCGAGGTCGGCGTTCAAGTCGTTGCCACGAACGGTGCCGTCGTCGACGAATACACCACCGCCTTCGGAGAGGCCGAAGCGGCGTTCCGCCGCTCTTCGCTCCCGGCGGGTGTATACATGCTCCGCATCACCAGCGGCAGCGAGACGATGGTGAAGAAAGTACGCAAATAGGCAGCCGGCCGCCGGCCGCCGCCCAGGCCACAAAACGTCACGGTGCACCGCGCAGACACGCGCGGTGCACCGTCCTTTTTGCCGGCCTGCGCCGTTTCGCCACCTGAAACACGTTCGTTTCAGCCATAAATCACTAACTTTACGCCATCAATGCAAGACACCGAAAAACAAAACATCCCCACACCATGAGAAATGTCGCCTTGATTACCGGCGTGACAGGCCAGGACGGCTCCTATCTGTCCGAGTTCCTGCTACAAAAAGGCTACGAAGTGCACGGCGTCATCCGCCGCTCGTCCGTCGACTACCGCGAGCGCATCGCCCACCTCGAGGGCCAAGAGCGCTTCCACCTCCACTACGGCGACATGAGCGACTCCATGTCCATTCTCCAGGTCGTCAGCAAGGTGCGGCCCACCGAAATCTACAACCTCGCCGCGCAGAGCCACGTGCAGGTCAGCTTCGACTCCCCCGAGTTCACAGCCGACGTCGACGCCACCGGCGTGCTCCGCGTGCTGGAGGCCGTCCGCCTCTGCGGGCTGGGGGACACCTGCCGCATCTACCAGGCCTCGACGTCCGAGCTCTACGGCAAGGTGGAGGAGGTGCCCCAGAACGAAAACACGCCGTTCCACCCGTACAGCCCTTATGCCGTCGCCAAGCTCTATGGCTTCTGGATTGTCAAGGAGTACCGCGAGGCATACAACATGTTCTGCTGCTCGGGCATACTCTTCAACCACGAGTCCGAACGCAGGGGCGAGACTTTCGTCACACGGAAAATCACCCTCGCAGCCGCACGAATCGCCCAGGGGAAACAGGACAAGCTCTACCTCGGCAACCTGTCGTCGCTCCGCGACTGGGGCTACGCCAAGGACTACGTGGAGTGCATGTGGCTGATCCTCCAGAACAAGAAGCCCGAGGACTTTGTCATCGCCACCGGCGTGCAGCACAGCGTGCGCGAGTTCTGCTACCACGCGTTCAAGCACGTGGGAATCGAGCTGGAGTTCACGGGCGAGGGCATGGACGAGAAAGGGGCCGACAAGGCGACAGGGCGCGTCCTCGTCGAGGTGTCGCCCGACTTCTACCGCCCCACCGACGTGGTGAACCTTTGGGGCGACCCGACCAAGGCAAAGGAGCAGTTGGGATGGGACCCGTCGAAGACCTCGTTCGAGGAGCTCGTGCGCATCATGGTCGAGCACGACATGGCCAAGGTGGCCGTGGAGCGGGCGTCGGAGCGCATCCACACCAACCTTGCCGAATTCTTGGAAAAAGGCATTGTCAAGTAAATCCATACCGGGAGCATACGCCATGTTAGAGAAAACCGCAAAGATTTATGTCGCAGGACACCGCGGGCTGGTGGGTTCCGCCATTTGGAGCAACCTGCAGCGGCGCGGCTACACGAACCTCGTCGGCCGCAGCCACAAGGAGCTCGACCTGCTCGACCCCACCGCCGTCAAGCAATTCTTCGACGACGAGCGCCCCGACGCCGTGGTGCTGGCGGCCGCCCACGTGGGCGGCATCATGGCCAACCTGCAGTACCGCGCCGACTTCATCTACCAGAACCTGCAAATCCAGCAAAATGTCATCGGCGAAAGCTGGCGGCACGAGGTGAGGAAACTGCTGTTCCTCGGCTCCACGTGCATCTATCCGCGCGAAGCCCCACAGCCCATGCGCGAGGACTGCCTGCTGACATCGCCGCTCGAGTACACCAACGAGCCGTATGCCATCGCGAAGATTGCCGGCCTGAAGATGTGCGAGTCGTTCAACCTGCAATACGGGACGAACTACATTGCCGTGATGCCCACCAACCTCTACGGCCCCAACGACAACTTCCATTTGGAGAACTCCCACGTACTGCCCGCGATGATGCGCAAGATTCATCTTGCCACATGCCTGAGCGAGGGGCGATGGGACGATGTGCGCAAGGACATCCGGCTCCGCCCCGTCACGATGAAAGCGAAAGGCGGACAGACCATCCGCGTGGACGGCACAAGCAGCGAGGCCAACATCCTCGCCGTACTGGGACACTATGGCGTCACTCCCGAGGCTGTCACGCTTTGGGGGACAGGCGCGCCCCTCCGCGAGTTTCTTTGGAGCGAGGAAATGGCCGACGCCAGTGTACACGTGCTGCTCAACGTTGATTTCAAGGACACATTCGGCGAGCGCGTCAATGCCGACCGTATCAACGAGGTACGCAACTGCCACATCAATGTCGGCACAGGCAAGGAAATCAGCATCCGTGCCGTGGCCGAGAAAATCATGAATGAAATCGGCTTCAAGGGCGAGCTCCGTTGGGACGGAAGCAAGCCCGACGGAACGCTGAGGAAGCTGACCGATGTGACCAAGCTGCACAACCTCGGCTGGCACCACAAGATTGAAATCGACGAGGGAATCCATCGCCTCTACGAGTGGTACCTGGAAGGCATTTGCATCAACCACCAAACGGCCTGACTAAACCAGGCCTCCGGCCAAGAGGGGAAGAGCGCACGCAGTTTTCACGGCTGGCGTGTGCTCTTTCTTTTATTTTTCCCTATCTTTGTGTTCCTCTTTCAGACCAATCCCCCAATGACCAGAGACTGGGAAACCGCCGCGACACACTTTGAAGACTTGCAGGGTGCGTTCGACAGGCAGTCCGACGTAAGAAAATCCTATGGAATCCTGCGCCATGTGTTCGGGCGCATCGTCGATGCCTGGACGTGCGACAGTCTGCTGCAGTTTTCCGGCCCGTTTGCCAAGCTGGACTACATAGCGAAAGAGCATTTGGCGGACAAAGCGCCGCTGGCATTGGCGCTGAACGACCTGCGTGTCCGGCTGCGGGCTTTGCGCGAGCAGGGGGAGGCGGACTTGCAGCAGACATTGCCTTATGACGTCCGCGCCTTGTGCGAGTTCGTCAGCATCCTGTATGGTACGCCCATCCCCTTGTCCCTGCGCCAAAGGCTTCCTTCGGGGAAGCCCCAGTCTGCGAGCCGCCAGTTGCAGGGAAAATGCCTGCGTGTGATGGTCATCTCTTGGGACGAGACCCACATCGACGCATACACAGACGCCGAAGGCGCTTCGCGCATCAGAATCTGCTACGACCTGCAGGGCGACAAGTTTGCCGCCGGCGACTGGACTTACCTGCGCAGGCTTCTCTCGGAGGGAACACAGCTGAACTTGGTGAAGCCGCGCGTCGAACACGGAATCTACTATCCAGAGCAAATCATCTTCGAGCCCGACTACCTTGTCGATATATCTTCCATCGCCGCCTGTTTCGAGCCTTACGGCACAACGCCCTATATCCATCTCATCAACAAGATAAAGCCCAACGAGATGACCAAGCCCATGTTGCTCGGAAACTTTGCCAGCCTGCTGCTCGACGAAGCCATCCACGAGACGGAGGGCAAAGAAGCCAGCTACAAGGACTGCGTTCAGAAGTTCTTCCAGCAGAACGCCCTCTGCGCGGCCACGTGCTTGTCGGGCGAGAGCAGCGGATTCCACGCCGACGCACAGCGGCAAATGCGGAACATCCGCCAGGCCATCCGCCACCAGCTGTCCCAGGCCTCGCCTTTCGACCGCGAGAGAGCGATGCTCGAGCCCACATTCTTCTGTGAAATGCTGGGCATTCAGGGGCGCATGGACTTCCTGCAAGACGACCGCCGCATCCTGGTGGAGCAGAAATCGGGCAAAGGAGCGTTCCCCTGCAACGAGGACATACCCCGACAGCAAGAAAAGCACTATGTGCAGCTGCTGCTCTACATGGCCCTGCTCCACTACAACCATGGAATGCGGAACGAGGAAATCTACTCGTTCCTGCTCTACTCCAAATACCCGAAAGGGCTGCTGAAACTGGGAGCTGCCCCGAAGCTGCTGTTCGAGGCCCTGCGCATCCGCAACCAGCTCACTTGGTGCGAGATGAGCTACGCAACCACAGACGGCGCACGGATGCTGGAAAGACTGTCCCCACAGCACCTCAACAGCAACCGCGTCGGCAACAGCCTTTGGACACGCTACGCGCAGCCCGAGCTGGAGCGGCTGCTCACTCCGTTCCATACATCCTCCCCGCTCGAAAGAGCCTACTTTTTCCGGATGTTCCGCTTCCTGGAGCTGGAACACCTGCTGGCGAAGATTGGGAACAAGACAAAGCAGTGTTCCGGATTCTCCTCTGTTTGGAACGCATCTTTGGAAGAAAAGCGCATGGCCGGCAACATCTACGACGGCCTGTCCCTCCTCGAATGCAGGAGCGACACGAACGACGCACGCAACATAGGCTCCGTCCTGCTCAAGATGCCCAGCAACACCGACTGCGCGCTGGCCAATTTCCGGCGTGGCGACATCGTGATTCTCTACCCCTATCCCAAGGACAAAGAGCCCGATGCCCGGCAGACGATGGTGCTGCGTGCCACCATCGAGGAATTGTCGGACGACGACGTGCTGCTCCGTCTTCGCGCGCCACAAAGCAGCCGGCATATCTTCCAGCGTCCGAGCAGCGACCTCTGGGCCATCGAGCACGACTTCTTCGACGCCTCCTTTTCCTCGCTCTATCGGGGGCTCTATGCTTTCCTCACCGCGCCGCCGCGCCGCCGCGACCTTATTTTGGCGCAACGCAAGGCTGAAACCGACACATCCACACGGCGCGTCGGCGACTATGGATGCGAGAGTTTCAACCAATTGGTGCTACGAGCCAAGCAAGCCAAGGACTATTTTCTCATCGTCGGGCCGCCCGGAACGGGAAAGACCTCATTCGGACTGTTGAACGTCCTGAAAGAGGAACTGCTGAATCCGGCCTCCAACGTCCTGCTCGTATCCTACACCAACCGCGCCGTCGATGAGATTTGCAGCAAGCTCGTTGCCGAGAACATCGACTTCCTGCGGATTGGCAGCGAGCTGAACTGCGCGCCCGAATACCGCCAGCATCTACTTGCCAGCCGGATGGAGGATTGTGGAAACGCCGAGCAAGTGAAGAACCTGCTATTAGAAGCCCGCGTGTTCACGGGAACGACGACGGCGTTCAACGCCCACCTGCAAATATTCGGAATCAAGCCTTTCGACCTCGCCATCATCGACGAGGCCTCCCAAATCCTCGAGCCCCATCTCCTGCCGTTGCTCTCCGCCCAGCACAAGGGAGCGGAAGCCGTCCGCAAGTTCGTGTTCATCGGCGACCACAAGCAGTTGCCCGCCGTCGTGCAGCAAACGGAGCGAGAGTCGGCGGTCAGCGAGCCGGAGCTCCAGCAGATTGGGCTGCACAACTGCCGTCTGTCGCTGTTCGAGCGACTGCTCAATCTCCAGCGAAACACGTGCCTCGTCCATACCCTGACGAAGCAGGGGCGCATGCACCCCGACATCGCCGCCTTTCCCAATCTCCAGTTCTACAACAACCAGCTGGACGCCGTTCCACTCCCCCACCAAACCGAAAGCCTTCCAAAGGACACGGAAGGGCGGAACGCCATCGGCCGGCTGCTGGCGACCCGCCGGCTGTCATTCGTTTCCCCCGACCTTTCCGCGCCTTCAATGTGCCAGTCCCACACGGACACGCCCGACAAGGTGAACCTCGCCGAAGCCGACATGATTGCGGCCGTCGTGGTAGCGGCCTACCGGCAAGCCCCCACATTCCATCCGGACGAGACCATCGGCGTCATCGTCCCGTACAGGAACCAAATCCTGGCCGTGCGCAGCGCCATCGCCCGCCATGCGGTTCCCGCCCTGCACGACATCACCATCGACACGGTCGAGCGCTTCCAAGGCAGCCAGCGCGACACGATAGTCTATGGCTTCACCGTCAAGCGCCCCTACCAGCTGGACTTCCTCACCGACAACACCTTCACCGACACAGACAGCACCCTCGTGGACCGCAAGCTCAACGTGGCCATGACCCGCGCGCGCCGCAGCCTCGTCATGATTGGCAATGCGAGACTGCTGTCGCGCGTGCCGACCTTCCGCGGCCTCATCGACTATGCGCGGATGCACCAGAGTTTCTTCGACGTGCCGCCCGAAGACTTCTGCCAAGGCACATTCTCCCTCGAGCATTCCTAACACACAGACAAACACCTGACACCCATGAAAAAAAGTAGCATCCTTCCCCTTCTGCTTTCCCTCGTCGTCCTTTCCGCCGGATGCACCTCTTCGGAAAAGGAGACGTTCGCCGACACCGAACTGGCCTACTGCCACCGCCAAGTGCTGCGCACGCTCGACCAGCTGCGCGCCGCCGACGGCAGCATCGACCACACGCAGACACCCCGCAACATCCCCGACTCCGCTTCGGAATGGACGCTCCGCTCCGTCCTCACGCCCGAGGAGTGGTGCGCTGGGTTCTTTCCCGGCATCCTGTGGTACGACTACGCAAACTCCGCCGACACGGCCGTACTGTCCGAAGCCGCCGCGTTCACCGAGCCCCTCCGCTACCTCGCCTATCGCCCGGTTTACGACCACGACCTCGGCTTCATCATGATTGGCAGCTATCTGCAAGGATGGAACAGCTACAACGCGCTGTACGAGCAAACCCGCAACGCGGCCTACGCCCAGGCCGCTGCCGACTACCACGCCGTCCTCACCGCCGCCGCCGACTCGCTGGCCACGCTCTACAATCCGGCGGTCGGGACGCTCCTCTCCTGGCCGCGCAACGTGGAGATGTTCGGAGGGCACAACACCATCATGGACAACATGATCAACCTCGAGCTGCTTTTCTGGGCTGCCGAGCACAGCGAGCAACGCCAGCACCTCTACGACATCGCCGTCAGCCACGCCGACACCACCATGGCCTACCACTTCCGCCCCGACGGCAGCAGCTACCACGTGGCCGTGTACGACCCCGCCACGGGCCGCCACCTCCGCAACTGCACCCACCAGGGCCATGCCGACGAAACGATGTGGGCGCGCGGACAGGCATGGGCCATCTACGGCTACACCATGGTCCATCACTACACCCACGAGCCGCGCTTCCTTGCGTTCGCGCAGAAAGTGGCGGACATTTACCTCGCGCAACTCGACACGACGATGATTCCCTACTGGGACTTCTCGCAGACCGACTACCGCGACGCATCGGCCGCCGCCATCGTAGCATCCGCCCTCATCGAGCTCTCCGCCCACGCCGACAACGGCGGTTGCTACCTCAACGCCGCCAAGGCCATGCTCCGCTCCCTGTCGGAAGCCCCCTACAGGCCGGGCGACGCAAAGCCCTCGTTCCTGCGCCACAGCGTGGGCAACTTCCCCGCCGGCAGCGAAATAGACTACAGCATCAACTACGCCGACTACTACTACATCGAGGCCCTCACGCGGCTGAAAGCCCTCGGCAAGCAAACCACCGCCCAACACCCCACACGGCCATGACCATCCGAACAATCCCCCTCCTGCTGCTCATCCTCGCCGCGGCGTGCCTGCCCACCCATGCCCAGCAATACACCAACCCCATCGTCCACGCCGACTACAGCGACCCCGACGCCTGCGCCGTGGGCGACGACTTCTACATGACGGCGTCGAGCTTCAACGGGTCGCCCGGGCTTCCCATCCTCCACAGCACCGACCTCGTCCACTGGACGCTCGTGAACCACGCCCTGCCCCACGTTCCCAACAACGACTTCAACGGGCGCGTGCAGCACGGCCGCTGCGTATGGGCGCCCAGCATCCGCCACCACAACGGCGAGTTCTACATCTACTACGGCGACCCCGACCACGGCATCTACATGGTGAAGGCCGCCGACCCGCGCGGCGCATGGAGCAAGCCCATACTGGTGAAGGCAGGGAAGGGCATCATCGACCCCTGCCCCCTGTGGGACGACGACGGGCGCGCCTACATCGTCCACGCCTGGGCGGCCAGCCGCGCGCGCATCAACAGCGCGCTCGTCGTGTGCGAGATGAACGCCGAGGGCACGCAAGTCGTCTCACAGCCCGTCCTCGTCTATGACGGCACCTACGACAAGGTGTGGAACGGACAATCCTGCAACCACACCGTCGAGGGTCCGAAGCTCTACAAGCGCAACGGCTACTACTACATCCTCGCCCCGGCCGGCGGGGTGGCGCAAGGCTGGCAGCTCGCCCTGCGCGCCAGGAACATCCTCGGCCCCTACGAGTCGCGCGTGGTGATGGCGCAGGGCGCGTCCGGCGTGAACGGCCCGCACCAAGGTGCATGGGTCGAGACGGCGGCGGGCGAGTCGTGGTTCCTGCACTTTCAGGAGAAACAGCCCTACGGCCGCATCCTCCACCTCCAGCCCATGGCGTGGCGCAACGACTGGTGCGTCATCGGCGAGGACAAGGACGGGGACGGCTGCGGAACGCCCGTCGGGGCCTTCCGAATGCCGGTGGCCGCCGCCACCGGCGCCGTCGCGCCACAAGCGAGCGACGAGTTCTCCTCGCCCGCTCTCGGGCTGCAATGGGAATGGCACGCCAACCCGCAGGACTTCTTCGGATTTCCCTCCAGCATGGGCTACGCGCGCGTCTACAGCCATCCGCTCGACACGAGCGCGGTCAATCTGTGGAACGTGCCCAACCTGCTGCTGCAGAAGTTCCCATCGGAAACCTTCACCGCCACGGCACGGATGAAAGTCGTGGCAAAGGCCGACGGCAACCGCTCGGGACTGCTCGTCATGGGCTGGGACTACTGCTTCCTCGCGCTGGAGAAGCAGGGCGACCGCTTCGAGCTGCTGCAAGTTACCTGCAAGGACGCTGAGCAAGGTGGGAGGGAGGCCACGACGACCGTGGCCTCCCTCCCGCCGTCGGCGAAGTACAACACGGGCGCGACATGGAGCCACGAATGCGACATCGAGCTGCGTGTCGCGGTGTCGGAAGGCGGCCTGTGCAAGTTCTCTTACAGCACCGACGGCCGCCACTTCCGTCCGGCCGGCGCGCCGTTCCAGGCGCGCGAGGGCAAGTGGATTGGCGCGAAAGTAGGGCTTGCCTCCGTCACTCCTGCCGCCACCGAGCGCGGTTGGCTCGACTGCGACTGGTTTCGCGTGAAGCCGTAAAGCAGCAGGAGCGGAGCAACGCCGAAGGCGCGCCAAAGCACCGAGGGGCAAGGCGCTTGGCTTCCGCCCGAAAAACTGAAGCGGACGAAGTCAGGCGGTCACACTTATATTCGGTCTATGGCATCTGCTCTCCAATCTTCATTCATCCATTGCCTTTGCTCTGCCCAAAAACCAGCAGCGATTTTTGCATGTTCAGCAAAAATACCAAAATCAACGCCTAATGGATAGATGCGGTTATTCTGCTCCTTTTCTGAAAAGGCATACATACCATGCCAACCATTTGACTTGAATTCGTCAGAGCCGCCATTTACCATGTATTGGAATTTTGGCAATCTAAGGAAATTCCCGTCAAGGACAAAAACGACACTCCAAAAATACGACCGCATAGCATGGATGGACGGCTCTCTGTCACGGGTCACTCTATCTCTGATACTTGTTTTTGCTTGGACACATCCGAAACAAAGTTTCTTTCCGCCCTTGTTAAGGATACAATACAAGTCAAAGATGTTGCCTTTAATCTGTTCTTTCAACCAACTTATATCTCGTGGTTGATTGTCTATTTCACCAGTCTTTATTAGTGCATTAAGGTCTCTTTGCAATATGACTTCTATATCATCAGTATCAAGGGCTATCGTCGCCAACTCTTTTACCATTTCCTCAAAAGCATGGCCACTGGATTTCTTCCAACTTTGGTCTGCGCTGATTACCTTGCTGATTATATTTGCATCAGATATGCCCGACTTCTTAAAGAGATGGACCCTGTAAATATCTGCCCACAATTCTTTTACAGGAGCATCTTGAAAATGTTTCAGGCTATCGATAATCGCTACACGAATTGCCGATTTTTGTGCTTCCTTGTCAATTTCCTCTTTGACGTTGTCAGGCATGTTGCCATTTTTCGCATCGATCAACGACTTGCTGCATCGTCTGTATTCGTTCTCATAAACGTTGAGACAATAGCCGAAACAGTCTTGTGTATTACTCTCCATTTGTCTCGTTATCAAAAATTTGAAGTATTGTCTTTCCCCAAGCATACGCCAAGAGGGGTGGGACTGCGTCGCCTATTTGTTCGTATTTATCTTGCACGGTTCTGTCAATGTGGGGGACTATATACGGCCCCCCGACAAAATCGTATGAATCCGGGAACGACTGAAGCCGAGCACATTCTCTAACAGTCAATGCCCGGTCATGTTCCGGATGGACAAATTCATCAAGGCAATGACTTGTAACAGTTGGGCTCTGCTCGTCCATCTTCAGACGGTAGTTGCGCTTGATGAACATCTTTTTGGGCAAGATTTTTTGTTCCTGCAAAAGTTTGCGCTCCTCACCTTGATACCTGTCAAAAAGAGATTTCAGACTGTCTCCGGGTTTTAACAGGCTGAATCGCGCCAGGGTGCATGCCCTGTGTTTCATCGGCAGATGGTTCGTTATCTCCCTTGAGGAGAAATCTTCTCTTTTCCAAAATGCGTCATTTTTCAGGAGTTTGCTGTATTCTGAATCTTCACCGACATATTGTTTTTCTTCTTTTCCAGAATTTGCTATTACATTAGGCAAGCCTGCCAAAGCATCTTTTACGAAAGAAGGCGGCATCCCCTCGTGTGGATACGACAGTTTCCAACTTGGATAACGGCAAGCCAAGATAAAGAACCTGTTCCTTTTTTGTGGAACGCCAAATTTAGTCGCATCAAGGACTATTTCTATCAGATTTCCATAACCAGCCTCTTGTAATTCTTCTTTCAGTTGGTTAACGACAAGTTTAGAGGATTCTTTTGATACCTTTTTCGATGTTATCGCCGGTACATTTTCAAACAAGACCAACTTGGCATTGCAGATTCGGGCAACACGAATTCCCTCGCGATACAGCACTTGTCTATCATCATAGAATGACCTTGATGTGTTTCCTGCCGTCGAGAAGGTCTCACACGGCATTCCTGATGTGACCAAATCAACTCCGTCATGGGGCAATAATGGAGCAATTTGGTCAGCTGCAACATCCCTAATATCAGAATGTATGACTGTCACCTCCGGATGGTTTGCCTTATATGTGTCGCAGCAACTTTGTATGTGTTCTATTGCTAACAAAGTCTTTATTCCGGCAGCATGCATGCCTGTACAAATCCCACCGGGGCCTGCAAAACAATCTATGTGTGTTATTACTCTTGGCATAAGTCATTTGCCTTATCGTTTCGTTGATGGATTCTTTAGGGTTGTCGGATAACGCTTTTGTCGTCACCGCCAGTTGCTGAAGATACGGTTCATTTCCGATGCAGAATGTTTACTTCCCCACGCAAAATATAAAGAAACCATATCTAA
>CAVGCV010000026.1:0-24675 GCA_963627995.1 bacterium | reverse complement strand
TCCCCCGTGCTGCGGTCTTTCCAGCGGGGCGGCGGCCCGGCCGCGCGGAGGGGGCAAAATGTTCTTTTTCCAAGGATTTTAGGTGTGGCTTGCACATTCAATAAATATTTTTTGCTAAGTTTGCACGACTTCCGACGAAAAGCCGTTCCCCCGCCAACGGGGAAGGGCCTTCTTGCCAGGCTAACTAACCGCTTTCATGAAAAAACTTCTACTTTCCGGCGTGCTCCTCGCCGTGGCGCTCGCCACCGGCGAGGTCCGTGCGCAGGACTGGCACCAGGTGCACGTGGGCTACGGCGGCTGGTCGTGGGCGTTCCCCCTCAGCATGGACCACTTCTCCTACTTCGACTTCTCCGCCGACGGCAAGACCCTGCGGGCGCACCGCGCCGACGACGCGGCGATTGTCGTGCCTTTCGCCGTGGCCCCGTCGGGCAAGTACGCGGCGGGCGTCGACAGCATCCGCTTCTCGAAGACCCTGTCGGAGTGGGGGAAGAACAAGCACAAGGTGTTCGCCGTGCACGTGACGACCGACGCGGGGAGCGACATCACCTCCAAGGACGAGTACACGCGCTGCTACGTGTCCGTCGACGGCATGGGCGAGTACCCCGACTTCTCCGGCCCGGGGCGCATCCGCGGGCGCGGCAACTCCACGTGGCTGTGGTATCCGAAGAAACCCTACCGCATCAAGCTCGACACGAGCAGCAAGATGCTCGGCATCAAGAAGAACAAGGACTGGGTGCTGCTCGCCAACTACCGCGACATGACCGACATGATGAACACCTTCGCGCTGCAGGCCGCCGACTACATGGGGCTGCCCTTCACCACGCCCACGCGCTTCGTCGAGCTGTTCCTCAACGGCGACTACAAGGGCGTCTACCAGCTCACCGAGCAGGTGGAGGTGGGCGGCAACCGCGTGGCCATCGACGAGGCCGAGGGGCTGCTCATGAGCCTCGACTTGGACGACGGCCCGGGCTTGAGCCCCGACGCCGGCGACAACTTCTGGTCGTCGGTCTACCGGATGCCCGTGTGCGTCAAGTCGCCCAAGAACCTCACAGCCGAGCAGCTTGCCGCCGTGCGCGACGAGTTCGCCGTCCTGGAGCAGGCCATCAAGGACCACGACTACGACCGCGTGGCCGCGCTGATGGACATTCCCTCCTACATCGCCATGGTGCAGCTGCAGGAGTACGTCTACAACGTGGAGCTCGCCGCCCCCCGCAGCGTCTATTTCTTCCGCGACAAGGGCGGCAAGTTCACCTTCGGCCCCGCGTGGGACTGGGACGCGGGCTACGACTTCAGCTGGGAGAACATGACGACCAGCCACCGCTACTTCGACAGCCACACCAAGACCCTGCTCGGCACGAACCCCTACAAGCAGAACGGCAGCTACAAGGTGCCGAAGTTCTTCACCGACCTCTTCGCCAGCGGCCGCTTCGCCAGGCAGTACAAGGCGCGGTGGGCGG
Organism: bacterium; assembly: GCA_963627995.1. Taxonomy (GTDB): domain Bacteria; phylum Bacteroidota; class Bacteroidia; order Bacteroidales; family Bacteroidaceae; genus UBA3839. Next base: position 23,218 of record CAVGCV010000026.1, on the reverse strand, counting down.
AGATTTCCGACTCCCTCTTCCTCGGCCCGTGGGCGGAGACGCAGCGCTACATCGACGGGCTGAACGAGGCGCAGCGGGGCAAGTCCGCCACGGGCGCGAGCGTCTACACCTCGCCGCAGTCGCGCGAGGACGGACGCTGGCCCGTCAAGGGCTACTCGTCCGCCACCGAGACGGCCAAGCTGAAGGCGTGGCTGCAAGACCGGCTGGCCTACCTTGACGGGGTTGTCGCCGGCTACCCCGACACCGTCGCCACCGTCGCGCCGTCCGCCTACCAGCTTGTCGGCACGCTCACGCGGCGCTACGAGCTCTCCAAGAGCGGGGGCTACAGCCAGAGCGTGAAGGTGGCCGTCGCGAAGGCCGAGCTCGCCGCGCTCCTTGGCGTGGCCGAGTCAGCGCTCACCGGCGCGAGCCTCTCGCTCGTTCCGCTCAACGCCGACGGGAGCGAGGGCGACAACACCGCCGCCGGCACCTACGGCGCGTGGTTCGACGCCGGCGGCGACACGGCCGACTTCAACACTGGCGACGTCCATGTCTACCTGGAGGGCGACGACCTCTTCTCGCTGGACTGCGGATGCCATCCGTGGAACTGCAGCGGCGGCGACGTCCACACCGTGACCATGCAGTACCGCTACCTCTCCGAAACGACGGCCAAGGCCGTCAATGTCGCCGTCACGTTCACCATCGCCAACGACGGCGGCGGATGGTGGTGAAACCGCCCCCCCCCGAATGGCAAGAACCGAAACAACAGACAAGCCCATGAAGCGCACCCTGCCCATCCTCCTGCTGGCGACAGCGTCGAGCCTCGCCACCCCCACGTCGCGCGCCGACGACTTCGACCTCTACCTCTTCGGCACGGACGGCGGCCACACGTCGCTGGACTACGCCAGCCTGCGGAGCCTGAGCTTCGCGCAGACGCGCGACAGCGAGACGCGCACCTACGTCAACCGCATGACGGCGCTGCGCGCCGACGGCACGTCCTCCGTCTATGACCTCGCCCGCTACGCCGCCATCCGCTTCGAGCGCACGGCCGTCGGCATCGCCGCGCCCGCGGCCGACGGGGCGGGCGCTCCGTCCCTCGCGTTCGACGGCGGGCACCTGCGGGCGCGCCGCGCGGGGCAGCTCGCCCTCTTCCGTCCCGACGGCCGCCTCGTGGAGGCGCGCCCGGTGGGAGAGGGGGAGGCGTACCCCGTCGGACACCTCGCCGCCGGCACGTACATCGCCCGCCTTGGCGGGCAGTCCATGAAAATCCTCGTCAAATAGGCGCGACCCCATGAAACGAATCTTCCTGCCCCTCGCTGCCGCCGCGCTCCCGCTGCTTGCGCCGGCGCAGTCCCTCCCCGAGAAGGTCTATCTCCACCAGGAGAAGCTGCACAAGACCACGGTGTTCAGCAACGCCCACCTCTCCCAAATCGCCATCGCCCACCGCAGCGCGTCGGCCGCCGCCCTCGTCGGCCGCTACGACACGCTGCGCTTCGACATGACCGACGGGCAGCGGCACGGCTACCTCGTCTCGGCCGTCGACAGCATCACCTTCTACGCCCCCGACTCGCTGATGCGGGCGCACCTGGCCTACCAGGACCAGAACTACGGCAAGTTCTACCCCACCTACTCCGACGACTACCGAACCCTCTCCAGCTGGAGCAGCCGCGCGCAGTGGCAGCTCGCCAACGTGCACGACCCGACGGTCATGAAGGCTGCCGACGGCTACTACTACATGTCGCAGACCGACGCGGGCTTCGGCAACCCCCAGTCGGGCAAAGGGCACTTCTATGTCCGCCGCTCCAAGGACCTGGTCAACTGGGAGCCGGCCAGCCCGGCCAACAACTCCTGCGTGCTGCCCGAGCAGGCACCCACGTGGCTGCTCGACTCCATCAACGCCGTCCGCGTGCGGCGGGGGGTGGCGCCCATTGCCGAGCTGTCGGGGCTGGGCTACTGGGCGCCCACCATGCGCCGGGTGAACGACCGCCTCTACCGCATGTACTACAGCGTCGTCGTGGGCAACGGCATCAAGACCGGCAGCGCCGACTTCGACGGGAGCTGGAACGAGTCGGCATGGATCGGGCTGGCCGAGACCGACGACCCCGCCTCGGGCCAGTGGACGGACAAGGGCGGCGTGCTCTGCTCCGCCTCCGACAAGGGCAAGGACGCCTACGCGCGCAGCAGCACGGGCGACTACAACGCCTACTGCCGCTTCAACGCCATCGACCCCTCCTTCATCATCACGCCCGAGGGCGAGCACTGGCTCGTCTACGGCTCGTGGCACTCGGGCATCGCCGCCATCCGGCTCGACCCCGCCACGGGCAAGCCCCTCGCGCCCCTTGGCAACCCCTGGGACATCGGCACGGGACAGTCCACGACCTACGGGAAGCTCGTCGCCACGCGCAGCAAGTCGAGCCGCTGGCAGGGCTCGGAGGGTCCGGAGGTGGTCTACAACCCCGCCACGGGCTACTACTACCTGTTCCTCGCCTACGACGCGCTTGACGTGCCCTATAACACGCGCGTGGTCCGCTCGCGCAGCATCGACGGCCCCTATTACGGCAAGAACGGCACGAACGTCACCACCGCCGGCGGCGACGCGTTCCCCGTCGTCACCCACCCCTACCAGTTCGGCAGCGCGCTCGAGCACGACGGGTGGGTGGGCATCAGCCACTGCGCCGTGTGGGACGACGGGCAGGGCAACTGGTTCTTCTGCAGCCAGGGGCGCAAGCCCACCGACTACTCCGCCAACCCCGAGTGGGCGCCCAACGCCATCATGATGGGGCACGTGCGCCGCATCTACTGGACGGCCGACGGCTGGCCGGTGGTCTCGCCCGAGCGCTATGCCGGGGTGGAGGACGCGCCCATCGCCGCCGCCGACCTGGCGGGCACGTGGGAGCTCATCGACCTCTCCTACAGCTACGGCAAGCAGAAGACCCCGCAGCCGCTTGCCATGAAGCTGTCGTCCTTGTCCGGCCGGCTCATCCTCTCGGGGGCGATAGAGGGCAGCGCGTCGCTCGACGCGGGGACGAACACCCTGACCGTGACGCCCACGGGCAAGAGCAGCTACAGGCTGAACGTGGCGCGCGAGCTCGACTGGGAGGGCTCGCCGCGCCGCTCCACCATCGTCATGGCGGGCTATCCCTCCGCCACGTCCACTTTCTGGGCAAAGAAGACGGCGGAGTAGGGGCGTGCCCTTTCCCCGTCCGCCACATTCGCCGTCATGCAGCAGGGGCGGCCGGCGCAGTCTCCCGACGGGGCAGCGGCGGCCGCCCCTGTGTGGCGCACGGACGGCCGGACGCTTTCGTCCGGCGCGCCTTTTTCCGTGCGGCCGCCTCGGCGGCGCTTATTGTTAAAAAACGGATGTGCATTGGTTTTTTTTATTTTAAGATTTGTTGCGCTAAACAAAAAATTGTTCCTTTGCACAATCTGTACAGCGATGCGCGCCGCTGCCAACGGACACCGTTCCTAACTATCAAACAAAGCGTTGGCGGCCGGAGCGGAGAACCGTGGAAAACGCGGGAAGAGGGCCTGGAAGAGTCCTGAGGCCAACACTGGAAGAATCCTGAGACTAACAAAAACATTTATAAAACTCTATTCTAATATTATGTTGTACAACTTGAAGAGGAAACAACTATGCCGGCACCTTCTGGCAGGGGGTGTCGTATGTTTGGCGGGTCTTGCCGCTTTCTCTTGCTCCGACACGTACGACCTCGAGAGTGAGCAGCCGTCAGGGCTGAACACCATCTACGGCTACATGTCCGACAAGGGGAACTTCAGGACTTTCCTTCAGCTGATCGACGACCTGGAGGCGACGGAGAGCACGAAAACCACGCTCTCGCGCACAGGTAGCAAGACCTTGTTCATCGCCAACGACGATGCCTTCGCGAAATTCTTCCAGCAGAACGGCTGGGGCGTGAGCAGCTACTCCGAGCTGTCGATGGCGCAGAAGAAGATGCTGCTCCACGCGGCCATGGTGGACAACCCCTATTCCGCCAGCATGCTCTCCACGGGCGACGGCCCCGTGCGCGGCGAGGTGTGCCGGCGCCCGTCGTCGCTCTCCCTGTTCGACTCGGTGGAGGTGCTCAGCACGACCTCCGAAGAGATTCCGCAGGACAACCCGCGCTGGACGTCGCTGAAGGACAACCATAGCGAGATCGTCCTCTTCAAGGATGCAACGGCCAGCCCGCTCATCCACTTCACGCCGAAGTTCCTCGAAAGCCACAAGCTGCTGAGCTCCGACGTGGACTTCCTGTACAACAACGCCTCGGGCACGCGCCAGGCCGACGAGACCTACGTGAACCACTCCCGGGTGCTTTCCTCGCAGTTCTGCAAGAACGGGTTCGTCCACGAGGTGAGCGAAGTGATCACGCCGCTCGACAACATGGCCGAGACCATCCGCAAGTCCCCCGAGCTCTCCATCTACAGCGGCATCCTCGAGCGCTTCTCCGCGCTGAAGGCCATCACCCCCAACGCCAACGACTCGCTGGCCAGCTACCGCACCGACTACAACCGCATCTACGGCAAGGACATCGACACGCTCTTCATCAAGCGCTACTATTCCTACCGCACGGCCGGGTCGGGCAACACGCAGAGCCGCCGCCTCGGCTTCACCGCCGACAAGGACGGGCTGGGCTTCGACGCGCTGCTGAACTACGACCCGGGATGGAACACCTTCAACGCCGAGGTGACGGCCAAGACCAACCACCCCGAGATGGAGGACATGGCCGTGATGGTGGTGCCCACGGACGAGGCTTTCAACGAGTGGTGGAACAACGGCGACGGGGCGGTGCTCAAGGCCTTCTACGGAACGGTGGAGAACACGCCCACGTCCGTGCTGTCCAAGCTCCTCAACGTGAGCATGATTGAGTCGATGACCGCCGCCCTCCCGAGCAACAACTTCAACGGCATCAAGAACGAGGCGCAGGTGTCGATGGGCGTGACGACCGACTACGTCGACAACGTGAAGCTCGCCTGCAACGGCGCGATTTACGTCACCAACAAGGTGTTCGCCCCCGCCTCCTACTCGTCGGTGCTTTTCCCGACGGTGGTCGATACCGAGAACCTGAACATCATCAACAACGCCATCGGCGAGCTGCAGAACGACAAATCGCTCCAGTACGACGCCTACCTCAACTCCATGGTGAGCACCTACAGCTTCTTCATCCCCACCAACCAGGGCATGCTCACCTATGTGGACCCCGTGTCGTACGCGCTGGGCGAGGGCAAGACCCGGCTGTGGGAGTTCCACTACGACGAGAAGAAGACCGCTCCCGAGCAGCGCATCTACGCCAACGTCTACGAGTGCATCCTCAACGACGACGGCACATGGACCAAGGGCGAGCAGCTCAACTCCGGCAAGCCCGTCGAGGGCGGCGTGACCAACGACCAGATTGCCAACCGCATGCGCGACCTGCTCGACAACATCATCGTTACCGAGCCCATCCAGGAGGGCAAGCACTACTACGTCACGAAGGGCAAGAACTACGTGTATGTGGATGGCACGATCAACACGCCGGGCGCCATGCGCGTGAGCGGCTCGTGGCAGGTGGAGCGCAACCAGCCCCTGACGGTGAACCAGGTGTACAAGATGGAGAACGGCTACGCCTACGTGGTGGACGGCCCGCTGATGGGCACGCGCAAGGCGACGTCCGACATCGTGGCCGAGCGCCCCGAGCTGAGCGAGTTCTACGAACTGCTCGCCGCGTCGGGCGCGATTTCCGAGACGTCCATCGAAAGCACCACCGACAACTTCGTGGCGGCCTCGCGCAACCAGGACCTCAGCCTGCGCGGAAACCTCGTGACGCTGGCGACCGTGGACAACAAGGCGCGCGTCTATTCGCTCCTCAACGCCTACCACTACACCGTCTATGCGCCCACGAACGAGGCCATGCAGGCGGCGTACAAGGCGGGCCTCCCCACGATGGAGGAATACAATGCCGCCCTGGCGTACGACGAGGCTCACCTCGACGAGAACACCGACTCCGCCTCGCACATCACCGAAATATGGCGCGACTTCATCAAGTACCACGTGCAGAACAACTCCATCTACATGGACGAGGGCTTCACGGCGGGCAACTACGAGACCACCAAGTCGAACCTCCAGTACGAGTATGACGAGAACGGCCAGCGCATCCCTGTCGACGCCAACGGCAAGGTCATCACCGGCACCCTGCCCGACACCTACTACTGGCAGTGCACGGCGCGCAGCCCCTACCGCATCCGCGTGAAGAGCGTCGGCGCCGGCGGCATCACCATCGAGGACGTCATGGGCAACGAGGCGCACGTCGTCAAGACCACGAACCTCTACAACCTGATGGGGCGCGAGTACTGGCTGGGCGCGAACTCCACGACGGGAACGAGCCAGCCCACCTCCGCGAATGCCATTGTGAACTCGTCGAGCGTAGTGGTGCATGCCATCGACAGGCCGCTGTACTACGACTACAACCCCTCGAAGCCCGACGCCGAGAACCAGTTCCACTACATTCCGCGCAAAATCATCGATGAGAAGAACGTAAAACGCCGTAAATAAATCATACCATGAAAAAAATCATATCATTGCTCATGCTGTTTGCGTGCTTCTGCTCCGTCTCGATGGCGCAGGCACCCAAGGCGGGCGACGTCATCTCGGGAACGGTGTCGGACGACATCGAGCCGCTGATGATGGCAAACGTTGTGGAAATCGATAAAAACAACCTTATCGTGGCCCACGGGGTTACCGACATCAACGGTAACTTCTCGTTCCGAATTGTCAGTCCGAAGAACCGCCTCCGCGTGTCCTACATCGGATGCCAGACGCAGTACCTCCCCATCAACCGCAAGGTGTTCCACATCAAGCTTGCCAGCACGACGACGCTGAAGACGGTGGAGGTGACGGGAACGCGCAAGACGCAAACGTCGGGCCTCTCCATTCCCGTGACGGAAATCTCGGTGGCGCAGCAGACCATCGACATGAAGGAGTTCGAGGGCCTGGCCATGACCTCCGTGGACGAAGCCCTCCAGGGCCGCATCTCGGGTCTCGACATCGTGGCCAACTCGGGTAACCTCGGCGCGGGAACCACCATGCGCCTGCGCGGTGTCAGCACCATCTACGGAGACGCCAACCCGCTCATCGTGGTGAACGGCAACGTGTGGACCAACGACGCCAACCAGGACTTCGACTATACCAACGCCAACGAGGAGCGGTTCGCCGAGCTCCTCAACGTGAACCCCGAGGACATCGAGTCCATCTCCGTGCTCAAGGATGCAGCCGCCACGGCCATCTGGGGCTCGCAGGGCGCGAACGGCGTCATCGAGATCAAGACGAAGCGCGGTAAGAGCGGAAAGACGCGCGTGAGCTACACCTACCGCTTCACGGGCTCCTGGCAGCCGGAAGGCTACAGCCTGCTGAACGGCGACGAATACACCATGTACCTCAAGGAGGCCTACTTCAACCAGAGCCTCGACACGAAGTACGGCACGAAGTTCAACACCAACTGGATACCGGAAATCAACTATGCCGGAACGGACTTCTCGGAGTCGCGCATGTACGACGACAACACCGACTGGTGTGACGCCGTGAAGCAGTTCGGCGCGTTCCACCAGCACTTCGTGTCGCTCTCGGGCGGTGGCGAAAAGGCGAACTTCCGCATCTCGGGCGGCTACGACACGCAGACGGGCTCCATCATCAAACAGCACCTCGACCGCTTCACCACGCGCGTGGCCCTCGACTACTTCGTGTCGAACCGCATCAAGGTGAGCACGAACTTCAACCTCACCTACACGAAGAACCAGATGAACTACCGCTACGGCGGCCGCGACCTGCTTGGCATCGCCAACAACAAGATGCCGAACCTCTCCATCTACGAGGAGGACGAGTATGGAAACGACACCGACCGCTACTACACGATGAACCAGTATGCCAACTATGCGGCCAGCGGCGTCCGCTCGGGTCAGGAGAGCCTCCTGAGCGACCAGTACGGGCTGCCCAACCCCGTGGCCGTGGCCCACTATGCCAAGAACGACCGAAAGACCATCAGCCTCACGCCGGAGTTCATCATCAAATACGACATCCTCGGAACGGACGAAGCCTCGACGAAGCTGACCTACGAGGGACAGATTCTCTTCGACATCTACAGTCAGGACGAGACTTCGTTCTTCCCCGGAACGCTGCTTTCCAACAACTGGGCGAACGACTCCTACAACCTGGCCTCCACCTCCTCCTACAAGAGCAACGGCCTCGCCACGCGCCACTCGCTCACGTTCCAGCCCCACTTTAGCGACGAGAACCACTCGCTGCTGATGATGGTGCGCAGCCAGTACAACTCGGGAAACTCCTCCAGCCAGAACTACAGCACGAAGTGGCTGCCGACCTCCGACATCACCTCGTCGCTCGGCGGCGGTATCCCGACAGGCTTCGGAACGGGCGCCGGCGAATGGCGGAGTGCCTACTTCCTCTTCCAGCTCCACTATGCCTACAAGGGCCGCTACATCTTTGACGCGACGCTGCGCCGCGACGGAACCACGAAGTTCGGCCCCGACAAGCGCTGGGGCAACTTCCCGGGCCTCTCTGCCCGCTGGAACATCAGCGACGAGCCTTGGATGGAGAAGTTCAAGTGGCTTTCCATGCTCTCCATCCGTCCGGGATGGGGTATCGTGGGCGGCCAGCCCGGCGGCGAGTACCTGTATTACAGCAGGTATGCCAACGGCAGCAACTACATGAACGAAACCACGGTGATTCCCAGCAACATCCGCCTGACGGGCCTGCGCTGGGAGGAGAAGCAGACTTGGAACCTCGGATTCGACTTCGGCTTCTTCGAAAACAAGCTGGTGGGCGACGTCTCCATCTACACGCAGAAGACCACCGACCTTCTGTTCCCGGGCTACGGCATCCCCTCGTCGTCGGGCTACACCTCGCTGGCCTACCGCAACATCGGCTCCATGCGCAACAACGGCTGGGAGTTCAACATCAACGGCCGCGATATCGTGAAGAAGGGACAGTTCTCAATGGACTTCAACGTCACCTTCGCCAACAACCGCAACGAAATCCTCTCCATGGACCAGACGGTTCTCGACGGCATCAACGGCGACTTCAACAACTCGAACGGCTCCTATCTCTCGCGCGTGCAGCTGAACAATCCGCTGGGCTCGATTTACGGCTTCCGCTACAAGGGTGTCTACCGTTTCTCGTCGGTGGACGACGCGCGTGCCTACGGCATCTCGGAGGAAGAGATTGCCAGCTCGCCCGACGTAGCCCCGATAGCCCGCAACGCGGAAGGACAAATCATCACCAACCAGGTGGGCAACCCGAAGGAGATGCGATTCGGCACGAGCGCCGGCTACTCGTTCGTGGGCGGCGATGCCATCTACGAGGACATCAACCACGACGGACTGATCAACGAGCTCGACATCGTGTACCTTGGCTCGTCGCTGCCGAAGCTCACGGGCGGATTCGGCGCGAAGTTCAAGTACAACCGCTGGTCGCTCAACATCCAGTTCAACTACCGCTACGGCAACAAGGTCATCAACTATGCGCGCATGGGCCTGGAGAACATGGCCACGAACAACAACCAGAGCCGCTCCATCAACTGGCGCTGGCACAACGAGGGCGACAACTTCGCCAACATCCTGCCGCGCGCCGTCACCACGACGAACGGCGTGATGACCTACAACTACCTCGGCAGCGACCGCTTCGTGGAGGATGCCTCGTTCCTGCGTCTGAACTACGCTCAGCTTGCCTACAACTTCGAGCCGAAGCTCCTCAAGCAGTGGGGGCTCAGCACGCTGAACCTTTACCTGACCATGAACAACCTGTTCTGCATCACGAAGTACTCGGGCACCGACCCGGAAATTGTGCAGGCTGGCTTCTCCCCCGCTGGCGACACCAGTAGAACTCCTCGTACGAAGTCCTTCACAGTCGGAGCTACTATCTCTTTCTAAACAGTCTAATACACAATGAACAATATGAAGAATATCATAAAATCCGTCGGCCTGGCGGCGGTGGTGGGCATCACCGTCACCTCCTGCGACCTCGATATGCTTCCCTTGAACGAGGTGGTGCTCGAGAACTACTGGACCGACAAGAACGACGTGGAGAACGTGCTCCGCTCGTGCTATGTCGGCATGCAGGAGAACGGATGGGTCGGCAAGGCCATCGTTTGGGGCGAGGTGCGCTCCGACAACGTCATAACGGGTCCGAGCGCAGGCACCGACCTCCAATACCTCATCAAGGGAAACCTGAAGCAGAACAACAGCTACTGCGACTGGGCGGCATTCTACAACGTCATCAACCGCTGCAACATCGTGCTCTACTATGCGCCGCGTGTGAAGGACCCGAACATCTCGCCGTCCGACTCCCTCGCCTACATCGCCGAGGCCAAGGCCATCCGCGCGCTCAACTATTTCTATCTCGTGCGCACGTTCAAGGACGTTCCGTTCGTCATTGAACCCTCCATCGACGACACGCAGGAGTTCAAGGTGCCGGCATCGAAGGGCGAGGACATCATCGACGCCCTGCTGGCCGACTTGGAGAGCTGCAAGGACTACGCGCCCCGCAAGTATGCCACGGGCTCCAAAAAGAACTCCGGGCGCATCACGCGCAGTGCCATCTACACCCTGCTGGCCGACATGTACCTGTGGCGCGCCTCCGACGCGAATCTCGACGCGGCCCGGCAGCAGGCCTACTACCGCAAGTGCGTGGAGTGCTGCGACGAGGTCATCGACTTCAAGATCAACCAGTACGTGCAGGACGAGGACAACTCGCTGAACCGCAAGGTGGACGCATTCATCTACCAGACTTACGGCTACCCCCTGCTGAAGGAGACCGACGAGGCCAACAGCGACGATCAGAGTCCTGCCGCCTACAACCAGATTTTCGGCGAGGGCAACTCTTTCGAGAGCATCTTCGAGCTGACCTACGGCACGGCGAACAGCGATGTCAAGAACACGGACGTGAGCTACATGTATGGAGGTACGCCCCAGAGTTCCTCGACACCCACACGCTATGTGACCGCCAGCCCCAACATCATGTCGGAGAGCCCCGGGACGAACAAAACGTACAACAATGACAAACTGTTCTCCGTGACGTCCGACTTCCGCTCGCTGTCGTCGTTCCGCTTCGTGGAGGCTGCCACCTCCAATTCCGGCTACAACATCCTGAAATACATCCGCAGGTCTGTCATGAGCAGCGAATTTGGCAAGGTCGGCTCGTCGTGGGCGCTCCCGACCGGCAATGCGGGCACGGATTCCCGCTCCTACGAGAACAGCTATGAGGGCTGGATCATCTACCGCCTGACGGATGTGATGCTGATGCGCGCCGAGGCCGAGCTGGAACTGGGCCACTATCTTGCGGAAACGGCCGACATCGAAGAGCCGGAGGACGGCGAGGAGGCGGCTTCCGCAAAGACGCGTGCCGCCGAGCTCACCACGGCATCCGACTACTACACCGACGCCTTCAAGCTCATCATGGCCGTCTATCTGCGCTCCAACCCCTACGCTCAGACCATCAACACGGCGTCAGCACCGCAGGCTACGAACTTCACGAGCTATGCGAACCTCGTGAAACTGCTTGACAACGAGCGTCGCCGCGAGTTCCTTTTCGAGGGCAAGCGCTACTTCGACCTCGTGCGCAAGGCGCGCCGCATCGGCAACACGTCGGAATTGTCGACCGCCATCGTCACGAAGTTCGACGAGGCATCCCGCGCATTCCTTATCAAGATGGCGATGATGGACTTCATGTACATGCCCTATGCGAAGCGGCAGCTGGATGTCAATCCCTACTTGAAGCAGAACCCGGTTTATTCCGAGGAAGACGATTATGTTAAAAGCTAAAAGCCCAAGACGATGAAATCAAGAATAAAAATCAAATTTCTGGCGGTCGTGGCATTCGTGGCACTCGCCACGCAGACTGCATTCGTGAGCTGCTCCGACGATCCAGGCGCTGAAAACTACTATACGTCCAAGTCGGAATATGCGTCCGACTATCTGCGCAACCGCAGCCAGTTCAGCGAGTTCGTGCAGATTATCCAGAAGTCGAACCCGAAGTACAACATCTTCGACCTGCTCGGAACGTGGGGCTCGTACACGGTGTTCGCCCCGACCAACGAGGCCATCGACAAGTACCTTGCCACCAAGGGGCTGACCTCTGTCGAGCAGCTCTCACAGGCCGACTGCGACACCATCACCTACAACCACATCATTGAGCAGGCGTTCTTCACGACCGACGTGTCGGAGGATGTCTATCCCAAGACCAATATGCTCGACCTGCTCGTCTCCATCAAGTGCGACTCCGACACCGTGTCGGTGCCGGGCGAGGTGCAGCTGGCCATCTACATCAACAAGAACGCGCGCATGATTCACGCCGACGACTCGGTGGAGAACGGCGTGGTCCATACGCTGAACTCCGTGATGGGCATGCAGAACGACCTCCTGCCCGACGTGATGGCGGAGGATTCGACCATCAGCCTCTTCGTGGAGGCGCTGAAGCTCACCCACATGGACGACTCGCTGCAACGCTACAAGGACTACAGCTATTCCGTGGGCTCCGACTCCATCGACTGGACCAACGACAAACTCGTGCTCAGTACGGCAACCGAGTACGACAACGTGGCCTACCCGCAATACCGCTACTTCAAGTTCACGGCGTTCGTCGAACCGAACTCGGTGTATGAGAAATACGGCGTGACCGACATCGAAGGCCTGAAAGCCTTGGCCAAGCAGATTTACGACCCCGTGTATCCCGACGACGCCGACGTGACCGACCCGACAGACCGCCGCAACTCGCTCAATCGCTTTGTGTCCTACCACCTGCTCGACCGTCTCGGCACCTACTACTCGCTTACGTGCGTGGACGGCGGCTCGAACACGCTGGCCAAGAACTTCGTCCGCACCAAGTGGGACATCGCTGACTGGTACGAGACCATGATGCCGCACTCCATCCTGAAATGCTCCTTCCCGTCCGGTTCGGAGAACGGCGTGAGCATCTCGGGACTTTACATCAACCGCAGGGGCGTGCAGGGACGTGCGGACTCGCGCGGCTACAAGTACCGGGGCGCGATGATTACGTCGCGCGACAATGGAGGTCTGACGGCCATCAACGGCGTTTACCACTACATCGACGACATCATCTGCTACGGCATCGACCCCACGCCGGCACAGGTGGGAAGCATTCAGGACTATGTGTTCAGCGAGCGCCTGCGCATCGACTGCTCCACGCTGTCGCCCGACTTCATGACCAGCGGCGCGCGCGGCCACTACACGAATTCGTCGGTCGAGAACGGAAAGTACGGCGTTTGGGACGCAACGAAAACCCACACGAACAAGCAGACTTGCCTCGGCTTTAAGGCCGGTTCGGCAAAGAATTTCGAGTTCGACGACGCCAACACGCACATCCACGTCCGTCCGCGTACGCTGACGTTCTGGTCGTATCAGGGCGACGAGGTGACGCTGAAGGGCATCTACGACGTGACCATCAAGCTTCCGCCCGTTCCGGAAGGCGACTGGGAACTCCGCATGCTCACGTGCGTGAACTTCCAGTCGCGCGGAATCGTGCAGTACTACATCGACGGCGTTCCGCAGGGGCTTCCGTTCGACATGCGTCCCTCGGGCGAAAACCCGCGCATCGGATGGAAGAGCGATGCGAGCCTTGGCGACGAGGAACAGATTGCCGCATTCGACAAGCAGTTCCGCAACCGCACATGGATGAAGGGTCCGAAGAGCTACAAGACGGGCGAGAGCGCATCGGCCATGCGCGACTTGTCGCAGACGCTCCGCAAGATTATCGGAACCTTCCACTCCGACGGCAAGACCGACCACTACCTGCGCTTGCAGCAGAAGCTCAACTCGAAAGAGAACGAGTGTAACTTCGACTTCATCGAGCTTTGTCCGAGCGCGGTTTATGCCAACCCCGACCTGGCGGAAGACAGATGGTAAAACACTTCTTTTTGAATCTTAATAATACGTCAAAGATATGAACAACATCAAGAATATATTCCGTGCGACGGCGCTGTCGGCGTTTGGCGTGTTTGTCATGGCGGCTTGTACAGACACATGGGACGAACACTACGACGGGACGACGGGCGGACTGAAATACGCAGGCTCGACGATGGAGTACATCGACAGCAAGTCCAATTTGAGCGACTTTGCCGAGGTGCTCCGCGCGACGGGCTATGACAAGGACCTGGCCGCAGGCCAGGTGCTGACCATCTTCGCGCCCCAGAACGGAACTTTCAACAAGGACTCGCTGCTGCAAATCGTGGCGGACGGCAACCGGAAACGGGTCATCGAACGCTTCGTGAAGAACCACATCCTGCTCTACAACGTATCGGTGACCGAGCAGGAGCAGACGCAGGCCCTTCTGAACGGAAAGCAGATGAGCGTGAAGCCCGTGTTCGACGAAGAGGGCAACCTCGTGAGGTACGAGGTCGGCAATGTGCCGGTGGCCGAGCAGAACGTATCCTGCAAGAACGGCGTCGTGCAGGTGCTGGAAGGCGACATCCCCTATCTCAACAACGTCTACGAGCTTTTGGAAAACGAGTACGAGCAGTATTTGGCAGCCAACGGACTTGAGGAGGATTCGCTGACACTTTTCCACTTCCTGAAGTCCTACGATGTCGATTCTTTGGACGAGGCGCACAGCGTTCCGCGCGGCATCGATGCCGACGGCAACACCGTTTACGTCGATTCCGTGATGATTCGCAATAACCGCGTGCTGAACGGCCTGGACGCTTTCCTCTATCGCGAGGACTCGTCTTACATGGCCATCCTCCCGTCGATAGACGCCTATAAGAAGCGCTACGAGGAAGTGTCCAAGTACTTCCACTTCTCGCCGCTGCTCAACCGCACGAACGCCGCCTACCGCGACTCCGTGCAGAACTTCTCCGCCCATTATTACACGCTTTCGGAACTCTTCTACAACAGAAACCGCAACACGCATTCAACCGACTCGCTGGTTGCCACGACGTTCACTACGCGCCGCTGGCCTTACGGCATCTATTATAACCCGTACAACTCCGGAGGCTTGATGTCGGGCGTGAAAGGCCTTCAGGAATGCAGCAACGGAGTCGTGGCACTCACGGACGAGATGCCCTATTCCATCTACGACAACTTCTTCCGCACTATCACGGTGGAGGGCGAGTCTTCGGGTAACGTCGTCACCGACGACACCTATAGCTCGACCGACATGACCAACTACATGCGCGTGTCGCGAACGGCGGATTCCATCTCGAACAATGCCTTCATGTTCATCCAGCCGAAGACATCGCGCTCGCAGGTAAAGCTCTCCTATCGCATTCCCAATGTCCTGTCGGGAACTTATGACATCTACGTCAAGTTCCTCCCTTACCATGTCTATGACACGGACACCGTGGGCAAGACCATCCTGCCCCTCCAGTTCCGCTGCTCCTATTGGGAGGCCGACAGCGTGACCGGCGAAATGCCAAGGCGTGCGGTCAATCTCACGAATCCTGAAACCGGCAACCGAAACTTCCAAACCAACCCGATGTCCATCGACACCGTGTATGTAGGGACGGTGAAGTTCGACCGCTGCTACCAGGGGCTGACGGCAGGCGTTTACCTGACCATTGAGAGCTACGTCACCAACACGCAGTTGAAGAACTTTACGAGAGAGATGCTGCTCGACTGCATCATCTTCAAGCCCCACAGGGATGCCGACATCACCGTGGAGCCGGACGAACCTCAAATTTAATCCAGACGGCGAGAAACCAAATGTTCTGCAAAGTAACCAATAAAACTCTGACATGATGAAGCATATATTTTCATATTCAAGCAATATGCTGCGAGCTTGCCAGTTCGCGCTCGCTTCGATGGCCGCCTTTGCCGCAGTTCCCGCTGTCGCGCAGGAGGAAGCCGAAGCCGAGGCCGCTGTGGAAGCCGCACCCGTGAAGAAGGAGACGGCGAAGCCTCTGAAGAAATACCCGATGGTGGAAATCAAGGGCAAGGTGGTGGACGCTGCGACCAGCGAGCCTTTGGCCGGCGTGCAGCTCCGCTCCTACAACAACTCCTACTACACGGCGATGACGGGCGAGGACGGCACCTATTCCATCAGTGTCCCCGTGTTCGTCACTTCGCTGACGGCCAGTCTCGAAGGCTACAACATGGTGCGCACGGCCATCAACGGACGCACGGCGAACGTAGACGTAAGCCTTTACTCCGACCGCTACATGACCGACTATACCGCCCGTACGGCCGGCAGCAAGACGGTCGGCATCAAGAACTTCGAGAACACGACCGTCCTCACGGCCGACGACGAGATTCGCAACCGCTTGGGCGGCGATGTGCGCGCCATCGAGCGTTCGGCCCTGAACGGACAGGGCTCCGCCATGTTCATCAACGGCCTCAACTCTCTGAACTCCAATGCCCAGCCCCTGATTATCATTGACGGTGTCGTGTTCGACATGATTTATGACTCCGACATGGTGCACACGGGCTACTTCAACAACCTGCTCGCGGCCATCAACATGGACGACATCGAGAGCATCGAGGTTCTGAAGAACGGTACGGCCATCTATGGGGCCAAGGCCGCCAATGGCGTGATTCTCATCAACACCAAGCGCAACAACAGCATGGCCACCCGCATCGACTTCAATGCCTCGTTCGGCATGGAGCTGCAGCCCAAGACGATGGACGTGATGGGCGCGGAGGACTACCGCACCTATGCCTCGCAGCTGCTGAAGCACACCGGCACGAACCTGACGGAGTTCAAATTCCTCCGTACCGACCCCGACTACTACTATTACAATATGTACCACAACAACACGGACTGGAAAGATCAGGTCTATAACGAGGCGTTCACGCAGAATTATAGCATCCACATCCAGGGAGGTGACGACGTTGCCAACTACAACCTGTCCGTGGGCTACCTCAACGCCAACGCCACGCTGAAGAAGAACAGCATGGACCGCTTCAACATCCGCTTCAACACGGACATCACGCTCAACAAGTGGTTCAGCACGCGCTTCGACGCTTCCTACGCCAACATCACCCGCGACCTTCGCGACGCGGGTCTCGACACGGACTACACGGAGTATCCGATTGCCGCCACCAACGTACTGGCACTCATCAAGGCCCCGTTCCTCAGCCCCTACGACTTCTCGACCAAGGGCCAAGCCTCTTCTTTCTATGCCGGGGCCGACGACTACCTCTCCGAGGTGCTCGGAACGAAGGGCTCGCTGGCCAATCCCCGCGCCATCCTTGAGAACGCGGAGGCCAAGAACAAGAACCACACCGACATGACGATGATCAACCTCGCCATTGCTCCGAAGTGGCAGCCGACGAAAAACTTCTCGCTGACAGAGAAGTTCAGCTACACCATGCAGAGCTTCGACGAGAGCTACTACACGCCGCGTACGGGCATGCCCTCCTACACGCTGTCCGGACGAGGTGTCGTCAACAACATGAAGGAGTCCATCTACACGAAGCACAATGCTGTGTTCAGCGACACGCGCGCCGACTGGGTTCTGCCTTTTGGCGAGCACCGCCTCGACATCTTTGGCGGCATCCGCTACATGAGCGACACCTACACGTCGTCCGACCTGCAGGGCTTCAACACCCCGACCGACAAGCAGCCGAACTCTTCGCTCAACCTGAAGTACAAGTATGCGAAGGGTGTCGATACTTCGTGGAAGTCGCTGTCCTACTATGCGAACGTCGATTACAACTATATGGAGAAGTACTACCTGCAAGGCACACTCTCGGTGGAGACCTCCTCGCGCTTCGGTAAGGAAGCCGATGCCGGCCTCAAGCTCTTCGGTGTCACTTGGGGAGTCTTCCCCTCCATTCAGGGCTCATGGGTGATGACCAACGAAAAGTGGTTCAAGCCCAACAACGGAGTCAATATGCTGAAGCTCAACGTCGGCTTCGAGACGGTCGGAAACGACGGCATCGACAACAACGCCGCGCTCACCTACATGGAGGGCGGCATGATGGTCGGCAAGGGCGATGCGTCGAACGGGTCGATTCCTTACATCAAACTCACCAACATCGGCAACACGAAACTGCGCTGGGAGACGACCAACCGCCTTAATGCGGGGCTCGACGGCAACTTCTTCAACAACCGCCTCAATGTGAAGTTCAATTACTACAAGTCGTGGACCAGCAACCTCGTGTCGCTCGGCACGCTGGCCTATGTGGCCGGTCTCAACGACTATTGGACCAACGACGGGAAGCTGGAAAACGAGGGCTTCGACCTCGCGTTCAACACCAAGGTGGTCAATGCCCCCAGGTTCAAGTTTGAGCTGGGCGGAAGCGTCGGTCACTACAAGAACAAGCTGACGCAATTGCCCGAGGGCAAGGAGTCGTTCCTTACCAACATGTATGGTGGAACGGTCATCTCCAAGGTAGGGGAGGCCGCCGGCATGTTCTACGGTTACAAGACCGCCGGCGTGTTCGCAACGTCGAAGGAAGCGTCCGATGCCGGCCTCTACATTACCGACGACACGGGCGCGAAGACCTATTTCGAGGCCGGCGACATGAAGTTCGTGGACTTGACGGGCGAGGGCGAAATCAGCGACGACGACCGCACCATCATTGGCGACCCCAATCCCGACATCTACGGAAACATCCGCACCAACTTCTACATGGGCAAGCGGTGGTCGGTCAGTGCCAGCTTCAACTACTCGCTGGGCAACGACATCTACAACTACCAGCGCTATATGCTCGAAGCAGGCTCGGCCTTCATGAACCAGACAACCGCGCTCAACCGCCGCTGGATGGCCGAGGGACAGCACACCGACATCCCGCGTGCCGTGTATGGCGACCCCATGGGCAACAGCCGCTTCTCCGACCGCTGGATTGAGGACGGTTCTTACCTCAAGCTCAAGAACGTGACCGTCAGCTACAACATCCCGGTGCAGAACCAGTATGTGCACGGCCTCACCCTTTGGGCTGCCGGCAACAACCTCTTCACGCTCACCAAGTATCTCGGGAGCGACCCCGAGGTGACGTGTGGCAACGGGGTGCTCATGCAAGGCATCGACGCCGGCTACCTCAACTACGGACGCAGCTTCACCCTTGGTGTCAAGATTAATCTCTAATGACTTTTACGATGAAAACGAAATCGATTATATTCTCGGGGCTGCTCCTGCTGGGAGCGGGGGCAGCTACCACTTCCTGCGAGGATATGTTCACGGCCGACAACAATTACGTGACCACCGACCTCGCCCCGCAGGACACCCTCTACCAGATGATGGGCATCATCAACAACTTGCAGAAAGTTGCCGACCGCTCCATCCTGTTCGGTGAACTGCGCGCCGACTTGGTGGACATCAACGACCACACGCCCATCGATTTGCGCGAGATGGCGGAACACACGATGGGCGAGTCGAATGCCTACAACAACCCGGCGGACTTCTATTCGGTCATCAACTCCTGCAACATCTTCCTTGCCCATGCCGACTCCACCCTCAAGACGCAGGGCGAGTCCTACTACGAGAAGGAAATCATTGCGGCGAAGTGCTTCCGTGCATGGACCTACATGGAGCTGGCCAAGATTTACGGCGACCAAGCCCCGTTTGTGACCGAGCCCGTCGTCACGTCCAATGCGGCCGAACAGATTGTCAGCAACACGGCCAACCGCAAGGATCTCGTTGCCATCTGCGACTTCTGCATCAATGACCTCCTGCCACACATCGCCGCCAGTCGCGGACGTGTGGACGAGGGACTGCTGCCCTCCTATGGAGGTAGCCTGAACGGCTTGTCCTATTCCAAGTTCTTCATTCCCCTCCGCTTGATGCTGGCCGAACTTTATCTTTGGCGCGGCTCGTTCACGCAGAACCAAAGCGACTATGTGGAGGCCATCCGCTACTACCACGATTATCTGGCACATCCCAGCCGCTCGCGCGCCCTCGGACAGACCCCGACAGCGAACTGGATAGGTGACCAGTTTAATATGATAGCGTCGAACTATCCGAATTCGTTCTCCGCTACAAGCGCCTATGCCAACAGCAACCTCATCACGTATGTCCCGATGGACACCATCACGCTCGACAACGGCAACACGTCCGACATCCGCAAGGTGTTCAACTCGCAGTACAACAACGACTACTATCCGGCAGTCACTCCGTCGAAGCGTATCGAGGAAATCTCGAACGACCAGTGGTTCTGCTTTTTCCTCTACCGCACCTCCATCTCCACCGACACGCTCTATGCTTATCGCGATGCGTCGATGTATCCCGACTTCGAGGAGCGCGGGCGTCTGCTGACTGGCGACCTCCGCCTGTCCACCGTCTGGTCGGAGCGCAATGTACAGAGGGGAACCAGCTACAACACGCAGCACAACGATGTCCGCCAGTACATTCAAAAGTACACGGACGGTAATACTCTTTCGATGACCGACCGCCGTATCGACAACATCACCCTCTATCGCCTTCCGATTGTTTACCTCCACTTGGCGGAGGCACTCAACCGTGCCGGATTCCCCGAAACCGCATTTGCCATCCTCAAATACGGCATCTCGGGTTCCGTGCTGGGCTACGACTTGCAGACGGGCATCGACTCCACCCAGACCAACCGCCTTGTCTCCATCGACGAGGTGAGCCGCCTGTCCAAAATCGTCTCGTCCACAGGCGTGGCCAGCAACGCGGCAGCTTGGGACAAGGACCGCTTCGTCACGTTCGACCGCTGGGATCTCGAAAGACGCTCCATCAGCTCCCGCTCCTCAGGAACCAATTACCAGTATGCCCTGCACGACCTTGGCAGCGGCGACACGTGGTGCAACGAACACTATTATCTGCCCACCGACTCGTCGGGCATCGTGCCGCTTCCCGAGAACACCCTCGACGAATATTCCACCCATGAGGACTCCGTGGCTTACCAAGAGGCTTACGACGCAGCGGTCAAGGTGAACGCCGAATGGCTGGCCACCGACCAGGTGCGCGAGAAACGCATGATTGAGGTCGATAAGATGATTCTTGCCGAGGAAGCCCTCGAAGGAATGTTCGAGGGAACCCGCTACTACGACCTCATGCGCTACACGATGGCCAACCTCGGGAAGACCGTTGACGGAACGGTCGTCACCAAGGATTACTTCGCCGATGCCATCTCGCGCCGTGGCGGCAAGGATGTCCCCGACGCGTCCCTCAAGGCGGCCATCAACAAGTCGTGGTACATACCCCTTCGGAAACGCTAATCCTTCGCTCCCGAGACGGGGCGTTTGAACACAACCAAGTGCGTCGGCACGCCGGACAAGAAGTCCGGCGTGCCGACTCCGTTTTTCCACATTCGCCCCTCGCCCCGTCTCCAAACGGCGGCGGGGCATCCCAAATTGTGCGGTGAAAAAGCCGGAAGTCCAATCTTTTGGCTAATTTTGCGCCATGAAAATCATCAACAGGTTTCAGAACGCATTGGCTTCCGCTCTTTCCGGATGGTCGCGCAAGTCGGGTAGGGGCAATACGCCATCCCCTCCTTCCGATGGGAAAACGCGCCAAGCGTCCCTCGTGTTCGAGCACTTGCTGAAGTCTCTCAGCTGCCAGTTCGAGGTGAGGCGCGAGGAGCGGTTCCACATCTACCAATTCGACTACCAGGGCGGCCACTTCCGCCTCCCCATCCCCGTGAGCGGCATCGAGACAGCCACGCTCGAGTTCCCCTTCATCTTCGATGCCGACCTGAAGGAAGTGAATGCCGTGCGCGCCCTCTGCAACGAGTACAACCTGATGAGCCGCATCTCCAAGTTCGTCTACACCTACGACGAGGAGCGCAACAAACTCTGCGTCCACATCTTCACACCCCTCTGCCTCTTCGACGGGATGCCCCATGCCCAGCCCTACTTGCAGGCCATCCTGGAGAGCCAGTTCCAGCTGCGCCGCGAATTCACCAACGCCTACCATGCAGCCTCTCAAAAGGATGCGCCCGAGGACAAGGAGCAGCGCGCCGCCTATGAGCGCCGCCTGAACTACCTGCTGCGCGAGCAGGAGATGTCGCACCAAACCGAACAGTTCCAGCTCCGCCGCGCGCAAACACAGTCGCTCCTCCTCGCCGATGTGCTGCGCCTCTGCTTCGGCCTGAACGACCTCGACTACGACTGCATGAAAGCCGTGTCCGGCGACACACTCCGCGTGGAGCGCGATGCCGCCGCCATCCGGTCGCTCGACCTGAAGGCGGCCACTGCCGACACCACCTACCAGCTGCTCTATCGCGACCCGAACTGCGCCGGTGGATTCCTGCGGCAGATACAAGTGGACTTGCGCACGGAACTCGACGACGACACGGCGCGCTACGTCCGCCTGACCGCCATCTGGTATCCCGCCTCGTTCGACCATCACTCCACGTTCGTCTCCGGCCGAAACGGGGTCGATGCCATCACCTTCATCGTGGCCATCGACAAGCTTCCCGACGAAACCTATCACAAGGAGTACGAGTTCGTGTGGAGCGACGCCATCGACAAGCTCAATGCCGGGCACTACGACCAGCTTTCCGAGGAACAGAAGTTCCTGCTCGACGCCGACACCCCCGACGTGGGCTTCTACCTTTTCCGAGGGCGGCAGCTCTACACGGACAAGCGCTATTACGAGGCCATCGACTACCTGTCGGAAGTCTATTTCTACATGAACGACAACTACGACGACCTCGCCGCCGACCAGCAGCGCGTTTTCCGCGAGATTTGCTTCATCGTCGGCTTCTGCTACATGGAGCTCCAGCTCTATGCCGAGGCATACTACTACCTCGACATCATCCACGACGTTAACAACATCCGCTTTGCCGAGGAATATGTGAACTGCTTGGTCAATGCCCACGACTTCCGCGCGCTGGACATGGTGAATCGGATGATGAGCCATGTGGACAACTACATCCGGCAGGCCGAGGACAACGGCGACGACGTCGATGCCTCGCTGGTAGGCTTCAAGAACTTCCTGCGCCGGCGACAGGTGTATGTTCTCATCAACCGCGACGAACTTGACAAGGCCGAACAGGCGTGCCAGCAGATGCTCGACGAGCCCGAAAACTCCGACTTCGCCATTGGGGAACTGGCTTACATCCAGCGCCTGCAGCGCGCCGACAGCGAGACATTCCCCCTCTCCGACGCCCCTCCCTCCGCAGAAGAATGACTTTTGGGCAACAAATCCCCCGACGCAGGGCGAGAAAACCGACTTGTTGGTTTCCTCGCCCTGCATTTTTTTAGCCTTGTTCCGTCCATTCCCCCGTTTCGTTCGTTTGGTGTGTCTGTAATATGTTGTTTTTCAGTATCTTGAAGGTTGTTGTAAAAACACTGCGGAGGGCTGCGGAAACCTCCGCGGAGAAAATTCCCGCGCTC
>CAVGCV010000025.1:0-31412 GCA_963627995.1 bacterium | reverse complement strand
TGGATTCCACTAAAGTTGCGAGTTTTATTTGTATTGAGGGGTTATCTGTGGTTTTGACACACCCTCGTTTTCCCACGTCCTCCCGCGGGCGGCGGGCCGGCGGCGCAGCCCGTCAGATGTAGCCCTGCCTCCTGAGCTCCGTGGCGACCAGCTCGCACTCGTCGTACCACTCCTGCCCGAAGGCGCGGACGAGCGGTGCCTTCAGGAACCGGTAGACGGGCAGCGCCAGCTGCCTCCCCTGCGCGCGGGCGCCGGCGCACACGTCCCACCGGTGGTAGTTGAGCGCCGTCACGCCGCCCACTTTCGACAGGCGGACGGGGTAGAGGGCGCAGGAGAGGGGTTTCTCGACGGCGGTGCGCCCCTCGCGGCGGGCGCGGTCGATGGCGCAGAGGACGCAGCCCCGCCCGTCGCGTACGGCGAACACGCAGTCCTTTCCGTCCACGATGGACGTGACGAGCTGCCCGTCGCGGTCGACGTAGGCCACGCCCTGCCCGTCGATGACGGCGCGCGCCTCGGCGGTCAGCTCGCCGCCCAGCGCCTCGGCGGCCTCCTCGAGGCCGGGGATTTCGTCCGGCTCCACCGGCGCGCCCGCGTCGCCCTCCACGCAGCAGGCCCCGCGGCAGGCGTGGAGGTCGCAGCAGAACGGCTCGCCGAACACGTCGAGCGACACGAGCCTTCCCTGAATCTCAACCATCCTCCCCGGCTTGCCTTACTTCGGGGACGACGGCGAAGAAGTGCAGGTCCTCCGCCCCCGTGTTGATGAGGCTGTGGCTGCGCCCCCGCTCGCAGTAGGTGGCCTGCCCGGCGCGGACGGGCTTCTCGCCGCCGTCCTCGACGACCGTTCCGCTGCCCGAAAGGATGTAGATGACTTCGCAGTTCGCCGCGTGCTCGTGCATTCCGATGCTCGCGCCCGGCTCGAGGTAGGCGCGCAGGATGCGGCACGTGCCGTCGGAGAACGTCTTGGCGTTGAGCGCCTTCTCGCCGCCCTTGAAGCGGGCGAGCGGCTCGAACGCCTGTGAGGGGTAGTCGATGACCATGGTGTGTGTTGCTCTTGTTTGTCAGGAATTGGACGCGCCTTGCCTCGCCGCCTCTTTCTTCATGTCCCTGCGGCTCTTGCTCTGCGTGACGAGGTAGACGCCCGAGAACACGAGCAGGACGGCCAGCGCCTGCCCCCACCCGAACGCGCCGAGGCCGAGGGAGATGCTGACGGCGCACGCCACGATGGGCTGCACGTAGTTGTACATCGACACCACCGTCGGGCGGAGCGACTTCTGCCCGCGCATCATGAGGATGTAGGCGAGGAACGTGCCGCCCACCACCACGAACGCCGTCTCCGCCCACACGCGCGGCTCGATGCCGGCCCAGGGCAGCGCGGCCATGCGCGGGTAGGAGAACGGCATGATGACGATGGCGGCGTAGGTGATCATCCACTTCATACAGGTGATGATGGTGTAGCGCTGTATCAGGTGCTTGAAGAGGGTGAGGTAGACGGCGAAGCTGCACTGCGCCGTCAGGCACAGCAGGTCGCCCAGCAGCTTGCCCTCGCCCGCCGCGCCGGCGGCGTGCGCGCCGCCCGTGATGAGGATGAACGCGCCGATGGCGCCAAGGAAGATGCCCACCACCTTCTTGCCCGTGACGGGCTCGCGCAGGAACACGGCCGCCAGTATCATGGTGACGATGGGCAGCGTGGTCGTCACGATGCTGGCGTTGACCGGCGAGGTGACCGACAGCCCGATGGTGAAGCAGCACTGGTTGAGCACGATGCCGAGCATGCCGGCGAAGAACAGCAGGAACAGGTCCTTGGGGCGGACCCTCTCCTGCGGGACGAACGCCGAGGCTATCCAGAAGCACAGCGCGCCGCCCGCCACGCGGAACGTCACCATCTCCAGCCCGGGCACCCCGTGCAGCATGGCGTGCTTGCCCAGCGGCGACATCAGCCCCCACGTGGCGCAGGCCAGCAGCATGCAGGCGTGGCTGAGGAGCTCGCTGCCCGCGCCGCTCTTGAAGAGCTTGGATTTCGATGTGTTGCTCATCTTGCGGAGGGCGGCCTCACCGGAACCTGTTGTTCTCCCTGCTGTACTCGAAGCCGGCGGCGGCCAGCCGCCGGCAAATCTCCTGGCGCGAGACGTGCAGGTCGTCGCACAGCGCGTCGAGCGACGCGTATTCGTCGCGCAGCTTCATGTTGACGACGCCGAGGAGCATCGTCGGGTCTTGCGGTAAATCTCTCATTGTGTTGCGGATTGGTGCTTGTTGTGTTGCGGATTGGTCTTTATCTCTTGACGGCGGCGCGCACCGCGAACCACGCGTGCATCCCCACGGCCGCGAGCCACCCGTAGTGCCGCGCCATGATGCGGAAGCGCTCGCGCAGCGACGCCCCGTGGTTGCGCGTGGTCATGCCCTCGGCCAGGTAGTCGGTCAGCACGCGGCGCGCGTTCGCCAGCGCCAGCCCCCGGCTCTCCGCGGCCTTCATCACGCGCACGCACCAGTCGAAGTCGGCCGAGAAGCGGTAGCTCAGGTCGTAGGGCGGCGCCAGCTCGCGGCGCGCGTAGAACGACTGGTGGCACACCACCATGCCCCGCATGAACGACCTCCACGTCAGCCGCCCGGGGGCGCGGAGGCGGCGGTGGCGCAGGAAGCGCCCCGCCTCGTCCACGATGTCCGTCTCCCCGTAAATCACGCCGCACTCGTCGGTGGCCAGCGGCGCGATCCGCTCCAGCGTGCGGCGGTCGTGCAGCCTGTCGCCGGCGTTGAGGAAGCAGACGAACGTCCCCCTCGCGCGGGCGATGCCCTTGTTCATGGCATCGTACAGCCCGCGGTCGCGCTCCGACACCACCGTCACGCCGATGTCGGCGTTGCGCCGCCGGTAGGCCTCCGCCATGCCCACGGTCCCGTCCCCCGACCCCCCGTCGATGACGAGGTGCTCGAAGCGGCGGAACGTCTGCGCCTCCACGCTCTCCAGCGTCCGCCCCAGCGTGGCGGCGGCGTTGTAGGTGACCGTGACGATGGTGAAGTCAATCTCCCCCATACACCTCCATGTAGCGGCGCGCGACGCGCTCCTCCGAGTAGGTCTCCACCGCCTTCCGCCGCGCCTGCGCCGACAGCTCCGCGCGGCGCCCGGGGTCGGCGGCCCACAGGATGCCCCGCGCCAGGTCGGCCGCGTCGCGGTAGTCCGCCACGTAGCCGTTGCGGCGGTGGTCTATCATCTCCGGGATGCCCCCCACGCGGAAGCCCACGCAGGGCGTCCCGCAGGCCATTGCCTCCACGACGGTGTTCGGCAGGTTGTCCTGGAGCGACGGCGTGACGTAGGCGTCGACGGCGTTGTAGAGCCGCGCCATCGCGTCCTCGTTGCTCACGTAGCCGGCCGGGAACACGTCCAGGGGCAGCGCCGTGCGCGCCGCGTCGGCGTCGCCGCCCACCACCACGATGCCCAGCTCCGCCCGCAGCCCGGGCCGCTCGGCGGCAATCCGCACGCACGCCTCCACCAGCAGGTGGAAGCCCTTGCGCTCGTCGGTGATGCGCTGCGCGCCGAACAGCAGCAGCGTGCGGCCGGCGGGCAGCCCGAACGCGCGCCGCGCCGCCGCCTTGTCCTGCGGGCAGAACTGCTCCGTGTCGATGGCGTTGGGGATGCTCACCACGCGCTGCCCCTGCGCCAGCAGCGACCGCCGCGCCAGCCCGGCAATCCACTGGCTGCAGCCCACGAACGTGACGCTCGCGCGCGCGTACATCTCTCTCTTCTGCCGGAACACGCGCCGGGCGAGGTCCTGCCCCAGGGGCGCGCCGCCGCCCATGAGCGGGCACCGCCGGCAGCCCCCGCGCGCGTAGCGGTCGCACTCGCCGGCATAGTGGCAGATGGCCGTGAAGTACCACATGTCGTGCATCGTCACGACCACGCGCTTGCCCGACTCCAGGATGCGCCGGATGTCGCGCAGCGAGAGGAACGACTGGTTCACCCAGTGCAGGTGCACCACGTCGGCCTTCCGGAACTCCGCCATCCGCGTCACGTCCGTGCCCGTGCAGCCCAGGTCCACCGCCCACAGCGTCTTCCTCCGGAGCCCGTTGCCCAGGAGGATGAGCAGCCGCTCCCAAACGAACTTCAGCGTCAGCCGCCACGACTGCCGCACCGTCTGCACGCTGAGCTGCTGCGACTGGCGGTCGCGCACCAGCATCGTGGCCCTCGCCCCGTGCTTCCGCAGCGCCCGCATCAGCCGGCTGGCCGCGATGGCCGCGCCGCCCACGCGCTCCGACGTGTTGACAATCAGGATCCTCATGCTCGCTCGGTTTTTCCGCTGCAAAGTTACGACAAAAATCTTTTTCCTTCCAGCGGATGGGGCGTTTTTAAGTGGAGGCGCCGCCGCGCGGCGGAAGGCGCGCGCGGTTGTTGCCGCCGGCGCGCCGCCCTTCCCCGCGCGGCGCGCACGCCGGATGGAGGCGGCGCGGGGCGCTTTCCGGTGCGCCGTGGCGTGGCTTTCCGCGCGGCGTGGCGGTGCTTCCTGCGCGCCGCACCGCGGGAGGGCGCGCGGGCCGCGGCGGCTCCGCGAGTGCCAAAAGGAAAGCGGAACGGCGCGTTTTGTTTTCTTTTTGAGTGAAAATGTGTGTAATTCGTTGCATTTTTACTTTGTTTCTTTGCAAAAACAGAAATGTTTGCTACCTTTGCACCCGAAACGCCAACAAAACGTCAGGGCGGGGCCTCGCGCCCGGAACGGCCCCGGCGGCTAAAAACAGCATCGTCTCATGTGTGGAATCGTAGGAATTTTCGGGATACGGCAGCAGACTCCCGAGCTTAGGAAGAAAGCGTTGCGGATGTCGCAGAAGATACGCCACCGCGGCCCCGACTGGAGCGGCATCTATTGCGGCGGGACGGCCATCCTGGCGCACGAGCGCCTCTCCATCGTCGATCCCGAGTCGGGGCGGCAGCCCCTGTTCTCGCCCGACGGGCGGCAGGTGCTGGCCGTGAACGGCGAGATTTACAACCACCGCGACCTGCGCGCCGAGCTGGCGGGCCGCTACGCGTTCCAGACGGGCTCGGACTGCGAGGTCATCCTCGCCCTCTACCGCGAGTGGCGTGCGCGGGACGGCGGAGCGGGGGACGCGCGGGGCGTCCGGCGGCTGTTCGAGCGGCTGAGCGGCATCTTCGCGTTCGCCCTCTACGACGAGGAGCGCGACGAGTACCTCGTCGGGCGCGATCCCGTCGGGGTGATTCCGCTCTACATCGGGCGCGACCACGAGGGCCGCGTCTACGTGGCGAGCGAGCTGAAGGCCTTGGAGGGGCAGTGCGACACGTACGAGCCTTTCCTGCCCGGCCACTACTACTGGTCGCGCGAAGGCCGGCAGGTGCGCTGGTACGAGCGCGAGTGGGAGGACTACGACAAGATTGTGCCCGTGGCGCATCCCGTCGAGGCGGTGCGCGGCGCGCTGGAGGACGCCGTGCGCCGCCAGCTGATGAGCGACGTGCCTTACGGCGTGCTGCTCTCGGGCGGCCTCGACAGCTCCGTCATCTCGGCCATCGCGGCGAAGTACGCCAGCCGCCGCGTGGAGAGCGACAGCCGCGAGGCCGCCTGGTGGCCGCGCCTCCACTCGTTTGCCGTGGGGCTGAAGGGCGCGCCCGACCTCGTGAAGGCGCGCGAGGTGGCGCAGTATATCGGGACGGTGCACCACGAGATCAACTACACCATCCAGGAGGGAATCGACGCCCTCCGCGACGTGATTTACTTCATCGAGACCTACGACGTGACCACCGTCCGCGCCTCCACGCCCATGTACCTGCTCGCCCGCGTCATCAAGTCGATGGGCATCAAGATGGTGCTCTCGGGCGAGGGCGCCGACGAGGTGTTCGGCGGCTACCTCTACTTCCACAAGGCGCCCTCCGCGCGCGCCTTCCACGAGGAGACGGTGCGCAAGCTCTCCAAGCTGCACCTCTACGACTGCCTGCGCGCCAACAAGAGCCTTTCGGCCTGGGGCGTGGAGGGGCGCGTGCCTTTCCTCGACAAGGAGTTCCTCGACGTGGCCATGCGCGTGGACCCTGTGGCGAAGATGTGCCCCGGGCGCGAGATTGAGAAGCGCGTGGTGCGCGAGGCGTTCGCCGGCGTCCTGCCCGAGAGCGTCGCGTGGCGGCAGAAGGAACAGTTCAGCGACGGCGTGGGCTACTCGTGGATCGACACGCTCAAGCGCGTCACCGCCGAGCAGGTGAGCGACGAGGAGATGGCGCGCGCGTCCGAGCGCTTCCCCGTCAACACCCCCATGAACAAGGAGGAGTACTACTACCGCTCCATCTTCGAGGAGCACTTCCCGAGCGAGAGCGCCGCGCGCTGCGTGCCGTCGGTCCCCTCCGTGGCCTGCAGCACGGCCGAGGCCCTGGCCTGGGACGCGTCGTTCCGGCACCTCAACGACCCTTCCGGGCGCGCCGTCAGGGGCGTGCACGAGCAGGCCTACTGACCCGGACGCCTTCCTCCCCTGCCGCAAGGGAGGCGGCGGCGGGCAGCGGAGGGCGCAGGGACGGGCTGCGGACAACGGAAACGCCGGCCGGCAATCGAACGATTGCCGGCCGGCGTTTCCGTACCGCGAGCGGGACTCGAACCCGCACAGCCGTTATGGCCAAGGGATTTTAAGTCCCTCGTGTCTACCATTCCACCATCGCGGCGGCCCATGGTCGCTTGCGCGTGCAAAGGTAGGGAAAATATTCCGCCCGCGAAACATTTTGCGCCGATTCTGCGGGGGCGGCGGCGCGGCGGCACGCAACTTTCCGCGCCATGGCGGGGCTGTCACGCAACTTTTCTGTAACTTTGCCAGTACACCCAACCAATCATCTTTTTGCCTATGAAACGAATGCTTTTGACGGCGCTGGCACTGTGCGCCCTGGCGGCCGGCAGCTGTAGCGGCCAGAGCGGCGGCAAGGAGGCCGAGGTGCTGCTGGAGACGACGGCCGGCGACATCCGCATCCGCCTCTACAACGACACGCCCGGCCACCGCGACAACTTCATCAAGAATGTGCGCGCGGGGCTGTACGACGGCGTGACCTTCCACCGCGTCATCCGCAACTTCATGATCCAGACGGGCGACCCCGGCACGCGCCCCGGCCACGAGGCGGAGGCGGCCGCCGCTGCCGCCGACACGGCGGCCACGGGGCCGACCATCCCGGCCGAGGTCGTCTATCCGCGCCACTTCCGCCGGCGGGGCGTGGTGGCGGCGGCGCGCGAGGGCGACGACGTGAACCCGTCGAAAGCGTCCGACGCCTACCAGTTCTACATCGTGACGGGCAAGTCGCAGAGCGAGAGCGCCATGTACGGCTACGAGCGGCGGAAGATAGACGAGCGCGTGGACGCCCTGTACGCGCAGAAGACGAAGGCGCGCGCGGCCGAGCTCGACGGGATGCGGCGGCAGCGCGACCGCGACGGGGTGAGCCGCCTGCTGGAGAAGCTGCTCGACGAGGCGAAGCGCGAAGTCGAAGACAACCCGCCCGCCCCCTTCACGCAGGAGCAGCTGCGCGCCTACCGCACGCATGGCGGCGCGCCGTGGCTCGACGGAAGCTACACCGTGTTCGGCGAGGTGGTGGAGGGCATGAAGGCCGTGCTCGACATCGAGCGGGCGAAGACCGGCGCGGGCGACAGGCCGCTGCGCGACATCCGCATCGTGAGGGCCACGGTGCTGGAGTAGGCGCAGGGCCGTGCGCGCCGCCCCGGCGGAGCAGGCGCACAAGATACAAGGAGAGCGGGGGATGCACGCGCACTGTGCGCGTGCATCCCCCGCTCTGTCCTTTCCGTCCGCCCTTTCCGTCCGCCGGCTCACAGCCCGGCCTCGAACTGCTTGCCCCAGATGCAGTAGGGGTAGCGGAGCAGGTGGCTGTTGTAGAAGCGGCGGTCGCCCGTCACCTCGCGGCCGAGGAACCCGGGCTTCTCGTAGTCCTCGTCCTCGGCGGACAGCTCGATTTCCGCCATCACCAGCCCCGCGTTCTCGCCGAGGAACTCGTCGATTTCCACCGTGTGCCGCCCGGCGCGCACGAGCCACCGGTTCTTGTCGATTCGCCCCGGGCGGCACAGGTTCATCAGCTGCCGCCCGTCGGCCATCGACACCTCCGTCTCGAACTCGTAGCGCGCCAGCCCGTCCTTGTCCGCCGGCCCCTTGATGGTGAGGAAGGCGCGGTCGTCGCGGATGCGGACGCGCACGGTGCGCCCCGGCGCGGTCTCGAAGTAGCCCTGCTCGATGTGGCTGTGGGCGAAGGCGAGGCTCTTGTACTCGCCCGTGACGATGAATTTCCGTTCAATCTCGATGTTCATGGCTTTGGTCTTTTTAGCGTTCGGCGCTGGCGCCGCGCGTCCCCGCTCCGGGCGGCGCGGCGGCTATTTCCCGGAGAACTCCATGAGGTAGGCCTTGATGAAGTCGTCGATTTTGCCGTCCATCACGCCCGCCACGTCCGACGTCTGGTAGTTGGTGCGGTGGTCCTTCACGCGCCGGTCGTCGAACACGTAGGAGCGGATTTGCGAGCCCCATTCTATCTTCTTCTTCCCCGCCTCGATCTTCTCCTGCTCGGCCATGCGCTTCCTGAGGGCGCGGTCGTAGAGCTGGGAGCGGAGCAGCCGGAGCGCGTTCTCGCGGTTCTCCAGCTGCTTGCGCGTCTCGGTGTTCTCGATGAGAATCTCCTCCTCCTCGCCCGTGTCGGGGTCGGTGTACTGGTAGCGCAGGCGCACGCCCGTCTCCACCTTGTTCACGTTCTGCCCGCCGGCGCCGCCGCTCCGGAAGAGGTCCCACGTTATCTTGCTCTTGTCGATGACCACCTCGATGCTGTCGTCCACGAGGGGCGTGACGAACACCGACGCGAAGCTCGTCATGCGCTTGCCCTGCGCGTTGTAGGGCGACACGCGCACGAGCCGGTGCACGCCGTTCTCGCCCTTCAGGTAGCCGTAGGCCTGGTCGCCCTCTATCTCCATGGTCACGGTCTTGATGCCCGCCTCGTCGCCGTCCTGGTAGTTGCTCACGCTCACCCTGTACTTGTGCGCCTCCGCCCACCGCTGGTACATCCGCATCAGCATCTGCGCCCAGTCCTGGCTCTCCGTGCCGCCCGCGCCCGAGTTGATCTTGAGCACCGCGTCCATGCCGTCGGCCTCGTCGCGCAGCATGTTCCTCAGCTCCAGGCCCTCGACGAGGCCGAGCGCCCTGGCGTAGTCGGCGTCGACCTCCTCCTCGCCCACCAGGCCCTCCCTGTGGTAGTCGAACGCCAGCTCCAGCTCGTCGGTGGCCGACTTCACCTCGTTGTAGCCGTCAATCCACTTGCGGATGTCCTTCACCTTCTTCATCTGCGCCTCGGCCGCCTTCGGGTCGTCCCAGAATCCCGGGGCCTGCGTGCGCAGCTCCTCTTCCTCCACCTCCACCTTCTTCTGCTCGATGCCGAGGTAGCGGCACAGCGCGCCGGCGCGCTCCTTCAGTTCCTTCAGTTGGTCTGCTGTAATCATGCTCTTGTGTTGAATGCCTGTGGTTCGGGATGCAAAGTTACGAGTTTTTGGCATACCATTCAAGCGCCGCCCCGCTGTGTTTTCCGCCCCGCCGGCCGCGGCGCGCCCGGCCGCCTCCGCGCCAAAAAATGTAAAACACTGCGGATTGTCGCCGAAAAAGCGTAAGTTTGCAGCCGATAACACGCACACGCGGGCGTGACGACCCAAGCGCACAACGACCATGAAACAATTCCTCCTCCTGCTCTGCCTCCTCCTCGCGGCCCCCCTGGCGGCCCGCGCGCAGTTCTTCGACTTCGGCTTCGGCGACGACCCCTTCTTCCCGCGCCGCGAGCAGCGACGGCAGGAAAAGGCGACCGCGCCCGAGTACAAGGGCGGGCAGGAGGCCGTCGAGCGGTTCCTGAAGAAGCACTACAGGAACCCCGCCGCCGGGCGCGCCGGCGTGGACGGGCGCATCGTCGTGGCCTGCATCATCGACGAGAAAGGGCGCGTGGCCGAGACCCACGTGGTGAGGGGCGTGGGCCGCGAGTTCGACGAGGAGGCGCGGCGCGTGTGCCGCAAGATGAGGTTCAGGCCGGCGACGCGCGGCAAGAAGAAGGTGAGGGGCCGCTTCGACGTGTCGTTCCCCATCCGCCACAGCCGCCTGTCGTTCGCCACGCTGCCCACGGTTCGCGTGTAGCGTGCCGGGGAGGGGACTCCCCCCTCCTCATCCCTACCGCTTCCTGTCCTTGCTTAGCTTGCCCGCCAAGGGGCGGACGACGCCGCAGCCCAGCGGAAAGGCGATGGCCGCGCCGACGGCGTCGGCGGCGAAGTCGAGCCAGTCGCCCGATCGGCACGTCGTGAGGTAGGCCTGGCCGAGCTCCAGCAGTCCGCCCAGCGCGACGGGGTAGAGCGTGCTCCATGCCACCACCGCCCACGAGAGGCAGCGGTCGGCGCGCCGCCAGTAGTGGTCGAACCACAGGCACAGCGCGACGCCGCCGTACATGACGAAGTGCACCCATTTGTCGAAGAGCGGCACGTCGCCCAGCTCGGGCACGTCGGGCATGGGGGCGAGGGAGAGGACGGCTACTGCGAGGGAGCAGAGGACGGTGCGGGGGTAGCGTTTGGCGGCGGTCATGGCGCGGTGCGAGGCTTTCGGGGCTGGACGGCCTTGCGCACTCCCGGCGCAAGGCCCTCGCGGCAGCTGCAAAGATAGTCATTCGGGACGAGACGGCGGGCGGGACGGCGCGGAAAAGCGGCCGCCCGCCCGCTTTGCTGTTCCTTCGCCGCAGGCGGGCGGCGCCGTTCCGCCGCTTCCGCGGCCGGCGCGCCGCCCGCCTGCGCCTCCGATTCCGGGCCGCTGCGGCGCGCCGGAATTTCCAAGTACTTGGACGGAAATTTCCAAGTACTTGAAAAAATATTTCCAAGTACTTGGAAATATTTTCCCTCCGCAGGCCCGGCGCGCCGGCTCCGGGGCGCGGCGGATGCCGCTCCGCAGGGAGCTCCGGGCGGGCGCGGGGGCTGGAAAAACGGGCGGCGCGCCGACGGGCTGCCATTTATGCCGCGAATGGCTGCCGTTTATGCCGCGAATGCGCGAAAAATGTTGTATTTTTGCCATCGGTTTGGCGGAAAGTCCGCCCGCCGTGTCGGCGGATGCCTTTCCGCGGCTTTCATAACGGAAACGAGCACATGATTCAAGACAGAGAGAACTTCGGAAGCAAAGTTGGCGTGATTCTTGCCGCCGCCGGCTCGGCCGTCGGGCTGGGCAACATCTGGCGCTTCCCGATTGAGACGGGGCGCAACGGCGGGGCGGCCTTCATCCTCGTTTACATCGGCTGCATCCTGGTGATGGGCATCCCGGTGATGGTGAGCGAGTTCCTCATCGGCCGGCACACCCAGGCGAACACGTCGCGCGCGTACCAGAAGCTGGCGCCCCGCACGCAGTGGAAGTGGGTGGGGCGGCTCGGCGTGTGCACCGGCTTCATCATCCTCAGCTACTACTCGGTGGTGGCGGGCTGGACGATGGAGTACGCCTGGCTGGCCGTCTGCAACTCGTTCGAGGGGCACACCGCCGCCGACTACCCCCGCATCTTCCAGGACTTCGCGTCGGATCCGTGGAGGCCCGTCTTCTGGCTCGTCGCCTTCATCCTCATCACCCACTACGTCATCATGCGCGGCGTGACGAAAGGCATCGAGCGGTGGTCGAAGATCCTGATGCCGATGCTCTTCGTCTTTGTCATCGTGCTTGTCGTGTGCTCCGTCTCGCTGCCCAACGCCGGGCAGGGGGTGGAGTTCCTGGTCAGGCCCGACTTCTCGCGCATCGACGGCAAGGTGGTGCTCAGCGCCATGGGGCAGGCGTTCTACTCGCTCTCGCTCGGCATGGGCTGCCTGTGCACCTACGCCTCTTACTTCGACAGGAGCACGAACCTGACGAAGACGGCGCTCAACGTGTGCGCCATCGACACGCTCGTGGCGCTCATGGCGGGCTTCATCATCTTCCCGGCGGCGGCCGCCGCCAGCTACTCGCTCAGCCCCGAGGACATCGGCCCGTCGCTGATATTCATCACCCTGCCCAACGTGTTCCAGCAGGCGTTCGGCGGGCTGCCGTGGCTGGCCTACGGGTTCTCCGTGATGTTCTACCTGCTGATTGTCATCGCCGCCCTCACGAGCGCCATCTCGCTGCACGAGGTGGTCACGTCGTACATGTCGGAGGAGTTCGACATCCCGCGCAAGAAGGCCGCGTGGGTGGAGACGGGCTGCTGCATCGTGCTGGGCGTGTTCTGCTCCCTCTCGTTCGGCCTGCTCAAGGACGCGCGCCTGTTCGGCAAGAGCATTTTCGACCTGTTCGACTGGACCTCGTCGAACCTCTGCCTGCCGGTGGGCGGGATGTTCATCTCCGTCTTTGCGGGCTGGTACCTGAACCGCCAGCTCTTCCGCGACGAGGTGACGAACGGGGGCTCGGTCCGCGCGCCCTACTTCAAGGCGCTGGTGTTCATCCTCCGCTACGTCACGCCGGTGGCCATCCTCGGCGTGCTGCTCAACCAGCTCGGGATGTTCTGACGGAGGCGGGGCGTTCCGGCGCGCGCCGGCAGGGAATCCCTACCGCGCCGGCGGCTTTCGCCTAAGCCGCTTTCGGCGTTTCCCTAAAAAAGCGGGCGCGCGCTGATTTTGCGCGGGCCCGGCTTGGCTCGTTCGGGGCGAAAGGCTTAAATTTGCGGCGACAACAACAAACAAAGCACCAAGGCTTATGAAAAAAATCTGCAACTTCCTCCTGCTCGCCGCCCTGTCGCTGGCCTCGGCCCTGTCGCTCGGCTCGTGCGACGAGGACACGCTGAACGCCATGTTCCTGGACGGGCAGTGGACCGGCAACATGGGAATGTACTATGCCGACGGCTACGGGCGCGAGTGGGACGCCGACTACACGGACATCCGCTTCCTGCCCGCCTACGAGTTCGCCTCTCACGGCATGGGCGAGGAGGTGGACTACTTCAACGACCCGCGCTGCCCGATCCGCTACCAGAGCTTCTCCTTCACATGGAAGTCGATAGACGGCGTCATCTACCTCAAGTACCGCTACAACCCCGAGCTCAACGTGGCCATCCACGACTACTACCTCGACAGCTACACGTTCCGCGGACGGATCGGCAACACGCTGTTCCACCTCAAGAAACTCTACGACTACGACGACTGGTACCTCTACGACGACAGCTACGGCTACGGCTACGGCTACTGGGACACGCCCTACTACGGGAAGTCGCGGACGGGCGGGGACGCGCCGGCCGACAGCGTGGGGACGGATGTGCGGAAGTTCACGTTCGGGCGGCGGTTCAACGAAAAATAGCGTTTTTTCGCGCAAAACGTTGGCTGGCTTTGGAAAAAGCACTACCTTTGCACTCGCTAAAAGGGAAGGGGGCGCGCCGCGCGCCGGAACGCCCGCCACTCCCGTCGGCAAGTTGGCGAGATAGCTCAGCCGGTTAGAGCGTCGGATTCATAATCCGAAGGTCAAGGGTTCAAGTCCCTTTCTCGCTACAAGAGGGATTAGAAGAAGAAGCGAGGAGGACGCACCGACATTTGGGTGCGTCCTCCTCGCTTCTTGCGCGTGCCGCGCGCCCGGGGGCAATGGGGCGCGCCGCGCGGTGCTCGGAACGGAGTGTGCGGTGACATTTTTCTGCATTTGGTTAGATTGTTGTGACGAAATGTGCTGGTTGTTGGCGAAAATATGTAAATTTGCAGCAGTAACGAGTTTTGTGGCGTCAGAAGGACAAAGCTTTCCGCGCGCGGCTCGTTGCTGGAAGACTGTGGAAAATGAGGAAAATCAACATTCTGCTTTGCGACACGTTCCCGGGGCTGCTCCCGGCCTACATCCCCAGCTACGAGAGCATGTTCATGCGCCTGCTCGACGCGGCAGCCGGCGAGCCGCTGGCCTACGAGGTGGTTGAGACGTGGCGCGGCGTGCTGCCCGGAAGCATCCGGACGGACGAGCTGTACCTCGTCACGGGCAGCAACAACGGCGTGTACGAGCCGGTTCCGTGGATTCGCGCCCTGCTGCAATGGATCAGGGAGGCCGTTGCCGGCGGCGCGCGGCTGCTGGGCGTCTGCTTCGGCCACCAGGCCATCGCGCAGGCGCTGGGCGGCGGGGCGGAGCGGCATGCGGGCGGCTGGGGGGCGGGCGTCCGCGAGGCGACCGTTCTGGACGACGGCCTGAGGCGCTTCCTGCCGGGGGAGGGCATGCACCTGCTCTACAACCACCACGACCAGGTGGTGCGGCTTCCGCCGGACTCGCGCCTGCTGGCGACGAGCGCGTTCTGCCGCCACGAGGCGTTCGGCGTGGGCGGGCGCGTGCTGGCGTTCCAGGGGCATCCCGAGTACGTTCCCGAGTACGCCCTGCACCTGCTGCTGAACCATGCGCAGGGCGAGCCGGAGGCGGTGGTCGCCGCCGCCGTACGGAGCATTGCCGCGCGTCCGCACGACGGGCTCGCGGTGGCGCGCTATGCGCTGGACTTCCTGGCGCGGGGGTAGGAAACGTGCCGGGGTGTGCGGCTGGCTGCGCCGCTACGGCTTCTTCTTCCGCTTGAAGTTGAGCCCGAAGTAGAAGTTGAGCGAGCCGAAGGAGTTGTTGAGCCGCACTTTGTCGTTCTTGTAGTCGAAGGAGTGGAGGATGAACGACATTCCCCCGAAGTGCTTCGTGTCGTTGTAGACGAGGCCTACGCGGAGGATGAAGTCGAGGTTGCACTTGTCGAAGCTGAAGTGCAGGAACCGCTTGCCCTCGCTCTCTTCCCCGTTGAAGGCCGGGTCGTCGGTGCTGTAGCTGGTGACGTTGTAGGCCAGCGCCGGGGCGACGGACGCGCAGAAGAGCCAGTTGCGGCGGAACACCCAGTTGTAGGCGTAGCCGAAGTTGATGCTGTAGTCGTTGTACTTCACCGTGTTGAAGAACATCGACTTGTCGATGAGGCCGTCGAGGCGCGCGTCGAAAGCCTCCTCGTTGAGCGAGATGTCGTGGTGGGTGAACGCCATCCCGAGCTTGAACGAGCCGCACGAGCGGCGTTGCACCGTGCTTTGCGAGAATGCGGCGGGATAGGAGAAGCGGCGGTGGTTGAAGATGTAGTAGAGGTTCAGCCCCCGCGTGTGGATGTCCAGCCCGCTGAAGTCGCTGCCCATCCCCTCGGGGCGCGGGTTCTCCTCGCTGAAAAGGGAGTTGAGGTTGGTGCAGCGGAAGTCGTTCCCCGTCTTGCGGTAGTAGAGGTCGATGCCCACCCTCGAGGTGTAGAGGCTGAGGTCGAGCTCCGTCTTTTTCGTGTTGTTCCTTTTCTTTCCGAGCAGCCCGTTCACGTCGAACGTGTAGCCGAGGAAAATCCACCGCCAGCCGAAGTAGCCGCCGAGCCGGAACGTGGGCTTGGGCGAGAAGCGGAGCGTCTGCGGCTCCGGGCCGGCGCTGGAGACGGAGAAGTTCTCGAAGGTCGTGGTGTTCTGCACCATCACGGCGTAGTTGTAGAGCTGCGGCGTGATGTAGAGCGTGTCGATGTTGTTGAGCTCGTCGAGCTGGCTGCCGAGGAACTGGCGGATGAGCCGCTTCTTCTTGCGGCGGCTGAGATCGTCGAGCTCCTCGACGGAAAGCTCGAGCGAGTCGGCGATGGTGCTCTTGAGCTTCGGGAGCCAGACCATCGCGCTGTCGATCAGGTCGAACACCCGCGCGGCCACCCGGGGCGAGTCGGCGGGGATGGTGTCGGCGGGCGGCCCGGAGGTGGGTATAAGCAGCTGTGCCACGGACGGCGCGTGGCACAGCAGCAGGATGAGGAGTGTGACGGATGGTCGCAATCCCATGCGGGGAGGTGTCGTTTTTAGTTGTTGAAGAAGTAGAGGAAGGTGGCGATGCCCTCCAGGGCCGGTTTCTTGGAGTCCTTGATTTCGATGGCGAACTTGATTTCCGCCTTGCACGTGCCGCGGAGGTTCACGATGGAGTGGAGCGTGGTGACGAGGCGCACGCTGCTGCCGGTGATGACGGGCTGCTCGAACTTCATCTTGTCCATGCCGTAGTTCACCATCATCTTCAGGTTGTTCACCTCGATGATCTGGTTCCACAGGTGGGGCAGCAGCGAGAGGGTGAGGTAGCCGTGCGCGATGGTCGATTTGTAGGGGCTCTCCGCCTTGGCGCGCTCCGTGTCGATGTGGATCCACTGGTTGTCGAGCGTGGCCTCGGCGAAGAGGTTGATGCGTTCTTGGGTCACTTCGAGCCAGTCGCTTGTGCCGAGCACCTCGCCGAGGTGTGAGGCGAACTCGTCGTAGGAGTTTATCAGTAGCTTCATGAGGATAACGTTTTTGTGTTGGTTGGATTTCCGTGCAAGGGACGGGGCGCGTCGGGCGGGGCCGGCACTTGTCCGCCGGTGTCCGCGCGCGGCCTGTCCGGTGCAAAGATACAACGTTTTTTGTGAAAGGATGGCACGCTGGCGGCAGATTTGTGCGGCTTCGGCGCGTGGCTGCCGCTTCGAGGCGGGGCGGTGGCTGCTGGCGGCGTTGCGGGGCAGAAGAAGGCGCTCGCCGGGCGGTTGTTGCCCGGCGAGCGCCGCTATGTAAAAGTATGTATTTGGTTGGTGTTGTCCCTGTGGGTTAGAAGCGGAGCTTCTGTCCGGCGCGGATGAGGCTGTTGGGCTTGAGTCCGTTGGCCTTGCACAGCTGGTTGAGCGTCACGCCGTGCTTGCGCGCGATGGCGTAGAGCGTGTCGCCCGCCTTCACCGTGTGCGTGTTCGCGCGCGGCTGCTGGCGCGCGGCTGCGCGGCGGTTGGCGCGCTGGCTGCCGCCCTGCGCCGCCGGCTCCGCCTCCGCCGCCCTGCTCTCGATGGCGGGCGCGGCTGCCGTGTTGGCGGCAAGGCCCTCGTCGTGGCCGGCCTCGGTGTTCGCCGGGTGCGCCGTGTTGGCGGCGACGGCGCTGTGGCGGTCGCTTCCGTAGGAGGTGGTCGTGGTGTAGAAGTCGCTCACGACGTCCTGGTGCGCGAAGTCGAACATCAGCGCCGGGTTGATGGGCACGCCGCAGATGCGCGTCTCGAAGTGGAGGTGCGATCCGTAGGATCGGCCCGTGTTGCCGCCCAGTCCGATGGGCTGTCCGGCGCGCACCACTTGGTTCTCGGCCACCAGCTGCTTGCTCAGGTGCCCGTAGAGGGTTTCCAGCCCGTTGGGGTGGCGGATGACGACGTAGTAGCCGTAGCCCCGGGCGTTGTAGGCGACGATGCGCACCTTGCCGTCGAAGGCGGCGCTGATGGTGTCGCCCACGTACACCTTGATGTCAAGCCCCTCGTGCTGCCTGCCCCAGCGGCGGCCGAAAGGCGAGGTCACCTTGCGGCTTGGCGTCGGCATGGCGAATCCGCGGAGGTCGATGCGCGTGTTCGAGGACACGTAGCCCGTGGCGTTCCTCACGTTCGCGTTCACCCAGTTGGTGTAGAGGTGGGCGGCGGGGTTGCTGAGGTCGGTGGCTGTAATCGTGTTGTTGATTTTCACACTGTTCACGTCCTTCATTCGGCGGTCGACCGGAGCCTGGCGGGCGATGAGGTCTTGTGCGGCGGCGCCGGCGGACATCATCGAGAGGAGAATCATCCCGAGGGCTCTTGTTGCGGATTTCAGGTTCACTGGTTAGCTGGTTTTTTGTCGCCCCTGCGCCTGTGGGCGCCCGGGGCTTGTGTGGTTATGGCAATGTGTTAGTACTCGTCGTTGGCGTAGAGGAACTGGAACGGCGCCTGGTTGTAGTCGAAGATTTCCTCCGGCTTGAAGAAGCGCGCCAGCTCGATTGCGGCGTTCTCCGGGGAGTCCGACGTGTGGATGATGTTCTCCTGGAAGCTCATGCCGAAGTCGCCCCGGATGGTGCCGGGGGCGGCCTTGCGCGCGTTGGTCGAGCCCGTCATGGCGCGCACCGTCTCCACCGCGTCCACGCCCTCGTAGCAGCAGCAGACGACGGGCGCCGCCATCATGGAGTTCTTGATGCGCTGGAAGAAGGGCTTGGAGGCCAGGTGGGCGTAGTGCTCGTCGAGAACCTCGTCGGTGAGCTGCATCATCTTCATCCCCGCCAGCCGAAGTCCCTTGCGCTCGAAGCGTGCTGTCACTTGTCCCACGATGGCGCGCTGGACGGCGCAGGGCTTGAGGATTACGAGGGTCTTCTCCATGTTTCGGCGGGTTCTGTAGTCTGATGGTGGTTTTGCGGCGGATGAAAGGATGGAAAAACGGCTCATCCGCCCCGAATCGGCTCTTTTTGATTCTCGGTTACAAAGGTAGGGAAAAAGTTGGAAGCGGCAAACGCCGCCTCCAACCTTTTAGTTTTCTTTCACAGTTGGCGCGCCTGCCGGAGCAGGGCGCTCCGCCGCGCCGGGAGCGGGGGAAAAGAGCGTGCCGGAAACGTCCGCGGAGGAAATATATTTCGTCTGCGGACGAAATATATTTCCTCCGCGGAGCGCGGGAATTTTCTCTGCGGACGTTTTCCGGCCGCTCCGCGGTGTTTTTTTCTCTGCGGAGCGGGGCCTGCCTTTCTGCGCGCCGCGCGCGGGAGGTCCGCGGTGCGGGCGGCGTGGGGGCGGGGCCTACTCGTCCTCGTCGAGAATATTCTTCACGTCGGTCTCCACCCTCGTCAGCTTTTCCCGGCAGAGGGCGATGAGGCCCTTTGCCTCCTTCAGCTGGGCGGAGAGCGAGTCGATGTCGGTCTCTCCGCTCTCTATCTTGGCCACGATGGCTTCCAGCCGCTTCATGGCCTCGGTGTAGGTCGGTTTCTTCTTTTCCATGGGGCGCTTGTGTGGGGTTCGGTGTGGGGGTCAGTCGGTGGCGGTGGAGCGCACGGCGCCGTCGGCCAGCGTGGTGGTGAGCGTGTCGCCCGGCTTCACCTGGGCGGCGGAGGTGACGGCGCGTCCGTTCACGCGCGTGATGCTGAAGCCCAGCCGCAGCAGGCGGTCGGGGCTGGCGCCGCGCACGCCGCCGGCGCGCAGCTCCAGCCGGTGGCGTTCCCGCTCCAGCAGGGCGCGCGCGGCGCTGCGCAGCCGCTGCTCGGTCTGCGCGGCGAGCGAGCGTCCCTGCATGGGCGCGCGCAGCGACTCGCTGCGCAGGCCGAGCAGCAGACGCTTCAGCCGTGCCTCCTCGCACTGGCAGCGCAGGGCGAGGAGAGCGGGGAGGGCGGCCGTGGCGTGGAGCAGGCGCTCGCGCTCGCGGTGCAGGGCGCCGGTGGCCTGGGCGGCGATGGACGCGGCGAGGCCCTCCACGCGGTCGAGCTCGGCCTTCTGGTGACGGATGAGGAACTCGGCGGCGGCCGTGGGGGTCTTCACGCGCGTGTGCGCCACGAGGTCGATGACCGTGTCGTCGCGCTCGTGGCCGATGCCGGTGATGACGGGGAGCGGGAACTGCGCCACGTGCTCGGCCAGCCGGAGCGTGTCGAAGCCCGAGAGGTCGGAGCTGGCGCCGCCGCCGCGGATGATGGCCACCGCGTCCCAGCGGCCGGCCTGGGCGGCGATGGCGTCGAGCGCGCCGACGACGCTCGCCTCCACGTCCGCTCCCTGCATGGTGGCGGGGAACAGGCGCGTGCGGAACGCCAGCCCGTGGGGGTTGCCGTCGAGCTGGCTGCGGAAGTCCTGGTAGCCAGCCGCCGTGGCCGACGAGACGACGGCGATGCGCCGCAGCAGCCGTGGCAGCGGCAGCTCCTTGTTCATGGTCAGCACGCCCTCGGCCTCGAGCTGGCGGATGATTTCCTGCCGCCGGCGCGCGATGTCGCCGAGCGTGTAGGCGGGGTCGATGTCGGTGATGTTGAGCGAGTAGCCGTAGGCCTCGTGGAAGGTGACGCGCACCTCCACCAGCACCTGCATCCCGGCCGCCAGCCGCTGCCCCGTCGTCCGCTCGAAGTAGGGTCGGATGAGGCTCCACCGCCCGGCCCACGCC
This sequence comes from bacterium, assembly GCA_963627995.1. Lineage (GTDB taxonomy): Bacteria > Bacteroidota > Bacteroidia > Bacteroidales > Bacteroidaceae > UBA3839. Next base: position 11,595 of record CAVGCV010000025.1, on the reverse strand, counting down.
TGTCCGCGCGCACGGGCCACGATGGCGTTGCCGTTCTCCTCCTTCTGCACGAACTCCACGTAGCAGTGTCCCCGGCTCTCGCGCACCTCGCTCAGCTCGGCGCGCAGCCAGTGGGCGCCTCCGAGCTGCAGCTCGAGGACGCCGCGCACCAGGCTGTTCAGTTCGAAGAGTGTGAGCGACTGCATGGCGTTGCTGCTGTGGTTGCCGCGCCGGGCGGCGTCATTTTCCGAAGTCGGGGATGCCGTAGCCGAACACGTTGTCGGGGTGGGCCGTGTTGTCGCCCAGCTGGCGGACGGCCCTCACCACCTCGATCGCCGTCAGCTCGGGGTGCGCCTGCCAGTAGCAGGCCACCATGCCGCAGAGGATGGGCGAGGCGAACGACGTGCCGTTGGCGGAGGATACGGCCCCCGTGATGTCGAGCACGGTGGCGTCGCCGCCGCGCGCCATCACGTCGGGCTTGATGCGCCCGTCCGCCGAGTGGCCGATGGACGAGAACAGGGTGTTCTTGCCCGTGGCGTCGACCGCGCCGACGGTCAGCACGTCGTCGGCGTCGGCCGGGCAGCTGATGAGCTTCCATGTCTTGTTGCCCTCGTTGCCCGCCGAGTTGCACAGGACGATGCCCTTCGAGGCGAGCATGGATGCCGTGTTGGACACGAGCTGGGCGTGCCCGTCGAGCTCGTGGTACTTCACGCAGTCGGCGGGGTTGTCGAACTTGGAGTAGCCGAGCGACGTGTTGATGATGTCCGCGCCCACGCTGTCGGCGAACTCGGCGGCTGCCGCCCAGTAGTCCTCCTCCACGAGCTGCTCGGAGTTCGCGTCCTCGCTGCGGAGCAGCCAGTAGGACGCTTCGGGGGCGGTGCCGACGAACACGTGGGGCGTATTGGCCGCCATGCACGAGAGCACCATCATGCCGTGGCTCTGCTCCTCGTAGACGTTGCCGCCGGGGGCCACGAAGTCCTTCGTGCCGAGGATGCGCGCGCCGCGGAGCATGGGGATGGTGTCGGCGTTGTAGAAGCCGCCGTCGATGACGGCGATGGTCATGCCCTTGCCGCGGTAGCCGCGCTCGTGGAGGGCGGTGCCGCCCAGCTGGCGGATCTGCTCGTCGCCCGCTCCGTGGAAGGGGGCGCTGCCGGGCTGCTCCTCCTGCGCTGGCTGCGAGCACTCCTCGTCCTGCCCGGCTTCCTTCAGCCCGGGCTCCGGCCCTGCCGTGGGGATGAGGGCGAACCGGTCGCGCCGGCTGGGGGGCGTGGGCGACAGGTAGGCGGCCACCTTGCGCACGCCGCCCACGCAGGGCAGCTGCGCCACCCGCTCCATGAGCGTGGTGTCCTCCACCTGCACGAGCACCGTGTTGTTCCACTTGCTGGCGAGCAGCACGCTCGCGCCCGTGCCGGCGATGGCCTCCACGTAGGAGGGCGTGACGGGCAGGTCGGTCTTGTCAATCTTCAGCCGCTGGCGTTGCCGGCGCGCGATGGACTTCCGCGACAGGAACTGCTCGGGGCGCTTCACGGAGTAGGGCGTCCCCTTCTTGTCGCGGAGCTGGACGCGGTACTTGTAGTGGGGCGCGAACTCCTGCGCGCCTGCCTCCTGCGCCATCGGCCCGCCGGCGCCGAGCGCGACGCAGAGGACTGTCAGGAAATGTTTCATGGGTGTTTGTTTTTTTGTTGTTGGGTTGTTAGATGATGGTCGGTCTCTTGCCCTCCAGGGCGTACCTGAACCGCTCGAACGACGAGTCGACGAAGCTCGCCTCGTGCGGCTCGATGCGGAGCGAGAAGCGGCCGCGCAGCTCGTCGAGCCCGAAGTACTGGCGCAGGATGCTCACCATGTTGAGGGCGCGGTCGTCGCCTTTCCTGAGCAGGAAGCGGCAGCAGCGGAGCAGGAAGTCGCGGTCGTCGGCCAGGCGGCGGAGGGCCTGGAACAGGAGGAAGTAGGTGAGCGGCGTGTCCTCCTTGATCAGCATGGCCGCCTGGCTGCGCTCGTCGTCGATGTGGAAGAGGCGGAACATGGCCGCCATCTGCGCCTCGGTGCGCAGCCGGGGGATGGCCATGCTGACGAGCTTGCGCCGCTGGTCCTCGTCGAGGGTGGCGGCGAGCCGGCGCGCGCCGTCGCAGTCGCAGCTGAGCCGTCCGCTGTCCGCCAGCGGGCGGATGGCCAGGATGCCCGACAGGAACGACTGCGGCCTGTAGGCCACGAGGTGGAGCAGCGCGTCCCAGAAGTCGTCGTTCGCCAGCCGTGGCAGCACCTGCTCGCGCACGATGTGCTCGGCGCGCTTGAACTCGGAGCGGGAGAGGCGGGCGAGGGTGGCGTGGAGCTGCGTCCAGTCTTTCTGCGCGATGCAGTCTTGCAGCAGGTTTCTTGCGGGCATGGCGGTGGGGGAGGGGTGGTGGGGAGGGCCGGCTACCTCGTGAGCGAGAACTTCATGCTGAAGCCGAAGTCGGCCGTCGTCGTCGGGTAGGATGTCGAGGAGACGAGCGGCACGTTGCGCTGCCAGTCGAGGAATCCGCTCATGGTGAGCAGCCGCGAGAACGTGTAGTCGGCCGTGACGGACAGCTTGTAGGCCGTCGAGCCGCTGGTGGCGGTGGTGATGAGCGTCTGTATGTTGCGGTTGAGCGCGTTCTGCATCCGGTAGGAGAAGTCGGCGCGGAGGTTGAGGTCGTGGCTGATGGTGCGCGCGGTGCGGTTGCGCCCCTGCGTGCCCTGGCTGTCGTCCGCGCTCTTCTTCCGCTTGTTCTTCTTCGACTTCTGCGGGTCCTGGATGTTCTTTGCCCCGAAGAGGTTGATGTCCTTTATCTTGTAGCCGAAGCCCATCACGAGGTCGTTGGAGTAGTTCTCGGTGAGCGCGACGGAGGTCATGGAGAGGTTGAGCACGCGTGTCTTCTTGTACTCGAACTTGGCCGTGAGCCCGTTGTTGAACGTCATGTCCACGCCGAAGAACGGGGCGAACGACTCGTTGATGCTCACGGTCGACACGTTGTACATGCTGCTCGGCACGGGCGCGCCGGTCGTCACGTCGGCCACGAAGCCCATGTCGCCCATGTACTCCATGAAGTTGGTGAACGAGTTGTACGCTCCGACGGAGTATACGCTCTTGTAGGCGTGGCTGACGTTGAAGCTCTTGAACCGCTCGGCGAACCAAGGCAGCTTCGACAGCCCGCTGTAGGTGACCTTCCAGTTGGGCAGCAGCCGCGCGAGCGACGGGAAGATGGACAGCGTGCGACTGGCGGCGTCGCCGCCGCAGTAGGCCGACATGAACGCCGGGACGAGCACGTCGGCCGAGTAGGCGTCCACGCCGCCGTTGGCCGCGGGGTCGTAGGGCTTTCCCGCGAACTCGCTGCCGGCGGCGGCCGGGTAGGTGGCGCCGGCGTACTTCTGCTCCAGCCGCCGCTGCACGACGGGGATGTTCTCGATGAACTGGTCGAACGTCTTCGAGTGGTAGTTGTTGTTGATGGAGCCCGAGCCGGCGAACGCCGTCTTGGCCGAGATGACGGTCATGTTGAAGCTGCCGCTCTGCGTGGTGGGCATCCCGGCGTACATGAACTGGATGCTCCTCGACCTGTTCTCCGTGCGCGAGGCGTTGAGGTCGATCTTCAGGTCGCGGACGGGCTCGAGGGTCATGCGCAGCTGGAGGTCTTCCGTCCCGTTCGACGTGGCGGGCGTGGTGATGCTGGAGTCGTTCTGCATGAGCCAGCCGTTGCGCGCGGCCTTGTCGATGTAGCCGTCGCCGATGGCGCCGAAGGCGAAGTCGAGCCCGGGCGAGAGCATTCCGTTCACGCGCTTCTGTCCGAACGCGTCGCCAATCTCGGTGCTGAAGCCCGGCAGCGAGAGGGCGTAGCTGTTGCGGTAGCTGAAGCTGGCGTTGCGGACGAGCATCAGCCCGCGCGCCAGCACCTGCGAGGCCTTGTACCATCCCTTCTCCTCCAGCCTTGGCTTGGCGGTGACGAACACCTCGACCTTCGCCGTGTCCTGGTTCTTGATGCGGATGGTGTTGGCGTCCACTTTCCGGAATTTCAGCGCGTAGGTGCGCCCGTTCTCCGCCTTGGCGCGGACGACGATGCGCTTGCTGTTCTGCCCGTGCTTCAGGTCGGTGTAGGTGGAGTCGTTGAGCGTGACGACTTTGGAGAACGTCTTGGGTGTCTTCTTCTTCTCTTCGGCCTTCTGCGGCTGTCCCTGGGTCTTCTGCGCCGTGCGGCCGCGGTTGCTCGCCGCCTGCCGCGAGCTGCCCGCGAACCGCTTCTCGGTGTCGGCCAGGAACTTCACTTTCTTGTAGAGGTCGAGGAGGTTGAGCTTCCCGTTGAGGTTGATGGTGCGCTGGCTGACGGCCGTGTGCCCGAGCGACGTGCCGTCTTCCAGCTCCGTCCCGCGCGTCCAGTTGTAGGTGGCGTTGTACGTGCCGTCCAGGGTGACCCAGCTGAGCAGGGGTATCTTGCTGAGCGGCGCCTGGTACGAGCCGTTGAACGTGGAGCTGTAGGTGAGCGGACGGCCGAACGACTGGAGGCTGTGCTTCACGGAGTCCTTCCATGCCTCGTACTCGTCGGGGTAGAGGTCCTTGTTGATGACCACGTTCGGCTCCTCGATCTCGGCGTGCGTGGCCGATGTCCACGACAGGCGCATGGACTTGAAGATGTCCCAGCGCACGGACAGCTCGCGGTTCCAGAGGAACTGCTCCGAGAACGTGACGGGCAGCTGTGTGCCGGCGTCGATGTCGCGCTCCTGCAGCTCGTAGTAGTTGCGGAGGATGTCGGTGTTGAACGAGACGCTCTGCGGCAGGTAGTTCAGGTTCTGCGCCTTGACGATGTCGAGCCACTTCGACTTCCCTTTCATCTTCTTGAAGGGCTCCCACGTCTTGTACTTCGGCGTGTAGTTGTAGGAGAGGTTCGCCCGCCAGTTCTCGTCGTTCTCGTAGGCGATGGTCTCGCCCTCCTTGTAGCGCTTGCTGTGGGAGTAGCTGACGGAGAAGTTGGCCGGGTCGTAGGGCATGGGCACGCGGCTCTGGTAGTTCGACTTCCAGTTGGAGAGCGAGAAGTTCCTGTTCTTCGTCACCGTCTCGGTGAGCGAGCGGAGCGAGTCGCGCGCCGTGCCCGTGTGTTCGTCGAGCGCGTCCGACAGCAGCATGTCGGTGTCGAACGGGTTGTACTTCGGCGAAATCCGCTGCCAGCTGTAGGAGTAGTAGAACGGCAGCTGCATCTTCCACTTCTCGGGGAAGAACTTGCCCAGCTCGAAGCTGGTCGTGATGCTCCACTCGTAGAGGTTGTCGTCGCGCCGCTCGGTCACGCCCTGCTCCAGCCCGCCGAAGCCGGCCGTCTCGACGTGCCCCGTCATGTTCACGCTGCCCAGGTCGGCCAGCTGCACGTTGAGGTTGCCCTGCGCGGCCCATCCGCCCTCGTTGGCGTAGTCCTGCATGCGCAGCTCGTTGACCCACACCTCCACCGAGTTGGTGCGGCGGCCGTTGTTGCGCACGCCAATCATCATCGTCTTGATTTCGCCGAGCGAGGGGTTGCCCATGATGCTCACCTTGTTGTTCGGCCGCGCCGCGTCGTAGTCGGAGTAGAGCTGCGTGTAGCTGGCCTGGCCGGTGGCGCGCGCCTTGTTGCGGCTGTGCTTCAGGCCGGTGAAGACCGAGAAGTCGATGTCAATCATGTTCTCCTCCGGCCACACCGCCTTGCAGCCCTGCGTGGTGTAAGTGTCGTAGTGGCCCTCGGGCGTGAGCCGCAGGGGCACTTCGTATTCGTAGTAGTTGCTCTTGTTGTCCGAGCCCATGCGCAGGAACACGCTCACCTGGTTGTCCTGCAGCTCCTTGTCGCCCTCGAGCGCGTTGGCGTGGACGAACATCTGCAGGTGCTTGTAGTGGCGGAGGTCGAGGCTGGTGGTCTTGTAGACGGCGCGCGCGTCGCCCGTCGCCAAGTCCTCGACGGTGATGGCGAGCGCCTGCTCGTTCTCCTGCCGGAGTTGCGGCTCGGAGGGGTCGGTCACGCGCGTGACGCCCGGCGGCAGCACGTAGTTCACGGGGGTCTTGTCGTTGTTCTCCTCGATGTTCACCGAGGCCGTGCGGAGCTTTCCGCTCACGCTGGGCTTCTCGCCCGTGTAGAGCGCCTGGGTGTAGTTGCGCCACTCGCCGCGCACGAGGTCGAGCGAGGCGAAGCGCAGCACGATGGGCTGCTCGAACTCGGTGAGGTACATGCGCATGAAGCGGATGGACGAGAAGTCGCTGATGTTGCCCACTTTCCGCTCGTAGTCGTCCACGGGGATGCGGAACTGGTACCACGTCGCCTCTTCCGTCTCGCCGTTGCGCAGCTTCACCTTGGTCCTCCGCTCGTCGACGATGAAGTTGCGCCCCACCTGCATGTCGCCCGGGCGGACGGACACCTTGTACTGGAAGAAGTTCTCGTACTCGTTCATCGTGTAGTCCTGGTTCACGTCCTCCACGTCGGGCGTGGTCTTGTAGGCGGTCGAGTAGCTCTCGCCGCTCTCGCTGGAGTTGGGCGAGTTGCCCTCCAGCCCGTTGATGCGCTTGTAGCGGTCGAGGATGGGCGTGTGCGCCGCGTCGAAGTCCGAGCCCCGGAAGTAGTGGTAGTTGTCGCCCGCCGGGTCGTTGTAGATGGAGTCGAACACGTCGGCGTCGACCTTCCCGCGCACTGCCTCCAGGTAGTCGCTGTAGACACCGTAGCCGCGCTCCTCGGCCGAGGTGAGCCCGTTCAGGCCCACGTCCTGCTTCTGCCGCGCGCCGCTCTCCGTGGAGAACGAATAGACCACGCTCTTCTCCGTGGGCACGCGCCCCCACACCGTCTCCGTGTAGTTCCCCGTGTCGGTCACGGGCATCCCGCTCTCGTAGAATTTCTTCCCGTCCTTCAGGATGTCCTCGCTCACGTCGCCGAGGTTGATGTAGAAGTCGCCGCCGTAGCGCGTGTCGTCCTTGGTGTAGATGAAGGGGTCGAGCATCCAGAACTCGATGTACTGCACGTTCGAGGTCTCGAAGTCGCTCGTGTCAATCTTCCGCATCATGCCGCCCCACCGCTTCGCCGGGTTGTTCAGGCGGCCCCGGCTGTCCACGTCGGGATCCAGGTTGTAGGGGCCGCGCTCCGACGGGTAGTAGGCCAGGTTCAGCACCGACAGCGTGTTGCTCTCGCCCTGGTTCGTGTCCTTGTTGGGGTAGACCTCGCGCACGAACACCTCGCGCACGTAGTGGTTCGACAGCTGCGCCAGGTCGCCCTTGATGTGGCCGGGCGTGAGCGACGAGCTGCGCCGCGTGAACAGCGGGTCGATGTAGTACCACGCCAGCAGCGAGCGGTTGTAGCCATACCTCACGTCGTTGCCCAGCGTCCCGTAGGGCAGGTTGGCGGGCGTGGACGAGAGCACCCACTGCGATGGCTGCTTCACGTCGATGGGGGTCTTCGTCGACTCGAAGTCGTCGATGTACGAGGCGTTGCCCTGCACGCCGCTGGCGTTGCCCGCCATGAGTTGCGCGAACTCGGCCGAGAGCGAGATGTTCGAGGGCTGCGTCGTGTTGATGAGCGGGAGCTTGTCGATGAGGTTCGTCAGCCATTGCGACTGCTGCTTCCAGTTGAGGTTCAGCCCCCACACCGTGTTGTTGAGCGGCTCGCTCCCCATCGCCACCTTCGTCGTCAGCGGCTTCTCCGTCAGCCGCATCAGCGTGCCGCCCAGCTGGAAGCTCTTCGAGAAGTCGTAGCTCCAGTTCAGCCCCAGCATGGTCTTGCGCATGAGCGAGAAGTCCGACTGGCTCTCGAGGCTCACGCTCACGTTCGTGCCCGCGTCGAGGATGCTCTGGTTCAGGATGCGCACCCGCCCCATCGTGTAGTCCACCTCGTAGTCCGTGCCCTCCGCCAGCGTCACGCCGCCGGCCGTCACCACCACCGAACCCTGCGGGATGTTCATCGACCCGAGGTCGATTTCGCTCCCCGACGACGCCTTGTACTCGCCCGTGAACGAGAACTTGTTCTTCTCGGCCACCTGCTTGGCGATGACCTTCGTCGAGTCGTACAGCTCGTCGTAGCAGAACTTGTCGGCCACGGCGTCGTCCCCGATCTTCTCGCGCAGCCAGTCGCCGAAGGGCTCCACGACGGGGAATATCACGCGGCCGCTCTGCGCGTCGATGGTGTAGCCGTCGATGTAGTCGAACTTGCCGTTCGGGTTCGTCTTCATGTTGTCGTCCAGGCGGTCGAGGTTCATCATCTTCAGCAGCGTCGTCTGCTTCCAGGCCCCCTCGGGCAGGTAGCTCAGGTTCACGCCCGTCGTGTCGCTCAGGTAGTTGATGTCGAGCCTGAACTTCTCGCGCTGCACCTGCTGCGCCCCCAGCGCGTACACGTTCTTCATCATCAGGTCCCAGTTGCCCATGCGCGGCGAGTTGCTCGTGTTCTTCAGGAGCTTCACGAACAGCGCCTGGTCGCCGTCCTTGACGTCGGCCGCGAACTCGCCCACCTGGAACGTCTGCCCCCCGTAGGTGTACTCGTAGGCGATGGCCAGCACCTGGTTCGATTGCAGCGTCTGCCGCAGCGACACGTAGCCGAGGTACTTGTTCAGCGTGTACTCCGAGGCGGTGAGCAGCCGCGCGTTCTCCACCTTCTCGTAGTCCACGCCGCCGTCCAGGAACTCGTCGAGCACGGCGCTCGTGCGGTCGATGTTGCGCGCTTCGGCATACGAGCCCACGAGCGTGGCGTAGAGGTTGTTCGACGCGTTCTGCGGCTGCGCCGTGCCCGTCGCGCTCCATATCGGGTTGCTGATGCGGCTGCGCTCCGCCAGGTCCACGAACCCCACGATGTTGCGCGTGTTCTCCGTCTGGCCGCTGTTGTTCGTCACCCATATCTCCACGCGGCTGATGGCGACGCCGCTCGTGATGTTGGGCAGGGTGGAGCAGGCGCGGTTGTAGTTGTCGCGGAAGTATTGCGCGAGGAAGAAGTGGCGGTTCTCGTCGTAGTCGTAGGCCTGGATGTCGAACGGCGTGAGCTGGCTACCCCCCTGCGAGGCCACCGACTTCGACTTCGATTTCTTCTGGCTCACCACCGTCTGCAGGTTCAGCCGGCCGAACTGCAGGTCCGTCCGTATGCCGAACAGCTTCGACGCGCCCTGCACGAGCGAGTTGTTCGAGGGGAACGAGATGTTGCCCGCCTCGATGAGCTTCACAATCTCGTCCTCCTTGCCCTCGTACTGCAGCTTCAGGTTCTTCGAGTCGAAGTCGAACGTGGCCTCCGTGTTGTAGTTGATGTTGAAGTCCATCTTGTCGCCCACCTTCGCGTTCATCGAGAGGTTGATTTTCTCGTCGAAGTCGAAGCTCGTCGTCTTCCGGTTGCGCTCCGAGAGCGACGGGTTGTCCGTGAACTTGTAGTTGTAGCCGAACTTCAGCTCGGCCGAGCCCTGCGTCTTGATCTGCACGCCGCCCGGGCCGAAAATCTTCTCCGCCGGGCCCAGGTCGAACTTCATGTTCGAGAAGTCGAACTTGTCCCTGCCCCTCCGGGCGAAGAGCGAGTCGTTGCGCTCACGGAAGTAGCGGTCGATGGACCGCCGCTCCGTCCAGCGCAGGTACTCCTGGGGAGTCATCAGGAACGGCGCGCTCAGGTAGCTGTCGCCCAGCTTCGAGCCCACGCGGTACATCCCCGACCTCTCGTCGTACTCGCCCGCCTCCGTCTGCAGGTTCTCCGGGTCGTCGAGGTCGAAGGCATAGTCGCCGGGACGCTCGTCGCGCGTGTAGTCCGTCTTGCGCACCCTCACGCGCGGCACCGTGTCCCCCGGAGCGGACGACGGCCGTACGCCCGCCGCGCCGACTCCCCGCTCCGGCAGCGCGCGGCCCGCGCCCTCCCCCTCCGCCACGAGGTGGGCGGGGGCGGCCACGGCCACGAGGGCAAGTGCCAGCAGGGCATAAAGTATCTTGTGCTTGAGGTGCTTCAAAACGGATCGGGGTTGGGCGGCGCGCGCACGCAGGCGCACACCGATACGACATTATAACGGCCGCCGCGCCGCTTTATTGCTCGTTCCCCGGAAAATCGCTTACTTTGCGCCCCGGAAGCGGCGTCCGCGCCGCGCGCAAACATCCACCCCTGCCCATGGACATCCATCGAAAGACCCTCCCCAACGGGCTGCGCCTCGTCCACAGCCTCGACACCGCCACCGCCATGGTGGCCGTCAACACCCTCTACCGCGTGGGCTCGCGCGACGAGCGCCCCGACCGCACGGGCTTCGCCCACCTCTTCGAGCACCTCATGTTCGGCGGGACGCCGCGCGTGCCCGACTACGACCGCCACCTGCAGCAGGCCTGCGGCGACAACAACGCCTACACCACCGCCGACTTCACCGACTACTACGTCACGCTGCCCGCCCGCAACGTCGAGACCGCCCTGTGGCTCGAGAGCGACCGGATGCGCGGGCTGGCCTTCACGCCCCGCTCGCTCGAGGTGCAGCGCAAGGTGGTGGCCGAGGAATTCAGGCAGAACTACACCAACCAGCCCTACGGCGACCTCGCCCACCTCCTCGCCGCCATCTGCTACCCCCACCACCCCTACCACTGGCCCACCATCGGCCTCGACCCCGCCCACATCGAGCGCGCCACCATGCCGCAGGTGCGCCAGTTCTTCGCGCGCCACTACCGCCCCGACAACGCCATCCTCACGCTCGTCGGAAACCTCTCGTGGGACGACGCGCAGGCACTGGCCGACAAGTGGTACGGCGACATCCAGCCCCCTCCCGCCTTCGCTCCCGCCCCTGGCGGCGAGGCGCCGGCCCCCCCGTGCCACCTCGCCGCTCCCGGCAGCCGGCAGCCCGACGGGCGGTGGCTCCACCGCGTCGAGCGCGACGTGCCCAGCAGCCTCCTCGTCGTGGCCTTCCGCATCCCGCCCTGCACCCACCCCGACTTCCCCGCGTGCGACATGCTGTCCGACGCGCTGGCCAACGGCCAGTCGAGCCGCCTCTACGCGAGCCTCGTGGAGCGGCAGCGGCTCTTCCTCTCCATCGACGCCTACGTGTCCCCGCGCCTCGGCGAGGGGCTGCTCGCCGTCGAGGGCGTGCTGGCCGGCGGCGTGGACATGGAGCGCGCCGAGCGCGCCCTCTGGGCGGAGCTCGGCGCGCTGGCCTCGCAGCCCGTCCCCGCCCCCGAGGCGGAGAAGCTGCGCAACAAGTTCGAGGCCGCGGCGGCCATGCAGCGCGCCGACTACATGCAGCGCGCCGAGCTGCTCGCCGTCCACGAGATGAGGGGCGATGCGCGCGGCATCGACCTCGAGGTGCCGCGCTACCGCGCCGTCACGCCCGCGCGCCTGCAGCGCGTGGCGCAGTCGCTGCTCGCCCCCTCTCGCGCCCGCGTCCTCCACTATTGCGCAAGGCCCTCCCGCTCTTCTTCGGCGTGAGCCGCGGGCTTTCCGCTCCTGCTCCGCCCCTCCCTCCCCCGGCGGGAAATCCTCTTCCCCCAGCGGGAGCTCGCCCCCCCCCCTTGCTCTTTCCTCGACGTTCCGCGCGCCGTGCGCCTGCGGTCGCGCGCCCGTGCGTCCGCGCCGGGACACGCGGGACTCCGCGGAGCGCGGGAATTTCCAAGTACTTGGACGAAAATGAGGGTGTGTCAAAACGATGCGCCCTCATTTTTATATGTAAGTAAAGCCCCGA
>CAVGCV010000024.1:0-35054 GCA_963627995.1 bacterium | reverse complement strand
CCACGTATTCGCCATCGCGCGCGAGTAGCGTGCCGTGGCGGCTGTGAAGGGTGCGTGTGTCACGAAGTCCTTGCCGTCCTCCAGCACGAGTTCGTCCACGCTGAAAAGCCAGGTCTCGCTCCACAAGTCGTACTTGGTGTCGCCCACGCGGTAGTAGGTCTTGAAGTAGCCGTATTCTGCGCCCTCCTCGGCGCAGCCCTCGAACATATAGTAGGTAAAAGCGGACGTTCTAATGACAAACTCCTCGCCAACGTATACGGTGGTCAGGTTGCTGCAGTACCGGAACAAGCAGGACATGTCCCCGACGTTCTCCGTGTTGAAGCTCGTCAGGTCTATGGATGTCAGTCCGCTACAACCAGAGAACATATTGGGCATAATCCGCACGTTAGCCGTGTTGAAGTTCGACACGTCAAGGGTTTCAAGGTTGCTGCAACCTGCAAACATGCAGCTCATGCCTTTGACGTTAGCCGTGTTGAAGTTGGACACGTCGAGGTCTGTCAGGCTGCTGCAACCAGCGAACATCCACCCCATGTCCTCCACGTTCGCCGTGTTGAAGCCCGACAGGTCGATGGATTGCAGAGCCTCACAATACTCGAACATTCTTTCCATGTCTTTGACGTTCGCCGTGTTGAAGTTCGTCAGGTCGAGGGATGTCAGGCTGCTACAACCAGAGAACATCCACCCCATGTCCTCCACGTTCGCCGTGTTGAAGCCCGACAGGTCGAGGGATGTCAGGCTGCTACAATCAGAGAACATCCAGCTCATGTCCTCCACGTTCGCCGTGTTGAAGTTGTCGGGGAGTGTGATAGACTCCAGAGAGCAACAGGCTTCAAACATAGCGCACATATCTGTGACTTCCTTTGTGTCGAAGTTGGACACGTTGAGGGTTGTAAGGTTACCGCAATTAAAGAACATACTGTACATATTGGTGACGTTCTCCGTGTTGAAGTTGGACACGTCGAGGGTTTCAAGGTTGTAGCAGTTGCAGAACATACAGTTCATGTCGGTGACGTTCGCCGTGCTGAACTTATCCGTCCAGGTTATGCTCTGCAGTGCGCTGCCGTAGTCCCAGAAGCATACGTTTTCGATTCCAAACATCCAGCTCATGTCCTCCACTTTCGCTGTGTTGAAGCTCGTCAGATCGAGGGATGTCAGGCTGCTGCAATTTCGGAACATACCGCACATTCCGATTACGTTATCCGTTTTGAAGTCGGAAGAGAATGTGATAGACTCCAAAGCAACGCACCCGTAGAACATAGAGTCCATATACTCCACTTTCTCCGTGTTGAACTTGGACAAGTCGAGGGTTTCAAGGCTGCTGCAGCCACCGAACATAGTAATCATGCATGTGACGTTCTCCGTGTTGAGATGCTCCAGCCCGGTTATGCTGGACAGATTTTGGCATCCTCCGAACCAAGAAAAGCAGCTTGTGGGGCGCGCACTGGCAAACGACTCGTCGAACACCACACTTTTTATGTTGACGGCGTTAGCGTTAGCGTTCCACCCCGGCTCGTTGTTGCCGGTGTTCAGGGCATAAGCCGTAATCCCCTCGTCGAAACTCCCCGGCTTGGCGCCGTACCTGAAGGTGAGCGTACCGTCGCTGCTGTTGAACTCCGCCCACGCCTCGTCGGCCATCGCCTGGACAGGCAGCAGCAACGCCAACAGCACGGCTGCGACACAATGATACAATACGCCATGCGCGCTCCGTCCCCTCCGGAAGAGGGACTTCGTTGTTGTTGTCGTCGTTTTCTTTCTCATTTTTTTGATTTTAGATGTTTGTTTTTACTGCACGAAAAGGTTTATTCCCAGTCTTCATAAAATCCTCTTCTGCTTCCTCTCTCCATTGTTACATTCGTGCATGAATCACCGCTGGCAGTCTACAGGATGCCTTGCATCTCCACATTCTACTCCTTTACTGACGGAACTACATAAGTTCTCTTTTCCATTTTCTTTCCATTTTCCTTGTTTTTTTGTTTTACAAATATTTCTTTACAAATTTACCCCCCCATTGATTCATTTTCCAAATTTTTTTTAGTTAATAATTCTGAACGGCACGTTTTTTTAACTTTTAGCCTACGCTCCCAACGCCTCACTTTATTTTCCCATTTCTTGCCATCGTCTCGCGAATTATCCGTATTTTTGCCGCTGTCGCACTTGCGGCGCACTCGGCGAACGTCACACCCACACCCCTCCAGCCATGGCACGCTACTTCCGCCTCTACCCCATCCTGCTCTGCATGGCGTTCGTGTTGAGCGGATGCGAGAAAATCGTACTGTCCGAAGCCGAAGACTCCAAGGACAAGACCGAGCAGGAGCAGGAATCGGACGCGCCTCCGGCGGACGGGGAAAAGGACACGTCCGCAGGCGAAAAGCAGGACGAGGGCGAAGACCAGACGGACGACGGGCAAGGAGGCGGCGGGGACGACGCAGGCGAAACGCCAAAAGAGGACACGCCCGACGAGGACAAGCCCTACCACGGCTTCAAGACGCTCGCGCAATACCTCGACCACTACGGCAGCGAGGACAATCCCATTCCGCTCCAAGACCTCTACCCCGGGGGCTGCATCTACAAGACGGTGGTCTACAACGAGGGGGCCGGAGGCATACGGTCAATCAACGACTGCTGGATTGAGGGCTACGTCGTGGGCTACGTGAACGGGAACCACATCAAGAACACGTTTTTCGGCGCGGGCGGAACAAGCACCAACGTGGTGATCGCCGAGTCGCCCGACGAGACGGACTACAGGCGCTGCATCCCCGTCCAGCTGAAAACGGGAGCGTCCTACGAGGAGATTCGGAACGCGCTGAACCTGAGGGACAACCCCGAAGTGCTCGGAAAGAAAGTCGCCCTTTACGGGGCGGTTGCGAAGTACATGTCCACCGCCGGCTTGACGAAGACGAGGATGGGATACCTTTACACGGACGACGAGGCGGAATTCTGACATGCCCCGATTTCCGCGCCGCGCCCCCCGCTCCACACCGTGGAGAAGCGGGGGGCGCGGCGCGTCCAGGCAAGCGCGGCGGCGCGGGAAGCAGGGGCGTGCGGAAGGGCTGGAATCGCGGCGCACTGAAAATTTATTTTGGGCGCGCTGAAAAAATATTTTGAGCGCACCGGGAAAAAACTTCCGGTGCGCTCAAAATATTTTTCCAGTGCGCCGTTTTTTTCGCGGACGCGCACAGGGCGCGGACGCAAGCCGCGCGGACAGCCGTCTACTTGTGCTCCGCGCCGCCCTCGGCAAAGCGCGCCCCCCAGCACTTGAGCATGCGCTCCTGGAGCTTGGCCTCCGCCGGCGTGTGCGTCTGCGCGCGCCAGAAGCGCTCGCCCTCCGCGCCGTCGGGCATGAACTGCTGCGCGGCGAAGTGGTCGGCGTAGTCGTGCGCATACTTGTAGCCGTCGGCGTAGCCCAGTTCCTCCATCAACTTGGTGGGCGCGTTGCGCAGATGGAGCGGCACGGGGAGGCTGCCCGTCCGCCGCACGTACGCAAGCGCGGCATCGACAGCCAAGTAAGCGGAGTTGCTCTTGGGGCTGGCGGCCAGATAGACTGTCGCCTCCGCCAGCGGGATGCGCCCCTCCGGCATGCCTATCTTGGCGAGCGTGTCGAAACAGGCGTTCGCGAGCAGCAGGGCATTGGGGTTCGCCAAGCCCACGTCCTCGGACGCGCTGATGACCAGCCTCCGGGCGATGAACACGGGGTCTTCGCCCGCCTCAATCATCCGCGCCAAGTAGTAAAGCGCGGCGTCCGGATCGCTGCCTCGTATGCTTTTGATGAAGGCCGAAATCACGTCGTAGTGCATATCGCCGTCCTTGTCGTAGGCAAGCGGATTCTGCTGGATGGCGCTCAGCACCAGCTCGTCCGTCACCACGACGCGCTCCCGCCCGCCCGAAGCCTCGACCACGAGCTCGAGGATGTTCAGGAGCTTGCGCGCGTCACCCCCGCTCTGGCGGAGCAGCGCGCCCGTTTCCCGCAGCTCGACGCCGAGCGGCTTCAGCAGCACGTCCTCGCGCACGGCGCGCTCCACCAGCCGCAGGAGGTCGTCCCGGCCCAGCGGCTGCAGCACGTAAACCTGGCAACGGCTCAACAGTGGGCGGATGACTTCGAAAGACGGATTCTCCGTGGTCGCCCCGATCAGCGTCACCGTGCCGCGCTCCACCGCCCCGAGCAGCGAGTCCTGCTGCGATTTCGAGAAGCGGTGGATTTCGTCGATGAAGAGGACGGGGTTTCCCTTTCCCGCGAACAGGCCGCCGTGGGCGCGCGCCTTCTCGATGACCTCGCGCACCTCCTTCACGCCGGCCGTCACGGCGCTCAACGTGTAGAACGGCACTTCCAGCGTCGTGGCGATGATGTGGGCCAGCGTCGTCTTCCCAACGCCGGGAGGCCCCCACAGAATAAACGAGGACAGGCGTCGCTGCCCAATCATGCGGCGCAGCACGGCGCCCTCGCCGACCAGGTGCTGCTGCCCGACGTACTCGTCCAGCGACTGCGGACGCATTCTTTCTGCCAGTGGTTGCATAGGTTCGCGGTGAAAGTGAAAGGGCGGCGCACTGCCGCCCGCTTCATGGTGGGTAAAAAAGTATCGTTTTCTCAGCGCAATTTAGAAAACATCTCCGAAACGGCCAAACGCGGCGCGGCAAAGGAGAGGAAATGGGCGCATTTTTCCCGGATTCGAGGGGCGGCGCATTGCCCGCGCGCGCGCGGACGGCCCCGCCTCCTTTGGCTGCCGCCTGCTGCGCGGCGGGCGGAGCGGCAGAAAGCGTGTCAGAAGGGAACGGGGCACTCGATGTGCACGGGGCGTCCCGTCGAGGGATGCACGAAGTCGATGGACGCGGCATGCAGCATGAGGCGCGGCGCGAGGAGGCTGCGGTAGGTGGAGGGCTGGACGGACGCCGGCGGGCGGAGGCCATAGAGCCTGTCGCCCACGATGGGACAGCCAATCCCCTCGGCGTGCGCCGCGTGCACGCGCAGCTGGTGGGTGCGCCCCGTCTCGGGATAGAAAAACACGCGCGTGCGCGGGGCCGCCGCCGCGTCCGCAACAGGCTCAGGCCCCACCACTTCATAGCGCGTCACGCTCTGCTTTCCCCTCGCGAAGTCCACCACCTGGCGCGGCGCGTCGTTCGGGTCCTTCCGCAGCGGCAGGGCGACGGTGCCGGACGCACGCGCCACCTCGCCGTCGAGGACGGCGACATACCGCTTCCGCACCGCGTGTTCCACGAACTGGCGGTGCAGGCAGCGCAGCGCCTCCTTGCTCTTCGCGATGAGCAGCAGCCCGGAGGTGTCCTGGTCCAGGCGGTGGACGGGCGAGGCGTCCGTGCCACGCTGCCGGAGCCAGTCCACGACGGAAACCTGCGTGTCGCGGCTCGGCACGGACAGCAGGCCGCAGGGCTTGTCGACGGCCATGACGTCGGCGTCCTCATAGACCACCGCCACGCGGGAAAGCAGCTCGGCGTCGCGGCGTTCGAGGAAGCTCACCTCCACATCCAGCCCTTGCAGCATGAAGCGCAGCAGGGGGCGGCACTTCTTGTTGCACGCCGGATAGAACTGGCCGTCGTGGCGCACCTCCTCCCTCGGCGAAGCCCCGACCCAGAACTCGGCCATGCACAGCGGGCGCAGCCGGTGGGCGTAGGCGTACTGCAACAGCTTCGGAGCGCAGCACTCGCCCGTCCCTGAAGGTATGTGGTGCGTCTGCGCGTTGCGCTCGTAGTTCTCCGCGCGCAGCATCGTCTCGCGGTAGAAATCCTTGAATATTTGGGTGACGCACTTCTGCTCGCCGCGCGCGTTCCGGCAGACGAACTGGTTGAAGAGCCAGTCTTGCAGCGCTGCGGAGCGCGACCGGCGTTCCTGCCTCAGCTCTGCGACGGCCTTGCGCTGCCCGCGCGTACAGCGTTCGGAAACACTGTCGGCACAGCCCTCGCCTTCCAGCGCGCGGATGCGCTCGTTCAGGCCGGAGATGACGGCCTGTTCCTGCTGGAAATGCCCGCCGGGAGCGAGCAGGTCGTAGATGGGCGGCACGAAAAAGGGAATGTCGTTCCGCCCGTCGAGCAGCCCGGAAAAGGCAGCAAGGAAGCACAGGGCGTTCCGCTCCGCGCCAGCCGGGACATCCGCCGGCACGGCCACCAGCACCCCGAACATCTTGCCACGCGCCAGCTCGTGCGCCCATTCGTCGTGCAGGGCGAGAAAGTGCCTCACCTCGTCCGCCGCCCACAGGCAGAGCGGGTGCGGCTCGTAGCAGAAGGGGTTGGTGAAACGGACTGGGAGCGGCGCGGAACAGCTGGCACGAAGCGGATGTAGGCGGAGGTTCGGACTGCACATGGCGGATTCTTTTGTCTCAATGCAAAGTTAAGGAAAACGCGCCGCATTCCTTCGCGGAGCGCGCCCAAAATCGGCCTTGCGCCTGCACGACGGCGGCTCCGGGCGCGCCGCCACCCACTGCGGGGCGCAAGGAAAAAGGGACGGCGGCGCACGGGAAGAACGTTTCCCGTGCGCCGCCGCCCCTCACAAGCCGCAGCCCGTCCGCCGCTACTTGAAACGGCTGTAGATGACTTTCAGCCTCACGCGGTCGGTCGCGCCGCCAACGAGCTTTGCGCTCGCCATAGAGAAGTCGTGGCTCAGGCGCACCAGCTTGCTGTTGGAATCGTAAGTGGTCTGCACGGGAATCAGCAGCACCTTGTCGGCATTCTGCGTGGCCGTGCCATTTTTCTTCTCGCGCGCGATGGTCGTCAACAGGCGCGCGATGTTGCTGAACTCGTAAGTGTTGGTCGAGGCGTTGAATGTCGCCAGAAACGAGGTCGCGTCGTCGGAGACGGAATACTTCTCGAAAAATCCGTTCAGGTAGTCGTCCAGCCGCACCATCAGCACACGCTGCGGGATGGAGAGCTTGAATTTGCTCTCCACCACGTCGTTGTAGCGGGTGAAGGTCAAGTTCGCCGAATTGATGGTGTCGTTCACATTGATTTCGCCCACGGGCAGCGTTGCCATGGTGAAAATGCCGGCAGGTGTCTTCAGGTAGGTCGCACCCGTGTTGTTCAGAAGGTTCTCCAGCTTGGAGTTGTCGAAGCGCGTGGCCTGCACCACCTCTTCGGTGGAGGCGAACTGCACCACGCCCGTCGTGTCCTTGGCGTATTCGTCGTCATGGTAGTCGAAGTACAGGTTGAGATGCGCCACGTCGATGTATGCCATTGCTCCATCCCCGCTCTCAATCTTGAAGTAGAACCCCTTGCTGCACGGCAGTCCGCTGTGAAGCCACGTGTCCGTATTGCTGAACCACTCGGGGTGCGCCACATAGCCGTCGTAAATGGCCTGCCCCACTTCCGTCGGGAGCGCGATGCGGATGCTGCGCGAGTAGCTGCTGCTCCAGCGCGTGGTGTCGGAAACGGTGCGGTCCGATATGCTGAACCACTTGGTGGTTATCGGCGCGGCAGTCTCGTCGTAGTAATTCTCGGGACTGATGTTCGTGTAGTAATTGGCGTCCGCGTCCATCACCTCGTTCAGCGGATAGACGCTCAGCTTGAAGTTGGCCAGGCTGTCGCCCACGTAGTCCTCCACATAAAGGCGGATTTCCGCGCTCGTGATTTTTCCGTCGATTACCTTTTTCGGAAACTCGAACGTCTCCGCACAGTGAAACTGAGCGAGAAAGTCGCTCGCCACGATGGTGTTCGTCTCGGGGTCGGTGTACCGTCCGAGGTACGAAATGCTCGACCGCGCGAGCACCGAGTCGCCCACGGCATAGGAACTGGTCGCGACATCATAGATTTTGTACTCCCGCGAAGCGAAGTCTGCATCGGGCATCATGCCCGGCCCCAGCGCGCCTGTGTTGTCGTCGCACGACGCAGTCGCAAGAGCCGCGAGCGAGACCAAAGTAAGGAGAAGCGTGTTTTTGCTTTTGTGTATGTCCAACATATCATGTTGATTTTTGCGTTGAGAGGAGCATGGCCGTCCACCGCGCCACCATGCCAAACGCGGGCATCATTCCTGCTCGCCACCAACAACCGTCTCGTAGAACGCGCTGTAGGCGTCGCGGAAGTCCTCGGTGCCCTGATACGGCAGCACCGGGATGTTGCGGCTGTTGGCAAAATCGACGACCTCCGGGTTCACGTCCGCATCGTCCAAGATTACCCCGTCGGAGAAGCGCACCGCAATCTTCTGTAACTCGTCGTAGCCAAACTTCGTCTTGCAGATGTCCTTGACATCGTCCCACTCCGCCTCGCGGAAAGGAACGCAGTGCGCCGCGTGCTGCCCTAAGTCGCACTGGAACTCGGGCGACGAGGCGGAGAACACCACTTTCGTTTCGCAAAACGACGGTTCGTCGGCATAGGCTTTCTTTATGTAGAGAGGCGAGAGAGCCGTAATCCATCCGTGGCAGTGCACCACGTCTGGTATCCAGCGCAACTTTTTCACTGTCTCCAACACGCCGCGCGCGTAGAAAATGGCACGCTCGCCGTTGTCGGCGTATTCCTTGCCGTTTTCGTCGCAAATCATTTGGCGCTTCATAAAGTAGTCGTCGTTGTCGATGAAATAGACCTGCATGCGTGCAGCACTGAGCGAGGCGACCTTGATAATGAGCGGATGGTCAGTGTCGTCAATGATGAGGTTCATGCCCGACAGACGTATCACCTCGTGCAGCTGGTTACGGCGTTCGTTAATGTTTCCCCACTTCGGTGAGAATGTGCGGATTTCGTGGCCGCACTCCTGAATGGACTGCGGGATGAGACGACCCATGTGGGCCTTCGGAGAATCGGGGACGAACGGAACGAGTTCCTGAGTGATAAATAGTACTTTCTTGGCTTTCATCTGTCGTGGTGTTCAAAACTTGTTGCAAAGATACACAATTTATATAGAATTTCAAAAGCACAAGAAACAGAAGGTTGTTGCTCAAGCCGTTGGAGTATCAGAAAGAAAGTAACAACCAGAAGTTGCATATACGCACAATGCGATAAGAAAAACGGAGAGGGAAAATGGTTTGTCACGAATCTGATAATGAAAGTAGACGCTTAAGCAGGGAAGCACCTCTTTTTTGCGAATATGGCCAGTAGTCCAAAAAGAGAGGAGACAACGCTCGAATGTGTACAATCCGTTTCGCCTACCAATGGCATTGGCATCGCAAACAGATGCCTCACTAAGAGTGGGCATATCAAAAGCATCGCAGGAACTCCTATAACAAAAGTACCCGAAAAAGCCCTTTTTGGGCACTTTTTCGGGTATACTTTTTGTAATTCCTTGATTTAAAGGTTAATTGCGGAGAGAGAGGGATTCGAACCCCCGGTACCTCACAGTACGTCGGTTTTCAAGACCGATGCAATCGACCACTCTGCCATCTCTCCTACTTGTACGCCCTCAGGGGCTCGAACCCTGGACCCATTGATTAAGAGTCAATTGCTCTACCAACTGAGCTAAGGACGCAGATACACTTCCGTGTGTCGCGCTTCAGGATGGGCTTGAACCAACGACCCCATGATTAACAGTCATGTGCTCTAACCAACTGAGCTACTGAAGCATTATTGCAGAGTGCCGAAGTTCCACATCGTTCTGTGATTGAGTGAAGAGGAGGAGACTCGAACTCCCACGGGCTAAGCCCACTACCCCCTCAAAGTAGCGCGTCTACCATTCCGCCACCTCTCCATTCATTTCATTGGTAACATGATGTACAACTGCTCAATACTAGAGCGGAAGACGGGGCTCAAACCCGCGACCCCCAGCTTGGAAGGCTAGTGCTCTATCAACTGAGCTACTTCCGCAAAGTATCGTTGTTTGTGTGGGTACAGATGGATTCGAACCACCGAAGGCGAAAGCCAGCAGATTTACAGTCTGCCCCATTTGGCCACTCTGGAATGTACCCATACTACAATTTGTCAAATTCTTCAGCCACAGCTCGCACGCCATGTGGTTGTGACTCGTATAGGATTCAAACCTATAACCTTCTGATCCGTAGTCAGATGCTCTATTCAGTTGAGCTAACGAGCCCTATGGTCATACAAGAATTTCCTTTTCCTTGCGACACCATATCATGTGGGCGTTGACGGATTCGAACCGCCGACCCTCTGCTTGTAAGGCAGACGCTCTGAACCAGCTGAGCTAAACGCCCTCATCCTCTCGCTCTTTGTCTTGGAAGTACGCATCGCCTTATTGGCAGAGGCATTCCTTTTCAAAAGCGAGTGCAAAGGTAGCGCTTTTTTTGAATCCAGCAAAATATTTCAGATTTTTTTAAGCAAAGTATCAATGATGTCCACCGAGGACACTGCCGAACTGTTGGATGCCGTGCTGCGGAAGCCATCTCCGCGTTACTCGAGAGGATAAATCCAACGGAAAAGACCAAAGACAGTTTCTGCGCGTCACAAATTGTCCGTATTCTTGATGTAGTCTTGGGCTAATGTTTTGATTACAAGGCCATTTTTAAGAATTCGCGCGAGGAAAAGCCATGGATAAGAAATTGGTAGCGTGTTGGCTATATTTCTTACGCACTTCACGCCAAACTTTTCAGTGCGCCGGCAGTAAAACGAGAGCGCACTGAAAAGAAAATTCCAGTGCGCTCAAAATAAAATTCCAGTGCGCTCAAAATAAAATTCCACCGCACCGGGATTCGTCTCCCCGTGCGGTGGAATGGCCGTGCCGCCGGCGGCGGCCTGCGACCGTGCGGCAGGGCTGGCTTATTGCGCCAACGCCTTGAGCAGTTCCGCTCTCATCTCCTCCACGCCGGGGAATCCGATGAAAGTCTTCTGCACGTTCCCGTCCTTGCCGGCAACGACGTAGGCCGGGATTCCCTGCGCCTTGAACTGGTCGAGCAAAGTCGTCCATTGCGCTGCCGTCACGTAGTAGTGGTCGCCGTGAATGTCTGGAATCATGTCGTTCCATTTTGCCTTTGGAGATGTTTCGCCGGTGACGTACACGAAGTTTACTTTCCCGGCCAGTTCCTCCTTCACCGGCACGACGGTCTTCATGGCCGCGCGGCAGGGGCCGCACCACGTTGCCCAGAAATCGACGAGCACGGGCTGTCCCTTGTAGGGCGCGACGATGGCCTTGAACACGTCTTCGCCCTCGGCGGTGGCGGGAATCTCCCTCACCGTGTAGCCGCTCTTCCGCTTGTTGGCCTCCACTTTCTGCTTTGTCACCTCGTTGGCTGCGGCGAGCTGGTGCTCAAACTCGGGAATGGCCGCGTGGATTTCGGCCATCTGCGCGTCGGTGAGCGGCTTGAGCTCGTCAATCTGCTTGCGATAGGCGGCCGCCTGGCTCACCTTGGCCAAGTTGGCGGGTGCGGCGAACGTGAGGTTCATGTCCGCTCCGAGCCGCTTGGCGAGGTTCTCCACGTCGCTGGCGAACGGGCTGTAGCCGATGGCCGGACGCGTGAGCAGGTCGGTTTGCTTGGCGTAGCCGGCGTAGAAGTCGGCGGGCAGCGTGTAGTTCTGCGGCGACTGGTTGGCGTAGTTGAGGAGGCGGTTGTGCGCCGTGAGCATGATGGCGCCATAGACGGTGGCCACGGTCGTGCAATAGTCCTTGTACTCGTCGCACGTCTGCTTGTCGGCGGCAATCTTCGCCTTGTAGGCGTCAATCAGCCCCATGAGGGTGTTCTTGTAGTCCTGCACCGTCTTTCCCTTGAGCTGGAACAGCCCGCGCCCCTGGATGGCTTGGTAGGAGCGCGCGGGATTGAGCGCGGGGTCGGCGTTGGCCATGTCGGTATTGAAGGCTGCGAGCGCGCCGCCGAACTGCCACTTGCGCGCGGCCGAGCCGTCGTAGGTGAGCTGCGTGGCTTCGCCTGGCACAAGCACGGCCTCGGCCTGCTCCGCGCCCACCTTGAAGGTGGTCATCGTTGAAACGCCCACATAGACGGGCGCGTTGAACGTGCCGTCGGCGGCAATCTTCACGGCGGTCTCCGTCGCCTCGCCGCCGATGACGGGGTGGACGGACACGATGAGTTCGCCGGCGCCGCCGGCATTGAGCACCCGGCCTGTGAGGACGGCGGGCTGCGCGCTGAACTTCACTTCGGGCAAAGTCTTGGGCTTCGCCTGCATGGTTGCCACTGCGGCGAGCAGCAAGCACACGAAAAGAATGGTCTTTCTCATTGCTATGTGTGGTTAAAGTTTGTGCCGTTGGAGGTGGATGCGGTGGTCGATGACGGAGGGGAGGTCGTCCTCGTAGTGCGTGACCATGATGAGTGTTTTGTCGGGCTGCCGGCAGAATGCCTCGATGACATCCGTCACGAGGCGGCGGTTCACGAGGTCAAGTCCGTGCAGGGGCTCGTCGAGAATCAGCAGGGCGGGATTTTTGACGAACGCGCGCGCCAGCAGCGCCAGCCTCTGCTCGCCGCTGGAGAGCCGCATGAAGGAGGTGTCGGCGAGATGCCCGATGCCGAACACACGTAGCCAGAAGTGGCAGGCCGCCATTTGTTCGGGACGCGGGCGATGGTACAGGCCAATGCTGTCGCGCAGTCCCGAGGCGACGATTTCGGCGGCGGGGATGTCGCGCTGGTAGGCGCGGTGCATCTCGGGGGAGACGTAGCCTATGTGGCGTTTGATGTCCCAGATGCTTTCGCCCGAACCGCGTTTGTGTCCGAAGAGCACGACGTGGTTGGCGTACGCCTGCGGATTGTCGGCACACACGATGCTGAGGAGCGTGGATTTGCCCGCTCCGTTCTCGCCGCTCAGTGCCCAGTGCTCGCCGCGACGCACGGTGAGGCTGAGGTCGTTGAGAATCGTGTGGTCGCCATACTGGATGTGCACGTGGTTGAATGCCACCACGGTGTCCGTGTCCGTCGCGCTGTCGGCCGTGGATGGGGCGCGCGTGCCGAGCGAGAGGATGGCGGCGCGCATTTCGTCGGTCAGCACGTGGGCGGGCGGAGATGCCTGCCGTTCCTTCCATGCCGCCGCGGTCTGCTTGGGCAGCACGCGCATGTCCTCGACGGGAACGACGTGGGTGATGAAGTCGGGGATGTCGTCGGTTTTCGACAGCACCAGCACCACGAGCAGCCGCAGGCGGCCGACCAGCGTGCGCAGCAGTTCCTTGAGCTGGCTGCGCGTGGGCGCGTCGAGGCCGATGAAGGGGTTGTCGAGGATGAGCACGCGCGGCGCGGTGATCAGGGCCTTGGTGAGCTGGAACTTGCGCAGCTCGCCGCTGCTGAGCATGATGACGCGCTTGTCGAGCAGCGTGTCGAGGCGGAAGACCCGCAGAAGCTCCGCACGCAGGGCAGCCCGCTCGCGCATGATGGCGGTGCGGTCGTCGCCGGTGAGTGTTGTGTCTTTGCACAAGGCGGTTGCGGCCATGTCGGCCACGCGGTCAAGCAGTTCGCCCACGAGCGGCGTGTCGTCCACGTCGTGCTGGTTCCAGCGCTTCTGATAATAGTAGTTCCCGTCGGCATCGCCATAGGCGTCGCGGAACGCCACGTAGCGGATGTTGTCGCTCACGCGGTGGGCGCGGCTTGGAGCAAAGTCGTAGGCCATGTGCGCCGCGCGCGCTGGCCAGCGTCCGCAGAGCAAATCGACGAGCATGGACTTTCCCGCTCCGTTGCGCCCCACAATGGCGATGCTTTCGCCGTCGAGAATCTCCAGGTTCACGGGAGCGGCCAAACGGTAGAGCGGATTGCAAACCATGGCTTCGGCCATGTCGATGACTTTCTGCGCCATACGCATCTCTTTCGACTGCATTTACACTTAAATTCGTGCAAAATTACGCCATTTTTGCACAATGGCAAAAAGCAAATGGGCAGAAAGTCACACGGAACTTTCTGCCCATTTGCTTTTTGCCTCCTACAGCCTGGCATCCGGCGATGTCCGCCGAACGCGGATGCGATTAGAAGCGGAATCCGAGCGTTGCCATGACTTGGCTACGGTCGTTATTGACCGAAGTCGGCAGGAATGCATGGTATCCGTCCGTATCCTCATAGTCGCCGTCGAACGCATAAAAGTCGCCTTTCTGCGCCTGGTACTGGTAAGCGATGTCGAAGTAACCGCCCTTGAAACGATAGCCGACCCCGAACGTGATGCGGTTGATGCCTTTCCAGTTGGTATATGCTGTTTCGGTCGGATACATGTCATAGTAGTAATCGAGTGCACGGTAAGCGGTGTCTTTGATGGGCGACGACACGTAGTTATAGCCCAAGCGGAACGCAAATTCGGAAACGGGCTTGTACTCCATGCCGAGGCGAAGTGTGTGCTGCGTGCGGAGCGAGTTGGAAATCTTGTTATTGACATACCTGAAATATTCCGTTTCGTCCCAATCTTCCGACGTGTATTTCGCAGAGGAGGCATCCGAGAACTCGTATTCAGCGCCAAAGGCGAGGTAGTTGCCCACCGTGTGGCCAAGGCTGAAAGCAAACGTCCACGGCGTGCGGTAGTTGTAGCGGAAAGGCTCGGTTTGGCTCTCCTGCGTGTAGCCGAAGAGTTCGGTCTTCGACCCATCGGGGTGTGTTGTGGTGACGGTCTTTCCCTCGTTGTACACCAACGACCATCCGTTTACGTCGTCCATGTGGTACCAGATGGGCGTATGGATGGAAACGCCAAAGCGGAAGGGGGAATTTTCGATGGGACGGCAGATGAAGCCGAGCTTCACATCGAAGCCCTCGGCAGAGGAATCGTACCAATTGAGGATGTCGTAATAGTTTTTATCCACGCCCACCTCTCCATAGAGCGATTCGCGCTTGAAGTTCATGTCGTACACACCGAGGGAGAATCCCCAGAAGAAACGGTCGCTTACGTTAAAGGAGAGATTGAAGTCGGCCTGCGTGGTGCTGCCGTATGTGGCGCGCTGATAAAAAGCCTGATCGGCAGCCATACCAAGGTAAGCACCAGTGGTCTCGTCGTAACCCAACACACCATCGTGCTGGCACACACCGTCCTTGAATGTCGGCGCAAAGATGTCGGCAAGGACGGGCCATGGTTCATTAGGTGGTAGCGAAGTGCTGGCATTGGCCATATTGGCCACTTGACGAGTCTGTGAAAAGTCGACACGCATTAAATTCTCGACACGCATTAAATTCTCGACCGTCGTGTTTTGGTTGGAGAAGTGGTTGCGACGCTTCACGTAGTTGATGCCAAAGTTGATGTACTGCAATCCACGGCTGCGCGGATTATCCTGATTGAGAGAGAATACCACGCCCGCCTGGTCGAGGGAAGCGCGGCTGGCATCATGTCCGAGTTGGCCTTTCTCGTTGGTGAACAGCCCACTGAGGGAAATTGCGACCTCGCTCTTGCGGAACATGGCCGTACCGGCAGGGTTGGTGCCCATCGTCGAGATGTCGCCACCCAGCGCGCTGAGCGCGCCGCCCATGCCCACGTAACGGGCCGTTCCGTTGAGGTCGCTGCCCGCGAACTCCGCAGCCTCGTAACTGTCTTGTGCCCATGCCGCGTATCCGACGGTCGCAGCTGCCAACAGTAGCAATGTCTTTTTCATATACGTCTGGTGTTTTGTTTGCTCGTTTTTTGTTTCAAAAAGAAGATATTCCTCCGCGCTGTTGGCGGAAGGAATATCTGTTCAGCGTCGGCCGCCACCACCTCCACGGCTGCCGCCTCCTCCACTGCCACGACTTCCGCCGCCAACGCTTCCACTGCTGCGACTGCTACCAAAGGAACTGCTGCGCGAAGTGCTGGACGATTGGCTGGGTGTATAGGTGCTGCGTGTGGAGCGGTTGCCCGAACTGTAGTTGCTGGAACGCGAACTATTGGGACGCGTGTAGGTGGAATTTCTGCTGTTCGTCGCACGCGAACGGTCATAGGACGAAGTGCTGCGCGAGCGGCTGTAGTTGGAATAACTGCCCGATGTCGTGCCGCGCTGGCCGTTACTAATACCTGAAACACGCGCGTTGTCTATGCTCCGGTTTCCCGTTGGTATGGTTGTCCGGCTCGTACCGCGCGAAGTTCCCTGAGCCAAGCGAGAGCTTCCGAATGTGCCACGGCTGGTTGCAGCATTCCCGCCATTGGCCAAAACGTTTGTCCGTATTCTGGAACCGCGATCGAAGTGATTTGGGAATACACCGCGCTGATAACGGTTGGGACGATGGAACGCCCATCCTCCGTGGGGGTGGTGCCAGCCTGGCCCCCATCCCCAGTAACACCAATGATAAGGGCGATGCCATCCCCAAATGCCGCCATACCAACTGTTCCATGGCCCCCAACTCCAGCCATAACTCCAACCATAATTCCAAAAGAACGGGTCGTAGAAATAAATGTCATCGTAGAGGTAATCGTACGCGCCGTAACTATAGACCAAGTCCCAGTACCACGGGCTGCTAATGGCAATGCCCACCCGCGGGCTACGGAAGCGCAGGATACGGCGGGAATAGTAGTAGTCTTCGTCGTTGTAGGACGCGCCAGAATCGTCCACTGTTTCCACCTCCGCTGTCAGCGAGTCGCCTTGGCCCGAGGCTTGGAATGTGCCACCGTAGGCAGAATAGCGGCGGTTGTACTCGTCGTCGTCCCTACTGCGCGTGTTGTACACTGCCACGCCGGGACTACTGATGCCTGTCGCTGAAGTTCGCAACTGCGAGTTGTCGTAGCGAACGTCCGTAGTCTGCGTTGGTTTCTGCGATGGAACAAAATACATATCGTCGTCTTGCGCCATCATGAACACTGGCAACGCGACAATCATGGTTGTCAAAAGCAGTCGTTTCATTGTTTCGCCAGATTTTTTGTTGAACATGTTGTTTTCACCGGACGAGCATACGCTCTGACCCATTGTTTTACGTTGCAAATTTAGCATATTCTTGGAAAATATGCATGGGAAATCCCCTATTACGACATAGGTTTTTCCCTAATTCCATGGTTTTTTCCCACAACTGACATCCGGAAATTGCAGGATGTTCATTTTGTCGCCTCGACAATAATTTTTAGGCTGTGCCAAAGAGTGGCGGAGACGGTAAAAATCGTTACATTTGCATCATGAAACGACCAAGCACCGCAGCGGCTGAAAAAATCATTCTCGGCATAGACCCCGGAACGAACGTAATGGGGTATGGCGTGCTGAGGGTGCAAGGCAATAAAGCCGACATGGTGGCCATGGGGTTGATTGAACTTGCGAAACTGCGCGACCCTTACCTAAGACTGGGAAAAATCCATGAGCGCGTGACGGGCATCATCGACGCTTATTTGCCTGATGAGCTTGCGATTGAAGCACCTTTCTTTGGGAAAAACGTGCAATCCATGCTCAAGCTTGGCCGTGCGCAAGGCGTGGCCATCGCTGCCGCCATCCTGCGCAATCTGCCCATTACAGAGTACGAGCCGCGAAAAATAAAAATGGCCATTACGGGCAACGGGGCCGCCTCAAAGGAGCAAGTGGCAGGAATGCTGCAGCGGATGCTGCACATCGGGGAAGAAGACATGGAGGTGCAACGCGATGCGACGGATGCGCTGGGGGCCGCCTATTGCCATTTTCTACAAATGGGCAAACCGCAGATTGACCACCATTTCTCTTCATGGAAGGATTTCGCCATCCGCAACAAGCAGATGATTCACCAGCATCCATAGGATGATGTGGGTGCACTGAAATAGGATGTGATTTTCATTTTTCGTCTCCACATTTAACGGAAAATCTTTTGTACCTTTGCACGGAATATTGAATCACGACGAACCAAGACTTTTACGACTGTGGAGAAACAGACAGTACCTCTCAACGCTTTTGCTTCAGAATACGGCACATTTATGGGTGTGGCATGGATTGTCGTTTTCTTTCTATTCACACTGTCCTTCCGCACGATGAGCCCTTTCGTCATGTTGCTGGCGATGGCCTCCCTCCTTGTATTGCCTTTGATTGCATTCTTTTTTTCTTATCGAATAAAAATGCGGCTTCCATCGGGCATAGGTTTCAGCTTTGGCCGAGCCTACTTGTTTTGCCTCATGATGTTTGTCTATGCATGTCTTCTGACGGGTGCCGCCGAATTTGTGTATTTCAGATTTCTTGACGACGGGGCAATCATCACGCAACTTGAAAGCTTTGCCTACGATCCGCAAACAGAACAACTATACACCCAGATGAACACGGAGCAAATGCTGGAAATGCTAAAAGAGTCGGTTGCAACCTTGTCGCAAATGTCCTCGTTGGACATTACCATTTCACTATTGAACCAGAACATCCTCATTTCGCTCTTGCTAAGTGTGCCCTGCGCATTCATCGCCATGCAACGGAACACGCAAAATACTTGAAACATCGAGCAGTACAGGCATTCAATCATTGAATTATATATGCAATCTAACATGGACATATCTGTTGTCATTCCTTTATACAATGAAGAAGAATCGCTTCCCGAACTGCACGCATGGATTAAGCGTGTAATGGACGAACATGGTTTTTCGTACGAAATCATTTTTGTAAACGATGGCTCGCGAGATAATTCATGGAGCGTTATCGAACAATTGGCAAAAGACAATCCAGAGGTACACGGCATAAAGTTTCGCCGCAACCATGGAAAAAGCCCGGCACTATACCACGGATTCAGAAGGGCCGGAGGCGATGTGGTTATCACCATGGACGCAGACTTGCAGGACAGCCCCGATGAAATTCCCGAACTTTACCGCATGATAACGGAAGAACATTACGACTTGGTTAGCGGTTACAAGCAGAAGCGCTATGATCCCTTGTCAAAAACGATTCCTACGAAATTGTTCAATGCAACGGCTCGACGCGTGAGTGGAATCAAGAATTTACACGATTTCAACTGTGGGTTGAAAGCTTACAGGAATGACGTAGTGAAGAATATTGAAGTGTATGGCGAAATGCACCGCTATATTCCTTACCTTGCGAAAAATGCTGGATTCGAACGAATTGGTGAGAAAGTCGTAATACACCAGGCTCGCAAATACGGGAAAACGAAGTTCGGACTTAACCGCTTTGTAAACGGCTATTTGGACTTGCTTTCGCTATGGTTTCTTTCGTGTTTCGGGAAACAGCCCATGCATGTGTTTGGATTCATCGGCACCCTGATGTTCTTCATCGGCTTCATTGCCGTCATTGTGGTAGGCGGTTGGAAATTGTGGGCAATGTGCAAGGGGTTGGACTACATCCTCGTAACAGACTCTCCCTATTTCTATATTGCTCTTACCATGATGCTACTCGGCACACAACTCTTCGTGGCCGGTTTTTTAGGGGAAATGATTAGCCGCAACTCTACGGAACGAAATAGCTATCAAGTTGAAAAAGAAATATAAGCATTGAAGCATCTCCATTCCATTTGTTCCGTGATTGTTTTTTTGCTTGCCGCCTGTTCGGCAAGCAATTGTCCGTTAGAAAGCACAGTAACCTGTAACTATGGATTTTACGACCGCAACGGAATAAGCATCAGTCTTGACGATACGATTTCGGTCAGCACGCTGCTTACAGGAATGAAGACCATTTACGTCTATCGCAAACTGGGGGAGACGACCATCACGACTATCCAGCGCGATTCTAACTACCTCAAAGCGGGATATATGGAAACGACAGCCGAAGTGCGGCGCGACACGGTGCTTGTGAACAAATTGACAAAAGCTTCGTCAATGAAAGTCCCCATGCAGTATTTCGCCAATATGGACACGCTCATACTGTCGTACACCAGCATCAGAGGGAAAGATACGCTGTATGTCCAGCACGACAGCTATTCATTTGTTGATTTGCCCGAATGTGGAACCCATCGATTCCACAATATCCGCAGTGTCCGTTCTACTGATTTTGGCATAGACCACGTGGAAGTGTCAAACACGAAAGTCGATTATGGCGGCGAACTGAACATCAAGATATTTTTCAATGGAGACACGGAATAACAACTCATACATTTTTTCTGTTGTCACAATGCTTCTTGTGTTCGTGTGCTTGCCACAGAAAGCATTGTGCCAAGGGAATGTCCTTGAACCCGAAAAGCCATCGAAATATGTGGAGAATGTTGTGGAAAGTCCA
Organism: bacterium; assembly: GCA_963627995.1. Lineage (GTDB taxonomy): Bacteria > Bacteroidota > Bacteroidia > Bacteroidales > Bacteroidaceae > UBA3839. The sequence continues at coordinate 15,214 of CAVGCV010000024.1, read as the reverse complement.
AAGCTCAACCTCTTCCAAGGATTCACCCTTGCTGCGGATTTGTTTGGCCCAGCACAGTATCTCTTGTCTGATTATGGAAATGTGGAGGCATGCCTACGTCTCAATTTGAAAAACACATATTTTCCCGTGGCAGAAGTCGGCTATGCGGAATGTAACACAACAGACGAGAACACCGACATCAAGTATAAAACCAATGCGCCATATTTGCGAATCGGTTTCGATGTCAATATGCTCAAAAATAAGTTTCAAGACAATCGTCTCTATTTGGGAGCGCGCTATGGATTTTCCTCCTATCAATTCGACATATCTGGCCCCGCCATTGTTGATCCCATTTGGGGGGGGGCAGTGTCATTCGACTACCGCGGCATCGCGACCACCAGTCACTGGGCTGAGATTGTAGCAGGTGTACAGGTCAAGATTTGGCATAGTTTTCACATGGCATGGAGCATACGCTATAAGCAGGAACTCTCTTCCTCGAAAAACAACTATGCAAAGCCCTACTACATTCCTGGTTACGGAACAACTACCAATTCCTCTGTATGGGGGGCTACCTACTCTTTGGTCTTTGACCTTAACTGGGGAAAGAAACACAATAACATTCCACAATAAAGAATCCAATGCTTCATCTTAAAGAAAGCTATACGCCACACCCTCGCAAGTGGTGGCACATTCCCTTACTACTGCTACTGATTGTTGGAACAATCCTTATTGCTCGACAATACAAGGGCCAGTCATCCACAGTTACGAAGCAAACGTGGGCTGCGGATGAAACCCAAACGACAGAAGGAGCGATTTTCGGAACGTTCTACCACATCACTTATCGGCATACATCGAATTTGTCGGAGGGCATCGACTCCACGCTGCGTGTGGTGGACAACTCATTGTCGCCATTTAATCAAAACTCTGTCATCACAGCCATCAACAGCAATAAAACGACACAAGCAGATTCCAACCTCGTGAAAGTTATTGCACTGGCACAGAACATTTCAGAAGTGACCGATGGGGCTTTCGACATCACAGTCGCTCCACTCGTAAACGCATGGGGATTCGGATTCAAGAAAGCGTCGTCCGTCTCTCCACAGCTTATCGACAGTCTTCTTCAATATGTTGGATACAAGAAAATTCAACTGGAAAAAGGTGGAATCATTCGCAAAGAACATCCTAAGATACAGTTGGATTGTAGTGCTATTGCCAAGGGATACGGAGTGGATGCCGTGGGCGAATATCTTGAAACCAAGGGTGTGTATAACTATATGGTTGAAATCGGTGGAGAAATCCGCATACGCGGGAAAAATCCGCAGGGGGCATCGTGGCGCATCGGTGTAAACAAGCCTATAGAGGACAGCCTTGCCACAGAGATGCCCCTGCAAGATGTGCTTCAAGTGGACAATATTGCTATGGCCACATCAGGTAACTATCGCAACTTTTATATTCGCAACGGAAAAAAATATGCACACACTATCAATCCACATACAGGCCACCCCGTGCAACATTCCCTCCTGTCGGCAACAGTTTTAGCATCCGATTGCGCCACTGCCGATGCCTATGCAACAGCATTCATGGTGCTTGGCATAGATAGTGCAAAAAAAATTCTGCACAAACATCCTGAGCTCAAAGCATATTTTATCTATTCAAGTCCCCAAGACAGTATGCTCGTTTGGCATTCACCCGATTTGACCATTTCAGAGAAATAGCATCAACATTTTGATGCACCCATATCCAAGCCCTATAATCAGAAGAACTCGTCCATTAACCACGATCCACAACATCACGCGCATGATACAAACAATGTTTGAAAAGTTGCAGGAACTACCGCTACTCATGGGGCTTGAGACCGAAGAACTGATGAAAGCGGTGGAACTTGTTAAATTCAATTTTGCAAAATATACGGAAGGCGAGGCCATTGTCCACCAGAATGATCGGTGCGACAGAGTGGTATACGTCTTGAATGGTAATGTATGTGTGGACAGACGAACAGACGATGGAAACATTCTGATTACAGAATATCTCTCCACTACACCACTTATAATAGAACCTCAGAATCTATGGGGAATGCGCCAAAGATTCACACACAGTTATTCTTTCAACACAGAGGGTGGAACTTGTTCCATTGACAAAGGACAACTTTGCACTTTGATTGCCAACTTTAACATTGTGAGAACCAATCTTCTAAGTTTAGTTTGCAATAATGTACAAAGAGCCTCTATGCGGCTGTGTGAGCCCATACCTCCGACTACGGAAGACCGAATTCTGCGTTTTATACAAATACACACATTGACTCAAGAAGGACGTAAAGAATTTCGCATGAAAATGGAGGTACTGGCAGGAATGATCAATGCCACACGCTTGAATGTTTCCAGGGCTCTCAATCAGTGGAGAGAGATGAATCTCTTGGAAATCCGACGTGGTAGCATTGTCATTTTCGATGTAAAAGACCTTTTTCTCTCTGCAAAACAGCCAAGATAAGTCCGATGAAGAATCCAATATTAGACAAAGACCCAAAAAACGCATTTGGTGCTATACCTTTTGAGGTGTTGACTGTTGCTCATATCGAGGAGGCTATCCGAAAGGGGCTGGATGCGGAAAATGAGGCTATCAGTGGAATTGTCAGCAATTCCGATGCGCCAACATTTGAAAATACGATTGTCGCTTTGGAGCGTAGTGGGTACGCTTTGGAGGAAGCCACTGCTATATTGTTCAACCTGTTAGACGCAGAAACGAGCCAAGAACTGGATGATTTATCTGAAAAGATGTCGCCCATTCTGTCAGAACACTCCAATGACATTACAATGAACGAACGCTTATTCGAGCGTGTCAAAGCCGTGTACGACCATCGAGAAGAGCAAAAACTGCAAGACAAGGAGCAGGTGATGCTTTTACAAAACACTTACAATGGATTTGTTCGGAACGGCGCACTTCTGGATAATGCACAGAAGTCTTTGTTAAGAAAAATTGATGCCGAACTTAGTTTGTTACGTTTGCAATTTTCACAGAACAAGCTGAAAGAACTCAATAGCTTTGCACTGAATGTAACAAATGATAGCGTACTGAAATCAATGCCAGAAAATGTGGTGGAGAATGCGAAAGAAGAGGCACAAAGGCGTGGAGAGACAGGATGGACTTTCACTCTACAGGCTCCCAGCTATATCGCAATGATGAAATATTGCGAAGACCGCAGTTTGAGGGAAACCATTTACAAAGCATATAATTCTCTCGGTACGCATGAGAATGAATATAATAACAAGGAGATTGTAAAAAAACTTGTAAATCTCAGACTACAAAAGGCACAGCTTTTGGGTTTTGAGACTTATGCCGAATATGTCCTGCAACAGCGTATGGCTGAAAAGACAGCTACAGTCCAACAATTCATCACCCACTTGCTGGAAGTTTATCTGCCGTATGCTCGTAAAGAAGTTGCAGAAATCCAGAAATTCGCTGAAATATCAGAAACAATTTCTTTCGAACTAATGCCTTGGGATTTCAGCTATTATGCCAATAAACTTCAAAAACAAAAGTTTGATTTCGACCAAGAGCAATTGCGCCCATATTTGGAATTAGGTAAAGTAAAAGATGGAGTTTTTGAACTTGCAACACGTCTGTATGGAATCCGCTTTATCCCCAACAAGGACATACAAGGTTATCATAAGGAAGTGGAAGTGTATGAGGTTTATGATAAAGATGGCTCTTTTCTCGCACTATTATATTGCGATTTCCATCCCAGGACGAATAAAAAGTCGGGAGCATGGATGACAAACTATGAGGAGCAATGGATTGACGAAAAAGGAGTTGAACATCGTCCGCAAGTTTCCATTGCGATGAATTTGTCGAGAGCAACCGCTGACAAGCCCTCACTCCTTACACTGGATGAAGTCGAGACTTTTCTCCATGAATTCGGACACGCATTGCACAGTATCCTTGCACGTACTCGCTATAAATCCTTGAGCGGAACCAATGTCTATTGGGATTTTGTGGAACTCCCCTCTCAACTCATGGAAAATTACAGTACAGAGAAAGAGTTCCTGCAAACGTTCGCGTTCCATTATAAAACAGGAGAACCTCTTCCTGCATTTCTGATAGATAGAGTTGTAAACAGTAGGAACTTTAATGTAGCTTATTCCTGCGTTCGTCAATTAAGTTTTTGTTTGTTAGATCTGGCCTATTATACCCTGGAATATCCTTTGGACACAGAGGTGGAAAGTTTCGAAAAGCAAATATGGAGGCCGATCTCTTTATTACCGCAAATAACAGGGATGTGTATGACTACTCAATTTTCCCACATTATGACTGGCGGATATGCAGCAGGCTATTATTCATACAAGTGGGCTGAGGTCTTAGATGCTGATAGCTTTGCTCTTTTTAAAGAACATGGGATTTTTGACAAACACACAGCTGCAAGGTTCAGAAAAGAGATTCTCTCGAAAGGTGGAACTGAGTTCCCCATGGATTTATACGTCAAGTTTCGAGGTAGAAAGCCAAGTATTGATGCACTATTAAAACGTAACGAGATACTACAAGAAAGATGAAAATGAAAACTCACGCAATGGTTCTCCTCGTGTGTTGCGGCGCACTTTTTTTGTCGTCATGCAATAAGGAAGATGACATCACCAGTATATTTCAGGGGAAAACTTGGTACATCACAGGAGCGACTATCAATGGAAAAAGCCTTGATGGCGATGATTTGAAAAGCCTTTACATATCAGAAGATTCTTATTATATGGTTTTCACGGCCAACATGTTCAGTGGTGTATTAGTAAAAGGAAGCAGTTTTAGCGGGCGATGGACTGCGGATGGAAAGAAACAGACACTTGTTTTTTCCAACGTATCAAGTAGCCATGTTGATGACGCGGTGATAAGCCAACAAATCTTTAATATTTTACGCAATGTGAAAACTTATTCAGGCGATGCCAATGTGCTGCAAATTCAACAAGACAAAATGAATTTCATCCGATTGAGCAACACTAAAAAGAAATAATATTTTCATTATGACAAACGAAGAAAAACAACATAATATAGACCAACGCTACCTGCGAATGGCACGCATTTGGGCTGAGAACTCATATTGTAAGCGTCGGCAAGTCGGAGCAATCATCGTAAAAGAGAACATGATTATCTCTGACGGATACAATGGAACGCCAAGTGGTTTCGAGAATGTTTGCGAAGACGAATACAACCGAACGAAAGCATACGTACTACACGCCGAAGCAAATGCCATCACAAAGATTGCCCGTTCAGGTAATTCAAGTGACGGGGCCACACTGTATGTCACTGCGTCGCCCTGTCTGGAATGCGCAAAACTGATAATTCAAGCAGGCATTAAACGTGTTGTCTATTCCGAACAATATCGTCTTGAAGACGGAATCAATCTCTTGAAAAGAGCCGGGATTGACGTGCTGTACATTGAAGAGAATCAATGACAGCGGACACCATCCAACTATCACTTCCACTAATACACCGCCGATTGAGCCCATCCTTTCAACTTTTGCCAAAACAGAAACAATGAATCGCAATCGCTTCGTTCCCCTTATTATCGCAATGAGTATTGCTGTGGGAATTGTTATTGGAACATTTTTTGCCAACCAGTTTTTTGGAAATCGCCTAAACATCATCAACACGTCCAGCAGCAAGTTAAACGATTTGCTGTATATCATTGACGAACAATATGTTGACTCTGTAAATTTACAAGACCTTGTGGAAGGAGCTATCCCAAGTATTTTGGACGAATTGGATCCTCACTCTTCCTATATCTCTGCAAAAAAGGCAGCTACTGCAAACGACGACTTAAAAGGTTCATTCTCTGGCATTGGCGTTCAATTCACCATCAAGGAAGATACTGTATATGTTAGCAACTTGGTCAAGGGTGGTCCTTCTGAACAAGTCGGCATACTTCCTGGAGATAAGATTATCGCAGTAGATGATCAGCCTTATACAGGGAAAGAAGTGACCAACGAAGAAACAATGCATCGTCTCAAAGGAGAAAAAGGGTCTAAAGTTAAAATCAGTGTGTTGCGGCACAATGAAAAAAAGAATTTTCTCATTACGCGCGAAGACATACCAGTCAAAAGCATTGAGGCTACCTATATGCTCACCAAAGAACTGGGATACATTCGTATGAAGAGTTTTGGAGAAACGACTTATCCCGAGCTCCTCATGTCGCTTGAGCAACTCAAACAAGAAAATTTCAAGGGATTGGTCATTGACCTACGCGGAAACGGAGGCGGATATTTTGCCTCTGCCATACAAACTGTCAATGAATTCCTACCAGCCAACAAGCTGATTGTATATACCCAAGGACGCAAGTCCAAACGAGAGGAATACAAAAGTGACGGACGTGGCTCCTATCAATCCTTGCCCATCATCGTCTTAACGGATGAATACACGGCAAGCTCTGCCGAAATATTCTCGGGGGCAATACAAGATAATGACAGGGGAATCATCGTCGGACGACGGACATTTGGCAAGGGACTTGTTCAACAACCCATCGAATTTTCTGATGGTTCACTGATACATTTGACAATTGCCCGTTATTATGCACCGTCTGGACGCTGCATTCAAAAGCCCTACGTAAAAGGACAGACGGCGGACTACCAAATGGACTTAATCACACGCTACAACCATGGAGAGTTCTTCAACGAAGATTCAATCCGGCAGACAGGCGAAAAATACACCACATCAATAGGACGAACCGTATATGGCGGCGGTGGAATCATGCCCGACTATTTTGTGGCTGAAGACACGACGTTGTTCACTCCATATTTCGTCAATGTCGCGCAAAAAGGGCTTATAGTTGAATTCTGCTTCAACTACACAGACAAGAATCGCAAGGCGTTGTCTGAATTCAAGGATGCTGATGCGATTGTAAAATATTTGCGTCAACAACGGCTGGTTGAGCAGTTGGTACGCTATGCCGACGAGAAAGGCATAGCGCGCAGGAACAACCAAATACTTAAAAGCAGGAAGCTGTTCGAAGATGCCATCTATGGGAACATCGTTTATAATATGCTTGATGTACAAGCTTATCTGCAATACATCAACCGCACGGACAACACAATACAGCGGGCCATACAACTCTTTAATGAAAAACAAACGGTTCCGAAGCTCAATACACCCAAAGAAGATTCACCGCAAAAACGTTCCTCCCGCAGGTAGTGTCTTCCCATAAAACCCAAATTCCTTTTTTTTGTGACACAACACGTTTACGACCAAAAGAAAAATCTTCGTTTGCAAATAAAGAAAGCCAAAGCCCAATACACACAACAGCAACTCCTCGAAATGAGCCATCCAATCATACAGCAACTGGAGGCTCACCCGCTATTCAGACAGGCCAAGACGCTTCTTTTGTATTCATCGCTTCCCGATGAAGTGGATACGCAGTCCCTTATCAACAAGCTCAGAACAGTTCCAACAGGGTCATGCACAAAACAGATACTTCTCCCCTCTGTCGCCGGAGAAGTGCTTGAACTCCACACCTACAATGCTGAAACATCGCTAACGACAGGAGCGTTTGGCATACAAGAGTCGAACGGACTACCTTTTCATGACTATGCCGGCATTGACTTGGCCGTTTTGCCAGGCATTGCCTTTGATTCCGAAGGGCGACGGCTCGGACGTGGGAAAGGCTATTACGATAGGCTTTTGACGCAGTTGAATTGTCCGACCATTGGTTTGTGCTTTCCTTTTCAGTTCCTTGAAAACATACCGGCAGAACCCTGGGACCGGTCCGTCACCATGGTGATTCATTCGTCCATTTCCGCAATTTTTGCTTAAGAGTTCCTCTACTTTACTCTTCCGCCTCCCACAAATCGTTTCTTATAGTAGTCCTCATGCAAACTACTTACCACGACACCACGTGAAGTCGATGCGTGGAGGAATTTGTCATTTTTCAAGTAGATGCCCACATGATTGATTCTATCAGCATTTCTATCGTTAGCAAAGAACACGAGGTCACCACTACAGAGCTTTTTTGCACGAACAGGCTTGCAATTCTTTTGATATTGTTCGATGCTGCGACGTTGGAGATTTATTCCATAGACCGCGCGGAAAATGGCAACCGTCAGCCCCGAACAGTCAATCCCGTTGCGATCATTCCCACCAAATTTATAGCGCACCCCCATCCACTGCGCAGATTGCAACATCAACGGCCAATCATCAGTTTCATCGACATCTACCCCCAGTCGGATGCCAGCCCGGACCAATTCATGAATATTGGCACTCTGCCCACGCCCATTGTCGAAAATCGTTTGTCGAGAAGTGTGGCAAGCAGACAATACAAGCAGCAACAGCGGCAAGTAAAGATAAAGCCTCCATTCCAACTTACGAATTGAGGATAAAGTATTTTTGAATCTCATCCGTAAGCCCAACGTAGTCCTTGGGCAGGTCTTTGATAATACGTCCATGTTCAAGAAGCGTAATGCGGGTGGAAATATCGAAAGTGTGGGTGAGGTTATGGGAAGAAACGATGATGGTTGCTCCCGTCTCCCGATTATAGGTCTCGAGCAGATATTTCATGGAGTGTTGGGAAGAAGGATCCAAAAAGTTAAACGGTTCATCGAGCAGCAGCAGTTGAGGGTAATGCAACATCGCACCTATGATGCCAACTTTTTGTTTATTGCCAGCCGAAAGGTTGCGAATGAGCGTTTGCGTACCTATAATCTCTCCATTCATGAAAGATTCAAACTGACGCAGGCGCGCCTGTAATTGTTGGTGGGGGATTTCATTGATTTTTGAAAGGAACTCGAAATATTCTTCTGGCGTGAGGTAATCAATCAAAAAGCCCATATCAATGTATGCGCCAGTGAACGATTTCCAATGCTCTCCGTGTGCCGTCGCCTCTGCACCAATACGGGCCACTCCTTGGTCGGGTTGGAGCAAATCGAGGACTATGCGGAAAAGCGTCGTCTTTCCAGCCCCATTGTTTCCCACCAGCCCTACGATTTCACCGTCGTGAACAACGTAGTGCTGGATGTCGATTGCCGTTTTTTTGTTGAATGTTTTGCGGATATTTTCTAAAACAAGTTCCATGCCACTTCTATGTTATATGGGATGCTATCCCTGCCTTGACTGACGAAATTTCTCCAGATTCTTATATCTCCGAGCCATCAACCGCTGGTAAATATTTCGCAGCCACAATGGATTGGCAATGAATCCGCCAAGGCCGAAAACCAGCATGATGCCGGATGCAACCTCTGTGCTGAACACGACGACAAGCAAATACATCAACAACAAAGGAGCAGACAGCGCAACCGTTGAATAAATGAGTTGCGTTTTCGTACTTCGGTTCGTTTGCGTTATTTTGTTATTCATAGGCATCGTGGAGGTGTTGTACACCGCCAGTTGGAACAGGAAGGGGAAAACGCATCCCATCGTGAACATGGCATAGGCGAGTGCTTCAATAACAAGAACTTTTTGCTGCACAATGGGCATGATAGTGAACAGCATGGGAATCAAAAGAAGCAAGCAATTAAAATAATACTTCGCTTTCAATAGAGAAAGTATTGATTCTTTGCGCGACATCAGAAGATCCATATAATTTCCTTCCACGCAAAGAATATTGGTAAGTGTCATCGTTCCGAGACAAGAAAAGCTATAAACAAAAATGAACGTACGCATGAAAGGAATCTCGTCATAGAGGTCTGTGAAGGCAAAGACATTGCAGAAGACGAGCATATAAACCACGCCGAAGAGAAAACTCTTGCGCACTGTCTTGTTGCGCATGGTGGACTTCACCTCCAATTTTATGAACTCGCCTATGATGCCCAACCACCCCAGCCAACCCATCATCGTGGGTCTGACATGAGATGTCTGTTCTGATTTTGCTATTTCCAAATAAACACTTCGTTCCTGCATCTTGTAATTGATGGGAAACAGCAGGACAACGACAGCCACCGGCACAGCGTAACTCGCAATGTCGCCTTGACAAAAACCGCGTCCGAGAAGCGCGCACGCATTGAAAAGCCAAGGATTGTCATCGTCGAAATACAGCCCGAAATAAATCAGTCCGGCATAGATGGCCAGGGGACAGAGTGCATAAAGCAGTTGGCGCAGGATGAGTGTGCGCCACAGCAAATACCAGTAGCTATTGGCGACAAACATCAATATCCACCCCGCCAGATAGGTAACAAGCCCCGTGAATCCCCAAAATCCGACAACCGAGAACAGCGCGAAAGGAATGAGAAAAAACATTCCGAACAGGTTGTAGGGACGGAAGCCGATACGGACAAGGAAGACGTGAAGCAGCAAGCGTTGCGGAATCGGCAGCAGTTTGTAGGGCTTGATTTCCTGAGCAGGCGTTTCCTGAAAGGTGAACCGCAGGAAAAAATCTGCCACCAGTATGTACACCATTCCACCGTCGAGCCAATCGAAAGCCTCTCGGCTGCTCCCTCTGAAAGCCAGGCTGACGGCTACTCCCAAGCACATCAAGTAAATCGCCCAAAAGCCCAGAATCAGAAAAACCACGAATTTCATGGCACTGTTCTGCTCCATCAGCGGATGCCGCCGCGCCGAAATCTTCTGATTTTGGCTAATGAGTTTGTACAATCGATATGCCCTCCGAACGCCCATGGCTGTTTCCGATTGTGGAGGTTGAGCCTATTGTTCCAAGCCCATCAGATAGCGTTCCGCCTCAATGGCTGCCTTGCAGCCCGAACCCGCAGCCACGATGGCCTGCCGATAGGTTGGGTCTGCCACGTCACCCGCAGCAAACACGCCGGGAACATTCGTTCGTGGCGATGCGCCATCGGTGAGGATAAAGCCCGTTTCATCGGTTTCAATCCACGGCTTGAACACGTCCGAATTGGGACGATGTCCAATCGCGAGGAAGAATCCGTCAATCGGGAGGTCGTAATGTCTCTCATCCGGCCGTCCGCGATGGGCAACGAGGTGCGCGCCCTCCACGCCCGTTTCACCGTAAAGGCCCTCTGTGTTTGTGTCGAACAAAATTTCAATCTTTGGATGGTTGGCCACACGTTCCTGCATAATCTTCGACGCACGAAGATAGGTCTTCCGCACAATCAGATACACCTTGCTGGCCAACCCCGCCAAGTACAAGGCCTCACCGCACGCCGTATCGCCTCCGCCCACGACGGCCACAACGCGCTTGCGGTAAAAAAAGCCATCGCAGGTGGCACATGCACTCACCCCCTGCCCCATATATTTTTTTTCGTCGTCCAGTCCCAAGAACTTGGCCGACGCACCCGTCGCGATAATCACAGCGTCGGCTTCCACCTCCGTACCGTTGTCGAACCAAAAGCGGTAGGGCTTTTGGCTTAAATCAGACCTCACGCAAATGGCATCGCGCATCTCAACACCAAACTTTTCCACTTGCGTCCGCATCAAATCCATCAAGTCCGGCCCCGAAATCTCTTCGGGATGACCTGGGAAGTTCTCTATGGTGTCGGTGATGGTGAGCTGCCCACCCGGCTGTATTCCCCTGTAAACAACTGGATTGAGATTCGCACGACTGGCATAGATGGCTGCGGTGTAGCCTGCGGGCCCCGAGCCGATGATGAGACAACGAATGTGTTCCATATATGACATTTTGTTTGGTTCAAGGTCATCGGAGGTCTATCACCTCGACATAGGGATGATGCTTGGCGTTAAAAGCGAATGTGCTGTCGGCAAAGCGCTGCCCTCCCTTGTAGGAGCGGACACGCACCTCCATCGCCCCGTCCGCCGTCTGCATCTTGGCATATTGCAGCGTTTTCGACATGCGGTTGATGTGCACCTCCATGCTCTTGACCGCGTTGCCACTTCCGCTCGAACGAAGGACTACGCTGTGATAAGCGTGGGTGGACTGTCCTTTCGTCAGCGTATAACCTTTCTTATATAAGGACGCAAACGCATAGGGATTCATCTTCGCAAGTTCCTTGGCGGTCGGTGTCGTGACATTCACTTCTTCATTTTCCTTTACCAGCGTCCACATCGTGCGGCCATCGAACCACACCACGTGGCCACCGATTTCGTTCACGAACTTCTTGCCCTTCATCTTGATTTGCCCATTGGTGTCCTGTCCCCCTGCAGTCACGGTATAGTCTACGACAACACCGCTGTCTTTCAAAAGTTTAGACGTGGCGGCATCCAATATCTTTTCCAGTTCCTTCTGGTTTTGAGCCGTAGCCGCCATGGGGAAAAGAACGGCAAACAGCAAAATCAAGAGATTCTTCATGTCAATTCAAGTCTAATGTGTTCAACAACGATTCCAGCGACAGCACGTCCTTAATCAAGACCTCGCGTGGCTTCGAGCCTTGTTGAGCGCCGACGACACCAACTTTCTCCAATTGGTCCATCAGTCGCCCCGCCCGATTATAGCCGATCGAGAACTTGCGCTGAATGGCCGACGTTGAGCCGGCATCCTGTGCGACGACCATCTTCGCCACATCCGCGAACAGCGGGTCGAGGCGCGCCATGTCCACGTCCTTGTCACCGCCCCCCTCGTCGCTCTCGGGCGGCTCGGGCAGGAAAGTCATCTGCGGATACTTCTGTTGTTCCTCTATGAAGTGGCAGATGCGGTTCACCTCCGGCGTATCCACGAAGGCGCACTGCACGCGCACGGGGTCTGCGTTTTGCAGGTAGAGCATGTCGCCGCGTCCGATGAGCTGGTTCGCGCCCGGACGGTCGAGAATCACGCGCGAGTCCATCATCGACGACACCTTGAATGCCACACGCGCGGGGAAGTTTGCTTTGATGGTGCCCGTTATGATGCTTGTCGTGGGGCGTTGCGTGGCAATAATCATGTGGATGCCGACAGCGCGCGCCAGCTGTGCGATACGACAAATGGGGTGCTCGATCTCTTTTCCCGCCGTCATGATCAGGTCGCCAAATTCGTCAATGACAACCACGTAGTACGGCATATAGTCGTGTCCGTCCAGCGGACTAAGTTTCCGCTGGATGAACTTTTCGTTGTATTCCTTTATGTTTCTCACTTTCGCCTGCTTCAGCAGGAGGTAACGGTCATCCATGAGCTTGCAGAGCGCGTTGAGCGTCTTGACCACACGCTGGTTGTCAGTGATGATTGCGTCCTCTTCGTCCTCAAGTTTCGCAAGGAACTGATTGGCTATCGGCGCATAGACGCTGAATTCCACCTTTTTGGGGTCAACCATCACAAACTTCAGCTCCGAAGGATGCTTCTTGTACAGCAGCGAGGTGACGATGGCGTTCAGTCCCACGGATTTGCCTTGTCCCGTAGCGCCGGCCACAAGCATGTGCGGTGCTTTGGCAAGGTCTACCATGAACACCTCGTTCGTGATGGTCTTGCCCAAGGCACACGGAAGCGCCATTTTCGACTCATGAAAAGTCTTGCTGTTGAGCACGCTTTCCATGCTGACGATGCACTTCTTCTTGTTCGGCACCTCTATGCCGATAGTCCCCTTTCCGGGTATCGGGGCGATGATTCGGATGCCCTCCGCCGCCAGGCTGAGCGCAATGTCGTCCTCCAAATTGCGAATCTTGTTGATGCGCATGCCCTCCGCCGGCGTGATTTCATAGAGCGTGATGGTGGGGCCGATGGTGGCGGTGATACTGCTGATTTCCACGCCAAAACTCTTCAGCACGTGGATGATGCGGTTCTTGTTCGCGTTCTGCTCGGCCAAGTCTATCTTCGGCGCGCTGTCGGTCCCGTGGTCGAGCAGGTTGAGCGGCGGGTACTTGTAATGCTCCAAGTCCAGCCTGGGGTCGTAGGGCGTGAGCTCCTCGTCATGGCTGTCGCCGTCCTTGCCTTTTTCAGTAGGCGCAGGCGCGTTGATTTCAAACGTGGCCTCCGTTTTTTCCTCAGCGGGATTTTCCGCCCCGGCCTCCGGCTTCGGGGCGTCCGGCGCGTTCTCCGACGCCGCTGTTCGCACCGCGGCCGGAGTTTCGTCCTGCGGCACGGACTGTTCGTCGGTGCGCAGAACAAGATTGCCGTTCGCATCGTATTTCAGCATGCTTGCCTTTTCGGGGTCTTTGTATTCGGCAACAGGGCTTTCCGGGCTGTCCGCCTTGTCGTCGCCATCCGCAGGACGGGCGTCTTCCGCCTGCTCTTCCGCTTGCGACTTGCGCCGCGCAATCCACTTGGGCCTGAAGAGGCTTGCGCAATAGTCAATGGTGCGCTTGCTGAAATAGACGAGCAGGAAAACGAGTGTCAGGGCGATGAGGCCATACACGCCGACCACGCCTACGAGATTCTCCAGCTGCGTGCAGACGTAGCGGCCGTGCTGCCCGCCGAGCGAAACGTGCGAGTCGTCCATGAAAGGCAGCCACGCCGTCACCACCGTCAGCACAATGCTCAGCCACAGCATGAACACAGCGAGCTTCACAAACAGCTTCAGCAGGTTCATGCGGTAAGAGCCAATCAGACAAAGCGCCACCAGCATCAGAAACACCGGCACGCAGTAAGAGGCGACACCGAAAAGGTTGTTGATGAAGAAGTAGGCGACGCACACGCCCAGCTTGCCGCACAGGTTGCGCACCCTCAGGTCGGCATCAAAGATTTCGCCCGGCGAATGGCTCTCGCAGAAGCTGTAGTCCGTCGCGCCCGAATAGACGTAGGAAGAAAATGCCAGCAGCAAGAACAAGGCTACGGACAGCAGCAGCATGCCTACGGAGAAGCCAAAGACCCTCGATGCCGGAATTCCCTCCTCGGACACATCCTTGCCCCTTCCTGCCTTTTTCGATGTTTTCGATGTACGACTCTTTGGTGCCACGCTCCTTTCCCCTGCCATTGGTGATGAATTTGTTGATGATATGCAAAGATAACGCAAACAGCCCCAATGAAAGTTTGCTTTCAAATTACCGAGTGCAGCTTATCTTTGCATAGGACAATCGAAAAAACGTATCAGTCTAATAATCGGCAAAGTTGTTTCGACTGACGTGTCTTGGGTAACGATTTTAGCGAAAAACCAATTGCCTCGGCCTGCTTTGCATTGCATAATGTTTCAAACAACCCTTGTGAGTGCAAAGATACGTCATTTAGTCGGAGATAAAGAATGTTTTTACCTTTTTATCTCTGATTTTTGCTCGCGGCAGCCCCCGTCGGGCATGCCGCGGGCGCGCCCCAGGTGCAGCGCGCCCCTCTCCCACCCCGCTTTCGGCGGCGGCGCGGCGGAAGTCCGGGCGTGCAGGATTTTTCGCCGCTGCGCACGGAAAGTTTCGCCGCTGCGCACGGGAAGTTTGGCGCGCGTGCGCCGCCGTGAAATTTCCAAGTACTTGGAAAAATATTTCTAAGTACTTGAAAAAATATTTCCAA
>CAVGCV010000023.1:0-35436 GCA_963627995.1 bacterium | reverse complement strand
AAGCCCAGTCGAGCCCTTTCATAATCTTCTTGAAATGTTTCATGTCGAAATTCGTAACAGCCCAGTTCAATACGTTCTGAAAGTAGCTCCACAGGTTGTTGGCGTTGGGGTCATGCTGGTGCTGCGCCATATAGCCCACGATACTTTGTGCGTGCCCCTCGCGTGATTCGTGCTCCGCCATCCACTCCAGCGCTTTTTTCAGGAAGTCCTGGCGGTTGGGCGTGCCGTTTACCAAATCCTTGCCCAGACGGTAGGCACCGCAGTTGCTCTTCGAGAAGCGCCGCTTCGCATCCGACACGAACGGGCCGGCATAGACGGCGTTGTTGATTTCCTGCTCGTTGAGCGGTTTTCCCGCGATATTGATAGTCTTGAACCATTCCAATTTCTCCGATGCCTCGCCCTCGCATACATACACCATGAGCCGGTAGTCGAGAATACGCCGCTGAATGTCCGCTGGCTGGTTGAAGAAGTTCTTGAAGTCGAAGCTGAATTTTCCCGCCACATATTCGCAGAGCGACAGCGTTCGCTGCTGCCCGTCCATCACCTCGTAGGGGCATTCGGCATCGTCGCTGCGGCGCACCCAGTACATCACGTTCAGCGGGTAACCGCATAGCACGGTGTTGATGACAGCCTCCTGCTCCTTGTCCTTGTAGATGAATTCCCGCTGATAGGGCGGACGGATGTCGAGCTGTCCGCCGTAGCCGCGAACGCCCTGCTCGTCATTGTTCACGTAACCGCGCGTTAACTCGCCGACGGTCACTTCTATTTGCTTGATGGTCATTATGGTTTATTGGGTTGGATTCTCCGTATCAATATACGTGTAAACTGTCGTTTCCCTCTTACAACAGCACACCCTCCTCTGTCTTCTGGGTGTATCTTATATCCTATTTCTTTTAAAACGTGTGACGGTGCCGAGGCTCTTGTGTTACCACTTGCCTGCCAAACAATTTCAAATTGATGCGGATTGTATTTGTCAAGAAAAGTGAGAGGAACCCCCATGAGACCATAATAATCGTATGGGATGTTATTTGTCTTACACACATCAATTGCGTCGTAATTGTCGTACATGGGATACTCTTCAGGAGAATATTTACAAACTAAGTCAAGTTCTTCGTTTCGTTTTGGTATTTCAAGGTTGGTAAACCAAGTAACACCTGATACTCTAATCATGTTTTTTCTATGGTCTCCAGCAGTCGCTTTGTCCTCATAAGGAGAAAAGAAATGTGCTGCTGCGCCCTTGAATCCATATCCAAGCCAAACTTGATTGTTTTGAATTAGAGGAAACAATTCTTTATATGTAATGTTCATTTGCCTTCCAACAATTATGAATTTTTTGTGATACTTCATTAGTTGGCCGAGATACTCTCTGAACAGCGAGAACGGAGGATTTGTTACGACGATGTCTGCCTCCTTGAGTAGTTCGATGCACTCTGATGAGCGGAAGTCGCCCGTCTGCAAGGTGGAAATCACATTCTTGTCGTTCTGCAAAAGGTATTGCACGTCGGAGAGGTCGACAGCCCCGTCGCTGTTGAGGTCGCGCACCTCGGTTATCTCTACTTTATATGCCACTTTTTGGGGAATGCCGTCATCGAATTTGAACTGAATGACAAGTTCGTTTCCCGTGACGGGCGAACCATTGTAGCACGTACAGATGAGTTTCTTGAGCCCGAGCTGGTTGAAGCGCAGGGCGAAATACTTGAAGAAGTTGCTCTCGTAGGGGTCGTCGCAGTTGCAGAGCAGGGTCTTGCCGCGGAAGTGGGGCCAGTAGTGCTGCAACTCGCGCTCAATGTCGGCAAGCTGCGTGTAGAATTCGTCTTTCTTCGCCGTCTTGGCGGCGTTGAGGTTTTGGTTTGCCATAGGTGCGGTTTGATAGTGGGGGAGAGCTTCACTATCAATCCGCCAAAACACAATAAGGGCGTGATGCCTCTTATCGCGTTTAGCACGGGGTGGCCTCGGATGGAACCCCGAATCAATCATAAGAATGCACCACGCCTTTTGCGTGTGCATCGCTTTATTGATTGATACAGGGGTTCGCATACGAACCACCTGTCACATATTATTTCCGTGCTTGTTATTCCAAATGAGTTTCCGAGGCTCTTGGCTAAACGCGAAATAATAGCGAATGCTTGGTCTTACCAATAAAAATGTGTGGGCCGCGCCGTGGGCGCGAGACCGCCCTCAAAAGTACGAAAAGTTTGCGGAAGCGCAATGTCTTTGAGGGGAAAACCCAATTCATGCGGCATTTTTGCGCCTTCTTGTATGCGGGACACTGCCCTGCTGGTGCGGCAGGCAAACAATGCCGGGACGCGGATTCGACGACACTCGAACCGCGCCCCGGCGTTGCTTGGCGGGCGGTTGCCCATGGAGAAGTGCCCGCCGCTACGAATTGGAGCTTACGACGTTGGTGTTCTCGAACTTCACCTGATAGGGCCACTGCTCGTCGTTGGCCACGTTGTCGTCCCACGGATGTCGCCAGTGCTCGGTCGGCGCGCCCATCACGACGAAGAACACGCGCTCGCAGTTGGCGGGGATGGTGAGCGTGGCGGTTCCCTCTTTCGCGCTCTGCACGTCGCCATACACGCGCTCGCCGCTTGTGGTCAGCGCAACGAAACCGTAACGCCAGCCCGCCTTCCCGACGTTCACCTTACGGTAGCCGGCCTGTCCGGCAATGCCCTTGAAGTCGGCTTTCACCACCGTCCCCGTCGCGGCTTTCTTCATGTTGATGATGTTGTAGCCGTAGTTCTGCGGGCAGTAGGCGGAGTCCACCTCCCAAGTGCCGTCGTTGCCCGCCGCGAGGTGCAGGTGGGTTCTGTGCTGGCCGATGCGGTGCTTGGCGGCATCGCGCACGCCGTCGATGTCCCATGTGGCCATGCGCATGTATCCCTCCATCTGCTCGTCGTTGAACTGCGCCTGTGTGAGTCCGTTCATTCGCTTGTATGCCTCCACGGGGTCTTCGGGCTTGATGGACTCGCGCCACAGGCGGCCGATGAAGTCGCTGCCGTGCTTCATGCACCAGTAGTCCTGAATGAAGCAGTTCTGGTAGCGCCAGGCCTCGTGCATGAGGTTGAGGTGGTGGAGCGGAAGGTGTCCCTCGAAGTATTCGCCGTCGGTGAACTGCATGCCCGGGAACACCTTGTAGGCCTGCCAGTTGGCGCAGCTCTCCCACCAGCCGTTCCCGCCCGACGCTCCGTCGCCGTAGCCGTAGTCGAATCCGTGCTGGCTTCCGAGGTCGGCGTGTACCAGGAATTGGAACGTGTGTGCCACCTCGTGCGCCACCGTCATGCCGCCGCGCGACGATGCCGCCCACGGATTGAAGTGCCCGATGCCCGTCAGTCCGCCGTTCACGCCCCAAGTTCCCGACGCGTCGGCGCGCCAGTCCGTTTGGTAGGGAATGTAGAGCTGGATCTTATACTGGTCGGTCGTCGAATTTCCGGGTACGAGAAAGCCCAGTCCCACGTAAGTGTTCCAGCACTTTTCGCAAATGCTCAGCACCGAGTTGGCGTTCGCCACCGAGCCGCCGTCGGCGTGCTGGATGCGCGTGGCGTTCTCGCCGAAGCGCACGTCCCAGAACACCGCGTAGTGGTCGCTTTCCACGCTGTGGGCAAAGTTGTAGCCCGATGTCGCCTGGTCGTTCGTGTAGTCCGTCCCTCCGTATGTGCTGGGCTTGAGCAGGTAGCGTCCCGGCCAGGCGAACGTCATGTCGGCCTCGTCCGTCGGGATGAGCGCCGTGTAGGTCTGCGTGCGGTAGCCCTCTGCTGCGGTTGCGTCGTAGAGCGTTAGTTTCGTTGTCCCGATGAGCATGGAGTCCACGTTCGTGAGCAGAATCTTGTCGTTGGGCTTGAAGCGGTCGGCGTAGCTGATCCACAGCGTGTCCTGCGCCTGTGCGCCGCCAGTCATGCAGAGGGTGAGCAAAAGTCCGAGTGATATTCTTTTATCCATGGTGTGTTGCGTGTCTGTTTATTTGATGATGACTTTCTTTCCGTTCACGATGTAGACGCCTTGCGGCAGGCGCCCAGCGCGGTCCATGCCGGTGGCGACGCGCCGTCCCTGCAAGTCGTACACGGCCCCGTCGCTCTGCCGTCCGCCCTTGTCGGTGTTGGGGCGCGCGATGAGGCTGGCGATTTCCGAAATGTCCTCGTTCACGCCGTTCACGTAGAAGTGCAGCGTCTGCGGGTTCTCGCTGATGTCCTCAATCCACGAGCGAAACGCCTTGAGCACGGTCTCCTCCGTGTTCTGCACCATCGTCCCGGCGCCGCTCATGCAGTAGGTGCCCGCCTCCAGCGGCGCATTGCGCACTATCGAGCCCAGGGTTTGCGTCCCGTCGAGCATTTGGTACGTTCCCTTGATGCGGATTTTTGTCTGCTCGTTGCTGGAAGTATAGGTCTGCACGCGCACGCGCGTGTTGGCAAGCATGGAGACATTCGGGAACAGGTAGATGGGACCCTTGAGGCGCGCGGCGCTGAACGACGTCGTGAGCGTCTTTCCCTCGGCCACGTCGGGCTCTTTTGTCGGGCGCACCAGGTAGTGGTTGTTGGCTTGCAGCACATTCTCGTCCGTCGCGAGCGACAGCGTGTCGAGTTCGACGAACGTCTCGTCGCCCTCGCGTATTCCCCTTATTTTCGCCAGTTGCGCGTCCTCGCCGAATGCGTCGCGCAGCTGTTTGCCTGTCAGATTCACAGGCACACAGATGGAGTTCCATTTCCCCGTCGCCATGGTCGTGCGCAGCGCCAGCAGCCCATGGTCGACGGCGAGGGTGCGGTCGAACGTCGCGCTGTCCTCGTTCAGCAGGAGCCGGGGCAGCAGATGGAAGCGCATCGTTTTGACGGCCGCCTTCGCATACTTGTCGCCGCCGACGACCATGCTGTCCGCCTTGAAGCGCAGCATGGGGTTTTCCTCCGCGCTGACGAGGTAGTAGTAGGTCTTTCCGCTCGCGGTGCTGACCATCAGGTTCTTCGCGCCGGCCAGCACATACTGGCGCGCGGCCGCGGCTTTCGGCACGTCGGTCCTTGGGCTGAGCCCCCCCCCGTCAGAGGCGGACTGCGCCAGCGCGACGGACGCCTGGCACAGCAGCGCAAGGCCCATGGTGTAGAGTTTTTGTTTCATGTCGATTAGGATAGATTAGTTAAGTGTAAGTTCTGACACGCAAATGTACGACAAAACCAACATCCAGCGGTACACAAACCGTTAATTCGCCACCTCAGCTTGTGATTTCCGGCAAAAAAGAACGCATTCCGACAGCCGCTGCACGATTTCTGCGCCCGCAGCGCCGCCCCGCCTCCCCGCCGCTCCGTCCGCGGTGACGGCGCGCGCACTGCGGTATAAATCGCGCCAACGCTTTCGGCTTTCGGCAAAATGTGATAACTTTGCCTCCTAAAAGTAATGAACGATGGGATTCCTTGATTTTTTTAGCAGACAGAAGAAAGAGACACTCGACACGGGATTGGCAAAGACGAAAGAAAGCGTATTCGGGAAAATCACAAGGGCGATAGCCGGAAAGTCGAAGGTGGACGACGAAGTCCTCGACAACCTCGAGGAGGTGCTCATAACGTCCGACGTGGGCGTCGACACCACGCTCGAAATCATCCGCCGCATCGAAGCGCGCGTCGCGCGAGACAAGTATGTCGGAACGTCCGAGCTGAAACACATATTGCGCGACGAAATCGCCGCGCTCCTCACGGAGAACAACACGGCCGACACCGACGGGTTCGACGTGCCGGCCGACCGCCGTCCGTACGTCATCCTGGTGGTCGGCGTGAACGGTGTCGGCAAGACGACGACCATCGGCAAGCTCGCCCACCAGTTCAAGAAGGCGGGCAACAAGGTCTGTCTCGGCGCGGCCGACACGTTCCGCGCCGCCGCCGTCGAGCAGCTCTGCGTATGGGGCGAGCGCGTGGGCGTCCCGGTCGTGAAGCAGAAGATGGGCAGCGACCCCGCCTCCGTGGCCTACGACACGGTCAGCTCGGCCGTGGCCAACCGCGCCGACGTCGTCCTCATCGACACCGCCGGACGGCTGCACAACAAGGTGGGCCTCATGAACGAGCTGACCAAAATCCGCAACGTCGTGGCCAAGGTAGTCGGCGGCGGGCCGGCCGAGGTGCTGCTCGTGCTCGACGGCTCCACGGGCCAGAACGCCTTCGAGCAGGCGCGCCAGTTCACCAAGGCCACCGAAGTCACCTCCATGGCGGTCACCAAGCTCGACGGCACCGCCAAGGGCGGCGTGGTCATCGGCATTTCCCGGCAGTTCAAGATACCCGTGAAGTACATCGGCCTCGGCGAGGGAATGGACGACCTCCAGCCCTTCAACCGCCGCGCGTTCGTCGATTCATTGTTCGGAGAGTGAGCGCCGTGAGAAAAAACACCATAGACGTCATCACGCTCGGCTGCTCCAAGAACCTCGTCGACTCCGAACGCCTCATCAGCCAGCTGGAGCGCGCCGGCTACCGCGTCGAGCACGACAGCGAGCGCCCCTGCGGCGAAATAGCCGTCATCAACACCTGCGGATTCATCGGCGACGCCAAGGAAGAGTCCATCAACTGCATCCTCTCCTTCTGCCAGGCGAAGGAGGAGGGCCGCCTCCGCGCGCTCTACGTCATGGGCTGCCTCTCCGAGCGCTACCTCCGCGAGCTGGGAAAGGAAATCCCGCAGGTGGACAAGTTCTACGGAAAGTTCAACTGGAACGAACTGCTGGCCGACCTTGGCAAGGCCTACGACCGCGACCACGAGTACGACCGCCGCATCACAACGCCCCGCCATTACGCCTATCTCAAGATTTCGGAGGGATGCGACCGCCACTGCGCCTACTGCGCCATCCCCATCATAACGGGCCGCCACCAGTCCCGGAGCATGGACGACATCCTGGCCGAGGCCGCCCATCTCGCGGCGCAAGGCGTGCGCGAGTTCCAGGTCATCGCGCAAGAGCTCACCTACTACGGCACCGACCTCTACGGCCGACAGGCGATAGCCGAGCTCATCGACCGCATGGCGCGCATCAAGGGCGTGCGCTGGATACGCCTCCACTACGCCTATCCCGACCATTTCCCCTACGAGCTGCTGGCCGTCATGCGCCGCCACAGGAACGTCTGCCGTTACCTCGACATCGCCCTGCAGCACGTCAGCACCAAGGTGCTGGCGAACATGCGCCGCAACGTCGACACCGAGCAGACCTACGCGCTCGTCGAACGAATCCGCGCCGAAGTGCCCGGCATCCACCTCCGCACCACGCTCATGGTGGGCTTCCCGGGGGAGGGCGACGAGGAGTTCGACGAACTCCTGCGCTTCGTGCGCTGGGCCAGGTTCGAGCGCATGGGGGCGTTCGCCTACTGCGAGGAGGAAGGCACTTTTGCCGCGAGCCACCTCGCCGACGACGTGCCGGAGCGGGTGAAGCAGCAGCGGCTCGCGGCGCTCATGGAACTGCAGCAGGAAATCTCGGCCGGGGTGCAGGCGCGGAAAGTGGGGCAGACGCTGCCCGTGGTCATCGACCGCCGCGAGGGCGACTACTACGTGGGGCGCACCGAGTTCGACTCGCCCGAAGTGGACCCCGAGGTACTCATCCCCGCGGCCGAAGGCACGCTGCGCCGGGGCTGCTTCTACGACGTGCGCGTCACCTCCGCCGACGACTTCGACCTCTACGCCACAAGGCACCAACCCCTCTAACACCCCACACCCATGAACAACAAGGACTTCGTCAAGGCCGTCGCCCAGGCGACGGGCATCAGCACCATCGAGGTGGCCGAGCTGGTCGCGGCCACCGCCGGACGCATCGTCGAAGAGGCGCGCAGCGGAAATTCCGTCGCGCTGCCGGCTTTCGGCAGCTTCGAGCCGAAGGAAAAGGCCGAGCGCCGCATCTACAACCCCACCACCAAGGACTTCAAGACCATCCCCGCGCGCCGCACGCTCGCGTTCCGCCCCAGCAACGTCCTCAAGGAAAAGATAAACGACTGACGACATGAACGAGAAAATCACATCGCAGGCCGTCGCCGAAGCCCTGGCGCGCCAGTTCAAATTCCCGCGCCGCACGGCCGAGAGCTTCCTCCGCGCCTTCGCCGACACCATCGCGCGCGGCCTCGCCGCCGACGGCATGGTGCGCGTCAAGGGGCTCGGCACGTTCAAGGCCGTCAGCGTGGAGAGCCGCGAGAGCGTCAGCGTCTCCACCGGCGAGCGCATCACCATCCCCAGCTTCCGCAAGCTGTCGTTCACGCCCGACGAGAGCGTGCTCGACGCGCTCGGCTACCCCGCTGCCGAGGGAGAGGACGCGCAGCCCGCCGACCGCCCCGCAGCGCAGCCCGCGCCCGGGCAGCCCGAAGCGCCCGCGCCCGAGGCGGTGGCCGAGACCCCCGCCGACGAGTTCTCGGCCATCGACATCCTCATCACCACGCCCGAGTCGCTGCGCGAAACCCGCCAGCGCCTCCAGTCGGCCGAGCAGGAGGTCGAGCAGGCCAAGAGCCGCCTGTGCGGCGCACAGCAAGACGCCGAGCAGGCGCGCGCCGCCGTGGCCGAGGCCGAACGGCTCCTGCAGCAGCGAAAGCAGCAGCTGGCGGCGGCGCAGGATGGAGTCGGGGCCGCCGAGGCCCACTTGGCCGAGCGCGAGGCCGAGGCGCAGCGGATGCAGGCCGTGGTCCGCAACATCGAGGCCAACGCGCGCCCCGTGCTCGCCACGCCCGCCGCGGAGCCGGACAAAGCCGGCCCGGACGCCGCGCCTTCCGCCGCCGCCGGACGCGCCGCCGCCGGCCAGCCCATGCCCTCGCGCCGCTCCGCGTGGGCGGACGCGGGCGCACGTCGGCGCAGGAAGAAGAGCGGCGCGACGGTGCTCGTGGCCGTCCTTGTCGTGCTGGCCGCCGTGGGCGGCTACGTCTTCTACTCCGCCAGCCAGCAGCAGCCCCCCGTGGTGGCCACGCCCTCCGTTCCCGCGCAGCCCGCGCCCGCCGAGGCGGAAACGCCCCGTCCCGAGCAGTCCGTGGCGCAGGCGCCGGTGTCCCGGGACACCGCTTCCGCCGCGCCGCAGCCCGGCGAAGCTCCGGCGGACGCGCCCGTGCCCCAGGCGGAGCGCGCGGAGCAGCCGGCGCAGCCGCACACGGCGGAAGCCCCGGCCGCGCAGCCCGAGCCCGACGCGTCCGCCGAGGCCCAGGCGCCGGCGCAGCCCGCGCCGCGCCGCCCCAGGAAGTACGTCATCCGGAAGGGCGACAACCTCTACTACATTGCGCGCGACTTCTACGGCTCGAAGGACTCCGCGCGGCTCATCATCCGCGCCAACAACTTCAAGGACCCGAACAACGTGCCCATCGGCTCCACCATCATCCTCCCGTAGCGGAGCGGCCTGCCCATCGGCGCGGCGGAGGGGACAATCCCTTCCGCCGCGCCTTTTTCGTGCCCGTCCAGCGGCAGCCACGGGGGTGCGGCGCGCTCCTCCTGCCGCCTCTCGGCACTCTCCCTTCCGCCTTTCGGCACGGGCGCGCCCATGCCTCCGCACTGCCGCCCGCCCCGCAGTGCGCCGGAAGTTTCGCGCGCGCGCACCGTAAGTCTGGCGTGTGCGCGCTGGAAAAATATTTCCAAGTACTTGGAAATATTTTTTCAAGTACTTGGAAATTTTCGTCCAAGTACTTGGAAATTTCACGGCAGTGCGCTTGCGCCAAACTTTGAGCGCGCCGCGGCGGAATTTCCGGTGCGCGCGCCCGGGATTTTCGGTGCGCCGTGGCGGAATGTACGGCGCGCCGCCGCCTTTGCCGCGCCGCGCGGCCACGGAAAGGCCTCCGCGCTGCTGCTGTCGGAGCAGTGCGGAGGCCATGGCTTTCGCGGGCGGGGGGAGGGGCCGGCGCGCGCCGCGTCCGCCCCCGTGTGCGCGTCAGAGCGGGTGGCTTTCCGTGTCGAAGAGCACGGTGGAGAGGTAGCGCTCTCCTGTGTCGGGCAGCAGCGCCACGATGCGCTTGCCCTCGTTCTCCTTCTTCCGCGCGAGCCGGAGCGCCGCGAAGGCGGCCGCGCCCGACGAGATGCCCACCAGCAGTCCCTCGGTGGCGGCGAGCTGGCGGCCCGTGCGTATGGCGTCGTCGGAGTCGACGGGCAGGATGGCGTCGACCACGCTGCGGTCGAATGTCTTCGGCACGAAGCCCGCGCCGATTCCCTGTATCTTGTGCGCGCCGGGCGCGCCGCCGCTCAGCACGGCCGACGTGGCGGGCTCCACGGCCACCACCTGCACGCGCGGGTCGAGCTCCTTGAGCCGGCGGCCCACGCCGCTCACGGTGCCGCCCGTGCCGACGCCCGCCACGAAGATGTCGATGTGGCCGTCGGTGTCGGCCCACAGCTCGTTGGCGGTGGTGGCGTGGTGCGTCGCCGGGTTGGCCGGGTTCTCGAACTGCTGCAGGATGACCGCGCCGGGGGTGGCGTCGCGCAGCTCCTCGGCCTTGGCGATGGCGCCCCTCATGCCCAGCGCGCCCGCCGTGAGGACGACTTGCGCGCCGTATGCCCTGACCAGGCTTCTGCGCTCCGCGCTCATGGTCTCGGGCATCGTGAGGATGAGCCTGTAGCCGCGCGCCGCGCTGACGAACGCGAGCCCGACGCCCGTGTTGCCGCTCGTGGGCTCGATGATGGTTGCGCCGGGGCGGAGGGTGCCGTCGGCTTCGGCGGCGAGAATCATGCCGAGGGCGATGCGGTCCTTCACGCTGCCGGCGGGGTTGAAGTACTCCAGCTTGGCCGTCACGGGCGTGAGCGCGTGGTGGGCTGCGCTGATGGCGTTGAGCTGTAGCAGCGGCGTGTGCCCGACGAGCTCGGTGATGGTTTGTGCGATTCGTGCCATGGTTTCTTGGGGTTTGTGGGTTGGTTGGGGAATGGTCGTGCCGTGCCCGTGTGCCGGGGCGGGAGGCCGCCGCTCGCGCCGGCGCGCCGCGTCCTCCCGCCCGCCGCGCAGCGGGCTTGCTCAGATGGCGTCGAGGGCCTGGCTCAGGTCGCCGATGATGTCGTCGATGTGCTCCGTCCCGACGGACAGGCGTATGGTCGAGGGATGGATGTGCTGCTCCTCGAGCTCCTCGGGGCTGAGCTGCGAGTGTGTTGTCGTCGCGGGGTGGATGACGAGGCTCTTCACGTCGGCCACGTTGGCGAGGAGCGAGAAGATGCGGAGGGCGTCGATGAATTTCCACGCCTCCTGCTGTCCGCCCTTCACTTCGAACGTGAAGATGGAGCCTGCGCCCTGCGGAAAGAGCCTGGCGTAGAGGCCGTGGTCGGGGTGCGACGGCAGGGAGGGGTGGTTCACTCTTGCCACCTTGGGGTGCTTGCTGAGGAAGTCCACGACTTTCAGCGCGTTGTACACGTGGCGCTCGACGCGCAGGGAGAGTGTCTCGAGGCTCTGCAGCAGGAGCCACGCGCTGATGGGCGCGATGGTTGCGCCTGTGTCGCGCAGGATGACGGCGCGTATGCGGGTGACGAAGGCTGCCGCGCCGGCCACGTCGGCGAAGACCGCCCCGTGGTAGCTTGGGTCGGGCTTTGCGAGCGACGGGTATTTGTCGGCGTTGGCCTTCCAGTCGAACCGCCCGGCCTCGACAATCACGCCGCCGAGGGTGCTGCCGTGCCCTCCGATGAACTTCGTGGCGGATTCGACCACGATGTCGGCGCCGTGCTCGAGCGGGCGGAACAGGTAGGGCGTGGCGAAGGTGTTGTCCACGATGACGACGGTGTTGTGGCGGTGTGCGATTTCGGACACGCGGTCGACGTCGGTCACGCTGGCGTTCGGGTTGCCGAACGTTTCGACGATGACGGCCTTGGTGTTCGGGCGGAACGCGCGCTCGATGCCGCCGAAGTCGGCCGGGTCGACGATGGTGGCCTCGACGCCCTGCGTCGAGAGCGTGTGCTCGATGAGGTTGTAGGTGCCGCCGTAGAGGTTGTTGGCGGCGATGATGTGGTCGCCGTTGCGGGCGATGTTCTGCAGGGCGTAGGTGATGGCTGCGGCGCCGCTGGCGACGGCCAGCCCTGCCGCGCCTCCCTCGAGGGCGGCGATGCGGTCTTCGAACACGCCCTGCGTGGAGTTGGTCAGGCGGCCGTAGATGTTGCCCGCGTCGCGCAGCCCGAAGCGGTCGGCGGCGTGCTGCGCGTCGCGGAACACGTAGGACGTGGTTTGATAGATGGGCACAGCGCGTGCGTCCGTGGCGGGGTCGGGGTTCTCCTGCCCCACGTGGAGCTGGAGTGTTTCGAAATGGTAGTTCTTGTTGCTCATGGCTTTCTGCTTTTAGTGTGTCGTTGATGGATGCGTTGTCGGGTGCCGTTGTTTTTGTTTGGCACTGCAAAGGTACGCACGTTTGGAACGAACGTCCAAGAAAGTGGGCGAACAAAAGAAAACTGTTCCAAGAATCCCGTGTTTCGCGGAACAACGAACAAGGAAAAGGTGTGGCGCGGCCGTCTTGGCAGAACGGATGGCGGGTTTATCTGACGGTGAGGTGGAAGCACGCCTGCCGGTACTCGTACTTCACGTAGCACAGTCCCTCGGCGCGCAGGTCGTGCAGCACCTCGCCCAGCACGAACTTCAGGTTGTCGTCCCAGCGCGTGGGCCTGCCGTCGGGGCGCGGCGTGGGCGTGAGCGGCACGAAGCGGTGGTAGGCGATGTCGACGGTCGTGCCGTAGCAGTGGCACGAATTGGCCGTGGCGTTCGTGTTGCCGCGCCGCAGCCGCGTCACGTCGTCGGCCGAGCGGAGCACGGACGAGACCACGGGCAGGTGCGGCGGAAGCCCCTTGCTGCGGAGCGAGTCGATGAAGTTGATGGCGATGGTGTTGAGCAGCTGCTGCGCCTTCGGCACCAGGAATGGCACGGAGTGGTCGAGCTCGTCCAGCGCGTAGAACGGCGACGCGCTGATGTCCACGAGCTGGCGGTCGCGCACCAGCGCGGCCACGTCGCCGCGCGACTGTAGCGGCGGAATGCCGTTGCGCTGGGCGGCGCGGAGCTGAACGTCCTGCAGGTCGGGGAAGCAGTGGGGGTAGCTCCACAGCGCGCTCCCGGCGCGGATGCTGCGGCGTGCCGTCGCGCTGTCCGCAGCGAGCGTGTCGGCCGTCTCCGCCGCGGGCGCGCCCGCGGCGCGCTGCTGCGGCTGATTCTCCGCGCCGCAGCTTGGCGCGGGGTAGGGCGGGACCTTGAATTGTCGGACGGCCTGGAGGCCGGCGATGGCGCTCATGCAGAGCGCGAAAAACAGGATGAAGCGTAGCTTGCTGTATTTCTTCCTGGTCTTGGGTGCGGACATTGTGGTCGGTGTGTGTGTTCGTGTCGCGTGCGGTCAGCGCCCGGCGCGGCGTATCATCTCGCGGACGTGGTCGTTGAACTGCGCGCTCTGCTCGAGCTGTTCCAGCGTGAGGTGCATCCGCCAGCGCCAGTAGTGGCGTGGGTTCGCGGGGATGTTGATCCGCTCTGCCGCCGCGTCGGGGTTCCGGAGGCGTTCGTCGATGGACAGCCAGTCCTGCAGGGAGAGCAGGCAGAGCATCGAGGGCGAATAGAGGTGGCGGTTGACGATTTCTTCGGCCAGCCATCCCGGAAGCACGGAGGGCGCCTGGCCGTCGATGCCGAGGGCGTGGTTGTAGAACCGCTGCGCGCGGCCGGGGTCTTCCTCCCACCATTGGCGGAGCGTCGGCATGTCGTGTGTCGAGATGGTGGCCACGGAGCGGTAGGGGTTGTCGGGCAGCGAGCCGAACCCCGCGCCGTAGGCCTTGGGCATGGTCTGTATCTCCAGACTGAGGATGCGGAGCTGTTCCATCACCCACGGTACGCTCTCCGGCACCATTCCGAGGTCTTCGGCGCAGACGAGCATGCGCGTCGCTTGTGTGAGCCGCGGGAGCTTCCGCATGGCCTCGTCGTACCAGAAGCGGTTGTGGCGGTGGTAATAGTAGTCGTCGTAGAGGCGGTTGAAGGCGCTCTTCTGCTCGTCGCTGAGGCTGCGGAAGGCCAGGTCGTGCTGCGCCGTGATGCGCGGGTGGTACATCTGCGGGTTGGTGCGGTCGACGACGAACAGCACGTTGCTGGCCAGCGCGTAGAGGCCGTCGCGCATGGCGATGTCGTCCCTGCTCGTCTTGCCGGCGAACGCGCGCTGAATCTTGCGCTGCGTGCTGTACTCCTCTTTGAGCTCGTAGAGCCCGTTCACTCCGCCGAAGGCGTTGAACGGGGCGAAAACGGCGCTGTGGGCGGCGTAGCGCGCGTGGTCGGCCGCTGCGGAGTTGAGGTAGAGCGTCTTCACCAGCTCGGCGCGGTAGCCGAAGATCTGGTAGAGCACGTCGTCGCTGATGTAGGGGCGCGTCATGCGCTCGCGGTCGAACTGTAGTCCGTAGCTCTCGATTTCGCTCTTGCTCATGGGGAGCGACGGGGCGAACTGTCCCAGCAGCCCGTGCACGCTGTGGAGCGGGATGTCCCATATCCGGAAGAAGCCGAGGATGTGGTCGATGCGGTAGGCGTCGAAGTATTCGGCCATCTTCTGGAAGCGCCGCGCCCACCACGCGCATCCGTCGCGCAGGATGTTTTTCCAGTTATAGGTGGGAAATCCCCAGTTCTGTCCGTTTGTCGAGAACTCGTCGGGCGGCGCGCCGGCCTGCGAGTCGAGGTTGAACAGCTCGGGCTCTGACCACGCCTCCACGCTGGTGCGGCTGATGCCGATGGGGATGTCGCCTTTCAGGATGACGCCCGACCGGCGTGCCGCGTCGCGGGCGGCGGCAAGCTGGAGGTGCAGCTCGTATTGCACGTAATAGTGCAGGGCGACGGCGTGGTGGCAGTCGCTTTCCGGCGCGCACAGGCGCTCGATGTCGTCGCGGCGGAACTTGCTGTGCCTGGGCCACGCCGTGAAGTCGGCCGTGCCGAACGTGTCGCGCAGATGGCAGAACGCTGCGTAGGGGACGAGCCAGTCGCGGTTGGCGGCGAACCACGCCGCGTAGCCGGCCGAGGCGAGCACGTCCGCCCCCTCCTGCTCGTAGGCGAGGGCCAGGTACTGCCTCTTGAGCCGCGCCGCGCCCTCGTAGTCGAGCGCGGGCTGCGCGTTGAGCTCCTGCTGGCGCATCAGGAATTTCTCCATCTGGAGGCGGTCGTCGAGGCGCGGGAGCGCGGCGATGTCGCAGTAGACGGGGTGGAGCGCGTAGATGGAGATGGCGTTGTAGGGGTAGGAGTCCTGCCACGTGTGCGACGTGGTGGTGTCGTTCACCGGCAGAATCTGTATGGCGTGCATCCCCGCTTTCTGCGCCCAGCCCGCGAGGCGGCGGAGGTCGCCGAAGTCGCCGATGCCGAAGCTCTGCTCGCTGCGGAGCGAGAACACGGGCACCACGACGCCCGCGCACTTCCATTTGTTGATGGCGAAGTGCGCGTCGGGGTCGGTCTTCACCCACGTCTGTCCCTGCTCCAGCGTGAGCGACGGTATGCGGCGGTTGGGGCCGCTCTCCCACTGCACGGCGCGCCCGTCGCAGTCGATGATGACGTACTTGTACTCGATGGGGCGGTAGAACTGCGTCGCGTCGAGGTTCAGCCCCCACTCCTGCAGGGCCACGAGGCGCAGTGGCACGGGCGTCTCCCAGTTGCCCAGCTGCGGGTGGTTGCCGCACACGGCGAGCCGCTCGTGCGCCGGCAGCCTCGGCTCGACGAGCCTCAGCTGCAGCGTCTTGTTGAAGCTCGGCATGGGCGCTGCGTCGGGCTGTCCGTGCGGCGCCACGCATTCGGTGATGGCGGTGGAGTAGAGCGGCAGGTCGCTGGGGATGGGGCGCCAGTAGTCGGTGAGCACATAGCTCTCCTCGTCCGCGCCCACCGTGCGGTTGGCTTTCCGTCCGCCGAGGCGCACGGTGTGCGGGGCCACCTCCCATTCCGTCCACACGAGGCGGCCGTGGCGGTAGAGCGCGTACCTGTAGGTGAGCGCGGGGCCGGCGGCCGCTGCGGACATCTTCACGTCGCCCTCCCACCGCGTCCCGTCGAAGGTGGAGAGCGCGTGCTCTTTGTCGCCGATTATCACGCGGAGCTCTTCGCCCCACTGCGTCTTGTATTCTACGGAGAAGTGGAAAGTCATGTCCTGTCGGTTTAGGCGTTTGGTGCGGAGGCTCCGGCCGTCGGGCCTACCCCTCCATCAGTTTCTTCAGGAAGTCGTCGAGGTCGCTGTCCAGCCCCTTGAGCAGCTCGTCGGGAACGACCACCGTCTCGTCGTCCACCACGTACAGCTCCTCCACGGCCTCGCGCTCGTCGTCCTCCAGCACGAAGGAGAACGGGCGGAAGAGGCCGGGGCCGTCGAACGCGCCCCGCCTGTCGAGCTCGGGCAGCACGCGCTTCAGCCCCCTGCCCACGAGGTCGCCGAACGCAGCGGGGCCGGACTCCTCGCAGCCTGCCAGCGCCGTCTGCGCCAGCACGCTGTCGGTGTCGTCGCACAGCCTCACCTCCCCCGTCGGGGCGCAGGTCTGCACGTGGAAGTCCGTGATGCCGCCCGCCTGCTCGCTGCCGGCCGCCTTGGCCAGCGCCGCGCCCACGAGGTCGGCGAGGGCCGCCGCGACGGACGGCGGAATGTGTGTGCTCATCGCTACGTCAGTGAATTGAGTTCCCGGCCGATGGACTGGAGCTCGTCGCGGATGCCCCTCAGGCGCTCGATGACTTCAATCTGCTTGTTCGTCCCGCCCTTGTCGTGGCGCATGGCGTTGCGCGCCCCCTCGAGGGTCATGCCGCGCTCCTTCACGAGGTGGTAGACGAGGCGCACCTCGTCGATGTCCTCCCGCGTGTACTGCCGGATGCCGCGCCCCGCCTTGTGGGGCTTGATGTTGGGAAACTCCTTCTCCCAGTAGCGGAGCAGCGTCTCGCTCACGCCGAAGATTTGCGCCACCTCGCCGATGGAGTAGAAGAGCTTGTGGTCCTTGTTGGATGTGAGAGCCATGTGCGTTGCTTGCGTGGAGGGTTGTACATGGGTCAGCGCGCCGCCGGGATGTGCTTCAGCACCTCGCGCAGGTAGTTGTAGAAGCGGCCCACCGACGGGATGTGGCACCGCTCGTCGGGCGTGTGCGGCGAGCGCAGCGTCGGGCCGAACGAGGCCATGTCCATGCCGGGGTGCGTGGCCCCGATGATGCCGCACTCCAGGCCCGCGTGGCACACTTCGACCACGGGCTTCTTGCCGTACATGCGCTCGTACGTCGCCGACATCTCGGCCACGAGGGGCGACTGCGTGTCGGGCTGCCAGCCCCCGTAGCCGCCCTCGAGCGCGACCTTCATGCCCGCCATGGCGAAGCAGGCGCGCAGCGAGTTGCACAGCCACAGCTTCATGCTGTCGGCGGAGCTGCGCGCCAGGATGCCGATCTCGGCCTTGCCGTCCGCAATGTCCACGATGGCGAGGTTCGACGACGTCTCCACAATCGCGGGGATGGTGGGGATGTGGCGCAGCACGCCGTCGTGCGCGGCCATCACGGCGTTCACCAGGTTCGCCTGTATTTCCTCCGGCACCGCGCGGGCCGGCACCTCGCAGGGCGCGGCGGACAGCTCGATGTTGCCGTGCTCCACCTCCTCGTATTCCCTGTTGAAGGTGGCGCGGCACGTCTCGACCAGCTGCATCAGCGCGCCGGCCTTCGCCGCGGGGCACACCACCACGGCCTCGCCCTCGCGCGGGATGGCGTTGCGCATGTTGCCGCCGCGCCACGAGCAGAGCCATGCGCGCTCCGTGTTGATGGCGGCGAAGAGCAGCCGCGCCATGAGCTTGTTGGCGTTGGCGCGCCCCTGGTCAATCTCCAGCCCGCTGTGCCCGCCGCGCAGTCCTTTCATCGAGATTCTGAAGGCCTGCATGTGCGCCGGGTCCACGCTGAGCTCCTGGTACTCCAGCGTGCACACCACGTCCATGCCGCCCGCGCAGCCGATGGTGATCTCGCCCTCCGTCTCCGAGTCGAGGTTGAGCAGGTACTTCCCGCGCAGCGTGCCGGGCTTCAGCCCGAACGCCCCGTGCATGCCCGTCTCCTCGTCGCGCGTGACGAGCACCTCCACGGGGCCGTGCTCCGCGGAGGGGTCTTCGAGCAGGGCCATGGCGGCGGCCACGCCCATCCCGTCGTCGGCGCCGAGGGTCGTGCCGCGCGCGCGCACCCACTCGCCGTCGATGTACGTCTCTATCGGGTCCGTCTCGAAATTGTGGCCGCTCTCCCTCACTTTCTGCGGCACCATGTCCATGTGCGCCTGCAGCACGGCGGTGGCGCGGTCTTCGTAGCCCGCCGTGGCGGCCTTCCGCGCCACCACGTTGCCGGCCTCGTCGATGAACGCCTCCGCGCCGTGCGCCCTGGCGAAGTCGACGAGGTAGGCCGCCACTTTCTCCGTATGCCCCGACGGGCGGGGAATCTGCGTGAGCGCGTGGAAGTTGCGCCACACGAGCTGGGGTTCGAGTTCAAGGATTTCCATGTCTGTACCTGTGTATTTGATGTGATTGGTTCGTCCGCGCCGGCGCCGCGCCCGCGCGGGGCGCGGCGTTGCCATCCACAAAGGTACAGATTTTTCACTTCGCGCGGCGGCTTTTCCGTGTTTTTTTCTGATTTCGCCGCGCCGCGCGGGCAAACCGGCGGCAGTGCGGCGGGAGGCCATGGCCGGCGCGCCGCGAAGCCGGGGACTGTGCGGAAAAAACTGCAAATCGCGTCGTGGTTTTCAGGAATCGCGTCGTGACTTGCAGGAACCGCGTCGTGGTTTGTAGGAACCGCGACGTGGTTTTGACTTTTCGGCGCGGCGCGGGCGGCTTTCCACTGCGGCGCGGACGGCTTTCCACTGCGGCGCCGGTGGTTTTTCCGCGCGGTGCCGGTGCGCGGGGACTGCGTGGGGGCGTGAAAAAATCCGCCCTGCGGCCGTCGGCGCGGAGCGGAGCGTGCGGTGTGTGCGTGCGGGGGGAGGGGGGAGGGCGCGCGGCGCGCCGGCCGGCGGGCTACGCGCGGGCGCGCCGGCCGTTGGAGAGGGCGATGAGCGCCACCACGCCGAGGAGGGGGATGAGCGCCGTGTGGACGGCGTGGACGATGAGGACGAAGGTCTCGGCCTGCGTGGCGGCCACGCCGTAGAGCACCAGTATGGTCTTGGTGGCGAAGTGCCACGGTCCCATTCCGTTCGGGGTGGGGACGACGACGGCCACGCTTCCGACGACGAAGCTGACGAGCCCGGCGGAGAGGCTGAGCCCGCGCGTGAAGTCGAAGCACTGGAACGTGAGGTAGTAGTGGAGGAAGTAGCTGGCCCAGATGGCCGCGGTGTAGAGGGCGAAGAGCCACGGGCGCTCCACGTGGCGGAGGGAGAGCACGCCCGACTTGACGTCGCCGATGGCCTGGCGCAGGCGCGCCAGGAAGGCGAAGCGGCGGAGGGCGTAGGCGAGGAAGGCGGCGGTGGCGGCGAGGCAGAGGGCCGTCACGGCGTAGCCCGTGGTGCTGAATCCGCGCAGCGTGGTGGCGAGGTCGGTGCCGGTTTCGTGCAGGAAGTTGGTGAGCACGCCGAGCTGGGCGGCGAACACGGCCGCCGTGACGAGGAGGATGAGGAGCGTGTCGACGGCGCGCTCGGCGACGACGGTGCCCAGCGACTTGGCGAACGACGTGCCGTCGTGGCGCGCCAGCACGCCGCAGCGGGTGACCTCGCCGATGCGCGGAATCACGAGGCTGGCGGCGTAGGAGACGAACACGGCGTGGACGCAGCTGGCGGCGCGGGGCCGCTCGCCGAGCGGCGCGAGGGCCAGGGGCCAGCGCAGCCCGCGCGCCACCTGGGCGGACACGCCGAAGAGGAGCGACGCCGCCATCCATCCCCAGTGGAGCTCGTGGAGCAGGACGTGTGCGACGCGGCTGAAGTCGAAGTGCCGGTACATCCACCACAGGATGGCGGTGCCGAGGAGCAGGGGCAGTGCGGTGTTGAGCGCTTTGCGCAGTGTGGGGTGGGGCTTCATGTGTCAGAAAGTGCCGCGCGGCGCGGCGCGAGTGGAAAATCTTTCCTATCTTTGCACGGCAGTTGGCTGCAAAGGTAGTGATTTCTGCCCAACCCGTCTCCAACTGCCCTGCAAAATGATGGCGAGCACGGTTAGACCCAAGAAGTTCCTCGGCCAGCACTTCCTGACCGACCTGCGCGTGGCGAGCGACATCGCGGACACGGTGGACGCGTGTGCCGGCGCGCCCATCCTGGAGGTGGGGCCCGGCACGGGCGTGCTGACGCAGTTCCTGCTGAGGAAGGGGCGCGCGCTGAAGGTGGTGGAGATTGACCGCGACTCGGTGCCCTATCTGCGCGAGCACTTTCCCGCGCTGGGCGACGGGATTGTGGAGGCGGACTTCCTGGAGATGGACTTGTCGCAGGTGTTCGGCGGCCGTCCGTTCGTCCTGACGGGCAACTATCCGTACAACATCTCGAGCCAGATTTTCTTCAAGATGCTGGAGAACCGCGCGCTGATTCCGTGCTGCACGGGCATGGTGCAGAAGGAGGTGGCGGAGCGCATGGCGGCGCGCCCCGGCGGGAAGACCTACGGGGTGCTGAGCGTGCTGCTGCAGGCTTGGTACGACGTGGAGTACTTGTTCACCGTCGACGAGGGCGTGTTCAACCCGCCGCCCCGCGTGAAGAGCGCGGTGGTGAGGCTGACGCGCAACGCGAAGGCCGAGCTGGGGTGCGACGAGCGGCTTTTCCGCCGGATTGTGAAGACGGTGTTCACCATGCGGCGGAAGATGATGCGCAACGGCATGCGGCAGATACTGGGCAAGGGCCACCCGCTGCTGGCCGACGGCGTGTTCGCGCTGCGCCCCGAGCAGCTGTCGGTGGCGGACTTCGTGGCGCTGACCAACAGGGTGGCCGCCGCGCTGGACGGCGCGTCGTGAGCCCGGGGGCTGCGGAGGGGCGGCCGCCTGTTCCTTATTCCTTTTGCTGCCGCTCGTACGCTTCTTTCGCGCGGAAGAGGGTGGCGATGGCGCCGGCGTAGGTCGGGTTCGCGTAGTGCTCGCCCACGACGTTGCGCATGTGCGCGACGTACTGCTCCATGCTGTTGATACGGATGCCGTCGCCGAGGTCGAGCGCCCCGGCGGGGTTGGTGTCCATCCACGCCTCGAGCGCGGCGATGTCTTCTTTTGTGTAGGTTCGCTTGAATTCCATTTCGCTTTCTGGTTGTTGGGTTGCCGCCGGCGGACGTCCGCCGGTCAGCGCTCGCGCCGGCCGCGGCCGGCGCGCAGGATGCCCGCCATCTGCTCCGCCGCCCGCCGCGACGCGCCGGCCGGGCCGAGGGCTTCCCGCATCGCGCCGTAGCCGTCGAGCAGCGCCGCGCGCTTCGCTCCGCCGGGCAGGATGGCGGCGAGCTCGGCGGCCACGTTGTCGGCGCGCATCGCGCCGCCCACGAGCTCGCGCACCACTTCGCGCCCGGCCACGAGGTTGACGAGCGAGATGTACGGCACTTTCAGCAGGTGGCGGCGCAGGACGTCCGTGAGCTTGCCGCCGGCCACGTGGTAGCACACCACCTGCGGCACGCCGAGGAGCGCGGCCTCGAGGGTGGCGGTGCCCGACGTGACGAGCGCGGCGGCGGCTTGGTGCAGCACTTCGTAGGTGCGCCCGTAGGTGATTTCCGCGCCGCAGCCGTCGGGCGTGTGCCGCCGGTAGAAGCCGGGGGCGATGCTGGGGGCGGCGGCCACCACGGGGCGGTGGCCGGGGAAGCGCGCCGCGGCGCGCAGCATGGCGGGGAGGTTGTCCTTGATTTCCTGCGTCCGGCTGCCGGGCAGGATGGCGATGGCGGGCCGTGCGTCCGCCGTCTGGCTTCCGCCGGCCTGCGGGCGGGCGGCGAGGAAGTCGCACACGGCGTCCACGCACGGGTTGCCGACGTAGTGGACGGGGTAGTGGTGCTTTTTCTCGAAAAAGCCGACCTCGAACGGTAGGATTGAGAACAGGTGGTCGATGTCGCGCCTGATGTTGCGGATTCGCCGCTCTTTCCATGCCCAGATTTTCGGCGCGATGTAATAGAAGACGGGAATGTCGGTGTGGGCGTGGATGTGCCGCGCGACGCTCAGGTTGAAGCCGGGATAGTCGACCAGCACCAGCGCGTCGGGCTGCCAGGCGCGGATGTCGCGCTTGCAGAGCGCCATGCTGCGCAGGATGGCGGGCAGGTGGAGCAGCACGGGCACGAAGCCCATGTAGGCGAGGTCGCGGTAGTGGCGGACGAGCGTGCCGCCGGCGGCCTGCATCTTGTCGCCTCCGAAAAAGCGGAATTCCGCCTGGGGGTCGCACGCGCGCAGGGCTTTCATGAGGTTGGATGCGTGGAGGTCGCCCGACGCTTCGCCAACGACGAGGTAGTATTTCATGGATGGAGGGGTGTGGCGGTGCGGACGGGCTGCGGACGGGCCGTCCGCGCGGTGCTATTGTTCCGTGGAGAACGCCTCGGCGAGCTGCGGCATGACGGCGTAGGCGGTGAGGTCGAGCTGGATGGGGGTGATGGCGACGTAGCCGTTGCGCACCGCCCAGAGGTCGGTGGACTCGTCGTCCTCGTCGAATCCGAGGAAGCTGCCCGTGAGCCAGTAGTAGGGCGTGTGGTGCGGGTCTTCGCGCTCCTCCCACTCGTTGACCCACTCTCCCTTTCCCATGCGGCACACGCGCACGCCCCGGAACGCTTCGGCGGCGGGGAAGTTGACGTTCAGGCACACGTCGTCGGGGAGGCCGTTGTCGAGCACGTTCTGCGCGATGCGCTGGATGTAGGGGCGCATGGCCGAGAAGTCGGCGTCGGACGCGGACTTGCAGCTCGACAGGCCGACGGAGGGCACTTGCTTCATCGCGCCTTCGATGGCGACGGCCATGGTGCCCGAGTAGTGCGCGTTGATGGCGGCGTTGTCGCCGTGGTTGATGCCCGAGAGGATGAGGTCGGGCGTGCGCGAAACCAGCTTTTCGAAGGCAATCTTCACGCAGTCGCACGGGGTGCCGGTGCAGGCGTAGATTTTCACGTCGTGCTCCTCGCTGACAGGCTTGATGCGCACGGGCTCGCGGCTGGTGAGCGA
Source organism: bacterium (assembly GCA_963627995.1). GTDB lineage: Bacteria > Bacteroidota > Bacteroidia > Bacteroidales > Bacteroidaceae > UBA3839. The sequence continues at coordinate 12,528 of CAVGCV010000023.1, read as the reverse complement.
CAGGGAGGAGCCGGAGCGCCCGCCGTCGGGCGCGACGACGAGCACGTCGCCCATGTCGCGCACCATGTCGATGAGGTCGTTCAGCCCTTTCGCGTCGTAGCCGTCGTCGTTTGAGATCAGAATGAGCGGTCTTTCCATGTGTGGGGGTGTGGGGTGAGGGGCTTCCGGATGCCGGGGGCGGCGCGTTGCGCTGCGGTCGCGCGGAACGGTGTGCGGTGCGTCTGCCGGAAGCCGCTGCAAAGGTAGAGATTTTATTTCGTAAACGCCGCCTTGCCACTTCGGAAGTTCAAAAAAAGGGCGGCGCGCGCCGGAAGCGGCGCTGGCGCGGGCATTTTTATTAAAAAGTTCGGCGAAAGTTTTGTGCGTTTTTGAAAAAGGCCTACCTTTGCAGCGCATTTCGGGGAACGAGATGCAGCCGGTATTGGGATATGGTGTAATTGGCAACACAACAGATTCTGGTCCTGTTATTCTTGGTTCGAGCCCGAGTATCCCAACACAAGCGAAGCCGCGATGTTTCAGCCGAAATGTCGCGGCTTTTTTTGCGCTGCTCGCTGTAATACTACGAACGATGATTTATCCCTCCAACTTTGAAGCGAAGATAGAGTTTTCGGCCGTCCGGGAGATGCTGTGCAGGCACTGCCTGTCGCCGCTTGGCGTGGAGAAGGTGCACGAGATGCGCTTTTCCGTCGACCACGGCTGGATCTGCACGCAGCTGCGGCGCGCGGCCGAGTTTCAGGACGTGCTGCTTCAGGGCGATTTCCCAGAGGACAACTTCCACGACGTGCGGCACGTCTTGAAGCGCATCCGCATCGAGAACACGTTTGCGGAGGAGAAGGACCTGCTTGCCATCAGGCAGTCGCTGGCGACGATAGGGCGCATCGTGGACTATTTCGGCAGGTCGCAGCAGGCGAGCGCCGCGAACGCGGCGACAGTCCTTTACCCCGCGCTGCACGAGCTGGCGGACGGCATCCGTGCGTTCGGCAGCCTGGTCAAGCAGATAGGGCGCGTCATCGACGACACGGGGGCGGTGCGCGACTCGGCTTCGGCGGAACTCGCGAAGATTCGCCGCGAGAAAGCGCTGGTGGAGATGAGGGCTTCGTCGTTGCTGAGCAGCATACTGTCGCGCGCGCAGAAGGACGGCGTGGTGGAAAGCGACGCGATGCCCACCATCCGGAACAATCGCCTGGTGATTCCCGTGAACGCGGCGATGAAGCGCAAGATGGACGGCATCGTCTACGACGAGTCGAGCTCCGGGCGCACGGTCTACATAGAGCCGGCTTCGGTGGTGGAGGCCAACAACCGCATTCTGTCGCTGGAGCGGAAGGAGCGGCAGGAAGTGGTGAGGATTCTGCGCGCGGTGTCGGCGGAGATTCGCCCCGACGTGGGGGACTTGCTGGCGAACTACGACTTCCTGGCCGAGGTGGACTTCATCCGCTCGAAAGCCAAGTTCGCCATGGAGGTTGGCGCGTGCAGCCCTACGGTGCACGACCGTCCGGCCATCGGCTGGACGCACGCCGTCCACCCCCTCTTGAAGCTCTCGATGGAGCAGCATCGCGCCGGGGGGCAGGGCGTCGTGCCGTTTGACATCAGCCTGCGGGCGCCCGACCGTCGCATTCTGTTGGTCTCAGGACCCAACGCCGGCGGAAAGTCCGTTTGCTTGAAAGCCGTCGGACTTTTGCAATATATGCTGCAGTGCGGAATGCCGGTTCCAGTGGGAGAGGACAGCGTGTGCGGCATCTTTAAGGACGTGTTCCTTGATATTGGCGACGAACAGAGCCTCGAGAACGAGCTGTCCACGTATTCGTCGCACTTGCTGAACATGAGCGCGACACTCCGGCACGCGGGCCAGGATTCGCTGATTCTGATTGATGAGTTCGGCAGCGGCACGGAGCCGCAAATCGGCGGGGCGATAGCCGAGGCGCTGCTGAAGCGGTTCAATGCGCAGGGCGCGTTCGGCGTGATAACGACGCACTTCCAGAACCTGAAGCATTTCGCCCAGCAGGCCAGGGGCATTGTGAACGGGGCGATGCTGTACGACGACAAGAACATGGCGCCGCTGTACCAGCTCCGCATAGGACATTCGGGCTCTTCGTATGCCATTGAGATTGCGCGCAAAATCGGTCTGCCCGAGGACATTATCCAAGACGCGTCCGCGATTGTCGGGACGGACTATGTCAATATCGACCGTTACCTGCAGGACATTGTCCGCGACAAGCGCCACTGGGAGAACAAGTGCCAGCAAATCGAACAAAGGGAGAAGCGCGTTGAGCAGATAGAGCAGGCGTACGAGGCGAACGTTCAGGAGCTGAAGGAGAAGCGGCGGCAGATTCTCGACAAGGCGAAGGAGCAGGCGCAGCAGCTGCTGGACGGCGCGAATGCCGCCATAGAGAAGACCATCAAGGACATCAAGGAGGCGCAGGCGGAGCGGGAGCGCACCAAAACGGCCCGCAAGGCGCTGGAGGACTTTGCCCGTGGCATGGAGGCGGATTTGGCCAAGGGCGGCGCCGTGGCTGGACATCTTGCGCGCGCGCCGAAGAAGCAGAAGGCCAAGTCGAAGCCGACGCCGCACAAAGAGACTTGGGAAGAGGGAGACTTTGTGCGTCTGAAGGGGCAAACGGTGGTTGGCAGAATCCTCAGGATAAACGGGAACGACGCGTCCGTCGCTTTCGGAGACCTCCACACGACGGTCAAGACGAAGCAGCTGGAGCGCGCCGATGCGCCGAAGGTGGAGAAAAAGGCCGCGACGTTCGTCGGCAGGCAGACCCAAGACAATATCCGGGACGTGTCGTTGAATTTCAAATCGTCCATAGACGTCCGGGGAATGCGGGCTGAAGAGGCTATCCAGGCGATGACCTACTTTCTGGATGACGCGCAGGTTGCTTCGGCGTCGCGCGTGCGCGTGCTGCATGGCACGGGCACGGGAGTTCTTCGGACGGTGATTCGGGAGTACCTTTCGTCGCTGCCGTATGTCTCGGACTACCACGACGAGCATCCGCAATTCGGAGGAACAGGCATCACCGTCATCGAATTGTCGTAGTCGCGGCGGAGGACTGGACGTCCCGCTCCCGTTCGCATGGAACGGGAGGCTCATCTACAGGGGGAACCAAACGAATGCCGCCGCGTCCCACAGTGCGTGCGACACGACGAGGGCGGGGAGGTGGCGCGGCAGCAGCCGGAAGATGCCTCCCCAGGCAATGCCGCACACCATGGCGGCCATGACGAGCATGAAGTTGGCGGACGGCAGGTGGACAAGCGTGTAGAGCAGGGTCGCCACGATGTAGGCGGCGGTGGCATTCCAGCGTGTGGCGAGTGTGCGCTGCACGTAGCCGCGCCAGAAGATTTCTTCGGCGGGGCCGATGAGAAAAACCAGCAGTGCCGCGATGGTGGCGGGATGCTCGCCGTGCTTCATGGCATAGATTGCTTCGACTTGCGGCCGTGCGAAGTGGAACAGGCAGGTGGATGCTTTGTCGCCAATCCAGAAAACACACCACAGCGCGACGGCGATGGCGATGCCCAGCGCCAGCTCGCGGAGTGGGCTTCGGGGCGCGAGTGTCGCGAGCAGGTCTTCGCGCCGCGCACAGACGGCGAATGCGGCGAGTGCCATGGCCGAGAACGCCATCGCCTTCCAGAACGTGATGGTGGTGGAAAAAGAAAAGATGGAGATTGTCGTCCCGACGACGGAATGCTGCGGCGCGAACATCAGGAACCACAGCATGGCGGCAGCCAGGAGCGCTGCGGCGAGCGTTTTCATAGGAGGCGTGAAAGCACCAGCCCTGCGGACAGCAGCAGACTGAACAGCAGTTGGAGTTTGGCCGTTTGCTCGTCGAGCCGGGCGAAATGTGCGACGCCATCCTGTTCGTGGCGCAGCATCGTCGTCGTGTTTTTCACAGCCATTGGCACTGCGAACAGCGCGAGCAGCATCCACCAGGGGGACTGGACGGGCAGCGACGACGCGGACGCAAGTGCCACGGGTAGCAGCAGCGTCCATGCGAGAGGGAAGAAGAGCTCCGCACAATACAGCAAGGCGGAGGAACGCCGTCCCAGCAGCATGGCAAACGTGCGGATTCCTGCGCGCATGTCGGTGTCGATGTCGCGCGTGTTGTTCACGTGCAGGATGGCGTCGGTTATCAGCCCGATGGGAACGGCCACCCACAGCACTTCCCACACGATGCGGCCCGTGGCGACGTACGTCGTGCCGAGAGTGGGCAGTACGGCGTAGCAGAGAATGATGACGACATCGCCCAAGGCGGCATACTTGAGCGGAGGGTAGAGCAGGGAAAGCGCGATGCCGGCCAGGCCCATCCACAGCAGCGGAAGCCCTGTTCGGGCAACGAGCAGCAGCCCTGCCGCAGCCGCCACGGATTGTAGGAGCAGGGAGAAACGAAGAATCTCGCGGGGCGTGAACTGCCCGCTTGTCAGAATCTTTACGCCATAGGTGTCTTGTGCGTCCACGCCGCGCCGATGGTCGAAATAGTCGCTCCACAGGTTGCCCGCCGCGTGCGCAACCACGATGTTCAGCAAAGCCCAAACGCCGTTTGCCCAATTTACGTTGGCGTGGATGGCGAAGAGAAAAGCCAGTGAGACGACGACGGGCATGGCCGATGCGGAAAAGCTCCAAGGGCGGGTGGCGAAAGCCCATTCTTTGAGTGTGTGGCTTGTCATTCGGATGCTGCGTTGCTGCCTACCATTTCACGAAGAATTGTTCCCAAATCTTCATGACTGACGACTGGTTGTGGGATAGGATTTCGGCCGACCGGGTGAACACGCGGTATTCCTTGCGGCGTGTGGGGTTGATGTTTTCCAGCACGTTCTTGTCGGTTACTTCAAAAATCTTCAGTTTGTGGATGAAGAAGTAGGTGTCGAGTATCGGCAGCGGCTTCTCCTCGGGCTTCGCGTCGTAGGTGCTGATAAAGTCGATGTTGAGCTCCCCGAAGTCGCCGCCGAGGTTGAACGACCCTAAGTGGCTGGTGTCCTTGGCGTTCTTGTCGAACTCTTTCTTATCGACAAGGCGTACCCGAACGACTTTCCCAACGGAGTCTTCGTGGACGATTTTCCCGAACACGTTGTGCCCGATGGGGATGTAAACGTCCCCATTCTTGAATGTCACGCGCGACACGTTGCCCGCGTCGGCCTCCATCAGCGTGTCGTTCTGCACGTACATGAGCGTTTGCTTGCCGATGTGGATGTTGCATGGAACGATGGTCTTCTTGGGCGTGATGAATCCCGTGACGACCTCGGCGGACTCGAATCTGCGGTTGAGGAACGGCCATACGCCGGTCGGAATCCATTCCTTGTCGGCTTTGGCGGCAGCGTCTCGCTGTTTCTGCGCGTGGAGCGGCAGGACGAGACACGTAAGGAGGGCTAAAAAGAATGCGCGTCTCATGGTTTTTCGTTTTTTGTTTTCGGGGGAATAAGTCTTTGTGGAAACCTCTTTGCGGGGAGGCGCTTGGAAAAACAGCGGGCTTTTTCCTGCTACTTGACTCTGACGACGAGGTACTTGGACACGCTCCAGAATTTGTTGGCGTCGGTGATGCGGAGCGTGTATTCGCCTTTCGCGTCTTTCAGAAGCGTGTAGGAGTTGGCGGGATGGGTGGTGAGAATCTTGGCGTACTTGGACCCGAAACTGATGACGTTGGTCTGCCGTATGTCAATCTTCGTGAAGTACTCTTTGTCGAAGTCGTGTTTCTGCAGCACTTCGCCCGAACTAAGAATGTTGTGGTCTTTCAGCTCGCGCGACGTTCCATAGACATACCATGCCGTATTGAGCTGGATGTCTTGGTTTTGTGCGATTTGTGCGTTGGTCTCGCTCTCTTCTTTCACTTTCGCGTTCTCGTCCTGAAGCTGGCTGATGGAATTTCCCATTTCCTCAATCTTCACGTCTCTTTCCGCCAGTTGCTTGCGCAGCTCTTCAATCTCCTGCCCCTTGCTTTCCAGTTGTTTTGCCAGGTTGTTGACCATGCTTTTCAACTTGGCCGAGGCGACGCTGCTGCTGTTGAGCTTGTCCTGCAGCTCTTCGATTTTCTTGCGGTTTTCTTCCAGCGTCTCCTCGATGAACGTCATGTTCTCGCGGATGTTCTGGACTGTTCCTCCGCCTTCTACGTTGTTGTTGAGGATATTTACGCGCCCCTGCGCCTCGTTGATTTGATTGAAGCCTTCTTGAATCTCGTTCAGTGTCCCCATCAAGTCGTTCAGGTCGTTCTCTTTTTGGTCGATGACGTTCTGGAGCGAGTCTTCGGTAGCGGTGTCGTGGTTGGAAATCTTCTTAAAGAGAGAATCGCAGGAGGACAGCGTAAGGACGGCAGCCATTAAAAACACGATTTTTTTCATAACCTTGGATATTTGGGTTTTACATTTGTTCTTCACTCTGTGTGGGGGTGTTCTTGTATTTGTTCTTGGACAGGTTTTGTTCCTTTGGCGTTTTTTCAGCCCTTTGTGCTCCAGCAAGCACGATGACAATCTCGCCCCGGGGCTCGCTTTCGGCGAAATGGGCGGCGACCTCCTCCAAAGTGCCGCGCACGCTTTCCTCGTGAATTTTGGATATTTCGCGGCATACGCTGACGGGGCGGTCTGCGCCGAATGTTTCCGCCAACTGCTGTAGCGTTTTCCGCAGGCGGTAGGGGGACTCGTAGAAAATCATGGTGCGATCCTCCTCCCTGAGGGTGTCGAGGCGCGTTTGCCGCCCCTTCTTTTGGGGCAGGAATCCCTCGAAGCAGAAACGCTCGTCGGGCAGTCCGGAGGAAACGAGGGCAGGAACGAAAGCCGTGGCTCCCGGCAGTGTTTGGACTTCGATGCCGTTGCGCACGCATTCCCTGACGAGCAGGAATCCCGGGTCGCTGATTCCGGGGGTGCCCGCGTCGCTGATGAGCGCGACGGTAGCTCCGCCCAGCAGCTTCTGCACCACCGCCTGGCTTGCCTGGTGCTCGTTGAACTTGTGGTGCGACACCATGGGGGTGTGGATGTCGAAATGGCTGAGCAGCACGCTGGAGGTGCGGGTGTCTTCCGCCAGGATGAGGTCGGCCTCCTTCAGCGTTCGTATGGCTCTGAGCGTCATGTCCTCCATGTTGCCTACGGGCGTGGGCACTACGTATAACTTTCCCATATCTTGGCAAATATATGAAAGAAATGCGAGACGGCTTCATCTTTTCATCCAAAAACGCCTTTTTTAGGCATTTTGACGTTTTTACTGCGGAAAGAACACGCCGTGTGCGCTCTTTTTCATTATTTTCGCAAGGCATTCCGTCAGAAGCAATGCGGAATGCCGTTCCGCCATGAAAGAAATTACGTTCGACCGCTTTATCCGCTCGCTTGTCGCAATCGTTATAGTTGCGCTCATCTATTTCTTGCTCCGCCGGCTGAGCAACGTCCTGACGCCCTTCTTCCTGGCGTGGCTTGCGGCGTATATGCTCTATCCCTTTGTCTGCTTTTTCCAGTATCGGTGCAAGCTCCGTTCCCGCGTGCTGAGCATCGTCGTCACGCTCGTCGTCGCGCAGGGGGTGCTGGCGCTTGCTGGATGGCTCATCATTCCACCCGTGGCGGAGGAGGTGACCCGCCTGAAAGAGGTGATTGTGAGCTATGTGAGCCAGAGTTCCGAGGCTTCGGACCTGCCAAACCTGTTCAAGGAATACGTGCTTCCGTATCTCGACTGGAAGTATTTTTCGAAGAACCTTACCTTTGCCGACATTACGTCGATTCTGGAGGAGCGCATTCCGCAGGTCATCTCCATTGTCTCGGGGTCAATCAACGCCCTGGTTGGGTTCGTCGCCTCCCTCATCGCCATCATCTACATGTTCTTTATCCTGATGGACTACGAGAACATGAGCAAGGGCTTCATCAAGCTCGTGCCGCAAGGGCAGCGCAAGTTCGTCAGCGGAATGCTCCACGATGTGGAGAAAGGGATGAACAGCTATTTCCGCGGGCAGTCGCTGATTGCTTTCTGCGTGGGCATCCTCTTCTCCATCGGCTTCCTCATCATCGACTTCCCGATGGCGATTCCGCTCGGCCTCTTCATCGGATGCCTCAACCTCGTTCCCTATCTTCAGGTGGTGGGCTTCATTCCGACCATGGTTCTTGCCCTGCTGAAGGCACACGACACGGGCGAGAGCATTTGGATGATTGCGCTGGGCGTGGTGGCCGTGTTCCTCATCGTGCAGGCCATACAGGACTGGGTGCTCACGCCGCGCATCATGGGCCATGTGACCGGGCTGAACGCAGCGGTCATCTTGCTCTCCCTCTCCGTGTGGGGCAGTCTGCTCGGCTTTGTCGGACTGATTATCGCGCTCCCGCTAACGACGCTCATTTTCTCCTATTACAAGCGTTACGTCCTTCATGAGAACGACGACCTGGCGGACACAGCGCCCACCCCGGACTGATTCCGCCGGCCCCGTCCCCTCTGTCGCATTCCAGGAAACAAGAAGCAGGCACGCATACGGCGGCCCATGCGCGTGCGCTGCGGTGTTTTTCCCTTCAAGCTCCCCGCTAAAAAGCTCCGCAGAGGAAAATCCTGCGCTCCGCAGAGGAAACATATTTCGTCCGCAGACAAAATATTTTTTCTCTGCGGACGTTTTTTCGTTCCTCCGCAGTGTTTTTTAGAAGGCTGCCAACTCATTGTAAACAAGGTTGTTACATACGTTTGAAATGGCTTTTGCTGAAACTTCCCGGGTGGCTTGTGCTCAAACGGCGGGCCGTGTCTGCCGCCACGCTTTGTACAGCGCACGCTTTTAGCCGCTTAGGCCCATTTTTTTACAAGCGTATATAATAGGAATAAGAAGAAAACGCTAACTTTGCAGAGTTTTTTATGCGGAAATTCAAAACATACGACACGATATGATCAAGATTACATTCCCCGACCAGTCGGTGCGCGAGTACGAGGCGGGGGTGACGGGACTGGACATCGCACAGAGCATCAGTCCGCGCCTTGCGCAGGATGTCATTGCTTGCGGAGTGAACGGAGAGACGACGGAGCTCAACCGCCCCATCAGCGAGGACGCGCAGGTGACGCTCTACAAGTGGGGCGACGAGGAGGGCAAGCACGCCTTCTGGCACACGTCGGCCCACCTCATGGCCGAGGCTTTGCAGGAGCTCTATCCGGGCACGCAGTTCGGCATCGGGCCTGCGATTGAGAATGGATTCTATTACGATGTCATGCCGCCTGCCGACGTGAAGCTCAACGAAGGCGAGTTCCCGAAAATCGAGAAGAAAATGCAGGAACTTGTGCAGCGCAAGGAAGCACTCGTCCGCAAGGACGTGTCGAAAGCCGATGCGCTGAAATTCTTCGGAGGCAGGGGGCAGACCTATAAGAACGAGCTTATCGAAGAGCTGGAGGACGGACACATCACCACTTATACGCAGGGTAACTATACGGACTTGTGCCGTGGCCCGCACCTCGTGAACACCGCGCCCATCAAGGCTGTGAAGATTCTCTCGGTGGCGGCCGCCTACTGGCGTGGCGACGAGAAGCGCCCGATGATGACGCGCATGTACGGCATTTCTTTCCCCAAGAAGAAAATGCTCGACGAATATTTGCAAAAGCTGGAGGAGGCCAAGAAGCGCGACCACCGGAAAATCGGCAAGGAAATGGAGCTGTTCTTCTTTTCCGACCGCGTGGGCAAGGGACTTCCCATGTGGCTGCCGAAGGGCACGGCCCTGCGTATCCGCTTGCAGGACTTCCTGCGTAAGATTCAAAAGCGCTACGGCTACCTGGAGGTGATGACCCCTCACATTGGGAGCAAGAGCCTGTATGTCACTTCGGGGCACTACGCCCACTATGGCAAGGACTCGTTCCAGCCCATCCACACGCCGGAAGAGGACGAGGAGTATATGCTCAAGCCGATGAACTGCCCGCACCACTGCGAGGTGTATGCTTGGCAGCCGCGTTCGTATAAAGACCTTCCCCTGCGCATCGCGGAGTTCGGAACGGTCTACCGCTACGAGCAGAGTGGCGAGCTGCACGGGCTGACGCGCGTGCGTTCGTTCACGCAGGACGATGCCCACATCTTCTGTCGTCCCGACCAGGTGAAGGGCGAGTTCCTGCGCGTGATGGACATCATCAACATCATCTTCAAGGCGTTGGACTTTAAGGATTTTGAGGCGCAGATTTCTCTGCGCGACCCGAACGACAAGGAGAAGTACATCGGCAGCGACGAGGTTTGGGAAGAAGCCGAGAACGCAATCATCGAGGCCTGCAAGGAAAAAGGGCTCAACGCTCGCACCGAGTTGGGAGAGGCGGCGTTTTACGGGCCGAAACTCGACTTCATGGTGAAGGACGCTATCGGCCGCCGCTGGCAGCTGGGGACGATTCAGGTCGACTACAACCTGCCGGAGCGATTCAAACTCGAGTACACGGGCAGTGACAACGAGAAACACCGTCCCGTGATGATTCACCGTGCGCCGTTCGGCTCGATGGAGCGTTTCTGCGCCGTGCTGATTGAGCATACGGCGGGACACTTCCCCCTGTGGCTCACTCCCGACCAAGTGGTGGTTCTGCCCATTTCCGAGAAGTTCAACGACTACGCCGCGCAGGTGAACGAATATCTCAACGCCAACGATGTGCGCTCGACAGTGGACGACCGCAACGAGAAGATTGGGCGCAAGATTCGCGACAACGAGCTCAAGCGCATTCCCTACATGCTCGTCGTGGGTGAGAAGGAAATGAGCGAGGGAACGGTCTCCGTCCGAAAGCAGGGACAGGGCGACCAAGGAGGCATGAAATACGAGGAGTTCGCAAAGAAAATCCAAGAGGAAGTTCTCCAAATGACGGAAAATCTCTAACTTTGCAGCCATTACGAACTTAAAAGCCGGAAAAAGGACAACGGACAACATCCCATTTTGAATGAAAGGTGACAATAAAAAGTTGCAGTACCGCATCAACGAACAGATACGTGTACGCGAAGTGAGAATCGTAGGCGACGAAATCGAGTCCGTGGTTATGCCGACCCGCCAAGCTCAGCAACTTGCCGAGGAAAAGAACGTGGATCTCGTCGAGATTTCTCCCAATGCCACTCCTCCGGTTTGCCGACTGATAGACTATTCGAAGTTCCTCTACCAAATGAAGAAGCGGCAGAAGGAAATGAAAGCCAAGCAGGTGAAAGTCGAGGTCAAGGAAATTAGGTTCGGTCCTCAAACAGCTGATGCCGACTACAACTTCAAGTTGAAGCATGCGGTCGAGTTCCTCAACGAGGGGAACAAGGTGAAGGCCTATGTCTTTTTCAAGGGACGTTCCATTATCTTCAAGGAACAGGGCGAGGTTCTCTTGCTGCGGTTCGCCAACGATTTGGAGGAAATCGCCAAAGTGGAAAGCATGCCGGTGCTTGAGGGAAAGCGCATGAGCATCATCCTTGCTCCGAAGAAAGCCGGACAACCCAAGAAGAGCCAACAGCGGCGTGATGAGGAAAAGAAAATCGAGGGTGCGCAGAAAGAGCAGGCGCCGGCAGAGCCCGTCGAGGCGAAAGACGGAACGAACGGATAGAATAGATAGAATGTGCGTAACGTCCTGGTATATACGTTGCCACAGTTAAATAACAACAAAAACAAAAAAGAAAAAATGCCAAAAGTAAAAACCAACTCAGCCGCCAAGAAGCGTTTCAAGCTTACCGGCACGGGGAAGATTAAGCGTCAGCACGCCTACCACAGCCACATTCTGACGAAGAAGACCAAGAAGCAAAAGAGGAATCTTGACCACTCGACGATTGTCGTGAAGGCAAACGTAAGGCAGGTTCGCGACCTCCTCGTCCTTCGTTAATAGCAGCTTAATCCATTTACTAATCACCCAAAAGTTTAACCGAATGTTGAGCTGAAGTTCACGAGGAAGAGCCTTCTTCGCATCGCTTCCCCCCAGAAGATTGCGCGAAAAGGCGAATGCCGTGGCGCTAACATTCAAAAAGAATCAAAATTATGCCAAGATCAGTGAACCACGTGGCATCACGTGCAAGAAGAAAAAAGATTTTGAAGCGCGTCAAGGGACAGTTCGGCGCACGCAAGAACGTGTGGACTGTTGCCAAAAACGCTTATGAAAAAGGACTTACCTATGCATACGTAGGCCGAAAGTTAAAGAAGCGCGAGTTTCGTTCGCTGTGGATTCAGCGCATCAACGCAGCCGCTCGTCTCGAGGGACTGTCGTACAGCCAGTTGATGGGTGCTATCCACAAGGCAGGAATTGAAATCAACCGCAAGACTCTCGCCAGCCTCGCAATGAACAACTACGACGCTTTCAAGGCCATTGTTGATAAGGTGAAGTAAAAGTCGAGACTTAGAAGACTTATATAAGGCCGCCCCGCAAGGTTTTCCATACTTTGCGGAGCGGTTTTTGGTATGCTCGGCACGAGCGCCTTTTTCTAACGGGTGCAAGTACCTCAAGAACCTAACGAACTCTAATAGTGGAAACCATAGCCCCCCTGATTTGTCGGGTGAGCCACCTTACGTACGTGCTGTGGGAAATCGGTAAGCATGAAATAGGAGGTAAACACCAATGATTAGTGGAGGGCACTGAAAAAGGGTGCCGTTTAGAGCGTCATTTATGCCTTAATGGAAGAA
>CAVGCV010000022.1:0-36245 GCA_963627995.1 bacterium | reverse complement strand
AACTCGCGACCCCAACCTTGGCAAGGTTGTGCTCTACCAACTGAGCTATTTCCGCGTTTGCGAGTGCAAAGGTAGTACTTTTTAGAAAACCAGCAAAGACTTCCGCACTATTTTTGCGGAGACCACGGCTTTTTGCCGCACATCGGAACAAAAGCGCTCGATTTACAGCGTCGATTCCAGTTCGTCAAGAATCGTTCTTGTCTTGCCATCCGTATCAAGAAGATTCTTTACCTGACGGATGGAGTGCAAAATGGTCGCGTGATTTCTTCCGCCTACCTTCAGCCCTATTTGGACTGTGGACAAATCGGTGTGCTTATTGGCAAGATAAATGGCAAGCTGACGCATAAATACGATTTCCTGCTTACGGCTGCGCGAGCACATCACCTCTTCCTTCACATTAAAATATTCGCAAACATGTCGCTTTATGTCCTCAATCGTTATCCGCCGGTCTTCCGTAGAGTCTTCCTTCACGAATCGGGGCATCATTTTACTCACAAGCTTCATGTTGATGTTGCAGCTGTACACGACCGAATATGCCATCAACGAAGTGATGATACCCTCGAGGTCGCGGACACTCTCGTCGATGTGGTCGGATATATAGTCTATCACGTTCTCCGGGATGTTAAGGCCTTCTTTCCGCACTTTGTTCAAGAGGATGGAGCGCCGCAATAATTTCGGCGGTTTTTCGATTTCCGCTTGAAGCCCCCACTTGAACCGGGTCAGGAGGCGGTCTTCCAGTCCCTCTATTTTCACAGGCGGACGATCGGCCGTAAGTATCAGTTGCCGATTGTTGAGATGAAGATGGTTAAAAATATGGAAGAACGTGTTTTGGGTTTGGCTCTTCCCCGAGAACTCCTGTATGTCGTCTATAATCAGGACATCAATCGTTTGATAAAAATTGATGAAATCGTTCACCTTATTCTTACGGACAGCATCGGTGTATTGCACTGTGAACAGGTGGGCGGACAAATACAAGACCCTCAATTCGGGATGCAGTTGCTTGACTCTCCAACCGACGGCATTCACAAGATGCGTTTTCCCACAGCCCGATGGGCCAAAAATAAAAAAAGGATTGAACGTATGCGCCGGTTTTTGAGCGACGGCCTCTCCGACAGAACGCGCCAAGCGGTTGCTTTCGCCCTCCAGGTAGTTTTCAAAAGAATAGCCCCGATGAAGCTGCGAATCCAAGTCCGGGACATTCGGAGCCGACGCGGACTGCTCGACCGCAGACAAGGGCTTGCCATTTTGCGCCCCAGGCTGCCCGTCGGCTTTTACATTGATTTTTCCTCCGGGAATTTTATTAACAACAGGAATGCTGTATGATAAGCGAACGTTTTCCCCGAACACCTGTGTCAATGTCGAACGGATGAGCTTCACATACTCATCCTTCTCCAACATTTCATAAATAAACTGGCTGGGAATCGACAATATAAGTTCTCCGTCTGCATAAGACTTGTACTCTGCATACGCAAACGAGATATTATATTGCTCTATAGACACATTTTGCCTGATTACCTCACGGCATTTTTCCCATAGAGCCTTTGGGTTCATTGTCATCAATACAGCATTAGAAGTCATTGGTTACAAGACACATCACACTCTCGTTGAAATCTTCAAAGTCTCAACCCTCTTTCCTTGTTTGCAAAATTAGTCATTCTCCTCCGTTCTGCCAAGACCATTCAAGGGAAGGAGCATCCTATTTTTGCATCTATGCGCTCACAACAGCTATCTGCCCAAGGAATACCGAACCTGACATTCGCCACTTTCCCTAAAAACGGCCCATGGGCGTGCCCACACACCGAACGGAATAAAATCTAAAAAACCAAACAACGACGAAGGAACACGCCCTTGTTCATCTGTCTTTCTTCCCGAACAAAGAGAAATGGACGTATCGCTTCGGATGCAGGCGCAAATCTTCTAACAAGAGCGAGGCATTGCTCATCGTAGAGTCCATGTGGTTGTACAGGCTCGCGTCGTTCATGAGCCGCCCCAATGAGGACTCCTTATTATTAAGTTGCGTCGTAAAATGGTTCAGATTATTCATCGTGGAATTAGCATTATTTGCTATTTCCAAAAAGTCCACTTGGCTGAGTTGCGATGTGGTCTGCTCCAAATGTTCGCAAATCAAGTTCGTTCTTTTCATGAATTTCGGAAAGTCATTCGTCAGAACGGCATTGATGCCATTTGTCGTTATGCACAAGTTCCTCGAGACATACTCCATGTTGTGAAGCGTATTGGCCATTGCCGGGTCGGACGCAAGAGCGTTCAACGACGTTAGAATCGAATCCAATTTTGGCAAAAGGACTTCGACTTTTGGCATCATCTCTCCCGCAGACGCCATGAGGTCAGACATCGGAAGTCCCTGAATCGTGTCACCTACGGCCAATTTATCCGCAGGATTCTTACCCAAGACAATTTTCACCTTAGGTGCGCCCAGCATGTCTTTTGTCAACGTGGCCACACTGCCATTGGGAAGTTCAAAGCCCTTGCTCAGCTCTACAGAGACAACCACCTTTTGGGTTTCTTTATTGAACACCAAGTCCTTCACCATTCCGACATTCATCCCATTCGCCAAGACCTCTGCCGACGGCGTCAGGCCGTTCACGTCCTCCATCTCCACATAATACACATTATTCGACTGGGAGAAGCTCATTCCTTTCAAGAAAATAATACCTATGTAAACAATGACTACGGCCAAGATGGCAACAATGGCAATCTTTATTTCCTGGTTGATAAATTTCATAACAAACGTCCTGTGAATTAACGCCTACCGGCGCATGTTTTTATATTCAACTATCGCATTGTAAATGGCTCTTGCCATTTTCTTCTGCCCGTTGCCTGACAAGAGGAAAGACTCCTCCGACGGCGTCGAAAGAAAGCCTACTTCAAGAAGCACACTGGGCATATATGTCAGGCGCAGGACAGCCAGGTTGGCCTGCCGCACCCCCATGTCTTTGCGTCCGCCTGTACGCACCATCTCGTCCTGGGCGATTTTGGCAAAGACCACGCTCTCCTTCATGTCATGGTCCTGCATCAGCTCAAACATGATGTCGCTCTCGGCCGAATGGTTGTAATTGTATTTTTTCGCCGCATCGCCTTCGAGCACAATGACAGAGTTCTCGCGTTTTTCCACCTCCAAGTTTGCCTCCACAGTCTTCAGGCTGAGGGTATACGATTGCACGCCATACGCCTGATGCGTTGCTTCCTTAGGCAGAGCGTTTACATGAATGGAAATGAACAGATTGGCTTTTTCCTTGTTGGCGATTTCCGCACGTTTTCCCAATTCCAGAAAAACATCGGTCGAGCGAGTGTACACCAGCTGTATGTCGGGATTGTTCTCTTGGAGCAAACGGCCTATCTCCAACGTGATGTTGAGGGCTATGTCTTTCTCCCGATTGCTCCGCAAAGAACCTATTGTCCCGGGGTCCTTCCCCCCATGTCCTGCATCCAAGACCACCTTAAAGGGCGGCATCTGCGCCTCTGCGTAAAAAGGCAGCGTGCAAAATAAGAAGACAAAGATGATTCTGAACATGGTATAAAAGCACCAAGGCTTTTGGTTTCCGCAAAGGTAGCGACTTTTGCCGAGAAAAGAATTTGCATCTGCACAAAAACGTCCATTCGCAGCCGACTTTGCGAATGGACGTTTCAGGACACAATGCTTAAAACTTCAATTTTGCCCCCGTCATCAGCCAAAAGCCCGGCTGCTGCACGTTCCCGACATCATAGTACCGGTAAGACGTCAGGTTCTTCCCCTCCAGATAAAAATCGCACCTGTCGCCGGTCCAATTGACTTTCACATTCAGCAGGCCATAAGGATGGTAGCTTACATTCGAGGCCACATATTTCCCATCCGCCGAGGGCGAGTATTTCACATAGCCGCCCATCCGTTGCTGCCACAGATAAGTCAAGGCAGCGTTCCAACGTCCGTATAATTTAGACTCCAACTGGGCCACGAACTTGTGGCGCAGATAATCAAGGCTATAGCTCGACGCATAGACATCGACATCGTCATGCCGATTCTGGTGGATGTAAGAATACTTGACGCCGAGCGACTTCAGATAGGATTTCTCGCCAAGCCACTCACGGAACAGCAGCTCGGCATTGACCGTCGCCCCCATGTTGTCAATCTTAAAGTTCGCAGCATGATAGGTCGTATAGCCATTGACGGAATCTTCGGGCGTCATGATCCAGTCTATCATCGAACGCTCGTGGCGATAGAAGAGGCGCACATCGGCGGCAAGCCCTCTCGCGCGATATTTCCCGCCGATTGCAAAATCGTTCGTTTCCTCAGGCTGAAGCCCGGTGTTTCCCTCCTGGGTGGGCGACTTGTAGTACAAGTCTGTGAAAGTCGGAATTCGTTGCGCCATGTTCCAAGAAGCATAGACTTTCCACCCCGGCGAAGGACGGAAACTCACATCCACGCCCGGATACAGGCGATAGCGGTAATCCAGCCCCGTGTTCATGTTTGCCATCACGCCCAAGGAAAAGCTCCAACGGCGGAGCAAGATGTCATGTTCCAAGAAATAGCAAACGTTCGTGCGGTTGTCCTGCTTTGTATAAAAGCCATCGTGGCCGGGGATTCCGACGTATAGTTCCTCGGAAAGAGGGCGTCCCAATGCCGTCGAGAGGATGCCCTCATTTCGAAACTCCGCGCCAATGGAAGTCGTGCCCCACTGCCACGAAGTCCTCGCATTGGCACTAAGCCCGTATACATCCGTCATGTGAAAGTTCTCCCCCGTCCCTGTGCCTTTTATCAACTGATAGTGGTCCGTCGAGCGGCTCCAATACAGCGTCGGAGTGAAGACAATCCGTCCCTTGGTTTGTGCGTTTACCGAGCCTATCAGCCGTTGATTTTCCTCATGCTGATTGGGATAGCGTCCCGAATAGAACGTATTCGCGCCATAGTCCATCCTGCTCATCCCCACTTGCCAGTTGAGGCCGACATCCGCCAGGTCCACTCCGCCCTGATAGTACGCGCGGCACTTCTGGAAATCCGAATTGTCAGTGCCGCCGTCGCTCTGCATATATCCAACACTCAACGCCCCATTTCCTTTTTTCTTGAAAGCGGAATGGCCCAACGAGGCGTCGACGCCAAAAGTTCCGAAACTGCCGCCTTGCGCGCCGAAAGCGCCGCTTATCCTCCGGCCGTCTTGGCGCGAGGCAGCGTAAGATGTCGTGATGATGTTTATTGCCCCGGAGAACGCACTCGTACCATACACACGACTGGCCGCGCCCTCCAGCACCTCGATGCGTTCAACGTCATCCAAAGAAACAGGCAAATCAACGGACAAGTGCCCCGTATGGGGCGAAGAAATATTCACGCCGTTGAGAAGTACGACAATTTGGTCGTGCGTCCCTCCATTGACGCTTATATCCGTCTGGATGCCAAAAGCCCCACGCTGCCGGACATCCACGCTCGACAGAAACTGCAACAGCTCATTGACCGATTGCGCAGGAATGTCCTTGATGCTCTCGCGGCCAATCACGCTCACGATGCGAGCAGACTGACCCATCGGCGACGGCACGCGCGTTGCATTCACGCACACCTCGTCCGCCAGCACCACCTTCTCGGGCTCTCCGTCCAACGGCCTGGCCGACTGCGCACGCGCCGTTGCCAACGAGGCCGTCTGGAGCGTGGCGACAGTAAGAACCGAAATGACAATCTCACGCCCCAATGAGCGGAAAATGGCATCCTTTTTTCTGCTGAACTGGTGCCAACGAATAACGCCGTCCTTCACTCTAATTTGTTTTTCTTTCATAATGCTTTCTTGTTGTTAAAGTAATAGCGGGGGACAGGGGTCGGCTTCCCTGGCCAGCCCGTTTTCAAAAACGCTGCAAAATTACACACTTCTTTTGAACGGCGAAATGCGAACAAATCAAAAAGGCGTAGGCGGACGCCTACGGTAGCACCCCCGACACAGGGCATCCGGAAAGAGATTGTGCGCAACAGGCGCGAAACGACAAGGCGCGCCAGCGGCTTCAGGCCGACGCGCCGAAAAGTCCGCCGCAGTGCGGTGCCGTTCCGCCACGAGCGCAGTGTTTTGATATTTCCAAGTACTTGAAAATATTTTTCCAAGTACTTGGAAATTTTCGTCCAAGTACTTGGAAATTTCACCGCGCCGCACCCGCGCCACACTTTCGGTGTGCCTGCAAGGAGTTTTCAGCACGCGCGGGCGAGCGCGAAAGCGCGGAAGAAGCGTCACAGCGTCGGCGCGGAGCCAAATCCCGGTACATGCGCCGGGAGAAGCCCAACGGCCCGGGGACGAGAATGGCGGACACATTCACGCCAAAAGCCAGACTTGCCACCCGCCCACGCTCCATTTCTCTCCCAAAAATCATTTTCCGTGGTTTCTTTTGGTGGTATTTCTGTTTATTCTTCGTACTTTTGTGATGAATACAACCAACAAAAAGGCCGGACGAATGACCACATTTTATTGGACAAAGAGCTTGCTGATGATGAGAAAGAGCAAATCGAGTCTTATGAATCAGCCTTGGGCCGCAGGCGGGCTACTGCTTGCTTGCGTCATTGTCGCCATGCTTTTGGCCAATTTGCCTTACACGAAGCAGCTGTACCACGAATTCCTCAGCACGTCGCTTTCCATGTCAATCCAAAGTCCGATGGACGAGAATGGCACGAGGGCCGTGAACTGGATTTTCCCTCAGGAGATGACCATCGAGCGCTTCGTGAACGACATTCTCATGGTCGTCTTCTTCTTCGCCGTCGGTCTCGAAATCAAGCGCGAGGTGATTTGCGGAGAATTGTCCAGCATAAAAAAGGCGTTGCTCCCCATCATTGCCGCCGCCGGAGGCATGATTGTGCCGGCGCTCATCTATTTCCTGTTTAACAGGGGGACCCTGTCGCAAAGCGGATGGGGCATTCCGACAGCCACAGACATTGCCTTTGCGCTGGGCATCATGTCCATTTTGGGAAGCCGCGTACCCATGTCGCTGAAAGTGTTTCTGACAGCCCTGGCCATTGCCGACGACTTTGGAGCGATATTGGTCGTCGCCCTGTTTTACGGGAGAGGCATCAACATCGCCCTGCTGAGCATCGCTTTCCTGCTATTGGCTTTTGTGTATTTCCTGAACCGGGAGGGGGAAAAGCGGATGATTTGGTACTTTACGCCAGCCATTGCCGTTTGGTTCCTGTTCTATTACTGCGGAATACACAGCACCATGTCGGGGGTCGTCATGGCCTTCATGATTCCCATGAATGCCCGTTACAAGAACTCCTACCTGCAAAGGAACATTTCGAAATACTGCCATCGCCTCAAAGAATATTCAGATGGCCACGACGACGACATCCACAAGTTCCCCAACGCTCCCCAACGCCACTGCTTAAGGCGGCTCAGCCATATTTCCATGAACTCCATCGGCATGAGCTACCGGCTGGAACACATCTTGAGCCCTTGGGTCAAATTCGCCATCATGCCCATCTTTGCCTTAGCCAATGCCGGTGTCGTCATCCCGGACTGGAGCTACTTCAACATTTTCCAGTTCTCGGCAGAGCTGGGCAGTGTCGGCATGGGCATCTTTTTTGGGCTGCTGCTTGGGAAGCCCATCGGCATCACACTGGCATCGCTGCTGGCCATCAAGTCGAAGATTGGGCAGATGCCGACAATGGCTTCATGGAAAATGATGGTGGCCGTTGCCTGCTTGGGCGGCATCGGCTTCACCATGAGCCTTTTCGTTGACACGCTGTCTTTTTCCGACCTGCCCACTGAGCAAATGGAAAGGCTTCGGTCAATAGGAAAGATTGCCGTGCTGATGGGTTCTATTTCCGCTGGCTTTGTAGGAAGCCTTCTCATTTTATTTTTCACAAGAAAGAGACGCATCCAGCCTGCATCCACTGATTAGGGCAAATGGCGGCAGCCCCAATCATTCCCCTCATTCCTTTTTCTCTGTGGCTTCCGTGTTCCTCAACTCCTCGATGGTCATGCCGTACGTGGTGCGAAGCACGCGGAACTCCGTGCGGCGGTTCAGCGCATTGCATACTTCCTGCTCGTCTGCCGCCGTGAGCTTCTTGATGTAGGACTCCGTCAGCGTATCGCCCTCATGGAGGAACGAGTGCTGCTCCGCCAGCTTCCTACGAACCACCTTGGGGCGGCTCTCGCCATAGCCGACCGCAGTCATCCGGTCTCTCGCCACGCCATGCGCTATCATGTAGTTCACCACAGACTCCGCGCGCCGCTGCGACAGACGCAGGTTGTACGAGTCGTTGCCCCGGTAGTCGCAGTGCGAACTCAACTCTATCGTTATGTTCGGATTTTCTCCCATCATCGCCACCAGCCTATCGAGTGCCTCCGTGGAGGCCTCCGTCAATGTGGCCTTGTCAAAGTCATAGAAAATATTGTCAATCAGCACAGGGATGTTGATGGGCGGCAGGGGAAACTGCAGCACATAGTCGTTGCCTTCCTCCGATTGCGGAACGCGCAGTTCCTGCTTCACATTCAGATAGCCCTTGCAGGTTCCCAGAAAGATGTAATCGACATCAGGCTTCAGGACTTTTGTGAACGAGCCATCGCCCCGCACACTGACTTTCTCATTCGTCCCATCGTTTCCAACCAAATACACCAAGCCGTCGGGCAGTTCGTAGCCGTCTTTTTCATACACCCAGCCCGTAACGGTCTGCAGCACCTCGGGCAGCTCGAAGCTATAGATGTGTTCCCAGCCTTTCCCGTCGTTCCGGCTGGAAGAGAAAAAGCCACGATTGTGGACACCATCGAACGTCATGCCAAAATCATCCGAACTCGAATTGATCGGAAACTGCAGATTCTCAACCACCCAGCCTCGCACCGAGTCGGGGACAGCTTTCAATATATCCAGGCCGCCCATCCCGGGATGTCCGTCCGACGAGAAATAGAGTTCGCCATTGAGACGGAAAGTCGGGAACACTTCGTCGCCCGGCGTGTTGATTGGACGTCCTAAGTTTTCGACACCGCCAAAGCCCGAGCCGCCAAGAATGCGAACCCGCCAAAGGTCCAATCCGCCCACTCCCCCGGGCATGTCACTCGCAAAATACAGCCATTCCCCGTCGGGCGAAACCGCTGGATGTGCATAGCTGGACAGCGTGTCCCGCGTAATCTCGCATTTGGTAGGCTTAGCCCACGAACCCTCGCTCCTCACCGACTGCCATATCTCTGCGTAGCGAGGATAGTCGGCGTCGCTGCTGCACCGCGTAAAATACATGGTCTTTCCATCCGGGGTAAAGCAACAAGCCCCCTCGTCGTAGGGCGTATTTACTTCGCTTTCTACCGCTTCGGGCTGTTTCCACTTCCCATTCTCATCCTTACGCGCCAAAAACAAGTCTGAGAAATTCACACCCGTCACTCCGCTCACATCATCTCCTTTCACGTCGTTGCGCGTAGAGGAAACGACCATCTGGGACGACTCTGTCATGTTGGCGTTCCAGCCCTCGGCCTTTATTCTCGTCTGAGTTGCACCTACTTCCAGAATGCCTTTTTCCACTCGCTCCAAAGAGTTTCCTGCGTCGGGGACAAGCATCGGAGAATAGTCCCTGCGCCGTGAATTGAACAAGGATTCTTTTTTTACCCGGAAAAGGTTGGGGGAAGCCTTCCATTGCGGCCCCAACTCACACGACAACAGCCCCATGTGGGCCAATTCATGTGTTGGACTTGACTCCAAGAAAGTTCGAAAATTCCGTTCTGCCATTTTGTAATTGCCCGTCTTCAGCTGTTGCTGAGCCAAATAGAAATAAACGGCCGAATCGGGGTAATGGTAGCGGACAGCATTCTGATAAGCCGCAACTGCCTTCTGCGCATAATTGATTCGTCGGTAGCACTCCCCCATCTTGAATGCCCTGACGGCACGTTTTTCCTTGTCTTTTGGCGAGCAACGGGCATAGGACGTCTTGTAGTGGATGGAAGCTGTATAGTATTCACCCAAAGCATAGCTCTGCTCTGCTTTCTTATAAGCAATGCTCTCATTGCCGCAGGAGACGAGGCACAATACAAGAAATAGAGAAAGAAATGGAAAGAATGGCGTTTTCATATAAAACAATATACAAAGAGTAACGAAAAACACTGCGAATTATTACGCAACTGCCATGCCTACCCGCCGCCGAAGTGACCTCAAAGAAACAAGCTCCGACAACATCCTATTTGCACCTAAGGAAAAAACGGAGCTATGCCCCCCGTTCCGTTCACATACAGCTATTGAAAGGGACGGCGAAAGCCACACCCTTCTTTCCAGCGGCTGCAGCCATAGGCGGTTTTACCCTTGATGATGTGTCCCTGTTTACACACCGGGCATTGAAGCCCGACCCACTCGTCTTGCATTTCCCGTGTTTCAGGCTTGCCTTTCTTCGGTTGAAAACCCGCCACTCGCTGGGTCGCTTTTTTCTTGGAGGTCGCGGCGTTTTTCTTGGCTTCCGCCTCCACCGACACACGGCGATTGGAATTGTCTGCCCTTACAGACTGCACAATCTGCGCCAACATGCCCTTTAATTCTTCTATAAACTGATGCGCGTCGTACTCGTTGCGTTCTATTTCCCGGAGATGCTTTTCCCAAATGCCTGTGAGTTCTGCGCTCTTCAGCAGCTCTTCATGAATCAATCCAATCAGTTCGACCCCTACAGGCGTTGCCAATATCCGCTTGCGTTCACGACGAATATAGTTCCGCTTGAAAAGCGTTTCAATAATCGCCGCACGCGTGGAGGGACGACCTATCCCGTTTTCTTTCAGCGCATCACGCAATTCTTCGTCCTCCACAAACTTTCCAGCCGTCTCCATCGCGCGAAGCAGCGTGGCTTCCGTGAAAAAAGAAGGCGGCGTCGTCTGTTTTTCCGTCAGCACTGGAGCGTGCACCCCGCGCTCTCCTTTCTCAAAAGGAGGCAGAATACTTTCCTCCTCCTTGTCCTCTTTCTTTTCTTCGGCAGCAGACGACGACACTTTCGGATAAAGGACGCGCCACCCGCCGTCAAGGATTTGTTTTCCGCTGGCCTTAAAATCCACATCCTCCACCTTTCCCATCACCGTCGTAGTCAAGAAGCTGCAATCAGGATAAAAGACTGCTATGAATGCGCGTGCTATCAAATCATATACATTCCTTTCCATGTCGGAAAGGTGGTGTGCGGGCTGTCCTGTCGGAATGATGGCATGGTGATCTGTAACCTTGGCTGTGTCGAACACCTTTTTCCGCTTCATGAGTTTCTTGCCACGCAATGGTGTCGTAAAAGCCTCATATCCTTGCAGTCCTTGCAAAATATTAGGGCATTGCGGATAGATGTCCTCGCTCAAATATGTCGTATCAACGCGTGGGTAGGTGGTGTATTTCTTTTCATACAGCCCCTGAACCAGTTGCAGTGACAACTCCGCCGAATAGCCAAACTTTTTGTTGCAGTCCACTTGCAACGATGTCAAATCATACAGGCGCGGCGGAGCTTCCGTTCCTTTCTTGGCCGTGACATCCGTCACGACAAACGGGTTATTTCTCACTCTTTCCAAGGAAGCTGTCCCCTCTTCTTGCAATAGAAACCTTCCCTTCGTCGCAAAGAACAAGGTTTCACGATACACAGTGGAAAGAATCCAATAAGGTTCTGGCTTAAAGTTTTCGATTTCCTGCTGTCGCCTTACAATAAGAGCAAGCGTCGGGGTCTGCACACGGCCGATGGACAAAACCTGGCGGCTCTGCCCATATTTGAGGGTATAAAGTCGGGTGCAATTCATTCCGAGCAGCCAATCTCCGATGGCACGGGTTAACCCGGCGATGTAAAGGGACTGGTAGGCCGATTGGTCTTTCAGCCTTTGAAAGCCCTCACGAATCGCATTGTCCGTCATCGACGAAATCCACAGCCGCTGCACAGGGCAGGTTGCGCCGGCTTTTTGCATCACCCAGCGCTGAATCAGCTCACCCTCCTGCCCCGCATCGCCACAATTCACAATGCAGTCTGCCGACTTCATCAACGCTTCAATGATTTTGAACTGTTTGCGGATGCCGTCATCATCCTTCAGCTTGATGCCAAAGCGCGGAGGCACCATCGGAAGCGACCAAAGGTCCCAATGTTTCCACTGCGGAGCGTACTCATGCGGTTCTTTCAACTCGCACAGATGGCCAAAAGTCCACGTCACCTGATAGCCGTTTCCCTCCATGTATCCCTGCTTTGCCGTTGTTGCACCTATCACGCGGGCAATGTCGCGAGCTACACTGGGTTTCTCTGCAATACAAACAATCATCGAATGTCAAAAGGATTAAGTCATGGCAACAACATCTAACGACAAAAAAGAATGAAGAACGGGATTATGCCGAAAGGCAACCCCCCTCTTCATTCTTTTATGCTCCGGCCAAAGCCTTAAAGTGCTCCAGCAATCAGAATAAGCACGAGCAGGCCGAGAATCGCATAAAGCTCGGGGAATACGGCCAGCACCATCGTCGTGCCGAAAGCGTTGTGGCCACCGCCAATGGCCGAGATGCCGTTAGCACAAACTTTTGCCTGACGGATGGCCGAAAACAGACCCACGAGTCCGCACGCGAGCCCTGCGCCGAAAATCGCAGCAGCGGTCACCATGTCGTTGGCTGCCGCAGCAAGATGGTCTTGAAGCATGAAGAAACCGACAAAGCCATACAGTCCCTGTGAAGAAGGAAGAGCCGCAAGACCGATGTAAGAACCGCTTGCACCTGGATTCTTCTTGTACGCGCCAATGGCTGCATTGCCGCAAATTGTTACGCCATAAGCTGAGCCAACGCCGGAGAGCCCCACGCAAAGTGCCACTCCCAAATAAGCCAAAATGATTTCCATAATGTTTTTGTATGTTTGATAATTTGTTACTAATCTTGTTTATAGGACTTCACGTGGAACGGCGAATAAGCTCTTCCACCGCCCTCAAAGTTGGCGTTCTTGAAGAACTCGACAAAAGTCAGTCGCATGGGATGCACGAACGAAGAAATCATGCAAAGCGCAAAGTTGATGCCATGTCCCAAGAGCAGAATAATGAGCATCGGCAACCAGCGGATCGTCCACGGCATCGAGGATGTCAAGTCAATGGCAAGTGAGTTGAACACACCGCCCAACACGCCTCCCGTCAAGCCCAGTGCGAACAGACGAATATAGCTTAGGAGGTCGCCCAGCAGTCCAGTGGCCATGCCATAGGTATCCCAAAGCCCCGTCGCACAGTTCATAAAGATGTTCTTATTCGGCGTATTGTAGAGGAAAATGCCTATCGCACTAACAGCCATCAAGCCGTGCAGCACATAGACAACGAATGTCGGGAGCTCGACTCCACACACGGGCAGCCCGAAGCAGGACACCGCCGAAAGCAAAGCCACGACCCAAGAAATTTTCCCCACGCCGTAGCGCCAGCCATAAAGGCTGCCAGCCTTGACAGCCGCCAGCACCATTCCGAACAAGACCTGCACGAAACCGATAACGACGGAAACCACCATCATCGGCGAATAGCCGAACAGCGTGAAATTATGGTCATTGATAAAATAGTGCTTTATGGGGGCAAGCACCGCCCAGTCTGACTGCGTAAGGTCAATGCCAAAGAACGAGCCCGTGAGAGCGCCACAAACAATGGTCATACATCCGAGCACCGCACCCAGTGTCCCGTAAGGCTTCAGCGCAGGTTTCAACTTCGTTCGGAGCAACAAGCTGACGAACAAAATAATAGCCCCATAGCCCGCATCACCCATGCAAAGGCCGAAGAACAGCATGAAGAAAGGCGCAAAGAAAGGCGTGACATCCAAGTCGCTGTACTTCGGAAGCGAATACATCCGCAGGATGGGCTCGAAGAGCGAACTGTACGCACCGTTGCGAATCTCGATAGGCACATCGTCATCACAAGTCGGATTTTCCGCCTCGTAGAAGATTTTGTTCTTGTCGAGGTACTGTTCCACCTCTGCCTCTTTCTCCACAGGCAGCCAACCCACCATGAGTTTTACGCTCTCGTTAGCCAGCGTCTCCGCACTCAACCTCACCCGGGAAAGCGAAATGTTGTTCTCATTCTCGACCTTAGCCGAAAGAAGAATCTCTCTACGCTCCCCGTTGATTTTCAACAAATTTCTCCTTACCGCATCAAGCTTCACATCAAGTTGCTTCCGTTCCGCCACGCAGGCAGAGAGCCGCTTTGCTGGCAGGATTACATTCTCAGCCGCGATGTCGGGCGTTTCAGAAGAAAATGTCACGAAATAGAGCTTCTTGTCCACTTCGCTGATGGGAGTGGCAAAATACGTGTCTCGCCACTCAGGCCCAAACGATTTCGACGAACAGACAAAGAAGCGGACCTTGTATCCCTGCGTTTCCAGCTTCTCGAGTTCGGCAGAATCAAACTCGCCCCAAGGCTCAAGTGCATGAATGTCTTTCTCAACCGCGTCGATTTGATGCTTGAGCGCATTTTCCTCCGCAAGCAGTCGTTCCACTTCTTCAACACACGCCAGTCCCGCCTCTGCCACATTCGACACAGAACCCAGGGAAACCGGCACGAACTGCTCGTCCGACAGCCAAGCACTCTTAGCATAATCCAGCGACTTCAACGCACTGGCATAGCGTCCGTCGAGCGACTTCGCCGCCTCAAACTCGGGGCTGGTCGCACCACTCTGCAGCTCGTCGATGTGAACGACACCTATATTGCGGATGTCCCCTATGAACTTCTCGTACTCCCTGCTGGTGACCAAAAAGGTCATCTTCTTCATTTTCGTAATCATGCCGCTCCCTCCTTTCCGACTTCAGCGTGCGCGTCCTCTTCTTGCCTGCGCTTCTCTTGCAGTGACTTCAGTATCTTCTGGCTCGACTTCGAAAGATTCTCCTCGTCTTCCATGAACCGCTTGATTTTCCGCACGGCCTCCTGAAAACCGGGAATCTGCACCTTCTCAAAAAGATTGACTTTCTGCGTCGTCTTCTTGCGCGCGTATTCCAGCAAATTCAGCTTTGCATCCACGAATTCGCGCTCCACCGCCGTCTTCGCCAGGCCTTGCAGCAGGCTGATGCCGTCGAAGTACCATTTCGGAGAGCTGAACAGCCCGAAAGGCCTCACCTCCAGCTGGATGTTGGATAGGATGGGCACGCGAACCCCCGCTATCTTCTTCACGCTCAACTCCACATCCTTGAGGGAGACCAGCGATGCGTCGAACTCGCCCCAAAGCGCGTACATCGACTCATAACCTGCAATCTGACTTTCCAGCTTCTTTTCCAATGCCACGGCCTCCTCCTTGCTTTTCTTCACCTCAAGACGCAAAGCGGTCTCTTTGCTTTTGATAATCGGCAAAGTCCGCTGGCGCATCTTGAGCTGTTTCTCAATCTGCTGAAGCGAAGTCTTGTTGTACTGAAACTTTATTGCCATGACAGTCTCACTTCCAGTAAACGTCAGTGAATTCCTTCTTGATGTTCACTTCCTCTATCTTGAAATATTTCTTGAAGAGCGTCCACGTCACATCCAGCATCTCCGTCGTGTTCAAATCGACGTCAATCGCCAGAATCTTGTCCGCATACTCCTTGGCGAAGTCAAGGCAACGGTTGTCGTATTCGGTCAGGTCGAATCCGTTCTCCAGTTTGGTCTTGGCGTTGGCGGCGTCGGAATAAAGGCGGATGGCGGCGTTCATCACCTGCGAGTGGTCAGCGCGCGTTTTCTTGCCGGCCACCAGCTGCTTCAGGCGTGAAAGCGAGCGGAAGGGGTCGATAATCACCTTGCCGATGTCCGAGTCGCGGCGCAGGTAGAGCTGCCCCTCGGTAATGTAGCCCGTGTTGTCCGGCACGGCATGCGTGATGTCGCCACCCGAGAGCGTGGTCACGGCGACAATCGTGATGGAGCCTCCCCCCGCATCCTCCGGAAACTGCACCGCCTTCTCGTAGATTTTCGCCAAGTCGGAATACAAAGAGCCCGGCATGGAGTCTTTCGACGGAATCTGGTCCATGCGGTTGGAGACGATGGAGAGCGAGTCGGCGTACGAGGTCATGTCCGTCAGCAGCACCAGCACCTTCTCATGCTTCTCCACCGCAAAATATTCGGCAGCGGACAGCGCCATGTCAGGTATCAGCAAACGCTCCACAGCCGGGTCTTCCGTCGTGTTCATGAACGACACGATGCGGTCAAGCGCCCCGGCATTGGAGAACGTATTGCGGAAAAAGTAGTAGTCGTCATTGGTCATGCCCATGCCGCCCAGCACAATCTTGTCGGCCTTCGCCCGCAGGGCGACCATGGCCATGACCTCGTTGAACGGCTGGTCGGGGTCGGCGAAAAACGGAATCTTCTGCCCCGACACCAGCGTGTTGTTCAAGTCAATGCCCGCGATGCCCGTCGCAATCAGCTCGCTGGGCTGGCGGCGGCGGACAGGATTCACCGAAGGGCCGCCAATCTCCACCTCCCGTCCCTCGATTTCAGGGCCGCCATCGATGGGACGGCCGTATGCGTTGAAGAAACGCCCGGCCAGCTGCTCGCTCACCTTCAGTGACGGGGCCTTGCCAAGGAACACGACCTCCGCGTTGGTCGGAATGCCGCCCGTCCCCTCGAACACCTGCAGCGTCACATCGTCGCCGGCAATCTTCACCACCTGCGCGAGTTTGCCGTCGATGGTCGCGAGCTCGTCATTGCCAACGCCCGTGGCCTTGAGCGAGCACGTGGCTTTCGTTATTTGGCCGATTTTCGTATATACCTTCTGAAATGCTGTTACCATAATCTTCTAAATGTCAAGTATTAAACATTCTTAAGCATCCCGCGCACCTGCTTGAGGTAGCCCGCATACTGCTCCGACTTGTAGGGGGAGTAGTTCATCTGCTTGCACAGGTTAATCAGCTTCTTGAAGTAGCTGACGACATCGAGGAAGTGGCTGAATTGGAACTCATGCTCGCAGACCTCGGTAACAAGGTTCAGTATCTCCTCCTGCCGCTCGAGCGGTGTCACCGCGTCCACTTCGTCGAAAGCATCCTGCTGCAGCAGCACATAGTCGATGACTTCCGACTTCCAAAACGTCACGTGGTAGTCCACAGGCACGCCGTCGTCGCCAAGGATGTTGATTTGCTCTGCGATTTCCTTGCCGCGCTGCATGCGGGTTTTCAGAGCCTGCACTTTGGGAATCCACTCGTCGTTTATCTTTCCCTTGATGTATTCGGCGAACTCGGGATACTCCAGGTACTTGGAATAGGAGTCGATGGGGTTCACCGCCGGGTAGCGCTTTTTGTCCGCGCGCTCCTGCTCAAGTCCGTAGAAGCAGCGCGCCACCTTTCTCGTGTTCTCCGTCACAGGCTCTTTCAGGTTGCCGCCAGCGGGCGACACCGTACCGATGAACGTAATGGAGCCCACCTCGCCGTTGTGAAGATAAACGTAGCCAGCGCGGCCGTAGAAGTTGGAGATGAGGGCCGAGAGGTCCATCGGGAACGCATCGGGGCCCGGCAGTTCCTCCATGCGGTTCGACATCTCGCGCAGCGCCTGCGCCCAGCGCGACGTGGAGTCGGCCATGAGCAGCACGCGCAGCCCCATGGCGCGGTAGTACTCGGCCATCGTCATCGCCGTATAGACCGACGCCTCGCGCGCAGCCACCGGCATGTTCGACGTGTTGGCCACGATGATGGTCCGCTCCATCAGCTTGCGCCCGGTGTGGGGGTCCACCAGCTCGGGGAACTCCGTGAAGATTTCCACAACCTCGTTGGCGCGCTCGCCGCACGCGGCGATAATCACGATGTCCGCCTCCGCCTGCTTCGAGATGGCGTGCTGGAGCACCGTCTTGCCCGTGCCGAAAGGACCCGGTATGAAGCCCGTCCCGCCCTCCACGATGGGGTTGAACGTGTCGATGGTGCGCACGCCGGTTTCCAGCAGCTTGAACGGGCGCGGCTTCTGGCGGTAGTTCGTCATGGCAAACTTCACGGGCCAGTGCTGTATCATGTTCACGGCCACTTCCTCGCCGTCCTCCTTCACGAGCACGGCCACCGTGTCCTCAATCCTGTACCGCCCCGCCTTGGCCACGCTCTTCACGCGCGCCGTGCCTTCCAGCTGGAAAGGCGCCATGATTTTCAGGGGCTGCGAGTTTTCCACCACCGTGCCAAGCCAGTCCGAGCCACGCACCTCGTCGCCAGCCTTGGCCAGCGGCGCAAAGTCCCACAGGCGGTCGCGGTCGAGCGGGTCGGTGTACTGCCCGCGCTTGAGGAAAACGCCCTCCATCTTGTCGAGGTCGTTCTGCAGGCCGTCGTAGTTCTTCGACAGCATGCCCGGGGCAAGCTGGACTTCCAGCATGTGGCCTGTGAACTCGGCCTCCGCGCCCACTTTCAGACCGCGCGTGGACTCGAACACCTGCACATAGACGTTCGCGCCCACCACCTTGATCACTTCCGACATCAGGCGGTCGCCGCCCGTCGTGATGTAGCAGATTTCGCCCTGCTTGACAGGCCCGTCCACCGCGAGGGTCACCATGTTGGCGATAACGCCCTCTACTCTACCTTTCGTCATTGCTATCTTGTTTTTGTATTTTCCGAATTACGCGCGGGCTCCCTCCGCCTGAACTCCTCGGGCATCACGACGCCGCTCCGCAGCTGCTCAATGATGGCGCGGAACGCCGCCTTCCCCGCAGCGGGGTCGAGCCGCTCCCAGCGGTCCAGCATCTCCAGCTTGCAGAGGTAGGCAAACACCGCCTCGATGGAGAAGATGTCGTCGCAGGCGTGCTCGTCGAGCCAGTTCCATTTGAACGCGTCAATCCGCCGCTCTTTGGCGACGGGGTCGTCCACGTCCACAATCCTCACCAGCTCGCCCATGTCGTCCAGCTCGTGCGACAGACCGAAATCCTTGGCGCTGTTCGTACGTATCATCTCGTTCACCTCGGTGTCGCCCTTGACGTATTCCGACACGCTCCACCCCTGCTGCCGCGCGATGAGCGCGGTGAGGACGTTCGCGATGTCGAGGTTGAGGGCGTACCACGAGGAAATCAGCCTGTTGGGGCAGCGCACGGCGTACTCGTAGTAGGCCAGCAGCATCTCGTCGTCGGCAAACCAGCGCGCGCGCTCCTTGTTGTAGGCGTAGTTGCGCGCGAACTCCGACAAGAACGCGGGGTAGCGGTGCACGTTGAAGTTGATGGTGCGCGCGGAGCTCACCAAGTCCTGGTACTGCTCCATCGTGTAGTTCCCCCACGGGCTCAGCTCCACGCCGAACGCGGACAAGTCCTCCTTCGGGTCGTTCGTCCTCGACGCCTTCAGCAGCCGCACGACATTCAGGCAGTCGTGCTTCAAATAAAAGTAGGCGAGCAGCCGGCGGTCGCCGTCCGTCACCGCCTCCTCACACTGCTCCCGAAAGTTGCCAAGGGTCATTCCGCCGTTCCCGCCGCCGCCCATGGCTAAGTCGGGAACGCCGGCCATCATACAATAGTAGTGGGCCATAGAACGTCAGGGATTACGGCGCGTCAGAACAGCATCTCCACCAGCTGCGGGCGCAGGAACGCCTTGAAATAAGCCTCGAACTCCGCCTCGCCGAACTCCACCTTGTAGGCGCCGTCGGCCGGCCTCACGGTGAACGACGCCTTGCGGCCGTTCACGTGCTCGATGCGCACGCCCTTGTCGAGCAGCGCCTTCGCCTTCTTCGCGAACAGCGACTTGAGGGCCTCCGCGTCCGGCGTGCCAATCACGATGTCCTCCCGCGCGCCCCACTTCTCGGCCAGGCGCAGCACGAACTCCCTCATGAAGCCCTCGTCGGCCGCCATCTTCCCGACGGCGTCCTCCACCGAGCGCGCGCACACCACGTCGGCAATCTCGGTCTTCAGCGCGCCGAGCGCCTGCGCCATGTACATCTTCAGCTCCGAGCGCGTGTGCGCGTCGAGCAGCCGCGCGCTTTTCTCCGCCTTCGCCACAATCATCGCCGCCTTCGCGCAGGCCTCGTCGTTGATGCGCGCGGCCTCCTCCTTCGCGTCGGCCACGATGCGCGCAGCCTCCTCATTTCCTTTCTCCACGCCCTCCTGCAAGAGCTTCTGAGCAAGTTCCTGAATTTTACTGTCCATGTCTTATTCCTTCGGTTTATTTTCGCACAAATTTACCGATTCTACGCGGAATCGTCAAACGCGCGCCGACAAAACATCGCCGTTGCAGCCAAAAAAACATAACTTTGCAACAATTCAACGGACAAATCCGACAAAACTCACACCAGACATGAAGCTCATCTATCTCCACGGCTTCGGCTCGTCGGGCGCGAGCGGCACCGCCGAGCTGCTACGCCTCCACCTCCCCCACGCCACCGTCGTGGCCCCCGACATCCCCGTCGACCCCCTCGCCGCGCTTCCAGCCCTGCGCCAGCTCTGCGCCGACGAGCAGCCCGACATCGTGGTCGGCACGAGCATGGGCGGCATGTACGCCCACCAGATGCACGGGTTCGTGCGCGTGTGCGTCAATCCCGCGCTCAACATGTCCACCGCAGGCCGCGCGCTGCGCACCGGCACGCACAAGTTCTTCAGCCGACGCAGGGACAACCAGAAGGAGTTCACCGTCACGCGCGAGACCATCCGGCACTACAGCCAGGTGGAGCGCGCGCAGTTCAAGGACATCACGCCGTGGGACCGCGAGAACTGCTACGGGCTTTTCGGCATCGACGACACCGTCGCCCGCTGCTACGACCTGTTCCGCCGCCACTACCCCCACGCCATACGCTTCGAGGGGGAGCACCGGCTCAACGACAAGGTGGTGCGCCGCGTGCTGCTCCCGCTCGTCAAGCAGCTGCTGGGCGACAAGTGCGAGGACTTGTAGCCGGCGCGCCGGCGGCACGGACGCGGCGCGCCGGAAATAAATTCCGGGCGCGCCGGAAACATATTGGGGGCGCGCTGGAAATAAATTTCCAAGTACTTGGAAATATTTTTCTAAGTACTTGAAAATATTTTTCCAAGTACTTGGAAATTTCGCGGCAGTGCGCCGCGGCAGGACTTTGGGTGCGCAGCGGCAAAACTTTGCGCGCGCCGCGGCCGGACTTCGTGCGCGCCGCCGCCGGACTCCGGGTGCGGCGGAAAGAGTCCGGGCGCGCGCCGGGAGCATTTTTTCGGCGCGCCGCCGTCCCGGGCTTTCCGCCGTGCGCAAAGAGCAGGGCCGCAGGGCTGCCGGTATCCGGCTGCCCTGCGGCCCTGTGGCTTCCGCGCCGCGCGCGCCCTGGCTCCGTGGCCCCGGGGCGCGACTGCCGCGCGCGGTCAGTTCTTGGCCAGCTGCGTGTACTTGCGCATCACGCGCTGGTAGTAGCTCTCCGTCCGAGCCTTCCGCCTCATGCAGTTCACGTCGCCCGAGTTCCAGAGGCGGATGGCCTTCTCCATGTTTCCCTCGGGGTTGTGGTGCTCTTGGAACACGATGAACATTTCGCGGCTTTTCTCCCGGCTGTAGCGGTCGTTGTAGGTGAACATCTTGCGCCCCGCAATCTGGTTGCACTCGCGCACGAGGATTTCTGAGATTTGGAGACAGCCGACGTAGCGTCCGTCTCGCGAGACAACGCTGGCGTTGCCCTTGCTCTCCACCTGTTCGATGGCGTTCATCACGTCGTACCATTTCTTGTTGAGGTCGATGCCCGCCGGCTCTTGCGCGTCCGCGCACAGGGCCACCGCCACGGTGAGGATGAAAAAAAGTTTTCGCATAAATTTCGTTTTGGTTCGACATAGGCCGGCGGCGGCGCGTCTGCGCCCTCGATCCGTTCCGGCCGCGGTTCTCTCAATCGGCTGTTGCCTGCACGCGCCTCGCCCGGCGACGTGGAAAGTGCATATCTATGCAGCTTTTCTGAATTTCGCTGCAAAGATATGCACTTTTTCGCTATTATCCAAACTTTATGCGCGTTTTATGCATCGCGGCGTCCGCCGCGCCCCTACCGCAGGCGGATTCTGGCGGGCTTCGACTCGTTGTGCAGGTGGTCGAGCGCGGTGACGGCAATGGTGTGTCCGGCGTACTCGCCGCCGAGGCTGACGGAGTTGCGGCGCGTGACCTTCAGGAGGCGCGCGCTGGTCCCGACGTCCGCCTTCTCGCCCTGCGGGAAGGCGTAGATGGCGTAGGAGACCGCCCTGTCGAGTTCCTTCTTGGCCTTCGCCGGCGTCCAGAAGAGGGTGTGCCCTCCGCGCGCGGGCATGGCGCGGAGGTCGCGCACGCGCTTCGGCGCTTTCTTGTCGATGAAGGGCATGAGGGGCTGGAGCGCCGGGCGCGCGTGGTACTGGCGCTGCAGCACGGCGCGGTAGTTGCCGGGGTTGCGCGCCAGCGCCTCGGCGTACCACATGCACGAGCCTTGGATGTTGGGGAGCGAGCGCTGCAAGTCGAGCTTCGCGAAGATTTGGTGCCGCTGCGGGTTGTCGGGGTCGGGGGCCTTGACCGTCCGCTCCACGTCCTGCCCCACGTAGAGCGGACGGTTGCCGCAGTGGTCGTTCCACCAGCGGCAGAGCACGCCGTAGTCGGCCGCGCGGTTGCCGAAGTTCCAGTAGATTTGCGGGACGAGGTAGTCGACCCAGCCTTTTTTCTGCCACAGCACCACGTCGGCGTAGAGGTCGTCGTAGTTCTGCGTTCCGCTTGTCGCGCTGCCGCGCGCCGAGTTCTTCCCGTCGGGCGCGTTGCGGTAGATGCCGAACGGCGAGATTCCGAACTTAACCCACGGCTTTTCGGTGCGGATGAGGTCGTGGATGTCTCTGATGAGCAGGTCCACGTTCTTGCGCCGCCAGTCGGCGATGTCCTTGCATCCGCGCGGGTCGCGCTGGAAGTCGGCTTCGTCGGGGATGCGCTGCCCCGCCGCGGGGTACGGGTAGAAGTAGTCGTCCATGTGGATGCCGTCGACGTCGTAGTTCTGGATGATGTCCTCGACGACCATGCACGTGTGGAGGCGGTTCGCCTCCAGCGCGGGGTTCAGGATGAGCAGGTCGCCGTAGGCGAACACGCGCTCGGGGTGGCGCGCCGCCACGTGGCGCGGCGACAGCTCGCCCGTGCCTTTCGTCTTGGCGCGGTAGGGGTTGATCCAGGCGTGGCACTCCATGCCCCGGCGGTGGCACTCGTCCACCATCCACGCCAGGGGGTCCCAGCTGTCGCTCGGCGCGAGCCCCTGCCGCCCGGTGAGGTAGCGGCTCCATGGCTCGAACGACGACTTGTAGAGGGCGTCGCACTCGGCGCGCACTTGGAACATGACGGCGTTGATGTTCGCCTGCTCCAGCACGTCGAGCTGCGCGCCCAGCATCCGGCGGATGTCCTCGGAGGTCTTGTTGAGGTACTGCCCGTTGACGCACTGGATCCACGCGCCGCGGAACTCGCGCTTCGGGCTTTCCTGCGCGGCGGCCGCGCACGCGGCGGCGGCCAGGAGGAGGGAGAGGAGGAGGTTGGTCTTCATAGGTGTTGGGATTGGTTTGCACGGGGAGGCCCGGTGGTCAGAGCACCGGGGTGAGCAGGTTGCCGAACCAGCCGACGAAGCGCCGCCAGCACGACTTCCGCTTCCACGTGTCGTGGGTGAGCGGCGTCGCGTTGCGCTTGTCGGCCTCGAACATGTCGACGAACTGCCGGGTGACGCGCTGGTCGAAGATGACGGTGTTCACCTCGTAGTCGCAGCGCAGGCTGCGGCTGTCGAGGTTGGACGTGCCGATGGTGCAGAAGCGGTCGTCGACGGACATGGCCTTCGTGTGGTGGAACCCTCCGTTGAACAGGTAGACGCTGGCGCCGCGCTTGGCGAGCTTCTTCCCCACGTAGTGGGAAGCCTCGGGGGTCAGCGGGATGTCGCTCTTGGAGGAGAGCAGAATCTGCACGTCCACGCCCCGGTCCACGGCGCGGCGGATGGCGCTGCGCACGGAGTGGGTCGGCACGAAGTAGGGGTTGATGATGCGGACGCGCTCGCGCGCGTTGTCGAGCATGGAGACGTAGAGGTGGCGGATGGAGCGGTTGGAGACGCGCGGCGTGCGGTCCACGACGGCCAGGCGCATGGTGTCGGGCGCGGCGGCGGTATGCGCGGGGAAGTACTTCTCTCCGTCGAGCGCCTCGCCGGTCTGCTTCCGCCACATGCGCGCGAAGATTTCGTGCAGCTCATTGACGGCCTGCCCCTCCACGTGCATGTGGAGGTCGCGCCACGGGCCTATTCCCTCTATGCCCTCGATGTAGTAGTCCGCCACGTTCATGCCGCCCGTGAAGCCCACGCGCCCGTCGATGACCACAATCTTCCGGTGGTCGCGGGGAATGATGTGGTTCACCCAGGGGAAGCGCAGCGGGTCGAACTTTTCGATGCGGATGCCGAGCGAGGCTATCGAGTCGTGCTTGGCGCGGCTGAAGGGGCGGTTGTTGGACGCGTTGCCGAAGGCGTCGTACATCACCCTCACCTCCACACCTTCGCGCACCTTCCGCTCCAGCAGCCCGATGAGCAGGCCGTTGATGGAGTCGTTGCGGAAGTTGAAGTACTCCATGTGGACGAACGACTCCGCGCGCGCCACCTCGGCGAAAAGGTCCTCGAATTTCTCGGCGCCGCTCATCAGCAGGCGCACGCTGCTGCCGCGGGTGACGGGAACGCCCACGCTGCGGAGGTCGGCGGCGACAAGCGAGTCGGACGTGTCCGCGCTGTCGGGCGCGGACAGCTGCGCCCTGCCCCCCGCGCAGAGGCCGAGGGAGAGGGCAAGCGCCGCAAGGGCGCGCCGGCAGCTACGCGCCGGCATCGAGCGCGCGCTTTAGGAGCGGCATCCAGTCGGCGTTGCCGGGGACAAGGATGGCACGGAGGCCGACGGCCGCTGCCGCCTCGACGTTGCGGGGGCCGTCGTCCAGGAATACGGTTTCCGCGGGCTCGATGCCCGCGTCGGCCACAAGCTGGCGGAAAATGCTCTGCGAGGGCTTGTAGTCGTGCATGCGGTAGCTGTAGTACACCTTGTGGAAGTAGTGGCCGATGGGATGCCCGTCGCCACTGAAGTCGGCGCTGTCCGCCCATTCCATGAGGAAGGGATTGGTGTTGCTGAGCAGCAGCACGCGGTAGTCTTGCTTGAGGCGGAGGAGGTTGCCAAGGCGCTCGGGCGCCACTTCCTTGACGTAGCCCCTCCAGGCCCACTGCACCTGCTCGAACGTGAACGACGGCTCGCGGCCGCCGAAGTAGTCCGACTGCTCCTGCGCCTGCTCGGCAAAGCGTTTCAGGAACTCGGCGGCGGAAATCTCGCCGGTCTCCACTTGGCGGAAGATGCCGGTTTGCCCGAACGCCCCCATCTGCTGGCGCACATTCTTGATGCCGAGGCTCTCGAAGCGCCGCCATGCCTGCTCGGGGTCGAGCGGCACCACCACGCCTCCGAAGTCGAATACAAGGTTCTTTATCATTGTGTTACGTGTTTAATCGAACGAAAGGGAACGCCTACCACGCTATCGGCGCGACGCCCTGCTGGCGCAGGTAGGCATTGGCGCGGCTGAAGTGGTGGTTCCCGAAGAATCCGCGGTAGGCGGACAGGGGCGACGGGTGCGCCGAGGCCAGCACGAGGTGGCGGCGCGCGTCGACGAGCTGTGCCTTTCCCTGCGCGTGGCTGCCCCAAAGGATGAACACCAGTCCCGCCCGCTCCCGGCTGAGGGTGCGCACCACGGCGTCGGTGAACGCCTCCCAGCCCTGCCGCTGGTGGGAGCCCGCCTGGTGCTCGCGCACCGTGAGGGTGGCGTTGAGGAGCAGCACGCCCTGCCGCGCCCACCTCGTGAGGTCGCCGCTCGGCGGGGGAGGCGTGCCGATGTCGCCTTGGATTTCCTTGTAGATGTTGGCGAGCGAGGGCGGGATGGCCACGCCCGGCGGCACGGAGAAGCACAGCCCCTGCGCCTGCCCCGCCTCGTGGTAGGGGTCCTGCCCCAGTATGACGACTTTCACCCTGTCGAACGGACAGAGGTTGAAGGCGTTGAAGATGAGGTTGCCCGGCGGGAATACGCGGCGGCTTCCGTACTCGGAGCGGACAAACTGCGCGAGGCGCGCGAAATAGGGCGCGTCGAACTCGCCCTGCAGGCGCTGCCGCCACGTCTCCTCAATCTGCACTTTCATCCTGCGGCGTGTTGTCGGCGTGGGCCGGATGGTGGAATGCGACGAGGCGGCCGAGCGGCTCCCGCAGGACGCGGCCGACGCGGAAGCCCTGCGCGCGCGCGGCCTCCGCCAGCTCCGCTTGGTAAAACCATGCGACGGAGCCGGCGAAGTGGACCGGGAGGTCCGCCCTGCCGTAGCGGGCCACGTTCCGCCGGAAGAACTCGGAGAAGCAGTCGACGAGAAGGTCGTGTATCTCGGGGATGTCGCGGTGGCGCGCGCAGAACGGCGAGAGGGAGGCGAGGTAGCGGCTGGGCATCGGGGCGCTGTAGACGCTCCGCAGGATGTCGGCGGGCGTCTGCCGCGCCTCGCTCAGGAAGCGCCCGCACACCTCCGGCGGGAAAATCCCCTTCAGGCAGTTGGCGGCGAGCCGCTTGCCGATGTACGCGCCGCTCCCCTCGTCGCCCAGCACGTAGCCGAGCGGGGGCACGTTCGCGACGATGGAGCGGCCGTCGTAGAGGCAGGAGTTGGCCCCCGTGCCGAGGATGCAGGCCACGCCCGCGCCATGCCCGCACAGCGCGCGCGCCGCGCCCAGCATGTCGCTGCCGACGAACACCTCCGCCGCTCCGAGCAGCCGCCGCAGCAGCGCGGCCACCCGGGGCGACTGCTCCGCCGTGCAGCCCGCGCCGTAGAAGAAGACGCCGGCGGGGGGGACGGACAGGCCAGGCAGCAGCTCCGCCCGCAGCACCGCCTCGATGTCGGCGTCGGACTGCAGGAACGGATTGACGCCCTGCGTCGTCAGCCGGCGGACGGGGCCGTCGCCGACGACGCACCACGCCGTCTTGGTGGAGCCGCTGTCGGCGACGAGCGTCATTCCTCCGAAAACTCCTTGATCCGCTGCTCCTCCGACTGGAGGCAGATGAGCAGCACGTTGTCTTTCTCCACGACGATGCAGTCATGCAGCCCCTGGACGACCACCTTGCGCTCGCCCTGCGTGTGGACCATGCAGTTGGTCGTCTCGTGCAGCCTCACATTGTCGCCCACGACGGCATTGCCGTCCTTGTCCCTCGGGAGCAGCGTGAGGAGCGACCCCCACGTGCCCACGTCGCTCCACCCGAAGTCGGCGGGCATGACGAATATCTCGTCGGCCTTCTCCATGATGGCGTAGTCGATGCTGATGCTCGGGCATTTGGGGAAGTCCTCGTTGATGCGCGGCTGCTCCTCGGGCGTTCCGTAGACGGGCAGGAGGTGCTCGAAGACCGTGGAAATCTCAGGCGCGTAGATGCGCAGGGCGTTGACGATGGTATTGACGCTCCAGACGAAGATGCCCGAATTCCAGTAATACTCTTTCTGCCGGACATACTGCGCGGCCGTGGCCAGATCGGGCTTCTCGCGGAAGCTGTCGACGCGGAAAATGCCCTTGTTGCGGAGCGAGGGCGCGCCCAGGTCGGCCTGGATGTAGCCGTAGCCCGTCTCGGGGCGCGTCGGCCGCATGCCCAGGGTGACGATGACGTCGGTCTCCGCCGCAAAGTCGAGCGCGGTGGAAACCACGCGCCGGAACTCCGCGACGTCCGTCACGAGGTGGTCGCTCGGAGCGACGACCAGGTTGGCCTTCGGATCCCTCGCCTTGATTCGCCACGCCACATAGGCGATGCACGGGGCGGTGTTGCGGCGGCAGGGCTCCAGCAGGACGTTCCCGGCGGGCACTTCGGGCAGCTGCTGCCGCACGATGCCGGCATAGCGCTCCGACGTGACGACCCACACGTTCTGCGGCTCGACAACGCCGCTGAAGCGGTCGAACGTGAGCTGTATGAACGTGCGCCCGCAGCCCAGCACGTCGATGAACTGCTTGGGGCGCTCGGGCGTGCTCATCGGCCAAAAGCGGCTGCCCACGCCGCCCGCCATGATAACCAGATGGTTGTGCTGTCTTGTCATTGGCTTTCGCTTCTTTGCTGGTTGAAGACCACGGAAGTGGCCTTATGGGAATGCAAAGGTAAATGAAAATTACGGAAACATAACAATCTTTGCGCCGCAAAGATGACCGCCCCGCCCGGCGGCCAAACGTCCGCAGCGCGGAAGGGAGACGGCGCGGCGCGCGCACCGGCAATCCGGCCGCGGCACACCGAAAGTTTTTCCGCGGCGCACGGGAAACCTGGAGGGAGCGCACGCGCGTCAAATTTCCAAGTACTTGAAAAAATATTTCTAAGTACTTGAAAAAATATTTCCAAGTACTTGGAAATTTATTTCCGGCGCGCCGCCGGTGAACTTCGAGTGCACCGCGGCAAAACTTTCGGTGCGCCGCGGCCATACATCCAGCGCGCACGCGACAGAAAGTCCGCGCACACGCGCCGGGCCGCCCGCGAGGGCCGGCGGGGAACGCGGCGCGGGGGCTGTTGCGGCGGCGCGCCGTTTTTCGTAACTTTGCCCGTAAAAAAAGGAGGAAGCCATGACGGACAAGGAGCGCAGCGAGCGCATCATCGAATATTTTGAACGGACGATGCCCGACCCGCGCACCGAGCTGCGCTACGGCTCGCCGTTCCAGCTGCTGGTGGCCGTGGTGCTGTCGGCGCAGTGCACCGACGCGCGCGTGAACACGGTCACGCCGCAGCTCTTCGCGGCCTACCCCACGGCCCGGGACATGGCGCGCGCCACGGCGGCGGACATCCTGCCGCACGTGCGGAGCGTGAGCTATCCGAACGCCAAGGCCGCCCACCTCGCCGCGCTGGCGCGGATGCTGGAGGGCGAGCACGGCGGGCGCGTGCCGCGCGGGCAGGCGGAGCTGGAGCGGCTGCCCGGCGTGGGGCGGAAGACGGCCAACGTCATCCGCGCCGTAGTGTTCGGCGAGGCGGCGATGGCCGTCGACACGCACGTGTTCCGCGTGAGCCGCCGGCTCGGCATCGTGCCGCGCGCGGCGGCGACGCCCCTGGCCGTAGAGCGCGCGCTGGTGCGGCTGCTGCCCGCCTCCGTCGTTCCGCGCGCCCACCACTGGCTGCTGCTCCACGGGCGGCACGTGTGCCAGTCGCGCCGTCCGAAATGCGAGGCGTGCGGACTGCGCGCGTGGTGCAGGAGCGCCGCGGCCGAAATTCAAAAAAACACAGGCGCGTAGGCCTCCGCTCACAAAAAATGCTTAACTTTGCGGTCAGTCGGCGGCGCGCGTCCGCACTGCGCGTGCGCGTGCCGCGGCACGACCAGAGAGAGACCATACCAAAACCATTACAATCATGGAAATCAAAGACTACAAGTTTGCCGGCAAGAAGGCAATCGTGCGCGTTGACTTCAACGTGCCTCTCGACGAGAACGGCAAGATTACCGACGACACGCGCATCCGCGGAGCCCTTCCGACGCTGCGCAAAGTGCTGGACGAGGGCGGCGCGCTCATCATCATGTCGCACATGGGCAAGCCCAAGGGGAAGGTGAATCCGAAGCTCTCGCTCGCGCAGATCAAGGACGCGGTGGCGGAAAAGCTCGGCGCGCCCGTACAGTTCGCGCCCGACTGCGCCAAGGCGCAGGAGCAGGCCGCGGCCCTGAAGAGCGGCGAGGTGCTGCTGCTGGAGAACCTCCGATTCTATCCCGAGGAAGAGGGAAAGCCCGTGGGCATCGACAAGACGGACCCCGCCTACGACGCGGCCAAGAAGGAGATGAAGGCGCGCCAGAAGGAGTTCGCAAAGACGCTGGCCTCCTACGCGGACTGCTACGTGATGGACGCTTTCGGCACGGCGCACCGCCGCCACGCCTCGACGGCCGTCATCGCGGACTACTTCGACAGCGAGAACAAGATGCTGGGACTTTTGATGGAGAAGGAAGTGACCGCGGTGGACAACGTGCTGAAGAACATCAAGCGCCCGTTCGTCGCCATCATGGGAGGCTCGAAGGTGTCGTCGAAGATTGGAATCATCGAGAATCTGCTGGGCAAGGTCGACAAGCTCATCCTCTGCGGCGGCATGACCTACACGTTCGCCAAGGCGCACGGTGGGGAAATCGGGAACTCCATCGTCGAGCTCGACAAGCTGGACGTGGCGCTCGGCGTTGAGGAACTCGCGAAGAAAAACGGCGTCGAGCTCGTGCTGGGCACCGACTCCGTGATAGCCGACAGCTTCTCGAACGACGCGAACCAGAAGGTTTGTCCGTCGAACGCCATCCCCGAAGGGTGGGAAGGCCTTGACGCCGGGCCGGAGACGCGCGAAAAGTTCAAGGAAGCCATCAAGGGCGCGAAGACCATCCTGTGGAACGGCCCTGCGGGCGTGTTCGAGTTCGACAACTTCACCGCAGGCTCCCGCGCCGTGGGCGAGGCGGTTGCCGAGGCTACGGCCGAGGGGGCGTTCTCGCTCGTCGGCGGCGGCGACTCGGTGGCCTGCGTCCACAAGTTCGGATTGGAGGACAAGGTAAGCTACATCTCCACGGGTGGAGGCGCGCTGCTCGAGGCCATCGAGGGCAAGGTGCTTCCGGGCGTTGCAGCCATCAAGGGCTAAGCGCCGACGCCGCAACATCACGGGCCGTGGCGCACGCCGCCCCGGCTTCATCCATGGGCATGGACTCGCAGACTCGCGCAAGGTGTGTCGTTCTGTGGCAGTCCATGCCCCTTTTTTCACAACCCACATGAAGAAAATCCTATTCGCCCTCGCCCTGCTCGCGCTGCCCGCGGCGTTCTCGTGCTCGGGCGGCAAAGGCGGGGGCCGGCGCGCGGCCCACGACTCGACGGCCCTGCGCATTGCCGTGCTGCCCACGGCGGACTGCCTGCCGTTCTACGTGGCCGGGGCGTGCGGGCTGTTCGACTCGGCCGGCGTGTCGGTGCAGCTGCTGACATTCGGCGCAGCCATGGACGCCGACACGGCGTTCGCCAGGGGCTGGGCCGACGGCATCGCGACCGACGCGGTGAA
Source organism: bacterium (assembly GCA_963627995.1). Classification (GTDB taxonomy): domain Bacteria; phylum Bacteroidota; class Bacteroidia; order Bacteroidales; family Bacteroidaceae; genus UBA3839. The sequence continues at coordinate 5,500 of CAVGCV010000022.1, read as the reverse complement.
AGCCTTGACGTGGGAAGACAGGGGCGACAGCGTGCGCTGGGCCATGGCGTTCGACATCGACCTCCACGCCGTGACCGCACGCCAAGCGCGCATCCGCCGCGCGCAAAGCCTGAAAGAAAAAATCGTGGCGACCACGCGCTACTCGGCCGTGGCCTACATGGCCGACCGCCTGATGGCGGCGGCGCAGCTGGATGCCAGCGAGCTGAACCAGCCACAAGTCAACAGCATCGCCCTGCGCGCGCAGATGCTGTGCCAGAACCAATACGACGGCGCGCTGCTGCCCGAGCCCTACGCCTCGGCGTGCGTGGCGCGCGGCGCACGCCGCGTGGGCAGCTCGCGCGCGCTGAACTGTGCCCGGGACATGGGCGCGCTGCTCTTCCACGCCAAGACTGCCGCAGACAGGAAGGACGACATCGCCCGGTGCGTGAAGGCTTACGACGCGGCGGTGGCACGCATCAACCGCGAGGCGTCCGCCCACCCGGCGCGCCTGCTGGCCTACCTGCCCACGTCCGTCGAATGCCCCGACTCCCTCCTCGCCCTCCCCGTCCTGCGGCCGGCATCACAGCCCAACGACTCGCTGCTGGCCGCGCTGCGCGCGTGGCTCCAGAGGACAAAGCCAATCGCACCGCCCGCCCCGTGAGCACGACCACCCACCACATTCCACTCCGCCCATGAAACCGACATCCCCGCAAAAGAGTTTGGCCGAACTGCTCGCCTCGCTCGAAAGCCCCCTCCAGGCAGCACAAAGCTACGAGCTGCGCGAGGAACTGGCGCAGGCAAAGGACACCTACTCCACCCTGCTCCACTACCTGGTGGAGGGCATCGACGACCCCGGCGCCCCCGCCCTCTACGCACGCCTCGTGCGGCAGGCCCACGTGCTGCGCGACCGCGCCAGCCGCATCGCGCGGCTCAACACGCAGACCTCGGACAAATACACGCTGACGCACAAAGCCCTGCGCAAGGAGGCGGGAATGGAGCGGTCGCTGCAGGTGCTGGCGGCGCAGGGCGACACCATCCGCCTGCTGCGGCAATCGGACAGCGGACGCGAGCGCGTGTGGCGGCACGACATCGACGAGGCGCTGGCGGCGCACGAAGAGTGCGTCCAGGAGATGTTCGACTGCGTGTGGACATCGGACGCCTGGCGGAAGAGCGACTATGAGCACGCCGTGCAACTACTCGGCTCCGGCGCGGTGCTGGCCGACGACAAAGCGGTGCTGGTAGGCGCGGTCACGCTGGCGGTGCTGGAAATGTTCGACGAGCGGAAGCTGATGCTGCTGTTCGACGCCTACCAGTCGGCGGAAACGGAGGTGAGCCAGCGCGCGGCGGTGGGCATCGTGCTGTGCGTGCGGCAGCACGACGAGCGCGTCGCCGCGCTGCCCGGGCTGGCATCGCGGCTGTCGCTCTACGCGGACGACCCGCACTTCGTGCGCGACTTCTTCCGCATCCTCATGCAGCTGCAATTCAGCAAGATGACGGACGGCATCAGCACACGCATGCGCGACGACATCATCCCGTCCATCATGAAAAGCACGAAGTTTCGCGCCACGAAGATGGGCATTCAGGAGATTGACGACTACATGACGCAGAACGGGGAGAACCCAGAGTGGCTGCGCGGCAACGCGGACGATGCGAAGGCGCAGTCGAAGATGCGCGAAATGGCTGAGCTGCAGATGGAGGGGGCCGACATCTACATGAGCGCGTTCTCCCACCTGAAAGGCCATCGTTTTTTCCAGCATCCCTGCCATTGGCTCGCGCCATTCTCGGCGGAGCACCCGGCCGTGGAGAGCATCGTGCGGAATGCCGGCGGACAGGGAGCCTCGTTCCTCTCCACCCTGCTCAACATCGCGCCGTTCTGCAACAGCGACAAATACTCGTTCCTGTTCATGCTCGACAGCATCGGCACGTCGGGACGGGAGCTGCTGTCGCAGAACCTCATGGGGGAGATGTCGCCCGACGAACTCGACGAGCATTTGCGGGAAATGAAGAGCCAAGAACGCAAAGAGGCGGAGGCGAGCCGTTCCTACGTGTTCGACCTCTACCGGTTCTTCAGCCTTTACCCGTTCCACTTGCAGTTCCACAATCCATTCGCGGCCAGGGAAGTGGCCTTCACGCCCACAGCCACGGCGAGCTTCGCGCCCATGCTGGCACACCGCGACGAAATGCTGCCGCTGGCGGAGTTCTTCATGCGGAAGGGATGCTACGCCGAGGCCGTGGAGCTGTTCCAGTTGCTGCGGCCGTCGCACACGGAAGAAGACGCCGACATTTGGCAGAAAATCGGATTCTGCCAGCAGAAGACGGAAAAGTTGGAGGACGCTCTCGCCAGCTATTCGACGGCTTACAGCCTCAACGCGAGCTCGACGTGGACGCTGCGCCATTTGGCACAAGTGGCGTTCCAGCTGAAGCGGTTCGACGAAGCCTGCGCCTATTACGAATGCCTGCTCGATGGCGACAGCGAGAACGTAAGGCTCTTGCTGCGGAAAGTGGCTTGCCTGATGGCGCTGGAGAACTATGCAGAGGCCATTCCGCTGCTGTACAAGGCGACCTACCTCGACGGGCATACGGTGGAGGGACGGGACAGCCTGGCATGGTGCCTGCTGATGACGGGCAACGGCGCAAAAGCACTGGAAGCCTATGAATCGCTCGTCGGGGAACACCCCGAAAGCCCCTCGCTCCTACTCCACCTCGCGACCGTACACCTGACCATGGGCAACCTGCCGCAGGCTTATGCGCGCTACGGGCAGGCTCGCGCCGCCATGGCACAAAAAGAAGATGGCACGAAAGAATTTCAGAAACAATTCTTTCATGCCATCCAGCGTGTGAACGCAACCGGAAATGTCGGCGCAGAACTGGTGCAAATGCTCTACGACGCCGTGTGCCAAAGCGCGTGAGCTGTCGGGGGAAGCCGCAATGACGGCAACCCCCATGCGCCGTCACCGCTGCGCCGCACTGATGCGCGCGATGTACTTGCCTATGATGTCGAACTCAAGATTGACCCTTGTACCAACTTCGACGCTGTGGAAGTTGGTCTGTTCGTAGGTGTAAGGAATGATGTTCACCCGGAACGTGTCGTCCGTCGGGCTGCACACCGTGAGGCTCACGCCATTGACCGTGACCGACCCCTTGTCCACCGTGATGTAGCCGCGTCGCGCCATTTCTGCGTCCGCAGCATACTGGAACGTGAAAGCATAGCTTCCGTCGCGGTCTTCCTTGCCCACACAAACCGCCGTTTGATCGACGTGCCCCTGCACGATGTGTCCGTCGAGGCGGTCGTTCATCAGCATCGACCGCTCCACATTGACCTCATCGCCAACGCCCAGACTGCCGAGGTTAGAGCGTTCGAGCGTCTCTTTCATCGCCGTCACCACGTAGGCATGGCTGTCGGGCGACGCGGGGGCGACCTCTTGTCCGTTCTTGTCGAGAATCCGCACCACGGTGAGGCACACGCCATTGTGCGCCACGCTTTGGTCGATGCCCAACTGGGCGACGAATGAGCACGTGAGGGCGAAATCCACATTCTCCCGATCGCGCGTGATGGCAACGACACGCGCCGTCTCTTCTACAATTCCTGAAAACATAGTTGTCCCGATTGAATGTTAGTGTTTCGTGTGCTGGTAATAGTTGATGTGCAGCATCTGCTGGTGGAGGTTCGGCACATACTTCAAGTCGTAGTCGCCCTCGCCTCGATAGACAATCACGATTCCGTCGATATAAACGTCGAAGTCCAGCCGCCGCGTTTTCTTGTAGCAGTAAGCCGCCCGGTGCAAATGCAGCAACTTTTGGTGGTTGATGGCCGCCAGCGGACTGAACAGCTCATCGCTCGTCCGCGTCTTCACCTCCACCACGTGCAGCGCATTGCCCTTGAACGCAACGATGTCCAACTCATATCCGTTCTTGGATTTCCAATTCCTATCCAACAGCCGAAAGCCGTTCCTTGCCAGCCATGTTGCCGCCAGTTCCTCGCCCAGCCGCCCCAGCTGGAGGTGGTTCGGCATGGGAGTTGTCCGTTTCGTTTCAATTTCCGGCATGGCGATGTGAGTTTTCGTTGATGCGGACACTTTCGTCTGCCGCAAATTTAGGGAAATATTTCCGCACCACAAAAGCCGGACGCAAACTTCGCGGCGATGCTCCGTGACGAGCATATCATACGCAAGGCCGCCCCGTCTCCACCAAGAGAGAGGGGCGGCCCTGCGTTTGACGGCCCGGCACACGATGCCGGGGCCGCTCCGTCATGTCGTCATGCTGTCATTTCTTCACCACCTTCCGCCCGTCCACGACATAGACGCCGCGCGGAAGCTGGTCGAGCGGGGCCGCGAGGCGCACGCCCGAGAGCGTGTAGACGCCCTCGCGGCGGGGCGCGTCGCCGGCCGTCGTGCCGATGCCCATGGCTGCATCCGGGAGGATGAGCGCCTCGCCAGTCACCACCTCGCCGTCCTTTTTCAGCGTGCCGCCGTCGAACGCCGCACCGGCGGGCGTGGCGACCTGGCAGCCTTTGAGCGTCACCGACTTGAAGTGGTAGATGCTGCCTTCCGTCCCCGTGGCGCGCACGGTGGCGTTCTCGATGGTGAGGGATACTTCCCTAAAGCTAACGCTTAAGATTCCAAACCACGTGCCCGTGGCGGTGAGGTCGAGGTCGCGGATGGTGCAGGCACCGTCGTACACGTAAATGCCCCAGTAAGAGGAAGAAACGGCGAGCGAGGGGGCTACAGCCCCGGACTTTCCCGTTATCGTGGTGGGTGCTTCAATGTTAATGCTTTTATACCCTCCGGTTTCCATCCTGCACGTCCCCTCCACCTCGATGGTCAGCCCGTCTACGCGGTAGTTAGAGATGAAGGAGCCATCGGTGACTACCACGGCGTCCTTGAGCCGCAGCGTCTTGGAGGAGGGGTTGTAGGACATCACTCCACTCTTAACGCCGGCGATGACGGAGAGGTCGTCCTTGTTCGCGTCGGTCACACGCACGCCGCAAATCTCCAGGGGATAGCTCTTGACGATGAATGCCTCGCCGGTCACCACCTCGCCGTCCTTTTTCAGTGTGCCGCCGTCGAACGCCGCATCCTCGGGCGTGAGTACAAAGTAGCCCAAGAGCTGCACCTGCAAGAAGTCGCAGATGCTGCCCGACGCCCCCGTGGCGCGCACGGTGGCGTCCGTGATGGTGAGGGACTCACCGCTGTTGCCTATGAGGCCAAAGTTTTTGCCCGTGGCGGTGAGGTCGAGGCCGCTGATGGTGCAGGAAGCGCCGTTGCGCGCCCAGACGCCGGCGTTCGAGGCAGAAATGACGAGCGAGGGGGCCGCAGTCCCGGACACGCCCGTGATGGTGGTGGATGCATCCAGGAGAATGCCGTCCCTGTAGTCGGACGTCATCCGGCACGTCCCCTCCACCTCGATGGTCAGCCCGTACACGCCTGCGTTCTCGAGGCAATTATCGCCCGTCTCGAGGCGGGCGTCCTTGAGCCGCAGCGTCTTGGTCGCGGGGTTGTAGGTGACCGTCCCGCTCTTCACG
>CAVGCV010000021.1:0-42406 GCA_963627995.1 bacterium | reverse complement strand
TCCGTCCAATCACAGCGCGGGCGGCTTCGGTGGCAAATGTAGTTAAAATCCGTTGGTTTTACCCCCCCCGATTGTTAAATATCCCTAAACGCCGCGAATAAGAGGGCTGCGGCGTGCGCCGCCCCCACTTTTGCCACCCCGGGATGGCGACGGGCGGCCGCCCTGAAAGGCAGCCCGGCCTTCTTTTCTCGGGGGAAGACAATTCGGACGGACAACTTGCCCGCAGCCGGCGTAGCTTGCCCGCAGTCCGTGCAAGCCGTTGAGTCCGTCTTCCCCAAAGCCATCCGCGCGGTGTCGTTGATTTTTGTCAAGAAATCGGCTTTTTTTGAATTGTTTTCGCACACAGCGCGTGGTTCAGCCTAAAATCCCCTATCTTTGCACCGTGTTTTTCATAGTATTAGATTTAAGGTTAACAAGATTGGGGCAAGGCGTTGCCCCTTTTTTTATGCCTGGACACCGCCCGCGTCCGGCTGGAAAACACTGACTGCGCCCGCAGCGGCGCGGAAGGACGCGAAAGAAAAAAAGCGGAAGCCCAGCACCACGCTCCCACACCCCCTACGCCCAACAGGTCCAAGCGCAGCGCGCACATCCTGCGCCGCCGCGCCCCCTGAAGTCCCCCCCGCGGCGGAAAGCCCGTGCGCCTGCACTGGAAATCCGGCGCCGCCGCACTGCGGACTCCCCCGCGCCGCGCCGGCAGTTTCGCCACGCCGCACCGGGAAAATATTTCCAAGTACTTGGAAAAATATTTCCAAGTACTTGGAAATTTATTTCCAAGTACTTGAAAATTCCACGGCACTGCGCCCGCGCCCGGCTGACGGCGCGGCGCGGGGAAGGCCGCAGTGCGACGCCGCCCAAAAACGAGTGCGGAAACGCCTAAAAAACGAGTGCGGCGCGCGCACGCTTCGGGCGCGGCGGGAGTCCGTTCCTGCCGCGCCCGAAGCGTGCGCGCGCCGCAAGGGGCGTTGCCGGCCTACTGGATGACGACCTCGTCGGCCTGGAGCTTCCGCGTCAGGATTTTCCCGAACCCGCTCTCCCGTTTCAGCAGCCGGGCGGCGCGGCCTTTGAGCTCCAGCTCGCCCGAGCCCGTGGAGAAGGCGGCGACGGTGTCGCACCGCACCTTCAGGTCGGCCTCGCCCGCGCCGGTGACCTCGACGCGGAGGTTGCGGCAGGCGATGCCGCCGTCGATGTCGCCGTTCGCCGCCACCTCCACGGTTGCGTCGCCCGTACAGTCCAGCCGCCGCAGCTTGGCGTCGCCGTTGCCGTGGCTCGTGGCCACGAGCGTGCGGCAGTGCGCGCGCCGCATGAAGAGGTCGCCGTTGCCCTGCATGCGGATGGCGAGGGCGTGGCATTGCAGGTCGTCGAAGTCGATGTCGCCGTTGCCGTCGACGGTCACGTCCAGCGCGTTGTCGAGCACGGTGCGGCGCGGCAGGACGATGTCGCCGTCGCCGCCGAGGCGGATGTCGGTCAGCACGGGGGCTGACACGTAGAGCCGCATGGTCGGCAGGCGGCGCGGGTGGGCGCCGCTGTCCGTCATGCGCATGACGAGGGTGCTGTCCTCCACCGCGAACGTGTAGGCCGCGAGGACGCGCTCGTTGCCCCGCGCGACGACGGAGGTGCGGCTGTCCTGCGTGAAGACGACGTCGACGCAGCCGTCGGTGCGCAGCTTGGTGAATGCCGCGAGGGGGAGCGCCTGCTCCACGATCTCGCCCCATTTCCGCGAGTCGCGCAGGTAGCGCGGTCTGTCGTCGTCGTCGTCGAACCATCCGTAGCGGTCGTCAGCGTCGTGGCGGTCGCGCCGTCCGCCATTGCAGGCGGCGAGCGCGGTGGCGAGCAGCAGGACGGCCGCCGCCAGCAGGGGAAGGGTGCGTTTCATCATCGGTGTGGGTTGGAGGGTTAATGGTTGAGGGGACTGGTGACGCGCGCGCGTGTGTACAGCCTCCACGACTGCCACCACATGAGCGCGGCGGTCAGCAGGTGGAAGAGGAAGAGGCTCCACAGCACGGCGTCGGCGCTGAGGTTGCTGAAAGAGTCGTACAGCGCGAAGAGGAACACGCTCCCGACCACGGCGAGCACGCTGACGGCGAACTGTAGCGCGGCGTGGGAGAGCAGCGTCCACACGATGTTGTAGCGGTACTTCAGGGCATTGCCGAAGACGAACGTGGTGAACACCCAGAATTGGGCGGCAAGGAACAGCAGCGGCAGGGGGAAGGTGGGGTCGCCGCCGTCGGGCATGCCCGACGACGTGAACGACGCTTCGACGGGCAGCCCCACGCCGGGCGCGCCGAGCTGCAGCGTGGCGAGGTGGTAGGCGGCTGCCGTGACGGAATGGATGTGGTCGGCGGGAAAGCCGGCCGCCAGCGAGAGGAGGGCGTTCAGCGCGTCGGCCACGGCGGTGGCGGCAAGGCAGGTCAGCGGCGCGGCGAGGGCGACGACCGCCGTGTGCCACAGGAACTTCTCGGCGTTGGTGGCGGGGACGGTGAGCGTCGCGACGCGCGACTGGCGGCTGCGCAGGGGGTGGTTGAAGCATCCTGCGAAGAGGGTGACGGCCAGCAGGCAGAAGGCGGAGAGGACGAACGCCGTGCCGCCCACGGAGGCGTAGGCGTCGGGCATGAAGGCCATGGCCGCGTCGATGTCGCCGGCGGACGGGCGGCTTAGGAAGCGGATGCAGAAGCCCATGACGGTGACGGCGAGGATGACGGCCGAGACGGCGATGGCCGCGCCGGTGTAGAAGGCGCGGTTGATGAGGGTGTCGTAGCGCGCGTATTGCAGGAAGCGCTTGGGGTTGAATGTGTGCATGGGAATGGCGGATGTATGTGTGGGGGGGATGGGGCCTACTCGCCGTCGGCAACGGCCTGCCGCACGCGCTGCGCGTCGGCCAGGAGGGCGTTGAACAGGAGCTCGAGGTTGACGGGCGTCTCGTCGCGCCGCTCCCGTCGCGCCACCACGTTGTAGCACCCCATGCCGGGCTCGGCGTAGATGTGGCCGTCGAGGGGCTGCGGCGCGCGGTCGGTGGCGGCGAACGCCAGGCTGCGGCGCACTTGCTCCATGGTGGCGCTGAGCAGCACGTGGTTCCGGTCGATGATGGCGAGGCGGTTGATGAGTTCCTCCACATCGCGCACCTGGTGGGTGGAGATGACGAGCGTGCGCTCGTCGCTCATGCTGCCGGCCACGATGCGGCGGAACTGCGACTTGGAGGGGATGTCGAGGCCGTTGGTGGGCTCGTCCATGACGAGCAGGCGCGTGTTGGCGGCCATCGCCACGCTCATGTAGACTTTCTTCTTCTGCCCCATCGACAGCGCGCCGAGGGACACGTCGGCCGGCATGTCGAAGCCGGCGAGGCAGGCGCTCAGCGTTTCGTCGCTGAAGCGGGGGTAGAAGGGGCGCACGGCCCTCACGTAGTGGGCCAGCGGGATGTTGGGCAGCGTGTATTCCTCGGGGACGATGAACATGTCGGACAGGCACTCGGGCCTCCGCAGGGCGGTGTCGGCGCCGTTGTAGAGGATGCGCCCCTGCTGCGGGCGCAGAAGCCCCATGGCGAGGTAGAGGAGCGTGGACTTGCCGGTGCCGTTGCGCCCGAGCAGGCCGTAGATGCCGCCGTCGGCGAAGGCGAGCGAGAAGTCCTGAAGGACGTTCCGCCCCCGCGTGTAGCCGAACGTGACGTTCTGGATGTCAAGCATAAGCGTGGGGTTGTGCGCGCGGCGGGGCAGCCGGTGCGTGCGGCCTCCGCGGCGCGGTGTTTTTTTGTCGGATGGGCAAAAATATTCAAATTCCGACAAAACGGCGCGCACGCCCCGGCACATTTGTGTGTGCGGCGCAGTTTATTTAACCCTATTTAACTGAAAAGGGCGGAGCGTGCGGCGGCGCGGCCCATTTTGGGCGGAGGGGCACTTTGCCGTGCTGTGGGAAATCCGTAATTTTGCACCGCCAATCGTCATGCTCAACGTTCAAGACCTTTCGCTCAGCTATGGCGCGCACCGCGTGCTGGCCGGCCTCTCGTTCCGCCTCGGGCGGGGCGAGCTGCTGTGCGTGTGCGGCGAGTCGGGCAGCGGCAAGTCGTCGCTGCTCCGCGCCATCATGGGGTTCGAGGACTTCGGGGGGCGGATTGAGATTGGCGGCACGCCGCTGTCGGCACAGACGGCTGCGGCGGTGCGGCGGCACATCGCCTACGTGCCGCAGGAGCTGGCACTGCCCTCCGAGACGGTGGAGGAGATGGTGCGCCTGCCGTTCGGTCTCAGGGCCAACCGGCAGCCGGGGCTGCGCCGCGACGACCTGCTGCGCGACTGGGCGGCGCTCGGGCTCGGCACGGAGCTGCTGCAAAAGCGGACGGCCGAGATTTCGGGCGGACAGCGGCAGCGCGCCATGCTGGCCGTGGCGGGGCTGCTGGGCAAGTCGCTCCTGCTGGCCGACGAGCCGACATCGGCCCTCGACGAGGACTCGGCCGTGCACGTGCTGCGCTACTTCCAGATGCTGGCCGCGCGGCGGCAGATGGCCGTGCTCGTGGTCAGCCACTCGCCCGTGTTCCGCCAGCACGCCAACACCATCCACCTGCCATCCTGACGGGGCGCGCCGCACGCCGCCCCTCCACCCTACACCCTCCGCATGACAACAGACATCAGCGTGACGGGGCTGGGCATCGGGCTTCTGCTCCTGCTCGTCCCGCTCTATTTCCTCCACAAGTACAAGACGGGGCTGGTGCACGCCACGCTCAACGGCATTGTCCGCATGATTGTGCAGCTCTACCTCGTGGGCTTCTACCTGCAGTATTTGTTCGAGTACAACCTGTGGTACGTGAACTTCGCATGGGGGCTGGTGATGGTGCTGGTGGCCACGGGCACGGCCGTGCAGCGCATCCGGCTGCGCCCCCACGTGCTGGCCGTTCCGCTGGGCGTGGCGTTCCTCGTCACCTCGCTCGTCGTCGCCCTCTACTTCATCGGGCTGGTACTGGGCTTCACCGCCGCCCCCGCCGGCGCGCCGGACGCGGCGGAGGAGGGCTTCGCCGGCGCGCGCACGCTCTTCACGGCGCGCTACTTCATCCCCATCTTCGGCCTGCTGCTCGGCAACATGCTCAGCGTGAACGTCGTGGCGCTCAACACCTACTGCGACGGGCTCAAGCGCGAGCGGCAACTATTCTACTACCTGCTGGGCAACGGGGCGACCCTGCACGAGGCCACCACGCCGCTCATCCGTGCCGCCATCGTCAAGGCTTTCAACCCCTGCATCGCCAACATGGCCGTGATGGGGCTGGTGGCCATGCCCGGCACGATGATTGGGCAGATTCTGGGTGGCTCGAACCCGGACATCGCCATCAAGTACCAAATGATGATTGTGGTGATTACGTTCGTCGCGTCCATGCTCTCGCTGATGCTCACCCTCAAGGTGTCCGGGCGGCAGACGTTCGACCGCTACGGGCGCATCAAGGACGTGTTCCGGTAGCGGGACGGACGCCGCTCGCGCTCCCCGCCTCCCGCATGCTTGCGCTCCGCACGCGCCCCGCCACGCGCGTGCATAAAAAACGCCCGCAAAGCAGGATGCCTTGCGGACGCATGCCGGCTTGCCCGTGGGGACGGGCGTTACACGTATTCCACGATTTCGTCCAACGGCTTGCGCGCCTTTTCCTTGCGGGGGCAGTCGGGTGCGATGTGCCCGACGGGGACAATGGCCACGGCTTCGAGGTTGTCGGGCTGCGGGAACTGCTCTGCGAAAATCACCGGATTGTAGTTGCACACCCAGCAGGTTCCCAGTCCGCGCTCGGCGGCGGCAAGGCAGAGGTGCTCGGCGGCGATGGCCACGTCGATGTCGCCGTGGGGCTTCTGGTCGTAGCGGCGCGTCCAGTTCTGCGACTTGTCCTTCAGGCAGACGACGGCGACGGGAGCCGCGGCGAGCCACTCCTGCTTGTAGCACTTGCAGAGACGCTGGCGCGCTTCGGGCGACTTCACGACAAGGAACTTCCACGGCTGGAAATTGACGGCCGAGGGGGCGAGGCGCACAGCCTCGAGGATGTAGCCGAGGTCTTCGTCGGAAACGGGTTCGTCGGTGAATTTGCGGGCTGAGAAACGCTCCTTGCAAAGGGTGAGGAAATTTTCCATGATGAGGGTGGATTGTGTGTTGTTACTTTTTTGAGAGAGGGGGGCGTCCGCATCAAGCGTCCAGCAGGCTGGGACAGACGCGGAGGTCGTAGGGCGTGGTGATTTTGATGTTCTCCCGATTCCCGGGAACGAGGGCGATGCGGCGGCCGAGGGCCTCCACCACGGACGCATCGTCGGTGAACAGCTCCGTGTAAGGCTGCTCGTAGGCCTCGCGCAAGAGGGATGCCTCGAACACCTGCGGGGTCTGCACCAGCTTGTAGTCGCCGCGCGGAACGGTGGCGCTGCCCTCCCTCGTGATGTGGCGGAGGGTTTCCACCACATCGACGACGGGAACGGCCGCCCCGCTCTCCATGGCTTCCGCATAGCAGCGGCGGATGACTTCGGGAGAGACGAACGGGCGAACGCCGTCGTGCACCCCGATGTACCGGCAGTCGGGAGGGACGGCCGCCAGCCCGTTTCTCACGGAATGGAATCGGGTTGCTCCGCCATTGGCGACAACGGCAGGATGGCAGAAAGCATGGTCGGCGCAAAGGGCGCGCCAGTAGTCCTGCTGCGATGCGGGCAGGACGAGCACGACCTGCATCTGCGGGTCGGCCTGCCGGAAGCGTTCGATGGTGCGCATGAGGACGGGCCTGCCGCCTATCGGCAGAAACTGCTTGGGGATGTCGCCTCCCATGCGCAGCCCCTTTCCGCCGGCCACGATGACAACGGCGTTCATGCTGCCTCCGCTGTCATTGAATCTGGTCGTAGAGCATTCCCTTTCGCAGCTCGTCGGCCTTTGCCTTTCCACAGAAATGCTCGACAATGGTGTAGCCCAGAAGGAGGGCGGCGGCCGGTCCCTTTCCGAGGAAGAACTGCCCGTCGCACACGACCAGTTCGCCCGTGGCGGTCGCCCCCAGCAGGTCGGGCTCGAAGCCGGGATAGCAGGTGGCGCGTTTCCCGTTGAGCAGTCCGAGCTTGCCGTACACCATCGGGGCGGCACAAATGGCTGCCAGGGGACGCCCCGCCTCGAAATGGGCGAGGATGACCCTCCGTAGCCCCTCGTGGGCTTCGAGGTTCGTGGCCCCGGGAAGTCCGCCCGGCAGGAAGAGCATGGATGCATCGGAGAAGTCGATGTCCTCAAAAAGCGCGTCGGCCACGACACCCACATGGTGGCAGCTGGCTACGGTGGATTCGCCCGTAACGGAGACGGTCTTTACTGGCAGCGCGGCACGTCGGCACACGTCAATCACGCCAAGGGCCTCAACATCTTCGAAGCCTGTGGCAAGGAAAACATAAATCTTGTCCATGGTCAGCGTATTTTAGAAGTTACTTCAGCTTGAAGCGGTAGGTGATGGTGCCGGCCTCTGCGTCTTGGTTGCCGACACTGAATGTGGACTGTCTTGCCGCTGCGAGCGCAGCGTTGCGCAGGGGTGCCGATGTGGTCGTGCTGCTCTTGACGGTGGCGCTGGTGACGCGGCCTGCCGTATTGACGACAATGGACACGACGACAGTCCCCTCGCTGGTGATGTCGGCATAGGACGGGCGCGCCAAATACTTCACGGTGCGCGACCCGACAGAGGCCGCTGCCGTTCCCGTTCCGCCTACGCCCGCCACAGCGCCCACGTTGGAGTTGCCCGTCGGCGAGCCCTGGCTGCCGTCGCCCTGTGTGTGGCCACTGCTGCCTGCATTTCCCTTGTTGCCAAACGCGCCCGCCATCCGGCTGGACGCGGCCGCGGCGGCGGCGTCGGCACGCGCCTTTTCCTCCTCGGCTTTCTTCCGGGCGGCTTCCTCCGCTGCCCGTTTGCGCGCAGCAGCTTCCTCGGCGGCCTTCTGCCGGGCCAGGGCCTCGGCCTTGGCTTTTGCTTCAGCCTCGGCCTTCGCCCTGGCTTCCGCGCGCGCCTTTTCAGCGGCGACGGCGCGCTCCTCATCCTGCGTCAGCTGCGGTTCGGCAGGAGCGGCCTCGGGGGCGGGAGTCTGCGTCGGACGGGCTGCTGGCTGCGGCCGTCGCGGCGGCGTCGGCACGTCCGCCTCGGGCTCGGTGTCCTCTGCCCCGTCCGCGCCGTCCGCAGGCTGTGCCGCCGGCAACCCACCCACATCCTCTCCGCCTGCATCGGGAATCTCGCCCAGCAGCACGGGAATGCCGTCCTCGTCGTTGCGGTTGCGCTCCGTAGCCGTCAGGGTGAGGACGGCAAGGACGAGGACAAGCAGCACATGGACACCAATGGTGACGGCTGCCGCAATGGTATGGCGCTTCTTGGGAGAATCCATGGGTGTCGGAAAGGTTTATTGCCGTTGGGGCGGCCGCGTGGCGAGTACCATCTTGAAGTGGTTGTCGTTGGCAACATTGAGCACCTCGACAATGTTCTTATAGGGGACGCTCTCGTCGGCGTACAATGACACGAACAGGTCTGTGGTGTCGGTCTTTGCCGCGTTGAGGACGGAAGGCAGTTCCTCCAACGTAACAGGCAGCTCTTCCCCTCCGTCGGAGGCTGCGTAGATGTTGCAGTCCGCGTCGATGACGACCCTTGCCACGGAATGCGTGGTGGTCTGCTTCTTGCTTTGCGGCAGGTTCACCTTGATGGCGTTGGGCGAGACCATGGTGCTGGTGATCATGAAGAAAATAAGCAGCAGGAAGATGATGTCGGTCATGGACGACATGCTGAACGTGGGCGTTACCTTGGTTCTTCGGTGTAGCGACATGCTGTGGGATGAAAAATGAAGCGTTGGGAAAGGGTGTTCGGAGCCAGTCGCTATTCATTGAGCAAGTCCATGAACGTAAGCGTCTTGCGTTCCAGTTCGTTGACAACGCCATCGACCTTGGCAACGAGATAGTTGTAGGCGAAGAGCGCAATGATGCCCACGATGAGGCCCGCCACCGTCGTCACCATGGCCTTGTAGATTCCGCCCGACAGCATGGAGATGTCGAGGTTCCCACCCGCGTTGGACATCTGCCAAAAGGCCTCGACCATGCCGATGACCGTACCGAGAAAGCCTATCATGGGCGCACCGCCCGCGATGGTGGCCAGCACGTGGAGACGTTTTTCCAAGGCCGCGACCTCCAGGTTCCCCGTGTTCTCGATGGCCGTCTGAATCTCGGGCGCGGGATGGTTCATGCGGTTGATGCCGCGCTCGATGATGCGCGCGCCGGGCGTGTTGGTGACCCGGCAGTAGTTGATGGCCGACTTCACCTCGTTGTTCTTGATGTAGTCGCGGATTCGGTCCATGAAGAGCGGGTCGCTCTTCGCCGCGGCACGGATGGCGACAAACCGCTCCACGAAGATGTAGAGGGCGATGACGGAGAGCGCGGCCAGCACAATCATAATCCATCCGCCCTGTTGGCAAAGTTCAAGGATACTGAGTTCTTTCATTGTTGGTTGGTGCTTTGGGAATGGGGGGTTCAGTTGTCGGTCCGGGGAGAGCAGTGGAGAGGCCCGCCATGCCGGTTATTTTGCGTTCAGACAAGCCTTGTACCGCTGGATGGTGGCTTGCAGCCCGAGGTACAGCGCATCGCAAATCAGCGCATGGCCAATGCTCACCTCGTCCAGCCAAGGAATCTGCCCGCTCAAGTAGGCCAGGTTCTCAAGGCTAAGGTCATGGCCTGCGTTGAGCCCAAGCCCACAGGCGCGAGCCACCTCGGCAGCCGCCACGAAAGGCGCGGCAGCCGCCTCACGTCCGCTCGGGTAGGCCGCCGCATAGGGCTCGGTGTAGAGTTCCACGCGGTCGGCGCCGGTTTTCGCGGCACATTCTATCATTTCGGCATCCGCCCCCACAAAGAGGCTGGTGCGTATGCCGCGCGACTTAAACTCGGCCACCACGTCGGTAAGGAATCCTGCGTTCGCCTTCGTGTCCCAGCCCGCGTTCGACGTGATTTGGTCGGGCGCGTCGGGCACGAGCGTTACCTGCGTCGGGCATACGCTCGCCACCAGGTCGATGAACGACTGCTGCGGATAGCCCTCGATGTTGAACTCCGTCGTGAGCCGCGGCTTCAGCGCCACCACATCGCGGTAGCGGATGTGGCGCTCGTCGGGACGCGGATGCACCGTGATGCCGTCGGCCCCGAACTTCTCGCAGTCGAGCGCCACCTGCAGCACGTCCGGATTGTTCCCACCGCGCGCATTACGAATCGTGGCAATCTTGTTGATGTTTACACTGAGTTTTGTCATTCTTGCGGATGTTTTTTTGGCGAAACGGGCGCAGGGCGTGCCGGTTGTTCGTAAGAATTTCTTTACCTTTGCGGTCAGACATCCTCTTCTTGCAGTCTGACCCATTCATTTTTTCCATGTCGGATATGCAAAAGTAGTGAAATTTTTGCTACGCGGGGGATGCGCCATGGATAAATTGAGGAAAAATAACATTCACACTTTGCGCGCGATGTCTCAAAAGAAACTCAAGTTCGCCCTTTTCGGCAACATCTACCAGGAACGCAAGTCGGCCGCCGTGCAGAAATTCCTTGCCATCGCCGCAGAGCGGGAAGCGACGCTCACCATGCCAGGGCCGTTCCACGACTTTCTCGTCAGCGGGCTGAAAATCAATGTCCCTCCGTGCGAAATCATTGACGGCGGCCATTTTGAGGCCGACTTCGTGGTGTGCATGGGCGGCGACGGCACTTTCCTCGACGTAGCGAGCCGCGTGGGCGACAAGCAGATTCCCATCCTCGGCATCAACACCGGCCGGCTCGGTTTCCTCGCCTCGTTCTCATCCGACGACATCGAGGCGGCCATTGCCGACATCTACGCCGGCAGCTACTCCATCGAGGAACACAGCGTGCTGCGCCTCCTGTGCGACGAGATGCCGTTGGAGGACTATCCCTTCGCCCTCAACGAAATCGCCATCCTGAAACACGACATATCCTCGATGATCAGCATCCACACGAGCATCAACGACGAGTACCTCACGACCTACCAGGCCGACGGGCTGATTGTCGGCACGCCCACCGGCTCCACGGCCTACTCGCTCAGCGTGGGCGGGCCGATTGTCGTGCCGCAAAGCCGCACCATGACACTCACGCCCGTTGCGCCCCACTCCCTGAACATGCGCCCCATCGTGCTGTGCGACGACAGCGAGGTGGAGCTGCGCGTGGAAAGCCGCAGCCACAGCTTCCTCGTGGCCATCGACGGGCGCAGCCACAGCTATCCCGAGAACATCCACCTGCGCATCCGCCGCGCGCCCTACGCGGTGAAAGTCGTCACCCGCCACTCCCAGAGCTTCTTCACGACGCTCCGCCGCAAGATGATGTGGGGGGCGGACCACCGGGGCTGAGGAAGAAAGCCCCGCCACTGCGCGCCCACACCTGACGGACGCCCGCCGGAAGCGGGCGGCCCGGGCCGAACATCCCATCAGAAAGAGAGTGAGATTCAACAAGACAAAATACAGGACACGCACCATCGTCGGCTGGCTGTGGCGGCACCATCGCGGCTGCCGCCTCCAGGCCGCCGTCAATGCCGTCGTGGGCTTGCTGCAAGTGGGGCTGGGGCTGTGCGGCGTGGAGCTGCTGCGCCAGCTCACCGACATCGCCATGAAGTCGCGCGAGGGCTCGCTCCTGCTGGCCGCCGCGCTCTTCGCCGGCGTGATGGTGGCGGAAATGCTGCTCAACATCCTGCTCACGTGGGTGCGCGCCGTGCTGGGCGTAAGGACACAGAACATCATGCAGCAGGCGTTTTTCGCACGGCTGCTCAAGGGCAAGTGGCGCGGCGTGGAGCGATTCCACAGCGGCGACGTGCTCAACCGCCTCTTCGGCGACGTGGGCGACATCGTGGGGCTGATGACCGAGGTGCTGCCGTCCATTGTCATCATCCTCGTGCAGTTCGTCGCGTCGTTCGTCTACCTCTACATCATGGACTCGGCGCTGGCCGTCACGCTCGTCGTCGCCGCCCCGGCGTTCCTGCTGTTCAGCCGCGTCTACTTCCGGAAGATGCGCCGCATCGTCCGGAAAATCAAGGACAGCAACAGCGCGCTCCAGTCCATCATCCAGGAAAGCGTGCAGCACAAGATGGTGGTGAAGGTGATGGAGCGCGGCGGCACCATGGTGCAGCGGCTGGAAAAACGCCAGGCGCTGCTGCGGCGGCAAATCAAGAGCCGCGCCCGCTTCTCGATATTCGCCCGCTCCATGGTCAATGTCGGCTTCCTCGGCGGCTACTTCGCCGCCCTCGTGTGGGGGCTCGTCCAGCTGGAGGAGGGCGCCATCACCGTGGGCGTGCTGATGGCCTTCACCCAGCTCATCGGACGCATCCAGCGCCCGATGATTGACATCGCGCGCCTGTTCCCCACCCTCGTGAACAGCCTCACCTCGGCCGAGCGCCTGATGGAGCTGGAAGAGCTGCCCTTGGAAAAAAAGGCCGCCCCCCGGCCGCTGGACGGCCACGTCGGCGTGCGCTTCGACAACGTCTGCTACCGCTACACGCAGCAGGGGCGCAACGTCCTCGCCCACTTCAGCCACGACTTCCGCCCCGGCACGTTCACGGCCATCCTCGGCGAGACGGGCGCGGGAAAAACGACGCTGATACGCATGATGCTCGCGCTCATCGAGCCCAGCGAGGGGAGCGTCGCCCTCTACACCGACGGGCAGCCGCCCGTCGCCACCACCACGGCCACACGCTGCAACTTCTCCTACGTGCCACAGGGCAACACGCTCTTCAGCGGCACCATCCGGCAAAACCTGCTCTTCGCCAATCCCGACGCCACCAGCGCGCAGATGCGCGAGGCGCTCCACCTCGCCATGGCCGACTTCGTGACGGAGCTGCCCGACGGCCTCGACACGCGCTGCGGCGAGGGGGGCGGCGGCCTGTCGGAGGGACAGGCACAGCGCGTGGCCATCGCGCGCGCCATCCTGCGCCCGTTCCACATCCTGCTCCTCGACGAGGCCACCAGCGCGCTCGACGTGCAGACCGAGCACGAGCTGCTCATGCGGCTGAAAGCGCACTTCGCGCAATCCACCATCATCTTCGTCACCCACCGGCTCGCCGTCGTGGGGTTCACGTCCCACCAGCTCGTCATGCGGCGCAGCACGGACTGACACACCCCCTCCCCCATCCAACAAGGAAAAGAACAACCACAGCCATGATTGAATACGTACAAGGCGCGGTCGACGAGCTCACGCCGGCCACAGCCACCATCGAGACCGCAGGCGTGGGCTACCTGCTCAACATCTCGCTCAACACCTACTCCGCCATCCGGGGCAAGCCCGCCGCGCGCCTCTACGTGTACGAAGCCATCCGCGAGGACGCGTGGACACTCTTCGGATTCGCCACGAAGCAGGAGCGGCAGCTCTTCCTGCAGCTCGTCTCCGTCAGCGGCATCGGGGGCAACACCGCGCGCACCGTCCTCTCCGCCTACTCGCCCGCCGAGCTGTGCGACATCATCCTCAACGGCAACGACAAGCTCCTCAAGACCGTCAAGGGGCTGGGCACGAAGACAGCCCAGCGCATCATCGTCGAACTGCGCGACAAGGTCGCCACGCTCGGCATCGCGCCCACGTCGGCCGAGCGCTCCGAAGCGGCCGCGCCGGCCATCAACCAGCAGGTGCACGACGACGCGGTGGAGGCGCTCAAAGCCCTCGGCTACCCGCCCGCGCCCGTCTCCAAGGCCGTGCGCGCCATCCTCAAGGACGACCCTTCGGCCACCGTCGAGCACGTCATCAAAGCCGCCTTCAAGATGCTCTGAGCGCGCCGCGCCCCAACATTCAGGAAAAGCAATCCACCAACCGTTATGAACAAACCGATCACCACCCTGCTTCTGTGCCTGTCGGTGTCCGCTGGCGCGCTCGCCGGCACACCCTCCGACACACTCACGCTCGCCCTCTGCGGCGACATCATGATGGGCACCACCTACCCCACGAAGATGCTGCCCCCCAACGACGGGCGCGACGTGTTCCGCGACACCGCCCCCATCACGCGGCGCGCCGACCTCGCCGTCGGCAACCTCGAGGGCACGCTCTGCGACAAGGGCGCCAGCACCAAGGGCACGGGGCGCTACTCCTACGCCTTCCGAACGCCCACCTCCTACGGGCGCTGGCTCAGCGAGGCCGGCTACGACTACCTCAGCCAGGCCAACAACCACGCCAACGACTTCGGGACGGAGGGCATCGCCTCCACCGAGCGCATGCTCGACTCGCTCGGCATCAAGTACAGCGGCATACGCGGGCGCACCGAGTCGGCCGTCGTCGTCCGCAACGGCGTGCGCTACGGCCTGTGCGCCTTCGGGCACAACTCCTACACGCTCAAGACACAGGACCTGGAGACCGTGAAGCGCATCCTCGCCGACCTGCGGGCGAAGTCCGACATCATCGTCGTCTCCTTCCACGGCGGGGCCGAGGGCAAGGAACGCCGCCACCTCCCCTACGGCACGGAGACATTCCTCGGCGAGAACCGGGGCAGCCTGCGCGAATTCGCCCACTTCTGCATCGACAACGGCGCCGACGTGGTCTACGGGCACGGCCCCCACGTGGCGCGCTGCGTGGAAGTCTACCGCGACCGCTTCATCGCCTACAGCCTCGGCAACTTCTGCACGCCCTACGGCATGAGCCTCACCGGCATATCGGGCTACGCCCCGCTCGTCGAAATCGGCATCGACCGCCAGGGGCGTTTCCTCGCGGGCAAGATACACTCGTTCATCCAGCAGCGCGGAGCAGGCCCGCGCACCGACAAGTCGAACGCCGTGGCAAAGGAAATCAAGGAACTCACCGAGAGCGACATCGAAAAACCCGCAATCGCCATCGACGAAGAGGGCCGCATACGCCTCAGGCAATGACCCCGCGCCCCTTCCACGGCGTCGCCGCGCAGACGGCAGCCCCTTGTCGCAGAGAATCTTCCGGGCCGCTGCGGGCCGTCTGGATTTCCAAGTACTTGGAAATTATTTTCTAAGTACTTGAAAAAATATTTCCAAGTACTTGGAAATATCGGAACACTGCGCATCCGTCCCGACCGCGATGCGGAAGGCGCGGACAGGCGGTGCGGACGCACGGCGGGAAGGCGGCACGCAACGCGCGACAGGGCCATGCGGCAAGTCCACGGAGGACGCCGCATGGCCCTGTCGCTTGTGCCGGCACACGGGTCAGGGTGTCGGCAGGGCGACGCGGATCGCGTCGTAGTCGGTGTTCCACTTCCGGCAGAGGCGGCGCGCCTCGGCCTCGGTGAGGTGGACGATGGCGCCGTGCTTGGGCGAGGCGAAGTTGGTGGTCGTCATCACGCCCTCGTTGAAGCGCCCGAGATGGGTGAAGTGGTCGAAGTCGGAGGTCTCGACAAAGCCGAAGTTGTGGGGGCTGATGGAATAGACGTCGTACATGAGCGTCCACTTGTCCTCGCCGATGCGCTTGAACACGTGCGGCGCCTCGCAGGCGCGCGGCTCGAAGTCAATCCAGCGCGGGTCGGCCTGCCATCCGCCCGTGGGGCGGTCGGAGTAGGCGAGCTTGATGCCTCCGCCGGCGTCGTGCGCCACATAGGAAAGGATGTACTTGTCGCCGAAGCGGGTGATGTCGCCGTCGATGGCCGACTTCGTTTCGTCGGGGTATTGGAAGAGCACTTGCGGAAGCGTCTCGACCGTGTCGTAGCCGTCGTTCACGTAGAAGTAGTAGAGTTTGTTGGGCTCGTTCTTGTGGCGCATGGTCAGATAAATCATCAGGCGGCCGGTGGTCTCGTCGAGAATGGTCTCGGGCGCCCACGCGCAGCCGATTTCCTGCCACGCGGCGGAGAGTTGGTCGAAGCGGACGTTGGTGCGTTTCCAGCGGATGAGGTCGAAGCTCTTCATCAGCACGAGGCCCCGGTTGTTGCCCCATCCATAGGTTTTCCCGTCGCGCTCCCACTCCGTCGCGCGCTTGCCGTCGCGCTTGGCGAACACGTGCAGGTCGGTCATCGAGAGATAGAACGCGCCGTCGGGGCCGCGGTAGATGTGGGGGTCGCGGATGCCGAGCTGGTCGGCGATGGTGTCGCCCGCCATGACGGGCTTGCCGTCGTTGAGCGCGGTGAACGCATAGCCGTCGCGGCTGATGGCCATGTGCAGCCCGTGGTCTTCGTCCTGGTGGTAGACCATGAGGTAGGCGGCCATGTCCCGCTCCTGCGGAACGGCGTCGCGGTAGGTGAACTGCTGGAACACGGCGTTCCCGTTGCCGCCGGCGTAGAGGGCCGGGCGCAGGGCGAAGAAGCCGCGGAGGTTGTTGTGGTGGAGCTGCGACACGTCGATGTCGTCGGCAAGGACCGTCCACGTCTTGCCGTCGGCACTGGCTGCGACAGAGGCGCGGTTGGCACGGTTGTGGACGCGGAAGCTCACGCTGCGCCCCATGGCGCTGCGGACGGTTCTCGCCAAGCGGCCGTCCTCGTAAATGTAGAACTGCCGTCCGTCGGTGGCGACGCCGGCATAGCCTTTCTCGTTGTAGTAAAGCAGCAGGCCGGCCGTGGCTTTGCCCTTTACCTGCACGCGGGCCGTCACCTCGTAGTTCTTGTGCTGCGCCGTCGCCAGCAACAAGCGTCCGTCGGCGGGCGACGTGCCTTTGCCCTGCACGACGAGCTGTCCGTTTCCGACCTTGGCGTTCGCCCGTGCGTTCTCTTTCCAGAAGCTCCATTGCCAGCCCAATGCGCTGCCACTGAAGTCGTCGGACAAACTGGGCAAGGCTGTGGCCGGCGCGGTGGCGCGGGGCGACTTTGCCTGCCTGTACCATCCGTCGGAAGTCCATTCGACCGGCTCGATGAGCGTCTGCCGTCCGAGCGTGTGGTAGCCGTTGGCATAGGCGTGGTAGACCATCCACCAGTTGCCGTCGGCATCGTCGACAAGCGTGCCGTGCCCTTTCGACCACCAGCCGTCCTGCGCGCTGTAGGTGTGGATGACAGGATTGTAGGGCGAGTTTTCCCACGGGCCTTCGATGGAGCGGCTGCGCGCGCTCACCACCATGTGGCTGGTTGCGGGGCCGGCCGTGCCTCCCTCGGCGCAGGTCAGGTAGTAGTAGCCGTCGTGCCACGTCAGCTTGGGCGACTCCAGGTACTTCTCCGGCCATTCGCCCTCGGTTCTCCACTGCTTGGGGATGTTCCAGCCGTCATACACTTTCTTCTTCTCGCCAACGGTGGAGAGCCCGTCGGCAGCCAGCCGAATCATCTCGCCGTTGTTGAGGAAGAGGTAGCGGTTGCCCTGCCGGTCGGCCGCGTGTCCGGGGTCGATGCCGCCGACCTTGAGGTCGATGGGATCGCTCCATGGCCCGCGGATGTCGGTGCTCGTCGTGACGTAGTTGGTGCCGTTCGACGGGAAATAGATGTAGTAGCGTCCGTTGTGCTTCACGAGGTCGGGAGCCATGGCGGAGCCCGGCCATGTTTCGAGGGCGCGGCACACGGGCTTCCAGTTCACGAGGTCGGTGGAATGCCAGATGAGGAAGCCCGGGCGATAGACGAACGGAGAGTGGGTCATGTAGAAATCGCGCCCGTCGCGCAGGATGCTCGGGTCGGGATAGTCACCTGGCAGCACGGCGCGCGGCCATGTCTGCGCCACCGACACGGCGAACACAGCGAGCAGGCAGAGAGAGGAAAGAATGCGTCTCATGATGAAAGTGTTATGGATGTGTAGTGTGAAAGTCAGCGCACCAGCCACTTCCGGCCATTGGCGATGTAAATGTCGCGGCTCAGTCGCGAGAGAGCCGAAGCCCCGTCTGCCGGCGCCACCTTCCGGCCCTGCAGGTCGTAGATGTCGTCACCTGGAACGGCGGTGCCGCCGTCGGCACGCAGCGTCTCGACAGGTGTCTCGTCGGCCAAGGCGAGGCTTGTGGGGCGCGCGTCGGCCAAGGCCTGCACCTCTTCGGCAGAGAGTGCCGTGTTGTAGATGCGCAGGTTGTCCAAATACGTGTTCTCGAGGTAAGCGTCGCCACTGAACGGCGAGCGTCCCAGCCAGTTGCCGACGAGCTGATAGCCGAATGTGGCGGGCTTGAGCGAGATGGATGCCGACGCCTTCTTCTCGCCGTCGATGTAGAGCGTGTTGGTGGAAGAATTCTGCACAACGGTCATGGTGTGCCATTGGTTCACGCGCAGCGAGGTGCTGGAGTTGGTCTGCGAAGCCCCGCCGTCCTTGATTTCATAGTACCAGTCGGCATTGCCCGCCTTGTTCACCATGGCGAGGTACTGCGACGTGCCGTTGGAGAACGCCCATGCCCAGCAGTACTTCGCCAGCTGGTTGGGCGACGTGACGCAGAGGTCGAGCGAAATGGTGTAGGTCGTGGAAAGGCGCGACAAGATGTCAGCACCGATTTCTGCGCCAAGATCCACGTAGCCCTGCCTCGTGCCGGTGAACACGGCGTGGTTTCCGTCGTCGAGGAAACGGCGCTCCGCCGACCCGCTCAGTGTGGCGTCGTGGCGTCCGGCCAAGTCGGACAGCGAGCCGTCGTCGGCCAGCGTCTCGAAGTCGTGGTACAGCACGAGCCCCGTCACCTCGTCCTCCGGGTCGGTTGCCTTGATGGAGATTTTACGCAGGGTCTTCGCTCCACCCTGGTTGGTGAATACGACATAGAAGTCGCGGTCGCGCACGATGGCGGGCGTGGTGTATGTGCCGCCAGTGGAACCGTCGTCCCATTCCCATGAGCCGAACGTGCCGTCATTGACGGTGATGGTCGCGGTGCTTCCGCGCGGCACGCGCGCCTCGGTCGCGCCGATGACGGTGCCGTCGAGCGTGACAGTCGTCGTGAAGCTCTGCTGCGGGTTGCAGTCGCCCATGACGGCGATGCTGAACGCCTGCTCGCTCTCCACCCCGTTGGCGTTGGTGTAGGTCACGCGGTAGATTTGGCTTCGGCCGGTGGTGACTTCGATGTCTCGCGTCGTCGCGCCCGTGCTCCACGTCCACTTCCCCGTGTCCTCCTCGCCGTCGGGCAGCTGCGGCATGAGGCGCACGGCCTTTCCTTGCGTCACGGCCGACGACGTATTGTTGACGGCATAGGTGTTGCGCAGGCCGCCCAAGTCGCTCTGCTCCACCACCTGTCCGTCGTATTCGATGAATCCGCGCAGTTCCGTCGGCACCCGGTCGGCAGGGGCAAGCTGCGTGTCGCGCGTGTTGAGCAGCACGGAATAGCCCAGCTGGTCGTAGCCGCCGCTCGTGCTGCCCGCACCGCCGCCGTCGATGCCCTGCTTGTCGAGCACTTGCTCCGAGAACGGCATCCTCACGCCCTTCACGCCCTCGTAGTGTCCGATGACCGTGCCCCAGCAAGGCCGCACATGCACACCCATCACAGGCTCCGTCATCGTCCACGCCCGGCTGTCGGTGTAGTAGAAGCCGTTGGTGCCGTAGACATAGTCCGTCCACGGCAGCCCCTCGGTGCTGAGCGCCTGTGCCGCGACGTACTCAATGCCGGCCGCAAGGCGGTGGTCCATGTAGGCAAACATGTCGTCGCCCTGGTTGTACGCCATGTGCGCCAAGTCCACGGCCAGCCCGAGCGCCATGGCCGGATGCCCAGCGTCGCGCCCGCTCTCGTTCATTTGGCCGAGCCTGCCGTATGCGCCGGTCTCCAGCTCGCTTTCAGAGGTGGTGACCACGAGGTTGCCGAGGAACTCCGTCAGCCCGTCGTTCTTGATGGGTGTCTCCGTGCGCGGGTCGCGGAACGTTCCCACCTGGTCGTACTTGAAGAACGACATGCCCTGGTTGTAGATGAACACGTCGTCGCAGAGGATGCCGACGGAGATGACGCACAGCGCGTTGCACAAGCCCCAGTTCGACCAGTAGTGGCCGGGGGCCTGCCACCATTTCCCCGAGTTCTCCCACGTGCCGTTGCGGACGCGCAAGAAGCCTATGCTCGGCCTGTACCACACGTCCAGCATCCACTGTCGGAACGTCTCGAAGTCGTCCCGGCTCCATCCCTCGTAGTCGCGCATCAGCTCGGCCGCCTGCGCAAACTGATAGCCGTAGATGCCTGCTCCCAGCGCAGAGTTGCTGTCGCCCGTCACCAACTTCGTGGTCTTCGCCCACGCCATCAGCACGCGCACGGCTGCGTCGGCACACGCCTTGTTGTCCTCAATCTTCCAGCGCAGCGCGTTCTGGTAGGCCATCGTCGCGCCCCGCGCAGCATTGATGTAGTTCTCGCCCGTCCCCCCACGGACAATCCGCTCGGACGGCGACGTGGCAACGGTGGGCTGCGCATAGGCCGCGTTCTTCAGCACGTTGTAGGCTTTCGTCACCGTCGCGTTGCCGGCGGCCAGCTGCGCCCTCACGCGGTCGAAGTCGGCCTGCGTGTGGAAGCCGCCCGGATGGCGGAAGCCGCGGTCGGTGTCGTATTCCGCGTCGAAGTCCATGACGAAGTGCTTGCCGTAAGCCTTCTTCACGGCGTTGTAGGCTGTGCGGATGCGCGAGCGCAGGATGATGGCCTTCCGGCTGTCCAGCGTCCCGGCCGCGCGCTCCAGCTCCACGGCATACACAGCGTCGTCCAGGTTGTTGAGGAGACCGATGGGGTATTCCGCACGCGTGCACGTGTCGAGAAACGCAACAGCCGCCTGCCGTTGGGTCTCCAGCCCCTGGAGCTGCGTGTCGTTGCCCTCCGTTTGCGCCAGCCCCGTGGCGGGCAGCAGGACGCAAGCCATCAAGAGTAAAGAGAAAAAATGTTTCATGTCGTTAGGTATAACAAATTGGTACGTTTCAGTGTCAGGCGGAGATGGCTCCGGTTGCATCACGCCCCAAATTTCGTCCATTTCCGCCACATCCAAGTGTCCGGTATGTCCAAAATCCCATGCCGAAAACGTCCAAGCCCCATGCAAAAGCATGGTTTGCACAAATTTAGCACCTTTTGTGTGGAAAAAACGGCGAAAAACCGTGAAAGAACGAAAAAGGAGCAAACGCTCCGCCCATACGGCAAAAAGGCGTAACTTTGCCCCATCAAGAAAACACAGCACGACCAAACGCCATTTTGCACAGGACATGAAGATTCTCGCCGTCGGCATGAACTATGCCGCACACAATAAAGAACGCGACACCGCGTTATTAGCAACAGAGCCGGTGGTGTTCACCAAGCCCGACTCTGCGCTGATTCGCAAGGGAATGCCCTTTTTCGTGCCCGACTTCGCGGAGCGGTTCGACTACGAGGCCGAAATCGTCGTCCGCATCGACCGCATCGGCAAGGACATCGCCGAGCGGTTCGCCCACCGCTACTACACGGAGCTGACGGTCGGCATCGACTTCACGGCGCGCGACCTCCAGCAGAAGCTCCGCCGGCAGGGCCTGCCGTGGGACGTCTGCAAGGGTTTCGACGGCAGCGCGGCGGTGGGAGAATTTGTCGGCAAGGATGGCTTCGCCGACCTCCAGGACCTGGACTTCCACCTCGACATCGACGGCACGACCGTCCAGACGGGGCACACGGCGGACATGCGCTTCACGATTGACCAAATCGTAGCCTACTGCAGCCGTTTCTTCACGCTGAAGACGGGCGATCTGATTTTCACGGGAACGCCGGCCGGCGTCGGCCCCGTGCGCGAGTACCAGCTGCTGGAAGGCTACATCGGCACACGCAAACTCTTAGAACTGAAAGTAAGATGAAACGACTGCTCGTCCCCCTCCTCCTCTTTGTCCTCACGCCCACGGCCCACGCCGCCGGCACCGCGCCGCGCTATGCCGACCACTCCGTCCTCAGCACGGGGAAGTGGGTAAAGATAAGGGTCGACAAGGCCGGCATCCACCAAATTACCAACGCGGCCCTGCGCGCCATGGGCTTCGCCAATCCCGGGCACGTGCGCCTCTACGGCCTCAACCTCGAGGTCCTGCCCGAGACGGCGATAGAGGACATCGACGACGACCTCGTGGAAATCCCCCTCTACCGCACCGACAGCAAGGTGCTGTTCTACGGGCGGGGCACGACCCGGTGGACGCTCGAGAGCTCCACCAGCAGCGCGGCGACATTCACCCACACCAACAACCCCTACTCGCTGCACACCTACTATTTCCTGACTGAAAACGCGGAGGCCCGGCCCAAGGAACTGGAGAAATACGCCTACGAGGTGGGCGGCAACGCGGCGCGGGCCGACTTCTTTCCCGACCACGCGCTGGTGGAGACCGACGGCTACAGCTTCATCAACACGGGACGGACTTTCTACGAAGCCTACGACTTCGCCACGGGCAACCGGCGCAGCTACACGCTCCCGCTGCCGGGCATCGTGGCGAAGAGCTATGCGAGCCTTGTCGTGAAGTTCTGCGCCGCCGGCCAGTCGGCGTCGTCGCTGGCCGTCACGTGGAACGACTCCACCCTCGGCACAAAGAACTTCGCGCAGCTGGGCAGCTACGAGTACGGCGTGGAAGCCACAGGAACCTACAGGCTCTACGACGTCGCCAGCGAGAGCAACAAGGTGGGCCTCACCCACACCCGCGCTTCGGGCGTGTCGGGACACCTCGACTACATCCGCGCCAGCTACCTGCGCCAGCTCCGCATGAGCGGCAGCGAGCTCCTGTTCCGCCCCTACACCGGCGGCGACATCGAGTTCCGCCTCTCCGGCGGCGACGCCTCCACCGTCTTCCTCCGCGTGAGCAAGTCCAGGGAGACCGAAGAGCTGAGCGGCAGCTACGACCCCGCGACAGGCGTCTGGACCGTCCCCTTTTCCAGCGGCAACGACACGCCGACGGCGTGGAGGAGCGAGGAAATCGTGGCATTCAACCCGTCGGCCAGCTACCCCGCGCCAACAACCATCGGCGCCATCGCCAACCAAGACCTCCACGCGCTCAGCGGCATCGACCTCGTCATCGTCGTGCCGAGCAGCGGACGGCTCACGCAACAGGCGCAACGGCTGGCAGCCGCCCACACGGCCAAAGAGGGGCTGCGCTGCGCGGTGCTCACCGCCGACCAGATATACAACGAGTTCTCATCGGGCACGCCCGACGCCACGGCCATCCGCCGCTTCGTCAAGATGCTGTGGGACAAGGCCGCGGACACGTCCGACCGCCCGAAGAACCTTCTCCTGTTCGGCAACTGCGTATGGGACAACCGCATGGTGACCCCGGCCCTTTCGGGGAAGACGCCCGACGACTACCTGCTCTGCTACGAGTCCGACAACTCGCTGAGCCACACGCTCAGCTACGTCATGGAGGAATATTTCGTGCTGGTGGACGACGGCGGCGGCGAGAAGGTGCTGCGCGAGAAGCCGCGGCTCGGCGTGGGGCGCATTCCCGTGCAAAACGCCAGCGAGGCAAAGGGCGTCGTGGACAAGCTCATCGCCTACATCAACAACGAGGAGGTAGGCGCATGGAAAAACACGATTTGCGTCATGGCCGACGACGGCAACAACAACCGCCACATGCTCGACGCGGACACCATCGCCGGGCAAACGGCGCAGCTCTATCCCGACTACCGCGTGCAGCGCATCTACTGGGACACCTACGCACGCGAGCAAGGCGCCACCGGCAACAGCTATTCGGGGGCGGAGAAAGCCGTCGGCAAGCAGATGCAGGACGGCGCGCTCATCATGAACTACACCGGCCACGGCTCGGCCTTCATCCTCTCCCACGAGCAGGCCATCAAGCGAAAGGACTTCACCGACTGGACCACGCCGCGGCCGCCGCTGTGGGTCACGGCTGCGTGCGACGTCGCGCCCTTCGACATGAGCCAGGGCAACATGGCCGTGGACGCGGTGCTCAACTCCAAGGGCGCGGCCGTCGGCTTCCTCGGCACGGCACGCACCGTTTATTCCACCGAGAACCTCGCGCTCAACCTCCGCTTCATGCGCTACGTGCTGCAGTGCGACAGCAGCGGGCGCACCCACACCCTCGGCGAGGCGCTCTCGCTGGCGAAGAGCGAAATCGCCGGACTTTCGGCCTCGGAACGGATGTACATCAACAAGGCGCATTTCGTGCTCCTCGGCGACCCCGCCATCCGGCTCGCCGTCCCCACCTACAAGATAGCCATCGACAAGATGAACGGTGCCGCAACCGGCCAGGACGCAGCCTCCGTCAGCGCCGGCAGCATGGTCACGGTGGAGGGTCACATCGTCGACGAAGACGGGAACGTGGCGGAGCATTTCAACGGCATCGTGTCGCCCATCGTGTTCGACAACCGCGAGAAGGTGACCTGCCAGCACAACGCCGCCGGCAGCAGCGACGAGAGCGAGACGACACTCCCCCACACGTACTACGACCGCACGCGCACGCTCTACACCTGCGCCGACTCCGTGTCGGCCGGCCGGTTCAGCTGCACGTTCCCCATCCCGCTCGACAACAACTACAGCGGCGAGGCCGGGCTGATCAGCCTCTACGCCTCCAACACCGAGAAAACCGCAGAGGCGCACGGCCGCTTCGACAAGTTCGTCATCGCAGGCACCGCGCCCGACATCTCGGCCGACACCACCGGCCCCGACATCGCGCTCTACCTCAACACGGAATCGTTCGAGCCCGGCAGCACCGTCAACGAGACCCCGCTGCTCGTGGCGCGCATCTCCGACGACAGCGGCATCAACATGACGGGCAGCGGCATCGGGCACGACATTTCCGCCGTCATCGACAACAGCGAGGCGCTGACCTACTCGCTCAACAGCTACTTCACCCCCACCACGGGCGACTACCGCAGCGGCACCATCGCCTTCAGCATACCGGCCCTTGCCGACGGAAGCCACACACTGACGCTGCGGGCGTGCGACGCCCTCAACAACGCCGCCTCGAAGACCATCGACTTCCAGGTCGGGGCCGGCGCGCGGCCGCAAATCTTCGACCTGCTCGTCACCACGCCCGTGCGGGGAGAAGCCGTGTTCACCATCATCAACGACCGCCCGCAAACGCAGCTCGACGTGTCGCTGCAGGTCTACGACGTGGCCGGACGCAAGGTGTGGAGCACACACGACCGCTCCACCAACGCCACCACCTCCTACAGCTACACGTGGAACATGAGCGAAACCGACGCGCACCTCACCCCGGGCATCTACATCGTGCGCGCCGCCCTCTCGTCGGCAAGCGGCACGGAGGCAACGGCGGCAAAAAAGTTCATCGTCCTCGCCGCCCGTCAGTAAAAGCACAATAAAACCAGCCCCCCTGCGTTATTACCATCAGGAATGCCGCCGCCCCGGCATTCCCCCACACGACAGAACAAAACCCAAGACCACACCGATGAAACACCTTCCCCTCACACTCCTGCCCCTGCTCGCGCTCTCCGCGCCAGCCAGCGCGCAGGACGTGAAGAACCAGCTCAACCCCGTCTACTACGGCGTCACGTCGCTCGCCATCGCCCCCGACGCGCGCGCCGGAGCCATGGGCGACGTTGGCGCCGCCACCGACCCCGACGTGAACTCACAATACTGGAACCCGGCGAAATACCCGTTCTGCATCAGCCGGGCGGGCATCGCCGCCAACTACACGCCGTGGCTGCGGCAGCTCGTGAGCGACATCGACCTCGCGAACGTCACTGGCTACTACCGCATCGGCGACTACGACGCGGTGAGCGCGTCGCTGCGCTACTTCTCCCTCGGCGAAGTGATTGCGAACTACCAAAGCGGCGGCAACGACATCATCAAGCCCTACGAGATGTCCTTCGACGTCGCATACTCGCGCATGCTCAGCGAGAACTTCTCGGCGGCAGTCGCGCTCCGCTACATCTATTCGGACCTGGCCTACAAGGCCGACGACGAGACCACGCCCGGCTCGGCATTCGCGGCCGACATCGCCCTCTACCACAACGGCTACATCAACCTCGGCCAGCGCGAATGCCAGCTCGGGTGGGGACTGAACATCTCGAACATCGGCTCGAAAATCTCCTACGACGAGGGCAACACCAGCGAGTTCCTGCCGACAAACCTGCGCCTCGGTGCCTCGCTCATGGTGCCCCTCGACGAGTACAACACCCTCTCCTTCTCCGCCGACGCCAACAAGCTGCTCGTCCCCACACGCCCCACCATGGAGCAGTACATCCAGGAAACCGGCGCGGAAAAGGACGACTACTCGGGCTACACCAGCTGGCTCATGGACGCGGGCTACTACAACATCTCGCCCATCAGCGGCATCTTCAAGTCGTTCAGCGACGCACCCGGCGGCAGCAAGGAGGAGCTGCAGGAAATCACCTACAGCGTGGGCGCGGAGTACAGCTACGACAACAAGTTCTTCCTCCGCGCGGGCTACCACTACCAACACCCCAACAAGGGAAACCTGAAATACTACACCCTCGGCGCAGGCTTCAAGATGAACGTGTTCTCCATCGACGCCGGCTATGTCATCTCCGCGTCGCAGAGCAACCCGCTCGACCAGACCCTGCGCTTCACCCTCGCGTTCGACATGGACGGCATCGGCGACCTCCTCGGCCGCAGGCGGTAGCCCGCCGTCCGCAACACCCCCAACGACACACACCCAATGGGCAAGACAAGAATCGGACTGGGCTACGACGTCCACCGCCTCGAAGAGAACCGCGACCTGTGGATTGGCGGCGTCAAGGTTCCGCACACACACGGCCTCGCAGGCCACAGCGACGCCGACGTGCTGATACACGCCATCTGCGACGCCCTGCTCGGCGCGGCCAGCCTGCGCGACATCGGCTACCACTTTCCCGACACGGCCGACGAGTTCGACGGCATCGACAGCAAGGTGCTGCTCGCCAAGGTCGCGGCCCTGGTGCGCGGCAAAGGCTACGGCATCGGGAACATCGACGCCACCGTCTGCGCCGAGCGGCCCAAGCTCAACCCCCACATCCCGCTCATGCAGCAGACGCTCGCCCGCGTGATGGGCATCGCGGAAGACGACGTGTCCGTCAAGGCCACCACCACCGAGCGCCTCGGATTCACCGGGCGCGAGGAGGGAATCTCCGCCCTTGCCGTCGCGCTGATCGAGCGTCCGTAAGGAGAAGCCTGGAAAAAGCTATGTGAAATAGAGGAACACGGCGAGCAGCAGCCCGAACACGAGGATGTTGCGCGCCGTGCTGCCAAGCACGCGGTTGAGGTCGCGCCCGCTGTGCGCCTGCAGCTTTCGGAACGCAAGCACGTGCAGCAGGAGGTAGACAAGCATGGAGGGCGCGCCTCCCGGCATGACGACTGCCGCAATGATTGTGGCGGCAATGCCCAGCCAAAGGTAGGCGAGCTGGCCTGCGCGCAGGCCGAAACGCACCACGAGCGTCCGCTTGCCGCTCGCGCGGTCCTGCTCCACGTCGCGGCAGTTGTTCACCATCAGCAGGCAGTCGGTGGCCAGTCCCACTGCCAGCCCGTAAAGCGCCGCGTCGAGGAGGAGAATCGTGTTCGCCTCGCCGACCATGCACCAGTAGGTGAAGACGACGGGGACCACGCCAAAGAAGACGACGACCAGCACGTCGCCAAGCCCGAGATAGGACAGGTGCGTCGTGTAGAACACGGCGGCGGCCACGCAGAGCGCGCCAACGGCCAGCATCTTCCACCCCCCGAAGGCTACGAGCGGGAGGCCGGCAAGACATCCGGCAGCGGCGGAGGCGGCGATGGCGCGGCGCATGGCGCGCGGCGTGACCCACCCCGACGCGCAGGCGCGTTCAGGGCCGAGGCGGTCGGCGCGGTCGGCCCCTTTACTGAAGTCGAAGTAGTCGTTCACGAAGTTGGCGCACACTTGCATGACAAGGGCGAAAACAAGGCAAAGCGCAAAGGCGGCGGACACCGCGGGGAGGGCGGCATAGCGGCCCGTGTCGAGCGCCCCGTTGGCGGCGATGTCGGCAAAGAGCTGGTGCGCCGCCAAGGCGCCGCCCACCAGCACGGGCGCGGCGGCGCCCGCCAGTGTCTTGGGGCGCGAGGCCAGGAGCCAGGCGCGGAGGCTGTTGGTCTTCATCGGCTACTTGGCTTCGCTGCTGTCCCAGCATTGGATGACGATGCGCCCGTTGGTCTTGAAGAGCGCGCCGTAGCCGGTGGGGGCGTTGTCGCTGTACCGCCCGTAGGTGTAGTCGCCGTTGGCATAGTAGTAGATGCCGTAGCCGTCGCGGCGGCCATCGACGGCCTCCCCCACATACTTGTCGCCGTTCCGGTAGTTCATTTGCACGAAGCGCCAAGCCTTCCTGTTGGCCGCGCCGAGGGATACGCGCTGTCCGTTCACGGCGACATAGAGCGGCTCGCTCGTATAGAGGTCGTAGGCGGTGTAGTGGTCGGCCGTTCCCACTTTGGCGAGGTGGCCGCCCATCTTGATGCCGACAATGAAGTCGCCGTTGCGGAACTGCCCGTAGACCTCGCCGTCCTGGTCGGTAAAGAACGTTCCGAAACCGTAGATGTCGCCCTTGATGGTGATTTGGCCGAAGTACTGGCCGTAGGCGGACTTGAGCACCTGGCCCGCGTAGGCGCTGACCTGGTCGACGAACACTGCGTCGCAGGCGGCAGGGATGCGCGGATGGCGCTCGACGGGCACGTTCTGCGCGCCCGCCACCACCGCCAGGAGCCCGACGATGGAGCAAAGAATGGATTTCTTCATGCTGGAAACTGAATTTAGCCGCAAAGTTACGAACTTTCCGCCTCACCGCCGACCGGGCCGCCGCGTTTTCTCGCAACGCAGCTCGCCCCGGCTGTCCGCGATGGGACTGCCGGGGCGAGCTGCCAATCTCCGCTCCGCCCTCCGGGGCGGGAGCGTGTGTGCCGGGATTCCCCTGTGCTACTCCTCCGTCAGGGGCAAGTATTTGTTCAGGAAGATGTGGGCGAGCAGGCCCACGACAATAAGGGCCATTCCTGTGGCGGTGTATCCGTTGTAGTCGAGCAGTTCGGACATCGCCGGGACAAGCGCGCCCAGCACAAGGACGACTGCTCCCAGTATGACAAGGATGACGCCAAGGTACTTCAGAAGTGAATTCATATCGTATGTGTTTTGATTGTTTTTCGCGGCCTTCATGCCGTCGGTGCGCAGCGCAAGGCCGGCAGCGCGGCTTTCGGCTGCAAAATAAGTCATTTTCGCGCAAAGTGTAAAACGTTTGCGGTATTTTTTTGCACTTCGGGCTGGCTCCGCGAAAAAAACGCGGCACGACCGCTGGCGGTTCGGAAATATTCCGTACCTTTGCAGTCGCTTTGCGAGTAAAAACGCGCAGGGCGGAATCGTTATTATCCATTTATTTATTCACAAACGTATGAATCAGTACGAAACCGTTTTCATCCTTACTCCCGTTTTGTCTGACATCCAGACAAAGGAAGCGGTAGAGAAGATCAAGGGTCTCCTCACGTCGGCTGGCGCGGAAGTGTTCAGCGAGGAGAGCTGGGGTCTGAAGAAGCTGGCCTACCCCATCGAAAAAAAGTCAACCGGCTTCTACGGCATGGTTGAGTTCAAGGCAGAGCCGTCAGTAATCAAGAGCTTCGAAGTGCAACTTCGCCGCGACGAGCGCATCATCCGCTTCATGACAGTGAAGAACGAGAAGTACGCGGCCGCGTACGCAGAGAAGCGTCGCAACAACAAAAAGCAGGAGGCATAAGACATGGCAGCACAAAGCAACACATCCGAGATTCGCTACTTGACCCCCAACGCCGTCGATGTCAAGAAGAAGAAATATTGCCGTTTCAAGAAAAGCGGAATCAAGTATATCGACTACAAAGACCCCGAGTTCCTGAAGAAGTTCCTCAACGAGCAGGGCAAGATTCTGCCCCGCCGCATCACGGGCACTTCGCTGAAGTACCAGCGCCGTGTCGCGCAGGCGGTCAAGCGCGCGCGGCAAATCGCCCTTCTTCCGTTCGTAACCGACTTGTTGAAATAATAAACTGGAGGAAAGACAGATGAAGATCATATTGAAGAAAGACGTACAGGGCTTAGGCTACAAGGACGACATAGTTACTGTGAAGGACGGCTACGGCCGCAACTACCTCCTGCCCCAGGGCATCGCCGTGCTCGCCACGGAGAAAGCACTAAAGGTCTTGGCCGAGGAGTTGAGGCAGCGCGCCCACAAGATTGCCAAGGTCAAGGCCGACGCAGAGGCAGCAGCCAAGAAGTACGAGGGCGTATCGCTCGTCATTACGGCGAAAGTATCCGAGGGAAAGAACATCTACGGCTCTGTCGGCGCCGCGCAGATTGCAGAGGCGCTCGGCGCGAAGGGGCTCGAGACAGAGGCGAAGCTCATCGTGTTCAAGGCGGTGAAGGCCCTTGGAAACTACACCGCGACGGTACAGCTGCACAAGGAGGTGGCCGTTGAAATCCCATTCGAGATCATCTCGGAGTCCGCTGCCACCCCCAAGGAACAGCCGGCGGAAGCTTCGGAAACCGAAGCTGCGCCCGCCGAGTAACGCGGAGGCAACGCCGGTATCGTAGCACAATCAGGTAGGAGGTAAATGCCAATCATGAAAGGCATTACCTCCTATTTTCATGTTTACCGGCCATCCACGCCGCATACATGCCATTCGGCATACGGCGGTTTCGCGGACTTGCCCGGTAAAGGGTCACCATACGTTTGAAGACAAAAAAAGTGCAGCAAATTGTTTTCCAACTTGCTACACCAAGGTGCGGAAAGTGAGGGATTCGAACCCCCGGACCAGTTACCCGGTCACCGCATTTCGAGTGCGGCCCGATCGACCACTCCGGCAACTTTCCTTCGGTCGTTTGCGTAAAAAAAGGCTGCTCCGACGGCAGCCTCCCTTTATGTGAAAAGCCGGGAGGAGATGTGATGAAACTCCGAGTTAATAAGATTTGAGTGCCCGCACATCTTTGTAATCCACTGACTCAAGGTTACCTCTCACGAGGCGTGGCCCGCCATTGACATGCGAAACGTTCTCGGTTTTTCTGATTTTATTGATGAGTATCCCGATCTATCCTTGACCCCGGCTAAGAGTTTGGACTTTCGTTGCGCTCACGTTTCGTTTGCATTGCAAAGGTAGCGCATAAAAACGAAATCGCAAATTTTTCCTGCAAAAATTTGCGATTTCGCCGTTTTTGGAGATTCCGTCGGGACGACGGCTGCGGGCCGCAGCGCCTTATCGGATCAGGAACTTCTTTCCGCCCGCAAAGTAGATGCCGGGGGGGAGTGCGGGCAGTGTGACGGCGCGCTCCGCATCGACCGTGGCCGTCCCCACGCGCACGCCGCTCACCGAGAGAACCGGCACACGCGCCTCGTCGCCCGGCAGGTGGTCGATGGCCGCGGGGACAGGGGCGACGCCGCCCGGACAGTAGTCCAGCTCGATGGTGCCGTCCTCGTTCTCCACGATGTTGCGCAGCGGCTGGTTCATCAGCCCCGGCGTGGCGCCCGTGGAGGTATAGACCGTGGCGCGCGCGCCCTCCAGCGAGGTCACCCCCTGCGTGCCGGGAAACGGGTCGCCGCCCTGCGAAGTCATGTAGGCGTTGTAGTCGGCAGCGCTTTGCGCCGCAAACCGTGGATACACCGCCCCGTCGGCAGGGATGAGCGTGAGGCACTGGTGCTCGCTGCCCGACAGCGTGTTCACACGGTTGTTGTTCCAGCGCGCCTTCCTGTAGTCCACGTGCGTCACCAGCATTCCGTGGAACTTCGTCCGCTTCGTCCCGCTGCCGATGAACAAGTCCCAGTTCTCTGGCTGCCGGTTCTCGACGATGTAGTATTCGTCCGCATTCTCGGGATTGACAATCTTGTAACCTTGTCCGTTCTGCGAAACCGGGGTCAGCTTCAGGTGGCAGGGTGTCTTCCCGTCAAGCTCTACCAGGGGCTGCCAGCCCATGAAGTCGCGCTCGTAGGCACCGTAGTTGCACGGTGTCCTTCCGTCGTCGCAGTAGTTGCCCGAGTCCATGACGTCCCAATAGTCGAGCCCATACTGCTCGTAATTGTAGTCGTACAGGTCGGGCAGCCCCATCGCGTGGCTCAGTTCGTGCACGAACACGCCGATGCCGTCCACCGCGTCCTCGAACGTCTCGTTGCATTTGGCGTAACACCCGTACTTCACGCCGTTGATGGTGCCGCCCGACGGCGACTCGCTGGGCCAGAGGTAGTCATCGCCCTCGTTCTCTTCGAACGAGTTCTCGCCCGGGCCTGCATACACGAAGAACGCCATGTCCACCGTTCCGTTCCCGTCGTTGTCGAACTTCGCCCAGGCGGAGTACCGCTCCTGCGCTTTCTTGATGGCGTCGGCATAGAACTGCTGGCTCCTCATGTCGCTTCCTGTGGACGAGTTCTTCCCGTAGTAGGCGTAGCCGTTGTCCAGCGTCACGGGGCCGATGACCACGAACTCGGGCGTGAACTTCCCGTTGCTTTGGTCGCGGAAGTACTCGCGGATGGCCCCGTAGCTGCCCCCTTCTTTGTAATAGGATGTCGCGCTGAAGCCGTCCCCGTTGCAGTACTTGTCGTAGAACGCCTGCACGGCGGCCACTTGCTCCGCCGTTTCGCACTGCGTGCCCGCAGGAAGCCCGCTGGTGAACTTCAGGTCGTTGAACTGCACGAGGATGACCGGCACGCAGGGCGACCCGGTCGAGACGAGCGGCGCGTCGGTGAGTTCGCCCAAAGCGAGCGGACGCGTGCCGTTCGCCGTCCATCCGTCCGCCTGTTCCGCAACGGGCCGCGCATGGCGGCGGACGCCTTTCCGCGGCTTCACCGTCGCCGCAGCCTCCAGGCAGATGCCGGCGGCGAGAATCGCCGTAAAGAGTAGTCTGGCTTTCATCATATCATTATGTCATTGCTGTTCGTCAAGCTGTTCCGGTTGTGACGGCTGCAAAGTTACGCAAAAGGTTGAGACGGAGCAATGTCCATCTCTTCTTTTCTCGCTCTGTCCAGGCGTACGGGCGTGGAGGGAAAGGCCCGGGCGTGTGTCCGGGCTTTCCGTCACCTCCACGCTCAGCCCGAGCTCCCCATAATCGCACACGATGTCGGTCATGTTGCCTGGCGCCGTGGAAAGAGGCTGTCCGAAATCATCAAAGGCGAGGTTGGCCTTGACCCTGCCCCCGTCCAGCATGGTCATGGCGCGCCACGTATTCCACTCAAGCATCAACGGCGCATCGTAGAGTGTCCCGACAAGTATCTGCTGGAATGTGTCGTTGATGTCGTCGTACAGCTTGCGGTCCTTCAGCTCTTGCATCTCTTTTTCTAAGGATGCTTGTTGTGTCACGGGCCTCCTTGTAGTTGGCGACAACAATGTGCCTTGCAGCCGACTTGAACCGGTTGCGGATGTTCACGGCATAGCTCTTCTCGTATTCATCCACGATGCAGCCTTTGTACAAGGCCTCCGTCATGGGGGTGTGCCCAATCACCATCAGGGCCTTGCATGGCAAATTGGCAAAGTCGTTCGCCAGCCTTCTGTGGTCGGCCTCGGCGAACCCCTCTCTGTATTCCTCGTTCCCATAGTCGGAGAATGCGCAGTCATAGGGAGGGTCGAGGAAAACGAAATCGTCCCCTCTGCACCGGTTGAACACCTCGCTGTAGTCGGTGTTGAGAATCTCCGCGCGCTGCAACAGCCGGCTGTGCGCCAAGGTCACCGCCTTCGTGTTGAGGTGCGCATAACGCCCGAAGGGGACATTGAAGTCCCCCTTTGCGTTATAGCGTATCATTCCCGAATACGCGGTCTTGTTGATGTAGTAGTAAAGCGTCGCGTCGGTATAGTCTTTTCTCGCCGCCTCGTTGAACATGGCCCGGAGGCGATAGTACAGCTCCTCGTTCTTGTCTTCGACGCGCTCGTCGGGATGCAGCGCCTTCAATGCGTCGAACGCCTCCCGGTTGCGGCCGTAGGTCTGTTCTATTTCGTCAAGCTCTCTCCGCAAGCGGGGATAGTCGTCCCGCACCCCTCTGTAAAAGCCCATCAGTCTCGGATTGATGTCGTTGATGATGGCTTTTCCCGGCTCCAGGTGGAAGAACAAGGCTCCCCCTCCGAAAAACGGCTCGACGTAGCGTCCGTCGAACGGGGGAACATACCGCATGATCCGGGGTATTTCCTTCGATTTTCCACCTCTATATTTTATCATGGGCTTCATGTCTCAATCTTTTTCGCAAGGGGGGGTGACTGTCCTTTTTTCCGGGAAACCGGCGCGAGTCCCGTTTGCGAGGCAAAGGTAGGAAAAAAAGCGGAGACACGGAACCCCCGCGCTCCGTAAGCCCCGGCCCTGTGCGGCGGCGGGGCGTTGCCCGCGGCGGGCGTCCGCCGCGCTTGCGGAGATTTTTCCGCCTGCGCGCGGAGGCGTTGCCGAGCCTTTGCGGAGGAGACGGAATTCCAAGTACTTGGAAAATTATTTTCAAGTACTTAGAAAATTATTTCCAAGTACTTGGAAATATATTTTCTGCGCGGAGCGTGCGGTGGCAGTTTGCGGACGGCCGGCGGAGAGGGCGCGGCGGGCGGAGCGGCATTGCGGAGCGGCGGCACTTTCGCTCCGCACGGCGCAGCCGCAGGGAGGGGCGGCACGGCAAGGCTTGTTAAACAACATTAAAGTGTAAGGTTTCCACAGTTCTTTGCATTGCATAGTATTCTGAAAACGCATACCTTTGCCGGCGTAATCCTTAAAAGACGCGCAATCATGAACTTGGACAATGCGAAATCGCAGATGCGAAAGGGGATGCTGGAATACTGCATCCTGCTGCTGCTGAAGAAGAGGGCCGCCTACGTGCCGGACATCATCCAGCAGCTGAAAGAGGCCGAGCTGCTGGTGGTGGAGGGCACGCTCTACCCCCTGCTGACGCGGCTGAAGAACGACGGGCTGCTGTCGTACGAGTGGAGGGAGTCGAGGCAGGGGCCGCCGCGCAAGTACTACGCCCTGACGGCCGACGGCGAGCTGTTCCTCGGCGAGCTCGACGCGGCGTGGGTGGAGCTCGCCAATACGGTCGATTTTCTGAAGAATGCATGAACTTAACCCGAAAAACACCACAAGACTTATGAAAAAGAATATCACCATCAATCTGTCCGGCCGCCTCTACGCCATCGACGAGGACGCCTACGAGCTGCTGAACAACTACGAGGCCGCCCTGCACAAGTACTTCTGCAGGCACGAGGGCGGCGAGGAAATCGAGAACGACATCAAGGAGCGCGTGGCCGACCTGCTCGACGAGCTGAAGGCGCAGGGCGTGCAGGCCATCAGCATCGAGCACATGCAGGGCATCGTCGCGCGCATCGGCGCGCCCGAGCAGATGGGGGGCGAGGAGATGGACGGCGCTGCGGACGCCGACGCCGGGGCCGACGCCTCCGAGCAGCAGGGGCGGAAGAAGAAGCGCCTGTACCGCGACACGCGCAACAAGATGGTGGCCGGCGTGCTGTCGGGCCTCTCGCAGTATTTCGGCGGCGACGTCACATGGTGGCGGCTCGTCATCGTCGGCCTGTGCGTGGTAGGCTTGCTGTCGGGACAGATTCTGCCCGACTGGATTGCCCGGCGGAACTTCATCGTGTTCCAGCTGCAGTGGCCGGTTGTCGTCGCCTACGCCATCCTGGCCATCGTCATGCCCAAGGCGACAAGCCCGGAGGAGCGGCTGCGGATGAAAGGGCGGGACGTGAACCCGCAGAACCTGGCCGAGGAGGTGACGGAGCAGGCGAAAGAGGCGGAGGGGAAGGCGGCGCAGCCCAAGAGCGGCGGCCGCGAGCTGATCGACACGCTGGTGCACATCCTGGTCATCATGTTCAAGTTCGTGCTGCTCGGCTTCGGCGTCCTGCTGGCCGTCGGGGTGCTGGTGGCCCTGTTCATGCTGTCCGTGATGCTTGCCTCGCCCGACATTTTCGCCGAGATGTTCGACATGGAGGACACGCAGTTCGTGCCGTTCCTCGACGCGCACCTGCCCACCGTCCTCGCCCTGGCCGCCTGCATCATCGTCCTGCTGTTCGTCCCGGCCTACTGCGCCATCCACACGTTCCTCGTCACGCTGAGGAACATACAGCCCATGGGCTACGTGCAGCGCATCGTGTGGCTGGGCGTGTGGCTGGCGGCGTTCGTCCTCGCCTGCATGACGGGAACGCTCGTCGGAAAGGGCGTCGCGAGCCATGTGAAGGAGCGGAACGCCGAGTATGTGGCGGCGCACACGCACGAGGGCTTCTTCTTCAGCGACACGGACTGGGACTTCTTCCGGCACAACGGCTGGAAGCTCACCGCCGCCGAGAACTGCTACGGCGACCGCTACACGTACAGCGGACAGTATACGACGGGCGACGGAGACATCCGCTACCTCGACGCCTACACCTTCAGCGCCGACGCCGCCCCCATCAAGTTCCAGGCGGAGCGCACCGACTCCGTGGGCCCCGGCCTCTACCGGCTGACGGCCCTCGCCCGCGCGCAGGCCGAGGACGAGGAAGCCGACGGCGTGCCGAGCAGAGCGTTCGTGTTCCTGCTGGCCAACGGCGACAAGCACCTGGCCGAAATTCCGGCGTCGGACGACGCGGGCGGGAGCCTGTGGGCGGACGCGAAGGCGCTGGTGAGCCCCGAGGACACGCTGCTGGGCGGCACGCCCGAGCAGCAGCGCACCAAGGCCATCGCGCGCGCCAACAACAGAGAGGGCTTCGGCTGGAACCGCGTCTGCATCGACAGCGTGCGCATCGCCGCGCCGACCGCCGCCACCTACGGCATCAGCACCGATCCGGCGTTCACCGGGGCCGTGTTCCGCCGCAGCTGGTTCTCCGCCACCGACTTCAAGCTGGAGCGCATCGGCGACTAACAGGCCGCCGCGCGGCAGAGGGCACTTTTCCGCGCGCGGCGGCCCGCCATGTGTGGAAAAAGTCATAACTTTGCGCCCATCAAGAACAACAACACAACTCATTATGAAAAAAGCAATCATTGCGCTCGCTGCCGCGGCAGCCATGGGCTTTGCCGGCGAGGCCGACGCGCAGGTGAAGTACCGCCTTGAAGGCACGATCGGCGACAAGACGACGACGGAGGCATTCGTCCTGCGCGACGTCATCACGGGCAAGGACATCGACACGGTGCGCGTGGTGAAAGGAAGAATCAAACCGCTGAAAGGGACGGCCGACGCGCCCGTGCTCTGCGCGCTCATCGGCAAAATCCGCAACCGGGGCATCCAGCCCGTCATCCTCGAGAACGGCACGACGACCGTCAAGGCGGAGACCGACGACTACTTCCCCGAATCGCTGGGCGGCACGCCGCTCAACGACGACGCGCAGAGGCTTTTCGACGAGCTCGACAAGATGGAGGACGACTTCAAGGAGCAAGAGAATCCTAATCAGGAGGAGTTTGTCGACCGCTTGGAGAGCATCGTTTCGGGCGTGGTGGAGAAGCACAGCGGGGACGTGCTCGGCTATTTCTGCATGAACAACTTCGTCGGTTCGCTCAAGCCCGCCAAGGCGATGGAGCTCCTCAAACTGATGGCGCCCGCATGGAAGGGGAACAAGGTGTTCGACAAGCGCATGGCGACTTTCGAAAAGATGATGGAGACGTCCGAGGAGGCCATGTTCACCGACTTCGCGGCGGAGTACGACGGCAAGACCACGCGCCTGTCCGACTACGTGGGCAAGGGGCAGTACGTGCTCGTGGACTTCTGGGCAAGCTGGTGCGGCCCGTGCAAGGCGGAGATTCCCAACATCATCAACGTCTACAACCAGTACAAGGACAAGGGCCTCGAAGTGCTCGGCGTGGCGACATGGGACAAGCCCGGGGACACGCTGGCTGCCATCGAGAAGCTCGGCATCCCCTACCCGCAGATGCTCAACGCGCAGCAGGCCGGCTCGGATGCCTATGGCATCACGGGCATTCCCGAAATCATCCTCTTCGCCCCCGACGGCAAGATTGTGGCGCGCGGACTGCGGGGAGAACACATCGGCAAGAAAGTTGCGGAAGTGCTGAAATAAGGAAGGCTGCACGCCACGGCCGAAACGTCAAGGCGCCGCTGGCAGAGACGGTCTCTGCCAGCGGCGCCTTGACGTTGTGCCTCGCTGGAGCGGCGGCTACACCTTGATTTTGTCGAACCCCTCGCCGAACACGCCGGCCGCCTTTGTCTGCGAGATGAACGCGTCGGGGTCGATGGCCTGCACCTTGCGGAAGAGTTCCACCGACTGCCGCTGCCGCACCACCACGAGGAGGATGCACACGTCCTGCCCGCTGTAGCCGCCCGTCGCCGGGATGAGCGTCACGCCCCGGTCGAGGTCGTGGAGCAGCGCGTGCTGGATTTCCTTGTACTTCTTCGAGATGATGAAGAACTGCGCCGACTGGTGGGCGTAGTTCATCACATAGTCGATGATGAAGGAGACGACGAACATGGTGCTGAATCCGAACACCACGCGCTTCCAGTCGTGGAAGATGAAGTAGAGCGACGAGATGATGACGATGTCGCAGTAGAGAATCATGCGCCCCATCGACACGTTCTTGTGCTTGTTCACCACGGCGGCGATGATGTCGGTGCCGCCCGTGCTGCCCTGGTGGAGGAACACGAGCGCAAGCCCAACGCCGAGCAGTCCCGCGCCGAGCACGCAGGACATGAACTCCTGCCCCGGGCCCAGTATCTGCGGAAGGCGTCCCGCGTCGTCCCTCATCAAGCGCTGCAAGCCCCACAGTATCGCCGAGAGCACGACGAAGCCATAGATGGTGCGGGTGCAGAAGCGCAGCCCCAGGTCCTTGACGGCGAAGAGGATGAGCAGGAGGTTGACGCCAAAATAGACCACCTGAATCTCTATCCCCGTCAGGAAATAGACGATGGCCGACACGCCGGTCAGCCCGCCGCAGGCTAT
Source organism: bacterium (assembly GCA_963627995.1). Classification (GTDB taxonomy): domain Bacteria; phylum Bacteroidota; class Bacteroidia; order Bacteroidales; family Bacteroidaceae; genus UBA3839. The sequence continues at coordinate 3,933 of CAVGCV010000021.1, read as the reverse complement.
CTCGTAGGGGAGCAGGAAGGCCACCCAGCCGAGGGCGTAGAGGAAGAGGCCGCACGTGATGAACACGTAGTCCTCGATCTGCTGGAAGAACTTAGACTTGGGCATGGCGCGTTTGTTTCGAAGTCATGATTTCGAGCACGCAGCGGTCGGTCTCCTCCATCGCGTCGCGGCCGATGTGCGTCAGGTTGTGGATGCTTCTGTCGACGCTGTCGTCGATGATGCCCTCGACGCTGGTCACGCACTTGTGCTGGATGGCCAGCATGGCGGAGAGCACGGCCGTGGACACGCCGCTCGCCAGCTTCAGGGCGCACGACGGCTTGGCGCCGTCGCAGATGATGCCCGTGAGGTTGGCCACCATGTTCTTCACCGACGCGCAGACCTGCTCATACGTGCCGCCCATCAGGTAGGTGATGCCGACGCTGCTGCCCGTCGAGGCCACCACGCAGCCGCACAGGGCGGACAGGCGCCCGAGGCTCTGCTTGATGTAGATGGCGGTGAGGTGGCTGAGCATCAGCGCGCGCGTCACCTCCTCCTCCGTGTTGTGGTTTTCCTCGCCGAAGACGGCAACGGGCAGCGTGGCGCAAATGCCCTGGTTGCCGCTGCCCGAGTTGCTCATCACCGGGATGGCGGCCCCCGCCATGCGCGCGTCGCACGCCGACGCCGTAGCCGAGATGATGTGGGAGAAGATGCTCTCGCCCATGATGCCACGCCCCAGCGGGCGCGAGAGCGTCTTGCCCAGCTCGTGGCCGTAGCAGCCTTTGAGCGCGTCGGCGGCGGCCTTGCAGTTCAGCGTCCGCGCCTCGTTGATGAAAGCGATTTCGTCGAGAGGGGCGGTCGTCGCGAAGTCATAGACCTTGCGCAGGTTCAGCCACGAGTCGTCCTCGCAGCCGTCGCCCGTGTCCGTGCCCTTGTTCTCCAAGGAAAAGAGCAGCTCGCCGTTGCGCTCGACGCGCGTGTAGCGCGTGTGCCCGCCCGAGATGACGGCCACGGCGCGGTCGCCGCGCGCCTCGACGCAGACCTCGATGTGGAGCTTGTCGCACGCGCCTGGCTTCAGCCCGATGCGGATGCGGTTCTCCGCCATGAGGCGCTTCCCCTGCTCCACCGCCTCGGGCGTAACGTCCTTCAGCACCTCCAGCTCGTACTCCGAACGCCCTATCAGCGCGCCCAGCGCCACGGCGATGGGAAGGCCTATCATCCCCGTGCCGGGAATGCCAACGCCCATGGCGTTCTTCAGGATGTTCGCGCTCAGCTGGACTTCTATCCGCTCGGGCTGCCGCCCCAGGGTTTCCGTGGCCTTCGCCACGCACAGCGCCACGGCGATGGGCTCCGTGCATCCCACGGCCGGCACCACCTCGCGCTTCACGAGGCGGACGATGCGCTCACGTTCTTCTTTTTCCATCTATGGTCCTTGCGCGGCTCGGAGGATGGAGCGGCGGCATTCCGCGCCTCCATCCCCCGAGCGTGTGTTTCGTCTTATTTGAGTTGATACTTGGCCAGCCCGGCGTTGAGGAAGTCCAGGTACGTGTCGATGTCCTCGTCGTAGCTGCGGCTCTTCGTCAGGGGGGTTCCGTCGTTGTCGAGCAGCACGTAGAACGGCTGCGCGTTGGCCCCGAACTTGTGGCTCTGCAAGTAGCTCCACTTGTCGCCCACGGTACGGAGCTTGCGCTCCTCGCCGTTGTCGTCCACCACGAACGGCTCGGGCAGCTTCGTCTTCTCGTCCACGTAGAGCTGGATGAGCACGTAGTCCTCCGTCATCTTCCTGGCCACGCGGTCGTCCACCCACACGGCGGCCTCCATCTTCCGGCAGTTCACGCAGCCGTAGCCCGTGAAGTCAAGCATCACCGGCTTGTGGTGGGCGCGCGCGTACGCCATGCCCTCGTCGTAGTCCTGGAACATGGGCTTCACCTCCATTTCGGGTGCGAGGTTGAAATCCTGCGTCTTCATCGGGGGAGCGAACGCGCTGACCGCCTTCAGCGGCGCGCCCCACAGCCCCGGCACCATATAGACGGCGAAAGCGAGCGAGACCATCGCCAGGAAGAAGCGCGTCACGCTCGTGCGCCCGTCGCCCTCGTCGTCGTGCGGGAAGCGGAGCTTGCCCAGCAGGTAAACGCCGAGCAGGGCGAAGAGCACGATCCACAGCGCGAGGAACGTCTCGCGGTCGAGCAGGTGCCAGCCGTAGGCGAGGTCGGCCACCGACAGGAACTTCAAGGCGAAGGCCAGCTCAATGAAGCCCAGCACCACCTTCACCGTGTTCATCCATCCGCCCGACTTCGGCATCGACTTCAGCCAGCTGGGGAACATGGCGAACAGCGTGAACGGCAGCGCCAGCGCAACGGCGAAGCCCAGCATGCCGACCGTCGGCGCAAGGATGTCGCCCGAGGTGCTGACCTCCACGAGCAGGAAGCCGATGATGGGGCCCGTGCACGAGAAGCTCACCAGCGTGAGGGTGAAGGCCATGAGGAAGATGCCCAGCAGGCCGCCCGTCTTCTCCGCCTTCTCATCGACGGCGTTGCTCCACCTCGACGGCAGCGTCAGTTCAAACGCGCCGAAGAACGAGGCGGCGAACACCACCAGCATGAGGAAGAAGAAGATATTGAACACGGCGTTCGTGGCGAGCGAGTTGAGCGCGCTCGCGCCGAAGCAGCCAGTCACAATCAGTCCGAGCGTGACGTAGATGACGACGATGCTCGCGCCATACACCCACGCGTCGCGCATCCCCTTCTTCTTGTCGCCGCTGCGCTTGAGGAAGAAGCTGACGGTCATCGGGATGATGGGCCACACGCAGGGCGTGACCAGTGCGACCAGTCCGCCAAGCAGCCCCAGCAGGAAGATTTTCCACAGCGGGCTGTCGACCGCGTTCGCGTCGCCGCCCTCGTCGTAGGCCTTCAGCTGGTCGACGACGGGTGTCCAGAGGTCGGACGCGAACACGTCGTCCGCCACAGCCTCCAGCGTGTCGGCGGCCAGCGTGTCGGACAGCGCCCCGTCGGGCTCGGCGGCAGCGGCGGCAGGCGTTTCCTCCTGCGCCGGCTTCTCCTCGGGCTTTACCTCATCGTTTTTTTTTTGCGCGTCGGCCTTGGCCGGAGCTTTCGCCTCGCCCGCATACTTCACCTCGACGTCGGTGGGAGGGGTGCAGCTCTGGTCGTTGCAGGCAGCGTACTGGAGGTAGCCCTCAATCTCGTACTTGCCGCCCGCGAGCTTCACGCGCTGCACGAACTGCGCCTTGTTCTCGAAGAAAAACACCTCGGTGCCGAACATCTCCTCGTATTTCCTCACCACGTTGCCGACAGGCTTCAGCGCCCCGTCGAGCGCGGCGCCCGAAATCTTCTCGATGTTGAGCGTTGCCGGAATCGGGCCGTCCTCCACCACGTTCGTCGAATACATGTGCCAGCCCGGCTCAATCGTCGCGTCGAACACGATTTCCACCTCCGTGTCGGAAATGTTCTTCAACTGCGTCGTCACCTTCACGGGGTGCGCCATCTGCGCGCTCGCCGCAGCAAAGAGCATGACGGCAAGAGCCGCTACCGCTCCTCTGAGTTTTTTCATCTCTATTATTTTTAGGAAATTAAAACCTCGTCCAGCTGCCGCCGCTGCGCAAGGCGGCCTTGCGCAACGCGAACTCTCTTTCTCTTCGTGCAAGAAACCCGCCACGTTCCCCGGAGAAGGAGGGCGGGCACTATCCCACCCGTCGCCCCCGGCCGCGCGAATGCATTTTCTTGCAAAAATCATGCAAATATAGCAATAAACAAAGACTCGGAAACGAGAGCTCCGCCTTTTTTGTATAAATTAAGGAAAGCCCGCATTCCCGTAACTATTCAGCGGTAGGTGCATGACGAATCGTCAAACCTCAAAAAAGGCTTGAATTGCATTAAAAGGAGTACGGTTGTGTTTTTTGGCGGTTTCGATAACGGAATGTAATTCAAGGAATGCGTCAGC
>CAVGCV010000020.1:0-43876 GCA_963627995.1 bacterium | reverse complement strand
AGTAAAAAGTTGGGAAAAGTAGGATGAAAATCCGAGAACTCGACTTTACACCCTACGAAATATATTTCCTCTGCGGAGCGCCGGGATTTTCTCTGCGGACGTTTTCAGAAGGCACCGCACCATGGTGGAAAGCATGGAAAAAGAAGCGAAAATCCGTTCAACGCCTCATGTCCCGACGAGTCAAACCCTATCATTCCCGTGAAAGTGGATTCACCTGACAATGTGCGGATTGCACACCAAGAATGTCCAGCACGTACAAATAGGGGGGGGGTAAAATGTCCCATGCAAAACATTCTTCGTCCGAAAAATGAAAGAATGTTAAGCGGACAGGTCGTTACTTTGCGGCATCGAAAAAGAAAAGGCGGAGGCAAGAGCCAACACCACGAACGACAGGGCCGCAGAGCATGGACTACGAGGAAGCACAACGGAGCATCGACGACTTCCGGCACGAGGTGGCGCTGCAAGAGCAGCGGAAAGGCACGACGCTGCATGCGCGGCACAACAGCCCGGGCAAGACGACGCGATGGTGGCTGTGGAGGCGCGTGAGCATCTGCCTGCGGATGTGCGGACTTCGCGGGCTTCTGTAACGACAGGCGTGCGGGCTTCCATTAAAAACGGGCCACGGCATTCCCCGCCGACGAATCGACCATTTGGAAAGGAACAGACAATTTGGAAAGAAACAGACTGATACAAGAGAAACAGACTGCCCAGTGTAAAGGACGCTTACACTTGGTTTACAGCAAACACATTGTGGTTGGAGGGGACACCTGCCCTTTTCGCGAGAGGCGGTGTCCTGCAAAAAGGGGCAATGGACGCCGCGAGGTGCCCATTGCCACCTTTTCCGTCCTTTTAAGAACATTATCAACCACTAAATAACGTTATTATGGCTTATCAAGAGACAAAAACAGTGGGCTACGGCTCACGAGTGAAAAACTCCTGCGGCGGAGTCGTCGTGGGAATCGGAATGTTCCTTGCCGGAACGGCACTGCTGTGGTGGAACGAGGGCAACTCGGTGAAGACCACGAAAGCCCTCGAGGAGGCGCAGGGCGTGGCCGTGCACGTGGACGACGTGAGCAAGCTCGACCCCCAATACAACTCGCAGCTCATCCACGCGACGGCCGAGGCCAAGACGACCGACATCCTGACGGACGACGCTTACGGCGTGTCGGTGAACGCCATCCGCCTGAGGCGCACCGTGGAGTACTACCAGTGGGTGGAGCACAGCGAGACGGAGACCAAGGACAAGCTCGGCGGCTCGCAGGAGCAGGTGACGACCTACACATACAAGAAAGAATGGGTCAGCACGCCGACAAACTCCAGCGAGTTCCACGACCCGGCGTACCAAAACTGCTACAACGGCGTCATCATGAACGTTGAGAACGAGACCAAGGAGGCGCAGACCGTGACGTTCGGTGCCTACACGCTTCCGACGTTCATGGTTGGGCGCATCAGCAACTCCTACCCCGCAGAGGTTGCCCCGCAGAAGGCCATGCTGAAAGAGTGGGACCGCAGCATCGGGCTGCTCAAGGACGAGATAAACAGCAACTACAACATGGCGGAGCAGGCGCAGCTGGCGCAGACCGCGACCGACTCGACGGCCACGGAAGCCACGGCCGACACGACGGCCACGGATGCGGCGTCCGCCAACGCCTACGACTCGAAGTATGTACACGTTAGCGGGAACACCGTTTATTTCGGCAAGAGTTCGGCCATGCCCGAGGTGGGCGACGTGCGCGTGAAGTTCACCTACACCGCTCCGACGACGATTTCGATCATCGGCATGGTCAACGGCAACACGTTCACGAAATACACGGCCACGAACGGCAAGGAAGTATCGGCTGTCGCCGACGGCACGAAGAGCATGGAAGAGATGTTCCAGACGGAGCACGAGAGCAACAAGATGATGACTTGGGTTTGGCGCATTGTCGGCATCCTGCTCGTCATCGGAGGCCTGAAAGGCGTGTTCGGCTTTGTTTCGACCCTGCTCAAGGTCGTTCCGTTCATGTCGAGCATCGCCAACTTCGGCATCGGCATCATCTGCACCGTCATCGGCCTGGCCTGGTCGCTGCTCGTCATCGCCATCGCCTGGATTGCCGCACGGCCCGTGCTTGGCATCTCGATACTGGTAATCATGGCCGGAATCGTCGGCTTCTTCATCTGGAAGGGCAAGAGCAAGAAGCAGCCCGACGAGGTGACAGCCGCATAGCCCAACGCCGAGACTGCACTGCCGCGCCGGGGCATCTCGCCCCGTCGATACGCGGCGGCGCAGTCTCTGCCTTTTTCAATCCACAACAACTCCAACCCGCCCCCACAAACTTGCAAACCCATGAAAAGTTTCAAGCTGTTCGCATCCATCCTCCTGCTGCTCGTGGCCGCCACGTCCGTGGCACAGGAAAAGAAAATAGCCATCATCGGCGTGAACGACATGCACGCGTGCATTGAGCAGATGCCCGTGCTCGCCGACGTCGTCGACAGCGTCCGCGCCATCTACCCCAACCTGCTCGTCCTCTCGGCCGGCGACAACCGTACGGGCAATCCGCTGAACGACCAGTACAAGGTCGCGTCCTACCCCATGACGATGCTGATGAACGCCGTGGGCATCAACGCGTCGGCATTCGGCAACCACGAGTTCGACGGCAAGCTCACGGGGCTCGCCACCAACATCAACAAGTCGCACTTCCGCTATCTCTGCGCCAACATAGACGAGCCCGAGAAGCACGGCCTCAACATCATGCCCTACCAGTACTTCGACGTCGGCGGCGTGCGCGTGGGCGTGCTGGGCATCGTGCAGCTCGGCGTGAACGGGCTTCCCGACTCCCACCCCGACAACCTGAAGGGCGTGAAGTTCTTCAACGAGAAGGAGACCATCGAGAAGTACCAGTGGCTGCGCGACAAGTGCGACGTGGAAGTGCTGCTGAGCCATTGCGGCTACGAGGCCGACAAGGAGTTTGCGCAGCTCTTCCCCCACTACGACATCATCGTGGGCGGACACTCGCACGACAAGGTCGAGGGCGAGATGCACAACGGCGTGCTGGTGACCCAGACGCAGAACCACCTGCAGTATGCCACGCTGGCCGTGCTGACCGTCGACAACGGCAAGGTGACGCACAAGGAGGCGAAGCTCATCGACCTCCACGCCCACCAAGGCCGCGACGAAGCCGTGGAGAACATGGTGAAGTTCTTCAGCGACAACCCGTCGTTCCAGCGCGTGCTGACCACGGCGTCCGACCACTTCACGAGTTACGAGGAGCTCGGCTGCATGATGACCGAGGCGCTCCGCAGCGAGACCAACGCCGACGTCTGCGTGTGGAACGCCGGCGGCGTGCGCTACGACAACCTGCTGAAAGGCCCCATCACCGTGAGCGACATCCTGCGCCTCGACCCGTTCGGCAACCTCACGATGACGTTCACCCTCACCGGCGCCGAGCTCAAGCAGATGATCATTGACTGCCGACACGGCGACGAGGACCGCGCTCCCTACGTAGCCGGCATGACCTACGAGATTGTCATCGACAAGGCGAACCCGAAACACGTGAAGGACGTGCGCATGACGCTCGCCAACGGCAAGAAAGTGGCGATGAAGACGAAGTACAAGGTGGCGACGAACTCCTACGTGCCGGCCATCAGCCTGAAGGACAAGACGGCAGACACGACGCTCGACCCATCTTTCACCGTCCTCATCCTCATGAACTGGCTCGAGAAGCAGCCGAGCGTGAACTTCCGCGGCAAGACCTGCGTGAAGGAGACAATGCAGTAATGCCGCGCGCTGCGTACAATAGAACAACATTTCAACCAACCAAACAACGCATTATGAAGAAATACATGTTTCCCGCCCTCTTGGCTGTCAGCTTCGCCGCCCTTTCCGTGCTGGGCGCATGCGGAGGCGGCGCAAGCGCCAATGGCGACGACGCGAACGACACCATCGTGAAGACCATCTCCGACAAGGAGGCCCTCGTCAAGATTTACACCGACATGAACGGTGCAAACTGGAAGGACAGCGAGAAGGAAAACTGGAATTCCGAGGCGCCGCTCGCCGACTGGTCCAACGTCAAGACCGACGAAGCAGGCAACGTGACGGAACTCTCCCTCACCGACGACAATTTCGTGGGCGCCATGCCCGAGGAACTCGCACAGCTCACGCACCTCCAGAAGCTCACCTTCTACGTGACGAGCACCGACGCGGCAAGGACTACCCTCCCCGCCAGCCTGTGGAAAATGCGCTCGCTGAAGCAGCTCCGCATTACCGTCTCGAACAAGGACACCAATCCCGCCGAGGTGGAACTGCCCACCATCATCAACATGCCCGAACTGGAAATGCTCACCATCAAGAGCCTGACCTCCTGCATCAAGGGCACGCTCGAAGGCGTATGCAAGCTGGAGAACCTGAAGAGCCTCTTTCTCGGCGGCTACGCTGGCGAGATGACCGACAAGCTGGCCGAACTGCCGAACCTCGAGTCCATCACCATCAGCTATGTCGACGGCGGGACGAGCGTCATCCCCAACCTGTCGGCATCGAAGAGCCTGAAGAGAATCGACTTCACAGCCAATTCGCAAGCGGTGAAAAAGGAATTCACGGGCGCATTCCCCGAGTACATCTGGAACATGACCAACCTGACAGCCATCAAATGCATCGGCATCAGCCAGTCGGGACAGATACCCTCCGACAAAGTGGCTCAAATGCAGAACCTCGGCAACGTCACAATCGTCCAATGCGGCCTGACGGGCGAAACTCCCGCAACCTTCGGACAATGCGCCAAATTGTCGAACATCGACCTGCACGACAACAAGCTGACAGGTCCGATTCCCGCCGAACTCGGCCAGTGTGAAAGACTGATGTTCCTCAACCTTTCGAAGAACGAACTGACAGGCTCAATTCCCGCCGAACTCGGGAAATGTACAAAACTGCAGTCGCTGGAAATTGCCGACACGAAGATTTCAGGCTCCGTCCCCGCCGAACTGGGCAACACCGACCTGCGCACGCTCGACGCAAAGAACACGGAAGTGAGCGGCCCAATCCCCGCCGAACTGTCGAAGTGCCAATACTTCCATGCGCTGAAGATGGCGAACTCGAAGATTTCGGGCTCCATCCCCCCGGAGTTGGGAGAATGCAAATCGCTCGCCTGGGTCGACATAGAGAACACGCAGCTCACAGGCAGCATCCCCGCATCGCTCGCCAACTGCACGAAGCTGTCGTACTTCAACGCCCTCGGCACCACGCTCACCCTTCCCGCCGCCCTGCAGGGCATGGCACAGGAAAAGCGCTGGAAGCTGCCCCAGTAAAAGCACGGCCCGCGCACCAACAACACCGCTACAATGAAAACAATCCTCCACATCATGACCTTTGCAACACTCCTCGCCATGCTGGGCTGCCGCACGGTGCCCAAGCCCGTCGCGCCGCAAGGCGACATCGTCTCGTGCAGCTATGCGCGGGGAGGGATGGCATTCTATCCAACGCTTGAAATCAGCATCGATGCCAAGGACAGCAGCAAGGCGGTGTTCACCATCTACGGAAGGACCGACACTGTGCGCACCGAGGCTCCGGCTGGCATCCTCGCCAGCATCGACAGCATTGCCCGCAGCACCACGGTCTACGACCTGCAGCCGCAGCGCCGGTCCTTCTTCCAAAAGCTCGCCGACAAGATTGCCCCTGCCGCCGACGGGAACGAGTGGAGCCAATACGTGCTGCGCTACACGGGCGGCACGTACGAGCTCAAGGACGACGACAGCAGCACATACAAGGTCCACCGCATGCTCACCGAGCTGTGGGAAGCCTACGAGTATGAGTACGGCGACGACGGGGACGGCTCAAGCTCGACAGCCACGATGCCCGAAGGCGACATCGTCGCCGTGGAATACTACTGCAACGGCATGGAGTACATGCCCACGCTCCGCCTCGAGGCCGACCCCGCCAATGCGAAGAAGGCCATCTTCACCGTCAAGGGGCACGACACGCAGAAGGTAAGCGTGCCGCGCGACTACCTCGACACCATCCACCGCGTCATCCAAATCCGCCGAGTCTACGCCTATCCCGAGCCCCGTCCCCAGGAAAGCGACGAGATGTGGCTCGACGAAGACGAGTGGCGGCTCGAAGCCGAATACACCGGCGGCACGATGAGCATCAGAGGGCGCGGCAGCATGACCCACAACAGCGGAGCCTCGCGCATCAGCAACATGCTCCGCGAACTATGGCTTGCGGACGAAAAGTAGCCAGCACGCCTCTGCAACAGAAACATATTTATTTTTCAACCTCTAAAAAACATTATTCTATGATTACAAGAACAAGAAAGAGCCTGTTCGGCAGTCTTCTGCTGATGGCGTCCGTCCTTTTCACAGGACTTGCATTCACCGCTTGCGGCGGCGACGACGACGATGAAGACGACCCCGCAACGCCGACCGAAGTACAGTCCCTCTCCATCAAGAGCAGCATCACGGTGGGCGTCAACGCCACCGAGCAGCTCACCGCCACCATCAAGCCCAGCAACGCCAAGGCGACAGTGATGTGGAAGAGCGGCGACACCTCCATCGCCACGGTCGACGCCAACGGCAAGGTGACAGGCAAGAAAGAGGGCATGACCAACGTCTACGCCTACGTCGAGAAGAGCGACGGCTCGCAAATCACCTCCAACAAATGCACCGTCACGGTGAAAGACACCGACGCCGAGGAAGTGTACCAGATGCTCTCTGCCAACAAGTGGATTTTCAAGGACAGGAAAACCACCACCCCCGACGGCAAGACAACAGTTTTTTCCACCGACATGGCTAAATATATGTATTTAAGTCTCAAGCGAACTGTTGGAGTCTATGAATTCAGCTCAAACAAGACCGTGAAGCGTTATTGCCTTGCCCACCGTTCGGAAGAAGAGACCGACTGGGCCGGCACCTACACGTACGACGCCCAAAAGAAGACCATCAGCATCACCTACACCGAGGGCCTAAGCCAAGGGTACACTGACGAGCTGACCATCAACAGCATCTCCGCCACCCAGCTGGTTTACACACGCAAATACACCAGCAGCGACCAAAAGACAACCACCTACGTCTACACCTTCGAGCCTTACGTGCCTGCAACGTCCATCAACGTAAACTATGCCAGCACACCGCAAATCATGTGGATTGACAACCAGAGCGTCTTGTTCAGCCACACGATTTCGCCCAGCAACTCCAACGACCTCGTCTACTGGGAAGTGGAGGACAGCAAGATTGCCTCGATGGAAGAAGCGCGAGGTGTCCTCACCGCAAAGGAGGGCGGAACCACCCGCATCCGTGCCGTCGTCTACCAGCCCAACGACAAGAAGATTTACTCCAACTGGCGCGAAGTCAAAGTTTGGGACGAGGAGTGGTTCAACGGCGTTTGGAAATGCACGAGCCCGAGCGGCGGCCAAGACTACGATACCTACACAACACTCGAATTCGGCATTACAGGCAACAAGCGCTACTTCTTCGTTTACGACTTCACGGGCACACAAATGGGAACGCAAGAAGGAACTTGGAGCCTGGACTATAACGATCAGCTCAGCACATCACTCGGCTACAAGTACACCATCACCGACTTCTCCAACAACGAGCTCAGCATGACCATGACCCATGCGGAGTATGGACAACCATGGGCTACTCCCATCAAGTTCGTTTACAAAAAGACCAAGGACATGTAGCCACACATTAAGGCTTCACCCCCAGCCCCTGCGGAAATCGCGTCCGTAGGGGCTTTTTCGTGCGCAGCCGGCAGCCGAACCGAACGGACAGCAAACGCCAGGATGCCCCAGCCGCCACCCACGCACGCCGCAGGCAAGGAGAAGCCCCGACATGCAGCCTTGCCCACGGAGAGACGGCCTGCGCAGCACGATTCGGAACACGCACGAGTAGCTATCGATTCGTCATGCAACTCCAAACAAAATGTTAAGAAACGCACTGGTTTTAACACGCTGAACAGACAGAAAAACCTCTGCGGAGAAAATCTTTTTCCTCTGCGGAGAAAATCCGCGCGCTCTGCGGAGCGGCAACCGGCACCTCCGCAGAGAAAATTCCGCCGCTCCGCACACTCCTTTTCCGGCAGTCTGCGAACCCGTCCCCGCAGGCTGGCTCGCGAGGGCAAAACGCCCCGTTCCGGCGGAATGCTCCGTTTGCGCGCGTTTGCATTCATTAACACGCGCCCGGACAGCGGTTTTCCTGAACGACAACGGGATTTGTTCCTGGGGGGCAGCCTCAGCAGCCGGTGTCCTCGGGCAGCGTCTGCTCCTCGCGCCAGTTGACGAAATATACGGTTGACGTGGCACGCGTGACGGCCGTGTAGAGCCAGCGGAAATAGTCGGGCCCGAGCATTTCCTCCGTCATGTAGCCCTGGTCGATGAACACGTGCCCCCACTGCCCGCCCTGCGCCTTGTGGCACGTCACGGCATAGGCATACTTGATTTGCAGGGCGTTGAAATAGGGGTCTTCGCGCATCTTCTTCATGCGCTCCGACTTGCGCGGAATGTCCGTGTAGTCCTCGAGCACACTGTTGAAGAGCCGCTCCTGCTGCTCGCGCAGCAACGCCGGAGCCTCGGAGTGGAGCGTGTCGAGCAGCACGGTGGCGTCCACCTCGCAGTCGTCGTAGTCGGGCAGCGACAGCTGGCAGTCGGCGAAGCGGAACCCGTAGAGGCTGCGCACGTTGCACACGCGCTCCACCACGGCCGTGTCGCCGTTGGCCAGGAAGTCGGAGACGGCGGCCTCGGCGTCGGCGGGCTTGAGCCAGAAGTAGTTGTTCTTGGCAATCATCACGCGGTCGCCCGCTGTCAGCTCGTCCTCGAGCCAGAGGATTTGGTTGCGGATGCCGTTGTTGTAGGCGATGGCGCGCTTGTTGGAGCGGCAGACCACCATCGTGTCGTCCGTCCCGTGGCGGTGGTAGCAGTCGGCGAGCGTCTCGATGAGCTCGCCGCCCGGCACACGGCGCACGTCGGCAAACCCCCAGAAGCGGATGCGGGGCAGCGCCGCCGCCCCTCCCCCATCGACGATGAGACGCAGGGCGGTGGCGTTCCACAGGATGCCCGACGCGTGGCGCTGGCGCACCACCTGCCGGAGCGTGTGGCAGCGTGCGGCCAGCCCGTAGGAGCGCAGCACGGCGGGCTTCAGGGCCGGGCTCTCGTCCTCGCCCACGGGCGGCAGCTGCGCCGTGTCGCCCACCAGCATGAGGCGGCATCCCTGCTGGCCCGCGTAGACGAACTGGATGAGGTCGCCGAGCAGCGACGAGCGGGCGTCGGCCTGGCGGCTGTCGCTGATCATCGAGGCCTCGTCGGCGATGAAGAGCACGTTGCGGAGCGTGTTGTAGCTGAGGGAGAAGACGGAGTCCTGGTCGATGGACCTCTGGCGGTAGATGCGCTTGTGGATGGTGTAGGCCGGATGGGCCGCGTATGCGGCGAACACCTTGGCGGCGCGCCCCGTGGGGGCCATTAGCACGCACTGCCGCTCGAGCTGCGCCATGGTCTTGACCAGCGCGCCGACGAGCGAGGTCTTGCCCGTCCCGGCATAGCCGCGCAGCACGAACACCTCGCTGGCGTCGGTGGAGAAGATGAAGTCGGCCAGCGCATCCACCAGCCCGCGCTGTTCGGGCGTGGGCTGGTGGCCGAAATTCCCGAGGATTTGCTCCGCCAAAAAGTCTTTAATCATCTTTTTTCAAAAAAAGTAGAGCACCGACACCACGTTTCATTCCTTTTTACTATTTTTGCAGTCGGTTACGCATTTCTGTGCGGCGTTTTTCCCTTTGCAAAATTATAAAAAACCAAGGACATACCATGAAAAAGACGATTTTCAACGTGGTGTTGGCAGTGTGCACCATCGGATTGGTCTACGCCTGCTGGTGGAGCATCACCAGCGACATCAACTTCGACAAGATGAAGAAGGAGCGGGAGCAGAAGGTCATCGCGCGGCTGATGGAAATCCGCAATGCCGAGGAGAAGTTCAGGCAGACGTACGGCAACTACTGCGGCGACATCGACTCGATCATCGACTTCGTGAAGAACGGGCGCGCCATCGACAAGATTGTGAAGGAGGGGGAGCTCTCCGACGACCAGCTCGAGGCGGGCATGACGGAGAAGGAGGCTGTCCGCCAAGGCCTCATCAAGCGCGACACGATATGGATTTACACCAAGGACGCGCTCGGCATCAGCAACCCCGACTCGCTGAAATACGTGCCCGTCGGCAAGGAGGGCGGACTGATTCAGCTCCGCAAGAAAGAGACGTTTAACCTGAAGTCGAACGAATGGGAGAATCTCGTTGAGTTCCGCGCCTGCCTCGACGACTACATGGACGGCTCGGACGCAAAGCGCATCAAGAACCTGAAAGCCGACCTGAAGAAGCGCGGCAAGAACAAGGCAGACCTCTTTGAGGACAACGCCGACGACGAGCTGGGCACATGGTACGGCCTGCGCGTGGGCGACCTCAACGACCCCAACAACAAGATGGCAGGCAACTGGGAATAAGTCCTCGGAAGCACGGCTGGGCAGGACCGCGCATCCCGCGCCGCCCGCCCGCGCCGCCCATGCCCGCAGAGAGCCGGCGCACGACGGGCTTACTGAAAACAATGAAGGCCAATGGATAGCAATCCTACCAACAGCAACCAAAGTCTGTCCATCCGCATCAGTACGGATGGACTTTCTTTTTGCGTCTATTCGCCAGCGGAGTCGCCGCGCTACACCTACAAGACGTACGCCGTGAACCCGCTCGTCTCCATGGCCGCGAACGTGAAGGCCGCACTCATGGGAGAGCCGATGCTGAAGGCGCAGTACAAGCGCGTGAACGTGCTGATCACGACATCCCTGTTCACCAGCGTGCCCTCCTTTGCCTTCGACCGCGACAAGACGGGCGAGATGTTCCAGTTCGTGTTCCCCAAGGCCCAGCACTGCCACGTGTCCTACAACGTGCTGCGCCGCTCGGGCGTGGCCCTCGTTTTCGGGCTCGACAAGAACATCTACCAGCTGCTGCTCGACGACTTTCCGCGCGCGCGCTTCTACGCCTCGGCCTCCACGCTTGTGGAGTTCTTCAGCGAGAAGAGCCTCATCGGCACCGGGCGCAAGATGTACGTTTACCTCCACGACAAGGAGATGACGCTCTACTGCTTTGACCAGGGGCGCGTGCTGTTCGTCAATTCCTACCCCGTTCGCGGCGTGAACGACTGCCAGTTCTACATCCTCGGCGTGTGGCAGCAGCTGGGATTCAGCCAGCTGGACGACACGCTCTGCGTCGTCGACGACCAGGCCGCCAGCAAGCAGCTGGTGGAAAAAATCAGGAACTTCGTGAAAAACGCCTCACTCATCGACCGTAGCGAGGACTTCCGCCTGGCCGTCTCCGCCAACGGGAAAGACCTCATCCCCTACGACTTGCAGACGCTGCTCGTCTGCGGATTCTGACCATGCGCATCATTGGAGGGAAATACCGCCACAAGCGTTTCGACGTGCCGACGACGTTCAAGGCACGCCCTACGACCGACTTCGCGAAAGAGGGGCTGTTCAACATCCTGAGCAACGTGTATGTGGATTTCGACGCCGCCCCCACGGCCCTCGACCTGTTCAGCGGCACGGGCAGCATCGCCCTCGAGCTGCTCTCGCGCGGCTGCAGCCGGGTCGTCAGCGTGGAAAAGGACTTCAGGCACCACCAGTTCCTGCTGAAAGTGGCCGGCCTGCTGGGCGACCGCGCGTGGCTGCCGCTGCGCGGCGACGTGTTCAGGTATGTCGAGCGCTGCCCGCAACACTTCGACATCGTGTTTGCCGACCCGCCCTACGCACTGGAAAACCTGGCGGAACTGCCGCGCCTCGTGCTCGGCTCCCGCCTGCTGAACCCTGGCGGACTGTTCGTGCTGGAGCACGGCAAGAGCAACGACTTCTCCGCCCATCCGCGCTTTCAGGAATGCCGCAACTACGGGTCGGTGCATTTCAGCTTCTTCCAGTAGCGCGCGCCCGCCATTCTCCCACGCAAAGCCCCAAGCGTCCCCACTCCCGACGCTTGGGGCTTTCCTTTTGGCACGCACATGCTCAGTCTGTCCGCGCCGACAAGTCGTGCTGCAGGATGCGCGTGAAGCGGTCTGCCCCCACGTCGGACAAATGGTCGCTGTCGAAGAAATCGTCCTTGCCAAAGCGCGCGTCTTGCAGGTAGTCGAGGTAAACCGCCCCATAGTCGCGCACCATCTGCCGGGCGGCCTCGCGCATCTCCGCCAGTTGCCCTGCATCCAGGTGCCTGACATAGCCCCTCCAGCCGGGCGTCGTGACGAGAACGAGCTGCAGGCGGTGCTGCCGGCAGAGCGCGGCGATGGCGCGCAGTTGGGCCAGGTTGTAGTCCACGTATGCGCGCGAGCGTCCCTTGTGCCGAGTGGCCGCCTCGGCATTCGCGCGGTCGTCGTCCAAGTCCGCCGTACGCAGCGGCAGGCGGTAGTCCGTGCCCCAGCCCAGCGAATCGCACGGATGAACGGCCCCGCCACGGAGCGACTGCTCGAACTTCAGCTTGGCCGACTTGTAGTCGCTCACCTCCAAGTTGTACTTCGACAGCCGCGCGTGCAGGTCGCAGCCCATGTAGATGCGGTAGTAGCGCGCCACGAACCACTCCTCGCCGTCCTCGAACCGAGGGTCGTCCAGCGTGAAGCAGGACAGAGAGAGCACCACCCTGCGCAGCCTCGGGCAGCGGGGCGCATAGTGCGCCAGCAGCCAGCGGGCGTAGTCGGGACGCTGCGAGAGGTTGGCCAGGTTGAAAGCCCTGCCCTGCAACAGCGAGGGGCGTATGCCGTAATAGACGTGGGAGTTGCCCAGAACCAGCGTCTCCACGCTGTCGGCGTGCGCCGCCATCCAGGCGGCCTTGTAGCGGTAAGAGTTGGGCACCTGCCGGAGATAGACCTCCATCCCCGCCGCCACGAGCAGCAGCGGCAGGAGGAACAAGGCGACGTAGGAAAGGAAGTGCTTCAAGGCAAGAGGGTGCGTAAGGGGGTCAGAATTGGAAATAGATGAACGTCTGCGGCTGTCCTGCAAAGTTGAGGCAGCACCAGACGAGGACATAGTAGAACAGCCAGCGAACGGGGCGGAGGCGGAGCCCCCACAGCGTGTCGAGGCACTGCAGGGGGTGTTCCTTCCGGCGCGTCAGCCACTCCGCGGCCACGAGGAGGAGGCAGGAAACCCCGGCCGGCACGCAGCCTGGATTGAAGAGGACGAACAGCGACGGCGAGCAGATGTTGCGGAACATCGCCACCACCTGCCCCATGTTCTCGGCGCGGAAGACGAGCCAGCCCAGCACGACCGGCAGGAACGTGGCGGCCATTTGCAGCAACGCGCGCCACGACGGCAAGAGGCGCGCGTCGTCCGCCGCCTTCTCCCCCGCCGTGTTCCGGCGGAAGAGACGGTAGAGCGAGAGCAGGAATGCGTGGTAAAGCCCCCACACGACAAACGTCCAGTTGGCCCCGTGCCAGAGCCCGCTCAGCGCGAACACGGCGAACGTGTTGCGCAGGGTCTTCCAGCGGCCGCAGCGGCTGCCGCCAAGGGGAATGTACACGTAGTCGCGCAGCCACGTCATCAGCGAGGCGTGCCAGCGCCGCCAGAAGTCGCCCACGTTCCGCGAGAAGTAAGGCAGGCGGAAGTTGCGCATGAGGCGGATGCCAAACAGCTTGGCGCAGCCGACGGCAATGTCGCTGTAGCCCGAGAAGTCGCCGTAAATCTGGAAGGCGAACAGCACGCCGCACAGCAGCAGTACGCCGCCGGGGTACTGCTCGGGCCTCTGCATCAGCATATTGACAACGCCGGCGCACGTGTCGGCCACGACCAGCTTTTTCAGCAGCCCCCACAGCATCTGCCGCAAGCCGTCGACGGCCGTGGCGTAGTCGAAGCGCCGCTCCCGCTGGAACTGCGGCAGGAGATTGGTGGCGCGCTCGATGGGGCCCGCCACCAGCTGGGGGAAGAAACTGATGAAGGCGAAGAACTCCACCACGTCGCGCGTGGCGCGCATCTCGCCCCGGTACACGTCGATGGTGTAGCTGAGAGCCTGAAACGTGTAGAAGCTGATGCCGACGGGCAGCACCACGTGGAGCGTCACCCAGTCAGGGCGGTGGCCGGAAAGGGCGCAGACGTCCGCCAGGCTTTCCGCGAAGAAGTTGAAGTACTTGAACAGGCCGAGAATCAGCAGGTTGAGCACGATGTTCGACGCACAGAAGGCCCTGCGCCACCGCCGGTGCCGCTCAATCAGGATGCCGCTGGCGAAACTGCACAGCGACGTGGCGGCGATGAGCAGCAGAAACCGCCAGTCCCACCATCCGTAGAACACGTAGCTGGCCGCCACGACAAGCAGGTTCTGCCAGCGGCGCGCCCGGAACACGAACCAATAGAGCAGGAAGACGGCGGGCAGGAAGACGAGGAACTCAAAGGAGGTGAACTGCATGACCGCGCGATGAATGCCGCGCCGCGATTCGGCCGGCAGGTGAATATTCCGCGCCCGTTGGCGACGACGGGCAGACCCGCGCTGGCCGGCAACAGAAACTACTGTCTCTCAACAAATTACAAATCCGCCGACAGCGCGCGAAAAAACTCCGCAGAGGACGTACATTTCGTCCGCAGAGAAAACATATTTCGTCCGCGGAGAAAATATATTTTCTCCGCGGACGTTTTCCAGCCGCTCCGCAGTGTTTTTTCAAGACAAGCAAAGAGTTGATAGACAAAGTGTTACACATAAGCCCGCCACAAGCGTCGGGTTCGGTTGCGACATCCGCAACACAGTTGCAAAGTTAGGCAAAAATTTCTTGAATCAGGCTGAATTGCCTAACTTCGCGGTCACGGACTTCCCGCACACGGGAACACCGACTGAACCGAAGACCGATGAATCCATTGTATCCCCTGCTGTTTGAACAGAATTTCTTCGAGCTCGTGTGGGGCGGCCGCCGCCTGAAGCCGATGAAAGGGCTGCCGTCCGACGACAAGCGCATCGGCGAGAGCTGGGAAGTGAGCGCCGTCCCGGGCAAGGAGTCGGTGGTCGCCAACGGCAGCCTGGCCGGGCAGCCGCTCACGCAAGTGGCGGAGACCTACCGCGAGCTGCTGCTGGGACGGAAAGTGCTGGCGACCTACGGCGCGACGTTCCCGCTCCTGGTGAAGTTCATCGACGCGGAGCAAGACCTCTCCATCCAGGTGCACCCCAACGACGAGCTGGCGCGCCTGCGCCACGGCACGGCCGGGAAGACGGAAATGTGGTTCGTCATGGACGCCGCCGAGGGGGCGCACCTCTACTCGGGATTCAAGATGCCCATTTCAAAATACGAATACAGGAAGCGCATCGAGGACGGGTCGATTTGCGAGGTGCTGCAACGCCACGAGGTGAAGCGGGGCGACGTGTTCTTCATCCCCGCCGGCCGCGTGCACGCCATCTGCGGCGGCATCATGGTGGCGGAAATCCAGCAGAGCAGCGACATCACCTACCGGATTTTCGACTACAACCGCCCCGGGCTCGACGGCAAGCCTCGGCAGCTGCACACCGAGCTGGCAGAAGACGCCATCGACTACCACGTCTACAGCTCCTATCTGACAAACTACCTGGAGAAAATCAACAAGCCCGTTGCGGTAACGGAATGCCCCTACTTCACCGTGAAAATCCACAACATCACGCGCCCGTTCCACCGCAAGCTCTACAAGTACGACTCGTTCGTCGTGTATCTGAGCCTCGACGGCGACTGCCGCATCGAGAGCAACGTCGACAGGCGCACCTCCGTCGCGCTGGCCAAGGGCAACAGCTGCCTCGTGCCGGCGTCGGTGGCGGACATCAACCTCGTGCCCACCAGCGCGGAGGGCATTGCGAAGATACTGGAGGTGTATATCGACAACAAGAACTTCAACCGGAGCTAACCGGCTCCGACATCCGTCAATAGAGCGGCACGCCGATGTCGAAAACGAGCGCAGCGTCGGCCAGGCGCGGATGGCGCGCGTCCTTCTCGCTCAATATGCGGTTTTCCTTCGGCACGCGCCAGTCGATGCCCAGGGCGGGGTCGTCCCAGGCAATCGCGCCCTCGCTTTGCGGGGCATAGTAGTTGTCGCACTTGTACTGGAAAACCGCCTCGTCGCTCAGCACGGCAAAGCCATGGGCGAAGCCGCGGGGAACGAAGAACTGGCGGTGGTTGTCGGCCGTCAGCTCCACGGCCACGTGCCGCCCGAACGTGGGGCTGCCCCTGCGGATGTCCACCGCCACGTCGAGCACCGCGCCACGAATCACGCGCACCAACTTCGACTGCGTGAACGGTGGCTTCTGGAAATGCAGCCCGCGCACCACGCCGGCCACTGAGCGGCTCTCGTTGTCCTGCACGAACGTGGTGCGGCATACTTTCTCCTCAAACTCGCGCTGGGAGAACGACTCGAAAAAATAGCCACGCGCATCGGTGAAAATCCTTGGCTCTATGATTTTCACGCCATCAATCTCGGTGTCGATAACTGTCATGTGTGGAGCATTTCGTTTGATTCTGCGGCAAAGTTACTGACAATCGGATAAATGTGTGTATTTTTGCAAGCCTAAAACGAATTCAACATGCAAGGAGTTGTTATTTCAACCGACATACGCCAGTCGCTCGCCGAGGCCGTCGGTAGCGTGAGCCACGACAAGCTGTTCGTCCTGACCGACGAGGTGACCCACCGCCTCTGCTGGCCCGTCGTCAGGGGAATGCCCTGCATGGACGGGGCGCGGACGATTGTCGTCGGCCCGACCGACACCCACAAGACCCTGGAGACGCTCGCCCACGTATGGACGCAGCTGGGCAACGGCGGCGGCACCCGCCACTCGCTCCTCGTGAACCTCGGGGGCGGCATGGTCACCGACCTCGGGGGCTTCGCCGCCTCCACGTTCAAGCGGGGCATCCGGTACATCAACGTCCCCACGACCCTGCTGTCGATGGTCGATGCCTCGGTGGGGGGCAAGACGGGCATCAACTTCAACGGCCTGAAGAACGAAGTCGGCGTGTTCAACGCGGCCGACACCGTGATTCTCGACACGGAGTTCCTGCGCACGCTCGATGCCGCCAACATCCGTTCGGGCTATGCCGAAATGCTCAAGCACGGGCTCATCAGCGACGAACGCCACCTGGCCAACCTGCTCGACTTCGACCTCCCCGCGCTCTGCGCCCCTACGCGGGACGAGGAGGGCGGCGTGCAGTCCCTGCTGGCGACGCTGGGCGAGATGGTCGGCACGAGCGTGGCGGTGAAAGAGCGCATCGTGGAGGCCGACCCCCACGAGCACGGCATCCGCAAGGCGCTCAACCTCGGCCACACCGTCGGGCACGCCTTCGAGAGCTTCAGCCTCATGCAGCCATCGCAACGCCCGCCCGTCCTCCACGGCTACGCCGTGGCCTGGGGGTTGGTGTGCGAGCTTTACCTCTCGTGCGCCAAGACCGCTTTCCCCACCAGCACCATGCGCCAGTGCGTCGGCTTCATCAAGGAGAACTACGGCACGTTCGGCATCACCTGCGACGACTACCCCGCGCTCTTCGAGCTGATGAAGCACGACAAGAAGAACACGGCGGGCATCATCAACTTCACGCTGCTCGGCGGCGTTGGCGACATCCGCATCAACCAGACGGCAACGGAGGAGGAAATCTTCGAAGCGCTCGACTTCTTCCGCGACGGAATGTAGAGACGGGACGCACCGCGCAACCGCAGGAAGCCCGGAGAGGGGCTGTGCCGCACAAACGGACGGCACAGCCCCTCTTCGGGCTTTACGCACAGCGGGAGTCCATGCTCCCCGATTGCCTTGCGGAGGGAGCGACGAGATGGCCTTGTGCGGAGAACGCGGCAAGAAGAAAAAAAGCAGAGAGGCTGCGCCAGATGTCCGGCGCAGCCTCTCTTTTGTTGTTCAGACGGTATGTCTGCGGATTACTTCACAAGCACCTTGCTGGTCTTGCCGTTTGCACGGATGATGTAGATGCCAGCGTTAGCGCCGTTGAGCGACTTCACAGCGCGTCCGTCGATGGAGTAGATGCCATCCGCTGCGCTGCCCTCGGCGGGCTTCACCGTGTCGATGCCCGTGATGGGGTTGTAGTCCGGCTGCTTGTTCTCCTTCAGCGTGAGCGTGAAGTTGTCGGCAGAGAACCACGTTCCGCTGAACGGAACGCAATCTGCGCCGTCGGTGTCCTTCTTGCCCCCGGTCAGTGCCGTTGCGTTCGTCACGCCGATGGTCAGCACGTTGTTCGTCACCTCAACAGGAAGTGATACATAGAACCAGCCGCGGCCCGTGCCATTGTTGGCGTCGGCAATCGCCTGCTCCTCTTCTGTGGCAGTCTTGTCGTCATCTACATAAATCTTCTTGTAGGCTGCTTCCCAGATTGGACCGCCCTTGTCGGTGAGGTACTGGATGGCTTCCTCGCCGTCGCCCGTACCGATGGTGCCGGCGATGTCGGTCGGCTGGATGTGGGCAGCTGCGAACACTGCTGCGTCTACATTCTCGATGCCGGCAGCGTCGTTGGCGAAGAGGTAAACGCCCTCGCTACCCTGCGTGCCGCTGGCGCGCATCATGGCCTTCAGCTCGTAAGTGCCGTTAGGAACGTTGTTGATGACCTGGTAAGCCGTGAACTGCATCTTGCCCGCCTCGCTGTTGTAGGAGTCGATGTAGCGGCCGCTCGTGTCGCCGTTGTACTGCTGTCCGCTCTTCGAGCCGTTGCCGTCGCCGTCGGTGTTGTCAAACGTCCAGCCCGTAGCGGGAGAGCCGTCGATGGTCGGGTTCGTGATGAGCGCCGTCACGTCGGACGCGCCCGACTCAATCACGTCAGCCGCCTTGGCCGCCGCGATAATCTTGTTCAGGCTGTTGGCCTTCGCGGTCAGGTCGTCGGTGGTCGGGAAAGCCTTGAGGGCGGAGAGCTCGGCCACCTGGCTGCTGATTTCTGCTGCGAGCAGGGCCTTGGCCTCGGCGTTGTTGACTTCGAGCGCCTCAGCCGTTCCGAGAACGGGCAGGTAGGTGTCGCGGTAAGCGCGGAGGAACACCGTCTGGTCGTCCATCGTGGTGTAGGTGGCGTCGTCGGCAGCCATCAGGGCGTCCATGATGTCGGTGGCAGCCTTGGCAACAGCCTTCTGGTTGTCCGTGTAGTCGGCGTTCGTCTTCAGGTCGTTGAGCGAGCCGGCCATCACGTCATTGTACTTCTTGATGGAAGCGTTGGCCGTCGTCGTCGCCTCGTTGATGGCAGCGAGGGCCTCATTGTATCCCTCGACCGTCGTCGCACCGTCGTTGGCTTTGACGACTGCGTCGAAAGCAGCCTTGTCGCCGGCGAACTTGATGTCCGCGCTCAGGGCCTTTGCCTCCGCAATCTTGGCGTCGTAAGCGGCCTTCGCGTCGGCGTCGCTCACAGGACCCAGGTAGAAGAGCTTGAAGTTGGTGGCGCAGAACCAGCCCTCGATGTTGTTCAGGCCGGCAGCGTTCTCTTTCGAGGTGCGCGCGCCAAGCGTCAGATTGCCGTCGAGGACAATGACCTGGCCCGTCGCGAGTTCAGTCCAAACGCCCAGCGTCGGGTCGTCGCTGTTCCAGCCCTCTTCGGTGAGGAAAGGAGAGTTCGACGACTGTGTGGCCGAAGAGATGTAGGCGTGCGCGCCGCCCGTTCCGCCGGCCTGCGTGATGAAGTCAGCCGTGAGCTTGTAGTAGCCGGCGGGCAGTTCCGTCAGGTCCTGGTGGATGTCCATCGTCTGGTCGCCGGCTGCGTCCTTGGCCACGCTCCACCATGCGTTCCAGCAGGTGCGGTTCTGCGTGTAGTTCGTGCGCTGGTCGCCGCCACTGTAGGTGGAGCCCTTCGTCCATCCCTCGCTCGTGCGCGTGTCGTTGCTTTCCTCCTCGCTCGTTGTAAACTTCGGGTACTTGATGAGGAACGTGTAGTCGGCGGGCGAATCAACCGACGCCTCCTGCGAGAAGTAGTAGTTGCGGACAGCCTTCTGCAGGTCCTCCGTCAGCGGCGTGAAGTCGTCGATGCCAGCGGTGGCCAGCGCCGTCTCGCTGTTAGCAACAGCCTGCTGGAGCGCAGCCTTGCCCGGATAGTCCGTGGCAGCCAGCGCGGCCTTGGCCTGCGCAATCTGCGCGTCATAGGCGGCGATGATGGCCTCGCCGCTCTGGAGCTTCGCCAGATAGGCCGTGACTTCCTTGTTCGCGGCCTTCATGGCTGCAAGGTCGCCGTCGGCATCGTCAATCTGGTTGAAGTTGTTCTCAATCTCAGCAATCAGCCCGTCGTAGTCGTCGTATTTCTGCATATAGACGCTCAGCTCGTCCTGCAGGTCGTAGTTGTCGGAACGCACGAGTTCCTCCTCGTCGGCATCGCCAATCCTGTAGAGCTTGATGCCGTCGATGCACACCCATGGGTTTATGGCCGAACTGCCGTCACTCAGGTAGCCGAACTCCATCGTGAAGGTCGCGGTCGGCGTGAAGGTGATTATGTGCTTGTTCCACTCCTTGTCGCTAAAGCCCGTTTCGTCTTCAAACACGTCCTTGCGGCAAGTAATCTTCGTCAGATTCTTCGCGTTTGCCGTAATGGTGGCGCTGGGGTTCGCGTTCTTTGCCCAGTACTCCAGGCGATACTCGGCGCAAGGCAGCGTCACCTCCTGCTTGTAAGTACACTGTCCGCCCCATCCTGCGCGCAGGTAGAGGAAGCCCGTGTTGGTGTTGTCGCTCTCGTCGAACTTGCCGGGCGCCGCCAGGCAGCCGTCTGCCGTTTGCGCCGTGTTTGCGGCGCCGCCGATGCCCAGCGTTCCAGCCTGTATGTCGTGGGGAACGGAGCCGAAGTACACCCATTCAGGGCTGTCCGACGTGTTCGTCACCTCCCATCCCTTGATGCGGGTGATGAATCCGTAGAACGATTTTTCTCCGGAGGACGCTACAGTTGCCCCGTCGTTCGACAGCGTATAAATACTACCGTCGGCAGCCGTCCAGAAAGCACTGCGGCTCGTGGTCCTGCCAGTGTCGGTGATGGTCTTGGCGGCCTTTCCGTCGGAAGTGAAGCTGATGTCCTCGTCGAAGCCCGGATTCTGGATGTAGTGCGTCACATCCACTTCCTCCTGTGCAAACGCAGAGTTCAGCCCGCCCACCGCCAGCGCGGCAAAGGCCAAAGTAAATAACTTCTTCATTTGTTTTGGATTTAGTTAAGTAAGTTAGAAAATTAGTACTAAAAAAGAGCGTTCACTCCATCTGTATCTGTCCGTCTGTCTGTCGTCAGGTATGTGCCGGTGTTATGGCGACACTTGTCCGCCGCGTCCGCCGCCCCCGGGGGCGGCTGTAGCAAAGTCTTGGCAAAACTACGAAATTTGCAAGCATCCGGCAACATTCCGACACGTTTATTTCGCACCGCACCCGCCGCCGGCAACGTTTTTCACGATATGTTCACCTCTTTTGACGCATTTTTAACCTGCCGCCGCCATTCGGGAGCGGGGGTGCCACGCCCTTGCCCCTACTTCACCATCACGAAGCCGCCGTCGGGCGCCATCGTCACCGCCACCGCCGAGGGGCGCGCCACGCGGTGTTTCGCGTCGAGCTGCGGGTCCTGGTCGCGCAGGTTGTCGGTGTAGAGGCGCACCGTGTCGTTCTTCGAGAGGATGGCCGAGAGGTCGAGCGTGAGCTTCTTGGGCGTCTTCTCGGCGTTCACGCCGGCAATGTACCATGTGTCCCCGTGTCGGCGCGCCAGCACGGCGTAACGTCCGGGATAGCCGTCGATGAAGCGGGTCTCGTCCCACGTGGTGGGCACGCCGCGCAGGAAGTCCATCGACACGGCGGGCGCGCCGCCCTCGGCCTCGGGCTTCAGGTTCTCGGGCGTGATGGCGAAGCACTGGATGGGGTTCTGGAACAGCACGCAGGTGGCCAGCTCCATGCAGTCGGTGGTGCGCCGCACGGTGCCTCCCTTGTTGTCGCGGGCGAGGCGCCGGTTCATGAAGCAGCCGCCGAACTCCATGCATCCCACGGCGTTGCGGATGAAGGGGTGGAGCGTGGCGTTGAAGGCGGCGGCGTCGCAGAAGCGCTGCCCGAACACCATGTTCTCGCTGGCCAGCACGGCCTCGCTGCCCACGTAGTTGGGGTACATCCGCTCCCAGCCGCGCGGCAGCGTGCAGCCGTGGAAGATGACCATCAGCCCGTTGTCGTCGGCATCGCTCAGGATGGCCTCGTAGAGGCGCATCGTCTCCTGCTTGTCGCCGCCGAAGAAATCGACCTTGATGCCCTTCACGCCCATCTTCCGCATCCAGCGCATCCAGCGTTTGCGCTCGATGGGGTTGTCCATGCGGTTCACCGGGCCCTGCACGATGTCGTTCCAGTAGCCGCTCGACGAGTACCACAGGAACACGTCCACGCCCTGGCCCTGCGCGTGCTTCACGAGCTGCTCCATGCGCTCCGTGCCGATGTTGGTGTCCCACCAGTTGTCCACCAGCACGTACTGGAAGCCCATGTCCTTGGCCAGCTGGATATAGCGCACCTGGTCGTCGTAGTTGATGGAGTTGTCCTGCCACACAATCCAGCTCCACGTGCCGCGCCCGAACCGGTAGTCGTTGGCGGTTTCGTAGCGCGGCTCCACGTTGTCGAACTGCGCCGTGGTCTCGGCAATGGGCTTGAGCGACGAGCCGATGGCGATGGTGCGCCAGGGGGTGGCGCCGGGCAGCGCGAACGCCGGCTCGACGGAGCCGTTGCCGTTGTTCTCCCCGGGCATGGGGAAGGCGACGGTGTAGAGGCCGTCGCCCTTCATGTCGGACAGGCGGCTGCCGCAGTAGCGCGAGTCCACGCCCGTTTCGGACACGAGCAGCCATACGTTGGCCTCTCCGCCCTTCCTGCCCTTGGCAGCCGTGGCCGCCGGCACGCGGAACAGGCAGGGGAACGTGTATCCGTGGCCGTAGCGCGAGCGGTCGGTCATCGGCGCGTCGGCCTTATACTCCTCCTCGTAGCTCGGCTTCGTGCGCTTCCACCCTATCATCGCGTCGCTCTGGGGCGTGAGGAAGGTGGTGGTGGCCGCAGGGAAGTCGAAGCCCGTGGCCTCCTCCATGATGCGGATGGCGCCCGTGTCGCCCTGCCGCGGCACCTCGTAGCGGAGCGCGATGGCGTTGTCCGACACGCGGAACACGATGCTGTAGGCCTGCTGCTTCGCGTTCTGCAAGTCCACGCGCAACTCGTTGGCCACGTAGTGGACGTGTGCCGTCTTCGCGCGGTCGAGGTCGTACTCGCGGTCGATGCGCGCCTCTTTCGTTGCCGCCACGGACAGCCCCGTGGCAAAGTCGCCGATGTTGGCGCGGAAGCCGAGGGGCGAGGGGTCGAGGGCGCGCACGCCGTCGTAATCGACTTGGTAGGTGGGCTTTCCTCCGTCCATGTCGAAGCGGAGGACTACTTTCCCGTCAGGGCTCGCCACGCTGGCTGTCTGTGCATTCACGCCCAGCGCAACCGCAGCCAAGGCGAGGAACAGAATGGGGGTCTTCATCAGTTTTCAGTTAAGTTCGTTAGTAATGTTTAGGTATTTATCGGGGCAAAGATAGTGAATCTTTCCCAATCTACCGCCATTCCGCGCCTGTCCGCCCACTCCCTTTCTCCCTTTTTTCAGGAAAAAGCGCAGGCACGACAAAGGCCGTAGCCCGGGGGCGGGTGTCAAAACGCCACATCCCCCGCGCCCTCCCGCCGCCGCGTGCCTCTTACTGCCCGCACGAACGCAAACCTCTGGAAACCAATGTGCTAAGAGGCGCTGAAAAAACACTGCGGAGAGACCCCCAAACCTCCGCAGAGAAAAATATTTTCGTCTGCGGACGAAATCCATTTTCTCCGCAGAGAAAAGACACGCGCTCCGCAGTGTTTTTTCGGGAACGCCAAACACCTTGTTTTCCAACATCTTACAAGAAGCGAAGAGCGAGCGCCCCCAGCAAGCGGCTGCGCCGCTTCGTTGCGCGTCCGTGTCCACCTTTTTCGCACATTTGCTTGCACCGGGAGTTGGAAAAGGCGCGGGGCCGTGTCGTTTTGACACGGCCCCGCGCCTTTTCTGTATGTCGTCGGAACAAGAGGGCGTTCGGCGACCCTGCTGCGGGCTGCAGGCGGACGGGCGGCCTACCACAGCCCGTGCTGCCAGCCCGTCGCGTCCTCGGTCTGCTCGTCGATGGGCGCGCAGAGGTCGGCGTCGTGGCGGTGGCGACGGCGCGCCTCCAGCGTCACGTCGTCGCTCGACTTGATGCAGACGTCCGTCCGGCAGTCAGCCACTTCCACCCTGGCCGCGGGGCGCATATAGTTCTTTTTCATGTCCATGGGTTTTTAGGGGTTATCGTACCAGGGTTTTCACGCTCGTGCCGTCGGGGCGGCGCACGATGTTGATGCCGCGCGCTGGCGACGACACGCGCTGTCCTGTCAGGCTGTAGGTTTCGGAATCCTTGCCGCCGTCGGCAGTGGCGATGCCGACGGGCGTTGCCTCGCCGTCGGCGATGCTGATGGCGTAGCGCTCCTTCGCCGCGCCGCCACGCTCCCGCAGGAAGAAGGCGCGGAAGGGCCTGGTGGTCACGCGGCCCGTGCAGCGGACGAACTCGCCGCCGCTGATGGCGTAGACCGAGAAGCCGGCGAAGCGGGGGTCGGCGGACACGTCGTCGACGACCTGCTCGTCCATGGCCTGCGCCGCCCACCAGCCGTCGATGCCGGCCGCAAAGCGGGTGAAGTCGGTGGTCGTCGGGCGGATGTCCGCGCCGGCGAAGGTGACGTCGGCGCCGGTGGTGGGCTTGTAGAGGAAGGGCGTGTTGGCTGCGACGGGCGTTCCGGCGGCAACCGGGGCGAACGTCATCTCGTTGTCGTCCACGCCGGCCAGCCGGTAGACGGCCACGCCCTCGGAAGGAACGGCGATGGCGAAGGGCAGCACGGCCGTGGCGTAGCCGCCCGAGGCGACGGTGCGCGTGTAGGTGGCGGTGGAGGTGGCGACGGCGAACGGCGCGCGGAAAGGCCAGCCGTCGCGCAGGGCGACGGCCTCGGCCGTGTAGCCGCCGGTTGCGGCAGACGTGGAGACGGCGTTGACGCCGGACGTCCATGCCGGCGAGCTGCCGACCAGCACGAGGGCGTTGGGGTTGGCGGGCGTGAGCGGCGTGTCGCCCGACACGCCGGTCGCGTCATAGACCGTGGCCGACGCGTCGGCGAGGGCCGCCTTGGCCGACGCCGTCATCGTGCCGCTGCCCGTGAGGATGTAGTCCGCCACCGGGGCGTCCTTGTACAGGTAGAGTTCCGCGACGGTCACGTCCTGCCAGTTCGCTCCCTTGATGCAGTGGAGGTGGGCAAAGCCCTTGTCCTGCACCATGCGGGCGAGGTCGATGGTATAGGTCTGTCCGTCGTCCGTCTGGTAGCGTTCCGTGCCCCACGCCTGGCTCGGGATGTCAATCATCTCCGACTGCGCCTCGTCGGCGTTGTCCTGCCCGCCGGACGCGGTGCGGTTGAAGCAGAAGCGCGGCGTGCCCGCCGACACCTTGACCACCAGCCTGTCGTAGGCGGAGAGGTCGGCATAGGACAGCCAGTCCACGTTGCTGCTGCCATAAGGAAGGGCTGTCGGCGTGTTGAGCGCGCAGGCGCCGTACACGTTCTCCGTCGCCACCGTGCCCGTTGCGTCGGCCGCGGTCCAGCCGTGGAACTGCGCCGAGGTGAGCGGGGTCACGTGTCCGTCGGTGGCTGCCAGCACGTTGGCGGTGAGGACGATGGAGCTGATGGTGTTCGTTCCGGCCGTTCCGTTGCCGTTCCACACCCAGCTGTTCACGCAGGTGGCGCTCGTCAAATGCTGGGCGAGGTCGCTGCGCCCATAGACGCTGCTCCAGAAGCCCTTGCTCCATCCGCCCGTGGCGTTGGCGATGACAAAGTTGCTGAACAACGCCGCGTCGCCCGTCCGGTTGATGGCAAAGCCCGTCACGCCCGACAAGTCCACGCCCTCGGACGGGAAGTCGATGCTCAGTGTGCCGGCCGTGCCGTCGCAGGTAAGCTCGCCCGTCTCGGCGTCGAGCGTGAGCCCGCCCGTGGCCGTGAGGTCGGACACGCTGACGACCGCCTGCCCGTTGTCGTCGAACGCCAGCTGCATGGGCTTCACGAGATAGGCTCGCTTGATGGCCACCTGCCCGGCTTCCGAGTTGGTGTTCACGCGGATGGCGCGCACCATGGCGCGCTGTTCGGGCGTAAGGACGGACGCGAGGGCGACGGTCTTCACGCCTGCGCTGTAGAACTGGGTGCCGGCGAGGCGGCTGAGGGTGGTGCTTCCTTCATCCGCCAGCACGAAGTCCACACGGAAGGAAGAGGAGGCTGTCAGGCCTTCCGCCTCAATGACGAGGCTGGTGTAGTCGGTCAGGTCGCCCGAGAGCCCGGGGAGCACCATGAACGCGTAGCTGCTCTTCGTCCATGCGAAGGTGCGCGTTCCGGCTTCCCACGTTGCGTTGCCCACCGCCGTGGCCGCGCCGAGGTCGGAGAAGATCTTCGTGGCCAGTGCGTTGAGCGTTCCCAGCAAGAGGGCTACCAAGAGAAAGAGTTTTTTCATACGTTGTTGTTTTTTGTGGTCATTGTGAGCCGTTGGTTCGGCTGCAAAGGTAACGAGGCGAGCAGAACCGCAGTTGCGCGGGCATTACAAGTCGTTCATAGCACGAAACACGGACTGCTCCCCGTGTAACATTTTGCTACCCGCAAGTAACATTCGCGCCTTTGGCCTGGAAAGATTCCGCAGAGGGCGCGCCTGGCGGCTGACATTTCGCAACCAAACGTTTGCGCGAACGTGGCAATTTGACTAACTTTGCCTTGTTGTTCGCCGCCCATACGCGCGGCGGACGGATACGATTACAGGACAACACCAAGCCATGAGACTAACCAAAAGCATCCTGCTCTTCTCCTTATTATATGTGTGCCACCTCGCCGGGCGGGCACAGGGCGTCTATTCGTTCACGTCGGACGAGGGGCTGTCGAACACCTGCGTGCAGTCGCTCTACGAGGACAGCCGCCACAACGTGTGGATATGCACCACCAACGGACTCAACCAGTACGACGGCGCGAAGTTCAACGTCTACTCCACCGACGCGCCCGACGGCTACGCCCTGCGCAGCAACTTCATCACGCACGTGAAACAGATGACAGACAACACGCTGCTCGTGGGACTGAACCTGGGGCTGCAGGCGCTCGACATCAACTCGGGGCGCGTGGAAAACATCCCCGTGATCCGCTCGGAGAACGACACGGTGCAGGCCTTCGTCTCCTCCATCGAGCGATTCCGCGACGGGAAGCTCCGCATCGCGACGGCCGGCTACGGCATCTACCGGCTGGAGCGCGACGGGGACGGCTACCGGGCGGTTTCCGACAAGGAGCTCAACGCCGTGGCCAACGTGCAGCAGGTGACGGAAGACAGCAAGGGGCGCACGTGGTGGATTGACCGCTCGGGCAAGGCGTATGTCCGCAAGGCTGGCAGCGGGCAAGCCGTCGAGAGCATGCAGCTCCCGTCCACCGGCACACGGCTGCGCGAGAGCGCGTCGGGCAACATCTACGTCGGCACCGAGCACGGCGGCCTGCTCCGCTATAACGAGCGGCGCGCAGCATTCGAGCGCATAGCCGCCGTCGGCACAGCATACAACATCTACCGCATCGTCTGCCGCCCCGACGGACTGGTCTACCTCTGCACCGACGGCGACGGACTGCTCGTGTACGACGAGCGGACCGACAAGGCGCGGCAGTGCGACATCAAGACCAACGACTACAAGCTGGAAGCGTCGAACGTCAAGGACCTGCTCATCGACCACTACGGCACGACGTGGGTGGGCGTCTATTGGAAGGGCGTGCTCGCCAAGCCGAAGGACTCGTCGCCGTTCTTCTACATCGGCCGCCGCTCGGCAGGACGCAACACCATCGGCACAAACTGCGTGACCGCCCTCCTCGCCGACCACGACGGCACGATGTGGGTGGCAACGGACAACTGCGGGCTCTACCACATCAACGCCGACGGCACGGAAAGCGCGCACTTCCGCGAAAGAGAGGGCGCGGGCGTGACCGCCACGCCGCACATCCCGCCGACCATCATCGGGCTCTTCAAAGACAGCGAGGGCACGCTGTGGCTCGGCTCGTCGATGGGTGAGCTGGCGCTGCTCAACGCAAAGACTGGAGCCTGCACGCCCGTGAGCCGCGTGATTCCCGGCGGCGGCGACATGCAATACGTCTACTCCGTGACGGAGGACACGCGGAAGAACGTGTGGATTGCCACCAACGGACGCGGCCTCTTCTGCTACAACCTGACAAGCAAGACGCTCCGCCACTACGAACAAAGCCGGCCGGGAAGCCAGACGCCGGCCACCATCCTGACAAACGCATACATCAACCAAGTCGTGGCGCGCGGCGCACAGCTCTACCTCTGCACCGCCGACGGGCTGGAGAAACTGGACGTGGACACCGACGGAACGCCCAAGGCAAGCGGCCGCCTGTTGGGGGGCGTGGCTGTCTACCACGTCAGCATCGCCGCCGACGGAAGCCTGTGGGCGTCCACCAACGAGGGGCTCGCGCACATCACCGTCAGGGGCGACGACTTTGCCGCGGCCGACATCCGCACCATGACGAAGGCCGACGGGCTGCCGAGCAACTTCGTCTGCGCCACCGAAATCGACGCGGAAGGAAACGTTTGGATCAGTACGCTCAACGGCATGGCGCTCCACAAGCCACGAACGGGCGAGACGCAAGCCTACTACGCCGCCGACGGGCTGCAGGGCAACGAATTCACCGCCCATGCCTGCGCCGCGCTCAACGGCAACATCTACTTCGGCGGCATCAACGGCATCACCTACTTCCGGCCGTCCGACGTGACAGCCACCGCAAAGCCCAGCAAGCCCGAGCTGCGCATCACCGACTTCTTCGTGAACAACCAGCGCGTGCGGGCTGGGCAGAAGTCGGGCTCGTACACCATCATGGACACGTGGGTGGACGAAACCGACGAGCTGCACCTGTGCCACGAGGACCGCACCTTCTCGCTCGAACTCTCGACCATGACGTTCAACCGCCAGCACACGACCTACCACTACCGCGTGAACGGCGAGGACTGGCGCGAGCTGCAGAAAGGGCAGAACCGCATCTCGTTCATCAACATGCCCACCGGCACCTACCGCATCGACATCCGTGCCGCAAGCTACGGGCGGCAATCGGACACGCGCACCATCACCGTGCGCATCCATCCGGTCTGGTACGCATCGGCCTGGGCATGGGCCGTCTACGCCCTGCTCTTCCTGCTCGCCTGCTACGGCGCGGCGCAGCAGGTGAAGGAGCGCGTGAAGGCGCGCCGCATCCTGCAACGCCACCGCCGCGAGGAGGAGATGAACGAGGCGCGCACCCAGTTCTTCATGAACATCAGCCACGAAATCCGCACGCCCATGACGCTCATCCTCTCGCCCTTGGAGAAGCTGATGAAGAGCGACAACGACCCCGAGGCGCGCCGGCGCTCCTACTCGCTCATCCACCTCAACGCGCAGCGCATCCTGCGGCTCATCAACCAGCTCATGGACGCGCGCAAGATTGAGAAAGGACAGCTGCACCTCCGCTACTCGCGCGCCGAGCTGGTGCAGTTCCTGCAAAACCTTTACGAGCTCTTCGACGCGGCGGCCCGCCAGCGCCACATCGCCATGGAGTTCCGGCACGAGGGCATCGAACAAATGCCCGTGTGCATCGACACGCAGAACTTCGACAAGGTGGTGATGAACCTGCTGTCGAACGCGCTGAAATTCACGCCCGACGGCGGACGCATCACCATCGCCCTGCACGACACGGGCGACGGCTTCGAGCTGTCCGTGACGGACACGGGCGTGGGCATCCCCGCCAGTGAGCGGAGCCATGTGTTCGAGCGTTTCTACTCGAGCGCGCAAAAGAACGGCTACATCGGGACAGGCATCGGCCTCAACCTCGCCCACATGCTGGTGGAGCTGCACGGCGGCAGCATCGCCGTGGCCGACAATCCGCATGGGAAAGGCACGATGTTCACCGTCGCCATGCCCAAGGGCTTGGGACGCAAGGACGCGGAGACTGCGGCGGAAGGCCATGAGGACGACATTGCTGCGGCGGAGACCGCCACGCAGGCCGCGCCCATCGCCACGGAGCAGCTGCCGAAGGAAAAGCTCATGGGCGTAAAGCACCGCAACCTGCTGATTGTGGAGGACGACACGGCCATCCGCCAGTACGTCCACAGCGAGCTGTCCTCCGACTTCGTCATCACCGAATGCGGCAACGGGCAGGAGGCGTGGGACTACGTGCAGAAGAACGCCGACCGCGTGGACTTGATTGTCACCGACCTCATGATGCCCGTGATGGACGGGCTGCAATTGTGCCAGAAGCTGAAAGCAAACTTCCTCACGAGCCACATCCCCGTACTGATGCTCACGGCGAAGACCGACGACAGCGACTACATCGAGGGCATCCGCAACGGAGCCGACTACTACCTCACCAAGCCGTTCAACATCGACGTGCTGCGCTCGGCTGCCATGGCGCTGCTGCGCGCACGGCAGCTACAGGCCGGACGGCAGACTGTGCAGACGTTCGAGGAGGAGAAAATCGACGACCTCGACGTGGTGTCGGCCGACGAGCGGCTCATGGAGCGCATCGCCAAAGTCATCAACGCCAACATGTCGAATCCCGACCTCAACATCGAGTTCATCGCCGACAAGGTGGGCATCTCGCGCGTGCACTTCCACCGCAAGATGAAGGAACTCACGGGACAGACCCCGCGCGACTTCCTCAAAGGCATACGCCTCAAGCAGGCCGCCAAGCTGCTCGCCTCGAAACGGCTCGACATCACGGACGTGAGCATCGCCACGGGCTTCAAGAGCATCTCCACGTTCTCCACTTCGTTCAAGTCCATCTACGGCATGACCCCGTCGGAGTACATGCGCAGCAACGAGGGCAAGTAGCCGCCGCGCACAAGAACCACGGCAACAGCAAGGAGTGCCCCCTGAAAGCCATCGAGCTTTCAGGGGGCACCTTGCTGTTGTGTCACAGCCCCTGCGCGGGGAGTGGATTAGTACTTGGTGTTCTCGGGGTCGAAGTTCGTCCAGCCGTCCATCCAGCTGCCGCCGTCGCCGAACGCGCCCACGTAGGCAACCTTGGTGAATCCCGTGAGACCATCGAACGAAGCGCCCGTGAGGAGCGGACTTCCCGCAGCCGGGGTGTAGCCGTCGGACGCCACGAGCGAAGTCCACGAATCGTAGTACTTGTTGCCAGGCTGCGCGAGGAAGTAGGTGTGGGAGTAGGACGGCTGCGAAGCGTCGATGACGGCCTTGCCGGCTGCGTCGTAGAGCACGTCGTCGTAGACCTTGTTGGCGTCGGAGCCAAGTGCGTCCATGCCGGCGAAGACAAGGTGGTGGAGCTTCAGCCCGCCGTTCTTAGCCACTTCGGGCGTGTTGCCCTTCTCGCCGTCGAGCAGCAGTCCAATGGGCCAGCCGATGGCCACGGAGTTCACGCAGTTGAGGCGCGAGCCGCGACGAATCTGCATGGCGGCCTGGAACTTGCCGAGGGCAGAGCCGTTGTTGGGATAGAGTGCCGAGCCGTTGATGTAGGCCGTCGTGTTTTGGAAAGCATTGTCCAGCACCTTGGGACCCACGAAAGTGACGTTGGAGAACGTGGCCGAGGTGTAGGGCTGCACGTCGCCGCCGTCAGCCTTGTTGTCGCTCTCGAAACCGTTGCTCTGCGAGGTGTCGGCGATGCGGCTGTCGCGCAGGGCGAGGGCGAACTGCACGTTGCCGGAGAAGCCGTTGTCCGTGTCGAAGTCGTCGTCCCAGCCGCGATAGGCCACGAGGTTCGTGCAATTGACCGTCCCGCCGAACCATTCGAACGAGTCGTCGTTGGAATAAGAAACCTGCACGTGGTCGATTTGCGTGCCACTACCCACGCTGCCGAAAGTCAGTCCGTTGATTTCCTTGTCCTTCTCAAACGGATAGCCGGCGAACTCGATGCGCACGTAGCTCAACACGCCCGAACAGTCGGCATCGTTCGAGCCTCCGTGCCTCGTGCGCGGGCCTCCCTCGATTTGCATCTCGTTCTGGTTGTTGCGGGCGCGTCCGCAAAGGATGACGCCGCCCCAGTCGCCGGGACGGCGGCTGCCAGGCGCCTGCTCGGAGGTGAACACGATGGGCTGCGAGGCCGTTCCGCGTGCGATGAGCTTGCCGCCGCGCTCTGCGATGAGCGCAGCCTTGGTGTCCTTGTCGCCCTTGATGACGGTGCCCGGCTCGATGGTGAGCTCAGCACCGTCGGCGATGTACACCCATCCGCGCAGCGTGTAAGTGCCGCAGCTCAGCGTCTGCTTTCCTGTGAACACGAATTCTTGATTGCCGTTGCCGATGACGGTGCCCGACGGGGCTTCCTTGCCGTCGGCATCGAAAAGGATGTGGTCGCAGGCACGCAGTCCGCCGTCGGTAGTCCATACGTAGCCCGATGCCTCAGTCTTGGGGTCGTCGTTGTTGCTGCAGCTGGCGAAAGTTCCTGCCAGCGCAAGGATGGCGAGGCATCCTGTTGTTGCTTTCGTTCTCATTTCAATTTTGTTTTGGTGAAACAATGTTGTCTTCATGTTGATGGATGGCTTTCGGTCGGGTCAAAACCTGTAGGTGGCCTGCAGTCCGAAGTTGCGGCCGGGCTTGTAGCAGCGCGACACCTCTTCCACCTCGCGGCGCGTGCCGTCGGAGTAGGTGACCTTGGCAAACTGCTTGTAGTAAATCTTCTCGGCGAGCAGGTCGCGCACGTTGAGCTTCACTTCCCAATGCTGTCCAAAGCGCTTGCTGGCAGAGAGGTCGATGGTGTTGCGCGGCATCTCGTAGCTGTGAGGCACGCGGGCATTGTCGTCGGCCGCCGAGCCCTCGCTGCGGCCGACGCCGATGATGCGCTTGCCGATGCGGTTGTAGAGCAGGGCGATGTCGAGGTCGAGCGGGTCGCTCTTGTAGAACACGCCCGTGTTGATGAGATAGGGCGACTGCCCCTGCATGGGCCTCCCCTCCTCCTTCGAGCCGGGCTCAAACTCGACACGGCTCTTGATGAGCGCACCGTTGAACGACCAGCTGAGCTGCGGCAGGCCGATGAAGTCGAGCCGCTTGCGCACGTCGAGCTCCAGGCCATAGCTGTCGGCGCTGCGCGCGTTCATGTAGGAGTAGATGAGGTCGGTACCGCCGGCCACCGTGTAAGTCCACTCGATGGGTGCGTCGAAGTGCTTGTAGAACGCGGCAAGGGAGACGACCTCGCCCCGTGAGGGATAAAACTCGTAGCGGAGGTCGATGTTGTCGATGCGGCAGTCGGTGAGCGAGGGGTTGCCCTGCACGCTGCTGGCAAGGTCGAAGTCGTAGAACACGGAGGGCGACACCTCGCGGAACTCGGGACGGTTCACGCTGCGGCCATAGGAGAGGCGGAGCTGGTGCTCGTCGTTGAAGCGGTAGGTGGCGTTGAGCGAGGGGAACAGGTCGTCGGCACGGTAGTGGCGACTGGTTTCGCTGACAGCGTTGTCGCGGGTGTTGGAAATAAGCTCCATGTCGCTATGCTCGAAGCGCACGCCGGTGTGGACGGACAGCTTGCCAAAAGGCAGCGTGGCGGCCACATAGGCCGCGCCGAGGGTGTTGTGCCCCCGATAGTTGTTGCGCATCTGCTGCTGCTCGAGCAGATAGAGCTTGTCGCCACCCATGTTGTCGGGATTGGACAGGAGCCGGGCGATGTCGGCATACTGAAAGCCGTCGGGCATGGCGTTGTCGTAGTAGTTCCAGTTGTAGATGAAGCTGCGGGTGCGGTAGTCGCGGGTGCGGTAGTCGCCGTAGACGCCGGCAAGCAGCTCCGGCGCCCATCCGCCGAAGTCGAAGGCGTGCTTGTCGTTCGCGCCGAACGAGAAGACGTGCTCGTCGAGCTGCGTCCATTCGCGCGACACGTCGTTGCCCGTGTTGAGGGCGATGGACGGGGTCTGCGCGTCGGACAGGAGGTAGCGCTTTCGGTCGGGGATGTGGCGGTTGGCATAGGCGTAGCCGACATTCCAGTCGAGGATGTCGTTGCCGAGGTCGTGGCTGCCCGTGAGCTGCGCATTGTAGGTGGTGCGGCTGCGGTAGTAGTATTCCGCGCTATGCTCGCGGTCGGATTGCGCGCTTAGCCCTTCGCGCCACGTGTAGCGGCTGTTGCCGAGCTGGTTGAAGATGTTGCGGAACTGGTACTTATGCGCCCGGCTGGCAGAGAGGAGCGTGAGATTGAGCATCGCGCCAAGACGCGCGTTGTGGTTATACTGGTCGTCGACAGAGTAGCGCAGGTAGTTGGAGCGGTCGTTGGCCACGTCGTAAAGCCCGAAGAGGTTGTTCTCCATGTCCTTGTAGGCGCGATACTCGTTGGTGTAGTTGAGGGCGGCAATCATGCCCAGCGTACGCGCTCCCACACTCCAACGGCGGTTGAGGTTGGCGGCCAGCTTGATGTCGCCCAACGGGCTGCGGCTCTTCACCGTCCAGTCGTTGTTGAATCCGTTGCCCTGCAGGTCGGTGCCGTTGGCCAGGGGACGAAGCTGCACCTTGATGCCGCCGTCGAACGAGCGCAGGCCATTGTCGAAGCCAAGAAAGTCGGTTGCCGACCCTTTTGTGTAGGAAAAGGGCGAGAAGTGGGTCGCATCGTTCCAGTTACCACCGACGGAGATGTTGAAGCTGTTCTCCGACGGGACTTCCTTGGTGTTGACCACGATGAAGCCGCCCGAATAGTCGGCCGGATACTGGGGCGACGGCGACTTCACGATGGTGAGGTTGTCGATTTGCGACGACGGCACGATGTCGAACGAGAAAGCTCTCGAGTCGGCCTCGCTGCTGGGCACAGCAGCGCCGTTGACCCACACGTTGTTGTAGCGCTGGGACAAGCCGCGCACCATGACGAACTTGTCGTCGATGAGACTCACGCCCGGCACACGGCGGATGACCTCGCCGGCATTCGTGTCCTGCGTCTTGCTGATTTCCTGCGCCGACACGTTGCTCACGACAAGCGCGCTGTTCTTGGCCTGCTGGATGAGGGCGGCCTCGGTGTTGCGGCGCGCGGACGCCGTGACCTGCACGCCTGTAAGCTGCTGCTCGTCGGTTTCCATTTCAAACGCGGCGGGTGTCGCCGTCGCCTGTTTCGTGGCACGGACGCCCTGTGCGGTAAGAGGCTTGTAACCGATGTAGGTAATCTGGATGGTGTAGGCCCTGGCCTCCAAGTCGCGCAGGGTGAACGTCCCATCCATGTGCGTCACGGCCCTCGCGTCGCTACCCTCTGCCGAGACGACGGCGCCGACGAGCGGCTCATGGGTCTGCTTGTCGGTCACCACGCCGTCGATTTGCTGCGCCGTCGCGCCGATGGAGACCAGCATGAGCAGGACGAACAGCCCGATTCTGCTTTTGACATTTTTCATTGTTGCGTTTCATTTGTTTTGACAGCGCAAAGATAGGACGGCCGTGTTACAGCCACGTTGCCGTGGAGTTGAGTTGTCTTGACAAAAACGCTACATCCGCGTAACGAAAAACGGGGGATGTGCCGTTTTGGCACATCCCCCACGCCCTCCCGCCGTCTTCTGTCCCTTGCAGACCGAGCGGATGCAATCCACTGAAAATCAACATGCCAAGAGCCGCCGAAAAAACACTGCGGAGCAGCGGGAAAGACACTGCGGAGAAAAATATTTTCGTCTGCGGACGAAATCCATTTCCTCTGCGGAGAAAAAACACGCGCTCCGCAGTGTTTTTTTAGAAACGCACAGCACGTTGTTTTTCAATGGTTTACAAAATCCAAAGAGCGTGCGGACTCCTCAGGCGGCAGTGCCGCCTCCTTGCGCCTTTTCCGCATTTCTGCTTGCATCGGGGGCAGGAAACGACAAGGGGCCGTGTCGTCCTGACACGGCCCCGATATGGCGGCGGAATATGGGGATTCCGCTATGCCGCGCTTGCTGTGGCGCGCCGCGAGGCCAGCAACTGCCAAAGCTCGCGAACCCACAGCACAAGCGACGAGCCGGCAATGATGACAAGCCAGTCCTCCAACTTCAGTCCCACCACATTGAAGAACTGCTGCAGGCCCGGCACCTCAACCATGGCGATTTGGGAAAAGAAGACAATGGCCACAATGAGCAGCAGGCCCCGGCAGCCACGAAAGTGGAGAGCGCTGCGCCCCGTCTCGAACGCACGAGCGTTGAAGAGGTAGAAGAAGTGGGTCATGACAAAGATGGTGAAGAGAAGGGTCAGCTCATAGGGGGTGAGGGCGTCCTTGGCAAAATGGCGGATATGAAGCAGGTCGGTGAGCTGGCGCACGTCGGCATGTTCGAACACGTAGAGCAGGGCGAGCAGGAGGACGAAGAAGAAGCCGCCCACGCCAACGATGTTGAGGGCCATGGAACGGTTGATGATGAACGCATGGCGGTCGCGCGGCTTGTCGGCCATCACGCGTTCCGACGGGGGGAGCGAGGCCAGTGCCAATGCGGCGAAAGTGTCCATGATGAGGTTAATCCACAACATCTGGGTGACAGTGAGCGGCGACTCCGTGCCCATGAACGCCCCGCACAGCACGAGGAAGCAGGCGGTGACATTGACGGTCAGCTGGAAGAGCAGGAAGCGCTGGATGTTCTGGTAGAGCGAGCGCCCCCACATGACGGCCTTGCCGATGCTTCGGAACGAATTGTCGATGATGGTGATGTCGGACGCCTCTTTCGCCACCGATGTGCCGTCGCCCATCGACAGCCCCACGTGGGCGGCCTTCAAAGCGGGCGCGTCGTTGGTGCCGTCGCCCGTCACAGCCACCACCTGATTGTGCCGCTGGAGCGCCTCGACCAACCGCTTTTTGTCCATGGGGCGCGCGCGGGCAATGATTTTGAGATCCATGACGCGCGCGGTGAGCTCGTCATCGGTCATGGCGGCCAGCTCGGGCCCGGTGGTGACGCACCTGTCGGTGTCGGCATCCGTCCACAGTCCGATTTGACGGGCGATTTCCTTGGCCGTTCCCTGCGTGTCGCCCGTAACGACCTTCACCTGTATGCCGGCCGCGAGGCACTCGCACACGGAAGCCGGCACTTCCGCCCGCACGGGGTCGGCGATGGCGGCGACGCCCATGAAGCGAAGGCGGCTGGCCACGACACGCCCGTCGGCGATAGCCGCATCGCCAGCGTCGAGCAACTGGCAGGCGAAGCCTAGCGTGCGCATCGCACGGTTTTGGTAGGCCTGGAGCTGTTCGGCGATGGCTTCGGGCGACACGCCTCCGTCAATCGTGGCACACAGGCCAAGGACGATTTCAGGCGCGCCTTTCACATAGAGGATTTTCTTCCCGGGCTGAACGGCCGACGCGACAACCGTGGCCATGTACTTCCGCTCGGTGGAGAACGGAACCTCCTCCAAGTTCGCGGCGTTGGCGCGCAGGGGGCGGTAGTCCATTCCTGCGGCACGAAGCCACAAGAGCAGGGCGCCTTCCGTGGGATTGCCCAGCACGCGCGGTCGGCAGGGGCAGGAAAAGTCGATGGAGGCCGTGGAGTTGGCGGCGATGCCCTCGGCCATCAGCTGGCTCGCCGCGTCGGAAGAGAGCGTGTTGCCGGCAAGCGCATAAAACTGGACGTCCTCAACGGTCATGCGGTTTTGGGTCAGTGTCCCCGTCTTGTCCGTACAGATTACGGTTGTCGCGCCCATGGTCTCGCAGGCGTGCATCTTGCGGACGAGGTTGTTGGTCTTCAGCATCCGGCGCATGCTGTAGGCAAGGCTCAGGGTGACCGCCATGGGCAGTCCCTCGGGAACGGAGACGACAATCAGCGTGACGGCTATCATGACCGTCTGAAGCAAGTAAGCGATGAATGGTATCCACGAGAAGTCCCTTTCCAAGAAGAACATGAGCAGCCGCCCGACAACGATGGCGACGGCAAAAGCATAGCTGATGCGCGTCACCCACTTGCCCAGTCCGTCGAGCTGCTCGTCGAGCGGCGTTTTCACGCTGTCGTCGATTTGGGCAGCTTCGAACACCTTGCCGTTTTCGGTGCTGTCGCCCACGGCAAACACGCGGCACACGCCGTGGCCCTCCATCACTTTCGTGCCTTTCATCACGTGGTTGGAGGGAAAAGTGGCCTCGTCGTCGAACTCACGCTCATCCACACTCTTCCGGCACATCGGCTCGCCCGTGAGGCTCGACTCGTCCATGCTGACGGACACGGCCTCCAAGAGCTGTGCGTCGGCAGGCACTTCCTCGCCCGTGTTGAGCACCACGATGTCGCCCACAACCACGTCGCGGCGGGACACCTGCGTCACGTTGCCGTTGCGGATGACTTCCACGGGCTCATCGTCGTTCACCTGGTTGAGAATAGAAAATTCCTTGTCGGCCTGCCGCTCAAAATAGAACGCCAGTCCCGTCGCCAGCAGAATGGCCACGAAAATGCCGATGGGCTCAAGGAACACTCCCCCACCCTCGTGAAGTACGAAATACTCGTAGAAAGAAATGCCAACGGACAGCACCCCGGCAACGAGCAGCACGAGGATGAGCGGGTCGCGAAATTTTTCCAAGAACTGTTTCCACCAAGGCTCTTTCTCAGGCGGAGTGAGTACGTTCGTTCCGTGTTTCGCACGGCTCTCAAGCACCTCGGCGTCGGTCAAGCCGTGGTAGCAGCGGTGTTGTTCCATTTGTCTGTAATCGTGTGAATATGTCGGAAAAAGCAGTGGCAGGCGAAAACATCCGCCCGCACGCGGCGGAAAAGTCAAAAAAACTTGAGGCGCAGGCTGTTGAGTACCACGCTAAGGGAGGAAAACGCCATGAGCGCGGCGGCGAACATGGGGGTTATCTGAAAATCGATGCTGAAAAGGCGGAGCACCCCTGCGGAAAGCGGTATGCAGACGACGTTGTAGATGAACGCCCAAAACAGGTTCTGGCGAATCATGGCGACCGTCCGGTGGGACAGGCGGATGGCTTCGGGAATGCGGCGGAGGTCCGTGCCCATCAGCGTGACCTGCGCCACGTCCATCGCGATGTCCGTACCCTTCCCCATGGCAATGCTCACGTCGGCCGAGGCCAGCGCCTGGGTGTCGTTGATGCCGTCGCCCACCATGGCCACGCACTTGCCGGCGCGCTGCAGCTCGCGCACCAGATTCTCCTTGTCTTGCGGCAGGGCGCGGCTGCGGTAATGCCGTATGCCGGCTCGTTCGGCCCAATAGCGCGCGGCATCGTCCCTGTCGCCGCTCGTCATATAGACTTCGATGCCGAGTCGCTGCAACTGCTGCACCGCCTCGCGCGCATGAGGCTTGAGGGCCTCGCGCTCGTCGAAAGCCAGTGTGTCGGCTTGGGTGAAGTCCACATTCTCATGCGGGACGGTGAGCGTTCCCGTCTTGTCCATCACGATGGCATCGACGCGGCGGATGTTCTCCAGTGCCGTCGCATCCTTCACCAGTATGTTGTGCTGTGCCGCCTTGCCCACGCCCACCATCAGCGCCGTAGGCGTGGCCAGCCCCATGGCGCAGGGACAGGCGATGACCAGCACGCTGACGGCGGAGAGGACGGCCTGCGGCAGCATGGCGCTGCCGCCAACCGCCCACCATACGACGAACGTGGCGAGGGCGATGGCCAGCACCACCGGCACAAAGACAAGGGCAATGCGATCGGCCGTGCGCTGCACGGGAGCTTTCGAGCCCTGCGCCTGCTCCACCATCCGTATGATTTGGGCAAGCATGGTCTTCTGCCCCACTTCGTCGGCACGGAACAAGAACGCCGCCGAACCGGGATGCGGACGGAAAATCGTGCCGGCATACACCTTGTCGCCACCTTGCTTCCGCACCGGAAGGGGCTCGCCCGTAATCATGCTCTCGTCGATGTAAGCCTCGCCCTCGGTGAGCGTGCCATCGACGGGAATCTTGTCGCCGGGCCGCACCTCGACGACATCGCCACGCTGAAGGGCGGAAAGGGGCACCTCGGAAATGGAGTCGCCCATCTTCACGCGGGCCGTCTTCGGGGCGAGGCCCATCAACTGGCGGATGGCGGAGGCGGTGGAGTTGCGGGCGCGCACTTCAAGCAGCCGTCCGACGAGGACGAACGTGACAATCATGACCGACGCATCGTAGAACGTGTGGTTGGGGATGCCTCGGCGCGTCCAGAAGCCTTCGCCCCAAAAGGTGTTGAACGCGCTGAACAGGAACGACACGAGCGTGCTGAGCGCCACGAGCGTGTCCATGTTGGCCATGCCGTGGACAAGCTGCCGCCACGCATTGACATAGAATTGGCGGCCGCAGCAGACGATGTTGAGCAGGGCGACGACGAGCATCAGCTGGTTGGCCACGTGCGTGCCGCCCACATCCACCCAGCGCATGGAGAGTGCCATCGTGAGGACGGCGAAGCAGACGGACAGCGCCACGCGGCTGCGCAGCCGCCGATAGGCCTGCCGCTCCATTTCCTCCACGTTGCGGTCCTCCTCCACCACCAGGTCGTAGCCAATCCCGCCCACCTCTGCCTTCATCAGATCGGGCGTGACACGCTTGGCGTCGTAGCGGACAAAGGCTGTCCGGGCGGAGAAGTTCACGCTGGCAGCCTCCACGCCGTCCAGCTCGCGGAGCTTCCGCTCCACACGCGCCGCACAAGCCGCGCAGCCCATGCCCAGCACGGCTATCGTTCTCGTCTCCACGTCAATCGCGAATTAGTCATGGAACAAGCCGAATGGGAAATCAGAGCCGTGCACGACAGCAGTCGGCGTCGTCCGGCCCTGATTTCCCATTTCGGATGTCGGGTCTTCAGTCCTTCAGCGAATAAGTGATGGTGGTCACCACGCGCACCTTCTTGATGTTCGGCGTGTTGTCGTCGCGGTCCTCGATGGAGAACTGCCCCTGGTCGGCCGACACAATCTTGTTGAGGTCGCTC
Organism: bacterium; assembly: GCA_963627995.1. GTDB lineage: Bacteria > Bacteroidota > Bacteroidia > Bacteroidales > Bacteroidaceae > UBA3839. Next base: position 3,139 of record CAVGCV010000020.1, on the reverse strand, counting down.
TTCGAGTTCTCGGCAAACTGCTCGGCCGTCTTCTGCGCGTTCTGAATCGCCTCCGCCATCATCTCGGGCTTCATCTTCTGGAAGTCCGTGTATTCGTAGGTGACCGGCGTCTCCCAGCCTCCGATGATGGCCACGCCCTGCTCGAGCAGGTCGCCCTGCTTCTCGATGATGGAGCGCACGAGCGACACGTTGGTCGAGACAACCGTGATGCTCGACGACATGGTGTAGCGGAACTTCGTGTCCTGGCTGTACGAGCTTTGGGAGAGGTAGTCGGCCACCGTGGGCGCGTTCACCGTAATCTCACTGTTCTTGAGGCCGTTGTCGGTCAGGAACCGCTTGACGGCGGCCACCTTGCGGTTGGTCGTCGTGTAGAGCGCCTGCAGGTCGTTGCCCGTTTCCTTGGTGACGATGGGCCACGTCACTTTGTTCGCCTCGACCTCACGCTCCGACAGGCCCTTCACCGTGACCCTGCGGTCTTTGTTCACAAAATTGTCGATTCCGCCCTTCAGGCAGAATCCCAGCACGACAATGCCGACAGCGATTATCGCGGCTGACGCAATGTTCTGGTACCTCATACTCACAAACGATTAAAGGTGTTAATACAAAAAGGTTCTATCTCAGCGAGCGCACGGCCTCCATGACTTGCTGCCCGATTTCGTCGGCAGCAGCAGCGGTCGCGGCCTCGCTATACACGCGGATGATGGGCTCGGTGTTCGACTTGCGCAAGTGCACCCAGCGGTCGGGGAAGTCGAGCTTCACGCCGTCGGTGTCGTCCACCTCCACACCGGGCCGCCCGCCATACAGCTCCCTCACCTTCCGCAGGACGGCATCCACATCGGTCGACGGCTCGAGGTCGATGCGCTTCTTTGCCATGAAATAGCTCGGATAGGTCTTACGCAGCTCGCTCACCGTCTTTGCCTCGTGCGCCAGATGGCTCAGGAACAGGGCGATGCCCACCAAGGCGTCGCGCCCGTAGTGGGCCGCAGGATAAATCACGCCGCCATTGCCCTCGCCGCCAATCACGGCGCCCGTTTCCTTCATCTTCGCCACCACGTTCACCTCCCCCACCGCAGCAGCCGCGTAGCTGCCGCCGTGCAGGCGGGTCACGTCGCGCAGGGCGCGCGTGCTGCTCAGGTTGCTCACCGTGTTGCCCCTCGTGTGGCGCAGCACATAGTCGGCCACTGTTACGAGCGTGTACTCCTCGCCGTACATCCGTCCGTCCTCCTGGATGAACGCCAGGCGGTCCACGTCAGGGTCCACGACGATGCCCACGTCGTGGCCGCCACGCGCCATCACGGCCATGATGTCGCCCAGGTTCTGCTCGATGGGCTCGGGGTTGTGCTGGAAGTTGCCCGTCGGCTCGTCGTAGAGGGGCGTGACATTCGTCACGCCCAGCTGCTCGAGCAGCATCGGCAGGATGACACCCCCCACGGAATTGACGGCATCGAAGACCACGTTGAAGTTGGCGGCCTTGATGGCGGCGACATCGACAAGGTCGAGACGCAGCACGAGGTCGATGTGCTTCTGGTTGTAGGTGCCGTCCTCGCTGTACCGACCGAGGCGGCCCACGTCGGCGAAGTCGAAGTCCTCGGCCTCGGCAATGCGCAGCACCTCCCGTCCCTGCTCGGCATTGAGGAACTCGCCCTGCGCGTTGAGCAGCTTCAGGGCGTTCCAGTGGCGCGGATTGTGCGAGGCGGTGATGATGACGCCGCCCAGCGCCTGCTCCGCCGCCACGGCGATTTCCGTCGTCGGGGTCGTGGCCAGGCCGATGTCCACCACGTCGAGGCCCATGCCCAGCAGCGTGCCGCACACCACCTCCCTCACCATCTCGCCCGAGATGCGGGCGTCGCGCCCCACGACCACCTTGTTGCTGCCGCGCCTGTCGCGCAGCATGAGCGTGGCGTAGGCGGCGGTGAACTTCACGATGTCGAGCGGATTGAGGCCGTCGCCCGCACGTCCGCCAATCGTGCCGCGAATCCCGGATATGGATTTAATCAGAGACATTTGTCACAACAAGTCTTTAAAAAAAGGTTTCGCCGCCGCAGCCACTACCTGCCCAGCTGGTAGGTGATTTCGTAGTAGTACGGCAGCACGTAGTTCTTTGCGTTCGACGTGCCCGACGAATGGGGGACGATGACGCGGATCTTGGCAATCTGCCCCGCGTTGCGCGTCAGGCGGATGAAGTCGAGCGGCTTGAGCCACCCCTCGGGAACGACCGAGCCATACTTGCTCTGCATGTAGCCCTCGGTGAACGACCCCGTATAGCTGCGGCCGCGGTGGGCGTAGGAGCACTGCATCTTGTCGACCACAGCCGACACGTAGTAGTTGGTGCGCGTGGTGTCGGCGTTCTCAATGTCGTACTCCAGGAACCGGCACAGTATCGTCTGGCTGGTGGTGCTGTCGGGCTGCTCCTTCGCCATCTCCACCATCGTTTTCCCGCTGCCGCGCCGCACGACCTGCATATAGATGCCGTCGTCGGGGAAGAGGACGAACTCGTTCTTGGAAACGTCCGTCGTGGAGTCCTGCGCGTAGAACGTGGCCTCGCTGATGGGCGAAATCCTGCCCACCAGTTCGTTGTCCTGCAGGAAGCGCTGGATGGCATCCTTCTCCTTCGTCTTCATCTCGGCATACGTCTCCCCGTCGCTACACGACACAAGCACGGCCAGCACCGCCAAGGCCGGAAAAATCAAAGTCTTCATCTGCATACAGCAAGGTTTATCTTCACGAATGCCCGTATCCGCATTTCGTGCGTGCAAATTTAGGGAAAAACCGCGACGGCCTACGAACGATGTTCAATAAAAAAACCTAAATCAGCACAAATCGCCCGGCACGCGCCCCCTCCGCGCGGCCGGGCCGCCGCCCCGCTGGAAAGACCGCAGCACGGGGGATGTGCCGTCCTGGCGCATCCCCCGTGCTTTTCCGTTGCCGCCCGTTGCCGCTCCCCGCTTTCCCCCGCCGCCCGGCGGGCGGCTTCGCCGGGGGCTCGCCGCCAAAACGGGCGCGGACGCGGCGGAGGGCCGACGGACGGGCAGAGCAGGCGGGACAAATGGGCGGGCGCGGGCGGAATCAAATAGGTAAATGGATTGAATGGATAAATAGGTCAGAAAGCGCACACCGCCCTCACCATGCGCGTGTCGCT
>CAVGCV010000019.1:2712-50716 GCA_963627995.1 bacterium | reverse complement strand
CAAGTACTTGAAAAAATATTTCCAAGTACTTGGAAATATTTTTTCAAGTACTTGGAATTTTCTCCGCTCTGCGGCAAGGCCGCCGCGGCTTCGCGGCGCGCCCGGATGTTTTCCGCGCCGGCGCGGGGCTGCGCGCTATTCCGCGTGGATGCGGACGGGCGAGCAGAGCCCCGACGGGACGGGCGGCCACGCGGCGTAGGTGGTGCGCTGGTAGTTGAGGTCGACGACGTTGATTTCCTTGAACCTGCGCCACGGGACGCGGTCGCGGTCCATTTGCGCGATGCGGTTGGCCGGCAGGTTGGTGACGTGCACTTCGAGGCGGTTCCGCCCTTTCTTGACGTAGGGGGTGATGTCGCAGCGGAAGGGGACGGCGAAGAGCGTGGCCACTTCCTTGCCGTTGAGGACGATGCGCGCGGACTCGCGCACGTCGCCGAGGTCGAGCACGATTCGCGGCGTCGGCCGTCCCGCGCCTTTCGCCAGGGCCTTGCCCAGCGGCTTTCCGCTGAACGTGCAGGCGTAGCGTCCCGTGGCCATGGTGGTGAGCAGCGCGGTGTCGCCCAGCGCGGTCCACGGCGTGGGGGCATCCATGCGGTAGGCGCGCGTGACGGGGGTGGGGGCGGCCGTCGGGAAGGTGAGCGTCCAGTGGCGCAGCTCGAGGGTGGTGGTGTCGGCCGGGTGGCTGGCGGGCTGCCCGCCGCCGGGAGCTCCGTCGCGGAAGGTGCGGATGATGGTGCTCTCGCCGCTGGCGAGGCGCAGGCGGACGGCGTTGCCCTTGGCGTGGAGGGGGCGGACGTCGCCCGTCATGGGGTCGTAGCGCACGGCGCGTTGGAAGGGGACGCCGAGCGCGACGTCCGCGTCGGTGTCGTCTGGCGAAAGGTTGGAGATGAAGTAGTGGTGGCCCTGCGGGTTGCTGCGGCGGATGCAGGAGAGGCCGTGCCGGGTGCGCATGGTCTCGCGGCGGCCCCGTGCGGCGGAGGCGGCCTCCTCGTAGGTGGCGGCGAGGAGGGTCTTCTCTTTCAGGATGCCGACGAGCTCGTCGAACTGCGCCTGTTCGCCGGCCAGCCTGCGGCCGTGGCCGGGAACGCCCTGGGGGTAGTGGCCGATGAACACGATGCGCGCGCCCGTGTTGGCCAGGAGCAGGAGGTGGCGCAGCGTCTGCAGCGGCATGAAGCGCACGTCGGGGACGATGATGGCGGAGTAGGGGACGCTCGCGGCGGCGGGGCTGTCGGGGTGGCAGTGGATTCGCCCGTCGGTGGCGGCGCAGTTCAGCAGGTGGCGGTCGGATATGTAGTCCACGTCGTAGCCGTTGCGGATGATGCCCTGGATGGTGGCGATGAACTTGGGGGCGCGCTGCTCCATGGAGTGGATGTCGAAGAGGGCGAGCCGTCCCGGCTGTTCATAAATCATGTCGTAGAAGGGCAGGTAGACGAGGAAGTCGTTGTCGGGCTCGCCCCACTGGAGGAACGCCTGGCAGCGGGCGATGTAGCTGGCGAAGGCGGGCATGGCGTTCCACTGCGGGTTGTAGGGCGACATGTCGACGGAGGCGTAGAACCGCCATCCCGGCCAAGGCTCGTCCTTGGGGGAATAGCACGTGCCGTGGAAGAACACGTGGTTCACCCCGGCCAGGAACATGAGGTCGAGGTCGGGCTTGCACTGCGAGAGGGAGGTGCGGAAGTGCTCTGTGAGCCAGGTGAACGTCTCGCTCGACGTGAGGGGCTTGCCGGCGACGTGGGCGGCCGACGAGGCGTACTTCAGCATGGAGATGTCGGAAAAGTTCTTTTTCGTGAATCCGGCGTCGGTGCGCAGCCCCTTGATGCCGAAGTCGCTCAGTCCGAATCCCTCGCACTCGGGAATGTCGACGGCGGCGTACACGTCGAGCAGGTTGGCTGGCGAGCCGTGGGCCTGGTTGCGCGTGATGCTGCCGCCCCGGTGCGCCCATTCCGTCCACTGGGTGGTGAAGTTCTCCAGGAGCAGCTCGCCAAGCGTCTCGCGGTAGTCGGAGAGCAGGCGGCGGTGGAGGTCGGCCGTGTCGCCGCCCAGCACGGCGCAAAGGCTGTCGGAGAGGAGGAACGTGTCGAAGTGGTCCTCGAGCTTGTAGCCGCGCCGGGCGGCGAACGCTGCGAGGAGGCCCGGCGTCCAGTCCGCTCCGTACACCTCGTAGGAGTCGTTGAAGAAGGTGTGCGGGCGCGGCGTGCGGTTGGCGGTGAACGCCGTCTCGAATGTCGCGAGGTAGCTGCGCACGGCGTCGCGGTCGAAGTGGTCGATGACATAGCCCTCGCCACCGGGGGCGGCGCGCTTCACCTTCTGTCTTGTCCGGCCGATTTCGAGCCGGCTTCCGTGGAACACGGCCTTGCAGGCCGCCTGCTCCAACGGCACGCCGGGGCCTCCGAACGGCCAGCCCGTGCCGGTTGCCATGTCGATTTCGACGCCGAGCCGCTCGCCTTGCTGCTCCACGAATTCCAGCATTTTCATCCAGCGGGGCGACAGGTAGGGAATCTCGTTCTTCTCGTTGTCCTGCACGCCGTAGATGGGCGTGATTTCCACGCCTCCGATGCCTGCGCGCGCCAGCTCTTCGAGGCTGTGGCGCAGCCCCGCGCTGTCGACGGCGGAGCCGAGCCACCACCAGCGCGTGTAGGGCTTGGCCTCCCGGGGAATGGGAATCCATCCGTCGGCGGGCTGGGCGTGGGAAAGAGTAGGGCGGAGGGCGCAAAGGCAGAATAGCAGGCAGGCTGTCGGGAGGAGGCGTGTTTTCATGGTGCGGACGATTTGCGTGGTGGGTTAGTTGCCGTCGGGCTTGGTGGACTCGTGGAAAGGCGAGTCCGTCCAGTGGAAGTGGTCGGGGTGGTCGGGGCGGGCCGGGTCGTAGGGCCGGTAGTCGGGGCGCAGGTGGCGGACGAGGGGGAGGTTCAGCCGCTTCATGCCCTCGACCACCATCTTCGCGATTTCGTAAGCGCCGTAGGGGTTGAAGTGCGTGTTGTCGGCCAGGGCGGTGGCTTGTCCCGGATACGTGTTGGCGGGGTAGTGGACGAATGCCTTCTTGGAGGCCTCCTCGCCCATCGCCTCATAGAAGGTTCGCGTCATGTCGTGCAGCTCGATGACAGGGACGTCCTCGCGCCGGGCCACCGCGCGCATGGCGTCGGGGTAGTCGCCGTGGGTCTCTTGGATTTTTCCCTCGCGGTTGAAGGAGCGGCGCTGGGTGGGGGTGACGAAGATGGGGGTCGCGCCGCGTTGGCGTGCCTCGTCCACAAACTGCTTGAGGCAGGTGGAGAAGTTGTAGTAGGCGCCGGCTCCCGCGAATCTCTGCTTCTGGTCGTTGTGGCCGAACTCCACGAGGATGTAGTCGCCGCGCCTCATGAGGGAGAGAATCTTCTTGAGCCGGTTGGCGGCGATGAACGTGGATGCGGTCTCGCCGCTCTCGGCATAGTTGGCGAAGCACACCTGCTCGTCGAACCAACGCGGAATCATCTGCCCCCAGCTGGCCCATGGCTCGTAGTCCTGGTCCACCACGGTGCTGTTGCCGCAGAGCCACACCGTGGGGACCGTCTCGTCGGCTCGCTCGATGCGGAGGGAGGAACAGGCCGGTGCGTCGCCGTTGATTTCGATGGTCAGCTTGTCGTCCCAGTTCAGCTTCCCCTCCTCGCGCCTTTTGATGCGGACGCGGTCGATGGCTTTCCGCTCGCCCGCCGCGTTGCCGGCGTCGTAGATGGTGGTGTTCCGTTTGTTGACGACGAATGAATAGGTTCGGAACTCGCCCTTGCGCGTCGGGATGTTCTCCAAGAAGAGACGACGCGACTCGGCGCGGATGGTGGTGCTTCCCGCGCGTTTTTCGGAGCCGAGCACGGCGGTCACTTTGTAGTTTCCGTCGGGCACGTCGACGGAAAAGAACGTGCATTTGCTGCCCGTGGCCATCTCGGCGAAGTCGATGCCATAGCCTTTTGCTCCGTCGTAGGTGTCGGAGGGGAGGATGCGGGTTGCGGACTTGTCGCGCCCGTCGAAAGAGAAAGTGCGGGTTTGTGGAAACACGGAGAATGTCCATGCAAAGAATGCAAGGAAAAGGAATGGGGTCTTCATGGGGATGTGTTTAATGGGAATGTTGGTGCGAGGCGTGCTCACCGGGGGCGTTGCGGCATCTTCAATGTCTGCAGGGAGGCTTCGAGCTGGCGGATGAATTTCCGCTTGTCCTTGCCTGGGGCGAAGACAAAGCCCTCGACCACGAGCACGCGGTGGTTCACCGAGTCGATTTGCGAATAGCTGACGAACGGCCCGCCCATCGGCGCGTTTTCCATCTGCCACAGTCCGCGTACTTCCTGCGCATAGTGGCCGCTGACGGTGATGTCGCGCGTTTGTACGACCCGCCGGTCCGTGCTCATGTATTGCCCCTCTTGTGCGCCCTGGATGTTCTGCCGCATGAACGAGTCGCGCTTGGCCAGGCAGTATGCCTCCGTGAACGTCTCGGGGCTGTCGTAGGGGTAGGCGTACATGCAGATGTTCAGGTAGTTCTCCTCCGTGTCCTGCGACGATGCCCAGAAAAAGTCCTTGCCCTGCTTGACGGCATTGATTTCCTTGGGGGCGAGGAGCGAGCATCCGAACTGCTGCCGGGCCTGTCGGGCGACGACGGGGCTGAATCGCTTGCCGAGCTGCCGGCACTCGCGTTGCAGTTCGGCTCGGTTGAAAAGTTCGAGGATGTGCTCCCGGTTGGCTGCGCAAAGATTGTCGAACGATGCTTGGTCGGGGGCAGTGAGGCGGACAATGATTTGGGGATGGGCGTAAACGTCGTGTCCCACGGTGCATTCGGCCTTTGCATACTTTGGGCTGACTTCCGCCACGAGGATGTTCGCATAGAACATGAACGAGCGGTTGAAGCTGGAGGGATTGACACTGGTCACCCGGAAGCAGTTCTCGCTTTGGGGCAAACAGGGAATCTTGGCTTCGGTAATCTCCCGCAGGGCTTCGCTGTTGCCGCTTTTCATCCAGTCCTTGTTGGCGACGACGAGCAGCTCGTAGGGCGCAGAGATGGACGCGCCTTGGGCCGTGGCTTTTTTCTTGTCGCTGTTGCAAGAGACGAACGACGTGCAGGCGGCCAGGATGGCGAGAAGCGTTGTGAGGTGGCGTGTCATGGGATGTCGGACGGCAGCGGATGCCGGGTTCAGCGGGAGAGTTGGTAGATTTCGCTGCCGGCGAGGAGGAAGCATCCAAGGCCGAAGTCGTCGAAGTCGGGCTTTATGTCATAGCCGACGGGCTGGGAGTCTTTGGGCTCTTTGCCGGTGCCTTGCACATAGCCGAGCGCGCCGTCCTTGTGGAGGCAGTGCTTTACGAGGGCTCTCCATGTGTCCGACACGACGGGCAGATAGGTGGCCTTGTCGAGTATGCCGTTCCGAACGCCCCACGCCATGCCATAGACGAAAAGGGCTGTGCCCGTCAGTTCCTTTCCTCCGAAATGGCCCTCGTCGTAGAGGCTTACGTTCCAGAACCTGTCCTTGCGCTGGCATTTCAGCAGAGCTTCGCTCATTTGGATGAAGTCGGCTTTGTAGTCGGCGTAATGGGTGTTCCAAGGCGCGTCGTCCATCGCGCGGACGAGGGCCGCGTACACCCATCCGTTCCCGCGGCTCCAGTAGCAGTGCCGCCCGTTTGGTTCCTTGTAGGGCGGGACGAAGTCTTTGTCGCGCCACCAAAGCCCGTCCTCCTTGTTGAACAGTCCGCCAGCCAAAGTGTCGCGCGTCCAGCAGTACATGCGCCAGCCCTGCTCGCAGTATTCGTCCGCCAGGTCGGGGCGGCGGGCGTGTTCGAGGTTTCCGAGGGACGTCAGTACGGGAAGCCCCATTTGGATGGCGTCAACCCAAGTCCAGTCGTGTATGGGGTTGTCGCCGAATACGGCCTTGCTCTTGGGCGACTGTTCCTGCGGGACGGGATGCATCAGGTTTTGCATGCAGGCCATCGTCGGCCCGAGCCTGTGGCGCTCGGAACGGTCGCCGGCGCCGTTGCCGTTGTCCGGGCGTTCCGGCTGTTCCCAGAGAAAGAAGTCGATGTAGGTCTGGCAGCAGCAGTAGTCGTCCGCATCGCGGGTCGTCACGCCGTTTCGGGGCGTCCATTTGTGGAACTCCCCCCAGCTCGCGATGTAGTCGATGTTCTTTTGCTGTGGGTCGATTTTGACGAGTTCCATCAGCCCCTCGAAATACACGCCGCGTGTCCAGAGGTTGCTCGGACGCTCTTTCTTTACGAACGTGGGCTTTGTCGGGTCGGGGTGCTTGCGGATGAAGTGGTCGTTGGCGCGGTTCATGGCCGCGAGCGTCTGTTTTCGGCTTGGAAGCCGTTGGGCAAGGCTTTGCGAGGCGGTGGCAGCCAATAGGCCCAGAAGGATTAGAAGTCGATACATGGTGTTGTTATTAGTTGTTATAGAAAGTTGCTCGTTCGGGGCTCGCGGGGCGTCAGGACTTTGTGCGGCGGCATCCCTCCCGTCCTGTCCCCGCCTACATGATGGTCGTGAGGTAGCGCTCCAGCTCCTCCTGCGCGATGTCAATTTGGAATCCGCCGCGACGGGCCAGCGTGATGCGCCCGGTCTCTTCCGAGACGATGACGGCCACGGCGTCGCTCTGCTGGGTGATGCCCAGGGCGGCGCGGTGGCGCAGTCCCAGTTCCTTGGGTATGTTGGTGCTGTGCGAGACGGGCAGGATGCACGCGGCCGCCTTGATGCGGTTGTTGCTGATGATCATCGCGCCGTCGTGGAGAGGGGAGTTCTTGAAGAATATGTTCTTGATGAGCTGGGCGTTGATGTTCGCGTCGATTAGCTCGCCTGAGCTGACGATGTCGTTGAGCGACATGCCGCGCTCAATGATGATGAGCGCGCCCACGAAGTTCTTGCTCATATAGGCGCAGGCGCGGACAATCTGCATGATGGCAGGGTTCTCTTCCTCGCCGTCGTCCCTCTTCCGCATGAACAGGCGGCGCAATGCGCCCAGCCGGTTGTTGGAGCCGATGGTGAGGAAGAAGCGCCGGATGTCTTCTTGGAAAAGGATGATGAGCGCCAGGACGCCGACGCTGACGAGCTTGTCGAAAATGCTTCCGAGGAGCTTCATCTCGAACACTTGCGAGACGACAATCCACGTGAGGGTGAACACCAGGATGCCGTAGAACACATTGAGCGACCCCGACTCCTTCATCAGCTTGTAGATGTAGTAGAGCAGGAATGCGACACAGAAGATGTCGACCACATCCTTGATTCCAAAGTCAATCATGGCGTTCCATTTGTTGATAGATCATGATGGCCTCGCGGCACGCGCGGACATCGTGCACGCGGAGGATGTTGGCACACCCTTTCATGAGGCAGAAGGCGTGCAGCACGCTGGTGCCGTTGAGCGCGTCCTGCGGCGTTCCGCCCAGCAGCTTGTAGATCATGCTCTTGCGCGAGACGCCGACCAGCAGGGGTAGGCCGAACTCTTTCAGTGCCTCGAGATGCGCCAGCAGCTCGTAGTTGTGCTCCAGGGTCTTTGCAAATCCAAACCCGGGGTCAAGGATGATGTCTTTTTGGCCGAGGTCGCGCAGGCGTTGGATGCGCTCGGCGAAATAGAGCAGCATCTCCCCCATGAGGTCGTCGTAGTGGGGGTGCCGCTGCATGGTTTGCGGCGTTCCCCTCATGTGCATGAGGACATAAGGAACGCCCAGCTTCGCGACAGTCGGGAACATCTGTGCGTCGAGCGCGCCGCCCGAGATGTCGTTGATGATGGCTGCGCCGTATTCCTCCACGCACATCCGCGCCACGTCGGCGCGGAATGTGTCCACCGACACGATGGCGCCGGGGCACACGTCGCGGACTACGCCCAGCCCCAGCCGAAGCCGCCTCATTTCTTCTTCAGCCGAGACGTCTTCCGCATTCGGACGCGAGGAGTACGCCCCGATGTCAATCATGTCGCCGTCCTCCGCGACGATTTCTTCCACGCGGCGCCGGATAGCGTCCGCTGTCTGCATCCGGCTGTCGGAATAAAAGGAGTCGGGCGTGACGTTCAGAATCCCCATGACGTTGGGGACGCTCACATCGACGAGCCTTCCGTTGGCGTTAATCGTGTAGTCGGTCATGAGTGAGTCTGTGCGCTTGGCACCGCAAAAATACGGATAATTCGCGACTTTGCGGGCGAGTTTCCGTTTTTTTCCTGCCACCCCGTATCACTTTGCTTGTCCGGCTTCCTAAAAGTCAGACGGCTGTTGTGCGTGGCAATCTTGCCAAGGACACCAAGGGTCGCAAAGTGTCTATTTGTGAATTTCTAAAAATTTGTAGCCATTGAAATGTACCAAATGTTCCGGGCTGTCTGCAATCCATACTTCTGTCTCCCAAGCGATATCCTTTGCCTTCTGCTTGAAAATGTTTTTATTTTCAAAGACTGTGAATGAACGCCTAATTTGTCCAACAGCCATACAAGCTTTGGCCATTCGTTCCAATTTCCTGTCTGTATTTTCAACAGGGATGCCAATAGAGACAAAAATGTCGAGCAGCTTGTCTACAAGTTTCTCTATGTCTTTGGGAGTCGTTTTCAATACCTTAATCTGCATGTTCAAAAAGCGTTTGAGGTATAATCTTCTTGATGATGTCTTGTGGGTCGCGCTGTTCCATGTGATAAGTCTCGCGCACCTTCAGCGCAATTTTATATGCCAATAAGGGCGGAACGGCGTTCCCTATTTGATAGTAACGCCGTGTTTCATTTCCGGCAAAATCGAACCAGTCCGGAAAACTTTGAAGTCTTGCGGCTTCGCGGTCTGTAAGTCTCCTGCGGCGGCCATCTTCCAGCTTCACGCGTTGCATGTCACTCGTGGCACCCGCCAGATTCCTGCATGTTATCGTGCGTGCAGGCTTGTTGGGATATAGGTCGCGAGGGGTGACACAGTGGGATTTCTTTTCGTAGGATGCGATATATTCGTCCTGGCGAGGTGTGAGAATCTTGTCCGTTGGCTCTGGACTAAGCATCGTGTCGCCAATGGCCTCCTCTACGGTCGTTCTGCGTTGCTCAACACAGGGATAGTCGAATTTTGCCCGGTGTCCGACACAGATAAGACGCTCGCGGTTTTGGGGAACACCATGATTGACGGCGTTCATCACTTTATATTCCACAATATATCCTAAATGCTGCAGCTCGCCGACGATCAAGTCAAGATACCATTTGTGCCGTCCGAGTATATTCGCCACATTCTCAAAGACAAAAACCCTCGGTTGCAAGCGCTTGACCGCATCTATGAATACCGGGAATCCATCCCTTGCGTCCTCCATCCCCTTTTGATTGCCGAAACGGCTAAAAGGCTGGCATGGAGGCCCGCCGATGACGATGTCTATGTTTTCAGCCTCAGGATAGTCGAATCCTACGGTTAAGAACTCGTTGTGACATTCGCCAGAAGGTTCTTGTTGTAGGTCTCCACTGCCGCTTCCACCATCTCATAGCCGATGGTTCTGAAGCCTACCGCTTCAAATCCGAGTGACAATCCTCCACAACCAGCAAACAAATCAAGAACAACGGTTCGTTCTTGAATGTTTGGCCTCAACAGATTGTCGATGTAACTACTGAATTCTGTCATGTTGTGTGTGTGCCCAAGTAAATCCGCGGCATCAACTCAGGCGGCTTGGCGATTTCTACTAAAGTTTGCAAATGGGGCTGTAACGTGCTTGTACGCCGTTTCCGACATCCTCCCAAAGGGCTTTGTGAAGTTCCTGCGCCAACCATTTGCCGGTTCGGCTCTTTTCGGCAAGATCCACCTCCCGTCGGTTTCTTTGTTTGCCCATGACCGCTGATTTTGCCTGCAAAGGTAAGTGTTGTAGACTATTATAACGAAGAACTGCTTGTTTATTATGATTATTTATGGGCTTTGTCCCACAAAATCGCAGTACGCAGCAAATATCCTTCCGCAAACATCCTGTTCTGCCTTTCCCCAATCCGGATGCATTCCCAGCCTGTTGTCTTTTGCCCTGTGGGGCGGTGGTCGCGCATTCCCTTTCAGGCCGCATCCTACGGCTTGGCGACGGGACGGACGGAGCAGCCCCTGCGACGTTCGTGGGGACTCAGTTCCAACATGACGACGGAGGAGCTGAATAAGAAGGCTTGTGCGAAGGCGGGGTGGTCGTCGCGAATACTCAACCAGTAGTAGCCGTACCAGCCGTAAAAATCGTTGGAGTCGTCCCGAATGCAGATGCCCGCAGCGGGAAGAAAGATGCTGTTTCCGTTCGTGTTGCTCTTTATTCCTAAGCCTCCTACCGTACTGCCGTCAGAGGCTGTCCTGGTTGTCGTCGTCAACGTGCAGTTGGCGACGAGTTCGACAAATTCGTCGCTTGCTGGCATACGGAATGGAGTTCCCCAGTTGGCGGTTGCAGCATCGTCTTCAGGGTCAAGGACAGTCTTGCCGTCGGTGCCGTTGTACTTGTAAAGACTTGTCATCCCTGTACCCAAGCCGTAGGTGCTCCAGTCATAGTATTCCTTCGCCGTCGTTTCTCCCCATGCGAAGTAGTGGCCGGCGTCGGCTTCCGTCTCCGCTCCGATGTTGGTCTCGGCCCATAACAAACCGCTCGGCAGGCCGAGGTCTACAAGACGGCGTCCGTTGATGAGAACAATGCCCGTTTCGGTTGTTGTTGCCACCTTCACCGCTTGCAGCTTTGCGCGCGTTATCGTCACAGCGCCGAGTATCGTGGTGGACACCTTGCCGGCGCCTTCGACGACAACCGTCAAGCGATAGGTTCCTGTAGCGGCAGGAAGGTAGAACACGCCGGGCTCCCCCTCGGTGGCGTTTGAGTAGTCGAATCTGACGGTGTTGTTCCCACTGCTTTCCGATGTCCTGATTTCGGGGGCCGCATCCGTGAGGACGGCGCTGACCGTGCCGCAGAGCTGCTTGCCGGATGCCGTCACCCTCACCGTGCCGCTCTCCGCCGGCATCCTGTCCACCCACAGGCAGATGACGCCGCCGAGGTTGCGGAACCGCACGACGTTGCCCGTTATGGTGCCGTACATCGGCATGCGGAAGCTCTTGCCGTCCTTGCCCTCGGGGAAGAAGGTGCGGTCCACGGAAGTGTACGTGTAGCTGTCGGGCAGGTAGTAATACAGCGTGTTGTTGGCAAGCCTGTCGTTCGAATGGTAGGGATAGACGGCGTACCTGCCCACGCCGTTGGTGACCGTGCCGCTGAAAGTGGCCTTTCCCGTTCCCGCGCCAGAAACGAGGGAGAAAGGGCTGAATACATATCCGGCACTTGACAAAACGCCTATCTCGTCGCCGGCCTGCCAGTAGGCCTTGCCGTCGCCGCCGAAGCCCACCCGGGTCTTCGCCCCGCTTTCGCTGTCGCTTCCCGGCTGCCATGCCGTGAGGGTGACGGCCTCTTGGCTTCCCGGCGGATTCCCCTCGGCCCCGTCGTCGCCGGAACACGCCGCCAGCGAGACGGCGGCAAGCGCCGCAGCCGCGTGCAGCGCATACTTGAGATTCTTCATGTTTCCTTGCTTTTTATTGGTTTGTCCATAAATCGCCCCAAACGCCGTCCTCCAACTGGTAGTCGTCGTCCCCCGTCGGCGCCTTCAGCCTGACGCTGCTGGCCGCAACGACGGCGCACGTGATTCCAACGACTCCGACGGACGGCGCCGCGTACGGTTTCTTTTTCCTTTTTCCTGTTTTCATTTCTGGCTGGTGTGTAGGTTGTTCGACATGATGGCAAGGTTCCTTGTCGCGCCGCCGCGCGTGCATCTGGAATCCGCCTCGGCGGCGAATGTAGTTAAAATCCGTTGATTTCACCCCCCGATTGTTAAATATCCCTAAACGCCGCGAATAAGGGGGCTGCGAAGCGCGCCGGCCCCGCCCGCTGCCATCCCGGGATGGCAGCGGGCGGGGCGTCCGTACTGCCATCCACCTCTCCCGCCGGCGGCTTTCCATGCAGCAAGAAGGGCCGCCCCGTCTCCACCGGGAGAGAGGGGCGGCCCTGTGTATGGAGGCCGGCATCGGCGCCGGATTCGCTCCGTCATGCCGTCATGCGGTCACTTCTTCACCACCTTCTGCCCGTCCACGACATAGACGCCGCGCGGCAGCTGGTCGAGCGGGGCCGTGAGGCGAACGCCCGTGAGCGTGTAGGTGCCCTCGCGGCGGGGCGCGTCAACGGCCGTCGTGCCGATGCCCACGGACGTCGGGAGGATGACCGCCTCGCCGGTCACCACCGCGCCGCCCAGCATCAGCGCGCCGCCGTCGAACGCCGCGCCCGCCGGCGTGACGACATGGCAGTCCTTGAGCGTCACCGACTTGAAGCCGGTGATGCTGCCTTCCTCGCCCGTGGCGCGCACGGTGGCGTTCTCGACGGTGAGGGTCACATCCGTCCTGTTGCCTGCGATTCCAAGCATCTGGCCTATGACGGTGAGGTCGAGGTCGCGGACGGTGCAGGACGCGTCGTTCTCCACGATAATGCCGCGGTCCCAGGAAGAGACATAGACTCTGAGCGAGGGCGTTTCAAGCCTGGGACTGCCTGCAATCACGGTGGATGCGTCCATGACAATGGGAGAACCGATGGCTGCCATCGTGCACAGCCCCTCCACCTCGATGGTCAGCCCCTCCACGTTCTCGTTCACGATGCAATGGAGGGCGGCCTCCGTCTCGATGTGGGCGTCCGCCTCGATGCGGGCGTTACGGAGCCACAGCGTCTTGGTCGCGGGGTCGTAGGTGACGGCGCCCTCCTTCACGCCGGGGATGGAGGAGAGGTTGTGATGGTTCCAGTCGGTCACCGGCACGCCGCAGACGTACAGGCCATAGCTCCTGCCGATGACCGCCTCGCCGGTCACCACCTCGCCGTCCTTTTTCAGCGCGCCGCCGTCGAACGCCGCGCCCTCGGGCGTGAGGACCATGCAGCCCTCGAGCGTCAGCGAGGAGAATTTGTAGATGCTGCCTTGCCCGCCCGTGGCGCGCACGGTGGCGTTCTTGATGGTGAGGTGATTGATGAAGTGCCCATTTTCCTCAACAATCCCCGCGATTCCATACTCCTGGCCCGTGACGGTGAGGTCGACTTCGCTGATGGTGCAGGTGCAGTCGAAATCGTTGCCCACGTGAACGCCGGAGCCCGCGGCTGAAACAACAAGCCAGCGCACGCCGGCCCCGGACTTGCCTGCAATCACGGTGGACGCGTCCATGACAATGCCGCTCCCCTCGTTGGATGTCATCGCGCACTTCCCCTCCACCTCGACGGTCAGCCCGTCCACGTTCTCGTTCACGATGCAATGGAGGGCGTCCGTCGTCTCGATGCGGGCGTCCTTGAGCCGCAGCGTCTTGGTGGCGGGGTCGTAGGTGGCGGTGCCCTCCGTCACGCCGGGGATGGCGGAGAGGTCGTCCTTGTTCCAGTCGGTCACCTGCACGTCGCAGACGTACAGGCCATACGTTTCGTAGAGGGCGATGACCGCCTCGCCGGTCACCGCCTCGCCGTCCTGTTTCAGCGTGCCGCCGTCGAACGCCGCGCCCGCAGGCGAGACAATCTTGCAGTCATCGAGCGTCACCGACGCGAAGTCGCAGATGCTGCCTTGCCCGCCCGTGGCCCGCACGCTGGCGTTCTCGACGGTGAGGGTCTCACCCGTCTTGTTGCCCGCGATTCCATACTTGCCCGTGGCGGTGAGGTCGAGGCCGACGACGGCGCACATCCCGCCTTTCACCCAAACGCCCCTGTCCCCGGCAACGACGCTGAGCGTGGGCGCTTCAGCCCCGGACTTGCCTGCAATCACGGTGGATTTGCCCATGACAATGCCGCTCCCCTCGTTGGATGTCATCGCGCACTTCCCCTCCACCTCGACGGTCAGCCCGTCCACGTTCTCGTTCACGATGCAATGGAGGGCGTCCGCCGCCACGATGGCGGCGTCCTTGAGCCGCAGCACGTTGGCGTAGGGGTTGTAGGTGGCGGTGCCCGTCACGCCGGGGATGGCGGAGAGGTCGTCCTTGTTCGCGTCGGTCACCTGCACGCCGCAAATCCGCAGATCATACTTCCTGCCGATGACCGCCTCGCCGGTCACCAGCGCGCCGTCCTTTCTCAGCATGCCGTTGTCGAACGCCGCGCCCTCGGGCGTGAGGACCATGCAGTCCTTGAGCGTCACCGACGCGAAGTTGCAGATGCTGCCTTGCCCGCCCTTGGCGCGCACGCTGGCGTTCTTGATGGTGAGCCTCTTATTTCTCATGGGGATGGAGTACCCATCTCCCTCAACATTCCTCACGTTGCCCGCGATTCCATACTCCTGGCCCGTGACGGTGAGGTCGACATCGCTGATGGTGCACGTGTAGAAATCGGCGCTGCCCACGTTAACGCCGGTGGTGCCCACGTGAACGCCGGTGCCCGCGGCTGAAACAACAAGCGAGCGCACGCCGGCCCCGGACTTTCCTGCAATCGTGGTGGCCACACCCATGGAAATGCCATACCCTGCGTCGGATGTCATCGCGCACTGCCCTTCCACCTCGACGGTCAGCCCGTCCACGCCTGCGTTGTCGATGCAACTGTTGTCGCCTGCCCCGATGACGGCGTCCTTGAGGCGCAGCGTCCCGGTGTCGGGGTCGAAGGTGACGGTGCCCTCCGTCACGCCAGGGATGGCGGAGAGGTCGTTCTTGTTCGCGTCGGTCACCGGCACGCCGCAGACGTACAGGCCATAGCTCCTGCCGATGACCGCCTCGCCGGTCACCACCTCGCCGTCCTTTTTCAGCGCGCCGCCGTCGAACGCCGCGCCCTCGGGCGTGAGAACCATGCACCCCTCGAGCGTCAGCGAGGAGAAGTTGTAGATGCTGCCTTGCCCGCCCTTGGCGCGCACGCTGGCGTTCTCGATGATGAGCTTCTCATCTCTCACGATTACGAAGCCCGCAAGAGACATATTTTCCCCTGCGTTGCCCGCGATTCCATACTTCTGGCCCGTGACGGTGAGGTCGACATCGCGGATGGTGAAGGTGAAGTAGTTGGCTTTGCCCACTTGAACGCCGGTGCCCGCGGTTGAAACAACAAGCGAGCGCACGCCAGCCCCGGACTTGCCTGCAATCGTGGTGGACACACCCATGGAAATGCCATACCCCTCGTCGGATGTCATCGCGCACTGCCCCTCCACCTCGATGGTCAGCCAGTCCACGCCTGTATTCTCGATGCAACCGATGTAGCCCGGCGCCTCAATGAAGGCGTCCTTGAGCCGCAGCGTCCTGGTGGCGGGGTCGTAGGTGGCGGTGCCCTCCGTCACGCCGGGGATGACGGTGAGGTCGTCCTTGTTCTCGTCGGTCACCCGCACGCCGCAAATTTTCAGGCCATAGTTCACTGCCTGCGCGGGCGCGGCCCACAGCGCGGCCAGCGCCACGGCGAGCAGGAGCGGCCAGCCTCCCCTGGCGGCCAGCCCGCAGGAAGACAAATGTCGTAGCAGTTTCTTCATGTTGTTGTTTTTTTTGGGTGGTGAATAAAAAAGTTCCGAATCACGCCGCCGCGCGTGCTTCTCCAAGCATCCAATCGGCGGGCGGCCTCGGCGGCGAATGTAGTTAAAATCCGTTGATTTTACCCCCCCGATTGTTAAATGTTCCTAAACGCCGCGAATGAGGGGGCTGCGGCGCGCGCCGCCCCCGCTTTTGCCATCTCGGGATGGCAACGGGCGGGGGCAGCCGGACCGCCTTCCACCTCACCCGCCGGTGGCAGTCCCGGGCAAAGGGGCTTGTCCGGGACTGCCATCCGGCAGGCGGCGCTCCGTGCCGGGCATGCCAAAGAGGCGGCGCCGGCGCTTGCAGGGACTGTCCGCTTCCAGATTTTACAAACCAATGAAAGTCAGCGTGTTGCGTGTCGCCGAAAAAAACACTGCGGAGCGCGTGTCTTTTCTCTGCGGAGGAAATGGATTTCGTCCGCAGAGAAAAAATTTTTTCTCCGCAGTGCCTTTTCCGCCGCTCCGCAGTGTTTTTTCAGCAGCTCTTGACGCGTTGATTTACAGCTGCTTGCATCCGTGTCGCCCGCAAGGGACACACGGCGGCGGGAAGGCGCGTGCGGCGTGCCGTCCGGACGCAGGGACTGCGTCTTTTCCTGCGTCGTTAAAAATCAAGAAAAAGCCGTAAAAAGGAACACCCCCGCCCTTTTGTGAATAAAATTGCGTAACTTTGCAGAAACGTATCCATCGCACTGCCAGCCATGAAAGAAAGCGACAGCATCGTCATCATCCCCACATACAACGAGAAGGAGAACATCGAGAAAATCATCCGGGCCGTGCTCGGGCTGGAGAAGACGTTCCACGTTCTCGTCATCGACGACGGGTCGCCCGACGGCACTGCCGCCATCGTGAAGGGGCTGATGCAGGAGGAGTTCGCGCAGCGGCTCTTCATCGTCGAGCGCAGCGGGAAGCTGGGGCTCGGGACGGCCTACATCGCGGGGTTCAAATGGGGGCTGGCGCACGGCTACGACTATGTGTTCGAGATGGACGCCGACTTCTCGCACAACCCCGCCGACTTGCCGCGCCTCTACCACGCCTGCGCCGACGAGGGCTACGACCTGTCCGTCGGCTCGCGCTACGTCAGCGGCGTGAACGTGGTCAACTGGCCCATCGGGCGCGTCCTCATGTCCTACTTCGCCTCGAAGTATGTGCGGATGGTCACGGGGCTCGGCGTCCACGACACGACGGCCGGCTTTGTGTGCTACAAGCGGCGCGTGCTGGAGACCATCGACCTGGACGCCGTTCGCTTCAAGGGATACGCTTTCCAGATAGAGATGAAGTACACCACCTACAAGTGCGGCTTCCGCATCAAGGAGGTGCCTGTCGTTTTCGTCAATCGCGTCGAGGGCGTGTCGAAGATGAGCGGGGGCATCTTCTCCGAAGCCATGTTCGGGGTCATGCGCCTCCGCCTCGACGGGTGGTTCAAGAAATATCCGAAGCCATGCTAACCATCATCAACAACGCCACCGTCGTCAATGAGGGGCGGCAGTTCGCCGGCGCCGTCGTCATCGACGGCGAGGCCATCGTCGACGTGCTGGACCAGCCGCTGGACGACCTCTCGCGCTTCGACAACGTGGTCGATGGGACGGGGCTCTACCTGCTTCCTGGGGTCATCGACGACCACGTGCACTTCCGCGAGCCGGGCATGACGCACAAGGCCGACATCGCCACGGAGAGCCGTACCGCCGCCGCCGGGGGGGTCACGTCGTACATGGACATGCCCAACACCATTCCCCAGAC
Organism: bacterium; assembly: GCA_963627995.1. Classification (GTDB taxonomy): domain Bacteria; phylum Bacteroidota; class Bacteroidia; order Bacteroidales; family Bacteroidaceae; genus UBA3839. The sequence goes on along the minus strand of CAVGCV010000019.1, from coordinate 33,569 downwards.
GACGACCATCGACCGCCTCAACGAGAAGTTCATGCTCGGGGCCGAGAAGAGCCGCGTGAACTACTCGTTCTTCTACGGCGTCACCAACGAGAACGTCGCCACCCTGAAAGCGCTCAGCCCGAGCCGCGTGCCCGGCGTGAAGCTGTTCATGGGCAGCAGCACCGGCAACATGCTCGTCGACGACGAGCAGGCGCTGCGCAACATCTTCGCCACCTCGCCCCTGCTCATCATGGCGCACTGCGAGGACACCGGCATCATCGAGCACAACATCAAGCAGTTCCGCAAGAAATACAAGGGGCAGAACGACTTCCCCGTCCGCTACCACTCGCGCATCCGCAGCGTGGAGGCCTGCTTCGCCTCCTCGTCGCTGGCCGTGAAGATGGCCAGGGAAACGGGCGCGCGGCTGCACATCGCCCACGTGTCGTCGGCCAAGGAGCTGGAGCTCTTCGAAGAGAACACCGACATTGCGGAAAAGCGCATCACGGCCGAGGCCGTCGTCGCCCACCTCATGTTCTCGACCGAGGACTACGACTCGCTGGGCGCGAAAATCAAATGCAACCCGGCGGTGAAGACGTCCGAGGACAGGGAGGCGCTGCGCGAGGCGCTGGCCAGCGGGCTCATCGACGTCGTGGCCACCGACCACGCGCCCCATCTGCTGCGCGAGAAAGAGGGTGGCGCGCTCAAAGCCATGTCGGGGATGCCGATGATCCAGTTCTCGCTCGTCTCCATGCTGGAACTGTCGGACCAAGGCTACCTCACCATAGAGCGGGTCGTGGAGCTCATGGCGCACAACCCCGCCCGGCTGTTCCGCATCGACCGCCGCGGATTCATCCGAAAGGGCTACTACGCCGACCTCGTGCTTGTCGACCCGACGGCCAACTGGCAGGTGCTCACCGGCCGCTACTACACGAAGTGCGGCTGGACGCCCATGGACGAGCGCAAGTTCAAGTGGCGCGTGCGCCGCACGTTCGTCAACGGGCGCACCGTCTATTCCGACGGGCTCGTCGTCGACGGCGTCCGCGGGCAGGAGCTGAAATTCAACTAAACGCGCCATGCGCCGCAAATACAGGACCTCGGACTTGGCGGACTACGTCAACTGGCTCTACTTCTTCCACGCGTGGGGGCTGCCGCCGCGGATGGCGTCCATCGCCAAGGTGCACGGATGCGCGGCATGCCGCAGCGCCTGGCTCGACGCCTTCCCCGACGAGGAAAGGCCGAAGGCGCGCGAAGCCATGCAGCTCTTCGCCGACGCGCAGCAACTGCTGTCACGGCTAAGCCCCTATCTTGCGGTCCAGGCCGTCGTCAGGCTGTTCCCCGCCAACTCCGACGGCGACGACATCGTCCTCTATCTGCCGGCCGAAAGCCCGCACTGCGCGGCGGCAGGCGAGCCGACGTTCCGCCTGCCCATGCTCCGGCAGCAGTGCCCGGACGCCGACGGCTTCTGCCATTGCCTCGCCGACTTCATCCGTCCCGCGCAGGGCGGACGGCGCGACACCATCGGCGTCTTCGCCACATCGGTGGAGCACCGCGCCACGCGCCACGCCCCCCAGCGCGTCGGCGAGAAGCCCGCGTCGGCGAGCGGCGACGACTACCGCGACCTACTTGTCCAGACACTCAGCGACCGCCTCGCCGAGGCGGCAGCCGAACGCGTCCACGAGGAGGTGCGAAAGAGCGTGTGGGGCTACGCGCCCGACGAGCGCCTGGCCATTGACGAGCTCCACGCCGAGAAGTTCCAAGGCATACGCCCCGCCGTGGGCTACCCCTCGCTGCCCGACATCTCGCTCAACTTCCTGCTCGACCGGCTCCTCCACTTCGGACAAATCGGCGCGGCCCTCACCGAACACGCCATGATGGTGCCCCACGCCTCCACCAGCGGACTGATGCTGGCCCATCCCGACGCGCACTACTTTTCCGTCGGGCGCATTTCCGAGGAACAGCTGGCCGACTATGCCGAGCGCCGCGGCACAACGCCCGGCCAACTCCGCCCCTACCTCGCCGCCAACCTCCCCACCCCCTAATCCCGCCCCCGGCGTATGCTCTCACGAATCCTCATCCTCGTCATAGCCCTCATCGTCCTGCCCGACACCTACATCCTCTGCGCCTACGTGGTGCGCTGGACGCGGCGCGCGCCGCTGCGGATGCTCGCATTCCTGCCCTCGGCGGCACTCCTCGCCTACCTCCTCTGCGTGCTGGCCAACGACGACATGCAGGCCGAGCACCAGGCGGCCGTCGGCCTCTTCATGATTGTCTTCCTGCTGCTGGCCGTGCCGCGCACCGTCTTCGCCCTGCTCGACGCGCTCGGATGGATGGCCGCCCGCGCCGCCCGCGCCGCGGCGCAGCGCACGCGCAGGAGCGTGAGCGCGGCAGCCGTGCGCCGCGTGGGGCGCATCGTCGCCATGAGTGCGGCGCTCTGCACCGTGTTCATCCTTGCCTACGGCTACCTCGCGGGGCGCAGCCACTACGTCGTCCACCACCAGACGTTCTATTTCCCCAACCTGCCGCCTGCGTTCGACGGCTACCGCGTCGCCCACTTCTCCGACCTCCACATCGGCACATTCGCCGACGGGCACCAAGCGGATGTCGCCGACATCGTGGCGCTGGTGAACCGCCAGCACTGCGACGCCGTGCTTTTCGCCGGCGACCTCGTGAACTACCAGACACGCGAGCTCGACGGCTACGACAGCCTGCTGCGCCAGCTGCACGCCCCCGACGGCGTGTATTCCGTCATGGGCAACCACGACTACAGCATGTACCGCCGCGCGCTCACCCCGTCCGAGCGGCGCGCCGACATCGCCGCCCTGCAAGCCCGCGAGCGGAAGTACGGGTGGCAGCTCCTACTCAACGACAACCGCGTCATCCGGCGCGGCAGCGACTCCATCGCCATCGCGGGCGTGGAGAACGACGGCCGCCCCCCCTTCCCGTCGCTCGGCAACCTGCCGCGCGCCACGCGGGGGCTGCACAACGTGATGGCCGCCGAAGCAGGGAAAAAAGCCGACCACACCTTCACCATCCTCCTGTCGCACGACCCCACCCACTGGCGGCGCAAGGTGCTGCCCGACACCAACATCGACCTCACCCTCTCGGGGCACACCCACGCCGGGCAGCTGAAGCTCTTCGGATGGTCGCCCACCGCCAACGTCTACCGCGAGTGGAGCGGGGCCTACGCCGAGGGAGCGCAGATCCTCAACGTCAGCGAGGGCGTCGGCATGGTGATGCTCCCGTTCCGCTTCGGCGCATGGCCCGAAGTGAACGTCATCGAGCTGCGACGCACCCCAGCCCGCCACTAAGGCCGACGGCCTCCCCACGCCACCTCCACGCCACAACCACCCCCCATCCCCATGAAGTACCTCTACCGCACCTACGCCCTGCTCGTGGCCACGCCGCTCTTCGCCGTCGCCACCATCGTCACGGCACTCGCCGTCATCGTCGCCGCCATCCTCGGCGACCGCGACCACACCGGCTACCACGCCCCGCGCATTTGGTCGCGAGTCACGTGCGCGCTCTACCTCATCCGCGTCCGCACCTCGGGGCGCGAGCACATCGCCCCCGACCGCTCGTACGTGTTCCTGGCCAACCACCAGGGCTACTTCGACATTTTCCTCATCTACGGCTACCTCGGCCACAACTTCAAGTGGATGATGAAGGAGTACCTGCGCAAGATACCCTTCGTGGGCATCGCCTGCACCTTCTCGCGGCAAATCTTCGTGGGCGACACCCTGCCCGCCATCCAAAAGACCGTCGCGCAGGCGCAGGCCACGCTGCGCGGCGGAATGTCGATGGTCATCTTCCCCGAGGGGACGCGCACCCACACGGGGCAGATGGGGCCTCTGAAGAAAGGCGCGTTCACCCTGGCCAAGGAAATCGGGCTCCCCATCGTGCCCATCACCATCAACGGCTCGTTCGACATCTTCAGCCGCAAGGCGCGGTGCGTGGACTTCGGGCGGCTCACCATGACGGTGCACCCCCCCGTCACGCCCGAGGCGCAGCGCAGCAAGCCCACGCGCGTCCTCATGCAGGAAGTGTTCGACACCATCAACTCCGCCGTCGAGCCGAAGTACCGCAAGGCCTGAGCCCGAGCACCCACGGCCACAACGGCGCGAACGCATTCCGCCTCCACCGCGCCGGGAAAATCGCCCCGCCGCACCTTCGCGGCAGCCGCTCTGCGGAGCGGAAGAAATTCCAAGTACTTGAAAATTTATTTCCAAGTACTTGGACGTATTTTTCCAAGTACTTGGAAAAACCAAGGCTTCGCACCGGCGCCGGCGACAGAGCGCAGCAGGGGCGGGAAGACGCTGCGCAACGGCGGCACGGCGGGCGGACAGGCCGCGCCCAGTCCGCCCGCCCCCAAAACCTGTCATTGCGTCCGCCCCAAAGAAGGGGGGAGCACCACCGGCGGCGCGGGAAGAGTGTGAATGTTTGCTAAAAGGCCGTGAAGAAAACTTTTTTGCGCAAAAAACTTTTTTGCGGTAAATAGTTTTCTGCGTAACTTTGCACACAATTTCAGATTCAGTGAGGCGAAGCGCCTGCATTTGTTCGGTAAAAGGTAAGGATTGACCATGAATCAGCATCGGACGGAAACGTCGAGACAACGCGAGCGAATCATCGAGTATTCGTTCGGGGAGTTCATGCGCAAGGGCATCAGGCAGGTGCGGGTGGACGACATCGCTGCCGCGCTCCGCATTTCGAAACGTACGCTCTACGAGATGTTCGAGGACAAGGAGACGCTGCTCATCGAGTGCCTGAGGAACCACAACGAGAAGGTGAAGGCTGCGTTCCACCGGCTTGTCGAGAATGGCGCGGGGCCGCTCGAGGTGTACGCCTACATGTTCCTGAGCCAGCGGAACGAGCTGCGGAACATGAACCCCGTCTTTCTGAGCGACGTGAAGCGCTATCCCAAGGTGCGGGCCTATTTCGAGAGCGAAGTGGACTACCGCAACGAATGCGGACGGAAGTTTGCCGAGGCGTGCGTGGAGCACGGGCTCTTCATCAAGGGCATCAACTATCCGCTCGTGCTCGAGATTTCGAACATGATGGGGCGCAAGATAATGGAGCAGGAGCTCTACAAGAAGTATGGAATCGACGCCCTTTTCGAGACGATGAGCCTTGTGCACGTGCGCGGGCTCTGCACGGAGAAGGGGCTGCGGGTCTTGGACGAGGGGCTGAGGAACGTGGGAACAATATCAAAAACGATAGAAAAGACAGTATGAATTTCAAAGGTAAAAGAATGGCCTTGTGGGCCGTGGGCACCGTGGTGGCACTGGGCGGCCGTGCGCAAGGCACGCCTCAGGCCGGGCAGATTGGCACGCTGGACCTCACGCTCCGGCAGGCCATCGAGATTGCCCTGGCGGAGAACCCGACCATCAGGGTGGCCGACAAGGACGTGGAGCTGAAGAGGATTGCCGACAAGGAGGCTTGGCAGGCGCTGCTGCCCGAGGTGACGGCGACGGCGAACCTGCAGCACACGCTGCTGGCCGCCGAGATGAAGCTCGGGACGAACAAGTTCAAGATGGGGCAGGACAACACGAACACGGTGGCCGCCGCCGCCACGCTGAACGTGCCGCTGTTCGCTCCCGCCGTCTACCAGAACATGAAGCTGACGAAAGAGGACATCAAGCTGGCCGTGGAGAAGGCACGGGGCAGCCGCCTCGACCTCATCAACCAGGTGACGAAGGCATATTACGCCACGCTGCTCGCGCAGGACTCGGAGCACGTGATGCGGGAGAGCTACAACATCTCGAAAGAAAACTTCGACGTGGTGAACGCCAAGTTCCAGCAGGGCTCGGTGAGCGAGTACGACAAGATTTCGGCCGAGGTGCAGATGCGCTCGATGAACTCGAGCCTCGTGTCGGCGCAGACGGGGCTGACGCTGGCGCAGCTGCAGCTGAAGGTGCTGATGGGCGTGACGGAGAACGTGGGCATCACCATCAGCGACAAGCTGGAGAACTACGAGGGGTCGCTGTCGCTGCCGGCCATCGACGACTCGGAGCTGGACAACAACTCGTCGATGCGCCAGTTCGACCTGAACCGCGCGCTGCTGGAGCGGTCGCTGAAGGCGCAGCGGACGAACTTCATGCCGACGCTCGCGTTCCAGCTGACGGGGCAGTACCAGTCGCTGTACAACGACGACTGGGCCGTGTGGAACTACGAGTATGCGCCCAGCGCGTCGTTCGCCGTCTCACTCTCGATTCCCATCTTCAAGGCGTCGAACTGGACGGGCCTGAAGAAGACGAAGCTGCAGCTGTCGGAGCTGGAGGACAACCGCGTGAACACGTACCGCCAGCTGAGCATGGCGGCCGAGAGCTACCGGCAGAACATGGCGTCGAGCATGGCGCAGGTGGCCAGCAACCGCGAGGCGGTACTGCAGGCCGACAAGGCGGTGGCGATCTCACAGAAGCGCTACGAGGTGGGGCGCGGCACCATCCTGGAGGTGAACCAAAGCCAGGTGGCCCTGACCCAGTCGAAACTCACCTACAACCAGTCGATTTACGACTATCTGGCGAACCGCTCCGACCTGGACTACACGCTGGGGCATGAAACTTATTTGAAGTAAAAACACACGACAACGATATGAGAAAACAACTGACAGCCGCACTGATTCTCGTTGCGGCAGTGGCGGCAAGTTCTTGCGGCGGAGACAAGAACAGCGCAGGAAACGCGCAGGCCGAAGCAAAACCGCAAGTGAAGATTGCCACGGCAGGAACACAGAGCATTCCCCAGACGGAAGTCTATACGGCAACGGTGGAGAGCGACGTGAAGAACAACATCGCGCCTAACACACCCTATCGTATCGAGAGAATCTATGCCGACGTGGGCGACGTGGTCCGCAAGGGGCAGGTGCTCGTGCAGCTCGACGCGTCGAGCCTGCGCCAGGTGAAGCTCCAGGTGGACAACCAGAAGATTGAGTTCAACCGCACGAATGCGCTCTACCAGGTGGGCGGCGCGTCGAAGGCGGAATACGACAACGCCAAGATGCAGCTCGACGTGCTGCAGACGCAGTACCGCCAGCTGGCGCAGAACACGCAGCTGCTCGCGCCCATCTCGGGCGTGGTGACGGCGCGCAACTACGACGACGGCGACATGTATGGCGCGCAGCCCATCCTGACCATCGAGCAGACGAACCCCGTGAAGCTCCTCATCAACATCTCGGAAACCTACTACAAGGAAATGGCGAAGGGGATGCCCGTGGACATCACGCTCGACGCCTACGAGGGCGAGCAGTTCGCGGGAAAGGTGACCATCGTGTACCCGACGGTGGACGCCGCCACGCACACGTTCCCGGTTGAGATCACCATCAGCAACGCCGCCCAGAAGGTGCGCCCGGGCATGTTCGCTCGCGCCACCGTGAACTTCGGGACCAAGGAGCGCGTGGTCGTGCCCGACGCCGCCATCGTGAAGCAAATCGGCGCAGGCGACCGCTACGTGTACGTGTACCGGGACGGGAAGGTCAGCTACAACAAGGTGGAGCTTGGCCGCCGCCTCGGCACGGCCTACGAGATCAAGAGCGGCGTGAAGCCCGGCGACAAGGTGGTGGTCGCGGGCCAGACCAAACTTGCCAACGGCAAGGAAGTGGAGGTTGTGCAATAGCCATCGGACTTGGGCGCGCCCGCGACGGACGCGCCTGCCTAAAAACATTAATCATCAATCAACGCCGCACGCGTGCGCAGCCTGTGGGCCACGCTCCTGCGGCCTTGAAGGAACCTTATCATTATGAGCATATATGAAGGCGCGGTCAAACGACCGATTATGACAAGTCTCTGCTTCCTGGCGGTCATCATCTTCGGCTTGTTCTCGCTGTTGAAGTTGCCGATAGACCTCTATCCGGACATCGACACGAACACCATCATGGTGATGACTTACTATAACGGCGCGTCGGCCAACGACGTGGAGAACAACGTGACGCGTCCGCTGGAGAACACACTGAACTCGGTGGAGCATCTGAAGCACATCACGTCGAACTCCCGCGAGAACGTGTCGGTCGTCACCCTCGAGTTCGAGTACGGCTACGACATCGACGTGCTGACGAACAGCGTGCGCGACAAGCTCGACATGGTGTCGAACTCGTTGCCGACGGAGGCCAACACACCCATTATCTTCAAGTTCTCCACCGACATGATTCCTATCGTGCTGCTGTCGGTGCAGGCGGAGGAAAGCCAGCAGGCGCTGTACAAGATTCTCGACGACAATGTGGCGAACCCCCTGGCGCGCATCGACGGAGTGGGAACGGTGTCCATTAGCGGCGCGCCCGAGCGCGAAATCAACATCTACATGAACCCCGAGAAGATGGAGGCGTACGGACTGAGCGCGGCCCAGGTCAGCGCGGCCATCGCGGCGGAAAACAAGAACACGACCAACGGCTCCGTCGACATAGGGACCTCCACCTACACCGTGCGCGTGGAGGGCGAGTTCTCCGACCCGATCCAGATGTACAACGTGGTGGTGGGCAGCAAGGACGGCGCGAACGTCTACCTGCGCGACGTGGCGCGCATCGTCGACAATGTGGAGGAGCGCTCGCAGTCCACCTACACGAACGGCAAGCAGGGCGCCATCATCATCATCCAGAAGCAGAGCGGCGCCAACTCCGTGGCCATCTCCAACAAGGTGCTGAGCATGCTGCCCGACCTGCGCAAGAACCTTCCGTCGGACGTGAACATCGACGTGATGGTGAACACGTCGGACAACATCCTGAACACCATCGACTCGCTGACCGAGACCATCGTCTACGCCATGGTCTTCGTCGTGCTCGTCGTGTTCGTGTTCCTGGGGCGCTGGCGCGCGACGCTCATCATCGCCATCACCATCCCCATGTCGCTCATCGCCTCGTTCATCTACCTCTACGGAACGGGTGGCTCGCTCAACATGATTTCGCTCTCGTGCCTCTCCATCGCCATCGGCAACGTGGTGGACGACGCCATCGTGGTGCTGGAGAACGTGACGACGCACATCGAGCGCGGGTCAAGCCCGAAGCAGGCGTCCATCCACGCCACCAACGAGGTGGCCATCTCCGTCATCGCCTCGACGCTGACGATGATAGCCGTGTTCTTCCCCCTCACCATGGTAAGCGGCATGTCGGGCGTGCTCTTCAAGCAGCTCGGATGGATGATGTGCATCATCATGACCATCTCCACGCTCTCCGCCCTCTCGTTCACCCCGATGCTCTGCTCGCAGATGCTCCGCCTGCAGAAGAAGCAGAGCAAGATGTTCAAGAAAGTGTACGGCCCCGTGCAGCGCGCGCTCGACAGGCTCGACGACAACTACGAGCGGCTCATCAACTGGTCGGTCCGCCACCGCTGGACGGTCATCGGCGCGTGTGTCGCCTTCTTTGCAGTGTCCATCGTCACGCTGAAGGTGATGGGCCTGAAGAGCGAGTTCTTCCCCGCTAACGACTCGGGGCGCGTCGGCGTCACGCTCGAGATGCCCGTCGGCACGCGCAAGGAGGTGACCCAGCAAGTGGCCCAGAGGCTCGCGGACAAGTGGATGCAGCGCTATGGCAAGAACATGAAGGCCTGCAACTTCACCGTCGGCCAGGCCGGCGACAACAACACGTGGGCCTCGCTCTCCAACAACGGGACGCACATCGCCTCGTTCAACATCCAGCTCGTCCCGTCCAACGAGCGCGAGGAAGGCCTCGTCTCCATCTGCGACGCGATGCGCGATGACTGCAAGGCCACGCCCGAGCTTGCCAAGTTCCAGGTGAACCTCGGCGGCAGCCACGGCAACAGCATGGGCGGACAGTCCACGGCCACGTTCGAGATTTACGGCTACGACCTCGACGAGACGGCCGCCGTGGCGCACGACCTGGCCGCCAAGCTGGCCGAGAGCCCGATGGTGGGGCAGACCAACATCTCGCGCTCCGACTACCAGCCCGAGCTCGTGATTGACTTCGACCGCGACAAGCTCGCGGAACTCGGCATCGGCATGAGCGACGCGGCGACGGCCGTGCGCAACCTCATCACCGGCTCGCTCATGTCCTACTATCGCGAGGACGGCGAGGAGTACGACATCCGCGTGCGCTACGAGCCCGACGCGCGCACCAGCACGGACGGCATCCTCAACATGCTGGTTCCGACGTCGAGGGGCAACGTCCGCGTGCGCGACGTGGCCACCGTCAGGGAGTCGGAGATTCCGCCCACCATCGAGCGCAAGGACCGCCAGCGCATCGTCACCGTCGACGCCGTCCTCAAGGACGGCTATGCCCTGTCCGACGGCGTGGAGTACGGGCGCTCCATCTACGAGAACATGGACCTCCCCAACGGCGTGACCATCCAGGTGGCAGGCTCGTACGAAGACCAGATGGACTCCAACCGCGACCTCGGCACGCTCGGCGTCCTCATCCTCATCCTCGTGTTCATCGTCATGGCGGCCCAGTTCGAGTCGCTCACCTATCCGTTCATCATCATGATCACCGTGCCCTTCGCATTCTCCGGCGTCATCTTCGCCCTCTGCTTCTCGGGCACGAACCTCAACATCATGTCGATGCTCGGCGGAATCATGCTGATTGGCATCGTGGTGAAGAACGGCATCGTGCTCATCGACTACACACAGCTCCTGCGCGAGCGCGGCTACGGGCTCATCCGCTCGGCCGTGGCGGCAGCCCGCAGCCGTCTGCGCCCCATCCTCATGACCTCGCTCACCACCATCCTCGGCATGGTGCCGATGGCCGTCAGCCAGGGCGTCGGCGCCGAGATGTGGCGCCCGCTCGGCGTGGCCGTCATCGGAGGCCTCACGGCATCGACCATCCTCACGCTCATCTACACGCCCTCGATGTTCTGCATCTTTGGCGGCAACGGCGTGAAGCGCCAGCGCCGCATCATGGAGAAGCAGCGCGCGCTCGACGCCTACTGGAAGGAACACGCGCAGGAGGAGCTGAAGTTTATTGCCGACGACGACGAAACGAACTAAAACTCCCACAAGAACATGAAAAGTATCCTTATATCATTCGACCAGGCGCAGACCGAGAACGTGCTGGCTGTGCTGAGCCGTTCCAACGCCCGCGGCTACACCATGTTTGAGCAGGTGCAGGGCTGCGGCTCGAAATCGGGCGACCCCCACCTCGGAAGCCACGCATGGCCAACCATGAACTCGGCCATCATCACCGTCGTCCCCGACGACATGGCCCCCGTCATCCTCAAGCGCCTGAAGCAGATTGACGACGACAACCCCATGCTTGGCGTCCGGGCGTTCGTCTGGAACATCGAGACCGGCATCTAAGCGGCCTGTCCGCATTCGGAAAACGGGAAGTGCGGCGTTCCTCTCGCGGGAGCGCCGCACTTCCCGTTTTCCCGCGCGGCCCCCGGCGCGCGGCCCCGCCACTGCCGGCGGCTGCTTCCCGCGCCCGCCAATCCCGCTGTGTCTCCGCGCCGGAAAGGCATGGGGACGCCGCGCAAAAAAACTCCGCAGCGCGCGCGCCTCCGGTCCGCGGAGAAAATATATTTCGTCCGCAGAGGAAAATATTTTTCTCCGCAGACGTTTTCCAGCCGCTCCGCAGTGTTTTTTCTTGCAATTCGAAGTAGCTGATTGCCAGGTGTTTGCATTTTACAAAAGAACAACTTTGAGCGTCTTCTCCAACTTATCCTCCCGGACATCACGCTTGTGTTCGGGATTCTTGCTAATTTCGCGCCGGGAAATGCTCGGCGCGGGGAAAACTCCGCCGGAAAGCCCCCGGTTCCTCAACCATGGCCGACACGCTTACGCCTGAACAGCGGCACGTCGTGATGTCGCACATACGGAGCAAGGACACGCGCCCCGAGATGCTGGTGCGCCGCTTCCTGCACCGCAACGGCGTGCGCTACAGCCTCCACGCCAAGCATTTCCCCGGCCAGCCCGACTTGCTGCTGCGCCGCTACCGGACGGCCATTTTTGTGAACGGATGCTTTTGGCATGGACACGAGAACTGTCCCGTCTTCCGGCTGCCCAAGTCGAACACGGGCTTTTGGACAACCAAGATTGAGCGCAACAAGGCGCGCGACGCGGCGCAACACCAGCTGCTGCAGGCGCATGGGTGGCACGTGATTGTGGTGTGGGAGTGTCAGCTGCGCAAGGTTGCCGACCGCGAGCGGACGCTGCAAGGACTGCTCCGCACGCTCAATCTCATTGAGCTCCGAAACAAGCACGTGCGGCTCACCTACCGCGCCGACGAAGAGGAGCATCTGCACGCAGCCGAGGACGACGGCTTCGGCTACGGGAAAGAGGAGGCGACCTGACTTCCCGCCCTCCCGCGCACCGCGCCGTCCCGCACGCTGGCAGTCGGGGCGCGCCGTTTCCTGCCATGTTGGCACGCTCTTCCTGCCATGTCGTCCCGTCGTGTTTTTTGCCTTTCCCTGCTGTCGTGCTGGTACAGACTTTGTATCTTGTTTGGCGTTGCTCCGACGAGCGACGCGAGACGACAACGAAAGTGAAACAAACAAACAAACGAACAATACAGTTATGGGAAAGATTATTGGAATTGACCTTGGCACGACAAACTCCTGTGTGTCGGTCTTTGAGGGCAACGAGCCCGTTGTCATTGCAAACAGCGAGGGCAAGCGCACCACCCCATCCATCGTGGGCTTCGTGGACGGCGGCGAGCGCAAGGTGGGCGACCCCGCCAAGCGCCAGGCCATCACCAATCCGAAGCGCACGGTGTTCTCCATCAAGCGCTTCATGGGTGAGACCTACGACCAGGTGCAGTCGGAAATCGCACGCGTCCCCTACGAGGTGAAGCGCGGCGACAACAACACGCCGCGTGTTGACATCGACGGCCGCCTCTACACGCCGCAGGAAATCTCGGCCATGATTCTCCAGAAGATGAAGAAGACGGCAGAGGACTACCTGGGACAGGAGGTGACCGAAGCGGTCATCACGGTTCCGGCCTACTTCTCCGACTCGCAGCGCCAGGCCACCAAGGAGGCCGGGCAGATTGCGGGCCTTGACGTGAAGCGCATCGTCAACGAGCCGACGGCCGCGGCCCTGGCTTACGGCATCGACAAGGCCAACAAGGACATGAAGATTGCCGTGTTCGACCTTGGCGGCGGAACGTTCGACATCTCCATCCTTGAGTTCGGCGGCGGCGTGTTCGAGGTGCTCTCGACCAACGGGAACACGCACCTCGGCGGCGACGACTTCGACCAGGTCATCATCGATTGGATGGCTGGCGAGTTCAAGCAGGAGGAGGGTGTCGACCTGACGCTCGACCCCATGGCCATGCAGCGCCTGAAGGAGGCGGCCGAAAAGGCGAAGATTGAGCTCTCGTCGAGCAGCTCTACCGAAATCAACCTACCCTACATCACCGTGGCAGGCGGCGTGCCCAAGCACCTGGTGAAGACGCTGACGCGCGCCAAGTTCGAGGCGCTGGCCCACAACCTCATTCAGGCTTGTCTGGAGCCGTGCAAGAACGCCGTCCGCGACGCCGGCATCTCCACGAGCGACATCGACGAGGTCATCCTCGTGGGCGGGTCGAGCCGAATCCCGGCCGTGCAGCAGCTCGTTGAGCAGTACTTCGGCAAGACCCCGTCGAAGGGCGTGAACCCCGACGAGGTGGTGGCCGTTGGCGCAGCCATCCAGGGCGCCATCCTGAACAAGGAAGAGGGCGTGGGCGACATCGTGCTGCTCGACGTCACGCCGCTGTCGATGGGTATCGAGACCCTCGGCGGCGTGATGACCAAGATGATCGACGCCAACACCACCATCCCGTGCAAAAAGAGCGAGGTGTTCTCCACAGCGGCCGACAACCAGACAGAGGTGACCATCCATGTGCTGCAGGGCGAGCGCCCGATGGCCAGCCAGAACAAGTCCATCGGCCACTTCAACCTTACAGGCATCGCACCCGCGCGTCGCGGCGTTCCGCAGATTGAGGTGTCGTTCGACATTGACGCCAACGGCATCCTGAATGTCACCGCCAAGGACAAGGCGACGGGCAAGGAGCAGGCCATCCGCATCGAGGCTTCGTCGGGACTGTCGAAAGAGGAAATCGACCGCATGAAGGCTGAGGCCGAGGCCAATGCCGATGCCGACAAGAAGGAACGCGAGCGCATCGACAAGATGAACCAGGCCGACTCCACCATTTTCCAGACGGAGAACTTCTTGAAGGAGAATGGCGACAAACTGCCCGCAGACCAGCGTCCGGCAGTGGAAGCCGCGCTCCAGAAACTGCGCGACGCGCACAAGGCCGGCGACATCGCGGCCATTGACGCTGCCATGACAGAGATGAACAGCGTGATGCAAGCCGCCTCACAGGCGATGTACAGCCAAGCCGGTGGCGCGCAGCCTGGAGCAGGCGCCGGCTTCAATGGCGCTGGCGCACAAGGCGGAAGCCAGCAGACGGGCGGTTCAAGCAGCTCGACCGACGACGTACAGGACGCGGACTTCGAGGAGGTGAAGTAATGCCACCGAGCAAATACATAATAAACAATAAGCAAATGCGTGCAGCTCAATGAGTTGCACGCATTTTGCGTTTATAGGGTTCATGGTTTCTATGCCTTTGCTATAGGTTTGTTTTCTGCTTATTTGCAGCACATTTGCAACACGTCCAAAAAGTAGATGATGTGGTACCAATCCACACTTATACATACTAATGCATACTAAAAAGTAGAAAATATGCCAAACATCGGATTTGAAATCAAACGCAAGTGCAAGGTCTGTGGTACGGTGTTCATCGCCAAGACACTTGACAGCCACTACTGCTCGCCCAAATGTGGCAAGGTGGCATGGAAACGGAAGAAGGACGCAAAGGCCAAGGATGCTAAGTTGGAAACTATCGCCCACCATATTCCCGACATTAGGGAATACATATCGGTGAGGGAGGCGGTGGCTCTGTTCGGCGTGGAACGTACCACGCTCTACCGGCTGATACACTCGGGACGCATACCGAGCATCAACGTGGGCAAGAGGCTTACCCGTATCAAGCGGTCAGACCTCAAACAGCTTTTCCATACCCGACAGGAAAGTATCGCCATTAAGTCACCCCCAGCGCCGAGACTGTACAGTATGGAGCCAGAGGACTGTTACACCATCAACGAGATATGTGAGAAGTACCACATCAACGACAGTTCGGTGTGGGCGCACGTCCGCAAGTACTCTATTCCCTCACGTCAGATAGGCAACTATGTATATGTACCCAAGACAGAAATCGACAACCTTTATAAATCGGAAGTGTAATGAAGAAAGTATTGAACCA
This sequence comes from bacterium, assembly GCA_963627995.1. Taxonomy (GTDB): domain Bacteria; phylum Bacteroidota; class Bacteroidia; order Bacteroidales; family Bacteroidaceae; genus UBA3839. Next base: position 18,418 of record CAVGCV010000019.1, on the reverse strand, counting down.
TACCAAAGTGACGGTCAAGCTCCGCAAGTCTCCCCACAAGGATGGGGAGTGGTATCTGTTTATCGAGTCATACCCAGTGTATAAACGAGGCGAAAACAAGGCAAGCCGCGTCATCGAATCCATCGGGCGCATCATCACCACGCCCCAATGGGATGTATCGTCCATTGCTCGCATCCAACCGGACGGCACGTTCAACTACAAGTCGAAGCGAGATGTGAACGGCATCATCCAATGCAAGTCACGCCTCGACCAAGAGGCATGCATCTATGCTGACAATGTGCGCAAACTCCGTCAGCACGAATACGACAGTGCTGCACTCTACTCCGACCGTGAGGTGGAAATCATGGAACAGAACGAACGCAACGCACAGGATTTCGTCAAGTATTTCAACGACATCATCGACAAGCGTCACCCCAACAGTTCCAATGCCATCATCGTCAACTGGAACCGAGTGGGCGAACTGCTCAAGGTATATTCCGGCGGTCAGCCCATCCCTTTCAAGAACGTGTCTGTCAAGCTGCTCGAAGACATCAAGATGTTCCTGCTCCGTGCACCATTGGGCGGCAACAAGAAGGGCACGGTTTCCCGCAATACTGCCTCTACCTATTTCGCTATTGTCAAGGCTGGCGTGAAGCAAGCGTTCATTGACGAATATCTTACCGTGGACGTGAGTGCCAAGGTGAAGGGCATACCATCTGAGGACAAACTGCGTGCTTCGCTGACTCTCGACGAAGTGAAGCAGTTGGCTGCCACACCTTGTGAAAGCGACGTGCTGAGACGAGCCTCTTTCTTCTCCATCTTGACTGGACTGCGCCACATCGACATCAAGAACATGAAATGGAAGCAGATTACGCAAACCAGTACGGGCTCTTGGCGCATCGACATCTCGCAGATAAAGACCAAGGTAAGTGCATACCTACCCATCTCGGAGCAAGCCCTTGCCATGTGTGGTACACGGCCTGCCGATGACAACCTATTAGTCTTTGCCGGACTTCAGGCTGCCGCATGGATTTCCAAGCCATTGAAGAAATAGATTGAGGCAGCTGGCATCAAGAAACATATCACCTTCCACTGCTTTCGTCATTCGTATGCTACGCTCCAGCTCGAAATGGGTACCGACATCTACATCATCAAGGATATGCTCGGGCATACCAACGTCAAGACTACTCAAATCTATACCCACATTGTGGACTCCAGCAAGGAGAAGGCTGCCAATACTATCCATATAGACAACCTTCAACCCAATCAGGAGAATATTACAGATAGTGGCAGCTATCCCCGCTGAGCACCAACCATTTGCATTGTCTTTAGTATATATCGCCACCCATTAGCCCCTCATTCAGCACGGTCTGTCTGAGGGGCTTTTCTGTACATGGCCAACCTTTTCATGTAATCTCTTGCCTGGTATCATGGTTTTGGGCAACATCTGTCATTTCCATCCATCCTGCTATCTTAACGAAATATAAATCTGTTTGCGCCAACTATGGGGCTTCCAAGGGGCAACTCGCCACCTATTTGGCACACCTTGCCGTAGCAGTACTTTTGCGGCAGATTTCAAAATAAACAAATTATGAAAGAAATAAAATCGTTGGAGGAGATGCCGGGTGCATTGTCCTACCTTATCAAGACCATTGATGAACTCAGTACAACGGTCAAGACTTTACAGATGTCGCAAGCAGTCAACACGCCCAAGTGGATGGACATGGACGAGCTTTGTGCTTACCTTCCCTCACATCCAGCCAAGCAGACTGTCTATGGTTGGGTATCTGCCAAACAAATACCTGTACACAAAATCAACAAGGCGTTGGCTTTTCTCCAGTCGGAGATTGACGAGTGGTTGAAGAACAAGGTTCACAAGACGCAAGCCGACTTGATGAGGGAGGCTCAGGAGTATGTCAATGCAAGGAGAGCGAGAGGATAGCATGATGGAACAGACCGTTTATCAATTCTCGTTCTTCCGCAAGCCCATACTAAACATCGAACCTTTGCGGGCTGTGGGTATCGTCGACATCTATCGGTACATTGTGGGGCATTACGCCGAACCACAAACCACAGCCTTGCGTGCGCTCACCGACAAAGAGGAAGCCAAACGATACAAGGCTACGCATTTCGACTTTTGCACATTCTCGGGATTGTTCCGTAAGCGGAACGAGAAGGAACTGTTGATGCACTCTGGTTTGATGTGCATAGACTTCGACCATGTGGCTAATCTTGACGATTTGAAACGCAGACTGTTGGCGAACGAGTATTTCGATACAGAACTGATGTTTGTCAGTCCGTCGGGCGATGGTCTGAAATGGATTGTTGCCGTAGAACTGCAAGGATGGGAACACAGCCGCTTTTTCAAGGCGGTGGTCAACTGTCTTGAATCCTACGGACTTCCAGAAGTGGACAAGTCTGGCAGTGATGTGGCTCGCAGTTGTTTCCTACCCCATGACCCGCATGCATATATCAATACAAAATACGAAGAATATGTCAAAGAAAATATTTTCCGCCCAAGAATGGGAGAATGTCCCTTCTAAGGTTCTGTCAGAAATCTCTACATCGAAAAAGGAGATTGGCGCTACCATATATAATAATGTGGAAGAAGACGTCGAGAAAGTTGTGTGCGAGATAGAGCGCAAAACCGTAGATATTGCGCCCGACTACAAGGATTGGGTATCGCTGGGCTTTGCCCTCGTCGATGGTTTTGGGGAAAGTGGTCGAAGTTATTACCACCGCATCAGCCGTTTCTATCCAGACTATCGTGAGGAAACTGCCGACAGGCAGTATTCGCATTGTCTCCAGTCGCATGGTAGCGGCATCACCATCAGTACATTTTTTCATCTGGCACAACGGGCAGGGATCTCTATCCACGACAACTGTTTATTCATTTTGCCAAATATCCAAAATGGGAAAACGGAGAAATGGGTAAAATCGGAAAAGGAATTGCCGTCGTTCCCTGAACGTGTGTTCGACAATTTGCCGCCGTTCTTGGCAGAGGTGGTAGCCAACGCAATTTCCACGGACGACCGTGACACCATACTCATCGGTGCCATCGCCACCTTGTCGGTATGCTTTTACAACATGTCGGGTGTATATGACGAGCGAATTGTCTATCCCAATCTGTACCTCTTCGTCGCTGCTGAAGCTGGCATGGGGAAAGGTTCACTGACCTTGTGCTATGAGTTGGTGGCATCCATCAATCGAAACCTGCGTGAACTGTCCAACCGCTTGGAGCAGGAGTACAAAGCCGCCATGGCAGAATATGCGAAGGGCAAGAAGTCATCTGTGATGGAAATGCCAACCGAACTCAAGCAACGGATGCTTGTCGTTCCGGCAAACAGCAGTGCCAGTTCTTTCCAGAAGATACTGAGCGACAACAACGGAATCCTCCTCCTGTTCGAAACCGAGGGCGATACACTCAGTCAGACATTAAGGTCGGAACACGGCAACTATTCCGATACGCTCCGCAAAGCTTACCATCATGAGCCTATCAAGATGAGCAGGCGTAAAGACAAGGAGTATAACGACATCGAGAATCCTCGCATCTCTGTGGTCTTGGCTGGAACACCCGAACAGGTGCGCCGACTGATACCCAGTTCGGAAGACGGACTGTTGAGCCGTTTCGCCTTCTACAACATTCCGTTCAAGCGTGGCATCAGAAACGTGTTTGCCACAAGTGACGTCTCGCAGTCGAAAAATGCCAAGTTCCGCATCCTCGGTGACCGCTTCATGCACCTTCAGGAGTCGTTCATGCGACAGGGGATGTACACCTTTTATGTTCCCTCCCATCTGCAAATGCAGTTCGTCGCTTTCCTGCGACAAATCAACGAGGAATGTTGCGATGAGGTGGACAACAACATGCAGGGTATTGTCCGTCGCTTGGGACTGATGGCTTACCGCATCATGATGGTGCTTACCGCCATCAGAACATTGGACTTGGATATGTTTAGGATGAAGCCTTCGGCAGACGGAACGATTCATCTTCTATGTGAAGAATGTGACTACACCACCGCCATGGACATCTGCACGGCCTTGCTCTATCACTCCGTTTTCATCTACCGCAAGTTGGCAGGACTGGAACAGAAGATGTCCATGGAGAGACTGGAGAAAGGAGTAGCGGCAAGGCGCAATGCCTTCTTCAGTTTACTGCCACCATCGTTCACCAAAAAAGAATACGATGCGCTTATCGAAACACAAAACGAGAACAGAAGCACGGCATCCAAGTGGATAGACATCTTCATACGTGAGCATCGGCTACGCCGTACAGGACAAGGAAATTACAGTAAAATAGAAACGTGATTTTTTAGAGTGGCAAGTTTGTGTTTTAGTGTCACTAAAACCTTCGGGACAGTCCCCGTCCATTGCCGCCCAGACATCGGCAATCATCTGGAGATGCAAAGAACTTCCCACTCTAAAAAAGCATCCATAGTATTCACCCTATATAATAAGGTATATGAACAAGGAAACAAACAACCGTGGCGGTCGCCCCAAGTTGGCCGACTACCAAAAGCGCACGAAAATGGTGCGAGTGATGTTCAGCGAGAACGACTTCATATATATCCAGTCGAAGGCTGCACAGGCAGGACTGTCCGTCAGCGAGTATGGACATCAGGCAATGATGGACAACCGCATCCGAGCCACTATCACTCCCGAACTGGCCAAGCAGATACGAGACCTCTCGGGCATCGCCAACAACGTGAACCAACTTGCCCACGATATGCACATCTACGGAATGGCTGCCGTCAAAGAGCAATGCCTGCGCATCATCAGAGCGATAAGTGAAATCATCAACCACGCAAAGCCGACACATTATGATAGCTAAGATTATGAACCGGGTGGACTTTGGCGGTATCGTCAACTATGCCCACAATGACAAGAGCCAAGCCAAGCGAGCAAACCTTATAGCTCACGAAGGGGTATGCATAACGGACAACAAGACCATTGCCGACAGTTTCCATATTCAGGCGGCCATGCGCCCTGGCAGGAGATCACCAGTAAAGCATATCGCTCTTTCCTTTTCGCCAAGAGACCTCGACCGATTGCCCGAGAACGAGAAAGGCGATGCGCTGATGGCGGAGATTGCCAAAGAGTGGATGCGGCGCATGGGCATCGTCAACACGCAATACATCATTGCCCGTCATCATGACACGAAACACCCCCATTGCCATGTGGTGTATAATCTTGTGGACAACGACGGCGGTGTGATTTCTGACAGTTGCGAGCGTTACCGCAGTTCTCGCATCTGCCGTGCCTTGACTGAGGAGTATGGTCTATACATGGCGAAGAAGAACAGCAAGGAACAAAACCGAAATCGGTTGCGCCCGTACCAGTTGAAGAAGGCTGACTTGCGCACGGCAGTACTTGATGCACGTTCTGCATCACATAGTTGGTCTGAGTTTTCGGAGCGTTTGGGCAAATGCAATATCGATGCCCGAATAACGTATCGGAAGGATGCAAGCCAAGTCGTCGGTATCTCTTTTGGCAAGGATGACACCCATATCTCTGGTTCCAAACTCGACAGCGAGTTGTCCTATCCTTCCCTCTGCTCGTTTTTCGGCAATACCATAGAAGAATTTCTGTTCATGCCGCATACCCAAGCGATCAGTACTGGTGGCGGCGGACCATCCAACAACCAAGGCTGGCGAGACGATGACGACGAGAAATGGAAGCATCAGAAACCAACCATTTACCAACCCTCAAAACGAAGAAGATAATGAAAGAAGACATCATAGCAGCAAACCTCAGCAGTTTGCGTTCAGATATTCAGGCTTTGCCTGACAAAATAGCAGAAAAGTTACCTGCACCTACTCCAGCTTTGCCACCATCTCAGCTTGACGGGGAGAAACTATCAGATGACCTATACCGAAGATTGAGCCGTTTCTATTTGGAGCAAACGGAGGAACTGAAGCGTAAACACAACCTATTGGCGGACAAATACGACAGACTCCACCAAGCATACAACGACCTTGTAGGTATCTGCAATGAGAATTCCGCACGATTCAGCAAGAATATCCTAATTTTGGCCAAAAGAATAGATGGAGTCAAACAACTCTTGCAGCCCCAAGCATCCTGTAAGCAACCTTCCTTTCCTCCATCCCCCAAGGAGGTGCCGCGTTTCCTGTTTGCCGTCTATCTCCCATATTGGCTTCACCGTATTTGGCGCAATGACTCCTTCCGAAAGTTCGCCTCCATCTGCTTCGTCCTCACCTTCATAGTCACCCTCTTCACCTTACTCTTCATAGCGCACGACAATGCGACGATGCGCAAGGAGTGTGAGAAGAACCGCTTGATCAGAAAGGAGCTGCGCAAGTCCAAGGATTCCGAAGCCATCATCAACTACATTGATATGCTGTATTCGGACGAAGAGGCGCATGGCAACGAAATTCGGGAGATGTGGGAGAAATGACCCTGTTTTGCCTTATTATCACGTTTGTGGTTTCTTTGTACTAACAAATCCCACCGTGGTACGCCTCTCAACGATGCGTACCACGGTGTGACTTCACTTTTAATGGTTTTCTTGAAGTTTATAACAATAATGAGCGACTTGTTCATTTCCATTATGCCTTTTGAATAATTCATGCAAGTTGATGGGGCATTCATCCAACAGCTTAGAAAAATCTGCCCCCTCCATACCTCCACAGCCAAAATACCAACTCTCCACAGAACCATCATCAAAAAGCAATGGATAATTGATTTCAAAACCATCAATTTGCATTTGTCCTCCATATGTACCCATACCATTTTCCTCGGTCACAATAGCAGGAAATGTATCTCTTCCGACCATCCAGATTTCAGAAATCGGATTACCTTTCAGCCCATACCATAAAATTGGAGTACATTTTTTCACTCCAACCTTCCATTCTGCGCCTTCATCTGCAGAGACAATAGGTTTTGGCCATGCCTCCAAATCAGTAATGACATTTCCATCCTCGTCTCTAAGTGCTGCTATCCATTCTCCTTGATTGATAAAAGCCTGCAACTGGACAGACCAGATTTCTCCAGCTTGAACCCATCCATTTTCATCCGCATAATAACTTTCACACAGGTCATTGAGAATAGGTTGGACTGGGAAACTTCCAATCACAATGTCGCTTTCGTTTTGCAAAACTACATTTTGAGCATCATAAGCATTGCTGATATATTTCAGGATATCCTCAACAAAGTCCCAGGAAAAATTCTCACAGACAGCTTCGTTTAATGAAGGAACCAAACACTCTATTGTATTGACTATTTCTCCAGAATAGTTACCTTCAACAATGGCATTATAAATTCCGTCAATAGAACATTCCTCTATATCATCGATCCTTATGCCATTTATGACACAATGGTATTTTTGCATATTATCCCCAGTATTCATATTCAAATTTCATTGAAACAGATTTCCGAGTATGGCAATGAGTAGTAATTCTCTTCCTCCGCACAATTATAGTAGTCATCCAACTCTTCGTCAGTGTTGAGTTTTACTATTTTCTCATAAAATCCATTTCCCCCTTGGTTAACAAGTCCGTACCATATATTGCGGCATCGGCTTTGAGAAAGAAGATTCAGCATCAATATTACTGCATTGTTCTCTGACAATATCCCGCCGATGGATGGCAGGTTGCAAACAATATGTATTGAAAACTTTCAAATCTAACATATCTACAGAAGTAACATGAGGAAAAAGCAACTTCAAATAAGCAGTAGCCACTCTTTTCACAGCTTTTGTATGTCGCATATCAGCCCCTTGGGGGACGAATACAACATTGTCAACTATCTGTGAATAAACGGATTCTGTACGTAAATAATGAAGGACTTCCGAGAAGAATTCTACATTTAGAGTCCAATCATGTAATGCCATATCTACATTGATTCGAGGAAGTAACCAGCCCTCTATCATACCATGGAAACGATCCAGCAAGGCAGACTCCCTAAACACTTCAGGTAAAGAGTCAAAATAACGATAATCCAAAGGCTGATTGTCTTGAGACAATAATATGTTGCCCAACAACATCAATCCACATTCTGACATAAACTCATAATTATCAACGGTAGCACGACCATATTCCAAATAATTCTTTAAGAACGACTGCATCTCAGAATTATCAGTAAATGTTATCGATGATATTTCGTCAAAAGCTACAAGGTCATAGAAACGCATAATGCCTGGAGCCTTTGTCGATTTATCATAAACCAACTTTGCACGAGATACCTTTCCACCACTGACCAGCCAAACAAACTTAGAAAGGTTGCCAAACACATAACTCTTGCCTGTTCCTTTTGGAGCAAGTTCTATAAGATTCAGACGCGGCTCTACAAAAGGTAACAAACGTGTTATAAATTCCATTTTCTGCGTCATATTCTTGAAAGCAGAGGGTGTATATTCCATTGCAGAAATCAATACATCCACCCATTCTTCCAAAGTAAATTTGGAACGACATTGGCGTATATAATCCATATCCAACTTCTGCATTGGACGGAAAGGCTTGAAATTAACCATTTCCACATATCCACGTTTATTGTCTTGAGGCATCATATAGACTATCTTCATTATACCCCATTTTTCACCATCTATCAAATCATCAGGATATTCCTCGACTAAATAATCAGGAATCAACGTATCTCCTGCCTTTATTCCCATATCAGGTATTTGGAACATAGTCTTATTTTGAGCCAAACTTGTCAAGACATCAAAACGAGTCAGAAGCGTCAAGGTCTCTCCTCTTCTCAGACGAGCGACAATGGCACTATTATCGTTAGGTATGTGTTCATCCAAGAAGCGAGCAAGTGCAGCCCTTTGAAACGTGCCATCACCAGATATATGGGTAGAAATCAAATAGTCCTTGACAAAAGAAGGTAGATTTCTCCCATTGAACACATCATAATTGGCAGGATTTTTATACACAGCAGCTCCTCCAAACACTTCCTTTATTTTATTTCCAATTTCGCTCATAATCACAAAGTAAACATTTCATTTATGTCAGAGTTATTGCCCACTCCAATGACTTTCACCTCTAATTGAATGCTTGCTGCCTCTTTTGGCTTCACATTTAAGACATGCAAGCCTTCTGTGATACCTTCCAACTTAACCAACCAGTTGGTTCCCTCTCGCCTCATCTCATAAGTATGCCCATTACATGTAAGAGACACGCTAACAGGTTCAGGGATGACAGATAGCCTTACGACAGGGTTAGACAACATGATTTCCGATTCTATCAATTTCACTTGATACACGATGTTGCTTGCTACATTCTTGTTGGACAACAAGATGAACGGCACAAGCACTTCTTCGGGAGTACATCCTCCATGGACCTCATGGGTTGGCACTTTAGCCAACGAAGAATGAGTAAGAGCGACTTTATAGTATTGCCCATCTTTCTCATTCTTGTGTACCAAGTAATCATGGTCTGTTTCTGCCTCTGAGCTTGTCTTGATGTACCGCCCCTCATGTTCAAATTTTCCGTCGTATTTTCTGGATGGAACTTTCCTCGATAGACAACTCAAGCCATGGTCTGAAACGATGGCTATTGTACATTTTTGCTTTTGACAAGTATCTATGATTTCATCCATGATATTCTTCAATACCGTTAACTCTTCGTTGAGTGTATATAGATACTTGTAACCATGCGCATCGTGTCCTAACTCATCCAATGCGCCATACTTGACTACATTCTCTCCTTCAAATCGGTTGAGAGAAGTTGATGATGGTATCGTAGCACGAGTAATCTGAGAACGAACGACTTTCAGACTACTATCTTTCTTTTCTATAAGACATAAAAGATAGGGCAAAAACTCTGCTCCAAGTCCATCTATCCAATATACTTTATCTGGGCAAAGCACAGAATTGTGGCTAACGTCCGCCAACACATCATGTGATTCCTCAAACGAATAATACCATTGATAGAATGTCTTGGATGTAGCATTCTTTTCTTTTATGAACGATGCTATCTCCTGCAAGTATGCATCTTGTAGTTTCGCCTTTTTATACTCATAAAAGTATTCGACACACCATTGGGTATCAGCAGCAAAGGAGGAGGGCTTTGTATCTTTAAGATATGCTGCCAATTCTGGATATATCGTTTTCACCGCATCTTTTACTGGCTTGTTCTGTTGATTATGCGCATACCATCCCATAAGAAGAATCTGCTCATAATCAAATACACCTGTACAAAGTTCCAAAGCATTGGAGAAATTGTTGGAGTCCTGAAAGATTTCCTTAGTTCGTTCCAACAACCACTGCTGTTCTTGCTCGGTAACAAATGCTCTGAAAAAATCTGCATTCTCTTTAATAAGTTTGCGTCTTTCTCGTGCAAACTCTGTCTTTTTGCTTGCAGGCATCTCATATAGGATGCGCGTGGCTACATAGTTAGGAAGTTGCCTTGCTTCATTCAAATCTGTAACAGCTTCCATACAGAGTTTCAAATAGGAGTCACATTCTCCCATCTTGGTATGCAGTACATAATGATACAAAAGCCAACGATGGAAAGAAGTTGTATCCTCTTTAACCCATTCTTCAAGGATTTCTGACACATTCAGTATTTTCTTGTTGAATACGTCATGGACATAAGATGTGTATGAGAAAGACGAACTTTTGCCGCTTTCAAGTGAGCGCAATAATTCTTCCCAGTATGTCATGTCTTTCTCTTCGTAAGCAAAAGGAAAAGACAAATCCATGAATTTAGTCATGAATTCGTATGCGCTATCTATTTTGATAAAATTGAATATGTTGTCTGGCTTGGAATACTTAAACTTGGCAGAAATCGGCAGAGAGGTGCAGACTATCCGCTCTTGCGGTGCCTGTACCTTCCAAAATTTCAACCAGTCTCGCAATGAAGATAATTTGCATTGTATCTCATTTTGGGGTATTTCGTAGTTTTTGTATTTCGTGAAATACACCTCAACCGTTTGCTTCTCTGCATCATATCTCCAAACAGGCGCACTTTCTCCTATTCGTGCGAAATGATTCAAGAAATCAGTGAAACGATTCTGAAGGCCAATCAATGGCACATAGATACGCTTTTGTGGGTTACGAACATCTTCCATCAACATGATGTCATTGAAGAATCCCCTAAAGTCCTCATCATTATAGAATCTGACAACTTCGGAGAAAGGTGTCACAAACGTAGATGTCTTACATGTCATCAAGGCATTTCTCAACATATCTTTTGTAATCCATTCGTCGTCTTCCTCTATAAGTTCCTCTAAGTCCAAAGAATCAATCCCAAACTTTGCCATCAACTTGGCCAAATTCTTTAGTTCGTCGAAATTATTGAGCATGATGAATCTAACGGCATATCGTTGAGCCAACATGTCGTTAGAATTCATATCATTGACTATCTCTGTCGTAAGTCCCTCAAATGAGTCAAAGACTTTAACTTTGTCAGATGTATCTATATGTGCCATATCCTTTAACTGCCTAAGTATTTGACAAGAAATTCGGAAACCTCGGGATGCTCCTCTATAAGGTCAAGCACGACCTTTTGCCACATCATACTTGGCATAGTTTGAGACTTCACACAGTTCTTTGCCTGCTTGATAGTGTCAGGGGCAGTCTTCACTATTGTCACAGAAGGTTCTGAAACAATATCTGGAGCGAATTTCCTAACAGACTGTTGATAGACCTCCTCAGAAGGTTTGCTTTGCTCCTTGATTTTCTGGATATAAAAAGCATTGACACAATCCTTCACATCCTCTCTTTTGCGAAATGCTATCTCTGACTGCAAATGATTCAGTTCTTCATCAAGTTCATTCCACCAGTCCTCCTTTATATCTACATTACTTATGCTATTGATGAAATTGACAAATCCTTCACGATAGTTACCTTGCTTCGCCAACAACTTGTATAGATCTATTTGTTCCCCCTTAATCTCGTTGTATAGCTCTTTAATTTTTTGCAGTGTATAACTGTCTTGGCTGAAGAGATAAATCAAATCATTCAACGCCTTCTCGCACTCCGGTTTTTCTTTTATTGCCGAACAATACAGCAATGACCACAATGGGTACTTAGCTATCTGCTTGCAGAATTCCGTGATTGCCCAGTTCGCATAGCGCAAACTCTTCAAATCCGCCATATTGACACCTTTCACGTCTTGGAGACAGAACACCTCGCCAAGTATCTTAGACAAGTTCTTCTCCTCGGCAGAACCAAATCTAAGTAGCAGCTTGTTGCTTGGTTCAGATATACCACCGTCCCACATTTGGAGTAATGTGGTTATCATATCCGTCAGTTTTTCGTCCCCGACAGGTTGGGAAGTACTTGGGTTAAACAAGTCATCCTTATGTTTGCGCAAGGCAAAAGCCAAAGCCACATAGTTAGCATGGTTAGGAAACATACCGTATGGTGGTCTCATCAAAGGTGCAAGGATTTCACTCAACGAGAATCTGTCGGTGTATTTCTTCTTTGCGCCCTCTATGAGTTCATCTACCTTTTGGCAAATGGTATTCAGCCAAGAATCACCTTGTCTTGCAGTATCCGTCAGTTCACAAATATCCGTAACAAGGTTATTTTCTCCATCCATGAAGATCAATTTGGCTGGTATATCTGAGCCGCTAAACTTCAACATCTCTTCCCTTGTACGCTTTTGAAGCATCTGGAGAGCCAACTTCTTGTAGTTCTTGTTGGCAAAGAAGGTCAAGGATTCTTTATGAAGAGGCTTGACGCTCTCCATTCCTTGTGGAAACAACATGACACTATATCGCCTATTGATAACGTTATAAACATTACCAAAGATGCCCTCTGAGGAGCGTTCTCCTTTATAATATAGGTTGTAGGTGCCGCCATTCATGCGGTTTTTCCACTTGATTACATACTCATTGGCAGCACGTTCTAACTGGCTCGCCTCATCATTGTTGAAATGAGAGCGACTTACGTTAGCTTGAGCCACGGTGTCTATAAAATGATTCTTCGCACTTTCCGTAAAGACCTCAGACGGCATAATAAACAAAGTATCGGGAAACTCTTCCGAAAATTCCTTCACTCTGTTTTCCATCATGTCACGTGCCTCGTCCGTTATAGCGAACAGCAATGCCACGTGCAAGAAGTTTGGCTTCTCCGACGTGTATTTCTTCAATCTACTACGAAGAACCGACTCTGATTCCTCGCATGAGTAAAATTGTGGCTCACATTTGCGCATAAGCGTTTCACCAACAAGGAATATCTTGCTGATTTCTCTCTTTGACGCATCATTGTATTTCAAGAAGCTTACCGCATCCTTGAAACTTACCGCAACTTGCATTTTCTCTTTGGTCAACTCTGCGGTATTGTAAGTTGACACCGAAATTTTGAATTCACCCAGTATGTCACGAGCCACGATATGACTCTCATCCAACCAGTCAAGTATCCCTTGCATCTTGTCCTCGCATCTGTCTGCTGAGAATATATAGCCAAGGTTCTTGTCATTAGGAGCATACTTTTCCGGTGTACCTTTAAACTTCATGCCAAGAGCATTCAGCAGGAGGATTACCTTGAAAACTCTCAAATAGTCATCCCCCATTTGATTGACCTTATCCTTATTGGAGTTGTACACATTGATGAACGCAGCGCACAGTGGGTCGTCCACAAACTCAGAATAGAAGAAGTCCCAAAGCCAGTCGGCAGTGAGCATCATCTTCAAGTCATAGTTCGTAGAATCATTGATGAAGCAAGCAAAGCCATTTCTCTCGTCGTTCATGAATCTTAGAACGGAACGATTCGCTGATCCCATAATATTCGCCATCTTCGAGCACAAGAATGCCGTGTAAGGATGTAACGGAAAGAGATTTTGTATGTGGTCTCTTTCTTCTGTCGAGTTACTTTCACAGAGATAGTTGAACACATTCGGATCTATTTCATGCTTAAGTTTCCAGCTTACGACTTCCAATCCTCCTTGGTCCGTTATATTAAACGTATGACGCAAGATAAGATAGGTAGAGATTTCATCCATCTTATAATCCACGCTGTCGTAACGGTCACTCATTTTGGTTATATCCTTACTCTTAGCATCTACACTGGTACGTTCCGTACGATGTGAAATCAAATACAGGAACACATTATTCTTTTGTGATTTTTCGGCAATGTTCTGGAGAACATTGATACGGTCGCTTTGCAGCGTGTCCATCACGCTGGTAAACTCGTCCCAAAAGATAATCAGGCCATCGGCAATACCTTCTTCCGCAATTTTCTTCTGCACGTCCACCAACCAATCGCTGATATTGTCGCTCGTCAAATAAGTCTTGTCGACAGCAAGGGCTTCTTCCAAATGCAAGAATACATCTATGTCGTTGGCGTTCAGCTTTGCAACCAACTTGTCGTAGTTGCTTGCCTCTGATGCCAGCTCGTCATTGTTCTCCAATAGTTCCGGGATTCTTGACTGATGGCTCTCCACCCACTTTAGAGCTTCTGTAAAGTCAGAATCGACAACCATCTCATACCCAGCTTTGGCAAGAGCCTTTTTTGTCTCTCTTTGAAGAGACAGGCGGAAACGAGATATGTTGTATGCGCCCTCAACTCCTTTCAAAACAACCGGAAAATATCGTTTGTTCTTGCGAATAGCCTTGATTTGCTCTCGAAGCGCATCATTCGGAATACTATACAAATATCCTTCAATGTCATCGTACGGGTCGCAGAGTATATGGCGCACCACGCTACTCGCATGGCTCTTTCCTGTTCCGAAAGTGCCACGCACCCACATAGAGCGACGCTTGCTTATGTCCGAAGATGTTATTGCAGTTACGCTCCGTGAAAGCAAGTCGCAAAACTGATTTGTAGGGATGAATGTCTGCCACAAGTTAGGCGTTTCATCCGTCATGTCATATACAGGAAGGAAATCCTGCATCTTGATGAAGTCTGCATATCTCGTTGCCATAGTCTTTGTCTTTTAATTGAGCATAAGTTTCAATATATCCTTTGAAGTAAGGTCTTCCCGGAGAATGATGTTGTCAAGTCCCATGTTCAGTTCTGCTCTGAGTACATGGTTGCTTTCTTCCTGCAAACTCAACAGCAACTTTTCCAAAGTCTCCCTGCTGATACCGAACTGGCGATAAATACCCTCCTTCTGGTTCTCATCATAAAACTCGGAAACAGTAAGCATATAACGCTTCTGACGTTCCGCATAACGATAAAGTGAGTATGCTACAGCAACAAGTGAGATGTCGTTGTGGGGGAGACGAGTCAAAATTACTTTTCCTGCCTCTTTTCTTATAGTTCCCATTGGAATGGTTGCCCCAAAAGGACTTTCCTTGAAAGTGTTTACAAATGCTTTCAAAGAATTTTCTCTGACAGTAGCTGTATATTGTGGAAAATCATCAGCCAACATATTGTCTAAAATGTCTTTCTTGTATGGTTGTGCAAAACGACATTTTTCTATATACCATGCAAACAGCTCTGAGTTATTACACAAGTTTGTCCAAATGATTTCCCAACACTTGTTCTTAGCTTGGAAATACATTTGCGACATCAGCTTACCATCTTCTGTAGCTTCCTGTCCATTAAGAATATTGCTATCAACAAGCCATTTCTTAAAAACAGGGAGCTGTTTTTTCACATTAAGTCCATGGTCTGTTGACTCAAAATATCCTTCTATATGGTTGAGATAATATTCCAACCATCTTTCTCTTAATCCGAATGTATTATAACGGTTTATTGAACTCTTGCAATTATCCATATTATTCTTGTTTTGTATTCCTATAGTCTGTTTTATTGAATTTGCCGTTTCACATCCTCTATCAATGAAATCCAAGCATTTATGGCAGTGTACGCACTTTT
>CAVGCV010000019.1:0-2665 GCA_963627995.1 bacterium | reverse complement strand
CTTTTCTGCATCAATCTTTACAATTGGTACTACTGATAATGCTCCTGTTGGACACTCGACTTCACAAACTTCACAGTGAACGCAATAAGTTACCTTATAAAGGACTCTTTTTAAATGGCTGATAAAGTCTATATCATGTCCACAGTTAGTTATCGTGATTGTTTGTTCGTCTTTATTGCTATCCGATGTGATTTTATAATCATAGACAACTTTTCCACACTTTACACTACCAATAATCGTATTGTCTTTTATATTGGCAGTAAATGCTCCTAATGTTTTCATCCATTCCATAATGTTCTCTTTAGGATGAACTATCGTTGCCGCAAAATCAGACTGTGATGCTGCAATTGAAATTGAAGATGACGCTGTATGTCTATTTCCACCTGCACGCACTTTCCACTTGCGGTATTTTATATAGTCATCTACATTTTTGATCCTTGCTTTTATTGTATTCTCTTTCAATTTATCAATGAAAGGTTTGGCAGTTTGAGGGAAAATGCGATTATCCATACAGTCACCAATCTCAGAACTAAGAGGGCACACAACGCAACCAACTCTACTCAACCCTTTTCTGTATGCATTGTTTATGGGTAGCTTATGAAACAACAGATATAACCAAATTTCCGTTACACTCCATTCAAAAATAGGGCGAACATTTATAACATTACTATGCTTAACACCTCTTCCTATTCGAGAATACTGTGAACGGCGTTCGCTCTCTTCTGCCCGAACGCCCTCAAAAGCCATAACTTTCGGTTGTTTCCCTGTGCCATGAATCTCTTTCAATCGACGATAAATAGGAGCTGTTTTCATAACCGCACAACACCAACGATGAATTCTACTTGGGGAATCCATTTCATCCCAATAATATAAAACATCTTGATGGTTTTTTGTCATTTCAAATCTAAGAGAAGGGTACTTTTCCTCATAAAATTCCTTGGTTTCTTCATAAAGTTTCAACGAAGAAGGAAGTTCGTACCCAGTATTCGAGTAGATTACAAAAATCTCTTCACTTGGTATCACTCGTGTTACCAAATCAAGCATAACTTGCGAGTCTTTACCTCCACTGAAAGAAGCAATAAACATCTCTATTTTGCTTGTCAATATCGGAGCCTTACCCAATTCTTCCGCCTTGCTCAATGGCATGACATCAAAGCTATCGCAATCTTCCTTTACTACAACATGCTCTTGCTTGGTCTTTTTCTCCAAATGAGCAGCAAGCGACTGAAAATCAATGTCAGGATTTTCCGTTGCCACTTTACGAATGTTCTTATAGCGACGATAGGTTTGATTGATGAAATCCATAGCCTCATGCTCAATGATGAACATAGTGTCCTCATTACGCTCACGAAGTTTCTCCATATCCACAGGAGACAATGTCAAGCTTTCAAAACCTTCTTGTGGAATAACAGTTGGGGCATCAAAGATATTGCCACCTTTTACCTCAAGCACAAACTGCCCCTTGAAAAAGTAGCGTCGGTCGCAAGCCCAAAGCAAGGGCTCTTCAACATGAGGGTATATCCATCCCATCTTATTGACTCCAAGTAAGTCAAGCTCTTCCCAGAAAACAGGACGTGGAGAAACATTCAATGCTTCTCCTGCTGCCGACATGGTAAGACGTACGCCATTGTATTTAGTGTCCCATACTACTTTGAACATTTATGAAACAGATTCTATCCTTTTTATACTCCGATAGAATCCCTACTATTATCGGAAAGTTAACCGTTTAAGTTCTGTTTCAATAAAAAATGCGCGGGATTCGCCTTTGCCCATCCCACTGCTCGAGGCTCTCGCATTGCCCTAATCGTCGAGACGGACAACGCAGAAAGCCCACGCATGGCATATATCAATCCCATACGTGGGCAACCGTAGATATACACAAAATGGTACATATACGACAACTCACGGCAGGGTATAATATACCTACCGTGAGCATCCATCGTTGTCTTGCCTTTTTGACGATTTTTGTAATTTGCGAGATTACGAGCAGTCAAAGACAAGCGTCAGATAAACGCTCTTTCTATAAAAACAGCACCCACCCACACCATACCCTTTCGGGCTTTCTGCAAGTATAGTGCCTTGCAAAATTAAAACATTTATTTGGAATTCCCATTAAATAATGTACAACCAAGCGGAATTATAAGAAATTTTAATATAATTTGTCAGAAAAATCTCAAAACGGACCGATTTTATAAAAGTCGAACTGTTTTGAGATTGTCATTTTCTTACATTCCGTCCTCTCTTTTCCTCCGTTCCCTTGAAGCATCCAAGCCAGGGAGTTTCTTACCAAGCCTGTCATGGGTATAGGTGGAGAAGTAGGCGTTGAAGACGGTCAACAGGAAGTCGATGGTGTCGCTGCGTTTCTTGCCAAGGTTGCACATGGCAAGGTACACAATGTACATCAAGTCAGCCTGACTGCAATTGTCGTTGACAGCGATGGAGATGCTGGGCTTTTCTATCTGATTACGCTCCACGAAAGCAAGGACACAAGTGTTGATGACGGATTGCTCCTCTTCTGTGAAGATACTCATCTTGCCAGCCAACCATTTGAGTTCTGCCTTTTGTCTTTCTTGTTGCTCTTCGCCAACCTCTTGCACCATTGCCTTGGCTCGCTCTTGCTCCAACTGCTTGACAGTTGCCTGCAAGTTCTCATTCTTTCGCTTGG
>CAVGCV010000018.1:0-53771 GCA_963627995.1 bacterium | reverse complement strand
CGGAGAAAAACAATTTCGTCCGCAGAGGAAAAAGTTTTTCTCTGCGGACGTCTTCGGCGGAGGGGCGGACGCGCGCGCCGTCCGCAGTGTTTTTTGCCGCTCCGCCGCCGCCCGTCCCCACATTCGCCCCACGGGCGACGCGCTGCTCTCGCTTCTTTGTCGTAACTTTGCGGGCGGACATCGAACGTTGAACCTAACAAACTACCATGGAATGGAAAAGAGAAACGAATACATCGTCGTGGGGCGCACGAACGGGACGACCCGCCGCGGCGACCCGTTCTGCTCGCTGAAGCTGTGCGCGGAGGACGAGGAGCTGAACATCGCGGTTTGGGACGTGCTGCCGACGGGCGACCCGGTGGTGGGCCAGGTCGTGTCGTTCGCCAGCATCCAGGAGAACGACGGGAAGAAGTCGGCCCGGAAGGCGGACATGCGCCCGGGGCAGATGGCGCAGGAGGGGCATCCGCTCTACCACCTGCTGCCCCGCCCCATCAAGCGGGAGGAGTGGGACGGCTGCACGGGGCGGCTGCTCGCGCTTTGCACGGACGAGCGGCTGAAGGCCGTCATCTCGGAGTTCGCCGAC
This sequence comes from bacterium, assembly GCA_963627995.1. Classification (GTDB taxonomy): domain Bacteria; phylum Bacteroidota; class Bacteroidia; order Bacteroidales; family Bacteroidaceae; genus UBA3839. The sequence continues at coordinate 53,191 of CAVGCV010000018.1, read as the reverse complement.
GTGCTGTTCAAGCCCTACTCGCAATATCCGGCGGCCACGAGCATGCACCATGCCTTCAGGGGCGGCCTGCTCAACCACACCTACCAGATGCTGCACATGCTGGAGGGGCTGTACCCCTGCCTGCCCTGCCGCGTGAAAGTGGAGCGCTGCATCCTCGCCATCCTCTTCCACGACTACGGGAAGGTGTACGAGTACTCGCGGGAGGGGGAGGCGCAGCCGATGATGTACCTGCTGGGGCACATCTACATTTCGGCCAACCGCCTGCAGCGGGAGCTGGAGAAGCGGGAGGTTCCGGCGGACGAAATCAACCGCATCGTGCACGTGGTGCTGTCGCACCACGGGCAGCTGGAATACGGCTCGCCCGTGCTGCCCTGCACGCAGGAGGCCATCATCGTGAACTTGCTCGACAACCTCTCGGCAAAGGCCGACAACATGGAGGGAACGGGCAACATGGAGCGCTCGTTCGCCCTGGGCACGCACGTTGTCAAATGAGGGGGGGAAGAAAAAGGGTGTGAATGGAGAACGAGGAGGGCCGGTCAGTCCTCCTCGTTCTCTATGATGTTCAGCATCTTGATGGTGGCCTTGATGGCGGCCTCCGTCTGGTCGGCGTCGAGCGCGCGCGTCCGGTAGGTCCGCTCGTTGTACGTCCAGGTGATGGTGGTCTGCACCAGCGCGTCGGTGCGCCCGCCGGGGGGGATGTTCACGACATAGTTGGAGAGCCACGGGAACTTGCGCTGCAGGCGGTCGCGGTAGATGTGGCGCACGGCCCGCACGAAGGCGTCGTACTGCCCGTCGCCCATGGCCGACTCTTCGAACACCTCGCCCTTCACCTCGAGCTTCACGCTGGCCATGGGCTTGAGCCCGTAGGCCGTGGAGACCATGTAGCTGCGGAGCTTCACCTTGTCGTCGGGGGCGTTGTGCTTCAGCACGTCGCTCACGATGTAGGGCAGGTCTTCCTGCGTGACGAGCTGCTTCTTGTCGCCCAGCTCGATGATGCGGTCGGTGACGCGCCGCATCTGCTCGGGCGTGAGCTCCAGCCCCAGCTCCTCCAGGTTTTTCAGGATGTTCGCCTTTCCGCTGTTCTTTCCAAGGGCGTACTCGCGCTTGCGTCCGAAGCGCTCGGGCAGGAGGTCGTTGCAATAGAGGTTGTGCTTGTTGTCGCCGTCGGCGTGGACGCCCGCCACCTGCGTGAACACGTTCTCGCCGACAATGGGCTTGTTGGGCGGAACGGCGATGCCGCTGTAGCTCTCCACGAGGCGCGCCGCGTCGTTGAGCCGCTCTTCGCGGACGGATGTCCGCAGTCCGAGGTGGTCTTTCAGGACGGCCTGCACGCTGGCCAGCGGCGCGTTGCCCGCGCGCTCGCCCAGCCCGTTGATGGACGTGTGCACGCCCGCGCAGCCGGCCACGACCGACTCCAGCACGTTGGCCACGGCCAGGTCGTAGTCGTTGTGCGCGTGGAAGTCGAAGTGGCAGTTGGGGAACCATTCGAGCATTTGGCCGACAAACGCCCTTACCTCGTCGGGGTTGAGGATGCCCAGCGTGTCGGGCAGCATGAAGCGCTGGATGCCTGCGTCCTCCAGCGAAGACATGAGCGCCCGGACGTAGGACGCGGAGTCCTTCATGCCGTTGCTCCAGTCCTCCAGGTAGACATTGACGCGGATGCCGAGCTTCGCCGCATAGGCCACGCTGCTCCTGATTTCGGCAGCGTGCTGCTCGAGCGTCTTCTTCAACTGGTACTTCAAATGGTGCTCCGACCCCTTGCACAGCAGGTTCAGCGTCTCGCAGCCACAGTCGTGGATCCAGTCGATGGACGTTTCGCCGTCGACAAAGCCGAGGACTTCCACGCGCTGCAGGACATTAGCCCGGCGCGCCCACCGGCAAATGGCCTTCACGGCATCTTTCTCGCCCTCCGACACACGCGCCGACGCCACCTCGATGCGGTCGACATTGAGCTCTTGCAACAGCATCCGGGCGATGCTCAGTTTCTCGTGGGGTACGAACGACACGCCGTTGGTTTGCTCTCCATCGCGGAGCGTCGTATCCATGATTTCAATTTTCCGCGTATCCATCTTTCTACCTCTTGTGTGAAAAGCGAAACTCCCGACCCCGGCGTGCCGGCAGCAGTGTGCCAGCCCGTCGGGATCGGGAGTTTCGCCGATTACTTGTTCCTTGCTTCCCACGCCTCGATTTTACTCTTGTTCTCCAAGAGGAAGTCGATGTCGTCGAGCGCGTTCATCAGGCAATACTTCTTGTAGCCGTTGATTTCAAACCGTTCACTTTTGCCCGTGGAAAGGTTCGTGACCGTCTGGTTGGGCACATCGACACGAACCTCTGTCTTCGGATTCTCCTTGATGGACGCAAAAAGCTCGGCAAGAAAAGCCTCGCTCACGACCACGGGGAGGACGAAGTTGTTCAGCTCGTTGTTCTTGTGGATGTCTGCGAAAAAGGATGAAATCACTACGCGGAAGCCATAGCCCGCGATGGCCCACGCCGCGTGCTCACGGCTTGAGCCCGAGCCGAAGTTCTTGCCAGCGACAAGAATCTCGCCGCTATATGTCGGGTCGTTCAGGACGAAATCCTTCTTCGGATTCCCTGCCTTGTCGTAACGCCAGTCACGGAACAGGTTGTCGCCAAAGAACTTCTCGTCACGCGTCGTTGCCTTCAGGAATCGCGCCGGTATGATTTGGTCGGTGTCCACGTTCTCTAATGGGAGCGGGACGCAGGTGGACTGGATGATATCGAATTTCTGTTTCATCTCTACAGGTATGATTGAACGGTTTTTGACTCGCCGTCGGCTACAGCCGGCAGCATTACTTTCTCATGATTTCGCGAGGGTCGGTCACAACGCCCGTCACAGCAGCGGCGGCGGCGACCAATGGCGATGCAAGAATCGTCCGCGCCCCAGGCCCCTGCCGTCCCTCGAAGTTGCGGTTAGACGTCGAAACCGAAAGTTTCCCGGCGGGAATCTTGTCGTCGTTCATCGCAAGGCAAGCGGAACAGCCCGGCTGGCGAATCTCAAAGCCAGCGGCCTCCAGCACCTTGTCGATCCCCTCCTGACGGATCTGCTCATCCACCAGCCACGAGCCCGGGACGAGCCAAGCCGTCACGTGTGCGGCCTTTTTCCTGCCCTTCACGAGGCTTGCAAAGGCGCGGAAGTCCTCGATGCGGCCATTCGTACATGCCCCGAGGAAGACATAGTCTATTTTCTTTCCAATCAACTTTTCCCCTGGCTCAAAGCCCATATAGGCAAGCGACTTCTTGAATGAAGCCTGGCCGGCCTTGTCGATTGTGTCGAGCGCGGGAATGGACTGCGTGATGCCCATGCCCATGCCTGGGTTTGTGCCGTATGTAACCATCGGCTCGATGTCCTCGGCATGAAACGTGAGTTCCTTGTCGAACACAGCGTCGTCGCCGCTTTTCAGCGTTGTCCAATAGGCCACGGCCTTGTCCCAGTCTTCGCCCTTGGGCGCATATTCCCGCCCCTTGATGTAGTTGAATGTCACCTCGTCGGGAGCGATGAAGCCACCGCGCGCACCCATTTCGATGGAAAGGTTGCAAAGCGTAAGCCGTCCTTCCATACTAAGCCTCTTCACGGTCGGGCCTGCATATTCAACGAAATAGCCCGTCGCTCCGCTTGTTGTCAGTTTCGACATCAAATAGAGCGCGATGTCTTTTGCCGTAACGCCCCATCCGAGCTGTCCCTCCACATTGATGCGCATGGACTTTGGCTTCTGCTGCAAGATGCACTGCGAGGCCATCACCATCTCTACCTCCGACGTGCCTATGCCGAATGCAACGGCTCCCATCGCGCCATGCGTCGATGTGTGGGAGTCGCCACACACTATCGTCATGCCAGGAAGAGACAGCCCCCGCTCCGGCCCCACCACATGGATGATGCCGTTCTTCTTGTTCATCATGCCGAAGTGGTTCAGTCCGAAGTCCTCCGCATTCTTCGACAGCGTATCTACCTGCGTCTTGCTCACGGGGTCTGCGATCGGCTTGTCCTGGTCGTGCGTCGGCGTGTTGTGGTCGGGCATGCAGAAGATGTGGTCAGGACGGAAACACTTCAAGCCGCGCTCGCGCATTCCCTCAAAGGCCTGCGGGCTGGTCACCTCATGGCAATACAGACGGTCTATATACAGTTGGGTAGGGCCATCCTCCACGTTCTGCACCACGTGGGCATCCCATATCTTGTCAAACAATGTGTTCATCTCTTTCCTTTTATAATTTGAATTTATTGATACAGTCTATGTAAGCCTCAACACTGGCCGCCACAATATCCGTGTTCGCGCCAAAGCCGTAATACGTATGGTTGTCGTACTCCACCTGCATGTGCACCTTGCCCACATCGTCCGAGCCCTTGCTGATGGCCTGGATGGTAAATTCCTTGAGAACCATCGTACGGTTCACAATTTTCTTCAAGGCCTTGATGGCAGCGTCCACCGGCCCGTTTCCGCTGGCACAGTCCTCGAACTTCTCACCCGCGATGTTCAGGCCGATGCTTGCCACCGACTTCACGCCCACGCCGCTCGTCACTTGCAGATACTCCAGCTTAATACGGTGGTTCATCGTACGGTCGGCGCCAGCCAGCATCAGCACGTCGTCGTCGTTGATGTCCTTCTTCTTGTCGGCCAGTTTTAGGAAATCTTCGTAAATCTTGTCCAGTTTATCGCCATCCAACTGCACGCCAAGCACATGCAGACGGTTTTTCAAAGCCGCACGGCCACTGCGCGCCGTCAGCACAATCGCATTGTCGTCGATGCCCACATCGTGCGGATTCATGATTTCGTAAGTCTGCACATTCTTCAGCACACCGTCCTGGTGTATGCCGCTGGAATGCGCAAAGGCGTTCTTTCCGACAATCGCCTTGTTGGGCTGAACGGGCATATTCATCAAGCTGCTCACCATACGGCTGGTCGAATAGATTTTCGTGGTGTTGATATTCGTCTCGATGCCCAGCGTCTTGTGGCATTTCAGAATCATCGTCACCTCCTCCAGCGAAGTATTGCCGGCGCGTTCACCAATGCCGTTGATGGTCACCTCCACCTGCCGCGCGCCATTCAGCACGCCACTCATCGTGTTGGCCGTAGCCATGCCCAAGTCGTTGTGGCAATGCGTGGAAATCGTAGCGTGTTCGATGCCAGCCACATGGTCGCACAAATACTTGATTTTAGCGCCATACTCCGACGGCAGGCAGTAGCCTGTCGTGTCGGGAATGTTCACGACTGTCGCACCAGCCTTAATCACGGCCTCCACCACGCGTGCCAAATACTCGTTTTCCGTACGTCCGGCATCCTCCGCATAAAACTCCACATCCTCCACATACCGCCTTGCGTACTTTACGGCAGCCACGGCACGCTCGATAATTTCCTCACGATTGGAATTGAACTTGTACTTGATGTGTGAATCGCTCGTGCCGATTCCCGTATGGATGCGTTTATGCTTCGCAAATTTCAAAGCCTCCGCCGCCACATCTATATCTTTCTGCACAGCACGTGTCAGCGCACAAATCGTTGGCCATGTCACGGCTTTTGATATTTCTATGACCGAATTGAAGTCCCCCGGCGAGGAGATGGGAAATCCCGCTTCGATAATATCTACGCCCAGTGCCTCCAGCTGCTTGGCCACTTGAATCTTCTCCACCGTGTTCAGCTGGCAGCCCGGCACCTGCTCGCCATCGCGGAGCGTCGTGTCGAATACAAACAATCTATCCATGATGATTCTCTGTGTTGAATAATTGACAATCTACAAAAAAGCCTCTCTCAATCGCTCGGAATGAGAAAGGCTTTCTTTTTCTATTGAACAGTTCATGCGCAGACCGCACAGCGACACACCTCCCTCACTCCGAGCTTCGTAAGTCGTAGCGACAGAATAATTCGTCCGTCCAGTGCCGTCTGCTGCATTGCTTTTGCCTTATCTTTTCAAAACCGACTGCAAAAATAAACATTTCAGCGCGCTTTTCAAAGCAATTCGCATTTTTTCTGCATATTCCATGACAGATTATAACTTTTTCCGCAAGCAGAGCCTGTATGGAGACGGTTGCCGTCCCCGCCTGCCCTTGCCGCAAAGCCGTCGTTCGGCCATCCTGCATCGGCAATTTTTCCCTATCCGCTAACTCCGTCCACGCTCGTCGAGATACGAATCCTTAAAGCCCAAGAAATAAAGCACGCCGTCCAAGCCGATGGTGTTGATGGATTGCTCCGCCGTAGCCGCCACACGGGGCTTTGCGTGGAAGGCGATGCCAAGTCCCGCCTCGCCCAACATCGGAAGGTCGTTCGCGCCATCACCGACGGCGATTGTCTGCGCGATATCCACTTTCTCCACCTGGGCTATCAGTTTCAACAGTTCGGCCTTGCGCCGCCCATCCACGATTTCGCCCACATAGCGCCCCGTCAGTTTTCCGGCCTCATCTATTTCCAGCTCATTGGCATACACATAGTCGATGCCCCACCGTTTCTGCAAGAACTCGCCGAAGTACGTGAATCCCCCCGACAGAATCGCAATCTTCAGGCCATAGCGCTTCAACACATACATCAGCCGGTCGGCCCCCTCCGTGATGGGCAGGTTTTCGGCTATCTCGCGCATCACGCCCACATCCAGTCCCTCGAGCAGACGCACGCGTTCGGTGAAGCTCTCGCGAAAATCTATCTCGCCCCGCATGGCGCGTTCCGTAATCGCCCGCACCTGCCCGCCCACACCTGCCCGCATGGCCAGTTCGTCGATGACCTCCGTCTGAATCAGCGTCGAATCCATGTCGAAGCAAATCAACCGACGCATACGCCGGTACATGTTATCCACCTGCAGCGAGAAGTCCATCTCCATTTCCGACGACAGCCGCATCAGTTCCGCCTGCATGCCCTTGCGGTCGTGCGGCGTGCCGCGCACCGAGAATTCAATGCACGCCCGCACTGTCTTTTGAGGCGTTCGGACAGATTGCCGCCCCGTCAGTCGCCGGATGGAGTCGATGTTCAGCCCCTGTTCGGCAATCACCCGCGTCGCCGCCTCAATCTGTCCGGCCGACAGGTGCCGTCCCAGCAGGGTCAGGATAAAGCGGTTCTTCCCCTGCTGGCTCACCCATTCCTCATACTCGTCGTCATCGACAGGATAGAACCCGATGTTCACGCCCAGTTCCGATGCCTTGAACAACAGTTCTTTCATCACATGGCCCGAGTTTTCTTCATCCATCCTGATCAGGATGCCCAACGAGAGCGTACTATGGATGTCGGCCTGTCCGATGTCCAGAATCTGCGCGTCGTACCTTGCCAAAATCCCCATTACCGAGGCCGTCAGCCCCGGACGGTCCTCGCCCGTGATGCGAACCAATATCTGCTCTTTCATTCTTCCAAGTCGTTTGCCATGAACAAAGATAAGCCCTTTCCTCCACACGCACAAGCATCCTTTGCCGGAATCGCGCCAAAAGCCGGGCTGAAAGCCAAAGCACGGGCTCGTCAATCTCCATGCGCGACGCCGTACCTGCCAGCCTCATGCCACGAGGTGCGCGTCCGTTCACTTCTTCCGCATGGCTCTCACAATCTTGCCCATATACATGGAGTGGATTCCAGCCGTGGCAGTCTTGTAGAACGCTTGCGGCATATCCCCGAAGCCCCTCGGGTCGAGCGGCGCGTGGTAAATCATCTCGCATTCATACACGGCCGACGCCTCGTCAAAATAAGGCGTTCCGTTCTCCGTAAACAGCGTGTGCAGCCCGAGCGCCTTCACCTTGTCGCCGTCGCGCCCGCTGTGGCTGCCCATATAGGCCAGGACATCTTTGTGCGCATCGTCGAACTCCATCACCGTGAAGTATTTCGTTTTCTCCATGAAACCATGCGTATAGCGGCCTGGCGCCACATATACCGTGACGACCGAGGCCCCAGGCTCCCAGATGTGTCCGAGCGCGCCCCATCCGATGGTCATTTCGTTGAATCCGTCCCTGTCGCCAGCAGCCAGCAGCAGTCCGTCGCCGGAGAAGTAAGTAAAAGGATTGCCTTGGAACTGTTCCGCAGGATTGAAATCCGCCCACGCCTTCTCTTGCTTCTGCTTCGCGATGGATGCGCTGTCCTGGCCTGCCGCCTGTCCGAAACGCTCGAACGACACATTCTCGGGCTTCCACTTGTCCTTGGGATGGGCCTCTTCGGCAGGATAGCCAACCACAATCGTGCAGAACGGCACAATGTTCGGCGGCAAGTCCAGCAGTGTCGAGACGGCCTGGCAGCGTTCCTCCATCGGATAAGTGCCCGTCCACACCGCACCCAGCCCCATGGCGTGCGCCTGGAGCAGGATGTTTTCGGTGGCCGCGGAAGCGTCCTGCACCCAATACTCCCTCAGCCTGCTTTCGTCGGGCGCATACTTGTCCATGTCGCCACACACCACAATGGCCAGCGGCGCGCCCTTGGCCATGGAGGCATTGGGAGTCAGTTCGGCCATCCGTGCGAGCGTCTCGCGATTCTTCACCACCACGAAATGCCACGGCTGGCGATTGACCGCCGACGGCGCGGCCATGCCGGCGTGCAGCAGGCTGTCGATGCACTCGTCCTCCACGTCCCTGTCCAGGTAGGCGCGGACAGAGTTGCGCGTCATAATGTTCCCATACACCGCCGCACTCGGCGACTGGCTGCCACGCCGGCCATTGGCAACGAATTTCACACACACCACCACAAGTGCCAGCACAAGCACAATATTCAGGAGCATTGCAGTTTTCATGATTCGTAGCTTCTATTTTGAGGATTGACTGATTTTCAACAACGTGCCCAAGGGGCAGACAAAACGGCAGTAAGGGCGGACGACCACCACCGACAGCAGCACGAACAGCACCGCCACGGCAATCACCACCCACGAAGCCGACTGGAAGACAAAGGCGGAGAACGGCTCGTAGTCCACCCACTCGGCCCACACGCCGCCCCACAGGCACAGCATGAGCGCCGCCCAAAGCACCTGGCGGAACGCATCGAGGCCCCGCACGAGGCGCGTCCCCATCGGCAGCTTGTACTTCACACACTTGCCCGCCAGTTGCTGCGCCGAGCCAAAGGGGCAGACGAACGTGCAGTAGTGCGACTTCCGTCCAAACAGAGGATAGACGAATGCCGTGACCAGCATCACCAGCGGCACGAGGGTCGCCACAACCGTCATGCCGTCGGACAGCCAGCCGATGAGCGCCGACCACGACAAGAACGCGCCGCACCAAAAGCCCAGCACCACGACGTTGAGCACGAGTTGCGCCACATGGTATTTTCGGCTCTTTATATATAAAGGAAGCACGGCGGCCAGCAGCACCACGACAAGCCCTGCGGCGTTTTCCCACGAGAGCCACTCGTCCGCAGCGGAGCGCGACGCAGCGGGCTTCGTCGTCACGCAGCGGAGGCCGCGGTGCACATTCTCGATGATGGCGCGCGACGAAAGCGTTGCGCCCGACACGGCATCCACCTGCATCGCCATCGCCTCGTCCACGCGCTTTCCTTTCCATTGGTCGAGCAGCACGGACGCATGTTCGAAGAAGTTCGGCGTCTCCGCATTCTCCAAAGCCTTCACGTCGGCAACGACGCCGTTCTTCACCGTAATCTCAAGCGGGACAGTCCCGGCGTAGCCCACCACATCGGAAGCCAGCGGCTGCGTGTTCACCACAACCGTCCCGTCTGCCAGCACGCGCAGCGAGTCGACCGCCTCCGTTTCGCCGCCGCTTGCCAGAAGGTCATGTCCCAGCCACTTGCCAGTTTGCACAATGGCAACGGACAGCACCATCAGCACGCACACGAGCAGCCGCACCACCTGTCCAATTTTTTCCGTCAGTTTCATTCGCTTTCCTATTTCTATTCGTCAACCTGTAACAGATAACGGAGCGTCACGCCGTCAAGTATACGCCGCGCACGTCCTTTTGGTTAATTTAACGGGAAGCCCTACTTCCGCAGCCACGCGCAACGGTCGTAGCTTACGCCGTCCACGACCAGGTTCTCGACATGGCTCACCTTGTTGAGAAACTCGTTCACAACCCCCACCCTGACGTTCCGCAGGGTGACCCCCCTGACGGGACGCCCGGCGTCGCCTTTCAGCTCGTAGATGGCATCGGCCTGCCCGCACGCCACGTTTTCCATGCAGATGTTCTCTATGCGCGTAATCTGCCGCTCGTAGGTAGGCACGATGTCCTTCCACTGGTAGAGCACGTCGGTGTCCAGCTCGAGCAGGCGCGACGTCGTCCCCGACTTCACGTCCTTCATGTAAATGTTCTCCACAAAGCCGCCACGCCGGTGGTTGGTCTTGATGAAGAAGAAACGGCGGACGGACTTCGGGGCTTCGCAGTCGTGCATGTACACGTTGCGCACGCCGCCCGATATCTCGCTGCCCACGCCCAGCATGGTGTGCCCCTCCAGGATGGTGCAATGGCGTACGACGATGTTCTCGCAAGGGGTGTTCAGCCGCCACGCGTCGCGGTTGCGCCCGGCCTTGATGACGACCGCATCGTCGCCTTGGTCGAACACGCAATGCTCGACCAGCACGTTTCGGCTCATCTCGAGGTCGATGCCGTCGTTGTTGTGTCCGTGCGCCCTCACATCCAGATTGCGCGCGACGGCTCCGTCACACAGGTAGAGGTGTATCGTCCAGAACGGACTTTCGCGAATCTGGAACCCGTCGAGCAGCACGTTCCTGCAGCGGTTGAACTGCAGCAGATGCGGACGCAGGTGGTTCTCGCCCCTCGCCATCTGCCGCTCCTCCACGGGGACGTCGGTCGAAGCCATCGCGTAGAGCATCTTCAGAGCGTCCATGTGCGGCTTCGGACGGCCGAACCACTTTTTCCACCCGTCCATCACGGGGCGCAGGCAGCCCTTGCCCGTGACGGCCACATTCTCGCACTCGAACGCGTAGACGAGGGGCGAATAGTTGTAGCACTCCATGCCCTCCCACGATGTCATGACCGCAGGCAGATAGGCGTCGGGACTGTCGGTGAACACGACGACCGCCCCCTCGGCGAGGTGCAGATTGACATTGCTCCGGAGGTGGATGGGACCCGTCAGCCATTCGCCGGCAGGGACAACCACCCGTCCGCCGCCGGCCCTGTGGCAGGCGGCAATGGCCTTTCGGAACGCCTCGGTGTTATCGGCCTTCCCACTGGGCACGGCGCCATACTTCTTGATGTCGAACGCTTTCTCGGGGAAGACGAATTCCCGGATGGCGGGCATCGGGAAAGGCGCATCCACGGAGGTGGCGACATACTGCCCCGGCTGTTGGGCAAAGGCCGAATGGGCCGTCGACAGCCACAGAAGAAAGGCGACAAGTCGCCTCATCGGCCTGAAATCGGAAGTCTTGGTCATGTGTGTGTCATTAAGTCGTCAACTGCATATCGAAGCTGGATTCCCGAAAAAATCCCCCGCAGGGGAAACGTCCTGCGGAGCAAAGATAGGAAAAATCCCGCGACAACGGCCATATCTCCTTTGGGAAAGTCGCTGTCCAGCCGCCAAGGACGCCGCCCGGGACAGGCATGAATACTCCTCCCCGATTTTAATATTTTTAATAAAACATTCGTTTTTTCGTATTTCTTCCTCTTGGAATTGACATATTCTGGCACGCATATTTCCGAATTTTGCAGCGTCAGACAACAGAACCCATTAAAGCTATCGATACAATGAAAAAGTACACGGCCTACACGCCCTGCACCAACGGCGCACACAGCTCCACCCTGCAATGTCTCGCGCACATTTTTTCCGCAGCCCTCGAAGAGGACGTCACGCCGAAGCAGACCCTCTGCATCCTCCACGCCATCCTCGCCCTGCTGTTCCTCGTGTTCTCCCTCGCCGTCCCGTTCGCGTTCCGACTGCTCTGCATCGCATGGTTCGCCTATGCGCTCCACCGCTGCAAGCAGGCCGGACTTGGCGAAGAATAGCGGCACTTCCCAAGCCTCCCCTCCCGTATCCACCGGGAACACGAGCGACCCAAGTTCCCCAGCGGAACGCCCGTCACCAAACGGACGTTCCGCTTTTTTTGTTTCCGGGCCGCCCGTGTCCCCCCTCCGCGCAGTGCCGCGCCCACAGAACATCTTTACGGAAAGCCCGTCGGCAGAGGCCGCTTTTTGTGGGAAAACACTGCGGAGCGGACGGGAAAAAGTGTGCGGAAAGAATATTTTTCGTCCGCAGAGAAAAACATTTTTGTCCGCGGAGCGCAGGACTTTTCTCTGCGGAGATTTCGCGGCGCGTCCGAAAGCGCAGGATCGGACAGGAGAAAAATTCTGGATTTCCGTGGAAACGCAGTGAAAAATCCCTACCGGCCGCGCGAAGCATTGTGGGGGGAAAGTCGTAACTTTGCGACAAAAGCGGAGAGTCCGCACACCGGGGCGGGACCTCAGCCCCTTGCCACCATGATCACCTACAAGGAACACATCCGCGCGCTGGCCGCGCTGGGCACGCCGATTGTCGTCGGCCAGCTGGGCGTCATCGCGCAGGCCTTTGCCGACACCATCATGGTGGGGCAGCACGACACCGACGAGCTTTCGGCCGCCGGCTTTGTGAGCAACGTGTTCAACCTCGTCATCTTCTTCCTGCTCGGCTTCTCCTACAGCACCACGCCCATCGTGGGGAGGTTCTTCGGGAAAGGCCAGCTCCACCTCGCCGCGCGCACCCTCCGGGAAAGCCTCGTGGCGAACCTGGCGGTCTGCGCCGTGGCGTCCGGACTGATGTACGCGCTCTACCTCCACCTGGATCTGCTGCGCCAGCCCGCCGCGCTCATGCCGCTCATCCGCCCCTACTTCCTCCTCACCCTCGCCTCGCTGCCGTTCGTGTCGGCGTTCAACGCGCTGAAGCAGTTCTGCGACGGCGTGGGCGACACGAAAACGCCGATGTGGACGATGGTGGGGGGCAACGTGCTGAACATCGCGGGCAACGCGCTGCTGATATTCGGCCTGTGGGGATGCCCCGAGCTGGGACTGAACGGCGCGGGCATCGCCACGCTGGCATCGCGCGCCGCCATGCTCGCGGGGCTGGCATGGGCGGTGCGCCGCAGCCGCCGCTACGCGCCCTACCGCGCGGGCTTCCACCTGCCGGTGACGCGGCTCGGCCTCGCCCACCTCACGCGGGTGGGGCTGCCCGTCAGCCTGCAGATGTCGATGGAGTCGTCGTCGTTCAACATCACCGCCGTCATGATGGGGTGGCTGGGCGCGACCGCCCTCGCCGCCCACCAGGTGATGTGCACCGTCGGCTCGCTCTGCTTCCTCTTCTACTACGGCATCGGGGCGGCCGCGGCCGTGCGCATGAGCCACTTCCGGGGAATGGAGAACTGGGCGGAGGTGCGGCGCACGTCGTTCGCCGCGTTCTTCATGGCCACCGGCGCGGCCGCCGTGCTGGCATCGGGCCTCTTCGCCCTGCAAGTGCCGCTCGCCTACTGCTTCACCACGAGCGGCGAGGTCGTGAAGACGGTCACGGCCCTCATGCTGCCGTTCATCCTCTACCAGCTGGGCGACAGCGCGCAGACCATCTTCGCCAACTCGCTGCGCGCCGTCGAGGACGTGAAGCCGCTCGTGTGGTACGCCGCCGCGGCCTACCTGCTCGTGTCGATACCCCTCAGCTACGTGTTCGGATTCGTACTCGGATGGCGCGAGGTCGGCATCTGGTTCGGCTTCCCCTTCGGGCTGACCACGGCCGGCCTGCTGTTCTACCAGCGATTCTACCGCCGCACGCGGCGGCAATGCGCATGACGCGACACACAACCATTCCATATTCACCAACCAAAGCAAACGAGACCATGAAACGATTCGCATTCAAGATGTTCCTCAAGCCCGGCTTCGAGGAGGAGTACGAGCGCAGGCACGCCGCGCTCTGGCCGCAGCTCAAGCAGCAAATCAAGGAGGCCGGGGTGGGCAACTACTCCATCTACTGGGACAGGGACACCAACATCCTGTTCGGCTACCAGGAGATTGAGGGCGAGCAGAGCTCGCAGGACATGGGCGCCGACGAAATCACGCGGCGGTGGTGGGCCTACATGGCCGACATCATGGAGACCAACCCCGACAACTCGCCCGTGACCGTCCCCCTGCGCGAGGTGTTCCACCTCGACTAAGCGCGCGCGCCATCCACCGAAGAAGCCGCCGGCGAGCCAACGCTCCGCCGGCGGCTTTGCGCGAAAAAGCGAACGCCGCGCGGCGGCATCCGCGATTTTTTCGTACTTTTGCAAGAGGAACAACCCATCGTACGACAAAAAGACAAGAAACGATGCGCATAACCATCAAAATAGGCAGCAACGTGCTGACGCGCCCCGACGGCTCGCTCGACGTGACGCGCATGTCGGCCATCGTCGACCAGGTGGCCGCCATCCGGCAGCAGGGCGCGGAGGTCATCCTCGTGTCGTCGGGAGCCGTGGCCTGCGGACGCAGCGAGCTGAGCCCCTCCGACGTGGAGCGGATGGACACGGTGAGCCAGCGGCAGCTGTTCTCGGCCGTGGGGCAGGCCAAGCTCATCAACCGCTACTACGAGTTTTTCCGCGACCACGGCATCGCCGTGGGCCAAGTGCTGACGATGAAGGAAAACCTCGGCACGCGGCGGCACTACCTCAACCAGCGCGGCTGCATGATGACGATGCTCGACCACGGCGTGATTCCCATCGTGAACGAGAACGACACCGTGTCGGTCACCGAGCTCATGTTCACCGACAACGACGAGCTGTCCGGGCTGGTGGCGACGATGATGGACTGCGACAAGCTCATCATCCTGTCGAACATCGACGGCGTGTTCACGGGAAGCCCCTCGTCGCCCACCTCCGAGCTGATCCGCACGGTGGAGCCGGGCAAAGACCTGTCGGACTACATACAGGCGGAGAAGTCGGGCTTCGGACGCGGCGGGATGCAGACCAAGAGCAACATCGCGCGCAAGGTGGCGCAGGAGGGCATCGAGGTGGTGATTGCCAACGGAAAGCGCGACGACATCCTCGCCCGCGTGCTGCACGACGCGGCCGCCACGCCCTGCACGCGCTTCGTGCCGTCGCGCCGCGAGGTGTCGAGCGTGAAGCGGTGGATCGCCCACAGCGACGGATTCGCCAAGGGAGCCATCCACCTCAACGACTGCGCGTCGCTGCGCATCCAGGGCGAGCGCGCCATGAGCATCCTGCCCATCGGCGTCACCGGCGTCGACGGCGACTTCGAGCGGCACGACATCGTGAGCGTCATCGACTTCGAGGGACGCGCCATCGGCGTGGGACGCACGGACTACTCGGCCGACGAGGCGCGCGCCGTCATGGGGCAGCGCGACCAGCGTCCCGTCGTCCACTACGACTACCTTTATTTAGAATAACCCCCACTCCATCCCCACCGCATGGACACACAGACCTCATTCCGGCTGGCACGCGAGGCCAGCCTCGCCTTGGCGCAGCTCGACCCCGAGCGCATCAACCGCGTGCTCAGCGACGTGGCCGACGAAGCCCTGCGCCGCACCGACGACATCCTCGCGGCCAACGCCGCCGACCTCGCCCGCATGGACTCCGACAGCCCCCTCTACGACCGGCTGAAGCTCACGCCGCAGCGCATCCGCGACATCGCCGACGACACGCGCAAGGTGGCCGCGCTGCCGTCGCCGCTGGGACGCGTGCTCAGGCACGTCGTGCTGCCCAACGGCCTCGACCTCAAGCGCGTGAGCGTACCGTTCGGGGTCATCGGCATCGTCTACGAGGCGCGCCCCAACGTCACGTTCGACGTGTTCGCCCTCTGCCTCAAGTCCGGCAACGCCTGCGTGCTGAAAGGCGGAAAGGACGCCGACAGCTCGAACCGCGCCATCGTCGCCCTCGTCAAGGAAGTGCTGCTGCGGCACGGCATCGACGGGAACGCCGTCACGCTCCTGCCGGCCACCCACGAGGCGACGGCCGAGCTGCTGCACGCCGACGGCTACATCGACATGGTGATTCCGCGCGGCTCGAAGCGACTCATCGACTTCGTGAGGCGCGAGGCCAGCGTGCCAGTCATCGAAACGGGCGCGGGCGTGTGCCACGCCTACTTCGACCGCGACGCGGACCTGGAGAAGGGCCGGCGCATCATCCACAACGCCAAGACGCGCCGCGTGAGCGTTTGCAACGCGCTCGACTGCACCCTCGTCCACGCCGACCGCCTGGCCGAGCTGCCCGCCCTCTGCCAGCCGCTGGCGGAGAGCGGCGTGCGCATCTACGCCGACGAGCCGGCCTTCGCGGCCCTCCTCGGCGGCTACCCCGCGGAGCTGCTCCTCCACGCCGGCGCAGAGACCTACGGCACGGAGTTCCAAGACTACGCCATGGGCGTGAAGACCGTCGCCTCGTTGGACGACGCGCTGCGGCACATACGCCGCTACGGCTCGGGGCACAGCGAGAGCATCGTCACCGAGAACCGCGCCACGTCCGACCGCTTCCTCGCGCTCGTCGACGCGGCGTGCGTCTACAGCAACGCGCCGACGAGCTTCACCGACGGCGCGCAGTTCGGACTGGGAGCGGAAATCGGCATCTCCACGCAGAAGCTCCACGCGCGCGGCCCGATGGCCCTGGAGGAAATCACAACGTACAAGTGGCTCATCCACGGCGACGGCCAAGTGCGCCCCCAGTAGGCGCGCGGCGCGACGGCACGGCCCCTACGGAAAGGCTCGGCGGCAATCCCCCTCGCAGGGATGCCGCCGAGCCTTCGCCTTAAGGGCCTCTCGCCTTCTTGTCGCGGGCCTCCGCGCTTCTTGCCCGGCCTCCAGACAAATGGCGGCGCGCAGCATCACGCTGCGCGCCGCCGCCGTACATCTGTAGGGAATCGAACCCTAATCTGAGGAACCGGAATCCTCTATTCTATCCATTGAACTACAGATGCGTCCGTATGGTGTCCTTCCCGCCTCCGCGCCCGCCGGCGCGCGAGCCTACGAGAAGACGACGGTCTTGTTGCCGTAGGCGAGTATCTTGCGCTCAAGGTGCTTCTGGACGGCGCGCGACAGCACGATTTTCTCCAAGTCCTGCCCCTTCACCTCCAGGCTGTCGGGCGTGTCCTTGTGCGTCACGCGCACCGCGTCCTGCTCGATAATCGGGCCCGCGTCGAGCTCGCCCGTCACGTAGTGGCTCGTCGCCCCGATGACCTTCACGCCGCGCTCCCACGCCTCGCGGTAGTAGGTGCGCGCCCCGCCCTGCGACGGCAGGAACGAGTGGTGGATATTGACGATGCGCCCCGCGTAGGCGGCAATCATGTCGTCCGACAGCACCTGCATGTAGCGCGCGAGGACGACGAAAGTCACGCCGTGCTCGGCAAGGAGCCTCATCTCGCGCGCCTCCTGCTCGGCCTTGTTCTCCGTGGTGATGGGGAACACGTGGAACGGGATGCCGAAGCGGTCCGCCACGTGCTTGAGGTCGGGGTGGTTGCTCACGATGAGCGGTATCTCGCAGTCCCACTTGCCCGCCGCATAGCGCGCGAGCATGTCGAACAGGCAGTGGCTCGTCTTCGAGACGAAGATGGCCATGCGCGGCTTCACGTCGGAGAAGTAGAGGCGCATCTCCATGCCGTACTTCGCGGCGTAGAGCGTCGAGAAGTAGTCCTCGACCTTCTCGCGCGGAACCACGAAGTTCTCCAGCTCCCACTCCACGCGCGCGAAGAACACGCGCTCGATGCGGTCGACGTACTGGTCGAGATAGACGATGTTGCCGCCGTTGATGGTGATGAAGTTCGTTATCTGCGCCAGGATGCCCGGACGGTCCGGGCAGTGGAGGAGGAGCTTTGCTGTTACGCCCACGTTCTCAACATTTGTTTCGCGCTGCAAATATACGGATTTTCCGCGTCGCCCGCAAGCGCCGCGCGCGATAATCGCACCGCGGCAGGGCGGACGGGGCGGGCGGCGTCCGCGCCGCGCCTATCGGATGATGGTCTTGATCTTCGCGCTCGCCTGCTCGTAGGCCTTCTCCCAGTCGGTGTCGAGGGAGAACGGCGTGAACGTCCTCGTGTCGTTCACGTAGCAGTAGGTGCGCTCCTTGTCGAGGTCGTTGAAGAGCGGGTTCTTCAGCGACGCGTCGCGGTAGCAGGCGATGACCTCCGTGCGCTTGGCGGCGGAGACGGCGCGCGCCTTCGTCACGTTGTAGATGAAGTCGTCGACGAAGCACTTCATGTTCACGGCCTGGCTGTCGAAGAAGTAGCTGTCCTTCGTCAGCGCGCGGCGGTGCACCTGATCCTGGAGGTAGTTGAGCACCGTCACCTTGAACTGATTGATTTCAATCTGTTCCTGCGACGACTTCGGGTTGTTCACGACAGCGCTGGCGCCCTCGTACACCGTCTTGTACAGGTTTTGCGCCACGGCCTGAACCGCCCCCGCGGCAAGCAGGCAAACAGCAAGAACCAGTTTCCTCATAGTCTTCAGCTTTATAAAAGTTCGGTGTGCAAATATACGACAATTACGCCGCACGCGCCCCATAATTTAAGATAATTAACGCGCGCGCCGCGCGGCGGAGCGGGGCCTCGCTGCGGGCGGCGCGCGGCACGCACGTGCTGCCCGTCCCGCCAGAGCGGGCGCGGCGGAGCGGGCGCGGCGGCGCACAGCGTTTTTCCCGCCGCCGCACCGCAAGTTCAGCCGAGGCGCGCCGCAAGTTCCGCTGCGGCGCACCGGAATATCCGCGGCGGCGCACCCGCCCGGAATTTCCAAGTACTTGGAAATTTATTTCTAAGTACTTGAAAAAATATTTCCAAGTACTTGGAAATATTTTTCCGGTGCGCACGCGCCAGACTTCCAGTGCGCCGCGGCGGAACTTGCGGTGCGGCGGCGCCAGGCTTTCGGCGCGGCTTCATGGAAAGGGCGGCGCAGGGAACAAAGAAGGGCGGCGCAGCCCCCCGAAAAAGGCCGCGCGGAGCGGCGGCGGCGCGGCAAAACCTTAAAAAACATTAAAACGAGGGGCGCGGAACGTTATTTTGCGGAGGGGATGGATGGCTTTGGCGGAAAATCTGTATTTTTGGGGAACGGAAAGTACCGCCGCAGGGCGGCCGGGCGCGGCGGAAGCGGCGCGTGCCGGACAGCCCGCGCGCCGCCCATATATATAAGGTATGGGCGGCAAGCCCGCCGGAGCCGCAGCCCGCGCGCCGCACGCGCGGGGGCTCCGCGGGCGGGACGGGCGGAGCGGAGGCACGGAGCGCGCTTCCGCGGCCGGCAGCCGGGGCGTGCGGACCGGAACAGATTTATTCACCATTAAAAAGGAGACTGGATATGAAGAACGGAACAAGTGCCTTGGTCATCGCCTCGCTCATCGGCGGTGCTGTCATCGGTGCGGCCATCGGCCTGCTGTTCGCCCCGGAGAAGGGCGAGGACCAGCGCAGGAAAATCAAGGACGCGCTCGACAAGCGCGGCATCAAGCTGGGCAAGGAGGAGCTGAACAAGCTGATTGACGAGATTAAGAACATCGGACGGAAGTGCCCGGAGGCGGAGTGCACGGCCGACTACGACGCGGAATAGGCCCATGTTCGAGGGAAATCCCGAGATGCAGGACACGCTCAAGGAGGGCCGGCGGCTGTGGAGGCTGCTGTGGCAGTACGCGCGGCTCGAGGCGGTGGACCGCCTCGCCGTGGTGCTGACGATGGCGATTTCGGCGGCCGTGCTCTTCACGCTGCTGTCGGTGGCGACGCTGTGCCTGGCCATGGCCGCCGTGCACTGGCTGGCCGAGGTGGTGGGCGACACGGCCATCAGCTACGCCATCGTCGGCGCGGCATTCGCGCTGCTGGGACTGCTGGCGTGGCTGCTGCGCGGACTGCTGGTCACGCGGCCCGTCATCCGCATGCTGATGGAGACATTCTTCCCCGACGAAGTGAACGCACGCAAAGGCACCAAGGCATGAACTACAAGGACATCTCCACCTACAACGACCTGCGCTACGCCAAGCTGGCGACGCGGGGAGAGATCGAGCGCTCCGCGGAGCGGCTGAAGGCGCGCGCGGCCAGCGCCGTGACGCCGCGCAGCCGCTCGCTGCTCACGTCGGACAACGCGGCGCTGCGCGCCGTGGGCTGGGGCATCACGGCCTACAAGGTGGGCAACTCCCTGTGGGACGTGTGGCGGCTGTTCAAGCGCAGGCGGTAGCCCGCGCGGCGCGCTGCGCAGACACGAGCTGCGGGTTCCGGGAGTCCGTCGCAGGGCTTCCGGAATCCGCTGTTTTTCACCGAGACACCGACAATGGCACAAACTGGGGCGGCGCGGCTGCCGGACATCGACATACTGGTGTGCACCATCGACGGCGGCATCGGGCGCGTTCCGGGCGTGCTGATGCCGCCGGCGGAGGGCGTGCGCTACGTGGTGTCGATGCAGTACACGGACGCGCGCTTCCTGGGCGGCGTGCCGGCGGAGCTGCGCCGGCGCGCCGACGTGGCGCTCGCGACGCTGCCCGGGCGCGGCCTCTCGCGCAACCGCAACCACGCGCTGCGCCAGGCGCGCGCCGAGCTGCTGCTGCTGGCCGACGACGACGGGCGGCTCGACGCCGGGGGCATCCGCGCCCTGCGCGAGGCCTACGCCGCGCGTCCGGAACTGGACATCGCGCTGGTGCGGATGACGGACTACGGCGGGCGCGTCTTCAAGGCGTACCCCGACGGCTGCCCGACTTACGCGCGCGCCGTGGCCGGGGGCTACCACGTGGCCTCGTGGGAGATGTCGATGCGCCGGCGCGTGGCGGAGCGCGGGCTGCGGTTCGACGAGCGGTTCGGCCTGGGGGCGGAGCGGCTGTGCTGCGGCGAGGAGGAAGTGCTGCTGAAGGACGCCGCCGACGCGGGGCTGCACGTGCGGCTGCTGCCCATCGTGGTGGGCGCCACCGACCCCGCGACGACGGGCACGCGGCTGGCCGCCGACGCGCGCGTGCAGCGGTCGAAGGGCGCCGCGCTGTACTACGTATGGGGCTTGCGCCGCGCGCTGTGGCTGTGCCTGCGGGCGGCCGCGCGCGCCATGCTGGCCGAGGGCGCGAACCCCCTCGCGCTGATGTGCCGGATGGTGGCGGGCATGCGCTACGTGCGCAGCACGCCGCGTCCGGAAACGGACTGAGCCGCCCGCGCGCCACACCTTTTCCAAATCCGCGAAAGACATGAATCCCGAGCTCTCCGTCCTCATCCCCGTGTGGAACTACGACTGCCGCCAGCTGGTGGAGGCGATGCGGCGGTCGTGCGAGGCGTGGGGCGGCACGTCGGAAATCGTCGTGTGCGACGACGCGTCGACCGACACGCAGCTCTCCCTCCGCAACGAGAGGGGGGTGCGGGCGGCGGGCGCGCGCTTCGTGCGCAACGAGCGCAACATGGGCAGGGCGCGCACGCGCAACCTGCTGGCCGACGAGGCGCGCGGCACGTGGATGCTCGTCGTGGACTGCGACGCGGCCGTGCCGGCGGACTTCTCCATCGCGCGCTACATGGCGGCGGCGGAGCGGGCCGACTGCGTGTGCGGCGGGCTGCGGCACCCCTCCGCGAACCCCAACCCCGCGGCCACGCTGCGCTACCGCTACGAGCGCGACGCCGACCTGCGGCGCGCGGCGGCCATCCGGCAGCGGCATCCCTACGACCAGCTCTCGACATTCAACCTGCTCATGCGCCGCGAGGTGTTCATGCAGGTGCGGTTCGACGAGGAGTGCAGGGAATACGGCTACGAGGACGCGCTCCTCGGCGTGGAGCTGGAGCGGCGCGGGGTGGAGGTGCTGCACATCGACAACCCGCTGGTGCACTGCGGGCTGGAGGCCAACGACGTGTACCTGCGCAAGGCGGAGGCCGCCCTGCGCACGCTGCGCGGGCTGGGGGGGAGGATGCGCGGGCACAGCCGCGTGGAGAACGCGGCGGACTGGCTGCGGCGGTGGCACGTGGCGTGGGCGGCGCGGCTCGCCCACCGCGCGCTGGGCGGACTGATGCGCCGCAACCTGCTGGGCGCGCACCCGTCGCTGCTGGTGTTCTCGGCTTACAAACTCGGCTACTACCTGAACTTATGCTGACCGTGGTCGTCCCCTACCGCAACCGCGCCGCCCTGCTGCCGCGCACGCTGCGCTCGCTGGCCGGGTGCGGGCAGCGTCCGCTGCGCCTCATCCTCGTGGACAACGGCTCGACGGACGGCTCGCGCGCCGTGTGCGAAGCGTTCGCGCAGGAGCACCGCGCGCCGGACTTCAGCGTCGTGCTGGCCGAGGAGCGCCGACCCGGAGCGGCGCGGGCGCGCAACCGCGGCCTGGCGCTGTGCCGGACGGAGTGGGTGTACTTCTTCGATTCGGACGACGAGTTCGACCGCGACTTCTTCGCCCTCGTCACGCCGCAGCTGACGGACGACACCGACGTGCTGGCACTGGCCACGAACATCCATGCGGGCGGGCGCACACGGCGGCGCGACTTCCGTCCGACCGCCGACCCCACGGAGCAAATCCTCACGTCGCACCTCGCCACGCAGTCGATGGTGCTGCGCACGGACTTCGTGCGCCGCATCGGAGGGTGGGACGAGGAGCTGACGAAATGGGACGACTACGAGCTCGGGCTGCGGGTGCTGCTGGCGCGGCCCAGGCTGCGGTGGTGGACGGAGCGCGCGCTGCATACGATTCATGTGCACCCCGACAGCCTGACGGGCGCGGATTTCGCCTCAGGCATCGACGCCGAGCTGCTGGCGCTGCGGCACTGCGCCGGCGACATCGCCGCGCCGGCGCGCCGCGACCGCCGCGCGCTCCGTGCCGCCCTGCTCTGCCGCCACGCCATCCTCGGCGGGCACCTGCGGCGCGAGGGCGACGGACGCGCCGCGCGGAAATGCGAAGAGCAGGCCCGCGAGCTCTTCGCTCACGAACCTGCCCTCGCGCGCCTCGTCGGGCGCATGATTTCACGCTACGTTTCGCTCGGGGGAAGAGGGGCGTGGCGCATGGCGCGCCTATTTGTCCGCCTCTTCGCCCGGTAGCCAGCGGCACTCCGCGCCCGGCTCCGTTTTCTTCCAGAAAATCCTGACAAGCACGACGCACGCCACGACGGCCGCCGCAAGGATTAGGCGCGTGGCCGCCGCGCCGAACGTGCCCTCGAAGGTCATCGTGTTGGCGCGCTCGCCGAAGACCATCATCATGGCCACGGAGAAGGAGTTGTTGAGAATGTGGCAGGCGGTGGTGACGACGAGGCTCTTCGTGCGGTAATAGACCACGCCGAACAGCACGCCCACGAGCGTGGCGAAGGGAATTTGGGCGAGATTTCCGTGGATGAGTCCGAAGACGACGGCCGACGTGGCTATGGCCGCCCAGGGATGGACACCGCGCTCGAGCATGGGCTTCATCACGCCGCCGCGAAAGACGACCTCCTCACAAACGGGACCCGCGACGGCCAGTGCCAGCACGCCCAGCGCGCTCCGGCTCATGCCGGTGAACAAGTCCTCCATGGGGTTGGCGAAGTCGAGGTACTCGTTGATGATGTTGGAGGCAAAAAGCCCCAGCAGCACGGCCACGACGGCGACGACGGCGGGCAGGGGCCTGCACCCGAAGGAGCGGAACGAGCGGCGCAGCCCGAAGGGCTTGAGCCAAAGGACGATGGCCGTCGTGACCGCGCTCGACACGCAAAGCACGCCGCCCATCCCCACGCTCATGTCCACGATGTAGCCCTCGGGCAGGAGCAGCATGACGGCGGCCAGGGTGCCGGCGGCCACCGACTGCACCGTCACGTAGACGAGGAATGCCGCCGCCGGCCAGGCCAGGGAGGTGAGATAAGTCTTCATTTCGGTTGTAAGCTATGCGGTCGTGGACCGCGGCGCAAGGGATGCGCCGGCGGCCACGACACGCTGTGGGTTGGTAGTCTGCCTGTTGTTCATGCGCCGAGGGTTCGGGGCGGGAATACGGTCGGCAGCAAGCTGCCACGCACCCCCGCTCCGTGCACTACATGGGGCGGCCCGGCCTGGGGCCTGGCCCTCCGCCCCAAGGGCCGCGCGCGTGTTCCGTTCCGTTGGCGTTCTTTCCGCCGAAGATGTTCAGCTTGTAGATGACGCGAAGCATCCCGTAGGAATAAATGGCATTGTAACGCGAGTCGTTGCGCTGCATCGCGTCGATGGTGCGGCTGATGTTGCTCTGCTCGCGGAGTATGTCGTTCCATTCGAGCGCCACCGTCAGCGCCCTGCCCTTGAGGAACGAGTGCGAGATTTGCGCATTCCAGATCAGTTCGTTCGTGTTCATCTCATCCGACGAGTAGCCGCGACGCGAGTTCATGGCGATGTCGGTGCTGAGGTTTGTGCCCCACGGCGCGGTGAGGGTGGCGTCGAGTCCGTAGGAGAAATCGAACGTGTTGAAATTGCTGTTGGCCAGCACATTGTTGGTGGAATGGGAGTAGTCGATGTTGCCGTTGGCCGTGACATCGAGCCAGTCGCCATAGCGTACGGTGAAGCCGAGGTTCTGCCCCAGGTTCAGCGAGTTGGTGGACGACTTGTCACGCTCGTACTGCGTAGGGTCGAGGTATTGCACGCGCTTGGTGTAGCCGAAGTTCGAGAAGCTGTTGATTGTAAAGGTCTTGCTCTTGTCGAGCGCCGAGTTGACTCCAAAGCCCGACCACACATTCCAGTTGCCGTTGATGTTCTCGGGACGCGTTGTGCGCACGCCTGTTTCCTCGTTGTAGGAAACGCGGTTGGAGATGTCGTTCTGCGACAGCTGTATGCTCATGTGGGTGAAGATGCCGCGCTGGCGTTCCGCGTTGTAGGTGTTGTAGAACATGCGGATGTCGGAGCGGAAGGACGGCTTCAAGTCGGGGTTGCCCTTGCGGATGTTCAGAGGGTCGGAGTCGTCGGTGATGTCGAGCATGTTGGTGATGGAAGGCTGCGACGTGCGTCCCCGGTAGTCAAAGTTGAGCGAGCTCGTCTCGTTGAACTTATAGCGCATCCGCATCGTCGGTGTGAAGTTGAACACGTTCTGCGTCACCTTGGGGAAGTCCTTTCCCATGTACTTGTAGTTCAGTTCCGTGTGCTGTGGCAAAGCCTCGACGCCGGCACTGAGGTTATACTTGTCACGCACGACGCGCAACGTCAGCCCAAATGTGTGGTCCTTGTTGTTGTATTCGGAGAACTGGCTCAAATTTGTGTTTGGCTCCGGGTCATAGCTTTTGTTCAGCAGTTCGTCCACTGCCCCAGCGATGTCGTAGCGGTGCGAGGCCAGTGCGTTCACCAAGTCCGTGTATGCCACGGCATCGTAAGTGAAGGCCTGCCGGTCGCTCTTCGTGTAGCGGTAGTTGAACCGATAGCTGAACTGCAAGTAGGTGCGCTTGGCTATCGGCTCGCTGTACGTGGCCTGCACCGAATAGTTGCGGTTGCGTCCAGGAGTCGTATAGTAGCGGTTGTTGGTGTCGGGCTCGCGCTTGTCGGGTTGGTAGCGGACTTCCGACGCGGACAGCGACTTGCTCTCCGATTCGGACAGACCGCCCGTCAGCCTCAACGTGACGTTGCGTCCATTGCCGTTGAGCTTGCGGTTCAGCTGCAACTCACCGTTCAGCCCTTTGTTGTTTGAATACGACTGCGAGCGGCTGCGGTTGGTGTTCACGATTGTTTCCACGATGCGCTGGATGTCTTCGTCGGTCGTCGCACCCATACTACCGGTGCCACCGAGAAATACATTCTCTGCCTCGGCGAGCTGTGTCTCGTCGTAGTCGTCCGGATTGGCGTTGTAGGTGCTCGATTCGCTCCTTGAGCTGCCACGGTTGCGTGAGTAGTTGCCGCTCGGGCGGAAGATGATGTTTGTCATCGTATCGGGTTTCCACTCAAAGCGGAGTGACGCGTTCAAACTCGCGTTGCTCGTAAAACTTTGCGACAGCCTGTTGTTGAACGCACCCGTCGAGGTTACAAAGTTTTGCGTGAAGGACTTGTTCCATTCATCGCTGCCGTTGTAACGGTGGAACACGTGTCCGCCCGTTTGGAGCTTCTGGTCTTTTGTCTCGTTCGCGAAGTTGAAGCCCACGTTCTTGCTGGCGCGCAAGCCATTGCCGCCACCGCCCCAAAAGCGTCCGCCGCCACCGCCGAATCCGCTGTCGCCGACATTGTTCGCCCCCATCACGATGGAGTATTGGTTGGTACCATTGAAGCGGTTCACATTCACGCGTTCGTTGTAGCGGCTCTGCGTGCCCACGCCACCGCTCAACTCGCCGAACCAGCCGTTGTTCTTGCCTTTCTTGATGCCCACGTCGAGCACGGTTTCCTCCTCGCCGTCGTCAATGCCCGTGATGCGCGCGAGGTCGCTCTTGCGGTCGTAGGCCTTCACCTTGTCGATAATATCGGTGGGCAGATTCTTCAGCGCGATACTCTTGTCGTTGATGAAGAATTCCTTGCCGTCCACGAGGATTTTCTTCACTTCCTTGCCATTGATTTTAATCGTCCCGTCGCTGTCCATCGTCGCGCCCGGCAGTTTCTTCACCAAGTCCTCCAACGCGCTGCCTGCGGCGAGCTTGTAGGCCGACGCGTTATAGACGAGCGAGTCGCCCTTCACTTGCACCTGCGCGAGATGCGTCTGCACGGTTGCGCCCGCAAGCATCACCGCGTCCGTTGAGAGGGTGATGTAGCCTACGTCCACCTTCTTCTGCTTCTGATCCTTCAGACTGAGCGGCATGAACTTCGTTTGATAGCCGATGAACGATATTTTCAACAAATAGTCGCCCGTCTCCACCGACGCAATGCTGAAGTTTCCCTTCAAGTCTGTCGCCGTCCCTTTGACAAACGCGCTGTCCCGTTTCGTGATCACCTGCACGGTTGCGCCAGGAACAGCCTCGTTCGCATCTTTCTCAATGATGATGCCCGAGACATTGTACTTCGACTGACCCCAAGCTGCGCCGGCGAGCAGCAGTGACAAGACGGCCATCGTTAGCCTTTTCTTCATATTTAAGATATTAATTGTTTTCTCATCCCAAGGAAGGATGCCATGTATTAGATTCCCGCACCAAAGTCCGCTCAACAATTTTTCAGACGCCAAAGGTACAAAGAAGTTTAACAGTTGCGCTTATTTTAAGAACATTTAGCATAGCCAAGGGCGCAGGCGATGCCCTGCACGCCATTGCGGCAACGATGCCTTGGCTGTGTGCGCAGAAAAATGTATCTTCGCGCTAACTTACAACCCCGAATTCATTTCCGCTACATGGAGACCGAGCAAACAGCAGCCACAATCACCCGAAGAAAGGGGCGAGCGGAGGAACTCGACTTCCTCAAGTGCGTTCTCATCCTCCTCATGATAGCCTTCCATTTGGTCTATATCGGCGACACCTATCCCTACGCCAAGCAAATCGTCTATACGTTCCACATGCCGGCATTCCTCATCGTGTCGGGCTATCTGATGAAAACCGAACGCCCGTTCCGCAGCTTCGGTCGCACACTGCTCTTCTTCCTCATCCCCTACGCCCTGATGGAGGGCGGGTACATCGCGTGCGCGTCCATCCTCCCAATACGGGAGCACATCGACAGCCTCACTACGTCCGTGTTTCTCACCCACCTCCTGCTGCATCCGCTGGGACCCTACTGGTACCTGCACACGCTCGTCCTGTGCGGCGCGTCGCTCTACGTAGTATCCCGCTACGTCCGAGCCAAACTACTGACGCAACTTATTCTCCTTGCCCTTCTGTTCGCGGCCTACGCGCTGCTGTTCGGCATCGTGTCGCTGCCCATGTCTCTCTATTTCTTGGCCGGTGCCGCTCTACGCCGGAGCGGCCTACCATTCACGAGGGTGTTTCAGCCCTCCGTCTTCGCCGTTGCGGCAATGGCCTTGCTCGCCGCCTTTCCCGGCAACCTCCAATCCCCGTCCGTGGGCAGCGCGATGATAGTGTACCTAAGCATCTGCACGTGCCTGTACGCCTATCAGCTGTCACGCGGACGCATCCGTTCGGCGGCACTTTTCTTAGGCCGTAACACGCTCGTTTTGTTTCTCTTCTCCCCCATCTTCACCATCCTCTGCAAGGCGTTCCAGCCCTACCTGCTGTTTGAGCCGACCGGCATGCTCTTCCTTGCCGTCTCGCTCGTCTTCTGTGTCGCCGGAAGCCTTGTTCTCGGATGGATTGCCGACAGGACTGGCGCATCGCGCCTCTTCTTCGGGCGCAAGCACATACTTTCTTAACCCTTGTTGCATAAAAGGGCCGGAATCCGCAAATGCAGATTCCGGCCTTTTTGCGTAGCCCAAGTGGGTTGCCCCTATCCATTCATCGAGAGCAACAGCTCCTCGTTGTTCTTCGTGCGCTCCATGTAGTTTTTCATCAAGTCCATGGCCTCCATCGATGTCATGTCGGCTATGTGCTTGCGCAGAATCCACATACGGTTGAGCGTTGTCTGGTCTTGCAGCAGGTCGTCGCGGCGCGTCGATGAAGCGGTAAGATTGACGGCGGGGAACACACGCTTGTTGGCCAGCGTGCGGTCAAGCTGCAACTCCATGTTGCCCGTTCCCTTGAACTCCTCGAATATTACTTCGTCCATCTTCGAACCCGTGTCAATCAGCGCCGTCGCAATGATGGTGAGGCTGCCGCCCCCCTCGATGTTGCGCGCCGCGCCGAAGAAGCGTTTCGGCTTTTGCAGCGCATTGGCATCCACGCCACCCGACAGCACCTTGCCCGACGCCGGGCTCACCGTGTTGTAGGCGCGTGCCAGGCGCGTGATGGAGTCAAGGAATATCACCACGTCGTGACCGCACTCCACCATCCGCTTCGCTTTCTCCAGCACCAAGCCTGCAATCTTCACGTGGCTCTCCGCCGGCGCGTCGAACGTAGAGGCCACCACCTCGGCATTCACCGTACGCGCCATGTCCGTCACCTCCTCGGGACGTTCGTCGATGAGCAGCATGATGAGGTATGCCTCGGGATGGTTGCGCGCAATGCTGTTCGCGATGTCCTTCATCAGCAGCGTCTTACCTGTCTTCGGCTGTGCGACGATGAGCGCGCGCTGGCCTTTACCAATGGGCGAGAAGAGGTCCACGATGCGCGACGACTGGCTGTCGCTTCCGTCGCCCACGCACAGTTTGAACTTCTCGTCGGGGAACAGCGGCGTGAGGTACTCAAACGCCACGCGGTCGCGCACCACCGAGGGGTCGCAGCCGTTGATTTTCTTCACGGACACCATCGGGAAGAACTTCTCCCCCTCCCGGGGCGGACGGACGGTGCATTCCACCACGTCGCCCGTCTTCAGCCCATGGGCGCGCACCTGCGACGGATTCACGTACACGTCGTCGGGCGAGGGCAGGTAGTTGTAGTCCGACGAGCGCAGGAAACCGTAGTTGTCCACCATCTCGAACACACCCGTCACCACAATCAGTTCGCCAAAGTCGTAGGGTTTCTCCTTGGCCAGCTGCGGCATGGCCGCCAACGACTGCGCCTCCGCACGCGACGCG
Source organism: bacterium (assembly GCA_963627995.1). Taxonomy (GTDB): domain Bacteria; phylum Bacteroidota; class Bacteroidia; order Bacteroidales; family Bacteroidaceae; genus UBA3839. The sequence goes on along the minus strand of CAVGCV010000018.1, from coordinate 23,965 downwards.
CCAGACGCATGATTGCCGCGGCCGTTGCCTTGGTTCCCGCCGCCATGGCCACTGCCACTCTCCCGCCCGAGCCTGAAGAAGTCCTCCAGCCCGATGTTGAGCACCGAGTCCTCCGATGGGATGTCCTCCAAGATGAAGAAGTCCTGCTCGCCGATTGCACGGCGCATCTTGGCCTGCTGAACTGGCACAAGCTTTTCCGTGGGGCGGTAGCCGTCGTTGGCTGCGGAAGCCTCCGGCACCGCCGTGTCCAAAGCACCGTTCTTCACCCCGTTGCCCTGCTGTGCATCGGCTGCCGCAGGAATGTTCTCCGATGCGGACTTCGTGTCTTTCCTGCCACCCTCGTTCTTATCGTTCCTCATATTCGCATTGTCGGTTTTCTGTGTTTTCTGCGTCTTCTCCGCCGCCTTGTCGGTCGTTTTGGATGCGTCGGCGGATGCCGTCGCCTCCGTTCCGCCCGCAGCCTCTGGCTGTGCCGGTTTCTCGGCATCGCCGCCTTTCTTTCCGCGGCCTCTGCCGCGGCCCTTGCGTGGAGCCTGTGCGTCGGCCGTCGCTCCCTTGTCCGCCGGAGCGGGCGCGTCGGTCTGTGGGCCGCCCGCCTTGGCAGCCGCGCTCTCGGCCGCTTTCTCTGCCTTGGCAGCGTTCTTCTCGCTTTCCTGCGCCTTCACCATGAGCGACTTTTCCTCTGGCGACAGCGACCCGAACAGCGAGTCGTCGACGCTCATCTTCATCGTCTTGTCCACTTTCTTGGCTTTCTGCTGGTTGGCCGTATAGACGCGGTCCACCGTTTTCAGACGTGCGCGCTTGCGGTTGGCCGGTGTGGTCTTGGCCGCACTGCGATCCTGCGCCGACGCCTTTGCCGACTCGTCGAGTATCTCGTAGATAAGGTCGAGTTCCCCGAGCTTCTGCGCGTTGATGCCAAAACCCTCGGCAATGGAGCGCAGCTCTTCGATGCTCTTGCCCGTCAGCTGTTCCTTGTTGTACTGCATGTCAATCGATAAGGTGTGTTTTGTGCTGAATGCCCATTTCCGACGTGCCAACCACGCAAATGATTCCTACCCGGGCATCGGAGCCGCAGGACTGTGGAAATGGACAATAAACGTAATGATTGTTTGGGTAAAACACTTTTGGAGACTTCTGCCTACGCGCGCCCCAAAAGAGGTGTTCAAAGAAAAAGGATTCTAAAAACGATGCAAAGATAACGATTTCGCCCCATACGTCCGCAACGTTGCGCCACTTTTTTCACTCCGGCAGCCACAAAAAGTTCCTTTGGGAGCGGCATTTCCACCGACATCCGAACACGACGGCCCGCAGCACGGAACAACGGCGCGGGCATAAGAAAAGGGCGCGCAGCCCCGTGAGGCGCGCGCCCTTGTTGCCCGTGGCTCACCGCTCGTTGCAGCGGCGCATATATTCCTCCACCATCCGGTTCTTTCGGAACGCGTCGGGCGCGCTTCCGTAAATCTCGTCAATCTGCGGCGTGGTGGTGGGATAGCCGTAGAACTGCTGCGCCATGTTGCAGAGCTGCAGGAACCACGTCACCCCCAGCACATTGTCGAAATTGCTCTTGATGAACGTCGTCTCCAGGCGGTCGAGTGCCTCGCGCAACATCTGCGCCTCGCCGGCAAGCCGGATGTTTATCTCGTCCTCCGGGTATCCCTCCAAGTACATGTCCCCCTCGAGCTTGGGCAGCTCTGCGCCCAGCATCTTCAGCGAGTCCACCGAAGTGAGGAACACATAGAGGCGGTCGTTGAGGGGCGTCCCCTCAATCTTGACCGACGAGCTGATGTTCACACGCACGTCGCCCTTTTCCAGCACAATCGGAATGGGCGGGCTGTTCAGGTTGTCGCCCATGAAGAGCCACACGCAGCGCACCGAGTCGAGTGGGCCGCTCATCCGGAAATTCCCATGCAGCACCTCACACGAGTCCATCTTGGCGAACGTGTCTCCCTCCATCTCTTTCATGTAGGCCATCCGCCCGTCCAGCACGGCCTGCGACGAAGTTCCGGTCACCACATACTGCTCTGCGCACGAGCACAGGAGCAGCGCGCAACCAAGGAGCGTGTAAAGCAGTCTGTCCATTTCTCGAATCCGTCTCTCGTTTGTTCCGAGGGCAAAAGTACGATATCCCCCCCACACGCCAAAGGGATTTAGACTTTCTTAATACTTAGTTAGTAATCTTTGACGCGCCGCGCATACGATTCCGCGCCAGCCGTCGTTCCGGCGCGGAATGCGGCTGTGACACGCGCGCAGTATGATATTATATAATAAAGAACGCGCGCGAGGCCCTCCCCCCTACTCCGCCAGCGAGCGGTTCACGCTGTCGATGTAGGCGAGCAGTTCGTCGCGGCCCTCGCCGCTCGTCGCGCTCGTCACGAAATGGGGCGGCAGTTCCTCCCAGCTCTCCTCCAGCCGCTTGAGGTAGGCATCGACGTTGGCGAGCGCCCTCGTCCGCGACAGCTTGTCGGCCTTGGTGAAGACAATGGCAAAAGGCACGCCGTTCTCGCCAAGAAAGTTGAAGAAGTTGAGATCCTTGGCCTGCGGTTCATGGCGGATGTCGATAAGCACGAAGAGGCACGTCAGCTGCCGGCGGTCCACCACGTAGTGGCTGATCAGGTTCCACAGCTTGTCCATCTCGCGCTTGCCGCGCAGGGCGAAGCCGTAGCCGGGCAAATCGACCAGGTACCACGCCCTGTTGATGAGGAAGTGATTGACGAGCATCGTCTTGCCCGGCGTGGACGAGGTCTTCGCGAGCTTGCCGTAGCCCGTCAGCCTGTTGATGAGGCTCGACTTGCCCACGTTGGAGCGGCCGATGAAGGCATATTCGGGTTCGGTCGTGTCGGGGCACATGTCCGCGCGCGGACTGCTGCACTTGAATTCGGCTGTCTTGATAATCATGTTCTCGTATCGGTTTGTTGTTTGGTCATTGCCCGTCGATTTCGCCCAGCTCCAGCCAGCGCATCGACTTCTCGTCGAGTTCCGCGTCGAGCTTGGGCAGGCGCACCGACATCGCCGTGATGTCGTCCACGCTCGCCGCACCCGAGCAGAGGGCGGCCACGATGCGTTTCTTCTCGGCCTCGAGCGCCTCGATGTCGCGCTCCAGCTGCTCCATCTCGCGCCGTTCGCCGAACGTCAGCTTGCGCCGCCCCTCCGCCTGGCGGGGGGCGCGCTGCGGCTTTTCCGCCGGGCGTGGCGCGGCGGCCGCCCGCGCGCGCTCGTGCTCGGCCTTCCAGTCGCGGTACTGCGTGTAGTTGCAGGGGAAGTCGCGCACGTCGCCATCGCCGTTGAAGACGAGCAGGTGGTCCACCACGCGGTCCATGAAGTAGCGGTCATGGCTCACCACGATCACACAGCCCCAGAAGCCCACGAGGTAGTCCTCCAGCACGCGCAGCGTGGCGATGTCGAGGTCGTTGGTCGGCTCGTCGAGTAGCAGGAAATTGGGCGAGCGCATCAGCACCGTGCACAGGTGGAGCCTCCGCCGCTCGCCGCCGCTGAGCTTCTCCACGAGGTCGTACTGCGCCGAGGGGGTAAACAGGAACTGCTGCAGGAACTGCGAGGCCGAGAGCCGCCGCCCGTCGCCCATGTCGACGTACTCGGCAATGTCGCGCACCACGTCGATGACCCTCGCCCCGGGGCGGAAGGCGGCATCCTCCTGCGCGTAGTGGCCGAAGCGCACGGTGGAGCCCACGTCGAAGTGTCCCGCGTCGGGCTGTGCCAGCCCCAGCAGCAGGCGCACGAACGTGGTCTTGCCCGCGCCGTTGCCACCCACGACGCCCATCTTCTCGTAGCGGGCGAACTTGTAGTTGAAGTCGCGCAGGATGACCTTCGCGCCGAACGCCTTGTCCACGTGGTGCGCCTCGAAAATCTTCGAGCCGATGTAGCCGGCGGCCGCGTCGAGCCGCACGTCGCGCTCCTCCATCCTGCGCGCCGCCACCTTCTCCAGCTCGTAGAACGCCTCCTCGCGGTAGCGCGCCTTGTGGCCGCGCGCCTGCGGCTGGCGACGCATCCACTCCAGCTCCTTGCGGTAGAGGTTGGCCGCGCGCGCCGTTTCCGCAGCCGCCGCGTCGAGCCGCTCCTGCCGCCGCTGCAGGTAGTTGGCGTAGTTGCCCTCGTAGGCATAGACGCGCGCGCCGTCCATCTCCACAATCGTTCCGCACACGCGGTCGAGCAGGTAGCGGTCGTGCGTCACCATGAGCAGGCCGGCGCGCGTGCGGGCCAAGTAGCGTTCGAGCCACTCGATGGCCTCCACGTCGAGATGGTTGGTCGGCTCGTCCAAAATCAGCAGGTCGGGGTCGCCCTCCAAGGCGCGCGCCAGCGCCACGCGCTTGGCCATGCCGCCCGACAGGCTGCCCATGCGCGCGTCCATGTCGTCCACGCCGAGCTGGGTGAGCAGCTGGCGCGTGCGCAGGTCGTCGGGATGGCCGAGGCACACCTCGCCCACCGTCTGCGCGGCGGGAAACTGCGGCGACTGCCGGAGGTAGCCCACGCGCGTGCCGCCGCGCAGCACCACCCGCCCGCCGTCGTGCCCCTCTTCGCCCGCAAGGATGGCGAGCAGGGTGGACTTGCCCGTGCCGTTGCGCGCGATGAGCCCAACGCGCTCGCGCTCGTCCACGGCAAACGAGATGTCGCTGAACAGGGTTCGCTCGCCAATGCGCTTGGTGAGCCCCATCACTTCGAGTAGCGGTCGTGCGGAAGCCATGCGTTTAGGATTTACGGAGAGGAAAACGTTCGCTTTTCTTCTACAAAAGTTATTATTTCGTGAGATTTGCGCCGTTGGCAGCCCAGAAGTCGGCGGCGGCCTGCATACATTCGCAGAGTGCGCGATCCACCGCTTCCCAATTCTCATCGTTGATTTCGATGGTGGGGTGTTCGGGTGTGCCGCCTCCGGCTTGTATGACGCAGAAGTCGGTGCGTCCGGCAGCGTGGCAGACATATTCCTCGCGGGCGGCGAGCTCGGAGATGATGGTGTCGCGGATGTCGGGCGGGGTGGGGATGACTTGACAGTTCATCCAGGGGTATTCGTTGGCGGTGAGGAGGGGGTAGTGGTGTCCGTACTTCCCCTCTATTTCGGCGATTGTAAAAGTGTACTTACTCATGAGTTGATGAATGCATGATTTAATGATTTGAAGAATGAGTGCGATACGGGCGGAGGATGTTTCGCCCTGCGGGAAGCATGGAATTCCAAAGGATGCAGAACTCGGCGTGTGCCTTCTCGTGTTCCTCCGGGAACTTGTAGATGGAAAGAATCGGACTTCGGATTTCACGCCCCGCGACGACGGGGCCGGCGCCGCCGCCATCCGTTACGGGTCGCATCCGAAAAGACTTGCGCGCGGCAGGCAAGCCGGGCGTGTCGCGCCAGGCGCAGCCACGCGCCACGTCGTGCGGAGGACCGCCCTACGCACGCTGCAAAGGTACGGAAAAATATCCAGTCTGCCACGCCGCGCGGCGCGGCGGCCGGCAAAAAGAACAATCTTACGGACGGGCGACGCGGACAGGACGGAATACGCCCCAAAACACTGCGGAGCAGGGCGGAAAATGTGTGCGGAAAGAATATTTTTCGTCCGCAGAGAAAATACATTTCGTCCGCAGACAAAACCAACGCGCTCCGCAGTGTTTTTCCAACTGCCCTGTAGAGGCCTTTTCAAAATAGATAAAAATACTGCGATTCCATCGAAACCGCAGAAAATCCATCTACGCAACCGCGCGTGGAGAGCGCGTCGCCGCTGGCCTTGGCCTCCTGACGACGGAAGGCGAAGGCGGTTCTTTGCTGTCCGCCGCCGGCCGCGTTGGCAACGGCGCGACGGTAAGGACGACCAAAGCGGGCGGGCGTGTTAATATTAGTTAAACAAAGACGGCCGCCACACTGCGGCACGAAGAATTTGCCTACCTTTACAAAATAAAGCCGCAACTCGCGAACATTACTGAACGGCAAACGGCACGAGACCTGCCAACCGTGCATGACTAACAAAATACATCACTAACCAAAACCTATCCAAATGAGAAAGAACTACTTCTTTTTCGCCGCAGCACTGGCCATGGGCTGGTGTGCGACGGCACAGGCGGTGGACCTGCCCACGCTGCCACTCGCCGCGCCCGTCAACGGCGGCAAGTACGTACTGGTGAACGCCTACACGCCAACGGGCTACATGAGCCGCACGAGCTGGGACGGCGCGTTCTACTTCCTGGGCAAGGACGACTCCAAGTATGCAGACCACGCCTTCACGGCCGAGAAGAACGCAGACGGCACGTTCTCGTTCTACTATTCGACCATGACAACCAACGAGGAGGACGGCTCGCCGGTTGAAGTCCGCAGCTACGTTTCGACGGCAAACGGCTCCTGCAACCTCAACGCCAAGGTCACCACGCAGACGAAATGGGAGGTCGAAGTCGGCGACATAACGGGATTCTACCGCCTGCGTGCCGGCGAGGGCAACCTTTCGGGCACACAGGGCTACAACCTGCACCTCAACGGCAGCGGGCAGTACTTCGTCATCTCCGAAGAGGACGACGGCGGCAGCTGGTATCCCGACTACGCCGGCGGCACAGTGGCCGCCGAGGAAGGCGACGAGTACACATGGGAAGACAACAACGGCAACATGTGGAAAGCCGACAAGACGGGACGCTGCATCCTTGCCGACGCGACGTCGGAGAACTGGGGCTTCCTCAAGCTGGAAGACGCATACCAGTACTACACCATCTACGAGGTGTACGGCGCGCTGACGAGGCTCGAAAGGGAATACGTGACAATCGACGATTTCGGCGACGGCTTCAGGAAGACCGTCGATGCCGGCGCGGCCATCCTCAACGGCGCGGAGTTCGACTGGGAGAACGAGTCGGCCGGCATCATGGAGATGGTGAACACGAAAATCAAGCTCTACGAAGCCATCGTGGCGGCACAGGACATCAATGATGCCGACGCAACGCTGGAGAACGCCATCAGCAACGCGAAGAACGTGTTCGACACCGCCACCGCCGCCGACCAGCTGAAACTGGCGCGGACGGCGCTGGAGGAGGCCGTGAAGGCGTTCCAGCTCGGCACGGGCGACCTGACGGCGATGGGGACGAACATGAGTTTCGAGGACCTCTCGGCGCAGGGCGGCAACGAGACTTCGGGCGTGGCCGCGCCTCCCTACGGATGGCGCGTGTATGTGGACGGCAACGAGGTGAAGACCACCGACGAGGTGAAGGCAGCCGGCATCGCCAACTGGCACGGCGCGAACTCCGACTCCGACGGCGAGGGCAAGGACGGCAACGAGGCGTTCGGCCTGTGGACGAGCGGCGTTCCGGCCTACGAAATATCGCAGAAAATCGACGGGCTGGAGAACGGCACCTACGTGGTGAGCGCAGGCCTGATGGTGGGCGCGAACACGAGCGGCTCGCGCCGCACGACGCAGCGCATTTTCGGCAACCTCAACGCCACCTACTTCGGTGCGCGCGAGGAGTACGACGAGCAGCAGCTCGACGCGTCGGAAGTGTACGCCTTCCAGGGCAACACCGAGGAGGTGACCGACCGCACGCTCCAGCCCATCCAGGTCCGTGCCTACGTGTATGACGGGACGCTCACATTCGGCCTGCGCACCGACGGCAACATCGCCGCAGCCCTGCGCGACACGCGCAACGGCGCGGGCGGCGACGGATGGTTCAAGGTCGACAACTTCCGCATTCAGAAAGTGGGCTATGTGGGCGAGGACGCCGCGAACGTGGCCAACCACTACCTCGACGCGCTCAAGAACTTCGAGGGCGAGGAGATGGAGGAAAAGCTCGACCAGGAGCTCGCGGCGCTGACGAGCAAGTACGCGTCGTTCACGGCCGAGATGCCCGCCGATGAAATCAACGCAGCCATCGCCACGATGCTGCCCATGCCGGCCAAGGTACAGAAGTCGATTGCGGCCTACGTCCGCATCAACGCCGTCGTGGAGGAGGCTTACCTGAAGCTGGACAGCTACGCACTGCTCCCGGGCTACGACGCCGCGCTTGCCGTAGTAGATGAAATCAGCGACAAGGCTCTGGAGAAGGCGCTCTCTGCCGAGGATATCGAGACGGCCATCACCGACATCGAGAATGCGCTGCAAGAGTGCGTGAAGAGCGGCATCAAGGAAGGCGAATACGCCGCCATCATCAAGAACCCGAGCTTCGAGGACTTGTCGGCACAGGGCAATGCGAACAGCGACGGCGTGGTGAATCCGCCGGCCGGCTGGACGCTCAAGTTCAACGGCAATGCATGCGCAACGACCGGCGACTATGCGGCCGCAGGCGCGTCGATGGGCTGGTGCGCCATCAACAGTGGCGACGCAATCAACGAAACCGACCAAAACGGAACGGACTGGACCGTCCAGTACACTGACGGCACGCACCTGTGGGGCATCTGGGCTGCGAACATGCCCGATGTGGAGCTCTCGCAGACGTTCACCGGACTGCCCGCCGGCACCTACGAGCTGACGTGCGACATGGTGGTGCAGTACAACTGGGGCGGCCCGAGCGTGACCACGCAGCGCATCTTCGCCAACAACTTCGTGCAGATGTACGGCGCAGAGGACACCTATGCCGAGGGGCTGAACGACACGGACGACATGAAGGCGGCAAAGGCACTGGACGCCGCCAACCCCGATGCCGACCTGACGTTCATGAACTACGCAGGCTGGATTAACGACGTGCAGTACGGCTACACGTCCTGCCCGCACAAGATGAAGCTGCGTTTCGCACTATCGGAAGGGCAGCCGCTCACCATCGGCTTCCGCACGAACAACGTCGATCCCAACGGAACGCCGCACCCCTACGATAGCGCGGGATGGTTCAAGCTCGACAACTTCAAGCTGCTCTATGAATCGACAGACGTTCCGACGGCCATCAAGGCGTCAGCGGCAGAAAAGACTGCCACGCTCGTCGGACAGAAGTTCTACACCGTGGGCGGCGCGCAAGTGTCGGCTCCACAGCGCGGCATCAACATCGTGAAGAGCGTGATGAGCGACGGCACGGTGAAGGTGGCGAAGATTCTGAAATAGCGCGACAAGCTGACACGCGCGCATAAGCGCGCCGAAAAAAAGAGGCTATGCACCGACCATGCATAGCCTCTTTTTCGTAACTTTGCAAGAAAAAGAAGATGAAGATAGTGGTGAACGGCAAGGAAGTGGAGGCTCTCGGGACGAGCGTCGCCTCGCTCATGGAGCAGCTCTCGCTGCCGCGCAACGGCGTGGCCGTGGCGGCGGACAACCAGATGATTCCGCGCGCGGACTGGGATACGACCGCGCTGGCGGAGGGCATGTCGCTCGTCGTCATCAAGGCGGCGGCGGGGGGATAGCCCACCGCATGGAGTGTGAAGATTATGGAAACACTGACAATAGCTGGGCGCGCGTTTGAGTCGCGCCTGTTCCTGGGAACGGGGAAGTTCTCGAACAACGAGTTGATGAAGCGCGCCATCGAAGCCAGCGGCACGCAGATGGTGACCGTGGCGATGAAGCGCATCGAGCTGGAAGACAAGGAGGACGACATGCTCCGCCATGTGGTGGAGAGCGGGCGCGTGTGCCTGCTTCCCAACACGTCGGGCGTCCGCGATGCCGACGAGGCGGTGTTTGCCGCGCAAATGGCGCGCGAAGCGTTCGGAACGAACTGGCTGAAGCTGGAAATCCATCCCGACCCGCGCTATCTGCTCCCCGACTCCACCGAGACGCTGAAAGCGACGGAACGGCTGGCAAAGATGGGCTTCAACGTGCTGCCCTACTGCCAGGCCGACCCCACGCTGTGCAAGCGGCTGGAGGAGGCCGGCGCCGTGGCGGTGATGCCGCTGGGCGCACCCATCGGGACAAACCGGGGGCTGCGCACGCGCGACTTCCTGGCAATTATCATCGAGGAGGCAAGCGTGCCCGTCGTGGTCGATGCCGGCATCGGCGCACCGAGCCATGCCTGCGAGGCCATGGAGATGGGCGCGTCGGCGTGCCTCGTGAACACGGCCATTGCCGTGGCGGGCGACCCCGAGGCCATGGCGGAGGCGTTCAAAGAAGCCGTCGTCTGCGGCCGCCGCGCCTACGAGGCCGGGTTGGGCGCAGTGAGCGAAACATTGCGGGCGGAGGGCAGCTCTCCCCTCACCACGTTTTTGAATTAGGGCAACGGCGGAGGGCAAAGAATCTGTGTCCGTGCCGTCCCGCCACTCAAACCACACAATATGTTTTCTGACGAACTATTGAAAATATCCTGGGAGGAAACCACCGAGCGCATCGCCGCGAAGACGGATGCCGACGTGCGCCGCGCGCTGGCAAAAGCACACTGCACGGTGGACGACTTCATGGCGCTGATTTCGCCCGCCGCCACGCCCTACCTGGAGACAATGGCGCGCCTCAGCCGACGCTACACGGAGGAACGCTTCGGGCGCACCATATCGATGTTCATCCCCCTCTACATCACCAACAGCTGCACAAACTCGTGCGTCTACTGCGGCTTCCACGTGCAGAACAGGATGGCGCGCACCATCCTCACGCCCGAGGAGATGGAAATGGAATACAAGGCCATCAAACGCCTCGCGCCATTCGAGAACCTGCTCATCGTGACTGGCGAGAATCCGGCGAAAGCCGGCGTACCTTATCTGGCAAAGGCTCTCGACATCGCGAAGAAATACTTTTCGAACCTGAAGATTGAGGTGATGCCGCTGGCGGCAGAGGACTACCGCACACTGACGGAGCACGGGCTGAACGGCGTCATCTGCTTTCAGGAGACGTACCACCGCGACAACTACAAGCTATACCATCCGCGCGGAATGAAATCGAACTTCGAATGGCGTTGTAACGGATTCGACCGCATGGGCATGGCCGGCCTGCACTCCATCGGCATGGGCGTACTCATCGGGCTCGAGAAGGAATGGCGGACGGACATCACAATGATGGCGTACCACCTGCGCTACTTGCAGAAGCACTATTGGCGCACGAAGTACAGCGTGAACTTCCCGCGTATGCGCCCCGCGTCGAACGACGGCTTCCAGCCCAACTGCATCATGTCGGACAAGGAACTGGCACAGGTGACATTCGCCATGCGCATCTTCGACCACGACGTGGACATCTCCTACTCCACACGCGAGCCGGCCGACATCCGCGACCACATGGCCACGCTCGGGGTGACGACGATGAGCGCAGAGAGCAAGACGGAGCCCGGCGGCTACTACTGCTATCCACAGGCGCTCGAACAATTCGCCATCAACGACTCGCGCACGGCGAAAGAGGTGGAAGCCGCCCTGCGCCAATTAGGACGTGAGCCGGTGTGGAAAGACTGGGACGCGTCATTCGACCACGGCAAAATGTGCGGATAAGCACAGAGCCCACCTGCGATTACGACAAGCGCCACCGCGCCAAAGGGAACAGCGATTTCCTTTGGCGCGGTGGCGCTTGTTTCAGGGATTGCGGGCAAGGCTATTCCGAAGCCTCGACGTAGCCCGTGTTCTGCTTGATCAATCCGTCTGTAATCCGAATTTCGTATTCAGGGACAGGGAGGTTCCAACGCCTGGAGTCCACCTGCGACAGCGTGGCATCCTCGAGCAGGTTGCGGGTGCGCACAAGGTCCCAACGGTACAGCCCCTCATGGCACAATTCGCGGCGACGTTCCTCCAGCACCGCCCGCAGGAAGTCCTCGGCAGTCGCAAAGCTGCCGACGACGTAGGGAGACGGCTTCTGTGCATCGGCAAACGCACGCTGATGCACATCGTTGAGCTGGGCCACGGCCTCCTCGGTCACACTGCCAGCCACGCGCGCGGCAGCCTCCGCCAAAGTGAGCTTCACCTCGGCAAGACGCAGATAGACGACATCGTCATAGCTGCCGCCAAGGTACTTGCCCGAGGCCAAGTCGTTGGGGTTGTCGCTCAACGAGCCCGTGGCCAAGAAGCACGCGCGACGGGCATCCGCACCGTCATAGATGTCCTGCATGGCTTTTGGCACGTAGTAGCTCTGTTTCCGATAGTGCGACAAGCCGTTGGGATAGTTGTCGGTGTAGATGCGGCTCGGCTCAAAGAAAAGCAGTTCGGTGGAGCGTGCCGTGGGGTTCGGATAGCCCGACTGCTGGGAATACTCGTTAGAGGGGAACAAGTTGGAAGAGAACTCGCCGGACGATGTGGGGAACACGTAGCCATCGTTTGCCAGCACCTGCCGCGCCTGGTCGGCGGCCAATGTGAGTTCGGCGACGTTGCCCGTCGAAGTCCCTTTCCACAGATAAGCGCGGGCAAGGAGAGCCTGCGCCACGGCCTGGGTGGCACGCACGCGCTCCGAGGGTTGCGGAACAGCGGTGGGCAGGTCGGAAACCGCCTCGGTGAGGTCGGTGATGATGCGCTGCCAGCACTGCGCATTGGAGGAGCGCGGCATCGGGCTGTCGGGGTTGTAGCCGCTGTAATGCTCCAGCGTCAGGACAATGCCATCGCCCGCGTCGTTGCCAAGAAGAGCCTGGTCGCCGAACATGGCAAGGAGCTGGAGATTGACGTAGGCACGGATGAACTTGGCCTCCGCCACAAACTGCCGCTGCTTTTCCACGCTGAACGTGGCGTACCTCGGCACGCAGTCGATGATGGTGTTGGCGTAGTCGATGGCGTTGTACCCCCACTGCCAAATAGGGGCGAGCAACGACTCGTGCTGCGCGGAAGTGTAGTCGCTCGTCTGCATGGCGAGATAGGTGGAGCTGTTGTCGCGCGCGGCAAGGTTGTCGGTTCCCATGTCGCCGAGCAGGAACACATAGCCGCCGTTGGCATTGTTGTTCTGATCCTGCGGCGCGCCGCTGAGGAACACGTTGAGACGCACGTATGCGCCCAGCAGGGCCGCCTCCGCCGTCTTCTCCGTGCGATAGACTTTCTCATCGACGTAGGTGTTCTCGGGCGCATAGTCGAGGTCGCAGGACGCGAGCAGCAGCGCACTGCCCAGCCCCGCCACCAACGGAAGGGCGAGAGCCGCAATGGCCGCCAGCCGAATGCGCCGAAGCGTATGCTTGATGTTCATAAGGAGATGCTTGTGTTTTTTTGTTGTTATGACTGTAAAGATGTCAGAAGAGCGACCACGTTAAGTATTAGAAGCTGGCGCGGAGACCGAACTGGTAGCTGCGCGACTGCGGCATGGTGGAGTTGTCGTATCCCGCCGCCGTAGCCGACGAGCCGAACGCGCTCACCTCGGGGTCGAGGCCGCTGTAGCCCGTGACAGTGAAGAGGTTGGTCATCGTAACGTAGAACTTGAGCGCGTTGCAGAAGTGGGTCTTCTTCAAAATCTTCTTCGGCACGTTGTAGCCCAGTGTCAGGGTTTTCAGGCGCAGGTAGGAGTTGTTCTCCAAGAAGCGCGTCGTCGTGATAGCCGTGGTGTAGTCGTAAGAGCCGATGATTGACGCGTTGTGCAGACGCGGAATGTCGGTCACCTGCCCTGGAAGCTGCCACAGGTTCAGCACTTCCTTCGAGAGGTTGTTGGCAGTTTCCTGGGCATAGGTCAGCATGGTGGCGCGTGTGCTGTTCATCATGTGGCTGCCCACGGCAAACGTAAACATGAAGTCGAGTTCGAAGTCGCGGTAGCGCATCGAATTGGTCATCGAGCCGTAGAACGTGGGCATGGCCGTTCCTTTGACAAACTTGTTGGCCTGCGAAAGCGCGTCGTTGGAAGCCGGCGGCACTTTCGAGAGCGTGCCATCCTTGTAACGCCAAAGCGGGTCGCCCGTGGCGGGGTCTACGCCCGCCCACTCGTGGAGATACCATTGCGCCACCGCCTCGCCAACGGCATAATACTTGTAGGAGCTGTTGGCCTGGTCAAGTTGGTTGCCCTCGAAGTTCAGCCGGAGAATCTTGTTGGTGGAGCGCGAGAGGTTCAGAATGGTCTGCCATTCGAAATCGGGGCGCACGATGTTCTGCGAGATGACTTGCAGGTCGAGCCCCACGTTCTGCATATCGGCGATGTTCTGGTTCTCCTTCGTATAACCCGTGTAATAAGGCACGTCGGAGGAAAAGAGCATATTGGTGGTTTTCTTGTAATAGTAGTCGAGCGTCACGCGCAGACGGCTGTTGAAGATTTCGAGGTCGAGACCCGCGTCCCACGTATAGGTGCGCTCCCATCCCAGGTTCTTGTTGCCGGGCTGCGACTTGACCAGATAGTTGCCGCTGCCGTACTTGTTCTGCGCGTTGAGCGAATAGACGGCCTGCGAGCCATAGTAGCTGTTGTTGCCGTCCTTGCTCGACACGCCAAACGAGCCGCGCAGCTTCGCCTCATTGACAAAAGGCAGGGCCTTGCGGAAGAAGTCCTCGTTCGACATCCGCCAGCCGGCCGACACCGAGGGGGTGGAAAGGTAGCGGTGGTTCTTGTTGTAGCGCGACGAGCCGTCGAGACGGTAAGTCACGCCCAGCATATAGCGGAACTTGTACTGGTAGTTCATGCGCGCAAAGTAAGAGGCGATGGCCGACTCGCGCGAATAGGCCGACACAACGCGAGTGGTCTGCGCCGCCCCAACGCCCACAAGGTCAGGACTGAAGAAATTGCTGCCCATCACGGCGTTGATGCGTTCGCGCGAATGCTCGTAGCTCGTACCGAACACCCCTTGCAGGAAATGTTCATCGATGACCTTGCTGATGTTCAGCGTGTTGTTGATGACAGGCTTGAAATTCAGTTTCGTACTCTCCTGCGCTTGGTTGCCAGCCACCCCCGTGATGTACTCGGGCAGTTCGTCCTTGCGCACATTGGAGAAAGAATTGTACATGTCCATGCCTATCTCCGTGCGCCACGTGAGCCAGCCGAGTGGTTTCCATTCAAGGTAGGCGTTGCCCATCACGCGCATATCCTCAGTGGAGTTGTCGTTGATGCGCGCCTGTGCCACAGGGTTATAGGATTCGTTGTAGCCCTTCGCATTGGGCTGGTAGCCATAGTAGTACGAGCCGTCGGCATTGTAGATGGGAAGATTTGGAGCTTTCTTGATGGCGTTGGCGTAGATTTCCGTCGCCTGCATGGCGTTGTTGTCGAGCTTGGAGAGCGAGGCCGTCACGCCCATTTCCAGCTTCTTCGACAACTTCGTGCTGAGGTTGAGACGCGCCGAAAAGCGCTGCATGTCGTTGTCGATGACATACGACTGGTTATTGACGTAGGCCAGACTGAGGTAATACGTCGTGTTGTCGTTTCCACCCGAGATGGCGGCCGACGCATTGTGGCTCACAGCCGTACGGGTCACGGCATCGAGCCAGTCGGTGTTCGCCAGCTTCGGGTACGACGAGCCAGGGTAGTAGTTCGAATAGAGCTCGGCGTACTCGTCGCCGTTGAGCAAGTCGAGCTTGCCCATCGTCTTGTCAATGCCCAGCACATAGCCGACATTCACCTGCGGACGGTCGCGCCGTCCCTTCTTCGTGGTGATGAGTATCACGCCGTTCGCTCCGCGCGATCCGTAGATGGCCGTGGCGAAAGCGTCTTTCAGAATCTCGATACTCTCAATGTCATCAGGATTGAGCGAGGCGAGTGGGTTCTTTTCAAACGAATATTTCAGCGCGTAGTTGTTGTTGAGCGAACCGCCGCCCGTCTGCGTTCCGCCCATCTGCACCGCCGGAACGGCTCCACCCGACGTACTCGTCAAGTTGCTCTCGCGGTCGGTGCCATAAATCGGAACGCCGTCGATGACATACAAGGGGTTGTTGTCGCCCATGATGGAGGAAATGCCGCGGATGGTGAGAACATTGGCCGACCCCAGCGCACCCGACGAGGTGGACATGTACACGCCCGGAGCCTTTCCTTGGAGCATCTGGTCCACCGTCTGGAACGACACGTCGTCGTTGAGCTGCACGGACGACACCGACCCCGTGAGATCGCGCCGCTCCTGCTTGCTGTAGCCCACCACCACCATTTCCGCCATGCGAGTGGAGCCGCTCTCGCGCAGCACCACGTCGATGTGGGAGCGGTTGGCTGGCACGCGCAGACTCTTGCGCTCGTAGCCGACAAAGAAAAAGCGAAGGGTGTCGCCGGTCGCTGCGTCGATGCGGAACGCGCCCTGCGCATCAGTAGACGTGGCCTGTGTGGTGCCAGCCACATTCACCGTCACCAGCTCAAGCGGCTCGCCGCCCTCCGAGACCACGCGCCCGGAGATGGGCCGTTTCTGTGCGTGCGCCGACACACAAAAAAACAAGAGAATGGAAAGATATAGGAGTTTGCTCATAATCTAATCATTAGATGGGATATGTGTCAGATTGGGGTTGCACAGCGTGCGGTCACTTGATGAACTTCGACCACACCTCCGCCTCCAGATGGTCGTCCTGCGTCGGGAACACGTAGTTGCCCGACGACACGCCCTTGTAGCCGCCGAAGTAGTATATCGTTTCGCCCAGTGCGGCAAGGCGCGGCAGGCGCGAGCCTACGAACGCCTCCGTCACCGCCACACTCTCCCAGTTCACCCCGTCGATGGAACGGAGGACGCGGGAAGAGAGCGTGCGCGTGGTGCCGTCGGCCGAAAGTTCCTCGCCGCCGAAGATGTAGGCCACGTTGTCCGTGCCGATGCCCGTCCACTGGTAGACAGCCGGCACATCGTCGGGCAGCTCGCCCTCCACCTTCCATGTGATTCCGTCCGACGACGAATAGATGTGGCGGTTCAGATAACTGTTCGACAGGAAGTTGGAGAATCCGCCCACAACCCACAGCCGTCCCTTAAACGCGAAGAATGCGTCGCCCAGCGTGGGGAGCGACACGGCCGCGCCGGTCTCGTCCACAGCTGTCAGCACCGCCCAGTTCTCGCCGTCGGAAGTCGTGGAGATGGCGCGTGCAGGCTGCGCCATGCCAAAGGCGAACATATAGCCGCTTTTCATGAAGAGCGAGTCGCCGAGCTGCGCCAGTGTGCCATGCACCTGCGTGATGCCCATGAGCGACATGGCCGCCGATGTCGAAATCATGAAGTCCATACCGTAGTTCCTGTACACGGATGTCGCCGTGACACAGCTCTTGAAGTGCACCCCGTCAGCCGACACATACGCGCGGAAGGACGGCACCGTCGGCCGGCCCGCATACATGCCCGCCGCCGTCTCCGCCGGATTGCCGTTCCTGTCCTTGGCCTTGCTGCGGAAGCCGCCTATCACATAGAGGCTGTCGTGGAACACGGCCATGCGGCAGCCCTCGCCGCCCATGACCACACCGCCCGGTGTCTGGTAGTCGATTTCCTCCCACGTCTTCGCATCGGCCGAAGCGTAGAGGCGGTATTCCTCGGTGTCGCCCGCCGCATTGAGCGAGGTCACCATCGCATAAAGGCGGTTCTTGAAGCACACCACGTCGTAGTCGAGGATACCCTGCACGAAAGTGGCACTCGCAGCCACTTTCTTCAGCGCGTCGTGGTCGCCAGGCAGCTTGGCGCGCACCACATTCAAGGTATAGGTGGTGCGGATTCCACCGTTCACCACCGTCACCACCACGGGACGCGTGGCATCCACCTCCACGCCGTCAGCTCCGATTTCCTTTCCCTCGCAATAGGCTTTCGACCATATCGTCGGGGTCACTCGCAGGATGGATTTTTGCAGTTGCTCGTCCGTCACGTCGTAGTCCACCGAGTCCGCCGCGTTCGACATCTGCGTGCCGACTGCCGACAGCTGGTAGGTGATGAAGCTGCCTGCCGGTGTCACACTGCCCGCCGTCAGCCCCACAGCCGGATGGAGGTCGTCGTCCGAACACGACGGAAGCGCGGCGCAAACCAGCAGCGCGCATATCGCCGCGAGCCATTTCACTCTCTTTCCCATATTGCATTTCATTGGTTTTGTCAAAAGATTTCCGCTACATGGCCATCATCCCCACAGCCTTGACCGCGCCGCCCTTGGCCGGCTGCGCTGCGGGCTTGCCACCCAGGCAGTCCTCCACAGCCGCACGCACGGCCTCGCCGCGCACATTCTTACGGTAGAGCCGCCCCTCCTTGTCGAGGACGAGGATGAACGGGATTCCGCCAAACTGGTAGAGTTCCATCACCTGCTTGCCGCCGTCGGGCTGCCAACCCTGCAGCCAAGGCATGGCCTCCTCCGTCAGGGCTTTTTCCCATGCTTTCTTGTCGGCATCGATGCTCACGCTCAGAAATTCCACGCCCCGTCCCTTCATGTCGGCATAGATTTTCTTCAGGTTCGGAACTTCGGCGCGGCACGGGCCGCACCAGCTTGCCCAGAAATCAAGCACTACCACCTTGCCGCGCAAGTCCGACAGTCGGCGCACCTTTCCCCGGTCGGCGGTGTATTCAAACTCGGGCGCGGGATTGCCAAGCTTCATCCGTTCCTGCCGCTGCTTGCGCTCCAGTTGCGTCCGCAAGTAGTCGTCGGCCAGCACAGCCGATGCTGCCGATAGGGAGCGGAGCTTGGCCAGCGTCCGCTCAACCAAGTCCTTGTCCTCTTCATAGTCGAGCTGCGCCACGGCGGCCATCACGCTGTTGCGGTCGGCATAATGCTCAACAAAGTAGCGCATATGCGCCGCCACGTTTTCCGCCCCGTGCCCGTAGAGGGCGGAGGTCAGTGCTCTCTTGCTGTCGTCGTCGGCGAACTTCGCGTCGTAGGCGGCTTTGGAGGTTGCAATCATGCCCTGATAGTTGCGGTATGCCTCGAAGTTGATGAGGTTCATCAGTTCGTTGTTCCGTCCGCCCTTTACATACACGTAGGGGGGATTCTTGATGATGACGCGCGCCGTATCGACACCCCGGAAATCGATGTCGAGGTTCTCGTCCTCAAGCCACACGTTCACGCTCTGCCAGCCGCCACAGTCGACGGTGGCCGCACCGACTTTCTCCACCGGCACCCGCAGCTCATACGTGCGGTCGGCCGCATTCACCTCGGCCTCAGCCAAAATTTTCTTCTGCGTGCCCTCGCGACGCAAGACACTCACCTTGAAAGTTTTCACACGGTCGGCCATGTCCGCGCGATCAGCGGGCAGGAACTTCACGTGACCCCTCACTGTGACCACAGGCTGCGCACAGACCGTCACAGCCGCCCCCCCCGCAAGCAGGAAGACCAGCAACTTGAGAAAAAAACGACTCATCTGCAATGGAATGTTGGATGTGAGCAGAGGCTAAACATCTGTTCACAAAGCTTAGACTTTGCTTGCAAATGTACTGAAATTCTTCCACAGCAACATTCTTTTTGTCAAAAAGAAACAAGAACCGGCTTCATTTTCCGCAAAAGCGAAGAGGACGAGGCCGATTCCCTCAACCTTCGCTTCCTGCGGTGAAAACGGGGATGCGCCACACGCACACAAGCCGCCACCCGGCTTGCGCCCGCTTACCGCGTCCCGTAGAGCCGCCCCTGCCACGCATCACGCTCCTCCATGCGCCGGCGCAGCAATGCCACGAACTCGTGGTTCTTCAGTCCCCACCCCGGCACGGCCAGCAGCGACGCGGGCGACTGCGACACGAACCGCTCCAGCACCAAGTCGGGGCGCAGCAGCTCCACGAAGTCGATGACCTCCTCCACATACTCCGCCGCAGTCCGCAGCCGGAAGTCCCGAGGTCGCTCCACAAACTCCTCGGCCATGCGCGTGCCGCGAACCAGTTGCAGCTGGTGCACCTTCAGCGTCGTCAGCGGCAGAGCCGAAAGCCGCTCCGCCTCGCGCCGCAGGTAGCCCGGCCTCAGGTGCGTGGTCGGCAGCCCGAGAATCACATGACCGCCCACCGCAATGCCCCGTTCCGCCGTGGCCGCCACCGCGCGCCGAACGGAGGCGAAGTCATGCCCGCGGTTCACGCGCCGCAGCACCTCGTCGTCCGTCGACTCAATGCCGTACTCCACAAGCACGAAGCACCGCTGCCGCAAGCGGGCAAAATAGTCGAGCAGCGGCGCGGACACGCAGTCGGGGCGAGTGCCGACCACCAGCCCCACCACGCCGTCCACGCCCAACGCCTCCTCGTACTTGCACCGCAACTCGTCCATCGGTGCATACGTGTTCGTATAGGCCTGAAAATAGGCCAGAAACTTCATGTCGGGATACTTCCGACCGAAAAACGCCTTGCCCTCCTCCACCTGCTCGGCCACCGACCGGCGCGGCGCACAGTAGGCGGGGTTGAACGTCTGGTTGTTGCAAAACGTGCAGCCTCCCGTCCCCACCGTCCCGTCGCGGTTGGGGCAGGTGAATCCCGCGTCAATCGAAATCTTCTGCACACGCCCTCCCAGCGTCTCGCGCAGCCACGCGCCGAACTCCCTGTACCGACTGTTCTTTTCCATCGTTTCGTCCGCAAAGTCACGCCTTTCGTGCGGGAACGCCATTCCTGGCCTGTTCCGAAAAGCCGTCACCTCCACACCTGAAAGCCTTGCCATCCGCACGCCTCTCCCCCGACTGGAGACCATGCCGACACTGCCGGTACGATGGCGGAGCCTGCATTCTGCAAAAACGTCCTGCTGCTATTTCAGCGTTCGCTCCATGAAGTCGGCGCCGATGCGGACGGCGGCAGGGCGATCGCGGTTGAAGCCGTGGTCGTCGGCCGGCTGGAGATGCCACTCGCCGTGCTTGTACTCGCGGGCGTAGCACGCCCCGTAGGTGTAGGGCACGATGCGGTCGTTCTCGCCGTGGACGATGCAGGCCGGCCCCTCGAACCTCACGGCTGTCTCATAGATGGGCAGCGGCATGACGCTCTCAATGTAGCCGCGTCCGAGCGGTCGTCCCCACACGTGGACAATGTCGGGGATGCTGTCGGGGTTGAAACGCGCTCCGAGGATGCTGCCGCGCAGTGCGTCGTCGCGCAGCACGGCCGCCGGCGCATAGAGCAGCACGCTGCGGATTTGTTTCTGTCCCAGCTCGCCGCCCACCATGCTGGCGACGACACCGCCCTGCGAGTGTCCGGAGATGGAGATGCGTCCCACCCATGGCTGCGACTGCGCGTAGCGGATGACGGCCTTCGCGTCCTCAATCTCGTTGAGAATGGTCATGTCCTGGAACTCGCCCTCGCTCTCGCCGTGGCCGTTGAAGTCGAAGCGGATGCTGGCGATGCCGCGCCGCTGCAGTTCGTCGGCCAGCTCGCGGTGGAGCGGCTCGTTCTTGTTGCCCGAGAAACCATGCATGATGACCACCAGCGGGCAAGTCTTTCCTTTCGTTTCCGGCATCTGGACAAGGGCTTTCAGTTTGCCGACCGAGCCCTGTATCGTCACCGATTCCTGCGCCCACAGCGTGAGGGGCGCAAAAAGCAGCGAGAGGAGGATGAATAGTTTTTTCATTGGTCGATTGCTTCAAAATTCCTGATTTTCTCCAAGTAATACTGCCGCACGTCCGCCCATTTGTAGTAGGGGTGGGTGGTCGTGGCGACGGGCAACGACACCTCGCGCTCGTTGAGCAGTGCCTTGACCAGGATGTCGCCGGTGCGCCCGCGTTTCGGGCGGTAGAACACGAGCTGCACGTTGCAGCCCATGGGGTAGATTTCGTAGTTGCGCCACTGGCGGTCGAGGGTGTCGAGGTTTTCGACGCGCGCACCGTTGTTGCCCAGCTCGAGGAGGCAGACCAGCGGCATGACGCACACCTCGTGGCCGAAGCGCAGCGCGGCCTGTACCTGTGTCACGGTGTCGGCCGACTCGATGATGTTGCGCAGCAGGTTCTTCTGGCTGAACGGCATCACGCCCTCCGTGGCCGGTGCCGCGCCATAGTTCAGATACCAGTCGATGTTGCGGATGCGCCATTGGTCGTAGCACTCCTCGTCGGTGAAGAGAGAGAGCAGGTCGATGTCGGTGTCATGGCTCTGCATGTTGGCTGCCACCTCGAAAAGGTGGCGCATGAAACTGCCCGTGTCGATGCTGTCGCGCGCCCACTGCGGGTCGTTGAACAGAGCGGCGGCCAAGCGCTCGGGGTGCGTGTAGCGTTCGCGGTAGGCGCGTGCCAGTTTCCAGCCCTTTCCGCCCTGCTTGCGCACCACGCCCTGCCACGGCTGGTTGAGGTAGTATTGCAGCGACTCGCTCACGTCGTTGTGGATGCGCGCCGTTGGATTTGCGGCTGCCAGCTCCTCACACTCGGCCGTCATGGACAGGATGCAGCGGATGACCACGGTGCTACGCGCGTCGATGGCCACGCCGTTCTTTTTGAAAATCTCGGGAAAGTTGCGGGCCATGCGTCGTCCGATGCCGTGGTGCTGGCGCTCGCCGACGGTGGTCAGGTCGCCAAGGCGGTTAATGGACGAGGGGTAGAACCGCTCGAGCTTCGCCAGCGTTTCCGCCCCCGCAGCCGTCAGTTTTCCCTGCGCCTCCGCCTTCTTCAGCGTCCGCATGGGGCCTGAGTAGTCGCCGTCGCCCAGCAGCCACCGTGATCCGTGGCGGCCGTAGTGGCTGAGGTAGTAGGGCTCGTAGCCCTTGGGCGCGGGGGTCAGGGGGTCGCGTCCGTAAGCCTTGTCGTAGTCTAAGTAGTTGCTCCCTGCGAGGAATCGGTTCGCCGCAATCTCCTCCCTCGCCGTCTGCGCCAGCGAGGTACAGGCCGACACCGCGACGAGGGCGAGCGTCAATATTCTGTTCATCGGTTGTTGTTTAGGTGTTTTTTACCAATATCCTCGCGAAGATACGCCTTTTTTTTCTCCCCGCAAAACGCTCCCGATTTTTGTCCGCAGAGAAAAGCCCGGCGCTCCGCAGACGAAATTTATTTCGTCCGCAGAGGAAAATATTTTTCTCTGCGGAGGCTCTGGGGCGACCTCCGCAGTGTTTTTTGGGCGCATTAGGCCCCATTGACGACAACATTCCCGGACCCCTTGCCCGGCCGTCCTGGGACTGCGCCTGGAAATGGGCATACATATAGATAGGAACGCGCGCGAGGGCGCATGTCCCGTAACGCGGCGTGTGTGCGACGGACGTTTAGAGGAGCTCCTGTATGTGGCTGATGAAATGGCGGTCGGCCTCCACCCACGGGAGGTCGGCCAACTGCTGGGGAGGCAGCCACTGGTAGGCGCGGTGCTCGCGCATCTCGAAGCAAGGGGTGCTGGCGTGACAGTGGTAGATGGAGAGGTGGACGGCAAAGTCGGGATAGGCGTGGTCGATGTCGGCAAGATGGCTGCCGACCTCCACCTCGTAGTCCATTTCCTCGCGCAGTTCGCGCCGCAGTGCTTCGAGCTCGGTCTCTCCGGGCTCGACTTTCCCTCCCGGCAGCTCGTACAGATGGCTGGTGTAGGGAAATCTCGTCTTTCCCCGCTGCATGGCGAGGAACTTGCCGTCGTGCTCGATGAGGGCGGCTACCACTCGATAGGTTTTCATACGCTTGTCGTTTCGTGCTTTGCAGGAATCTTTTCGTGCAAATTTATGCAGAAATGCGCGTAAGGCGGTGACCTTTTGCGTTTTTCGACGTTTGGCGGCATTTGTTCTTGAAAAAAGTGTACTTTTGCAAGGAAGATGAAGAACTTATACTATAACGACATGGTGGAGATGCTGATGTCGCACCCCGACGGGCTGCGGCTGCGGCACATCGCGCGCGTCATTTACAACTCCCACTGCGACCTGTTCGACACGGCGCAGGGCATGGGGCGGTATGAGCGGATTTACGGAACGGTGAGTCGCTTTTTGTGGAACGAGAGCCGGAAGCAACTCTCGCCTTTCGAACGCCGCCGGTGGGGGCTGTACGCCTTGCGCCGGCATTTTGTGGTGCAGTTGGAACTGTGCTTCGACGACTGGGAGGACGAGGGCGTGGACTTGTCCACGTCCGCAAGGGCGGGGGCGCGGCAGTCCCGACAAAATTTGGGAATGCAAGACCTATTTGGCACCGACGAGGCATGAAAGACCGCAGGAAAAGCGGTCTTTTTTTGTGCGGGAAGCCCGACTTTTGCAGTGTGTACGATAACACATGTTGGAGAACATGATAAAAAGGATGCTTTCGGGCGCAGGATAGGCTAACTTTGCAGCATCCTAAAAACAATCTTTTTACCTTAAAAAAATAATACTTATTGAGAACAGAGAAAAGGGTGCTCGTGAGAGTACCCTTTCTTCTTGTGCGCCCATCTTCTTTTTTTGTGCGCCCATCCGAGGCGGGGCTTTCCACCGCCTCCTTTTTCCGCGCGCCGCCAAGCGCGGGCGGGCGCGGAGCGGAAAACGGAGGGGAGA
>CAVGCV010000017.1:0-57661 GCA_963627995.1 bacterium | reverse complement strand
AGTCGGGGCTTTACTTACATATAAAAATGAGGGCGCATCGTTTTGACACACCCTCATGTCTGCCTCGCTCGGAGCGGCCCTGGTGCGGGAGGGGCTACCGGCGGGTGACGTAAGATCCGTCGCGCGTATCGATCTCCACCGTGTCGCCCTCGTTGATGAAGAGCGGCACGCGTATTTCCGCGCCCGTCTCCACCGTCGCCGGCTTCGTGGCGTTGGTGGCCGTGTCGCCCTTGAGGCCGGGCTCCGTGTAGGTCACCTTGAGCACCACCTTCACGGGAATCTCCACCGTGAGGATCGTGTCGGTGGCCGCGTCGATGGCGGCCATCACGTTCTCGCCCTCCTTCAGGAAGTCGACGCCCTCGATGGCCGCGCGCGGGATGTTCACCTGCTCAAACGTCTCGTTGTTCATGAACACGAGCTCGTCGCCCTCCTTGTAGAGGTACTGGAACTGGCGGTGGTCCACCTGCACGTCCTCCAGCTTCGCGCTGACAATCCACGTGCGCTCCAGCACGCGGCCGTCCTGCACGTCGCGCAGCTTCGTTCTCATGACCGTGTTGCCTTTGCCCGGCTTCACATGCAAGAAATCGATGACCACATAAATTCTCCCGTCGATGCGCAAGCATACGTTCTTCTTAATATCTCCTGCTAACATTTGAGTGATGACTTTTGTTAATTTTTTGGTTTTGTCTTCGCTTGAATCGGCTACAAAATTACTGTTTTTCCAGCATTTGGCAAAAAACACCGCGCAAAAACGCCGGAATCCTTTGCCATTTTGCTGGAAATCTGTAATTTTGCAAGCCGTTACCATGACGGGACAACGGGACACCGAACAAGAACAATTAAAAACATAGAGAAAAAATGAAGAGAACATTCCAGCCTCACAACCGCAAGAGAGTCAACAAGCACGGATTCCGCCTGCGCATGCGGACCAAGGACGGCCGCCGCGTGCTCTCCGCCCGCCGCAGGAAAGGCCGCGCAAAGCTCACGGTTTCAAGCGAGTACCACGGAAAGTAAGAGGGACCGCCTTTCCGGCGATCCATAGGGGATGGCACCGCAACAGCAGTTCGCGCTGTTGCGGTGCCATCCCTTTTTTCCCCGCGCCGTGCCCGCGCCGCCGCCACGGGGAGGCCGCCCCGCGGCGGAAGCCCGGGCGCGCAACGTCTGCATACGCCTTAAACCGCTTGTGCCCAGCGTGTTGTCCGTCCGCGAAAAAACACTGCGGAGGAGCCGTAGAAACGTCCGCGGAGAAAATATATTTCGTCTGCGGACGAAATATATTTTCTCCGCGGAGCGCTGGGATTTTCTCTGCGGACGTTTTTGGCGCGGCGTCTGGCGGCGCTTCCGCCGCGGTGTTTCCCCGTTTCGGGAGGGCCGCCGGCGGTCAGAAGTGGTGGCCGCGGGCGACGGTGCCGTCGTAGGTGGCGATGCGCAGGACGACGCTGTCGGCCGTCGCGCTGTACGGGTAGATCGGGAGGGAGAGGTAGCTCTTCCGCGTGAAGTTCTCGGCGTCGCCGGCGGGCCGGCGGTGGAGCAGGCTGACGTGGACGACGCGCTGCCCGTCCGGCGTCGTCGTGGTGCTGTCTTCGCTGAACGAGAACGCGTGGGGCGTGCCGTTGGCGGCTGTGAGGATGCCGATGCAGGCGTTGATGTAGCGGCTGCCGCTCCATGCGCTGTACAGGCGGACGGGGTCGCGCGGCAGTTCGTGGAACTTGTCGCGGGCGGCGGGACGCTGCGAGATGACGCTGCTCACGCGGTAGACGTCCGCCATTCCGGGTGCGTCGGGCGGGAGGGCGTAGGTGCAGAGGAGGCGCAGGAGGGTGTCGGGGTACGCCGTGGAAACGCGCCGGCGGGCAACGGAGTAGGTCGCCCCGTTGTCGGTCGTCATGCTCTCCGCCGTGCCGCCGGCGCCGGTGCGCACGTCCGCCAGGTCGGTGACGAGCGGCGGATATGCCTCCTCCTGGCCCCCGCCGCAGCCGGCGGCCAGAAGCGGGAGCAGGAGGAGGCTAAGGACGGACGAGGCTCGCCTCATGGTTGAACACGGGGTTGGCGTACATCGTCAGCATCCGCTCCCGGAGGAAGGCGTGGTCGGGGTCCGGGAGCCGCACCATGGCGAGCTTCCGCTCCAGGTAGTCCGCGAAGCGCGCGCGCTGCTCGGGCGTGTAGTGCCGGGCGTGCGCCGCGCTGCCGCGCAGGAGGTCGGCCGCCACGTAGTTGCCCGCGTAGAGGCGGTAGTGGCGGTGGATTTCCGCGTCGATGTGCTCCGCCACGGCCTTGACGTACTCGGTCTTCGGCAGGCCGGCCGGGAGGGTGTCGAGCCAGCCGTTGATGCACGGCGCGGCGTGGTAGTGGATTTTGCCCTTGGGGCCGAAGATGCCCGTCCGCATGTTGTCGAGGTCGTCCTGCGGGCTCTTCCTGAAGCCCTCGATGTCGCGTTTGTTCTGGAACTCCTCCGCCTTCAGGTAGTCGCACGGGTCGTACTCGTAGGAGATGGAGAGCGGCACGATGTTGAGCTCGCGCAGGTCGCCGCCCATGGCCATCATCTTCAGCACGCTGTCCTGCGTGCGGTCGTTGGAGTCCTTGGCGCGCCCCTCGCGCTGGGCTATCCAGATGCTCTCGTGCCGCTCCGCGATGCAGAAGTGCATGTAGCGCGACATCTTGGCCGAGGCGAGGAGCATCTGCCGCATGGTGAGCGCGCGCTGCACGATGAACGACTTGTTCACGCGCACCAGGTCGCGGATCCACGGGCGGATCAGCAGGTTGTCGCCGATGGCGATTTCCACCGTGTCGAGGCCTTCCTCGTACAGGGCCACCGAGAGGAGGGCCGAGTCGAGCACGATGTCGCGGTGGTTCGAGACGAACGTGTACGCCGCCGCCGGCCCGTGCCCGACGCTCCCGAAGTCCCTCGTCAGCCCGTCGCTCGCCCGCGCCAGCAGGCTCTTCAGCATGGGGTAGACGAGGGCGAGCTGGAACTCGGTGTTCGTCCTGCACGAGCGGACGGTGGCGGCCAGCTTCTCCTGCGGCACGCCGGGATAGACGTAGGCCACCGCGGCCAGGAACTCGGGGTCGCCCAGCAGCCGCTCGAACACGGCGGGCAGCTCTTCGGGCAGGAACGGGCGGATGTCGTCGAAGTCGTGGATGTCCATAAGCGTCGGCTTAGTCGATGCCAAGTTTGTCGGCAATGATGTCCGTCAGCATCGCGGTCATGCCGATGCCGGCCGCGCGCGCCTGCTGCGGGATGAACGACGTGGCCGTCATGCCCGGGACGGTGTTGATCTCCAGGAGGTTGATGGCCTCGCTGCCGTTGTCGTTCGTGATGATGTAGTCGATGCGGATGACGCCCGACGCGCCCAGGATGTCGTAGATGGCCGACGTGAGCGCCTGCACGCGCCGCGTGGTGTCGTCCGACAGGCGCGCCGGCGTGATTTCCTCCACCTCGCCGTTGTACTTCGCGTTGTAGTCGAAGAACTCGTTGTGCGGCACCACCTCGGTGATGGGGAGCACGTGGCAGCCCGTCCCTTTCGTCTTGTACACGCCGTTCGACACTTCCGTGCCCGCGAGCATCGCCTCGACGATGACCTCCGGGCTTTCGCGCATGGCCCTCGCGATGGCCGGCCGCAGGTCCGCCGCCGTCTTGCACTTGGTCACGCCGAAGCTGCTGCCCCCCTCGTTCGGCTTCACGAAGCAGGGAAGCCCCACGCGCGCGACGATGTCCTCGTCCGCCACGTGCTGGCCCTCGCGCACGAGCATCGACTCCGCCACGCGGACGCCGAAGCCCCTCAGGTACTGGTTGAGCACGAACTTGTTGAACGTCATCGCCTCCACCAGCACGTCGCTCGTGCTGTACGGGATGCCCAGCAGGTCGAAGTATCCCTGCAGGATGCCGTTCTCGCCCGGCGTGCCGTGAATGGTGATGTAGGCGTAGTCGGGGCGCACCCGGCGTCCGCCGTCCTCGAACGAGAAGTCGTGGCGGCTCACGGCCGCCCTGCCGCCGCCGGCGAGGTGCGCCTCCCAGGCGTGGCTCGACACCTCGACGACATACACGTCGAACTTGTCGCGGTCGAGCCAGGAGTCGATGCCGGCCGCCGAGCGGAGCGACACGTCGTGCTCCGAAGAGTCGCCACCCGCGACGATGGCTATTACCTTTTTCATATCCGTATTTGCTATGTGGGTGTCTGTGGATGTCCGCCGTTGTTCGCCGCGCCCCGCGCTCACTCGCGCGGCGGCGCGAGCGTGCGCCACTTCTCGAGCAGCGCGCGCATGTCGTCGGGGAGCTCCGAGGTGAAGTACATCTCCTCCCCCGTGCGCGGATGCACGAAGCCCAGCGTGCGCGCGTGCAGGGCTTGGCGCGGGCACAGCCTGAAGCAGTTTTCCACGAACTGCCTGTACTTGGCGAACGGCGTCCCGCGCAGGATGTCGCTGCCGCCGTAGCGCCCGTCGTTGAAGAGCGTGTGGCCGATGTGCCTCATGTGGGCGCGGATTTGGTGGGTGCGCCCCGTCTCCAGCACGCACTTGACGAGCGTCACGTAGGCGAACCGCTCCTGCACGTAGTAGCGCGTGGCGGCGTGCTTGCCCGTCTCCGAGCCGGGCGGGAAGACGGCCATCTGCATCCGGTCGCGCGGATTGCGCGCGATGTTGCCCTCGACGCGCCCCTCGTCCTCGTCGAACCCGCCCCACACCAGCGCGCTGTACTCGCGCCGCGTGGTCTTGTTGAAGAACTGGAGCCCCAGCGTCGTCTTCGCCTGCGCCGTCTTCGCCACGACGAGCAGCCCCGAGGTGTCCTTGTCGATGCGGTGCACCAGCCCTATCTCGGGGTTGTTGAGGTCGAACTCGGGCCGGTCCCTGAAGTGCCAGGCCAGCGCGTTGAGCAGCGTGCCGTGCCAGTTTCCCACGCCCGGGTGCACCACCAGCCCGGCGGGCTTGTTCACCACCAGCACGTCGCTGTCCTCGTACACGATGTCGAGCGGGATGTCCTCCGCGTCGATATGGCTCTCGTAGTGGGGGCGGTCCAGCATCACGCGCACCACGTCGCCCGGGCGCACGCGTTGGCTGCGCTTGGCCGGGCGCTCGCCCACCATGACGAAGCCCGCGTCGGCCGCGCGCTGGATGCGGTTGCGCGACACGCCGGCCAGGTGGTCGATGAGGAACTTGTCGACGCGCACCGGCCGCTGCCCCTTGTCGGCGGCCACGCGGTAGTGCTCGTAGAGCTGCGCCTCGCCGTCGCCCGCCTCCTCGGCCTCGTCGTCGATGTAGGCGCCGAGCGGCAGCCCGGCCGCGCCTGCCTCCGGCTGCCCGCCGCCCGTCTCCGTTCCGTTCCCAGTCCGCGTCATTCGCGCCGTATTAAAGTTCAATGTCGAAGTCGCCGCCGAAGTCGCCGAGCAAGTCCTCCCCGAGCGTGTCGACCGCGTAGCCGCTGCCGGCCAGGACGGTGATGGGGTGCGCGGGCGACACCATGTCGCCGCCGTTCACCGTGCGCCCTCCCTGCCGCAGCCCCACCACGAGGTCCTTCGGCTCGTCCTCCACGTAGCGCGTCGCGCCGAGCGTGAAGCCGAGCAGCTCCAACTCCTGCCGCGCGATGCGGAGCGTCACGTTGCGGATGAGGTCGGGGACGCGCACGGGGGCTTTCTCGCTCCGCGCGATGGTCAGGTACACGGTGCGCCCCGTCTTCACGGACGCGCCCTTTCTCGGCGTCTGGTTGAGCACGGCGCCCGGGCGCGCGCCCGCCACGTACACGGAGTCCTGTATCAGGGCCTCCAGGCCGACGGCGTCCAGCCTGCGGTTGGCCTCGTAGCCCGTCTTGCCCAGCAGGTCGGGCACCTCCACCTCCTCGCCGTGGCGGGTGTAGAAGCCCAGCGCCTGGAGCGCAAGCAGCGGAACGGCCACCAGCACCACCGCGCCGAGGACGGCGTTGGTCCAGAACACGAGGCCCGACTTGCCCCAGAAATATTTCTTCAGTCCCATTTCCCGGTTGCTTTCTGTTCGGATTGCCGGCTTGCCGCTTCCGGGCAAACCGCTGCAAAGATACGACAAACCGCCCACAAACGCTTACAAAACAACAACTTTTTGCCCATTCCGCAACGCACGGGCGGCTTGCGGGGCGGCTGGCCGGAGGAAATGGAGACCGCGACGCCCGGCGGCAGCGAAGAACCCGCGCCGGCACAGCGGAAGTCCCGCCGCTCCGCGAAGGCGCGCCGGCGGGAGTGCGGAGATAAGATATTTCCAAGTACTTGGAAATATTTTTCCAAGTACTTGGAAATTTCCGTCCAAGTACTTAGAAATTCCGGCGCGCCGCGGAGGCGGTGGAAGGGATGCGCGAAGGGCGGAGGGGCGGGGCGCGGAGGGGCGGCGGACGGGGCGCGCGCGTTTTTTCGGCAAATCCGGGCGTCCGCGCCATTTTAGTCGCGGCGGGCTCCTTGCAAATCCGCTTTTTTGTTTACCTTTGCACCTGTTGCGCAAACCCACACACATTGCGCAAACCTAACCGACATAACACCGATGAGAGGAATCAGTCCGACCACCCCCCTGCGTCCGCTCCTGGCCAGGGCCGCGCTGGCGGCGGCCCTGCTGCTGGCCGCTCCGGCGGCGGCGCGCGCCGCGCTGGCCGACGGCGGGGAGTACTATGTAGTGAGCGACTATTACAGCAAGGTGCTGGGGCTGAACGCCGACGGCGCCACGCCGCGCCTGTCGGCGCCCGGCACGAACGCCGACGCGGCGACCTACGTGGTGGTGGCCGAGGCTTCGGGCGAGGCGGGCTGGTGGCGGCTGCGCAACAAGGGCACGGGCAAGTACCTCCGCGCCAGCACGAGCGACACGTGGAGCGTGGGCTGGAGCGACGCGGGCGGCACGGGGAGCGAGTTCCTGTGGCGGCTGGACGTGCAGTTCGGGCGCAGCATCGTGTGCAAGAAGAACCAGGACAAGCGGCTGGGCTGCGACTGGACGGAGGAGGCCTACGTGCCGGTGTACTATGACAAGCCCGCCAGCTCGCGGACGCGCTTCAGCGTGGTGCCCGCCCTGCCAGGGGGCTTCGGCGCGTCGATGGCGGCCGCGCGGACGGAGGTGTTCGCCAACGACATCGGCACGCAGGAGCAGGACGTGTACAGCGTGGCCGATGCGCTGACGCTCGACCGGCCCATCGACCTGCACCTCATCAGCGGCGACGCGCCCATCGCCGAGGGCGGGAGCGTGGACATCGCCGACCGCGACGCGTGGGTGGTGTTCGAGAACGTGCGGCCGAGCGAGGTGATTGAGAAGTACCTGCAGCGCATCACGGTGGGCGGCGTGGCGGCGCGCAACGGCACGAACGTGCGCGTGGCCATCTACCTGGACGGCGCGGCCGTGATCCCGTGGCTCCGGCGCGACGCGGTGCTGACCGGCTTCGACGGCGCGCAGTGCACCGGCGAGAAGAAGGAGCTGGTCGTGCAGAACGCCACGACGCTCGGCGCGTGGAACAACCGCATCCGCAGCTTCATCCTCAAGCGCGGCTTCATGGCCACGCTGGCGAGCGGGACGGGCGGCGGCGGCTACACGCGCGTCTACGTGGCCGACCACGCCGACCTGGTGGTCCCGTCGCTGCCCGAGGCGCTGGACCTGCGGATCTCGTCGGTACACATCAAGCCGTGGCAGTACGCGAGCAAGAAGGGCTGGTGCTCCACGCAGGGCAACAGCGGCATCGCGGCGGGCGCGGCGAAGATGAAGGCGTCGTGGTTCTACACGTGGAGCGCCGACCGCCAGACGACGGCCGACTGCGAGTACGCGCCCATCCGGCAGCACGTCTACTGGCCGAGCCTCTCGACCATCGGCGGGCTGAGCGGCTCGACCCACGTGCTGGGCTTCAACGAGCCCGACCACTCGGAGCAGCACGACAAGTGCGACTGCGGCGGCACCATCAGCAGCTGGACGGCCACGACGAAGACGCCCGAGATGGCGGCCGTGGGCATGCGCGTGGGCTCGCCCGCGCCGACCGACGCGAGCTGGCTGACGGAATACATCGGCCACGTGGACGACATGGCCTACCGCTGCGACTTCGTGGCGTTCCACGCCTACTGGGGGCCTAACGAGGCCAACGGCGCGTCGGCGTGGTACGACCGCCTGAAAGCCATCTACGACAAGACGAAGCGCCCCATCTGGATCACGGAATGGGCCTACGGCGCGTCGTGGACTACGGAGACGTGGCCGTCGAAGTACGGCGACCAGCTGGAGAAGAACCGCGCCGCCGTGATGGAAATCGTGGACATGCTGGAGCGCGCGCCCTTCGTGGAGCGGTACGCCTACTACCAGTGGGACACGAGCTCGCGCCGCTTCATCAACGACGACGGGTGGGTGACGCCGGCCGGGCGCGTCTACCGCGACACGAAATCGACGTTCGCCTACAACGCCAGCATGCAGAAGGCGCCGAACTGGTGGCGGCCGGGCACGAAGACGCCCACCCTCGCCTACACCGTCGACACGGACAAGCAGGAGGTGGTCTTCGCCCTGGGCAACACGAACGGAGACCTCGCCGCCACGCTCGTCGTGGAGAGGCGGGCTGCCGACGGCACGTGGACAGCGTTCCACGAGGCGGCCGACCGCAGCCAGTTCGACGACAACACGCTGGAGCTGCGCGTGCCGGCGGCGGACATCGACCGCACGGCCGACACGTTCCGCCTGCGCACGACCACCCTGTCGGGCGGCGAGGCCACGAGCGCGGAGCTGAGCATGGGCATCCGGAACCCCGACTGCAACGACGGGACGAGCGGCTGGACGGTGGCCAGCCTCGGCACGAAGACGGGCGAGGCGTACGACGGCAACACGGCCAACGCCTACTGGGACCAGTGGAAGGGCGCGGGACTGTCGTCGTCGATGTCGCAGACCGTGGCCGCACTGCCGGCGGGCGACTACCACGTGGCCGCACTGCTGCGCGCCTCGAGCAACACGACCGTCACGCTCACGGCCGAGGCGCTGGACGCGGACGGCCAAGGCACGGGACGCGCATCCACGCAGCGCGTGCAGGGCGCGGGCAGCACGACCATCGCCGGAAGCCCCTACCAGCACGGATGGGCGGAGGTGGCGCTCCCGCCCGTGTTCGTGGCCGAGGGCCAGAGCCTGCGCATCACGGCGTCGGCCACGGGCGAGGGCTCGGCATGGTGGAGCGCCGACCACTTCACGCTCGCCCACTCCACGCCCACCGCCATCGCGCGCCCCGAAGCAGGGCCGGCGAGCGCCGGCGGCGACACCTACACGCTCGACGGGCGCAGGGCCGGCGCCCTGGAGCCGCGCCGCGTGTACATCCAGGGAAAGCAGAAAGTATTCATTCACCAATAACACCAAAGCCCAAACTATGCTGAAATTAACAACGACAATTGCCGCGCTGGGAATCGCAGCGTGCGCCGTGGCACAGACGCACACGATGGAGGTGAACACCAAGAAACTCGGTGCGAGCATCCAGCCGACCATGTACGGCATCTTCTTCGAGGACATCAACTACGCCGCCGACGGCGGCCTGTACGGCGAGCTGGTGAAGAACCGCTCGTTCGAGTTCCCCGACCGCTTCATGGGCTGGGACGTGTTCGGCAGCGTGAAGCTCCGCGACGACGGCCCGTTCGACAAGAACCCCCACTACGTGCGCCTCGCCTACAGCGGCCACAACGACAAGTACACGGGGCTGGAGAACCACGGGTTCTTCGGCATCGGCTATGAGCAGGACGCCGAGTACCGCTTCTCCGTGTGGGCGCGCGTGCCCGACGGCGGCGAGGCCAAGGTGCGCGTGATGCTGTGCGACCCCGCCACGCAGGACGAGCGCCAGCAGTTCGCGGAGCAAAGCGTGACGGTGCGCTCGAAGGAATGGAAGAAGTACAGCGTGGTGCTGAAGGCGTCGAAGACCGTCGGCAGGGGCTCGCTGCGCCTGATGCTCGCCCGCAACAGCGCGGCCGTGGACCTGGAGCACGTGAGCCTCTTCCCCGTCGAGACGTTCAACGGCCACGAGAACGGCATGCGCAAGGACCTGGCGCAGGCGCTGGCCGACCTGCGCCCGGGCGTGTTCCGCTTCCCGGGCGGCTGCATCGTGGAGGGCACGGACCTGGCGACGCGCTACCAGTGGAAGAACTCCGTGGGCGCGGTGGAGAACCGTCCGCTCAACGAGAACCGCTGGCACTACACGTTCGACCACCGCTTCTTCCCCGACTACTTCCAGAGCTACGGGCTCGGCTTCTACGAGTACTTCCTGCTGAGCGAGGAAATCGGCGCCGAGCCGCTTCCCGTGCTGAGCGTGGGGCTGTCGTGCGAGTTCCAGAACGGCAGCCAGCGCAATGACGCGCACGTGGCCGTCGACCAGCTGCAGCCCTACATCGACGACGTGCTCGACCTCATCGAGTTCGCCAACGGCGACCCCGCCAAGAACAAGTGGGCGAAGCTCCGCGCCGACATGGGGCACCCCGCCCCGTTCAACCTCAAGTTCGTGGCCATCGGCAACGAGCAGTGGGGCGAAATCTACCCGGAGAACCTGAAGCCGTTCGTCGAGCAGGTGCGCAGGAAGTACCCCGACATCAAAATCATCGGCTCGTCGGGCCCCAACTCCGAGGGCAAGGACTTCGAGTACCTGTGGCCGGAGATGCGCAAGCTGGGCGCTGACCTCGTGGACGAGCACTTCTACCGCCCCGAGAACTGGTTCCTCAAGAGCGGCAACCGCTACGACAACTACGACCGCAAGGGCCCGAAGGTGTTCGCCGGCGAGTACGCCTGCCATGGGCGCGGGAAGAAGTGGAACCACTTCGAGGCCGCGCTGCTCGAAGCCGCCTTCCTCACGGGCGTGGAGCGCAACGCCGACGTGGTGCACATGGCGACCTACGCGCCCCTCTTCGCCCACATCGACGGCTGGCAGTGGCGCCCCGACCTCATCTGGTTCGACAACCTGCGCAGCTTCCGCTCCTGCTCGTGGTACGTGCAGCAGCTCTACGCCTGCAACAAGGGGACGAACGTGCTGCCGCTCACGATGGACGGCAAGCCCGTGGCCGGCAACGACGGCCAGGACGGGCTCTTCGCCAGCGCGGTGTACGACAAGCCCAGCGGCGAGGTCATCGTCAAGATTGTGAACACGGGCGACAAGAAGCAGGACTTCGCGCTCAACCTCAAGGGCATGAAGGGCAGCCACGCGGCAACGCTCACCACCTACGGCGCGGACGACATGGACGGCGAGAACACGCTCGACAACCCCACGAAGTACGTGCCGGCAACCAGCGAGACGACCGTCGAAGCCCCCGTGCTCAACGGCAGCGTCGGCGCGAAGAGCATCGTGATGTACAAGATCAAGAAGTAAGAAGCAGGCGCTCCCGCCGCCTGCGCGGACAAAAAGCCATTCCCCCGGCCGCCCCATCCAGGGCAGCCGGGGGAATGCCGTTCTCCAGCCCAACGGCGGGGGATGCCACGTCCGCCAGTCCGCCGCGCGCGGCGCGTCAGTCGTGCGGCCCGATCATCCGCTCCATCCACACCATGTCGTACCACCGCCCGAACTTGTAGCCGCACTGG
Organism: bacterium; assembly: GCA_963627995.1. Lineage (GTDB taxonomy): Bacteria > Bacteroidota > Bacteroidia > Bacteroidales > Bacteroidaceae > UBA3839. The sequence continues at coordinate 46,165 of CAVGCV010000017.1, read as the reverse complement.
TGGAAGTGGGCCACGAGCCGGAAGCCCATGCGCTCGTGGAAGCGCGTGCTGGCGTTGTCGAGGTAGGGGTCCTCGCGCCCGGCGTAGGCGATGCAGGCATACATGTTGCGCACGCCCATCCGCCGCAGCCGCCGCTCCAGCTCCCCGTAGAGCGCGCGCCCCACGCCACGCCCGTGCGCGTCGCGGCGCACATACACCGACGTCTCCACCGCCCAGTCGTAGGCGGCCCGCTCCTTCAGCGCGCCGGCGTAGGCGTAGCCCAGCAGCGCGCCGTCCGCCTCGGCCACGACGTAGGGATACCTCGCCAGCGTGGCGCGGATGCGGCGGCGGAACTCCTCCACGGCCGGCACGCCGTACTCGAACGACACGGCCGTCCCCTCCACGTAGGGCGCGTATATCTCCAGCAGCCGCGCGGCGTCCGCCTCCGTGGCCGTCCTCACACAAAGCCGCGCCCCCGTCTCGGGCGGCGCGGCCTCCTTTTTCCCAGTCATTTTTTCCGTCTCCTTTACAAGCCGCTCGTTCCCACGTCCGTCGTTCCCGGCTGCAAAGTTCGGAAAAAATCCGCTATTTCCGCCACACCTTGCGCACCGTTCCGTCGCTCATGCGCAGGAGTTGCACGCCGCGCTGCGCGGCGTCCGCCGCGCGCCCCGACAGGTCGTAGCGCCCCACCACGGCGGGCGCGGCGGCGGCGGGCGCGTCCGGAAGGCGGACGCCGCTGGGGTCGGGCTGCACGGGGGCGATGCGCACGAGGTCGAGCAGCATGCCCTTCGGGTCGGTGAACGCCTTCAGCACGAACTCGTTCTCGCCCTCCTTCATCTCCACCTCGCAGTCCACTTCCGTCCAGTCGCTCTGGGTCTCGGTCTTCGCGAAGCGCAGGCGCTGCGACTTGCCATTGACCGCGAGCGTGAGCACCGGCGCGCCGCCCGGGCTGGCGTAGCGGAAGCTCATGCGGTAGGCGCCGGCTGCGCGCGCGCCGTAGAACCCGCGCACCGCGCTGCTCTTGCTCGTGCCCATCGACACGTAGCCCATGGCCGAGTGGCCGCGCTCCGAGGGGTTGTTGGCGTAGGGGTTCAGCTCCACCTTCGCCACGTTCTTCGTGTCGAGGTTCTCCGCCTCGACAACGAGCTCGCCGTCGTAGTCGGCGGGCTGCTCGGGCAGCTCGACGAGCCCGGTGGGCAGCGTGTCGGTCCGCTTGCCCTCGGCCGATGCGCCGCCGCAGCGGACGGTGATGTCCACCGGCCCCATGTGGCTCACCGCGAGCGTGTAGACCCCGTCCTCCCACGTGTCCGACAGCGCGAGGCAGCCGCTGACGGCGTCGTTCACGGAGCGGTTCGTGAAGCTGAACGTCGGGCGCTCCGCCGCTCCGTAGATGCGCACGATGTCGGTGCGCGCGTCCACCGTGTCGGTGCGGAAGTTGTTGAAGTAGAGTTCGATGCGGTCGGCGTACTCGCGCACCATGCCGCCGTTGAACTCGGTGTAGTCCAGCTCCATGCGCTCGCAGCTGTTGTAGAGGAGCGGCACGGAGGCCGTGGCGCGCTTCTCCGCGCGGTAGTAGCTGAAGGGATAGTAGGTGACCAGCTCGTTGCGGTGGCGCGCCACGAACAGGTCGCCGGTGTACTCCTCGGGGTAGGCCGCGTCGAACGTGCGCACCTTGTAGGCCTGGTTCGTCCAGCGCACGTTGCTCCACACCGTCGACAGCTTCGCGCGCGTGGGGATGGTGGCCGCCAGCTCGTCGTAGCCCTCCAGCAGCACGGGGATGGCCTGGTAGCGGCCCGTGCGCTTGAAGTAGCACATGTTGTCCATCATGTAGCCGTCCCCGTAGTTGAGCGCGTCCTGCTGCTTGTAGAGGCCGTCGTACAGCGTGTTGGGCGTGGCGTAGGCCTTCTGGTCGCCCTGCGAGGCCGCCATGTCGCTCACCACCGCAATCTTCGTGCGGCCCACCACCTCCTCGCGCGTGGGGATGTAGACGGTCCCGTCGAGGACCTTGCGGAACATGTCGAGCCAGATGTTGTCGAACTGCGTGAACGTCGCCCACTGGCGGCGGCGGTAGCCGTCGGGCGTCGTCGTGGCGGACACCTCGTGCATGTCCTCCGTCCACGTCAGCTCCGGGCCGTCCCACACGCACGCCCCGTTGAGCGCCGTCTGCTCCAGCGCGGGCGCGATGCCCACCGACGCCGGGTAGGTGCGCTTGCGGCTGGCAAAGCCCTTCTTCTCCTCAAACGCGGCCGTCGCCCCGTCCCAGCCGCAGTTGTCGTAGCGGATGCCGTAGTTGGCGGCGTAGCCCGAGACGAACGGGCCGATGGTCACGCTCTCGTCGTTGTACCAGCACGCGGCCGAGGTGTACTTGTAGAGGAACAGCACGTTCTCCGGGTGCTCGCGGCACGCCTGCATGAAGCGCGCGTTGCGCTTGAGCTGCCCCACCGGGCTGAGCGGATAGGCCCACATGTTGCCGCAGAAGCTCTCGATGAGCAGCCCGCCGTACTTGTGCGACATCTCCACCAGGTTGGCGAACAGCTCCCAGCGCGACTCCTGCGTGCTCGAGCTCCTGTCGCCCTGCGCGTCGAAGCCCCAGAACTGCTCCGCGTAGTTCCAGCCGAGGAAGTTGGGATAGTCCCTGAAAAACATCTCGAACGTCTCCAGGTCCGAGTCCTGGATGTGCGTGTGCCCGCCCGACGCGGGCTGGCACGTGAACCACATGTTGTTGCGGCAGCACACCGACGCCCACGACCTGTAGGTGAGCACCGCGTTCTGCGGCAGCTTGTAGACCTCCTGCTCCGTGTCGTACTGGCACGAGAGCGAGAGGTTCAGCACCACGTAGGGGCGTATGTCCGCCGGGATGAGGTCGATTATCTTCTGCGGGTCGGCGGCGAACCACACGTCCACGTGGATGAGCCACGCGGGGTGGCGCGCGTCAATCGTCCGGCGCAGCTTCGGCGCGCCGCCGTCCGCCGCCTGCGCCGCAGCGGGAAGGAGGCCGGCCAGCAGCAGGGCCGCGGCCGCGAGCAGGCGGCCTTGACGCGCCGCCCACCGGGAAAGGTTTCTGAGCGTTTCCATGTTGTGTAGCATACAGTTTGTGAGTGTTCCGTTTGTGGGTGTTCCTTGGTGAGGGCTCCGTCCGCGGGTGCTCCGCCCGTGGCGCGGGCGCACGCCGCACGTCCCTCGGCACCGGCAAAGTTACGGCAACCGGGGCGGAACCGCCCCCGCGCGGCGTTGCAACAATTTTACGGGACGTAACAAAAACGCGCGCCGGCTTCCCACCGCCGCCGCGCCCTGCCACCCGCGACGCCGCACGCCCGTCCCCGCGCCGCTGCGGCGCGCCGGAAATTCCAAGTACTTGGAAAAATATTTCCAAGTACTTGGACGAAAACTTCCAAGTACTTGGAAATATTTTTTCTCCGCGGCACGCGCGCTGCGGCGCCGCGCCGCAGCGCCGTTTCCGGCGCGCACGGCCCGAGCACAGTGCGCGGAGGCCGCGCCGGAAAGCCGGGCCGGGGGCGCGCCGCGTCCGCACAGTTTTTTAATACTTAACGCAATTTAACAAACGGGGGGGTAAAAAAGGATTGTTTTGCATATCTTTGCAAAAGACAAGCTGCACTCGGCAAATTGGAAGCAAGCTTTCCTTGCGCTCGTTTGCATTATCCATTATCTTTGTAAAGTTTTATTTATCCCTAAAAAACCACAATGCTTATGAAGAAGACCTTACGCCATGACAGTTGGGCCAAGGCGGCGACCATCGCCGCGCTGGGCCTCGTGTCGCAGTTTTTCGCCCAGACGGCGGCGGCAGACAAAGGCGACCACTTCGACGTGGAAATCAACGGCCTCTACTACTCGTTCACCATCAAGAGCGAGGAGGACAAGACCGCCGAATTCACAGAATTCAAGGATGCCGCCGGCTACAGGGCCGCGCCCGAGCAAATGGACCTTCCGGCAACGGCCAACGGCTACAGCGTGGTGGCCATCGGCTACCGCGCGTGCTACAACAGCAGCACCCTCAAGCGGGTGTCGATTCCGTCCAGCGTGACCAGCATTGAAGGCTACGCGTTCTCGGGATGCTCGGCCCTGGAGGCTGTGACCATCCCCGCCAGCGTCAAGAACATGGGACAGTTCGCTTTCTCCCGGTGCACGTCGCTGCGCAGCCTGACGCTGGAGGATGGCTTGACAAGCTGGCTCTCAACGGTTTTCCAGGGCTGCACGGCACTGGAGACGGTGACGATTCCGGGAAGCATCGAATACCTCGGGCAACAGGCCTTCGAGAACTGCACGGGACTGAAGAAGGTGGTCATCAACGAAGGCCTGCTGGACATCGGCGTTACGACGTTCTCGGGATGCTCGTCGCTGGAAAGCGTCAGCCTGCCAGCCTCCCTGACGCAGAAGCACTGGAGCCCCAACACTTTCTCAGGCTGCAACGCGCTGCGCCAGGTGACGGTGGCGGAGGGCAACCCCGTGTATGATTCGCGCGGCGGCTGCAACGCCATCATCGAGACGGCGACCGACAAGCTTGTCATGGGATGCATCGGAACGGTCATTCCCGAGGGAGTGCGCCACATCGACGACTATGCGTTCATCAGCTGCGGAAGCGGCCTGACCTCCATCACGCTGCCAAGCACCGTGGTCTCCGTCGGCAACCGCTCCTTCATCTACTGCACGTCGCTGGCGAAGGTCACGGCCCTGGGCACGAGCCCCTGGGATTCGGACGAAAACGCGTTCAACGTCGCGACCGAATACGACGATTCCTGGCAGCCGCTCGAGCCCGTCTACACCGTCACGACGCTCTATGTGCCTACCGGCTGCGCGAGCGCGTACAGGGCGGCCAGCGGCTGGAACAAGATTGCGAACATCGTGGAGTTCGACCCCACCGCCATCGCCGCGCCGGAGGCCGCAGCGGCGGAGGAGGCGGAGCGCTTCGCGGCCTCCGGCGCGCGGCTGTCCGCTCCCCGGAAGGGCGTGAACCTCGTGCGCATGAGCGACGGAAGCGTCCGCAAGGTGCTGGAGCGGTAGGCGCGCGGCGCGGCCACCAGCAAGCGGCAAGGGCAGGACACCACACATCCGGCGGTGTCCTGCCCTTGCTGGCTCCGGGCGCCTCCGCCTCCGCCATCGCGCGGAGGGGGGCGGACGCGGCACGCAGGGCCAGGAGCGGGGAACGCAGCGACATTTGGGCGCCTGGGGAGCGCCGTTCACGCTCCGTGGCCCCTGGATTCACGATATGTGGGCGTCGCGGCCCGCGCATTCCCCTAATTTTGCCGGCACAAAGCCTCCCTCGCGGCGACTCTGCCTGTTACCTGACCAACAACCTAATCAACTAACCACCTAACCAACTTTGCATGATGACGAAAAAGACACTGGCCACCCTCTGCGCCTGGGCCGCGGGCCTGCTCGCGACGCTCTCCGCACAGACAAGTACGAACCTGCTCGACGGCGCGATACCCGCGTCGTGGACCAGCAAGCCGTCGCCCACGGAGGCGGGATGGACGGGGGCGAAAGGCGGCGCGGCCACCGCCCTGCCCAGCAACGCCCGCTTCGAGAGCTCGCCCGCCAGCTACACGCTGCAGAAGGACGGCGCGACCTTCGACGGCAACTTCATGTTCATCCGCTGGGACGGCTACTCGGGCTACTACGTCTATCCCGTGGAGCTGGAGGCCAACACCACCTACACGTTCGCCATGGACTGCGCCTACTGGAACAACATGGGCAACACGGGCGGCAGCGTGACGGCGAGCGTGAACACCGGCGCACTGGCCGACGGCACGCAGCTGGCGGCGCGGTCGTTCAGCACGCGCGAGAAGACCGTCCTCTACGGCGGCGAGATGAAGGTCACCACCGCGCAGGGCGGCACGCACTACCTGTGCCTCACAAGCGCGTCGGCCCTCTACGCCATCGCCAACCTCTCGCTGACGAAGGACGACGAGCAGCCGACGCAGGTGCTCGCGGGCGACCGCACCATCGCCGACGGCGGCAGCGTGTTCGTCGGGGGGCTGAAAGACGGATGCGTGCGCGTGGAGGGGAAGACCGACCTGCACGTGCTGGGCGAGCTGGGCGAGGGGACGCCGCTCGACAACGCCACCATCGACCTGGGCGGCGGCTCGGCGTGGCTGTTCTTCGACTACGTGAAGCCGAGCCTCGTCATCGCCAGCCTGCTGGACCGCGTCACGGTGAACGGCGCGAAAGCCCGCAACAAGACGAACGTGCGCGTGGCCATCTACGCCAACGGCGCCGTGGTCATTCCGTTCGGCGAGAGCGCGAAGCAGGCGTGCCTCACGGTGTGGGACGGCGAGAACTTCACGGGCAACTCGCGCACGTTCGGCATCAACACCTTCTACCGCGACCTCGGCGAATGGGACAACAAGGTGCGCTCGTTCAGGCTGAGGCGCGGGTTCCAGGCCGTGCTGGCCAACAACGCCAACGGCACCGGCATGAGCCGCTGCTGGACGGCCAGCGACGGCGACGTGGAGGTGGCGGCCATGCCCGAGGGCATGGAGGGCTTCGTGTCGTTCGTGCGCTGCGCGAAGTTCGAGTGGGTGTCGAAGAAGGGCTGGGCCGGCGGCATCGACGCGCCCAACCTGCAGAACGTGACCTGCTTCTACGACTGGAACTGCGGCGGCAACACGCAGCACCCCGACTACGAGTACAGCCCCATCCACCAGAAGGCGGGGTGGCCGAGCTGGGACGCGCTCTACGGGGTGAACGACGTGACCGTGCTGCTCAACTACAACGAGCCGGACGACCGCGGGCAGGCGAACCTCACGCCCGACTACGCCATCTCGACATGGCCCGAGGCACTCAAGAGCGGCCTGCGGCTGGCGTCGCCCGCGTCGAAAGACCCCATCGGCTCGGGCTGGAGCCGCAAGTTCTTCGCCACGCTCGACTCGCTCAACTACCGCTGCGACATCGTGGCGGCCCACCTCTACCGGCAGAGCATGGCCGGGGTGAACATGCGCAACAGCGTGACGCGCACAAGCAGCGACGCGGGCGGCCGCCCCGTGTGGATCACCGAGTTCAACAACGGGGCGAACTGGACCAACGAGGGCTGGCCGACGGCATCGGGCACGCGCGTCGACCCCGACGGCATCCCCATGCTCGACGCCGACGGAAACGAGCAGACGGTGAACCGCCCGCTCTCGCCCGAGAACGCCGAGAAGCAGCGGCTGTGGATGGACGACATCATGAACGCGCTGGACGAGTGCGACAAGTGCGAGCGGTACTTCGTCTACAACTGGGTGCAGGACGCGCGCTCCATGATTCTGAACGGCAAGCTCACGCCGGCCGGCAAGGTCTACGCCGCCCACCGCACGGCGCTCGCCTTCAGCGACCGCAGCGAGTACGTGCACCGGTGGCGCATCGCGCCGCCATGGGTGGCGGCCTCCGTGGCCAAGGACAGCCGCAGCGTCGTGCTCTCGTGGTACGACCACAACGGGGAGACGGGCAAGAAGTACGTGGTGGAGCGCAAAGGCGACGACGGCACGTTCGCGGCCATCGCCGAGGCGGCGCTGGGGACGGACTACGCGGCCGGCGCGACGGTGAGGCTGAGCATCCCGCTGGAAGGAGCGGCGTCGCCCACGTTCCGCGTCCGCGCCCTGAGCTACAAGGACACGTGGTCCGTCTACTCGCGCGAAATCGGCGTGGGCGTGGACGCGTCCCTGCTTCCCTCCACCCTCAGCGCGACGAAAGTGACGGCGCAGAGCGTCGCCCTTGCCTGGAACAAGTCGGAGGCCGCCACGTCGTACAAGCTGGAACGCTCCACCCAGCCCACCACGGGATTCGCCGTCGTTCGCGACGGCATCACGGAAACGGCCTTCGTCGCGGGCAACCTGAAGCCCGAAACGACCTACTACTTCCGCCTGACGAACAACATTGCGGACAGCAGCACACAGCCCGTGTCGGACGTGCTTGAAGTGACCACCAAGGCGCTCGCGGCCCCGGAGGCGGTGGCAGCGCTCACAGCCACTCCCGGCGACGGCCAAATCCGGGTGGAGTGGGCCGCCGTGGACGACGCGCGCTACCGCGTATTCCGCGCCACGGGCGCGGACGGCGACTTCGAGGTCGTGAAGGAAAAGACATCGCTGCTCCGCTACACCGACACCGATGTGGAGGCGGGGCACACCTACCGCTACTACATCGTGGCGACGAACGACGCAGGCGAGAGCAGTCCGTCGGCTGTCGTCGAAGCCTCCCTGCCCTCCCCCACCGCCATCGCCGCGCCGGAGGCCGACAGGGCGGGAACGGGCGCCGTCCACGACTTGACGGGCCGCCGCGTGGAGCGTGTCGTCCGCCCCGGGCTTTACATCGTCGGGGGGAAGAAGGTGCTGGTGCGATAGTGCTTCCGCCGCGGCCGGCCGGCCGGCACATCGGCTAAGAGATGAAGAAAGGCAGGTGCCCGCGACCGGGACGCCTGCCTTTCTTCATGGCATGGCGGCGCGCTCAGAGCACGCCCTTGCTCGAGGGGAGCTGGAAGTTGTAGATGTCGCGGCGCACGGCCATGCGGACGCTGCGCGCGAACGCCTTGAAGATGCCCTCAATCTTGTGGTGCTCGTTGCCGCCCTCGGCACGGATGTTGAGGTTCATGCGCGCCGCGTCGCTCAGGCTCTTGAAGAAGTGGGGGAACATCTCGGTGGGCACGTCGCCCACGCGCTCGCGGTGGAACGGCGCGTCCCACACGAGCCACGGGCGGCCGCCGAAGTCGAGCGCGACGCTGCACAGGCAGTCGTCCATGGGCAGGGTGTAGCCGTAGCGCTCGATGCCGCGCTTGTCGCCCAGGGCGCGGGCGATGCACTCGCCCAGGGCGATGCCCGTGTCCTCGACGGTGTGGTGCTCATCGACGTTGAGGTCGCCCTTCACGCGGACGCGGAGGTCGATGCTGCCATGCTTGGCGATTTGCTCGAGCATGTGGTCGAAGAAGCCCAGCCCCGTCCCGATGTCGCTCTGCCCCTTTCCGTCGAGGTTGAGCGAGATGTCGATGTCGGTCTCGCGCGTCGTCCGCCGCACGCAGGCGGTGCGCTCGCCGGCAAAGAGGATTTCGGCAATCTTGTCCCAGGTCAGCGTGCCGTCGAGGATGAGCGACTTGCAGCCGAGGTTCCGCGCGAGCTGCGCGTCGGTCTCGCGGTCGCCGATGACGCAGGAGTTGGGCAGGTCGTAGCCTCCGCCGGTGTACTTCGTGAGCATGGCCGTCCCGGGCTTCCGGGTCGGGAGGTGCTCGTGGGGGAAGGAGCGGTCGATGAGGATGTCGTCGAACGTCACGCCCTCGCCCTCCAGCGTGCGGAGCATCAGGTTGTGCGTGGGCCAGAAGTGGGCTTCGGGATAGGCGGGCGTTCCGAGGCCGTCCTGGTTGCTGACCATGACGAGCTCGAAGTCGAGGCGGGTGCGGATGAAGTGGAGGTTGCGGATGGCGCCCGGCACGAATCGGAACTTGTCGAACGAGTCGATTTGCTCGTCGGCAGGCTCCACGAGAATCGTTCCGTCGCGGTCGATGAACAGTGCGCGTTTCATGTGGGGTGTTGGTTTTTCGGGTTATCGCAGCTGGCGCAGGGCCTTGAGAAGTTTCTCGTTCTCCTCCCTTGTGCCGACCGTCACGCGCAGGCAGCCCTCGCAGAGGGCGACGCGGCTGCGGTTGCGCACGATGATGCCCTGCCGGACGAGGTGGTCGTAGATGGCGTCGGCGTCGGTCATGCGCGCGAGGAAGAAGTTCGCGTCGGTTGGAAACACGCGCTTGCAGACGGGCAGCTGCGCAAAAGCGGCCATGAGCGAGGCGCGCGCCTCCTTGATCATGATGACGCGCTGGTGGATTTGCGTCTGGTCGGAGAGCACTTCGAGTGCCTTCTCCTGCGTCAGGCGGTTCACGTTGTAGGGATACTTCACCTTGTTGAACAGCGCGATGATGTCGGCCGATGCGAAAGCCATGCCCAGGCGGATGGCGGCGCAGCCGAGCGCCTTGGAGAAGGTGTTGAGGACGATGAGGTTGGGGTGGCGCGCGAGGTCAAGGCGGAAGGGCCGCTGCGACGAGAAGTCGGAATAAGCCTCATCGACGACGACGATGCCGCCGAAGCGCTCGATGACCGCCTCCATCTCCTCGCGGGCCAGGCTGTTGCCCGTGGGGTTGTTGGGCGAGCAGAGGAATATGAGCTTGGTGCGCTCGTCGCAGGCGCGCAGCACCTCGTCGGCGCGGAAGCCGTAGGAGGCGTCGAGCGGCACTTTACGGTACGCCACGTCGTTGATGTCGGCGCACACCTCGTACATCCCGTAGGTGGGGCTGATGGCCGCCACGTTGTCCACGCCCGGACGGCAGAAGATGCGGAAAGGCAGGTCGATGGCCTCGTCGGAGCCGTTGCCGAGGAAGATGTTGGCCGCCGGCACCTGCTTGTAGGCGGCGATGGCCGTCTTCAAGCGTTCCTGCAGGGGGTCGGGATAGCGGTTGAGTGGGGAGTTGTAGGGATTCTCGTTGGCGTCGAGGAACACCTCTGCCTTGAGCCCCTTGTATTCGTCGCGCGCCGAGCTATAAGGACTGAGCGACCAGATGTTCGGGCGGACCAGGGATTCTAAAGGTCTCATCTTGCTATGGAGTTAAGAATGTGGTGGGTGAGGAGGGGGAGGCGGCACCTACTGCCCCACGGCGCGAAGACGCAGGGTCATGGCGTTGCGGTGGGCGTCGAGCTGTTCGTTGGCCGCCATGATTTCCACGGCGCGGCCGATGCTGCGGATGCCCTCGGCAGACAGTTCCTGAAACGTAATCTTGCGCACGAAGCTGTCGAGCGACACGCCGCTGTAAGCCGTGGCGTAGCCGCTGGTGGGGAGCGTGTGGTTGGTGCCCGAGGCATAGTCGCCGGCGCTCTCGCACGAATAGTGGCCAAGGAACACACTGCCGGCGTTCACCACCTGCTCCGCCAGCGCGGCGCAGTCGCTCATGGCCAGAATCAGGTGCTCGGGGGCGTAGGCGTTGGCAACGGCCATCGCCTCGGCATGGTCGTGGACCAGGATGAACTTGCTGCTGGCGAGCGACGAGGCGGCCATCTCACGGCGCGGGAGCTGCTGGAGCTGGGCATCGACCTCGGACTGCACCGCCGCCAGCATGGCTTCGTCGGTGCAGATGAGCACCACCTGGCTGTCCATTCCGTGTTCGGCTTGCGACAGGAGGTCGGCCGCCACGAACACGGGATTGGACGTCGAGTCGGCCACGACGGCCACCTCCGAAGGCCCCGCGGGCATATCGATGGCGGCATCGCGAATCGAAACGGCCTGCTTGGCGGCCATGACGTACTGGTTGCCCGGCCCGAAAATCTTGCTGACCTTGGGAATGCTCTCCGTCCCATAAGCCATGGCGGCTATCGCTTGCACGCCACCGGCCTTGTAGATGCGGCTCACGCCCGCCATGCGCGCGGCCACAAGGATGGCCGGATGGATGCGCCCGTCGCGGCCGGGCGGCGAGCAGAGGATGATTTCGCGGCAGCCGGCGATGCGTGCCGGAGTGGCCAGCATGAGGACGGTGGATAAAAGCGGGGCCGTCCCGCCGGGGACGTAGAGGCCAACTTTCTCAATGGCGACGGACTTTTGCCAGCACACGACCCCCGGCATCGTCTCCACGTGCCTGCCCACGAACTGCTGGGCGGCATGGAACTTCTCGATGTTGGCGTGTGCCAGCCGGAGCGACTGCTTCAGCTCTTCGGAGACGAGCGTCTCGGCCTCGTCCATCTCCTGCCGCGTCACCTGCAGCTGCTGGAGCTGCGCCTTGTCGAACTGGAGCTCGCAGGCCTTGACCGCAGCGTCGCCCCCGCGCCGCACGCGGTCGAGCACGGCCTGCACCGTCTGCTGCAACTGCTGGAAGTCTTTCTGAGGCCGCGCCAAGATGGAAGCCCACGTCTCAGGTGCGGGATATCTGTAGATTTGCATGGCTGCCTGGGTTAAAGAATCATTTTCTCGATGGGAAGCACGAGGATACCCTCCGCGCCCAAAGCCTTGAGCTGGCCGATGATTTCCCAAAAGCGCTTCTCGTCGAGCACCGTGTGGATGCTGCTCCAGCCGTCGGTGGCCAGCGGCATGACGGTGGGGCTCTTGATGCCCGGGAGCACGCCGATGATGTCGGCCACGCGGCCGGTCGGCGCGTTCATCAGCACGTACTTCTTGTCCTCTGCCGCCTTCACCGCGTCGATGCGGAACAGGAGCTGCTGGAGGATGGCTGTCTTCTCGGGCGTGAGGCTCTTGTTGCCGATGAGCAGGGCCTCGCTCTGCATCACCACCTCCACTTCGCGAAGGTTGTTGCTGACGAGCGTGGAGCCGGAGCTCACGATGTCGAAGATTCCGTCGGCCAGGCCGATGCCGGGGGCGATTTCCACCGACCCCTGTATGACGTGCATGTTCATCCGCACTCCCGTGCGCTCCATGAACTGGCGCAGGATGGCGGGATAGGAAGTGGCGATGGTCTTTCCGTCGAACCACTGCGTGCCGGGATAGTCGACGGACTTGGGGATGGCCAACGAGAGGCGGCACTTGCTGAAGCCAAGGCGCTTGACGACCTCCGCATCCTCCTGCCGCTCGACGAACTCGTTCTCCCCCACCACGCCGATGTCGGCCACGCCGCTCGCCACGGTTTGGGGGATGTCGTCGTCGCGCAGGAAAAGCACCTCGAGCGGAAAGTTGAAGGACTGGACAAGGAGGGTGCGCTTCGACGAGCCGACTTTGATGCCGGCTTCTTGCAGCAGGGCCATGGTGTCTTCGTAGAGACGGCCTTTTGACTGGACTGCGATTCTCAACATATTGGTAAGTTTTGGTTTTCCGATTCGTGCGGACTTCCGCACAGGGCAAACAAAAAGGGGCTGCACCTCTCGGCAAGCCCCTTAGCGTTTTATCCTCATGTTCTCCGCAACACTCCACGCCGCCAGCTGCTCACCGAAAAGGCTCGTTGAGATGGTGGTGGTGGTGATGTGCCGCAACAAATGTCATTCTGTTCGCTTTTGACGGCGCAAAGTTACCGTTATTTTCCAAATGCCGCAAACAAATGCCTTTTTTTTCGCGAAGCCACTACAAAGAGCGCGCGCGGGAACCGTCCCCACTCCACGCCAAGCTACTCGCCCGAGGGCTTCAGGCACTTTTCCACATCGGCCACCATGGCATTGATGTCCGTGCCTCTCGCGACAACCTTGTCGTCCCTGTCGGCCAAGACATAGCATGGCAGGAGGCGCACGCCGAGCTTGCGTACCGCCGCCGACTCCCACGCACGCCCGTCGCACACGTGGACGATGGAAAGCGAGTCGGCGCGGGTGAACTCCTCCCACTTATAGATTTCGGTGTCGAGCGAAACGGCGACAATGCGCAGGCCGGCCCGCCCATACTTGTCGTGCAAGCTGCGCAGCCGCGACATCGTTTCCCATTGCGTCCTCATCCACGTCGCCCAAAAGGCCACGAGCGTGTACCGCTGCCCGCCGCCCCGCAGGCTCAGGCCCGCGCCGCTCCTGGCTTTCAAGGACAAATCGGGGAGCGCGCTGCCCACCTGCCCCGCCTCGACAACGGAAAGGCTGCCCTTCACGTCGAGCAGGAAGCGGTTGTCGGGATGGGCTTTCAGCAGCCTGGCGAGCAGCGGCTTCAGTTCCGCGCCGTCCGTGGCCTCGTTCTGGACGAAATAGCGGTCGAAGAGATAGACCGCCACGGGCGAGGGCGTGTGCTGCTCGATGTAGCGCCGCGCCGTGGCCACTATCTGCTGCGCGCCCTGCCTGTAGGTCTCCTCCCGGAAGCGGTTCATCAATTTGTTCTCCTTGCTGCCGTTCACCACGTAGTTGCGCAGGTCGTTGGCCGTGGCCTCGTAGCGCAGGTCCTGCCCGTTTTGGGCGAAAAGCACCTGCTCCACGGCGTTCGGGAACACAAGGATGTAAGGCGTGCACTGCTCGGCCTGCCCGGCATAGACGAAGCGCCCCTCCTTCACGCTGACGGTGTCGAGCCGCGCGTGTTTCGACGACAGGTTGTAGACGTACAGCTCGCCCTGCTGCATGTCGCGGAAACGGCCGACGACGCGGAACGAGGAGTCGCCGCCGCCACACGCTGAAAGCGACAGCAGCAGGAGGGCAACAAGAGAGGCAAGGGAAGCGGTCTTCATGGACGTGAGCGTTTGCGTGGAAAAGTGAGCGGCGGAATCCGAACGGCTGCGCCGCCCGGATTCCGTCGCATGGGGCGCGCCGTGCGGGGCGGCCCGTTGTTTACTTCAGGACCTGCGCCACGACGTCCTTGTACTTCTGGAACTCCAGGTCGTTCTTGGCGCGGGCGGCCAGCGTGGAATCCGACTGCGCCACGGCCGACAGGCCCTCGCGGACGGCATCCGCGTCGCCCATGCGCGCGCCCAGCAGCGCGCGGAGGTAGTGCGTCGTGGCGTCGGGACGCTGCATGTTCTTCAGCGACTGCTTGGCGGCGGCATAGTCCTGCGCGAGAATCTGTGCGAGGACGCCGCTGTTGGTGGCCGTCTTCTCCAGCTTCGCGGCGGCCTGCGTGTATTTGCCCTGCGCGATGTAGAGGTTGCCGAGGGCCTCGTCGATGTTGTTCGAGCCCGAGCCCTTGGCCATGTACATCTCCGCGTCGCGGACGTTGCCCTCCTGCAAGGCGAGCAGCCCGAGATTGGCGTTCACCTCGGGCGCGGCCGCATTCTTTGCGAGCGCCGTGCGCAGATAGGACTGCGCCTTCTCCGTGTCGCCCTGGCGCATGGCCTGCTCGGCAAGGTTGTTATAGGCGCGGTAGTCCGACGGATAGGCCGCGACAATCTTGTTGTAGATGTCCTCGCGCCGTGCGTCGGTCGTGGCCAGCATGTTGGCCGCGTAGAGCATCTCCTCCACGCTCAGGACGTTGGGCGTGGCGTCCATCGCCTCCATGATCTGGTCGTCGTTGCGCCCGATGACGTCGTAGTTGATGGTCATGCGCGCGCGGCGCAGTTCGGGCAGCACGGCATCGGCCAGCTCCTTGTAGACGGCGGCCACGTTGCGGATTTCGCGCTCGCGCTGCTCGGGGTCTTCGTACATGGAGAGGACGCGCAGGATCAGGTCCTTGTCCTGCAGGCTCGACTGCCTCACCAGCTCCTGGAACCCGTCCCAGTCCTCGGCCGTGTACTTCATGTCGACATGGGCGGAGAGCTTGGTCTGCCTGAGCTGCTGGTTCACGTATTTCTCGCCGACCTGCCCGCGGCGCTCGGCCAGCTGCTCGTTGAAGGAATAGGCGCCGTCGGGCGAGGCGTACGCGCTGACCTCAACATTGTTGAGCACGAGGCTCTGCTCGTCGCTCTTGATGTTGCGGAGCGTCTGGATGAAGTCCTTGACGTTCTGGCTGTTGAGCTCGCTGCCACGCAGGTTCGACTGCGCAATGAGGAACTTGATGGTGGCCGCCTGCTTCTGGCTGATGACGCGCTGGAAGTTGTCCTGGCCGACGCCGCCGCGGGCGGTTCTCGACGTGCGGCCCACAAGTGCCGCCGTGCAGACCGTCCCGTAGCCGATTTTCACGTCGGGCAGCCTCACGGCCTTGTTGCCCTTGCGCGCGTCGAACGTCATGAAAAGCTCGCTGCTCTCCATTCCGTCCTGGAAGGGAAACGACGTGCGGAGCGTGGCGTGCCCGCCGTTCTTGTAGCTGATGATGGGGTTGTTCGCCTCCACCTTCTCGCCCTGGAACACGGCGCTGGCGCCGGCGGCCTCGCCGCCCTGCCAGCGCAGCACGGGCGTGCAGCGGACGACGGCGTTCTTGTTCATGAACTTGGCCGGGATGTTGGCGCTGATGGTGGCCGGCACCTCGCCGGCGGCGTATTCCAGCGGCGTGGGCGTGACGGTGAAGTCGTCGGCCGCAAACTTTTTCATCTTCGAGCAGCTCGCCACGAGCAGGGCTGCGGAGGAAACCAAGAGGATGGATGGTGCTTTCATTGTGACTGTAGTGTTTTGGGAATTTGCTTGTATTACTGGATGGGGGCGGGGATGCCGTCAGAGCGTGCGCGCCGTGTACTTCCGGCTCAGCCGCCGCACGGGATACCACACCGAGGCAAAGCCGACGGCCACCACCGTCAGGAGGATGGCGGCAAGGTCCCACGCGTGGACGCTGACGGGATAGACGTCGATGATGTAGTTGCCGGCGGAGCTGCCGAACTTGATGAAGCCGAACCGCTGCTGCAGCAGGCAGAGGGCCACGCCAAGGGCAATGCCCGCCACCGCCCCGAGCACCGATATCAAGCGGCCCTCAATCATGAAGATGCCGGCAATCTGTGCGTCGCTCGCCCCGAGGTTGCGCAGCACCACGGCGTCCTGCCGCTTGTCGATGATCAGCATCGAGAGCGAGCCGATGATGTTGAAGCAGGCTATCATCAGGATGAACGTTAGGAAGATGTAGGAAATCAGCTTCTCCACCTTCATGATGCGGAACGTGTCCTCCTGCTGCTCGTAGCGGTTCTGCACACGGAATCCCGGCCCCAGCGCCCGCCGGATGCCGCGCTGCGCCTCGTCCACGTCCACGCCGTCCTTGAGCTGCAGCTCAACCGCCGTCACGTAGCCCTGCCGCTCAAACAGCCGCCGGGCGAAGCTGATGGGCGCGATGACATAGTTGGAGTCGTACTTCCCCTGCTTCACGCTGAACCCCACGCGGGGCGAGAACAGCTCCTCGCGGTTGAAGCCGTCCGCCGGCGCGTTGAGGTCGATGCGCTCGCCACGGCGCGGCGCATACACCTGGATGGGCGACGAGAAGTCGGCCCCCACGCCCAGTTGCGCCAGCAGGTTGATGCCGAGGATGCCGTAGTCCAGCACATCGACGTGCAGCTGGAAGCGCCCGTCGCCGAACTTGATGCGGTCGAAGTCGACGAGCCGCTCGAACGAGTCGTCCACCCCCTTCACCGTGGCCATCACCTGGCGGTTGTTCAGCACCAGCATGGCGTTGTCCTCCACCACCTCCGCGTACACGGCGACGCGCCCGTCCTTGCGCAGGGCTTCCAGCCCGGGCGCGTCGGCGGCGACATACTTGCCCTCCGCAGGCGTCACCTTCAGCTGGGGGTCGAACGCCGTGAAGAGGCTGGCCACCATGTCCTCGAAGCCGTTGAACACCGAGAGGATGCACACCAGCGCGGCCGTGGCGATGGCAACGCCGCACACCGACACGCCCGAGATGATGTTGATGGCGTGGTGCGACTTCTTCGCCAGGAGGTAGCGCCGCGCGACGTAGAACGGGAAGCTCATCCTATTGTTTCAGCAGGCGGTCGATGTTCTCGATGTAGTCGAGCGAGTCGTCGAGGAAGAACTTCAGCTCGGGAATGATGCGCAGCTGGTGGCGCTCGAGCGTCCCGAGCTTATAGCGGATGGCCGGCGCCTGCGCGCTGATGTTCTCCAGCAGCTCCTGCGCCTTGGCCGGGGGGAAGATGCTGAGATAGGCCTTGGCCACGCTCAGGTCGGGGCTGATGCGCACCACGCTCACGCTGACGAGGATGCCGCGCGTCTTCCGCGTCTCCTCCTGGAAGATGTTGCTGAGGTCTTTCTGTATCAGCCGCGCGATGCGGTTCTGTCTTGTCGTTTCCATTGTTCTTGCTTGTTTTCGTTCAGTGCTCCGCCGGTTTCTTGCGGATGATGGTCAGCCCGTCGCGCAGCGGCAGGATGACCTTCTCCACGCGGCCGTCCCGCGCCACGTGGTCGTTGAAGGCCATGATGCCGCGCGTCTGCGGGTCGCGGGCCTGCTCCCCCTCCAGCACGTGGCCGTCCCACAGCGTGTTGTCGGCCAGGATGAAGCCGCCGCCGGCCAGGTGCGCCATCGCCAGCTCGTAGTAGTCCACGTAGCGGCGCTTGTCGGCGTCGATGAACACCATGTCGAACGTCAGCCCCAGGCGAGGCACCACGTCCGCCGCGTCGCCGATGTGCATCCGGATGCGCCCGGCATAGGGCGAGCGCTCGAGCCACGGCCGCGTGAAGTCCTCCTGCTCGTCGTTGACCTCCACCGTGTGGACCATCCCGCCCTCGTCCAGCCCCTCCGCGAGGCACAGCCCGCTGTAGCCGCTGTAAGTGCCGATTTCCAGCACCAGGCGCGGGCGCGCCATCCGCACCAGCATCTTCAGCAGCCGCCCCTGCAGGTGGCCGCTCGCCATGCGTCCGTAGAGCAGGTGGAGCTGCGTGGCGCGATAGAGGCGGTGCAGGTGATCGGGCTCTCGGTCGATGTGGGCGAGGATGTAGTCGTCTATGCGCGCGGTCTCCGTCATTCCCGGGTCAGGGCCTCCACGGCCAGGCGGTAGGAGTCGAGCCCGAAGCCGCAGACCACGCCGAGGCACGCGCACGAAATCATCGACTTGTGGCGGAACTCCTCGCGCCGGTGCACGTTGGAGATGTGCACCTCCACCACTGGCGCGGGCACGCCGCGGATGGCGTCCTGCAGGGCCACGCTCGTGTGGGTGTAGGCGCCGGCGTTGAGCACGATGCCGTCCCACGTGAAGCCCACTTCGTGGATCTTGTCGATCATCTCGCCCTCGATGTTCGACTGGTAGTAGTCCATCTCCGCCACGCCGGCGTAGCGCGACCGCAGCTCGTCGAAATAGTCGAGGAAGCCGCGGCTGCCGTAGATTTCCGGCTCGCGCCGCCCCAGCAGGTTGAGGTTGGGGCCGTTGAGGATGAGTATCTTTTTCTTCATAAGCCGTTGCGACACATAGGGGAGGCGAAGTTACGACATTAAAGCGAGACGCGGAAAGTGCGCCCCGCTTTTTTGCCCGAAATTCACGAACTTTCACGGATGGGCCGCCGGGAGGGCCGCCCCGCGCCCTCACTCCGCGGCGCCCCCGCCGCCCGCGGGGGAGGCGTCCCGGGCGCGCCGCGCGTTGCGCGGGTGGCAGCGGAGGATTTCCTCGCGCAGCCGGCGCATGTCGGTGTGGAGGTAAACCTGCGTCGTCCCGATGGACTCGTGGCCCAGCATGGCCTGGATGGCGCGGAGGTTCGCCCCGCCCTCGAGCAGGCTCGTGGCGAACGAGTGGCGGAACGTGTGGGGGCTGACGGTCTTGGCGATGCCCGCCTGCGCCACCAAATCCTTGATGAAGCGGAACACGGTGATGCGCGAGATGTTCTTGCGGAACTTGCTGATGAACACGTAGCCCTCGTAGCCCGGCTTGACGCACAGGCGGCCGCGGTCCTCGAAATAGAAGCCCAGCTCGCGGATGGCGCGCCGCGAGATGGGCACGAGCCGCTGCTTGTCGCCCTTGCCCGTGACGCGGATGAACTCCTCGTCGAGGAAGAGGTCCTGCATCTTCAGCGCGCAGAGCTCGGACACGCGCAGCCCGCAGCTGAAAAGCGTCTCGACGATGGCGCGGTTGCGGTGGCCCTCGGGCAGGGAGAGGTCGATGGCCGCCTCGAGGCGGTCCACCTCGTCCACGCTGAGCACGTCGGGCAGGCGGCGCGAGACCTTCGGGAACTCGAGCAGCAGCATGGGGTCGCTGTCGATGACGTCGCTGAGGAGGAGGAAGCGGTAGAAGCTGCGCACGCCCGACAGGATGCGCGAGAGCGAGGAGGGGTGGATGCCGATGTCGACGAGGGCGGCCGAGAAGGCGTGGAACGTCTCCAGCGTGGCCGCGAGGCAGCCGACGTCCTCGCCCTCGACGAAGTCCAGGAACTTCTGCAGGTCGCGGCGGTAGGCCTCGACGGTGTGCGCCGAATACCCCTTCTCCAGCTTCAGGTACTGGTAGTAGCGCCGGAGGGTCGCCTCCTTTTCCGTCCACGGTTCCATACGCTCAGCATTGTCCGGCGCAAAGTTAGCAAATTCCGCGCAGAGTGGCATCCGGGAGCGCGCCCCGGCGCGCAGCCACGGCAGGGCGCGCCGCCGCCACGCCCGGGCATCCGCAGCTTTCGCAAACTCCTGGCCCACAGCTGGTTGCGCGGCATCGCGGATGGCGAGGAAAAACTCCGCAGAGAAAAGTCCCGCGCTCCGCGGAGAAAATAATTTTCGTCCGCAGACAAAAATTATTTTCTCCGCGGAGGTTTCCGGCGCTCCTCCGCAGTGTTTTTTCAAAACGGCGCAACACGCTGGAAGACAACCGCTTGCGGCAACCTCGCGACAGCCGCCCAGCCCCTTGCCTCCGCGCGGCAGACGGGCTTGGACCCCGGCAGCGGGGGCCAAGCCCTTGCCCCTTTGCGCAAAACTGCCTAAATTTGCCACTGCCGCGGGGCGCGGGCACGCGGGGGAAAGGCCCCGTGCCGCGCGCCGCCGGCAACGCACCGTATGAAGACACTCCTCCTCCTTCTCGCCCTCTGCGCCGCACCCCTGCGCGGCCTGGCGCAAAACGCCTACCCCGTCCTCACGGCCGACTCCACCGAGGCGGGGAGGCTCATGCAGGCGCTCGCCTACGAGCAGGCGCAGAAAGTCCTCAACCGCGAGCTGGCCGCAGCGCGCCGCCGGCGGCGGCCGACGGACGGGATTGAGCGCAAGCTGCGCGAGGCGGCAAGAGGGCTGCAGTTGCTCGCCGGCACCGACCGCGTGGTGGTGGTGGACAGCGTGGTGGTGGACAAGGCGGCGCTCCTCACGGCCTACGGACACAGCCCGGAGGCGGGCTCGATAGGGACGGACGACAACGGCGCGACCACCTCGTTCCTGACCGAGCGCGGCAACCTGCGCTATGCGGCCGTGCCGTCGGCCGACTCCACGGCGCGGCTCACGCTGTGCGTCGAGGAAAAGGCCGGGACGCAATTCTCCGCCCCGCGCCCGCTGGAGGGCCTGGGCGTCGACGGCGACGCCAACTACCCCTTCCTGATGCCCGACGGCGCGACACTCTACTTCGCCGCGCGCACGGAGGGCGGACTGGGCAACTACGACCTCTACGCCACGCGCTACGACAGCGAGAGCGGCCGCTTCTACAAGGCCGAGAACATGGGATTCCCCTACAACTCCTACGCCAACGACTACCTGCTCGTCATCGACGAGGCCAACGGCGTGGGGTGGTTCGCCTCGGACCGCTACCAGCCGGCCGGGCGCGTGTGCGTCTACACGTTCATCCCCAACGCCGGGCGGCGGACCGTCGACGCCGCCGCCACCGACCGCGACGCGCTGCGGCGGCTGGCGAGCCTGCGCCCCGTCAGCGCCACGTGGACGGAGGAGAACCTGGCCGAGCGGACAGCCGCCAGGCGGCGCGCGGCGGCGGCCAAGACAGGGAGCAAGCGCGGCGGCGGCGAGTTCGAGCTGGTCATCGACGACAGCCGCACCTACACCACCCCGTCCGACTTCCGGAGCGAGGACGCCCGGCGGCTCTGCCGCGAGTGGGCGGACAGGAAGAAGGGGCTTGCCCTGCTCGAGGAGCAGCTCGACCGCCAGCGCGACGAATACGCCGCGGCCGGCAGCCGGCGGCGGAGCGAGATGCGGCGGCAGGTGCTCGACCTCGAGCGGCGCGTGGAGCAGCTGCGCGCAGAGGTGCGCGCGGCGGAGAAAGCCGCCCGGAACGCCGAGCTCGCGCCGGCACGCCGCTGACGGGAGGGGCGCGCCCCGCCCCCCAGGACCAAGACAAACACCAACGAGACATGAAGACATTCCCACCCTCCGAACTCATCATCAACGCCGACGGCTCCGTGTTCCACCTCCACGTGCGGCCCGAGCAGCTGGCCGACAAGGTGGTCCTCTGCGGCGACCCCGGCCGCGTGGAGACCATCGCCCGCCACTTCGACACGCGCGAGTGCGACATACAGAGCCGCGAGTTCCACACCGTCACGGGCAGCTACCGCGGCAAGCGCGTGTCCGCCGTGTCGACGGGCATCGGCTGCGACAACTGCGACATCGTCATCAACGAGCTCGACGCGCTCAAGAACATCGACTTCGCCACGCGGCAGCCACGGGAGCAGCCGGCGCGCCTCGACATCGTGCGCGTGGGCACGTGCGGCGGCCTGCAGCCCTCCACCCCCACCGGCGCGTTCGTCTGCTCGGTGAAGAGCATCGGCACCGACGGCCTACTCAACTACTACGCCGGGCGCGACGCGGTGTGCGACCTGCCGTTCGAGGAGGCCTTCGTGCGCCACACGCGCTGGAACCCGCGCCTCGCCGCGCCCTACGTGGTCGACAACTCCGCCGAGCTCATCGCCCGAATCTGCCCCGGCGGGAAGGGAATGGTCATGGGGGCGACCATCTCGTGCGGCGGGTTCTTCGGCCCGCAGGGACGCGAGCTGCGCGTCCCGCTGGCCGACCCCGGGCAGAACGCCAAGGTGGAGAGCTTCGAGCACGAGGGGCTGCGCGTCGCGAACTACGAGATGGAGTCGGCGGCCATAGCCGGCCTATCCGCCCTGCTCGGACACCGCGCCCTCACCGTGTGCATGGTGGTGGCCAGCCGCGTGTCGGGCGAGGCCGACACGGCGTACAAGAACCACATCGACGACCTCATCCAGCTCGTCATCGACCGCATCTGATGGAAACGAGCAACACGACAGCCGCGCCAATCCCCCGCGGGGACGGCGACACCATCTGCGCCCCCGCCACTCCCGCCGGGGGCGCCATCTGCGTCATACGCCTGTCGGGCGCGCGCGCCATCGCCGCAGCCGACAGCGTGTTCCGCCCCGCCTCCGGGCGGCCGCTCGCCGGCGCGCGCGCCAACACGGTGCACTACGGCGAAGTCGTGGGCGACGACGGCGAGGCCATCGACGACGTGCTGGCCACCGTGTTCCGCGCGCCACGCTCCTACACGGGCGAGGACAGCGTGGAAATCTCATGCCACGGCTCGCGCTACGTCGTAGGCGCCCTCCTCGCCCTGCTCGCGCGCCGCGGATGCCGACCCGCCCGTCCGGGCGAATACACGCTGCGCGCGTTCCTCAACGGGAAAATGGACCTGAGCCAGGCCGAGGCCGTGGCCGACCTCGTCGCCAGCACCAGCCGCGCCGCCCACCGCCTCGCGCTGAGCCAGCTGCGCGGGCACTTCGCCAGCGACCTGGCCCAGCTGCGCGGACAGATCCTCCGCGTGGCCTCGCTGCTGGAACTGGAGCTCGACTTCTCAGACCACGAGGACCTGGAGTTTGCCGACCGGCGAGAGATTGCCGACCTGGCCGAGCGGGCCAGCCGGCACGTGGCCCGGCTCGCCGAGTCGTTCCGCACGGGGCGCGCCATCAAGGAGGGAGTCCCCGTGGCCATCGTGGGACGGACCAACGTGGGGAAAAGCACCCTGCTCAACCGCCTGCTGCGCGAAGAGCGCGCCCTCGTGAGCGACGTGCACGGCACCACGCGCGACTCCATCGAGGACACGGCCGACATCGGCGGCGTGACATTCCGCTTCATCGACACAGCGGGGCTGCGCGAGACGGACGACACGGTGGAGCGCATGGGCATCGAGCGCACCCGGCGGAAGGCGCAGGAAGCCGCCGTCGTCGTTTGGCTCACCGACCGCCAGCCCAGCAAGGAGGAGGCAGAGGAAATGCGCGCAATGGCCGGCGACAAGCCAGTCATCACCGTCCGAAACAAATGCGACCTCCCGACGGCTCCCGACACGCGGGCGGCCTCCTCCGCCCCGGCACGCCCCGACATCTGCATCTCGGCCAAGACGGGAGAAAACGTGGAGCAGCTGGAGGCGCTCATCTACCGCAGCGCCGGCATCCCCGACCTGCGCGACGCCGACGTGGTGGTCACCTCGGCACGCCACTTTGAGGCCCTGTCCGCCGCGCGAGAGAGCCTCCGACGCGTCGTGGACGGCCTCCGCAACGGGTTGAGCGGCGACCTCGTCGCCGAGGACTTGCGCACCGCCATCGCCGACCTCGGCGAAATCACCGGATGCGCCATCACCCCGGAGGATACGCTCAATAACATTTTCAAGAACTTCTGCATCGGAAAGTAAGTCTATCTTCCAACCTATCAAACCAAACACAAAAGCGATACAAATACTGCGAAACCATATTCTGATTATCAATTAAATGCAAAAACGCTAAAACTTTTGTAATTTCGCACGGCTTATATCCGTTTTGTCGTTTATTTGTTGTTACTTTGTTGCTCGAAACATAAAAGCAACAAAACGAGCAACAAAAAATATGGGGCAGTCAAAAGAACCAATCCGTCTGCGGCAGCGGCTCACGTCATCGGGGCTGACAAGCCTGTATCTCGACATCTATATGGACGGTCGCCGTTCGTATGAGTACTTGAAACTCTACCTCGTCCCCGAACGGACGAGGGCGGACAGGGAGAAGAACCGAGAGACACTGAAACTCGCAGACGCTATCCGTGCGAAGCGTGTCGTGGAACTCCGCAACGGACAATACGGCTTCCAACAGCAGTTCGCGACCGCCACAAGGTTCTTCGACTATTACCGCTCGTTGTGCGAAAAGAGGCTCGGAGCTGAAAGCCGTGGGAATTGGGGCAACTGGTATTCGTGCCTACACCATTTGAAGAAATACGAGAAGCGTGAGAACATAACGTTTGCCGAAATTACGCCCGAATGGGTACAGGGCTTCAAGGACTACCTCGAAAACGATGCCGTTGCCTGGGGACACGACTTCCGCAAGCGCATCAAGGACAAACCGCTGTCACGAAACAGCAGGGTGTCGTATTTCAACAAGCTGCGTGCCTGTATCAACCAAGCCTACGAGGAGCGCATCATTGCGGCCAATCCCCTGCGAGGCATTGAGGGCTTCAAGGCGGAGGAGGGAACAAGGATGTACCTCACGATCGACGAGGTGAAGCTGCTCGCCCGAACGGAATGCGATTATCCGCAGATAAAGGCGGCGTTCCTGTTCTCCTGTCTCACAGGTCTGCGGAGGAGCGACGTGCTGCGCTTGCGTTGGGGTGACGTGTATCAACAGGGCGACTTCACACGAATAATCTTCAAGCAGAAGAAGACCAATGGACAGGAATACCTCGACATCACGGCGGAGGCAGCGGAGCTGATGGGGAAACGAGGCGAGCCGAGCGACTGCGTGTTCACGGACATACACTCGCCCTCCTGTACTAACAACACGATAAAACTATGGGTGGCGAGGGCAGGAATAAACAAGGACATCACGTTCCACTGCGCACGGCACACGTTCGCCACGATGATGCTTGACTTGGGGACGGACATCTACACCGTGAGCAAGCTGCTCGGACACAGGGAACTCTCCACGACACAGATATACGCCAAGGTGCTTGACAAGAACAAACAGGCGGCTGTCGCTGCCATACCCTCAATACTCAAAAAACAGGAGGACGGAGATGGGGAGGCGGCTACTTAGTCCCCTCCTTTACCTTGCGTCGGTGCGAAAGGATGTCGCCCCTGCCTGTAAGCAGCCATTCCGCTGACACATCATAGTCATCGACGAGGTAGGACAGCCACGAGGTTTGGAATATGTCGCGAGACATATCCTTTTCGAGCGTGTTCAAGTTCCAGCGGTTGATGCCGTACCTTGCCGTGAACGTCTGCTTGCCCCTTATCACTTTCTCCGATTTCAGATAGTACAGGGCTTGAAAAAATCGGCTTATCACCTTTTGGCTGTCCGTTGTCTGCATAGCATTTCCGATTTAGCGTTTGCGGCGGCGAATTTCGCCTCCAATTCCGTTTTGTGTTCACTCGCCCGACGCTGCCAAGAAACAAGCGTGTCGGGGCTGAAAACAGGTCGTCTGCCTGTTGTGACAGCCTGTTCGTATTCGTGCAGCTCTTCGGGTGACATATAAGGTATGTATTTCTCCATTTCGAGTATCGCCTGTACTTGCGCGAACGCCTCCCTCTGCAGGTTGAACAGTTTTCCGATTTCGAGCATATCCCCCTGTCCGAGCAGCAGCCAGCGTGCGTTGATTTCGGGCAATACCTCCAAGAGAGTGAGAACAGGGCGGATGCCAAAGTTCTCCCCTCGCAGCAGCTTGGCGAGGTATTGTGGTGTCCACCCACACAGGCTTGCGAAGTCGGTCTGCCGCCCTCCTGTCTTGTAACTGATTATTTCCTGTAAACGCTTATTCATAATGTACCGTATAATTTTCTGTTATGCCGTTTGGCTTTCCTGTCATATCAATGTGCAGCACCTGTTTGACACCGCTTTTTGAGGGGTCTATATACCAAATAATCGTATAGTCCGAAACATCGCCGTAAAGGGTGATTTTCCGTGTTGTCTCGGACGGCTTGACAGGCAGACCTCCCATATATGTGAATGTGTATTGTGGGTCGCCATTTGTTATCGTGAAATACCTCTCGCTCACCTCGTGTGCTGTCGGTGCTTCGGGGTTATCCTCTTCCCTGTCGCAAGCGCAGAGCGTAAGCAGGGCGAAAGCCATTAAAAGTATCTTTTTCATCTCTTCTCCTGTTGTGTTGTCAATAAAGTCTTAGCCTTGCGCAACCTGTTCTGCATTGCTACTACATCGTAAGGTACAAAGCAATAGAAGCCGTGACTGCCCATAACCTTTTCACAGGAATGCAAAGCGAGATTTATCCTGTCCGCTAATTGTGGCTCGTCTGTTTTAGCCCTGTTTGCTCGACTTTCGTTTTCTTCTGAAAAAACCTCGATAGCTCGCTCAATGACACGGATTTCGTTCTCATAGTTTTTAAGGCGGCGGTAAATCTTCATCAGACGGTCGAAAGCGTGGAGGGCAGGATAACCATCAGCGATATTTTCCTCGTAAACGTCAATAGCCTCGTTCACTCTCCCTGTTTTTTCGTAAGCCATTCCCTTATCGTTGCGTGCAGCTGTGTCCTGTAATAGTTTGCTGGAAACAGCGTTCCTCGCCCGTGCCTCCTCAAATCGGCTGCGAGCATCCTCTAACATTTCATCCGTGTTCACACGGCAAAGATTTATAATACAACTCATACCTCTATGATTCTATTTTGTAAAGCGTTCTAACATTTCCATAAACCGCCCCATTTGGGTTTGGTTCGCCTGTATCAAATCCGAAATGGTTGTCTGTTGGCGGTTCACGGTGTCAATCAGTTTTCCGACATCTTGGCTCGACAGGTTGATGTCCCGACCTGCCACTTGGTTATGG
Source organism: bacterium (assembly GCA_963627995.1). Lineage (GTDB taxonomy): Bacteria > Bacteroidota > Bacteroidia > Bacteroidales > Bacteroidaceae > UBA3839. The sequence goes on along the minus strand of CAVGCV010000017.1, from coordinate 19,315 downwards.
TCTCCGTAAACCTTTTGGGATAAACGGAAGTCATTTTTGAACAGCTCTCCCTCACCTGTTTTTATCCAAACATCGTTTATATTTTCATCAAGAGCGCACAGGTTCTTTACGAACTTATCCGACAGCGGAACTTTGCCGTTCACTATCTGCGAGAACGAGGATTTGGTGTACCCGAGCAGTTCAGCCAACGCCCGTTCATTCTCTGCTATCTCTTGAAATATCAGCCAATTAATGGCTTTCTTCAACCTCGCTGTTACATCCTCCATATTCTTAATTATCGTTAATTCTGAAACTTTGTTGCGATTTTATTTTTCTTAAAACGAAACTTTGTTTATATTTGCACCGAGTTACGGTTAAATAACCGCACAAAGATGCGAAATCGGAAGAAAAATCGGAAATAAACCGATAAGATAATTTAGAAATTTAACAAGAATTAAAGAGATGGACGAAGTGATGATTTTCAAGACAGACTGCCAAAGAGAGCGTGAGGAGCGTGACTTGGCTATCTACAACGAGTACAACGAGCTGATGTCCGTTGAGGGGCAGAGCCGCACGCTCGTGACGGAACACTTGATGAAGAAGTACAACGTACACAGTCAAGGTACAATCTACGTCATCCGCCGCCGTGTCGAGGAACGGCTTGCAAGAAAGGAGGTGCATTATGGCAAGTAAGGAAGCCAACAAGGCGAAATATCAGTACAACAAGAAGTACGTGGAGGCTTATTGGGAACGCCGGGCACAGCGTGAAAACGGTCAGACAGAGACCGTGAAGCGACACAAGAAGTCCGTGACGCTCTCAACCACCGACAAGGACTTTTTCACGGAACTCGCAAAAATGGACATTGAGACCTCTGTCAAGCGTGAGGGGCGTTCAGATGCAAAGTACATCAAGGCTCTTGAAGATGCCAACAGAGTGCTCGGGAGTGAGAACAAACGCCTGATTAGGCTACTGAGAAAATATAAGGAGGCAGCGGTATGAATACGACAGCAAAGAAATGCGCACAGTGGGCATTGTTTTTAGCCCTGTGTTTCATCGGCTTAATTGCTTTTATGGTATTGGCTGGTGACGACAACCCTGCGAACCCTCTTCCTCTCAGCCGTTGGCTCTTGATGAAAGTTGTGGCAGGTGTGGTTCTGTATGCCTGTTACCTGTGTGGACGGACGCTCCACAGACAAGGCTTCCTGCCCGAGTATTTGGACAAAACATTAAGCGAGGAGGATTGAGTATGGCACAGGGCGAAATGAAAATGACACGGCAGCAGCCGACATTGCAGGAATTAAGCGAGCAGTTGGGCAGGGTGGAGCGTTTTGCCGCCATTGGCGCAAAGCCTGTTCTCGACCTCGATGAGGCAGCTCTGTTCACAGGGTTCAGCAAGGGGCATCTCTACCGCCTCACAAGCGAGCGGCAGATACCCCACTACAAGAAGAGCCGCAAGCTCTATTTCAAGAAGACGGAGCTGGAGGCGTGGCTTCTCGAAGACCGTGTACTGACAGTCGCAGAGCTGGACAGTCGGGCTACAACCTATGTAACAACTCACAAATAATACCAACAACTATGGAACAGCAAGCGAACACACACAAGAGGCTACTCCGTGAACACCTGTTGAACGGCGGAAGCATAACGGCACTCGAAGCGTTGAGGTACTTCGGCTGTTACCGCCTCGCCTCACGGATTAGCGACCTCCGCAGCGAGGGAATGGATATAATCAAGACCATGGAGGAGAGCGTGAGCCAGGTGACGGGCAAGACCGTCCGCTTCGCCCGATACTCACTTGCAAAGACAGAAAACGCAATGCCCGAAGCGAATAGAGGGCAAATTAAATAACATCCACAATGGAAAACGAAATCATCGAAGTAAAACAGGCTGAAATGCTGCAAGCAATCAACCGAGCAGAGGTGGACATGCAAATCTCCACAGCAAAGCAGTATCCACGTGACTTGAACGCAGTCCTAAACAAGATTGCGACATACGCCACAATGGACAAGGAAACCGCCGAGGACTGTTTCTATATCCTCCGACGCAAGGATGCCAACGGACAGGACACCGTCATCGAGGGGCTGTCCGTGCGTATGGCGGAAATCATCGCAGGGGCTTGGGGTAACCTCCGAGTACAGACACGTATCATCGGCAACGACGGTCGTATGATAACCGCACAGGCGGTGTGCCACGACCTCGAAACGAACTTTGCCGTAAGCAAGGAGGTGAAGCGGAGCATTATGACGAAGAAAGGCTACACCTACTCACAGGATATGCAGGTCGTGACAGGCAACGCTGCCGCATCCATCGCTTTCCGCAACGCCGTGCTGACGGTCATCCCGAAAGCCGTGACGAAGCGCATCATCAACGAGGTGAAGCAGGTCGCCCTCGGACAGAGCATAGACCTCGAAACGAGCCGACAGAACATCATCCAATACTTCGCCAAGCTGGGCGTGTCGCAGCAACAGCTGTTTGACTACCTCGGCATCAAGAAGCTGGAGGAAATCGACAAGCAGTCGGTATTTGAGCTCCGAGCCACAGCCAACGCAATCAAGGAGGGAACGACAACGGTACAGGAGACATTCGTCCGCCCTGCTGTTGAAGCGAAGAAACAGGCGGAGGGCGTTGCTGCCGCTGCCTCGGCACAGGCGAAAGCCACAGCCGCCATTGCACAGGCTACAGGCGAAGCCCCTGTGGGCGTTGACCCCGAGACAGGAGAGATAACAGGTGAGAAGCCACAAGGAAAGAAAACATCAACCAAAAAATAACAGCATTATGGAAATCAAGAAAGAAAACATCGTGAACGCCTATGCAAAGGGCGACAACAGCGTAAAGGAAATGTTGCGGACAATGTTCCCCGAAATCGAGTTTGAACCGACACAGGCGGCTGAAAAACGCCCTGTCACAGAACGTATCAAGACTTTTGAGGATGCGTGCAGAGAACTGGGTGATAAACACCCATTTGTTGCGACTTATAATTTTTTCTACGAGGGCTGCGAGGAGTGGAGCAAGGACTGCAAACTAAACAAAGCAGACGAGATAGCATACCACAAACTCCGCATCATTACGGCTGCACTCAACGAGGGTTGGCAACCGAAGTTCACAGAGGACGAATGGCGTTGGTATCCGTGGTTCTACCTGTACACAGAGGACGAGCTGGCGGAAAAGGACGACAAGTGGAAGCAAAGCCACACTGTGATTGCAACAGGCGACTATCATACAGAATATGCTGGCTTCGCCTATGCGCGCTCGTATGCCGCCCCCTCGGATGCGGGTGCGAACGTCGGCTCTCGCCTATGCTACAGGAGCGAAGCGTTAGCCGATTACAGCGGTCGGCAGTTTGCCGACCTGTGGGCTGACTTCAATTTAATCAGAAAATGACACATAACTATGACACAGAAAGAAAAACTAAAGGAAGCCACGATGATGGCTCTTGAGATTAGGAGTATTGCAAACAACATCCGCTATGACGCTAAAGACTATGACACCAAGTGGTCGCTGGCTTATGCTGACAGGCTGGAATGTTTGGCAAATAAATTTCTAAAAAAATAACAGGGTATAAAATCAAACAAAAGAGTAATATGGCAACACAGATAATTCGCCCCTCCAACAGGGAGGAATGGCTTCAACAGAGACAATCGGGTATCGGTTCATCAGAGGTAGCGACAATCGTAGGTCTAAACCCTTGGGAAACACCGTATCAGTTATGGAGACGCAAGCTTGGCATTGACCCTCCGAAGCAGGAGACATTTGCGATGAAAGCAGGACACTACCTCGAAGACGCTGTTGCACAGTTTTGGCACGACGAGACGGGACAGGACATAATCAAGCGCAGCGCAATTGATTGGATAATCGTGAACGCTGACAAGCCGTATATGCGTGTCAGCCCCGACCGCACCTATTGGCTGTCTGACAGCCGAAAGGCATCTGACAAAGGCATTCTTGAATGCAAGACCACTCAAATGAGCATTGACCCCGACGATATACCGAAGCATTGGTTCTGTCAAGTGCAATATCAGTTGGGAGTTGCGGAGCTTGAACAGGGTAGTCTCGCTTGGCTCTGCTCGGGCAGGGAGTTCGGGTACAAGAACCTGTCGCTCGTCCCCGATTTTTACGGCTGGCTTGTTGAGGAGGTTGAGCGTTTTTGGACGGACAACATACAGGGCAAGCAAGAGCCGACAGCTGCCAACGTACAGGACGTGCTGCTTAAATACAACCGCCACACGGACGGGAAGATTGTTGAGGTGAACGATGAGATTTTCGCCGCCTACCAAAGCCTTAAAGAGCTGAAAGACGAGCTTTCCGCCATTGAGGAGCGCAAGACGGAGCTGGAGGACAAAATCAAACTCGGCTTCGGAGATGCGGAGGCTATCAGTTACGGAGGACAGACGATAGCAACGTGGAAAGCCCCGAAGCCGAGCAGCAAGTTCGACGCAAAGGCTTTTACGGCTGCACATCCCGACCTCGCCAAGGAGTACACGGTAACGACACAGGGCGCAAGGCGTTTCCTGTTGAAGTAAGAACCTCGAAACGGACAACAGCGTATGATAATCATATCGAACAGACAGAGGGACGACATCATCCGCTACATCGACTTGATGTGCGAAGAGATGAAAGGACAGGACACTCGTACATACAACACGAAACGCCTTGCCCGAAAACTCGCCGCAAGGCTGAAAGCGAAACAGCCGTTCTCAGCGTCTGATTTGCCTGTTCATCTTAAAAATCTTGGCAAATAGGAGTGATTATGATATAATCGTTGTAAGTTTGCATCAACCGAAAGAAACAGACAGATGACAAAGATAACGAACAACACAAGCTCCGAATATGGGTGGAGAAGCCGAAAGGCTCTCCGACGCTACTGTTTTTGCGTGGTTAGCCCTGTTTTCGGGGCTTTTATACAAAGAACCAAAAGACAGTACAGATGATAACATTAAGGCAAAACCAGCACGAGCCGATAGACAAGGCAATACGGTTCTTTCAAGAGCCGAAGCCGAAACCGAGCCTCATTGTCCTGCCGACAGCCTGGGGCAAGTCAATCTTGACGGCTTTCGTTGCCAAGAACACGGATGACAGGCTGATCGTGCTGCAACCGTCAAAGGAACTGCTCGAACAGAACTACTCGAAGTACATTAACCTCTGTGACGGCTTCGCGAATGCTGGCATTTACAGCGCGAGTTTCGGGCGCAAGGAGATAGCACAAGTGACTTACGCCACCATAGGCTCAATAAAGGCACTTGGGGCGAAATTCAAACAATTAGGCTTCACGAAGATGCTCATCGACGAGGCGCACCTATATCCTCGTGAGGCTGACAGTATGCTCGGCACGTTTCTTAAAGACAGCGGCATCACGCACGTTCTCGGTATCACGGCAACGCCTGTGAAGCTGCAGACGAACCGAGACAAGGAGGGCAGTACGTTCTCGAAGCTCGTTATGCTGACATCAAGGAGCAAAAAGGGCAATTTCTACAAGGATATAATCCACGTCGGGCAGGTACAGGAGATGGTGCAGCTCGGCTATTGGTCTCCGCTTCTCTATGAGGCTTCGGGCTTCGATGACAGCCTGTTGGTCTTCAACAGCAGCAAGTCGGAATACACCGAGGACAGCGTGCAACGGGCATACGATGCGAACGGCGGCACACAGGCTGTCGTGGATGCTCTCGACGCACACCCCGAACGGCGGCACATCCTCGCTTTCGTCCCCTCCGTGCAGGACGCAATAGACCTCTCGGAGCGATACCCCGACTCGGCTGTCATATACGGCGATATGGACAAAAAGGAGAGGGCGGAGGTGATAGCCCGATTCCGTGAGGGACTGATACGTGTCATTTTCAACGTCCGAGTGCTTTCGACAGGCTTCGACTACACAGGCATTGACTGCATTGTGTTCGGCATCTCCACGGCTTCCATAGCCCTGTATTATCAGATTGTCGGGCGTGGCACACGCATAGACCCACAGAAAAGGGACTGCCTCGTCTGCGACCTCGGAGGCAACGTGAGCCGCTTCGGGCGTGTCGAGGACATCGTCTTCGAGCAGGGCAAGATGTGGAGGATGTTCGGCACAGGCGGACGGCTACTCTCGGGCATACCCATACACGACATCGGCAAGTACACACGAGAGGACACACAGCTGGTGGACAGCAAGTCCTCCGCCCCGATAGAGATAATGCCTTTCGGCAAGTACAAAGGGGAACGGATAACGGACATCCCCCTCAATTACAGGCAGTGGATGATAAGGGCTTTCGATTGGAACGCCCGAAACGAGAAGCTGCGGAAATCAATCGTTGCGACAATGTAACCCCAAAAACAGATAGAATTATGGCTCGACCAAACAAAGAAACAGTTGATTATTACCCCCACTTCGTCAAGAGCGGGCGCACGATATACATACTCGAAAGCAAGTACGGCAACGACGGATATGCCTTTTGGTTCAAGCTGCTCGAAATCCTCGGGGAAGCCGACGGACACTGGCTTGACTGCTCCGTGCCTACAAATTGGGCTTACCTGTTGGCGAAGACACGCTGTGACGAGGAGGAGGCAAAAGACATCATCGGCACGTTGCTAACGCTGGGTAAAATAGACAGCGAACTGTGGAACAACAGGCAGGTAATATGGTGTCAGAACTTCGTGAACAACGTTTCCAACGTGTATAAGATGAGACGTGCCGATGTGCCTGTCCGTCCGTGTTTATCCTTTAATGAACTCCAAGGGGTAAGGGCTTCCAACAATGATAACTCCGAGGGGTCGTGGTTAATCAATAAAGAAACCGACATAGTAAAGGAGAGTAAAGAAGAGAAGAGTAAAGGAGAGAAAAGGATATATCCCTGTCGGGATATTGTCGCCCTGTGGAATGAAATCTGTGGCGTTGCCCTTCCTCGTGTCAAGGCGTTGAACGACAACAGGCGGCAGAAAATCAAATGCCGCTGCGAGGAGTGGGGCAAGGACAGTGAGGCGTGGCTGCAACAGGCTCGCGACCTGTTCGAGAGGGTGACGGCTTCCGACTTCCTCCGTGGCGGAAACAAATCGGGTTGGACGGCGACTTTCGATTGGCTGTTCGACAACTCCAAGAACTGGGTCAAAGTCATCGAGGGTAACTACGACAACAACCGCAGCTCAATGGGCGCACAGCAACGCACACAAGGCGTAACGCTGGGCGTGGGCGAATACATCGAGCCGAACACAGGACGGCGCACATACGGCACAGGAAAGGCGACAATCCCCCCGACAGCCCCTGCCCGACCGAGTGAGCGGCACAGTTGGGACGCAGCGACACAGAGTTGGATATTGCTTTAATCAAGGGAGGACACAGAGATGAAAGATTACAGCGATTTCGGAATTCAAATTCCTTTTGGGCGAACATCTGGAAACGTTAAAACATACTGCCCCCAATGTCACGATAGCAGAAGAGACAAGCGAGATAGAAGTCTTTCAGTGAATTTAGACAAGGGATGTTGGAAGTGTCACTACTGCGGTTGGCAAGCTGGACTTGAAAATAATTCCTCGGAGTTCGACAACAGCCCCGAGGGAAAGCGCAAGTGGATGGAGCAGCAGCCGTGGTACAGGCAGACCTCCATCAGACGGCAGAAGCCTGTCTATAAGCGACCGACACCGAAGCCCACAGCCCCGATGTCCGACAAAGCCCTTGCGTGGTTCAATGGGCGTGGCATAAGCCGTGAAACCCTCGAAGCCTGTAAGGTGACGGAGGGTATGGAGTGGATGCCGCAGAAACAGGGCGAGGCAAACACGGTGCAGTTCAACTACTACCATAACGGCGAACTCATCAACACGAAGTTCCGCACAGGAGACAAGTGCTTCAAGCTGGTCAGCGGAGCGGAGCTGCTGCCGTACAACATCGACGGCATTAAGGGGTGCAAGGAGTGCATCATCACGGAGGGCGAAATGGATGCCCTGTCGTTCTACGAGTGCGGACGGCACGATGTTGTCAGCGTCCCCAACGGGGCGAACGCAAACCTCGATTACCTCGACGACTACATCGAGGAGTATTTTGACGACAAGGACACCATCTACATCGCCTCGGACACGGACACGAAAGGAGTGCTGCTGCGTGACGAGCTGCTCCGCCGCTTCGGTGCGGAACGCTGCCGTGTGCTGGAGTACGGAGAGGGTTGCAAGGATGCCAACGAGCACTTGCAGAAGTTCGGGCGAGACAGCCTGTTGAAGTGCATCGCTGACGCTCCCGAAATCAAAATGGAGGGCGTGTTCACGGTAAGCGATTTCGAGCAGTCGCTGGACGCTCTGTTTGAGAACGGCTGGCAAAAGGGCGTGACAATCGGGCACGATAATTTCGACCGCCTCTGTTCCTTTGAGACGAAACGCCTGTGTATCGTGACAGGCATACCAGGCAGCGGCAAGTCGGAGTTCATTGATGAGATTGCCGAGCGGCTGAATATGCGCTACGGCTGGCGTTTTGCCTATTTCTCGCCCGAGAACGCACCGCTCGCCTACCACGCATCGAAACTGATAGAGAAGTTCACAGGAAAGCGGTTCAACCGACAGTCGCTGTCTTATGGCGAGTACAAACAGGTAAAGGAGCATATCGAAACGGATTTCTTCTTTATCAGCCCGACCGACAGCTACCGTGTGGACAACATCCTCGAAAAGGCGAAATACCTCGTCCGCCGCCGTGGCATAAAGGCTCTTGTCATCGACCCATACAACAGATTGGAGAGCGAACAGGGCGGACGCAGCGAGACGCAGTACATCAGTGAGTTGCTCGATAAACTGACGAACTTCGCACAGCGCAACGACCTGCTGATTATCCTTATGGCGCACCCCACGAAACAGCCTCGAAACAAGGACGGGGTCATCGAAGCCCCCACGTTATACGACATCAGCGGCTCTGCGAACTTCTTCAATAAAGCCGACTTCGGTATCGTGGTACACCGCAACCGCACGGAGAACACCGTGGAGGTACACATCCAAAAGGTCAAGTTTCGACACCTCGGAGAGTGCGGCACTGCCCTGTTCAAGTATAACCTAAACAACGGACGCTACGTACCATACACAAACGGCATTGAGCCGATATATGACAACGAAAACCATTTACAGGCAGAAATCCGCCATCGGCAACAGGAAGCCGAGGAAGCCGCAGTGTTCAACTTCGACGACCTCCCTCCGTATGACGAGGAGGAAGAATGTCCGTTCTAACATACAGTAAACACAGGTTTAACAGCATAAAATCAACAAAAATGGAAAACAAAGAGACAAAAATCGAAGCGATAAGGGGCGTATTCAAGGCTCTTGACAAGTCTATCGCAAAGGACGGCATCCTCCTGTCACAAGTGCGCTTCAAGCGTGACGAGCAGGGTAACTGCACGGAAATACTCCTGTCATACGAGGAACAGACCGAGGAGGACAACGGATGAGGAAACCGCAGTACACGGAACGGCTGCACCCACGAAAGGACAGCCACCGCGAACCTTATTGGCACAGGACACGCAGCAACCCGATAAGGAGTGGAGACCGCCCGAAAAGACGAAACGGAACTCGGAAAAGGGAGCAGGAAACAGGCTGCGAACATTTAGAAAGCGAACTTATCAAATCATAATCAAAATCGTAAACATTATGGCAAATTTTGGAATGAAAATCGACCTTTTGAAACTCAAAGGTTCATTTATGCGAAACCTCGCAGGTCGGACAGCGACCAAACGCTGTATCATCATCCCCGTCGATGAGTGTGACGGAGTTTTCCTCGGTGAAAAGGGCTGCTATCTGTCGATGACGGCAATAGAGATGCGAGAGCCGAAGTACAGCGACACCCACTGCATCAAGGTGGACATCCCCAAGGAGCAGCGAGAGGCGATGACGGAAGAGGAGCGGAACGCTGTGCCTATCCTCGGAGGGCTGCACACCATAGAGGCTCAACAGGCGACTATGCAGGTGAACGGAACACTCGGACAGGACGCATTTGCGCCCACGGACGATGACCTGCCGTTCTGATGTAGAACCCACAGGGCTAAATCGTGTGTCTGTCGGAGGGCGAGGCTTCAAAGCCTCCCCTCCTTAACAGTCCAAGGCGTTTTCAGCCCCGACAAACGTTTTTCTTTCTATGGATAGGCAAGTTGTAAAGAAACAAAAGAAAAGCCGACAGACAGGAAATTCGTCTCAAATAAGGGATGTCTTTACGGTTATCTGCAAGACCGACCTCGGTGTGGAGTGCGTCAAGGAGTACAAGTTCCACCCCGAGCGCAAGTGGAGATTTGACTTTGCGATACCGAAATATAAAATCGCTATCGAAATAGACGGAGGAGTATGGCAATACGGAAGACACAATAGGGCGAGCGGCTATATCAAAGATATGGAGAAAATGAATGCCGCTGCATCCGCAGGATGGCTCGTGCTGCATTTTACCCCACAAGAACAATACAGATTGGCAACATTCAATTTGATAAAAGAAACAATAAAGACGGTTGAAAATGGAAGAAATATGGAAACCTATTAATGGGTATAAAGAATTATACGAAGTCTCAAACAAGGGACGAGTGCGTTCTTTGAAAACGGGAAAGGAAATGGCTCGAAGAGTTGGCTATGATGGGTACGTCCGTGTTTCATTGACAAAACAGGGACAGCAAAAGCAACGATTTCTCCACCGTTTGGTTGCGACTGCGTTTATCGAAAATCCTTATAATTTGCCCGAGGTAAACCATAAGGATGAGGATAAAGCGAATAATTTACCGAGGAATTTGGAATGGTGTACGCATAAATACAATTCAAACTATGGCTCTCGGCTTTACCGCATGGCACAAACTAATTCAATCCCTGTCATACAATACACGAAAAGCGGACAGGAGGTCGCACGATACTCCTCAATAGTGGAAGCATCCGAAGCGGTTAATGATTCGGGGAAGCATATATCAAACGGAATGTCCGAATTGTACCGAACTGCCACCATAAACCTGTTAAAAGAGGCTATAAAGGGGGATAAACAGCCCCAAAACGGCTTAAAAACGCCACAAAGGTGATTATATTAAAATCATTTCGATTACCTTTGTAGGCGAGTTGCAGAACACAAAACCCAAAAAGAACAACAATATGATAAGATTTTCAGAGTATGTGTCGCTCGGACACCCCGACAAGATTGCGGACTACATCAGCCAATATCTCCTCGACAGGTACATCGAGCGTGACCCCGAAACCCGATATGCGGTGGAGGTGCAAATCAAGGACAGCAGCGTCACGCTCGGTGGCGAGGTGTCGTCCAAGTGTCAATTCAGCGAGGACGAGATAGCGGCTTTCGCCCGACAGGCTGTCTGCGAGATAGGCTATACACGAGCCTACCAAGAGGCGTGGGGCAAGGAGAACACCATCTGCGGAGAAGACCTGTCCGTCCGTGTCCTCATCAGTCAGCAGTCGCCCGACATCGCACAGGGGCTTTCGGGCTGGGGCGACCAAGGAATATTCTTCGGCTACAGCAGCAAGGAGGGAAGCGTCTGCGGAATGATGCCCTACGACCACACCATTGCCAAGCGGCTCTGCAAGGCTCTGTTCGAGAGCGGACTTGGAGGGCTTGACATCAAGACGCAGGTCGTTACCGATAACGATGTTATAACAAAGGTTATAGTTGCTATTCCCCTGCTGCCGCACCAAGACACACAGGCGGTCGAAAGGTTTGTCCGCTCGCAGGTAAAGGGCGATTATACGCTCATCGTGAACGGCACAGGGCGTTATGTGGCGCACAGCAGCATTGCCGACTGCGGAACAACAGGGCGCAAACTCGCTGTGGACTTCTACGGAGGCAACTGCCGTATCGGCGGCGGCTCGCCCTGGACGAAAGACGCAAGCAAGGCTGACCTCACGCTCAACCTCGTGGCAAGGCGGCTCGCCAAGGAGTATGCACGGCTGAATGAATGCGACACCTTTGTCCGCCTCGCCTGTTGTATCGGCAAACAGGAGGTGGATATGTGCGTACAGGACAGTGTCGGCAACATCATAGCGGAGGGGACGATGAACCTCTCTCCTGCGCAGCTCCGCAGGGAATATAAGCTCGACACCCCCATTTATGCGTCTATGTGCCGTTGGGGACTGTTCGGGGAGTATCAACAAGATAAAACGTGGGAACAGTGATAAATATGATTTGATTATGATTTTGGCTTTATGATACAGAAAATTAAACTTACAGATTTAGCTCCTAATATGGGGCAAATTGAGGGGTTACCTGCAAATCCTCGGACAATAAAAGACGAAAAGTTCGATAAGTTGAAAAAATCATTACAGGATGACCCCGAGATGTTAGACCTCCGCGAATTACTCGTGTTTAGGTGGGAAGACAAATATGTCATTATTGGCGGCAATATGAGGTACAGGGCTGCGTTGGATTTGGGGATAACGGAGCTGCCGTGTAAAATCATACCGCCCGATACACCCATATCCAAACTGAAAGCATATACTCTGAAAGATAACATTGCGTATGGAGAGTATGACTGGGATATGTTATCCAACGAGTGGGACAGCCAAGACCTCGACGCTTGGGGGCTTGACGTATGGCAGGACGATAAAAACATTGACAGTGGTGGCTCGGACGAAATCCCCAATGAAGAGGACGGCTCGATTGAGGTAAGGTGCAAGGTAGGCGATGTTTGGCAACTTGGTGACCACAGGCTGATGTGCGGTGACAGCGTCAACCTCGATGAGGTACAAAAGCTGATGGGGGGGGGCTTAGCCGATATGTGTTTCACTGACCCTCCATACGGTGTGAGCATCGGAGATAAAAATAAGACCTTGAACAGTTTCCAGCGTTCAGGACGCTGCATTACTAATATAAAAAACGATACCTTGTCTGCGGAAGAGCTATACCCCATCCTTGTTTCCGCGATGACGAACACTCGTCTTTCTTGCAAGGAGGATGCGTGCTATTATGTAACATCACCGCAGAACGGTGATTTGGGAATGATGATGATGATGATGATGAAAGACGCAGGCCTTCCTGTCAAACACATCTTAATTTGGGAAAAGAACTCTGCAACATTCTCACTTGGCAGACTTGATTACGACTATCAGCACGAACCGATTTTTTACACTTGGACGAAAAAACACCATAATTATAGGAATGGCGAATATCGCACTACAATTTGGCACTACGACAAGCCAAAGAGGTGTGACCTACATCCTACGATGAAGCCGGTTGCCCTTGTGGAGAACTGTCTGAGGGATGCTACAAAGGAGGGGGATGCAGTTGTCGACCTCTTCGGAGGGTCGGGTACAACACTTATCGCTTGCGAGAATCTTGGTCGCAAGTGTTACACTATGGAAAAAGACCCCCATTATTGTGATGTTATCATCGCACGTTGGGAAAAATTAACAGGGAAGGAAGCAATTAATATATCGCAGTGATGAAACAACATCCAAACAACACCAAGAGGCGCAATCAGCTGAAAGAGGCACGGCTTGAAATCGTGTCGCAGCTATATAAGCGTGGCTATGCCATACGGACGATAAGAGCGGAGGTTATGCGCCGCCTCGACCTCGCCACCTACTCCCTTTCGACAGCCCACAGCGACATCCGTACGCTGTTGGAGGAGTGGCGTGAGAGCCGCCTGGAAGATATGGACGATGCTATGCAGCTCGAACTGACACGCATAGACGACACCGTGAGGGAACTGTGGGAGCAGTGGGAAAAGTCCAAGGAGGACTATACCCGAACACAGCGCAAGCGCAAGGGCGCACCCGAACGGAACAACAGGGCGAACAACACAGGCGGAGAGAACAACATCCGCACGTTCAGTGTTGAGGAGAAATCGCAGAACGTGGTCGGCTTGGGCAACCCTGCCTACATATCCGAGATACGACAGCAGTTGGCGGAGAGGCGCAAGCTCCTCGGCTTGTACGCTCCCGAGAAGAAAGACATACAGGGAGGAATGTCTTTCGCTGCGTTCCTTATGGAGAGCGGAATGATTGACGAAGCGGAAAAGGAGGCAGGCGTTTAGCCTGTTTTTAGCCCCTCTGTGGGCTTTTCTTGCTTCGGACGGGTAATTGAACCACCTCACAGAAAAAAAACGCCACAGGCGGCAAATAAAGAGCAAACAACGATGACAAAGACGGACGGCATACTACGGCAACGGGGAATAAGCCTCTTGAACGAGTGGAGGGCGGACTGGAATAAGTTCGTCCGTGAAGCTCTTGGCGTAACCCTCGACCGTGAGCAGCAGGAGATACTATCCTCCGTGCAGTTCAATCCACGCACGTCCGTTGCATCGGGAACGGCTCGTGGCAAGGATTTCGTTGCCGCCTGTGCAGCCGTCTCGTTCCTCTACCTCACTCCACGCTGGAACACCCGACGCGAACTCGTGGAGAACACCAAGGTGGCTCTCACAGCCCCCACGGACAGACAGGTCAAGAACATTATGCTCCCCGAGGTCGCCCGACTATACAACAGGGCGAAGCAGAGGGGCGTTGTGCTTCCTGGACGGCTTAACGCCTACGACATCCGCACGGACAACGAGGAGTGGTTCTTGACAGGCTTCAAGGCGGACGAGCATAACCACGAGGCTTGGTCGGGCTTCCACGCCGTACACACGATGTTCATCATCACGGAGGCTTCGGGTATCGGTGACGACACCTTTGCCGCCATAGAGGGAAACCTACAGGGCGACAGCCGCATAATGCTCGTTTTCAACCCCAACACTCCTGTCGGCTATGCGGCACGCAGTCAGCGTGGCGAGCGGTGGGCGAAGTTCCGACTGAACAGCCTCACTGCCCCGAACGTCCTGCAGCGTCGCCTCGTCATCCCAGGACAGGTGGATTACGAGTGGGTCGTGGATAAGGTCGAGCAGTGGTGTACGCCTATCACTCCCGAGGAGCGGACAGAGGAGCTTGATGACTTTGAGTTTGACGGCAAGTGGTATCGTCCCGAAGACCTGTTCCGCAAGAAGGTGTTGGGCAAGTTCCCGAAAGTTGCTGATGATGTCCTCATACCGCAGCAGTGGATTGAGGCGGCACAGCAGCGGTGGATTGAGGCGGCTGGCAAAGAGCCTGTATCGGATGAGCAGCGGATGCTCGGTGTCGATGTGGCAGGTATGGGACGAGACAGCACCTGTTACTGTGAGCGCAAGGGGCGGTGGGTAAATACTCTCGCATCTCGCAACAGCGGTGGACAGGCAGACCACATGGCGGTGGCTGGCGAGATTGTGAGCCGACGACGCAGACACCCCCGAATGGTCGTGAGCATAGACACCATCGGAGAGGGTGCAGGGGTGTTCAGCCGCTGCGTGGAGACGGACGACCGCCGATACATCATCAGCTGCAAGTACAGCGAGGGGGCGAAGCAGCACGAGCGTGACCTGTCCGACATCACAGGGCAGTACAAGTTCGTCAATATGCGAGCCTACCTGTTTTGGTGCGTCCGTGATTGGCTCAACCCGAAGAACGGCGCAGGGGCTATGCTGCCGCCCGACAGTCAGCTGGCGGAGGAAGCCACGGAGATACGCTGGTCGTTCCGTTCTGATGGGCGCATACTGATAGAGCCAAAGGAGGACATCAAGAAACGCCTCGGACGCTCCCCCGACAAGTTCGACGCACTCGCCAACACGTTCTATCCTATCCGCACGACACGACGGTCGATAGACCTCGACCGTCTTGCAAAAATCGTATAACACTTAAAACCAAGAATGATATGACAATCGAAGAAATCTTGAACTCCACGGAGTTGTCCGCTGCCGAAAAGGTGGCTGCGCTGAAAGAGAAAACCATTACCGTGCCTATATGGGGCGGTCGTTACGGCTTGTTGCAACAGTTCGACCCCACACGACACCCAGTTATGAACAAGCAGAAATACCCCGACATCGTGAATGAGGACGGGGTGGAGTATGTTACCCGAGTGACCTGCGACCTGCAACGCCTCGCCACAAAGCGTATGACAGAGCTGTGCTGCGGCATACCTGTAAAGCGTGTGTATAAGCCCGAGAACGACACGCAGAAAGAGGTCGCCTCCTACATTGAGGCTATCTTCGACCGCAACCGCATTGACAGCGTGAACATCGAGCGTCTGAATATGCTCTTTGCTGGCTGCGAGGTGATGACGCTGTGGTATGCCGTGGAGAGCGGCAACAACCTGTACGGCTTCGACAGCCGTCTGAAATTCCGCTGCCGCAACTTCTCCCCGATGCTTGGCGATGACCTTTACCCCCTGTTTGACGAGTACGGAGATATGGTCGCAATGTCCGTAGGCTATACACGCAAGGTCGGCAAGAAGTCCGTGCAGTTCCTCGACGCATACACCTCGACAAAGCACTGCAAGTACAGCAACGCCAACGGCGAATGGGAGGAGGTTGAGAACGAGGACATCAGCGTGAAAAAGATACCTGCCGTCTATATGAACCGCCCGACACCGATATGGGAGGACAGTTCGAGGATAGTCTATGAGATTGAGTGGGCGTTGTCACGCAATGGAAACTACCTCCGCAAGAACTCCAAGCCTATCTTCGTCGTGCTTGCCGATGAGGTGATACAATTCGGGGACGAGAAGCCCGAAAACAAGGAGTTCAAGGCTGTTATGCAGTACCCGAAAGGCTCGACGGCACAATACGTGACGTGGACACAGGCTATCGAAAACCTCAAATTCTATGTCAGCGAACTGCGGTCAATGTTCTTCACACAGCTGCAACTCCCCGACTGGTCATACGAGAAGATGTCGCAACAGGCTCTGTCGGGCGAGAGCCGCAAGCAGCTCTTCATTGACGCACAGATGAAAGTCCACGACGAGAGCGGACGGCTCTTGGAGGGCTTCGACCGTGAAATCAACGTGATAAAGGCGTTCCTCAAAACAACCCTGCCCGAGCGTTACCACGCTGACATCGACGACTTGAAAGTGGAGACGAAGATAACTCCGTTCTCAATCACGGACACCAAGGAGACCGTCGATATGCTGATGACAGCCAACGGCGGCGAGCCTATAATGTCGCAGCGAGAGAGCATCGAGGAGTTCGGACACACGGACAATGTGGACAGGACGCTCGAAGAGATAGCCCAACAGGGCATTGGTGACGTGTTCAACCCAATGGAGTAACACAGGCTATGGCAACAAGGGCATACAACGGCAGGAAGCGGCAGACGAAAGAGCCTCCGAAATACCGATGCCGTGACTGCGCCAACAGTTATGATTGGCACAGCAAGGCGTTGGACGGGCATCTGATACTCTGCCGCTGTCCTCACAAACAACAGGGCGGAAAGTATTGCATCTTCCTCTCCGACCCACAATGCGAACACTTCAAACCACGACAGGACAATGGCGAAACAACAGAACAAATACGATAGCCGCCACAAGCGCAACATCAAGGTCTATCAGTTGCAAATGGATGCCATCTATCGCTCCGCCATACGTGAGGCGGTGGCTATAAGCGGCACTGTAGGCGAAATAAAGCCCGACACGCTGTTTTCTTTCGACGACTACCCAATTACACGTCGGAGGGTCGAAACGCTGTTGTTGGGGCTAAAAACACGCATAGAGACGGTCGTGCTGAACGGCATCGAAGCCGAGTGGACGCTTGCCAACAACAAGAACAACGAACTCGCCAACCGAGTGTTCGGGGATAACGTGGGCAAACTGACGGAGGCGCAATACCGCCGCTATTACAGCACGAACGAGGCGGCTCGGGAGGCTTTCACGCAGCGCAAGGAGAACGGACTGAACCTCTCCGACAGGGTATGGAAGTACACCAATCAGTTCAAGGACGAAATCGAGCTTGGGCTGGACGTGGGCATCCGCAGCGGACGCTCTGCCGATGAGTTGAGCCGTGACCTGCGGCAATACCTCAAGAACCCCGATATGCTGTTCCGCCGTGTGCGTGACGAACACGGACACCTGCAGCTGTCGAAGCGTGCGGCAGCGTATCACCCAGGCAGGGGCGTTTACCGCTCCTCGTACAAGAACGCACGCCGCCTCGCAGCTACGGAGACGAACATCGCCTACCGCACCTCTGACCACCTCCGTTGGCAGTCTATGGACTTCGTCGTGGGCATTGAGATACACCTGTCGAACAACCACCCCGTCCCCGACATCTGCGATGACTTGAAAGGCAGCTACCCCAAGGACTTCAAGTTCACAGGGTGGCATCCTCATTGCCGCTGTTATGTCACATCCATACTGAAAACGCAGGAGGAAATAGACCGTGACACGCAGAAGCTGCTCAATGGAGAACCTGTGGACGGCGAAAGCGTGAACACGGTCAAGGACGTGCCACAGGCTTTCAAGGATTGGCTCACTGATAACGACGAACGTATGCAGAAAGCATCGAGCGTGCCGTATTTTATCAGCGACAACCCGAAATACACAGGCGTACAGCCGCATTACGGAGCGGTTGGGGCAGTTACAGGCACGAAGCTCGGACGGACGGCTACAAAAGCGGCATTCAAGATTTACGAGAATATGCCAGCCCCCACACTCACGGCAGAGGTTGCAGCAAACACGGAAGCCGTTGCAAAGGATTTCGGTATTAAGACCAAGCCAACACCGATGACGTTCCTCGAAGCAAACGAGGGGCGTGGCAATGTGTTTTACGGCAAGGGAAATGCGTATGAAGAGAATTGCCAAGCAGCAGTCGTTGTACACGAGGCGAGGTTGAGAGGACTGAATGTAACTGCCCAAGGCTATGACGGCACAAAAGGCAGTGCATCATATCAACTTGGAGAAAGGTTCGAGACAATATGGGAAAACGCCAAGACGCATAAAACGCCAACTCTGACAGAACTCCGAGGCGATACTTTCGACGCTATAGTGGGGAAGATTGAAAAGGCGACCAAGACAACAGGGCGTTATCATATTGGCATAAATATGCAAAATAACGAGGGACACGTCATAACGGCAGAACGCCTACCAAATGGGCAAATGGCATTCTATGACGCACAAATCGGCGCATTCCTCAAACTCGAAGAATACGCCGACCGTGGAGTTGAATATTTTGAGGTGCTGAAAGTCGATAAACTTATCCTGCGCCGTGATATATTCAAGAAGATTGCTCGCCTATTGTGACACGCTGTTTGAACGCCCAATATATCTCATCAACTTTGAGCACCCGTTGGACTTTCCCTGTGGGGCTTATCTTGATGATATGCGGATGTCCCATATATCGGGGACGGACTGTACGGTTTAGGTAAAAATACCTGTATCCGTTTCGCTCGGCAGACGTGGGCTGAACAATGTCGCAGCCCTGTTTTGCCGCATACTGCTTTGCTATTTCTTGATAATCTTTCATTTTGTGTGCAAAGTTAGTTATTTTGCTCAAATTCACCGCACAACGGCTTTACTTTTCGTTCTCGTGTAAGTTATTATCTAGGGTGTAAAGTCGAGTTCTCGGATTTTCATCCTACTTTTCCCAACTTTTTACT
>CAVGCV010000016.1:0-58939 GCA_963627995.1 bacterium | reverse complement strand
AGGCGAGAGGCTATGACGCACGGCGCATCGTGGCGGAGGAGGAGGACATCCCCCTGCCTACCCGGTGCAAGCGGGTGAACGCCGTGTGCGACGCCGTGGGCGCGAAGAACTGCATCCTCGTCTCTCTTCATCTCAATGCGGCAAAGAACGATGGCAAGTGGCACGATGCAAGCGGATGGACTGGCTGGATTGCGCCCAACGCGAGCAACAACAGCAAGCGACTGGCGCGAAGCCTCTATGAAGCCGCGGAGCAACGCGGACTGCAGGGCAACCGCAGCGTGCCACCTTGCAAGTATTGGACGGGCAATTTCGCCATCGTGCGTGACACGAACTGCCCTGCCGTTCTTACGGAGAATCTGTTTCAGGACAACAGGGAAGACGCGGACTACCTGCTGAGCGACGAGGGGCGCAAGGCCATCGTGGACTTGCACGTTGAGGGCATCGAGAACTTCATAAAGCGCATTGGGCCATGAGCAAGAGAACAGGCTTCTTCGCCCTGCTTGCGGGGCTGGTGTTAGGAACGCTCCTGGGCTTTATGGGCTCAATGGGCATAAGGGGAAAGAGGGGCGATGCCGTCACGGTGCGCGACACCACGACCGTGACCGACACCGTCCTCTACATGATGCCGGTGGCAACGGACAGCGTGCGCACGAGATACATCACACGCTATCTGCCGGCGGCGAGGCGGGACACCGTCCCGGCAGAGAACGACACAGGCCATGATGGGGAGGCCGTTCCACCGTCCCTGCTGTCAGACGAACGCGACAGCATGGCGGTGGAAGTCCCCATTACGCAGAAACGCTACGAGGGCGAGGACTACCGCGCCTACGTGAGCGGCTACGAGGCGCGCCTCGACAGTATCTTCGTTTACGCCCAGACAACAACCATCCGGGAGCGCAGCACGAAACCGCCCGGCAAGTGGCACATCGGCCTGACGGCGGGCTACGGACTGACGGGGCGCGGCGTGCAGCCTTATGTCGGGATTGGCGTGACCTACATACTGTGGTAGGATGCTTTTAACCTGCCGAAATCGGGGAGTTTTCCAATCCGAAAACCTTATCAATCAACTTGAAGTTATTCTCGTTGATGATGGAAAAGTCTTTTGTGATGTACACGTCCGCTATGCCCATCGTTCCCACATGGTTCAAAGCCTCGTCCACGTCACTCTTCGAGAACTTCATCATGTTTCGGGATAGGGTGGCGAATGTGTGCCGTGCTTGGTAAAACTCCAAATCCTCTATGCCGACAGCTTCCCCGACCGCCTTTAACCCTTGGTTGATGTTTGCGTTAAATATAGTGGAACCAGCATACCTCGCAGAGAAGCTGAACACGCGACCTTTGCCTTGGTACTTCCTCATCAAATCCATAATAAAAGGATGTACGCGAACCTCTATATACGCGCCATCGCTTCGCCTGTCCTTTGTCTTGGCGCGGTTGTAGTTGATTACTCCGTCCTTGTAAGCGGTGCATTCATACATATCCACAGAGTTCATCCCCATGAGGCAAAACGACAATATAAAGGCGTCGCGTGCGAGCTGCGCCCTGCCGCCAGCTCTTCCCTCAAAGCGGTAAATCTTCAAGAGGTCATCGAGCGTGAGCGCACGCACGCCCTTCCTTATCTGTTGGCGCGGTACTTTGTAGCGCAAGAACGGGTCGTTGCTGATTACCAGCTCATGGTCGGTGTTGTACCGGAGCATTGCCTCCCTGTATAGGTGGCGTATCAGTCCGAGGTACATGGATTTGGCGCGTGGTCGGTCGTTGAGGTGTTCCTCAAAGCCTTTCAGCATGGAGAAATTGATGTCCGAGAATGAAAGCCTGCGCCGTTTCAGATGCGACTCCAGCATGTTGAGCATACAACGGTAGTTCTTTTTGCTCTTGATTCCGGCATGTTTCAGCCAGTTTTCCGCAAACTCGAAGAAGTCGATGTCGCCTCGATGGACGGTCAGCCGTTCCACTATGTATGAGGCATTGACTTCCTGCCCCACCAAATCAAGCGACAGGGCAAAGAGCTTGTCTTGCAGTTGGCGGCGCATCTGTTCGATGAGCTTTGCCTTCGTGGGTTCTTTTACTTTCTTTCCGTTGGATGTGAGTTCCGAATCCGTCACGAATATCTGCGTGGGGATTCTCTTTTTCGTTTTTCCTTGACAGATGAGGAAAGAGATGGCCCGTTCTTTCTTCTTTCCTTTCTTGCCGATTTCTACCGTGATTGTTGCCATTTTCTTGCGGAAATTCTGCGGAAACTTTAAGCGTCAGGGGTGAGATTCGCAGCCAAAGGCAGAGTATGCCCGAAGGGCATCGAACCCTTGCCAGCAGAACCAGAACCCGCCAGTCTGTCCTTTGAGCTACAGGTACTTGCGCACTTCTGCATCTTCTGCGTCGGCCAGCGTCGTCCCATTGGCCATATCAGAACATCACGCGGAACATGAAGCGCACGCCCTGTTTGTGCGTGCCGGGGTTGTCGAGGTAGGTCAGTCGGCGGACATACTCGATGTGGAAAATCTTGAGCACGTTGTGCACGCCGAGCCGCAGCTCCATGTAGGGCTTGTTCTTGTTCATCACGACGGTGTTGCACTCGTACTGCCCGTCGGCCTTGAAGTGTCCGGGAAAGTAGAAGAGGGCGGGGTCGGTGTAGTTGGACGCGGAGGGGTTGTTCTTGTCCGTCAGCGTGCCCCACAGCACGTTGAAGCCCACGTACTCGCGCCACTGCAGTTTGCGCAGCAGCGGCACTCGGTTGAAAATCTTTCCGCACAGGTCCCACGACACCATGGCCTGCGCGTAGCGGTCGTTGAGGAATTCGAGGTTGGAGATGAGGGCAAAAGTGTTGTCCATAATGATATACGATTGGTTGGCGGCCGGATGGATGAGCAAGGGGAAAGGGACTTTGTTCCACTGTATGCCGCCGCGCACGTCGGTGTCGATGTATCCCCAGCCTCCGGGCACGTAGAGCCGCTTGTACGCCCCGACCTCGGTGACGTTGTAGTCGTAGTCGCCTCCGAACAGCCCCTTGACGCCCATGGTGTGGCTCACGGAGAGGATGGGGGCGTCCTTGTTGATCTTGAGCCGCCGCTGCTTGGTGTTGACGTAGGTGGCTCCGGGTTCGAACGACATTGCGAGCCGGAACTCGGAAGTGTTGATGCCGGCGATGTGCTTGGTGGGGTCGTAGGCCAGCGCGCTCATGCCATGGAGAGAGACGTTGGGGTCTGTGCCGAGCGGTTGGTAGAAGAGTGCGTCCACCGCGCGGTTGCTCGCCCGGCTGAAGGAGGCCGTCAGCTTGCGCCCGTCGTACCACTCGCGGTCGTAGGTGAGCTTGAACTCCTTGGTGTGGTTGTATTGGTCGACTTTCGACGCTTTGAACGCGGTGAACACGTTGTCCTTGTCGGTGGGCAGGAATTTGTCGAACGGCGAGACGATGTCGTTCCAGTACTGGACGTGCAGGTTGTTCTTCGGGAACTCGCGCGTGAGATACGCCTTTTTGTTGAATGCGTAGATGAGTTCGGCGCGTCCGTAGAGGTTGCGGGTCTCCGTTCCGTAGGCAAGGTAGCCGCTGCCGAACCAGTGGGGGCTGAGATTGGCGGTGGTGAAGCCCGACACGCGCAGCCGGAGCTTGTCGTAGTCGTTGTGGGAGATGGTGGTGTTGATGGGGCCGAAGTCGAACTTGTTCGTCTGCGTGGAGTCGGATGTCTCGACGTAGTTCTCGACGAGAGCCTTGACGCCGAACATGACGTACTTGAATCCCTTGATTTGGGTGAGCTTCTGGAGGAAGTCGCCCATGCCGTTCTCTCCCTCGGTCAGCTCCACCTTGCGGTAGGCGCTCCAGTAGCTGTCGTCGGTGTGCATGGCCGCGTCGGGCTCGGTATAGACCGTTCCCTTGATGTGCTTGAACACTTGGCGCGGGATGGGCGCGAAGGCGTGGTCGAAGTTGCGTATCGTGCGCTGCACTTGGAGTTTGCTGAGCCAGGAGGTGACTTTCATCTCAATGAGCATGTCGTTGCTGACCGCCACCCGTTCGCCTGTGGGCAGTTCCTCGAACTCCTGCGTGATGAGCATGTTGTCGACGAAGTTCACGTCGCTGCGACGCGGAATCTCCAGTTCCACGCGGCGCACTTGGTAGGTGGTGTCCTTCATGACGTAGAGGTGGCCGGAGAACCCGATGTCCTGCATGTTGTTGGGAACGAACCCGATGCTAATCACACTGTCGCGGTCGATGGCGAGCGTGTCCTGTATGTAGTAGCGGTAGAAGGAAATGGCGGAGTTCGCGATGGGGCTTTTGAAGTGGAATTGAAGAAGGCGGCACTCTTCGTCGTAAATGTCTACGTCGGTGAAGCAGTCCTTGAGAACGGTTGTCAGTATCTCGCCCGTGTTGATGAGCTCGTTGATTCCCCGCGAGTTCTTTGCCTTGATGAGCGTCTTCTCCGTCTTGGGGTCTTTGCGGTAGAAGATGTTGGAAAGCGTTTCATCGACAGTGAGCGGAAGTATCAGTTTGCCCGTCTGCGGACTGTACTCCACGTGGTCTTTGAGGAACGCCCATTTTTTTCCCTCGTCCAGCTCGAACACCTTGTCGGAGAACTCATTGATGGAGAACGTCATCTTCTCGTACTTGCTGTACGTGAAATAATCCTTGGAGTGGAGGTCGCTATGTTTCTTTTTCTCTATGACCTTCTTCATGAGTTCCACCGCCGGGTTGTTCTTCCGGCTGTACTTGGTGCGCTTGGCCGTCACCTGCACGCCCTGCAGTTGGCGCGGCTCCGGCACGAGCTTTACGCGGAGGTCTTGGGTCTTTCCGCGCGAGAGCTTGATTTTCTGGGTGATGTAGCCCATGGTGGACACCGTGAGCTCGCCGAGCGTGGAGTCCGACTTGATGATGAACCTTCCCTGCTCGTCGGTTTGCGTGCCTACGTTCTTGCCGTCGTAATAAACGTTCACATAGTCGAGCGGCTTGCGGCTGCGCGCGTCGATGACCGTGCCGGAGACCTGGGCGCGCAACGCGGGGGGCAGCATGGCGAGGAACAGGAAAAGTAAGATTTTCGGGAATCGGGGCATGGGGATGTGCATGGATGTGGAAGGATGTGTGGACTTGGTGAAAAAAAAGAGTGAAGAGTGAGAAAATGTCAGACGCGCTGGTGGTTCTGACTTTTCACTCTTCACTCTTCGTGGTGTCGCAGGGCGCGTCAGTCGATTTCCTCGTCGGCCTCGTAGCCGCCCATCTCGCGAAGTGCGTTCTTCAGCATCGTGTATTGCTGGAAAAGGTGATTGACCGGCACTTCGTCTTTGGTGAAGTCGTGCATCGGGGACTTCAAGTAGAAGCTGAGGAAGCGCTGGATGCCAAAGCGACCTGCACGCGCGGCCAAGTCGCTCAGCAGGCAAAGGTCGAGAAGAAGCGGCGCGGCGAGGATGGAGTCGCGGCAGAGGAAATTAATCTTAATCTGCATGGGATAGCCCATCCACCCGAAGATGTCGATGTTGTCCCACCCCTCCTTGTTGTCGTTGCGGGGCGGGTAGTAGTTGATGCGCACCTTGTGGAAGTAGTCGGTGTAGAGGTCGGGCTGCTGCTCCGGCACGAGGATGGACTCCAAGGTGGAGAGCTTGGACACTTCCTTTGTGCGGAAGTTGGCTGGCTCGTCCAACACGAGGCCGTCGCGATTGCCGAGGATGTTGGTCGAGAACCAGCCGTTGAGTCCCAGGCAGCGCGTGCCAATGATGGGTGCGAAGCCCGACTTCACCAGCGTCTGCCCCGTCTTGAAGTCCTTGCCCGCTATCGGCATTTTTGTCTTTTCGGCAAGTTCCCACATGGCGGGTATGTCAACCGTGGTGTTGGGTGCGCCCATGATGAACGGCGCGCCTTCGGACAAAGCAGCATACGCGTAGCACATGGAGGGTGCGATGTGTGTGGTGTCGTTCTCTTTCATTGCCTGTTCGAGGGCAGCGAGCGTTCCATGCACCGGCTCGTAGAATGGGACGTAAATCTCCGTTGACGCGGCCCAAGCGACAACGATACGCGAGCAGTTGTGTTCTTTCTTGAAGTTGCGGATGTCGGCGCGCAGCTGCTCAACCATTTCCCAGCGCGTCTTGGCATCCATTTGGTTGTCGCCGTCGAGACGTTTCGCAAAATTCTTGTCGAAAGCAGCTTTCAGCGGAACAATCTTCTCAAGTTCGTCGCGAACAGGTTCGATGTCCTTTTCTTTCAGCACCTCGGCGTACATCGCCGAACGGTAGGCGTCAGCGGGATAAACATCCCACGCCGCGAACTCGATGTCGGAAAGCTGCGCGAGCGGCACGATTTCCGAATAATGAAGATACTTTTTGTCCGCACCCTTGCCCACGCGAATTTTGTCGTACTGGGTCATCGAGCCCACAGGCTTTGCCAGCCCCTTGCGCGCCATCAGCACGCCCGTCATGAAGGTTGAAGTTACAGCACCCAATCCGACAACCATTATTCCTAATTTGCCATCGGCTGGTTTCACTGACTGTTTTTCCATTTTTCTTATAGATTCGTTTGTTCTTGTAATAATCCTTTAGTACGATTCCACACACAAAGCGATGCCTGAGCAGCAAGCATCGTATCAAAACAGGGCATCGTGCGGTCTATATTGACGTGCAAAAATAGACAAAACATCCCTCAAAAAGAAAGTTTTTCTGCCAAAAAGGGCAAACGGCTTCGCATAGCGTACAAAACAAACAAGCGGGAATACAAAAGGAATAATCTAAATTCCAGCCTCGGACAGTGTCCCTCCCGCACGATGATGCTCCAAACGGAAGCATTCGCACAGACCGACACATAGGAGACCCAACGCCTCGCGCCTTTCTTGCCGACACTTATAGCGAACGTATGGCCTGCGGCAGCTGCCGGATGTCGGTGATGACGGCATCGGCAACGGATGCGTCGCCCCGCTCCTCGCCCCACCCCTGCCCCTTCAGCCAGACGGTGGCACATCCAAGGGAGTGTGCGGGCTCTATGTCCTTCGACAAGGAATCGCCCACAACGACTACTTCCTGCGGCATGCATCCGAGTGCATCAACACCCAGCTGGAAGATGCGCGGGTCGGGTTTCCGAATGCCGACAACGGCTGACTCCACCACCTGCTGGAAGCAACTGAAGCGGAAGTCGCGAAGAATCGTTTGGATGTTTCCGTAAAAATTGCTGACCAGCACCAGCGGGTACTGTTGCGACAAAGCCTCGACGACGGGACGGCTCACGGAGATGACGCGCAAGGCACAGTCGTAGCAATATCGCGCGATGGCATCGGAAATTTCCAATCGCTGCGACTCGCGTCCGTCCATCGCAGGCCAAAAGCCCGCATCGACAAGGAACGACGTCTGCACATTGAGCTTGATGCGCAGCAAGTCGAGGAAATTGTGGCCGGCGGCAATGAGCGGGAACTTTGCCAAACTGCGTTCGCCATGCACGTATGCCTTCCGGTAGAGGTCTTTGGCAATGTCGACGTGGAAGTGCCGATATCCCTCCCAAATGACCTCCGACCAATGGCGCGCATTCGTGTCGAGTGTGCCGCCATAGTCGAAAATAATGCCTTTCTTAGTTGCCATGGGCCGTTTGGAGCTTAAGGAGAAACTGCCTGCACATCGTCTCGTGCCGCCAGTGCATGTAGGCGTAAAGCGCTGTAAGAACGGTGAGCTCGAACGCAAAGTACAGCCACGGAAGGTCGATGAGGCACGAGATGTAGAGGGCGATGGCGCGCGTGTTGAACGTCAGGATGTTGGTGTATTTCATCAGCGGTAGGCTCAGGCGGCGGAATTCGCTGCGAACCGAATGCGGAATGTCCGTCCCGTAGAGTTCGCGCACTTTGGCCATGAATGCCTGGAAGCACGGCGTGGCGCGCTCCTGGCTGCGGACGTAGTTGCGGTAGAAGAAAATGGAAAGTTTGTAGATGGCCCCATCCGACCAGTCCAGCGTGCGGTAGAGTTCCTGCTGTTGCCTGTAGCTGTCGAGTTCGCTTCCACTCTCGCCCTTGACGAAGTAGAGGTGGATGTTGCGGTAGTAGTCGGCAATGCGGCATTGTGCCGAATGGCAGACCAAGCCGCTGAGCGCCGCCACGGCCACAATCCACCACTGCCACGGCGTGGCCGTGGTGAAAGGGATGTTCTGCGGGAACAGGCGGATGATGACGAAGGCGTAGATGGAGAAGAACCACACATCGCCCGCAAAGCCGTCGAGGATGCGCCCCATCCGCGTTTTCTTGCCCGTCATGCGCGCCAGTTGTCCGTCGCAGCTGTCGTAGAAGTTCGCCCACATCAGAAGCAGGACGCCCCCTATATTATAAAGAAGCCCCTCCCACGTGTCGGCGCGGTGCATGAAGAACCACCCGCTGGCCGCACCGAGAATCATGGAGATAATCGTCACGGTGTTGGGATGAACGCCAAGACGCTGGAAAAGTTTCGCCCATTGATAGCCAATGGGGCGAGTGAACACGACATCGAGCCACTCCTCCGTGTCCTGCGACTTGAATGTCGTCCGTATGTTGCTGTTCGTGTCTGACATGAATGCCTGTTGATTCATTGAATAAAAAGTAAGCAATGGTTGTCAGCGTGCCGCAAGTACCGCGTCAATCCGCTGCGCAATGGCCTCGGCGGCCTGTTCGCGACAAGAAGAAAAACTTGGCCAATCGTTGAAGTCAATGATGCGGATGCCGCCGTCAGGCGACACGACGGCATCGCCGCCATAGACGGGAAGCGAGAGAATCCGCGACACCCGGGTGGCCGTCTGCCGGAGCCGTTCCACCGAAAACGGATAGCCGTGCGGCTCGCCGTTGCGCGCCTCCAAGCCAAACTTGCCTTGCCCGACGGCGGCATATTTCCAAGCAAAGAAGTCCGTCCCCTCCACTCCATAGAATTTCACGAGGTCGCCATCGAGATGGCGGCTGGCGACAATGGGCGACATGACACCGCGCCGGCGGAAAGCAGACAGCGCACTTGCAGCCTTCTCCGCGTCCGGCACAAACACCACGTCGTCCCTCACCTGCGCGCAGCCTTCGCCACGTTTCAGCCAGCAGGGGAAGCCTTCCGGCAACGGCGTTTCGTCGGGAATAATCCAGCTGTCGGGCATCGGTATGGAATGCCTGCGAAAAAGGAGTGTTTGGTTCACCCTCGACGCGCGGGCGATGGCCACCGCAGAGTTGATGACGGGGATGCCCCGCAGCGTCTCCGCTTCGGACAGCAGCCGCAGCGTCTCCGCACCCCGCTCCATGCCAATGACAAGCTGGAAGTCCCATTCCGCCGTTGCGTCCGAGTATGTTTGAACAAAGTCCTGCTCGGAAAGGCAGACCGCCTCGTGCCCACGCAATCTCAAAATCCGGACGACGGACGCAAGGATGGCGGCGTCGTTCTCAACCATATTGGGCGAGAACTCCGAGCTGCGGCTGATGGCAAGCAGCTTCATCGCAGGAACTCCTCCGCCTTACGGATGTCGTCGGCGTGGTCCACATCCAGGATTTTACTGAACGGATAGGCTTTCAGGCGCAGTCCGTCCGCCACCAGCTGACGCTGGAAGTTGCGCATGCGCGACTTCCCTCCCGCGATGCACGCGTCGAGCGTGGCAAACGACTTGTCCGTCAGGCAATAGACGCCGCCCGAAACGTAGCGGCACACCGACTTTCCGTCGCTTCCGGCCGCGCTCTTTCCGAAATCGGCCACCGAATCGTGGAAGCCCGTGATGTTGTCCGCCGCGTCGGTCGATACGTACAACGGACTCTCGTCGTCGACAAAGTCCGTCACAGCCATCAGCCCGTCGCCGTCCGAAGCTTGAAACGCGGCAATGTAGTCCTTGAACTCCTGCTCCCTGAAGATTGTATCCACAGTCGTCAGGCAGAACTTCCCCCTGCCGAGGTACGGCTTCAGCTCATAAAAGCTGTGCATCGAGCTGGAAGTCGTCTTGACCACCAGCTTCAGCGGAAGCCCCTCCCCCATTCGGCCGCGCAGGTGACGTTGCATCAGCGTGGTGAGATTGTTGGTGATGACGACAAGCTCCTCCGCCCCGCAGTCGGCGAACACCCGGATGAGGCGGTCAATCATGGCCTCGCCGTGCAGCCGCACCAGCGGTTTCGGCGCCGCTACGCCTTCCTGGGCAAGGCGTGAGCCCTCACCCGCTGCCAATATCGCGAATTTCATTGGTGTACGATTGTTTTCTTGTCCCAACGCCGCTCCATGCAGTCCTTGTCGTCCTGCGCGGGGTGGCACTGCCCGCCGTTTTTGTTGCCAATCTTAATAAGCAGCAAGCCGATGGACGTCCACAAGAGTTCCCGGACGCGGCAAATGATGGAAACCGACATGCTCACCTGCCCCGTCATGCCCAGGCTGGACACAGACATGGCGAACCCGCCCTCGCGTCCGCCCAGCTGCAAAGGCAGGAAGAACAGCAGGTTGGCGAACAGCGAGGTGAACGCCAAGATGATGACCGAATGGATAAAAGTCACCACGCTCGCACCCTCGTTGGCGAAGAGCAGCAGCATGAAGAAGATTTCGAACGACTGCAGGAAGCGGCCCACGAACTCCAAGAAGAAAGAGACGTAGAAGCTGCGCTTGTTCTGCGCCTGCAGCGCGGCTATCTGAGCGTCAATCTTGGCCAAGTCCTCCGCGTGGCTCTCTGCAAAACGCCGCCCCCTTCTCTTGCAGCCCGGCACTTTCGACACGAGCCGGACGAGCCGCACCACCATTCCGTTCTTGTATCCTTTGACGAAAAGGTATATCGCGGCCAGGCAAAAGACGGTGATGACCGACAGGATCAGCGCCACAAGCGGACTGACGGGAATAAACGCCACGTACAGCACCACCGCCGTCAGCCAGTACCAGAAGTGCGAGAAGATGTGCATCATGGCAAACAGCAGCACCGACGACGAGGCACGCTGCACGCCGATATACGGCTTCATCTCCATAATCTTGTACGGCTCGCCCCCCATCAGGCCGACCGGCGTGGCATAGTTGAGCGCAAAGCCCGAAATGGTCACTTTCAGCAATTTCAGGAACGGGACGTTACATTCTCCGCTTCCTCTGATGATTGTCCGCCACGTCAGCGCGTTCATCGCATACAGAATCAGCCACATGCCGAAAATGACGATGAGCCAATAGCCCGCCCTCGTCAGCTGACGCCACAACTCCGCGAAGCTCACCTTGAACGTGAGAATCATCAACAAAAAGGCGAAAAGCCCCAGCGCAAAGAAGATGTTGCGCGCCTTGCTGTTCATTTCCAGTACCTACTATTCTGCCGGTTGGTCCAGTTTCAGCTTGTCGCTGTCGTCGCGCTTCTCATAATACTGCTTGCGCAGCGGGCGCGCGTGCGCGGCGTCGTAGCGCTGGCGGTTGCGGAAGATGTCCATCGCGGCATAAACCGCCTGGCGGAACGACGCCTCGCTGGCCTCGTTCCGCCCCGCCAGGTCGTAGGCCGTGCCATGCGCGGGCGACGTACGGACCACGGGCAGCCCGGCCGTGTAGTTCACTCCGTCCTCCATGGCGAGGGCCTTGAACGGCGCAAGGCCTTGGTCGTGGTACATGGCCAGCACCGCGTCGAAATGCGCGAAGTTGCCCGAGCCGAAGAACCCGTCCGCGGCGTAAGGGCCGAAACACCTGATTCCCTTCTTGAAGGAAGCCTCTATGGCCGGGATGATGACGGACTGCTCCTCCGTCCCGAGCAGGCCGTTGTCGCCGGCGTGCGGGTTCAGCGAGAGCACGGCAATGCGCGGATTGCCGATGGCAAAGTCGCGCTTGAGCGTCTCGTTCAGGATTTGCAGCTTCTCCTCGATGCCCTGGCGGGTGATGCCCTCCGCGATTTTCGCAACCGGCACGTGCGTCGTGACCAGCGCCACGCGCAGCCGCTCGTTCATCAGGATCATCAACGCCTTGCCGCCATTGCCCGCCTTCTGCTCGATGTATTCCGTGTGTCCCGGAAAGTGGAAGCCCTCGCGCTGAATCGTGCGCTTGTTGATGGGCGCGGTCACCAGCACGTCGATGTCGCCGCTGGCAAGCCCGTCCAGCGCGTGCTCCAAGGCCACGAACGCGGCGTTTCCCGCCTCCTCCGTAGGCTTGCCGAACTCCACCTTTATTTCCTCCTCGCCGAAGCAGTCGACGATGTTCAGTTGGCTTTCCTGCACCCTGCCCTCCACCATGTGCAGGCTCACAGGCGCGTCGATGGCCTTGCGGTGGTAGGTCGCCACCTTGGGCGAGCCATAGACCACGGGCGTGCACAGGCCGAGCATTTCCTCGCTGGAGAAAGTCTTGAAGATGACTTCGTATCCTATTCCATTCGTATCACCCTGCGTGATACCCACTCTTAGTTTCTGCATGTTTCTATCGTTGTGATTGTTGGTTACTTGGGTTGTTGTCCGGCAGCCGGAGCGTGTAAAGCGCGGCCTCCAGCCTGCGGATCATTGTCCGCTTCATCTTGTCGGGAGCATACACGAAGCCCTCCACAACGACGACCCTGTTGTGGACGGTATCGACCTGCGAGTGCGACACGAAGGGGCCGCCCATCGCCTCCTTGGTCATCTCCCACAGCCCCCGCGCCTCTTGCACGTAGTGGCCCCGGACGTTCATGTCCGCCACCGCCACGTAGTCGCGGTTCGTCGCCATGTGGCTGCCTTCGTGCTCGCCCGGGATGTTCGCTTTCATGAACGAGTCGCGCAGTGCGATGAACACGCCCCGGTTGAACACGCGCTCCGTCGCGTAGGGGTAGCTGTAGATGCAGATGTTCTGTATCGAGGAAACGCCGTCGTTCGAGGCCCAGATGAAGTCGTTGCCCACCTTCATCTTCTTCAGGTCCACCGGGATGTTCATCCGGCAGCCGAACATTTCCTCCACCTTCTCGTCGAACCGGATGTTGTGCTCGTCCTCCAGGCGCGTGGCCTCGCGGTTGATTTCCTCCGTCGAGAAGTATTTGATGATGAACTGCGTGTGCTCTGTGATGAAGGCCGACACCTCGCTGGCCGACGGGCCTTGAATGGTCATGATGAGCTGCGGCGAGGAGAACACGTCGCGCTCCAGCCGGATCTTCGGATGCGTGAAGTGGTCGTTGATGTCGATGACGACGATGTTGCGGAAGAGGTGCGTGATGCGGTCGTAGTGCTTCCGCTCGATGTGGCTCACGTGGAACACCGGCTCCTCCTGCGGCAGCATCGGCATGGGCTTGTTCAGCACCACTTTCAGCGCGCGGCCCGCGTAGCCCGTCCACAGCGTGTCGTCGGCCACCACCATCACCTCGTAGGGATTGCCCGACGAGGCCGGCGTCAGCAGGGGGCGCGGGCGGCGCCTCTTCCCTGCCCCGCCGTTGGAGTCGCAGGCGGACAGCGCCACCAGCACCGTCAGGGCGAGAATTATCAGTTTCTTCATATCGTTGCTTTGTTGCTATGCGTCCGCTCCGTGCCCCGCCGTGCTCAGCAGCCCGCAGGCCGCCAGTATGTCCTCGCCCCGCGAGGCGCGTATCGTGGTGAACACGCCGTGGCCGGTCAGGTAGTCGCGGAACGCGACCATCGCGCCCTCGTCCGCGCCCTGCAGGTCCACGCCGGGTATCCTGTGGAAGCGAATCAGGTTCACGCGGCAGTCAATCCCCCTCAACAGCCGCACCAGCTCCTTGGCGTGGACGGGCGTGTCGTTCGTCCCGCGGAACACGATGTACTCGAACGACAGCCTCCGCTGGTGCGCGAAGTCGTAGCCGCGCAGCAGCTCCACGATGTCGGCGATGGCGAACTGCCGCTCGGCGGGCATCAGCTGCAGGCGCTGCGCGTGAAGCGGCGAATGCAGGCTCACGGCGAGGTGGCACTGGCTTTCGTCCAAGAACCGGCGGAGGTTCTTCCGCAGCCCCACGGTGGAGACGGTGATGCGGCGCGGACTCCACGCGAACCCCTCGTCCGCCGTCAGGATGCGGAGCGCGCGCATCACGTTCTCGAGGTTGTCGAACGGCTCGCCCTGCCCCATGAACACCAGGTTGGTGAGTCCGCGCTCCCGCGCCGCCCACGAAACCTGCGCCAAGATGTCCGCCACGGAAAGGTTGCCGTGGAAGCCCTGCTTGCCCGTCTGACAAAACAGGCAGCCCATCTTGCAGCCCACTTGCGTCGAGACGCACAGCGTGGCGCGCTCTTTGTCGGGGATGTAGACGGCCTCCACGAACTGGCCGCCGCGCGTGGGGAACAGGTACTTCTCCGTGCCGTCCGCGCCGCGCAGCGTCTCCACGGGCGCGGACGCGCCCAGATCGTAGGCGGCGGACAGCCGTTCGCGCGCCGGCTTCGGCAGGTTCGTCATCTCGTCGATGGCGGCCACGTTCTTCCGGTAGAGCCACTGCGCCATCTGCTTAGCAGCAAAGCGTGGCAACCCCATCTCGGTAGCCACGCCCTGCAGTTCATCCAGACTTTTTCCCAGCAAACACGGCCTGCCTACCATGCGAAAATCGGATAGTCCTTCATCGTGGCGTTCACCTTCTCGCGGACGGCGGCGATGACCCTGTCGTTCTCCGGGTCGTTGAGCACCGTCTCGATCAGCTCCGCAATCAGCAGCATCATGTCCTCCCTCGCGCCGCGCGTCGTGATGGCCGGCGTGCCGAGGCGGATGCCGCTGGTCTGGAAGGCGGAGCGGCTGTCGAACGGCACCATGTTCTTGTTGGCCGTGATGTCCGCGGCCACGAGCGCGCGCTCGGCAACCTTTCCCGTCAGGTCGGGATACTTCGTGCGCAGGTCCACCAGCATGGAGTGGTTGTCGGTGCCTCCCGAGCAAATGAAGAACCCGCGCTCGACGAGCGCCTGCGCCAGCGTGGCGGCGTTCTTCTTCACCTGCCTCTGGTATTCCGCGAACTCGGGCTGCAGCGCCTCGCCGAAGGCCACGGCCTTGGCGGCTATCACGTGCTCCAGCGGGCCGCCCTGCTGGCCGGGGAACACTGCGGAGTTCAGCAGCGCCGACATCTTCTTCACCTCGCCCTTGGGCGTCGTCAGCCCCCACGGGTTGTCGAAGTCCTTGCCCAGGAGTATGACGCCGCCGCGCGGGCCGCGCAGCGTCTTGTGCGTCGTCGATGTCACGACATGGGCGTGCCTCAGCGGATTGTCGAGCAGCCCGGCGGCAATCAGCCCCGCCGGATGCGCCATGTCAATCATCAGCAGCGCGCCCACCTCGTCGGCAATCCTGCGCATCCGCGCGTAGTCCCATTCGCGGCTGTAGGCCGAGCCGCCCCCGATGATGAGCTTCGGGCGGCACTCCAGCGCCAGCCGCTCCATCTCGTCGTAGTCCACGCGGCACGTCTCCCGGTCCAGGTTGTAGCCCACGGGGCGGTAGAGGATGCCCGACGTGTTCACGCGGCTGCCGTGCGAGAGGTGGCCGCCGTGGTCGAGGTTCAGCCCCATGAACGTGTCGCCGGGCTTCAGCACCGTCAGCAGGACGGCGGCGTTGGCCTGCGCGCCGGAGTGCGGCTGCACGTTCGCGTACTCCGCGCCGAACAGCCTCTTCACGCGCTCGATGGCAATCGTCTCCGTCTGGTCCACGACCTCGCAGCCGCCGTAGTAGCGCCTGCCCGGGTATCCCTCCGCGTATTTGTTGGTCAGGCACGAGCCTTGCGCCTCCATCACTTCGTCGCTCACGTAGTTCTCACTCGCGATGAGCTCCATGCCCTTCACCTGTCTCTGGTGTTCCTTTTCGATGAGCGAAAAGATTTCGTCGTCCCTTTTCATGCGTTCGTATTGCTACCTGTCTATGGTTAAAGTACATTCACGCCACAAATATACAAGAAAAATGGCAACGCCACAAGCCCAAGCCGCATTTACCCCGCCCGCCGCCCGCTTTTTCCGCCGCGCCACGCCCCGCGCCCCCTCCCGCCCTCCCCCGCGCCGCCGGCGGCGGGCGGCGGGCGGCGGGCGCGCGCCCAAAGTTCCGCCACGGCGCGCTGGAAGTCTTGCGGCGGCACACTGGAACTTTGGAGGCGGCGCACCCAAAGTTTTCCCGCGGCGCACCGTGATTTTCGCCGCAGTGCGCCGCCGCAGAATTTCCAAGTACTTGGAAAAATATTTCCAAGTACTTAAAAAAATATTTCCAAGTACTTGGAAATATTTTTCCCGTGCGCCGCCGCCAGGCTTTGGGCGCACCGCAGGGAAACTTTGGGCGCGCCGCGCCCGCACGGGACGCGCCCCGCACACGCGCGCGGCCTACACCTTATATATATAGGGGGCGCGCGGCTTGCCCGCGAGGGACGCGCGGCGGCGCGCGGGGCGGCGGCGCGGATTTGGCGTTTTGGCGGAAAAGCCGTAACTTTGCATTTCACAATGAAAGACAGCGCGGCATGGACGTTGCAATCGTGAAATACAACGCGGGGAACATCCGCTCGGTGGTGAACGCCGTGCGGAGAATGGGGCTGGAGCCGGAGGTGACCGACAGCCCGGAGCGGCTGGCGCGCGCCGACCGCGTGATTTTCCCGGGCCAGGGCGAGGCAAGCTCCACCATGGCCTACCTGCGCGCGCGCGGCCTGGACAAGGCCATCCGCTCGCTGCGGCAGCCCGTGCTCGGCATCTGCATCGGCATGCAGCTGATGTGCCGCCACTCGGAGGAGGGCGACACGGACTGCCTCGGCATCTTCGACGCGGAGGTGGTGGGCTTCCGCCGGCTGCCGGCCGCGCGGAGGGCCGGCGCGGAGGGCGGAGGAGCGGCGTTCAAGGTGCCGCAGATGGGCTGGAACACCATCGTCCCGTGCGGGCGCGGCGGCGTCGTGTCGCCCCTGCTGCGGGGGCTGGGCAGCGCGCCCTACGTGTATTTCGTGCACAGCTTCTGCGTGCCGCCCTGCGCGGACGCGATAGCCACGACCGACTACATCGCGCCCTACGCCTCCGCCCTGCAAAGAGACAACTTCTTCGCCACGCAGTTCCACCCCGAGAAGAGCGGGGCCGTGGGCGAGCAAATCCTCGGCAACTTCCTGAGTCCCGCGCTATGATTGAGATTATTCCTGCCATCGACATTATCGGCGGAAAGTGCGTGCGCCTCACGCAGGGCGACTACGCGCGGCAGCAGACCTACGACCGCGACCCGCTGGACGTCGCGAAGGCCTTCGAGGACCACGGCGTGCGGAGGCTGCACGTGGTGGACCTGGACGGCGCGCGCTCGCAGCACGTGGTGAACGCCGCCACCGTGGAGCGCATCGCCGCGCACACGGGGCTGGTCGTCGACTTCGGCGGCGGCATCAAGAGCGACGCCGACCTGGCCACGGCCTTCGACGCCGGCGCGGCCATGGTGACGGTGGGCTCGCTGGCCGTCACCGCCCCCGGCACGCTGCTGGCCTGGGGCGCGCGGCACGGCACGGGCCGCTTCATCATCGGCGCGGACGCAAGGGACGGGCGCGTCAGCATCAACGGCTGGAAGGAAGAGGGGCGGGAGGAACTGCTGCCCTTCATACGGCGGTACGAGGCGGAGGGCTTCGGGCAGGTGCTCTGCACGGACATCGCGCGCGACGGGATGCTGCAGGGCCCGTCGGTGGAGCTCTACCGCGGCATCATGGCGGCGTGCCCCCGTCTCCACCTCATCGCGAGCGGGGGGGTGGGCCGGGTGGACGACATCCGCCGGCTCGACGCGGCCGGGATACCGGCGGTCGTCTTCGGAAAAGCATTTTACGAGCAGCGCATCACGCTTAAAGACCTGGAGGAATTTTGTTAGCAAAACGCATCATACCCTGCCTCGACATCAAGAACGGGCAGACCGTGAAGGGCACGAACTTCGTGAGCCTGCGCCAGGCGGGCGACCCCGTGGCGCTGGGCAAGGCGTACAGCCGCCAGGGCGCCGACGAGCTGGTGTACCTGGACATCACGGCGAGCTTCGAGGGGCGGAAGACATTCACCGAGCTGGTGGAGCGCATCGCGCGAGAGATCAACATCCCGTTCACCGTCGGCGGCGGCATCAACGAGCTTGCCGACGTGGAGCGGATGCTGAACGCCGGGGCCGACAAGGTGAGCGTGAACTCGGCGGCGCTGCGCCGCCCCGGCCTCATCGACGAAATCGCGCGGCACTTCGGCTCGCAAGTGTGCGTGGTGGCGATTGACGCGAAGGAGGCGGACGGCGCGTGGGAATGCTACCTGAACGGCGGGCGCGTGCCGACGGGGCGCGACCTGTTCGGCTGGGCCAAGGAGGCGAACGAGCGGGGCGCGGGCGAGATACTGTTCACCAGCATGAACCACGACGGCGTGAAGCACGGCTACGCCAACGGCGCGCTGCGCCGCCTGTCCGACACGCTGACGGTGCCCGTGATTGCCTCGGGCGGCGCGGGGACGAGGGAGCACTTCCGCGACACGTTCGTCGACGGGCGCAGCGACGCCGCGCTGGCCGCGTCGGTGTTCCACTTCGGGGAGATACCCATTCCGGAACTGAAGCAATACCTTAACGACGAAGGAATAAACGTAAGATTATGACGATAGACTTTGAGAAGATGAACGGCCTGGTGCCCGCCGTCATACAGGACGCGAGGACGCTGAGGGTGCTGATGCTTGGCTTCATGGACGAGGCGGCCTACGAGCAGACGGCGCGCACGGGCAAGGTGACGTTTTTCAGCCGCACGAGAAACCGGCTGTGGACGAAGGGCGAGACGAGCGGCAACTACCTGAACGTGGTGTCGATGGAGAACGACTGCGACCGCGACACGCTGCTCGTCAAGGTGGTTCCCGACGGGCCCGTCTGCCACACGGGCGCGGACACGTGCTGGAACGAGAAGAACGAGAACCCCGTCCTCTTCCTCACGGAGCTCCAGCGCTTCATCGAGAAGCGGCACGCCGAGATGCCCGAGGGGTCGTACACGACGAGCCTTTTCAGGGACGGCTGCCACCGCATGGCGCAGAAAGTGGGGGAAGAGGCGCTGGAGACGGTCATCGAGGCCGTCGCGAACAACGACGAGCGGATGGTCTACGAGGCGTCGGACATGCTGTACCACCTCATCGTCCTCCTCACGTCGAAGGGGCTGTCGATCGAGGACGTGGCGAAGGAGCTGCGGCAGCGGCACGACCCCACTTGGCGCAAGCACTAAACACCCCACCGCACTATGCTCATCGACTATTCGTCCGTAAACATCTGCCAGGAAGCGCAAGAGGTGCTGAGCGACGTGTCGTTCAGCGTCGGCAGCGGCGAGTTCGTCTATGTCATCGGCAAGGTCGGCTCGGGAAAAAGCTCGCTGTTCAAGACCATCTACGGCGAGCTTCCCCTGCGGGAGGGGCGCGCCAACGTGCTGGGCTTTGACCTCACCAGGCTGCGCCAAGCGCACCTGCCGCGGCTCCGGAGGAAGCTCGGAATCATCTTCCAGGACTTCCAGCTGCTGACCGACCGCACGGTGGAGGCGAACCTGCGTTTCGTCCTGCACGCCACGGGATGGAAGAACAAGATTGAGATCAAGGAACGCATCGCCGACGTGCTCTCCCTCGTGGGCATGGGGACAAAGGGCTACAAGTTCCCCAGCGAGCTGTCGGGCGGCGAGCAGCAGCGCATCGCCATTGCCCGCGCGATACTGAACGACCCGGAACTGATTTTGGCGGACGAGCCGACGGGCAACCTCGACGCGGAGACCAGCAGGAACATCACGGAACTCTTGCACAAGATCTGCGAGAAAGGGACCACGGTGATGATGATCACGCACAACCTCCACCTGCCGGACATGTTCCCCGGCAGGGTCTTCCAGTGCAAGGACCACCGGCTTGCGGAGCTCACGCACGGCGGCGACACGGACGACGCGGAAAACGGGCTCAACGGCGAGGAGGAGGAAGAACAAGCGGAGACCGACGCCCCCGAAGACGCGGACGGGGCGGAGGGCGACCAGTAATTACCATCATAAACAGCAAGAACACCCATGAAAGTACTGAAATTCGGCGGGACATCTGTCGGCACGCCGCAACGCATGAAAGACGTGGTGAGACTCATCACTGGCGGAGACCAGAAGATTGTAGTCCTTTCTGCCATGTCGGGGACGACGAACACGCTGATTGAAATATCAGACTACCTCTATAAAAAGAACCCCGAGGGGGCGAACGAGACAATCAACACGCTGGAGAGCGACTACAAGAAGCATGTGGACGAGCTCTACGCCACGGAGGAATACAAGCGGAAGACGCTCGACTTCATCAAGGAAGAGTTCGACTACCTGCGCTCCTTCACCAAGGGCATCTTCACGATGTTCGAGGAGAAGATCATCGTGGGCCAGGGGGAAATACTCTCGACGAACATGGTGGCGAACTACCTGCTGGAGCAGGGCGCTGACGCCTGCCTGATTCCCGCGCTGGAGTTCATGCGCACCGACAAGAACGCCGAGCCCGACCTCGAGTACATCCGCGAGAAGCTGAAGGTGCAGCTGGACGAGCATCCCGGCAAAAGCATCTACATCACACAGGGCTTCGTCTGCCGGAATGCCTACGGCGAAATCGACAACCTGCAGCGGGGCGGGTCGGACTACACGGCGTCGCTCATCGGCGCGGCCATCGGCGCGAGCGAAATCCAGATATGGACGGACATCGACGGAATGCACAACAACGACCCGCGCTTCGTGGACAAGACGTCGCCCGTCGGGCATCTGCATTTCGAGGAGGCGGCCGAGCTGGCTTACTTCGGCGCGAAGATTCTTCACCCCACCTGCGTACAGCCCG
Source organism: bacterium (assembly GCA_963627995.1). Classification (GTDB taxonomy): domain Bacteria; phylum Bacteroidota; class Bacteroidia; order Bacteroidales; family Bacteroidaceae; genus UBA3839. The sequence goes on along the minus strand of CAVGCV010000016.1, from coordinate 38,363 downwards.
CCAAATTCGCCGGAATTCCCGTGAAGCTGCTCAACACCATGGACCCCACCGCGCCGGGCACCGTCATCAGCAACGAGACGGAGCGCAAGAAAATCAAAGCCATCGCCGCCAAGGACAACATCACAGCCATCAACATCACATCCAGCCGCATGTTGCTCGCCTATGGGTTCTTGCGCAAGGTTTTCGAGATATTCGAAAGCTACAAGACCAGCATCGACATGGTGTGCACGTCGGAAGTGGGCGTTTCCGTGTCCATAGACAACGCGACGAACCTGAGCCAGATTGTGAACGAGCTGAAGAAGTTCGGGACGGTCAAGATTGACAACGACATGTGCATCATCTGCGTCGTAGGCGACCTGGACTGGCAGAATGTCGGATTCGAGTCGGAAGCGGCCACTGCGATGAAGGACATTCCCGTCAGGATGATTTCGTACGGCGGAAGCAACCACAACATTTCGTTCCTCATCGCCGCCAAGGACAAGAAGCGCGCATTGCAGGCCCTATCCGACAACTTGTTTAACAAATAAGCGCGAGGCGACCAGCGCCAACGCTTAGGAAAGCACGACACAAATGGCAGAAATGAACACCGAAAAGCTCTCGGCACGACGAACGCCCTTCTACCTATACGACACCGAGCTGTTGCGGGACACCCTCTCCGCCATCAACGAAGAGGTCAGGAAACACGAGAACTTCGTCGTCCACTATGCTGTGAAAGCCAATGCCAATCCCGTCATACTGAAAATCATCCAGCAGGCGGGTTTGGGCATCGACTGCGTGAGCGGCGGAGAAATAGAAGCCGCCCTCCGCGCCGGCTTCCCTGCCGACAGGATTGTTTTTGCCGGCGTCGGGAAAAGCGACTGGGAAATCAGCCTCGGGCTTGACAGCGGCATTCTGTGTTTTAACGTGGAAAGCATACCCGAGCTGGAGGTCATCAACGAACTGGCGTCGCAAAAGGACAAGGTGGCCAATGTGTGCTTCCGCATCAACCCCAACGTCGGAGCGCACACCCACGCCAGCATCACCACGGGGCTGGCGGAAAACAAGTTCGGCATTGCCATGGAAGACATGGACAAGTTCATCGAGCTGTCCAAACATTTGACCCATGTTTGTTTCCGCGGCCTCCACTTCCACATTGGAAGCCAGATACTGGAAATGGACGACTTTGCAGCCCTCTCTCAACGCATCAACGACATTCAAGACAAGTTGGAAAAAGAGGGCATCGCCATCGAAATCATCAATGTGGGCGGAGGACTCGGCATTGACTACAACAGTCCGAACGAGAACCCCATACCCGACTTCAAGAAGTATTTCGACACCTACCACAAGTTCCTGAAGCTCCGCAAGGGGCAGACCCTGCACTTTGAGCTCGGACGCGCCGTCGTGGGGCAATGCGGAACGCTGATTACCAAAGTCCTGTATGTTAAACAGGGGACTTTCAAGCAGTTCGCCATTGTGGATGCAGGATTCACCGACCTCATCCGCCCCGCGCTCTATCATGCGCACCACCGGATTGAGAACCTCACCGCCACACAGAACGTTCGTCTGTGCGATGCTCCCAAAACCGCACACGAGACGGCAACGTATGACGTGGTCGGGCCTATATGTGAATCTACCGACGTGTTCGACAAAGGCGTCACACTGCCTTTGACGAAGCGGGGGGACATCATTGCGATTCGCAGCGCCGGGGCTTACGGGGAAATCATGGCGTCTCAATACAACTGCCGCACACTCCCCGGCTCGCACACCGTCGAAGACCTGCTCTAAACGGCCCGAGCCACCGACATCTTGTCATCGTGTCGGCACGGACATCGGTGTTGGCATGGATTTTGACATTATCAGCAAAAAAAGGAAAGAACCATGAACAAGAGAAATAGCACTGACGAGGAATCGCTGAAAGACGAAAGCCTCGGACGCAACGACGAAACGAGTGAAAATTCGGAAAAGTCGGAAAAAGAGGAAGTTCCTTGTGCGGAAGAAGAATCCGTACACGACCAATTGACGAAGGCCCAAGCAGAAGCCGCCGAGTACAAAGACAAGTATCTGCGGCAGGTTGCCGAATTTGACAACTACAGGAAGCGCATCATGAAGGAAAAAGCTGAGCTCATCAAGAATGGCGGTGAGAAAGTGATTTCTTCCATCTTGCCCATCATCGACGACTTCGAACGCGCCAGCGACAATCTCGAGAAGATGGACGACGTGACGGCCATTAAGGACGGAATCATCCTCATTATCGACAAATTCATGACAATCCTCAAAAAAGAGGGGTTGGAGAAGATTGACGCCGTTGGACAGCCGTTCGACGTTGACTTCCACGAAGCCATCGCCATGGTGCCAAGCCCGTCGGACGAGATGAAAGGAAAAGTCATCGACTGCGTTCAGGCTGGATACAAACTGAATGACAAGGTGATACGTCATTCAAAAGTGGCAGTAGCACAATAAATCAGGCAGCAATGGCAAAGCGCGACTACTACGAGGTGCTTGGTGTCGATAAGAACGCAAGTGAAGATGATATAAAGAAAGCCTATAAAAAGTTGGCCATCAAATATCATCCAGACCGCAACCCCGGAGACAAAGAAGCTGAAGAAAAGTTCAAGGAGGCGGCCGAGGCATACGATGTTCTCCACGACCCACAAAAACGCCAGCGGTATGACCAATTCGGGCCTGAGGGTGTTGGTGGTGCGGGAGGATTCAATGGCGGCGGAATGAACATGGACGACATCTTCTCGGCTTTTGGGGACATCTTTGGAGGACGTTTTGGGGGATTTGGAGGATTCGGCGGCTTTCGGGGCGACAGTGGACGCCGCCAAAGGCCGACTTTCCGTGGACGCGATCAGCGGCTGCGCGTAGAGCTGGACTTGCAAGAAATCGTCAATGGCACGACCAAGAAATTCAAGATAAAGAATGACGTCACGTGTGAGCATTGCCATGGCAGCGGCAGCGAGGACGGGACGGTCACGACATGCCCCACTTGTCATGGCAGTGGTGTCGTCATTCGCACCCAGCAAAGTATGTTTGGATTAGTCCAAACGCAAACAACCTGCCCGGAATGTCATGGAGAGGGGACAACCATAAAAAACAAATGCCACGAATGCCACGGAGAAGGCATTAAGCCGGGAGAAACCATCGCCGAAGTGAAATTTCCGGCAGGATTGGCTGACGGAATGGTGCTAACGCTTGAGGGAAAAGGAGGAGCTGGACGGCACAATGGGGTCGCGGGCGATTTACAGATAGTCATCGGTGAAAAAGCCAATGACACATTCATCCGCGACGGAAATGACCTTATTTACAACCTACTACTTTCAATCCCGATGGCTGCGCTTGGAGGCTCTATAGAAGTTCCCACCATTGACGGGAAAGCGAAAATAAACATCGCACCTGGGACACAGCCCGGAACGGTTCTCCGTTTAAGAGGGAAAGGTGTTCCTGAAGTCCAAGGCTACAATCGCGGGAAACGCGGCGACGAAGTCATCAACATCAGTGTTTACATTCCTGAAACTCTCACTCAAGAAGAAGCCGGAATGATGCAGAACATACAAGAGAATGATCACTTCAAACCGGCCGAATCCATCAAGAAGAAAATATTCAACAAATTCCGTTCATATTTTGAATAACGGCCATGATGAGCGAAAGAGGGTTTTCTGGTAAATGCAAGAAAGCCCTCTTTTGTTCACATGGACTATTCCAAAACTACCATGATGACTTATTTGGAGGCTGTCGATTATCTTTACAATAGGACACCCTTGTTTCAAAATGTCGGACAAGGGGCTTACAAAGAAGGGCTATCCAACACCCTTGCATTGGATGAGCATTTCGGACATCCCCACCAGTATTTCCAAACCATACATATTGCAGGTACAAATGGAAAGGGGTCATGTTCACACACCATCGCATCAATCTTACAAGAGGCGGGCTACAAAGTGGGACTTTACACATCGCCCCATCTATTGGATTTCAGAGAAAGAATCAGAGTCAACGGACAAAAAATCAGCGAAGAAGCAGTCATCGCATTCATCGAAACCCACCATTCTTTTTTTGAGCCTTTACATCCGTCTTTCTTTGAAGTAACCACAGCGTTGGCTTTTAAGTATTTTGCAGAGGAGAAAGTGGATGTCGCCGTGGTAGAAGTAGGTCTTGGCGGACGATTGGATTGCACCAACATCGTCACGCCCCGCCTATCCATCATCACCAATATCAGTTTCGACCATGTTCAATTCTTAGGAGATACACTCTCTGAAATTGCAGCGGAAAAAGCTGGAATTATGAAGCCCCGTGTCCCCGTTGTGATTGGCGAGACGACACCTGAAACAAAAAAAGTTTTTCAGGACAAAGCCAACGAGGTTGGCGCGCCTTTATTCTTTGCAGAAGAATCCCAAGAAATCGCCTCCCATGAATTCAAGACTAACGGCGACATTGCCTATCAAACCCGTTCCTATGGTACAATCCAGAGTGAAATGGGAGGATTCTACCAAATCAAGAACACCAACACAATCCTTCGCTGCATACCATTTCTAAAAGAAGCATTTCCAAACATTACACAGAAAGCCATTCAACAGGGTTTTCATAAGATTTGCTCCAACACAGGACTGATGGGGCGTTGGCAGCACGTGGCCGACTCCCCCCGCACCTACTGCGACACGGGACACAACATTGGCGGCTTTGAATACATATCCAAGCAGTTGAGGATGCAATCATGCCACACATTACGCATCGTGATGGGAATGGTCAATGACAAGGACATCAATGGCGTTTTGTCTCTCCTTCCATCCGATGCCGTTTATTACTTTTGCCAAGCATCGGTCAAACGTGCGCTTCCACATTTTCAGCTAAAAGACTTGGCTATGAGCCATCACTTGCAAGGGACATCCTACCCATCGGTTTCCACAGCCTATAAAGCGGCAAAATGCGACGCAAGCACTTCGGACTTCATCTTTGTGGGAGGAAGTACTTTTGTCGTTGCCGATTTTCTGAGTTTTATAAGTGCTGTATAAGAGCCTTACGTAATAAGACCCTTATACAGCCTATATGTTGTATATGCCATCACCACAACCAAGGATTGGTCGTGCCGTCGCCTTCCTCGGTAGTGGAGGGTTCGTCAAACAGAGTGTGTCCACGGCGTTTGCCCAATATTTGGGACTCATCCGTAATCTCTCTTGACGAATCAACGCTCATCGTCGTAGAGGTCATCAAAAGTGTCGTAGGCGTAAATTCCTGAGAACTCGTATGCGGAGCCAAATATTCTTTTTTATTGTTCATAACCGGCACTATTTTACCAAGAACTTCTTGCCTCTGTGAATATAGATGCCATCCGTCGGACGAGCAACACGCACACCTTGGAGTGTATAAAAAGAATCGTCGTCAGCAGCCCCTTGGACACTTCCCTTTGATTGGATAAAGTTCGCGTCCTTCTGAGAAAAGACAAACGGAACAAAATTTTTCACCAAGCCCTCTGCCCCTATCAACAAATAACAATAGCCTGTGGGAATCCTCACACCCTCCTTGACCACATAAAAACCTACGCCATCCAAGTTTGCCATAGCGTAAATGGTACTACCATTACCCACAATGTTCCCATACGATGTCCGCAACAGATTAGAAGCCACATCTGTCGATGACACGGATAGAAGATTCAAATCATAAGTTCCAATACCTTGTTCTGCATATACAATAATTGGAGTTCCTGCTGGGACATCGTCAACCTGTTGCAAAGTAATCTGCACATTGTTGGCAGCAGTCACAATATAAGCCTTTACAGCATCAGTAAAAGCCACATTGTTCTTCGTGACATAAGTGGCATATCCAGTGGAAGATTTCACAGGAATCTGCTCACTGACTGCTTCAATCCTGACTTCATCTAAAAAAAAACGTCCGTCTGGATTCGCAAAAGTGATTTGAGTGGTTGCCCCTTGACTGGAAATCATTGCGGTGTATTCCGTCCATTGTCCTTTCGCCAAGGTGAACGACACTGGAGACATTGTTATTTTTGTCGATTTTGACGCAAGATTCAAGGTTGTTCCATCGTTTTGGGCATCCCATCCCGCAGCTTTGAAAGTCAACCGATATGTGGTGTTCGGCTCAAATACGATATTGGGTGAGGAAAGACTTCCTGGATAAAAACTGTTACCGACATATACACACTGCTTACCAGGGAAAGCAAGTTTGTCCTTAGCTGTCCACCCCTCATTGTCCGTTACATTTGTTTCAGTTTCAATGCTATTTCCGCCTAATGTTCCGCTCCATTCGCCATCATTACCCCCTTGATTCATTGCTTTGTTGAATGATTCATAAAAAAGAATCTTGCCATTGTTGGGGTGGACGCTCAATGTGTAAGTCGCTTCTCCGTAAGAATATTCTGCCGTTTCAACCGACACGGCTTTAATTACAGTCTCGCCTTCCGACAGCACCGTGATATTCCCAGTAATGGCATTCACTTCTGCCACTTCTGGATTTGAGCTCTCATAGCTCACCTCTACATTATACGGATTATTCAGCTCTGGCGTAGAAAAAGTGCTACCGACCTTTGTGGTGTATCGAGTGTCAGGAAAGGATAATGAAGGATTTATCTTGCTTGACATTTGTTTCGCATAAAGACTTATAGGTGATTGTGAACCAGTATAACAGGAAAAACGTTCATTATTCGCATTGTAGAAAATAGAATAATTCGTCTTCCCTTTATTCTTTATGACGGTCGTCTCTTCACCTATGGTTATCGTCCACAAATAGTTTTCGGTTTTTTTCGCTGCCCAGGACAAATCATTTCCATTGGTTTTCTTCTTATATAGATAACCATCCATACATTTCAAGCTATAAGCACTACTACTACTTTCCAGCGTAATTTCCGTAGGTTTGCTTGTTGAAACCGATGAAATCGTTATCGTATTATTACTAATTATTACAGGAAGTGAGTTCCAATTACTTCCGTTTTGATTATAGTCGCCCATGGCAAAACAATCAGTCGCATTATCACACACAATAATGTATGTTCCGCCATCTTCAATTTGGCTCTGAGACGTTACTTTGGTATAAGTTTCGTCTGCCCGAGCCAAAGTAAAGCATAAAAAAGAAAGAAAAATCACAATCAAGGAATTGAACTCTTTCATGGCATTCAGGTATTAAAGGTTAAACATTCTATCAACCGATTGAAGTCTCCACTGCTCACAACATAGATATAAACAACAGATGCAGGTATTGCAAGCAATGAGGAATCGAATCGGTCGAGCAATCCACCGTGGCCTGGTAAAAGGTTGCTTGAGTCTTTGATACCCAACTTCCGCTTCAACAGCGACTCCACCAAGTCGCCCCAAGTACCAAACAACACCACTACACAAGCCAGCCCAGCCCATAGCAAGCGATTGGATACGGAATGATTAGCATTGAAGTCCTGACTGACAGAAGCAATGATTTGGGAAACTGCAATAGCAACCACAGCACCGCCAATCGTTCCCTCCCATGATTTTTTAGGGGAAATACGTGGAAACAAGCGATGCTTTCCCAGCAAACTTCCAATGCAATACGCCCCCGTATCATTCGCCCACAAGAATATAAAGATGGAAAGCGTAAAAATCCAGGTGTATACAATGGTAGGCATTGGGAGGGGATTCATTTCCGATGGCTTCACCAAGAACGAAAGCGTGTTGAGCAAAGCGAAAGGAAGTGCTATGTACAATTGGGACATGAATGAGAAAGCCCAATTTTGGATGGAGTTTTTCCTATCAAAATACAGTTCGGAAACCAACAAATAGATGAGCAAAATCAAATATGGGACAAAAATCCCTGCTCCCATGATGTTTAGGTTATAGCCAAGTACAGCCAAGAAAAAACAGACCGAAGTAACAGACGTTATCAACCTGTTCGTTTGCAAGTCCGCATTCTTGTTGAGTACAGAGCAAAACTCCCATGTGGTCATCCCCGTAATAATCGTAAAGAGCACGACAAACGTAATGGGATGAAACACTATGCACCCCACCAACATGCCAACGAATACCACTCCTGTAAGAGAGCGCAAGAGAAGGTTTGATTTCATGGAAAGAGAACTGTCCTGTGGTGAATTTGTTTTTATTCTGTAGTCTCCCGCCCTTTATCGGATGCATCGGCTTTATTGGCTTTACGTTTGGCCTTTTCAACCACAGCATCAATAGCCTTTTGCCGAATAATGTCGGCGTTCGCATCTTGGATATCCTGTGCATCCCGTGTCGGCGAAGAATTATTGACATCTGTCGCCGGCATATTGTTTGCCTGCTGTTTATTCAGCGATAATATTTCGTCGGTTCGAGATTGCCACGGGCGTTTGCCAAAAATCTTCTCCACATCTTCAGCGAAGATAACCTCTCGCTCTATCAAAAGCTGCGCCAACTTTGCGTGTCCATCTTTATGTTCAGACAACAGTTGCTTGGCTCTTTTATACTCCGTAGCAATCAGTTGCTTCACTTCTTCATCGATGAGTTGCGCAGTGTGTTCACTATACGGCTTGTTGAAAGAATAGTCCTCATTGTTGTAATAGCATAAGTTCGGAAGCGTTTCACCCATACCTGCATACGCTATCATGCCATAAGCCCTTTTGGTGACAGTCTCAAGATCGTTCATCGCACCCGTCGAGATGCGTCCAAGGCAAATATCCTCGGCCGCACGTCCTCCAAGCGTTGCACAAATTTCATCGAGTAACTCTTCTTTAGTCGTGATTTGCCGCTCTTCCGGCATATACCAAGCCGCACCAAGAGCGCGGCCACGTGGCACGATGGTGACTTTTACGAGCGGGTTGGCGTATTGCAAGAACCACGAAATTGTAGCATGTCCCGCCTCGTGTATGGCTATCGCACGTTTTTCCGCAGACGTCATTACTTTGGTTTTCTTCTCCAACCCCCCAATGATTCTGTCCACCGCATCGAGAAAACATTGTTTGTCCACCCATTCGCTATTACGGCGTGCTGCGATGAGCGCGGCTTCGTTACAAACATTCGCAATGTCTGCTCCCGAAAAGCCTGGTGTTTGCCGCGCCAAGATGTCCACATCCACAGTTTCGTCAATTTTAATCGGACGAAGATGGACGTTAAAAATCTCTTTTCGTTCATTAAGGTCGGGCAAATCCACATGTATTTGACGGTCAAAACGACCCGCACGCAAGAGAGCCTTATCGAGGATGTCAGCACGATTCGTCGCAGCCAAAATAATGACACCGCTATTCGTACCAAAACCATCCATCTCTGTCAAAAGTTGGTTGAGCGTACTCTCACGTTCATCGTTCGACCCCATATTCACACTTTTACTGCGCGCACGCCCAATCGCATCAATTTCATCAATAAAGATGATGCATGGAGCTTTTTCTTTTGCCTGTTGAAAGAGGTCGCGCACACGCGAAGCACCAACCCCGACAAACATTTCCACGAAATCAGATCCAGACATTGAAAAGAAAGGGACATCAGCTTCTCCCGCCACAGCCTTGGCAAGCAGCGTCTTACCTGTTCCCGGAGGGCCGACGAGAAGCGCACCCTTAGGAATCTTACCACCCAGAGCCGTGTATTTTTCGGGTTGCTTCAAGAAGTCGACGATTTCCTGAACTTCCTGTTTTGCACTCGCCTGTCCTGCAACATCCTTAAAAGTCACCCGCAGCTGATCCTTGGCATCTTTTTCAAAAAGCTTCGCCTTCGACTTCCCTACAGAGAAAACTCCGCCCATGCCGCCAACGCCACCACTCATCCGTCGCATTATAAATATCCACAACGCTATGAAGAAGACAAAAGGAAGAACCTGCCAAAGGAGATTAAGGAATAGGCTGTCATCCTGTTTGAATTGCAGTGTTCCCTTGAATCGTCCCTGCTCCTTGCGCTTGTTTAGGAAGTCCTCGAATTGTTCGAGAGAACCTATTTCGACCTTAACGAAACGCTTCGACTTTCCCATCTTGCCAACGTTGCCAAAAATATGCTTCTCACCGGAAGTGTTCACTTTCACTTCCGCCACCATATCTTTTCTGTCGGCCACGACACTTTGAACAAAGCCACTATCAACACACTCCTGAAATGCCGTATAGGTGATGGTGCGGCCATTCCCCTCCGACTTGTCGTCGCGATTGAAAATCAAGAACAACAGGCCCGCAATCAACAGCACATATAGCCAGCCGAAATTGAAGCGTGGAGAGCGCGGCGCATCGCCATTGGCTTGGTTGCGCTGCCCTCTGTTCTGCATTGAATTCTGATTATTGCCCATAAACACTACGTCATAAGATGCTATTCAAAATTAGGAACATCCCATGCCTCTGCATCGTCCCAAAGATGGTCTATATCATAAAAAGTACGCACATCGGATACAAAAATGTGGACAACCACGTCACTGTAATCCATGGCTACCCACAAGCTATTGCGCAGTCCGTCCACCGCCACAGGCTTTTGCGCATCGTTTTTCAGTGCTGTTTCACGAACCGATTCATAAATTGCCGCAACTTGACTGGGGCTATTTCCCTCACAAACAACCAAGTACTTGCAAATGGCATCATTGATGCCTTCCAAATCAACCACCCGAATGTCGTGTCCTTTTTTATCTTGAATACCTTTGATAATACTTTTTACTATCGGCGTACCTTCATTCATATAATCGTAGTTACAAAATTTTTGCAAATATAACTGATTCTCGCATAACGGCCAAAGTCTCCTCCAAATACAACATCCATTCACACACCATGTACGAAAGTCCTAATCCATACGGCTTTTGTAGTCATCGTAAGTAAATGAACGGAGCAATTGGAACACGCCATCCACACGACGGATTCCAATCGCAGGATGTTGAATCCCATTAAACATATTCGTCTTCACCGTGGTGTAGTGTATCATGTCCTCAAAAACGATTGCCTCACCAACGCGAAGCTCATGATTGAATCTCCAATAGCCCATGAAATCACCACTCAAGCAACTGTTTCCACCCAATCGATACGTATGCTCCATATTGCGCACATCCACGGCATCAAGCGCCTTCGCACCACGCACCTCTGGCAGATAAGGCATCTCCAAGCAGTCCGGCATATGGCAAGTGAAACTGACATTGAGGATGGCCGTGCGCACTCCCCTGTTCTCCACAATGTCCACCACCTTGGAAAGCAGCGTACCCGTCTGCCAAAGAAACGCAGAACCGGGCTCGAGAATAATCCGCAGGTGCGGATGCCGCTGCCTAAACGCTCGCAATGTCCGCACTAAACACTCCGTATCATAACCCTGTCGCGTCATGAGATGGCCACCGCCAAAATTAATCCACTTCAACTGCGGAAGCCAGTGGGCAAAGCGCCGTTCGAACACCTCGAGTGACCGTTTGAACGCCTCGGCCGTACTTTCGCAATGGTTGTGGACGTGAAAGCCTTCAATGTTCGGAGGAAGTTGGCTGGGCAGGTTATCCGCCGTTACACCAAACCGACTTCCTATGGCACATGGATTGTACAGGTCGATTTTAATCTCAGAGTACTCTGGATTCACCCGCAACCCACAAGACACATCCTCTGCTTGTGCACGAAATGCGCCGAATTGGTTGTACTGTCCCCACGAATTGAACGTTACATGACTACTGCAGCGAAGAATGTCTGCAAACGTCTCCTGTTCATAGGCGGGAGAATACGTGTGCGCACGCGTTCCGAATTCTTCGTAAGCGAGACGCGCCTCGTAAGGAGAACTTGCGGTCGTACACCGTATATACTCACGAAAGATTGGAAACGTCTTCCACAAAGCGAATGCCTTGAAAGCGAGAATGATTTCCACACCAGCATCGTCCGCCACGCCTTTGATTTTTTGCAAGTTATCACGCAACCGCTGTTCATCAACGACATAGCAGGGTGATGGGACTGAATCCATAGCCGTTTGTTTTTAATCCAAATTTATCATTCCACGATTCGGAAATGTGTGTATTTCAGCAAGAGTTGCTTTGTTCCAGCATGTTCAAACGCAACGACCACTCTTGCGTTATCGCCGCTCCCCTTTACAGCGTTTACTACGCCCATCCCAAACCGTTCGTGTTCTATGCGCATTCCTTCATGCAACGGATGTTCGCCAATGTCCGCTATGGACTCTGGCGTCATTTCAATCCTACGCAAAGTCCCCGCCAACTGCGGAGAGGATGAGAAGGAAGCCTGCACGGGGCGCGAAGACGCTGTCTGCGCCATCGGGAGGCGGGACATTTTGGACGTGGTTGCGGCAGGCGCACCCCTCCGCTGCATCATCGATTCGCCAAAGTCCAGGTACTGCGAGTCGACTTCTGAAAGGAAACGACTCGGATTTCCAAACTCCATGCGACCGTAACGCAAACGGCTGCGGGCATAAGTCAAAACGCAGTGTTTCTCAGCACGGGTAACGGCTACGTAGAACAGCCGGCGCTCCTCCTCCATCTCCCGGACGGAACTTCCCGCCATCTGACAAGGAAAGAGGTTTTCTTCGAGTCCGACGACAAACACCGTATTGAATTCCAAACCTTTCGCCGAATGAATCGTCATTAAAGCCACCTTGGGCTCGTCGGCCTCGCCATCCGCATCACCGTTGTCCGAAAGCAGCGAAATCTCCGACAGATAGTCCGTCAGCCCGATAGCCTCGTTACCCTCCTCACGTCGCGTCGTGCAAAAATCATGCATGCCATTCAGCAATTCCATCACATTCTCACGACGGCTCTGTCCTTCGATGGTCTTGTCCTGGTTGATTTCTGCCAACAGCCCGCTTTTCCGCACGATGCTCTCCCCCACTTCTTCCGCACTGACTTGGGCAAGGCGGTCGTGCATTTCATCTATCATCTCGCGGAAGACAGCCATCTTCTCCGCCGTACTCCGCGACAGGTTCAAACCGCACTCCAATGGATGCGAAAGCACACTCCATAAACTCTTGTTCTGCACAGCGGCACAATCAACGACACGCTGTACGGTGGTCGCCCCGATACCCCGCTTCGGAAAATTGATGACACGCTTGAAAGCTTCCTCGTCGTCCGGATTGACCACCAAGCGAAAATAAGCCACCACATCCTTCACTTCTTTGCGCTGGAAAAAAGACAGGCCGCCATAAACACGGTAAGGAATGGTGGATTTGCGCAACACCTCCTCCAGTACCCGGCTCTGCGCATTGGTGCGATACAGGACGGCGAAGCCCGAATATGGTACAGCCTCGCGCCGATGAAGCTGGCGGATATGCTGGACCACAATGTTCGCCTCGTCAATATCGGAGTAAGCCCCATAAACACGCAACCGTTCCCCACACTCGTTCTTCGACACCACACGCTTATGGATTTGTCTTCCATTTTTGAGAATAACACTATTGGCCGCCTCCACTATCATTTGGGTCGAGCGATAGTTCTGTTCCAGCTTAAAGAGTTTCCCCTCCTTGTATAACTCATTAAAAGAGAGAATATTGTCAATATTTGCTCCACGAAAGGAATAAATGCTTTGCGCATCGTCGCCCACCACGCACACGCGACGATGGACATGTGCAAGCTGCCGCACGATGCAGTGCTGCGCAAAATTCGTGTCCTGATACTCGTCCACCAATATATACTGAAAGAGGTCGGCATACTTTTGCAGCACGTCGGGATGGCGGTCGAACAGCAGATACGTATAGAGCAGGATGTCGTCGAAATCCATCGCATTCGCCATGCGGCAACGCTGCGCGTAACGAAGAAAAATCTTCCCCAGTTCGGGAATCCCCGACCGCCGATCCGCCATCAGGTTCTCGGAATTGGAGACGTATTCCTCCGCGCCAACAAGCTGGTTCTTCGCGTTACATACATGGCACTGCACCACGGCAGGACGATACTGTTTATCGTCCAAACAAAGTTCCTTCACCATGGCGCGCAGTAAATTCTTACTGTCCTGCGCATCGTAAATCGTAAAGTTCGACGTAAAGCCAATTCGTTCGTGCTCGGCGCGCAGAATGCGCAAGAACACGGAGTGGAAAGTTCCCATCCACAATCTCCGTGCGCACCCCGCGCCAAGCAGCCCGTCGATGCGCGCCTTCATCTCGTTGGCGGCCTTGTTGGTGAATGTCAGCGCGAGAATGTTCCACGGTTTATAGCCATGGCGCAGCAAATAGGCAATCTTATAGGTCAGTACGCGCGTCTTCCCCGACCCTGCGCCAGCAATGACAAGCGACGGGCCATCGCAATAAGTGACGGCCGCGCGCTGCGACTCGTTCAAATCATTCAAAAAAGCATCCTCGTCGTTGCGGAGGCCGGACACATCCACCATATCCTACTTTCCCATGCGCTGAAGGACGAACGGCTTCGGCAAGCGCACGTACTTTCCGTTCTTCACACCCTTGATGTTGTTTTCGTCCCTCAGTCGGCAGTCGATACCACCATCGGAATTCACCCGAAACTCAATATTCTGCGCATCCCCTCCACGCTCGGACACGGCGCGCACCAATGCCTCGGTGTCCGTCGCGCGCTTCACGCTCAGCACCACCCACATTCCATTGATTCCGCCTTGCAGATAACCGTAGCAGCGTTCAAGCTCCAGTCCCGGCACCTCTATGGAGTCTGCATAGAGGTTGAGCTGCGCCTTCACACGTAGTTCATCGTTGAAAAAAAAGCCTTCGAAAGGCCGCTGCGCACGCGCGCACGCCGCCGTCGCGGCAACAGCAAGCAGAAGAAGAAACCGTTTCATCGTCGAAAGCCCCCCATGCCGTAACGCCCAACCATCAGCTCGCCTCATCGGGCAGTTCCATTCCGAGGTAGGAATATTCAAAATTCGCATTCTTGGCTGACGGGAATTGGCTTCGGGCATCCACATCCTGGCGGTTCTGCAAGTGTGTCACCACACGGTCATAGCAATCCATGGGGCTTTCCGCACGCAGGCGCACCCGAAAGCGCGTATCGACATATTGGCACTTGCCGGTCACAGGATTCTGCACAACGCGCTTGAAAGTAAGCGACGCATCGTACCAACCCGGATTGCGCGTGCTCAGCTGCTCCATAATGCTGCGCTTCTTGTCGGCCAGCGTCTGCCGTCCCTCCGCCTCCTGCTGCTTGTGCTGGCGTTCCATCTGCCGGAACTCCTCAAGGTTTGTGGCCTCTGTCTTCAAAAACAGCACATAGTTGCTGTAGCTTACCTTGAGACGGAAAGGATAGACGCTTTCTGATTCCACAAAGTGCAAGATGCGTTCAACCATCGCGTCGTCAACCGTTATTTCATGGATGGTGGAAAGAAATGCAACGATTTCGTCAATATTCGTTGCCAATGTTTCATGGTTAAAATAGCGAACGTAAAGATTCATACCTGTTCAATATAAAATATTAGCGGGAAGTGTCAAGAACAACCGTCTACACAGAAAAAACTCTGCGGCAAAGATAGGGATTTTTTTTCGGAGTTGGGTAAGCGTTTTCGCTTTATTAAGTTTTGCGCACCTCCGCGCGGCACGTCTGCGCCCGCACCGCGCGGCAACGACGCGCGAGGGGCGGCGGCAAGCCGTATCCAGCTTGCCGCCGCCCCTCGCGCATGACCTTCTGGCCGTCAGTTCAGTGCATCCATACTAACTCCCCGAATTCTCGGTTTCCTTGTCGTCGAGCGACGTCGTGATGTCCTTTGCAAGTCCAATCAGCTCCGTGTTGCCGAGCTGCTGCTTCAGGTGCTTCGACGGCGTGAACACCACCTTGCGGCGGTACACCTTGTCGGCCGAAATCTCCTCGACACTGTCAGCCACCCTTGCCTTCACGGAAAAGCGGAACGTGCCGAGTTCCGGCAACTGCACGGGATGGCCGTTCACCAAAAAGTTCATGAACTCGTTCATCACGGCGTCCATCGCGCTGTAGATGACTCCCTTCTTAATGCCGCTGTTGCGTGCGGCCGCTTCCAGCAGCGCGTCCTTCTTGACGGACGTGAAAGACACGACTCTCGTGACATAAGCCTCTTTTTTCAAGGCTGCCAACCGCTGGCGGTTGGTCTTGATCCAAATTTTGCTCATTGCAAAAATTCTTAAAAACTAAAAATTTTGAAAATTATTCTCTCCGTCTCCTCTAAAGGTCTGCCAGTTATTGACTTTGGTTGTCCAAGCAAATGTTCCGCATCGTACGCTGCCAAACACAACATCTCGTCCCCCCTCCCGCAACACCTTGCGTTCCTTTATTTTCGACCCTACAAATATAGAACAAATCCTGCGCACCTCCAAATTTTCCGATGCAAAATTTAGCCCGTTTTACGACTTTTTTCAGCAAAAACGCAGAACGGCACGAAAAAATGCCGTTCTGCGCCAAAATCGGTGGAGAAAAACGAAATTTCAGGCAAAATCGCGCAGCGGGCATCAATGGAGGAAAACCGCTCCGCGTCCCGCGGCGAGTCTGCCCGGCATCCGCGCGCGCCCCGGCATCCACCCGTCAGTACTGCTCGCTTTCGTTGGGGAAGTCGCAGTTCTTCACGTCCTCGACATAATGGCCGATGGCGTCGGTCATCACCGTCGAGAGGTCCGCGTAGCGGCGGAGGAACTTCGGCGTAAATCCCTTCGTCATGCCAAGCATGTCGCTCACCACGAGCACCTGTCCGTCGCACGCGCTGCCCGCCCCGATGCCGATGATGGGTATGGTCAGCTCGGCGGCCACCTGCGCCGCGAGCTTCGCCGGTATCTTCTCCAGCACGATGGCAAAGCAGCCCGCCTCCTCCAGCGCGTGCGCGTCGGAGATGAGCTTGCGCGCCTCGCCCTCCTCGCGGGCGCGCACCGTGTAGGTGCCGAACTTGTTGATGGACTGCGGCGTGAGCCCCAGGTGCCCCATGATGGGAATGCCCGCGTCGAGGATTTTCCTCACGGTCTCGATGATTTCGACACCCCCCTCGAGCTTGAGCGCGTCGCAGTGGCTCTCCTTCATGATGCGAACGGCGTTCTCCACGCCCTCCGTCGCGTTCACCTGGTAGGTGCCGAACGGCATGTCGCACACCACGAGCGCGCGCTGCGTGGCACGCATCACGGCCTTGGCGTGGTAAATCATCTGGTCGAGCGTGATGGGCAGCGTGGTCACATTGCCCGCCATCACGTTGGAGGCCGAGTCGCCCACGAGAATCACGTCCATGCCGGCAGCATCGACGATGCTCGCCATCGTGTAGTCGTAAGCGGTGAGCATGGCGATTTTCTTGCCCTCGCGCTTCATCTCGATCAAGCGGTGCGTGGTCACCTTCCGCTTGTCTTCTACTAAGTATCCTGCCATATCTTCTGTTTGTTGGTTTCGTGTCAGGCGCCTGCCCGCGCGGCGGAAGTCAGGCCGTGGGCGCGCCCTGCGGCTGCCCCACGATGGCCGACAGCCGCTCGTAGGAAAGCTGCGTGAAGTCGTCGAGCACGCAGTCGCAGCAGCTGCGGATGGCGCTGGCGGAGTTGGTGGTGGCCAGCCCGAAGGTGAACATGCGGGCGCGCCGGCCGGCCTCCAGCCCGGTGAAGGCGTCCTCGAACACCACGCACTCGCCCGGCGTCGCGCCGAAAGCGCTCGCCCCGCGCAGGTAGCAGTCGGGGTCGGGCTTCGAGGCGGCGAAGTCCTCGGCGGTGAGCACACGGTCGAAGAGCGCGCCGAAGTCGGGCACGCGCCGCGCCAGGCTGTCCATCTTCTTGCGGTTGGAGCTGGTGACGACGGCACACTTCACGCCGTGGCGGCGCAAGTCCTCGACGAACTCGCGCGCCCCCGGCACATAGCGGAACTGCATCTGCGCCTCCCACTTGTCGAGCTCGGCCACGATGCGCCGCTGCAAGTCGTCGCCGGGAAAGTAGCGGTCGAGAATCTGGCGCAGCGTGGTGCCCTTGATAATCTGCTCGAAGCGCTCGATCTCGGGGTGCAGCTCGCGCCCCATCCGTCCCCAGAACTGCGAGTACTGGGGCTCGGTGTCGAAGATGGTGCCGTCGAGGTCGAAGAGTGCGGCCTTCACGCCCCCCTCGCCGCCCAGCTGCCACGGGCCGGTGGGCGCGCCGCGCCGCAGCACGTCGAGCTCCACGCCCGCGCCCAGCGGAGCGCCGCACGCGAGCAGCCGCCGCTCCACGGTCTTGCGCGCCAGCTCGGGGTGGTTGTTCTCCTCGCTGAGGTGGCAGAGCCACACGTGGCGCAGGCCGGCGTGCCAGTTGCCGGCCAGCACGGCGGCCGTCTGGTCGTTGCACAAGTGCCCCGTGCCGCTGGCGATGCGCTGCTTGAGCAGCGGCGGATAGGGACCGGAGGCGAGCATGTCGGCATCGTAGTTCGCCTCAATCACGAGGTAGTTGCTCGCCGCCACGTAGCGGGCTACGTTGTCGGACGGATAGCCCACGTCCGTCATGACGGTGAACGTGTCGCCGCCCGACCGCACGCAGTAGCCCACGTTCTCGGTGGCGTCGTGGGGCAGCTCGAAGGGGGTGACGCTCAGCGAGCCTATCCGCACCGCCACGTCGGGCTCGACAACCGCCCTCCGCTCAGGCGGCAGCTTGCGCTTGGCGCGGTAGTTGTGCAGCATCCCCTCGTGCACGCGCTCCGTGGCATAGACACGCAGGTTGTACTCCTGCGCCACCTGCGCCGCCGCCTTGATGTGGTCGGCGTGGTCGTGCGTGATGAGGATGCCGCGCAGCAGGGAAGTGCGGACGCCGTAGTCGCGAAGGTTGCGCTTGAGCCTCCGTATGCCCACGCCGGCGTCGATGAGCACCGCGTCCGAGCCGTTGCTCAGGCAGGAGCAGTTGCCGCAGCTGCCGCTGCCGAAGCTGATGAACTGTAGCATGGTGTCGTCGTTTTGTTCTGGCCGCAAAGTTACGCTTTTTTTCCCGAAAGCAGCCCGCGCCCGCGCCAAATCGCTCCACGCCGGCGGCCGCGCGGGAAAAAACGGGCGGCCGCCTTTGCGCTTCGTGATTTTCTCGCTAATTTTGCCGCCGAAACGAGCGGGCGGGGAATGGTCCCCGCCCCGGACGAACAAAAACACAAGACTATGAGAAGAACCAACACGCTCATCGCCGCCCTCTGCGTCGGGGCGGCAGCCCTGACCGCCTGCGGCGGCATGGGCACATCGACAGGCAGCACCGCCGGCACCGGCGCGAGCACCACGGGCGCGCTGCTCGGCGCGCTGCTCGGCGGAGGCAGCTCCGCCACCACCTCGACCGCCATCAACGCCGGCACACTCATCAGCGGAATCATCGGCCAGCTCACCGACAACACCAGCGCGGCGAGCATCGTCGGAACCTGGGACTACAAGGAGCCGTCCGTGCAGTTCGAAAGCAACGACTTCCTGGCGCAGGCGGGCGGAACGGTGGCAAGCTCCGCGCTCGTGAAGAAGATGGACACACAGTACCGCAAGCTCGGCATCACCCCCGGCAAGTTCAGCATCACGTTCAGCGAGAACGGGACGTGCACCTACGAGATGGGCGACAAGACCTACACGGGTTCGTACACCTACAACTCGTCCACCCACAAGATCACCATCCACGGCGAGCTCCTGCAGCTGGGCTCGGCGTACGCCACCATCTCCTCGGGCAACCTCGCGCTGACGTTCGACTCCACCAAGCTGCTCAACGTGGCGCAGTCGCTGGCCAAGTCGTCGCAGAACACGACGCTCACCACCCTCTCGTCGCTCTCCTCCTCGTTCAGCGGGATGAAGACGGGATTCCTCTTCACGCGCCGCGCCACCAAATAGCGGCCACGCCCCCTCCGCGGCCCTCCCGTTCGGAAGCGGCTGCGGCGGAGACTCCAAGACACACGGTGCGCCCCGCAGCGGGGCGCACCTTTTTTCATGCCTCCGCGCCGGCACGCCCCGCCCCGCGCGAGGGGGCCGGAATGCCGGCGCACTGGAAATTTATTTTGAGCGCACTGGAAATTTATTTTGAGCGCACTGGAAAAAAACTTCCGGCGCACCGAAAAATAATTTCCAGTGCGCCGGCATTCCGGGCAGTCCGCGCAATGGCGGCGGCCACGGCGCGGAGGCGGCGGACAGGGCGCGCGGAACGCCCCGCCGCACGGGCTCACCGCCGGGCGCGGAGCCACGCGGCGAGATCCGCCAGCATCTGCTCGTGGAACCTGAAGTCGGTGCGGAAGCCCCACCCGTGGCCTCCGCCCGGATAGATGTGGAGCGAGGCAGGAACGCCGTTCGCGCGCAGGGCGAGGTAGTAATTGACGCTGTTGGGCGAGGGTACGGCGCGGTCGTCGTCGGACAGGAGCATGATGGCCGGCGGCGTGCGGCGCGTCACCTGCAGCTCGTTGCTGTACAGCGCCACGAGCTCCGGCGCGGGGTCGCGGCCGATGAGGTTCGCGCGCGAGCCGGCATGGGTGTGGCGGCTGTCGAAAGTGACGACGGGGTAGAACAGAATCTGGAACGCCGGCGCCGAGAGGCTGTCGGAGTGGGTGGCGACGGTCGATGCGAGGTGGCCTCCGGCCGAGCTGCCCATGACGCCCACGCGGGCGGGGTCGACGCCCCACTCCGCCGCGTGCTGGCGCACCAGGCGCAGCGCCTCGCGCGCGTCGCTGACGGGCACCTCGGGGCGGCCGTGCGGCATGCGGTATTTGAGGACGACCAGCGCGATGCCCTGCTCGTTGAAGAACGGGGCCCAGTCGTAGCCCTCGTGCTCCATGGCGAGGTGCGAGTAGGCGCCTCCGGGAAGGCAGACCACCGCCCTGCCGTCCGCCTTGCCGGCGGCGGGGAGGAACACGCGGACCGAGGGCTTGAAGTTCCGCCGCGCGTCGTCGTAGGGCGCGGCGGCGTCGATTCCGTTGCTGTTGGGCAGCCCTTCCGGCCACAAGTCGATGTCGAGAGTGCGCTGCGCGCCGGCGGTGGCGGCGCAGAGGAAGAAGGCGAGGAATGCCGCGAGGAGGGCGGCCGGGTGTCGTGGTGCATTCATGGTATCGGGGTTTGGGATTGTCGGTGGTGCGCCGCGCGGCCCGCGCCGCGCGCCGCCTTCTCCTGGTCGTGGGCGAGCTTCACCTGCCGGAGTATGTCGGAGGCGAAGATGAAGTCCTGCAAGGGCTTGTTGTCCGCGTCCATGATTTCACGGCACGTCCCCTGCCATTCGGCGCGGCCGTTGCACAGGAAGAGGATGTGTTCGCCGATGCCCATGACGGAGTTCATGTCGTGGGTGTTGACGATGGTCGTTATGTGGTCCTCGTGCGTGATTTCGGAAATCAGCTCGTCTATGACGAGCGAGGTCTTCGGGTCGAGCCCGGAGTTGGGCTCGTCGCAGAAAAGGTACTTCGGCTCCAGGACGATGGCGCGCGCGATGGCCACACGCTTCTGCATCCCGCCGCTCAGCTCGCCGGGGAACTTCGCCTCGGTGCCGCCGAGATTGACGCGCTCCAGGCAGTGGCGGGCGCGCTCCAGCCGCTCCGGCTGCGAGGCCGGGGAGAACATACTGAGCGGGAACATCACGTTGTCGAGCACGGTCATGGAGTCGAAGAGCGCGGAGCTTTGGAAAATCATGCCCATCTCGCGGCGCAGCATGACGCGCTCGCGCTTGGTGAGCGTGCAGAAGTCGCGGCCGTCGTAGCGTATGCTGCCGCTCGTGGGGGCGAGCAGCCCCACGATGTTCTTCATGAGCACGGTCTTGCCGCTTCCACTCTGGCCGATGATGAGGTTCACCTGCCCGTTGTGGAACGTGCCGTTGATGTCGCGCAGCACTTCCTTGTCGCCGAACGACTTGTAGAGATGTTGGAGTTCTATCACCGCATGGTGCTTTTAAGGATGTCGTGGGGAAATGCCGGCCGCGCCCTACGTGAGCAGCCGCGTGAGGAAGATGTCGGCAAAAAGCACCAGCACGCTGCTGAGGACGACGGCGTCGGTGGACGACTTGCCCACCTCCACCGAGCCGCCCTCGACGGTGTAGCCCTTGTAGGCGGAGACCGAAGTGATGATGAAGGCGTAGACCACCGCCTTGACCATTCCGCACCAGAAGAACCACTGGTTGAATTCGTAGCGGAAGCCCTCGGTCAGCTCCGAGACGGTGGTCGTGCCGAGCCAGGAGGTGGCGTACGCGCCCAGTATGCCGGCGGCCACGCTGAACGTGACGAGTATCGGCATGATGGTCATCAGCCCCGCAATCTTCGGAAGGATGAGGAAGTTGGCGGAGTTCACGCCCATGATGTCCAAGGCGTCGATTTGCTGCGTTATCCTCATCGTGCCGAGTTCGGACGCTATGTTGGAGCCCACCTTGCCGGCGAGGATGAGGCACATGATGGACGAGGAGAACTCAAGGAGCATTATCTCGCGCGTGGTGTAGCCAACGACCATTCGCGGCATCCAAGGGCTCTGGATGTTGAGCTTTATCTGAAGGCAGATGACTGCGCCGATGAAGAAGGAGATGATCAGCACAATGCCGATGGAGTTGTAGCCGAGCTGGTACATTTCGGCCACGTACTGGCGCAGGAACATTCGCCAGCGGTCGGGGACGGAAAGCGCGCGCGCCATGAGCTGGACGTAGCGGCCGATTTCGGTGAGACTGCCTGTGATGGTTGGCACGGGGGGAGTGTGTTGTTGTGACGGGTTGGTTCAGACTTTCTTCTTGCGAGATGCAAAATTAAGAAAAAGTGCGCTTCGGCGGTGAGGCGAGCGCGCTTTTTAACGGACGCGGCGGCTATTCGGCCAAAATTTGCTACTTTTGCACGCACAATCAGAACACAACACAGCATGGCTGAACCCACACAGCGGCAGGCGCCGGCCAACGCCGGCGATGCCGAGCCGCCGGCATACAGCGACGGGCGGCAGGCGCTCTACACGCGCCACTTGGTGAAGACCTACGGCAAGCGCACCGTGGTGAACGACGTGTCGATTCACGTGCGGCAGGGCGAAATCGTGGGGCTGCTCGGCCCCAATGGCGCGGGCAAGACCACCTCGTTCTACATGACGACCGGGCTGGTGGTGCCGAACGCGGGGCGCGTGTTCATCAACGACCTTGAAATCACGGACTATCCCGTGGCGCGCCGCGCGCAGGCCGGCGTGGGCTACCTGGCGCAGGAGGCGTCGGTGTTCCGCACGATGAGCGTGGAGGACAACATCATGGCCGTGCTGGAAATGCGGCGCGGGCTGACCCGCGAGCAGCGGCGCGAGAAGATGGAAAGCCTCATCGACGAGTTCCGGCTGCAAAAGGTGCGCCGCAACAACGGGAACCAGCTCTCCGGCGGCGAGCGCCGGCGCTGCGAAATCGCACGCTGCCTGGCCATCGACCCCAAGTTCATCATGCTCGACGAGCCGTTCGCCGGCGTGGACCCCATCGCCGTGGAGGACATCCAATACATCGTGTGGAAGCTGAAAGACCGAAACATCGGCATCCTCATCACGGACCACAACGTGCAGGAAACGCTTTGCATCACCGACCGGGCGTACCTGCTGTTCGAGGGGCGCATACTCTTCAAGGGCACTCCGCCCGAACTGGCGGCCAACCGCGTGGTGAAGGAGAAGTACCTCGGCTCGAACTTCGAGCTGCGGCCCAAGGACTTCCAGCTCATCGAGGAGAAGAAGATGCGCGAGGCCGACGAAGAGAAATAGGAGCGTGCGCGCGAGGACGTGCGCGCACGCGTGCCATACGCAGCGACAGTCAGCCCCGCAGCCGGACGTTCCGGCTGCGGGGCTGACTGTTGGTGTGTGCGGGGAAATCCGCCGGCCGGCACACGCCGCAGGCGGCGCGAGCGGGCTACACGAGGGAGAGGATGGTGTCGCGGCAGCACTCCATGAGCCACTTGGGCGTGGAGGTCGCGCCACAGACACCCACGCTCTCCGCCGCCTCGAACCACTCGCGGCGTATCTCGGAAGGCGACTCGACGAGGTGGGTGCGCGGATTGACTTTGGCGCACTCGTTGAGGAGTATCTGTCCGTTGCTGCTTTTTCTGCCGCACACGAACACCACCACGTCGTGGCGCGCGGCAAAGCGGCGCACGTTGGGGATGCGGTTGGCGACTTGGCGGCAGATGGTGTCGTAGTAGCGGAACGGCGGGGCCGCGCCGTCTCCGTCTGCCTCCCATCCCTCCGCCGGACGGGCGGCGCGCACCTGCCGCTGAATGTACTCGACAATCTGGCGGAACCCGTGCAGCGACTTCGTGGTTTGGGAGTAGAGGCTGATGGGGCGCGTGAAGTCTAATTTCGCCGCATCCGAAAGGTTCTCGATGACGATTGCCGTTCCTTCGGTCTGCCCGACGAGCCCGACGACTTCAGCGTGCCCGTTCTTGCCGTAGATGACGATTTGCTTCGTGTGGAGCGTGTCGGCGTCGTACTCGGCCTTGATGCGCCGCTGGAGGTTGAGGACGACGGGGCAGGTGGCATCAACCAGCGTGATGCTGTTGTCGCGCGCCTGCGCATAGGTTTGCGGCGGCTCGCCATGGGCGCGGAGCAAGACCGTGGCTCCGCCAAGCGCGGGGAGCTGCGCGTGGCCGACGGTGTGCAGCCCGAGGCTGCGCAGCCGTTCGCACTCCTGGTCGTTGTGCACGATGTCGCCAAGGCAATAGAGCGGACGGCCTGTGGCAAGTTCCTCCTCGGCTTTGCGGATGGCCGTGGTGACGCCGAAGCAAAAGCCAGAGCCTGTGTCGATTTCTACGTTCATGAATCGGGGGAATGGCAGGGCGTGGGATTAGGACGTGCGCATCCTGAACTGGCGGAGCAGCCACTCGCTCTGCTGCTCGGGCGTGAGGTGGCTGTTGTCGAGCAGCAATGCGTCGGGTGCTTGGCGGAGCGGGCTTACCGCGCGGTGCGAGTCGATGTAGTCGCGCTCCTGCACGTTCTTCAGAATCTCGGCGTAGTCGGCATCCGCGTCGCCTTTGGCACGCAGCTCGTCGTAGCGCCGCTGCGCGCGGATTTCGGCCGACGCGGTAACAAACACTTTCAACTCGGCATCGGGGAACACCGTAGTGCCGATGTCGCGCCCGTCCATCACGATGCCCCTCTCCTTGCCCATCTGCTGCTGCTGCGCCACAAGGAAGGCGCGCACGAAAGGCAGGGCGGCTATCGGGCTTACGCAGGCGCTGACCTCCATGCCCCGTATCGCGCTTTCGACGACCTCGCCATTCAGGCAGGCCAACGGCAAGCAGGTGGAGGGGTCGAGCTGGAACGCGATGCTGACGCGTCCCGCATCGATGTGCTGGCGGAGCTGCGCCTCGTCAATCTGCACGGGGAGCTGACGCTGCGCGTCGGACGCATGAGCGATGAGGCGGTGCTGCAGGGCGTAGAGGGTGACGACGCGGTACATGGCCCCCGTATCGACATAGATGTAGCCCACCGCGCGCGCCAGGGCCTTGGCCATGGTGCTCTTTCCGCAGGAAGAGTGCCCGTCGATGGCAACGATGATTTTCTTCATGGTGCTGGTTGGAGTGGAAAACGAACGCAGGCCCGCCATCCCACAGCGCGAGAGGCAGTGCGCTCCGCTGCTGTCAACGGCGAACCTGCGAGCGGATGGTTACACAAGCCCCCTGCCGTGACAGTTCTTGAATTTTTTGCCCGACCCGCAGGGGCATGGGTCGTTACGCCCGATGCGAGGCTCCTGACTCACCACCGGCTGGCGCTTGGGCGTGCTGCCCGTGGCCGAGCGCGCCGCCTCCTCCATGGCGCGCTGCGTGTCTGAAAGCTCGTCGAGATTGCGCTTCGTCTCCTGGTACCGCGGTGCCTGCCGGGGAGGCGTCTGCGCCGGTGCCTGCCTCACCTCCTGCTCCGCCTCTTGGATAGGCAAGGTGCAGCGCATGAGCACACTCACCGTGTCGTCATTGATTTCATTGACCATGTTGTCGAACAGCGTCACCGACTCCAGCTTGAAGATGAGCAGCGGATCCTTCTGTTCGTAGCTGGCATTCTGGACAGAGTGCTGAAGCTCGTCAAGCGCACGGAGGTTTTCCTTCCACGCTTCATCAATCGTATGAAGAAGAATTGCCTTTTCAAAGTTAATCAAGATGTTGCGCCCTTGTGTTTCATACGCCTCACGAAGGGATACTGCTATCTGATAAACCCTGCGGCCGTCGGTGAGCGGAATCAGGATGTTTTCATACATCTGCCCCTTTGTTTCGTAAACATCCTTAATCGTCGGGTAGGCCATTTGCGCCAGGCGTTCGCCGCGCGCCTTGAAGTTCGACAGCACGACGCTGAAAGCCTCGTCTTCCAGGCGCTCGCGGCCATGGTCTGCGTGCTGTTCCGCCGTGAACGGATACTCCATGGCGAACACCCGGAAGAATTGTTCCTTGCAGCCCTCGTAGTCGTTGTTCTCAATGATGCTTACACAACGTTCCCATATCATGTTGGAAATGTCCATGCCAATCCGTTGGCCCATCAGCGCGTGGCGGCGACGTTCATAGACGACTTTTCGCTGGCGGTTCATCACGTCGTCGTACTCGAGCAACCGCTTGCGGACTCCAAAATTGTTCTCCTCCACCTTTTTCTGCGCACGCTCGATACTCTTGTTAATCATCGGATGCTCAATCATTTCGCCGTCCTCGAAGCCCAGCTTGTCCATGATGGAGGCAATACGGTCGGACGCGAAGAGACGCATGAGCTTATCCTCGAGCGAAACGTAGAACACGGATGAACCCGGATCGCCCTGACGCCCTGCACGACCTCGCAACTGGCGGTCGACACGACGGCTTTCGTGGCGTTCCGTACCGATGATGGCAAGTCCGCCTGCCGCCTTCACTTCGTCGCTAAGCTTGATGTCGGTACCACGTCCTGCCATGTTGGTGGCAATGGTTACTATGCTACGCTGGCCTGCTTGCGCCACAATCTCGGCCTCTCGCTGGTGCAGCTTGGCATTCAGCACATTGTGCTCGATTTTACGCATTGCCAGCATCTTCGACAACATTTCCGAGATTTCGACGGATGTCGTTCCCACCAGCACGGGACGACCGGCTGCCACCATGTTTTCAATCTCTTCAATGACTGCCTTGTATTTCTCGCGATTGGTCTTATAGACACGGTCGTTGAGGTCTTGGCGAATCACAGGGCGGTTGGTCGGAATCTCCACCACGTCGAGCTTGTAAATGTCCCAAAACTCCCCGGCCTCCGTGATGGCCGTTCCCGTCATGCCCGCCAACTTATGGTACATGCGGAAGTAGTTCTGAAGAGTGATGGTGGCAAAAGTCTGCGTGGCGGCCTCTACCTTCACACGCTCTTTCGCCTCGACAGCCTGATGGAGTCCGTCGCTCCACCGGCGTCCCTCCATTATGCGTCCAGTCTGTTCATCGACGATTTTCACTTGGTCGTCAATCACCACATAGTCATCGTCGCGGACAAACATCGTATAGGCTTTGAGCAGTTGCTGCATGGTGTGCACGCGTTCCGACTTCACAGCATAGTCCTGCATCAACTGGTCTTTTTTCGCCAGCCGCTCTTCATCGGGAAGCGACTCCGCATCGAGTGCAGACAACAGCCCCGTAATGTCGGGAAGGACAAAGAAATCATCGTCTTTCACAATGCTCGCAATCAGTTGATTTCCCTTATCGGTCATCTCTACAGACTTCTGTTTTTCGTCCACAACAAAAAACAGAGGGTCGGTAGCTTCAGGCATACGGCGGTTATTGTTCTCCATGTACACCTCCTCCGTTTTCAGCAAGCCCGTCTTGATGCCGTCCTCGGACAAGAACTTGATAAGAGCCTTGTTTTTCGGCATGCCTTTGTAAGCACGGAAGAGAGAGAGGAACCCCGCCTCGACCTCCTTTTGGTCGTTGCTGTAAATCAAGCGGCGCGCGTCGGCTAAATACTGTGTGGCAAGCTTGCGCTGCGCTTCCACCAGTTTTTCCACATAGGGGCAGTACTCATTGAACATCTGGTCGTCGCCTTTCGGCACAGGGCCTGATATGATAAGAGGGGTACGCGCATCGTCAATAAGAACGGAGTCGACCTCATCGACAATCGCATAGTTATGTGCGCGCTGCACCAGTTCTTCGGGACGCATCACCATGTTGTCGCGCAGATAGTCGAAACCAAACTCGTTGTTGGTTCCGAATGTAACATCGGCCTGATAGGCCCTGCGGCGCGCATCGGAATGCGGCTGATGCTTGTCGATGCAATCCACCGACAAACCATGGAACATATAGAGCGGCCCCATCCACTCGGAGTCGCGCTTAGCCAAATAGTCATTGACCGTAACAACATGTACGCCATTGCGCGTCAATGCATTAAGGAAGACGGGAAGTGTCGCCACAAGGGTCTTACCCTCACCTGTCGCCATCTCTGCTATTTTTCCCTGATGGAGGACAACGCCGCCAAAAAGCTGCACGTCGTAATGAATCATGTTCCACACGGTTTCATTACCGCCAGCCATCCAATGGTTGTGCCAAACGGCTTTGTCCCCATCAATTTCCACGAAGTCATGTGACAAAGCCAACTCCCGGTCAAAATCCGTGGCGGTGACCTCTATCACCTCGTTCTCGGCAAAACGGCGCGCCGTGTCCTTCACGATGGCAAACACAGTGGGAAGCACATCGTTGAGCCCCTCCTCGAATTTGTTGAGGATGTCCTTCTCAACCTTGTCAATAGCGTCAAAAAAAGGTTGGCGGCGGTCAATGTCGGTCTGCTGTGCCTGCGCATTGAGTTCCTCTATCTTTGCACGATCGTCTTTCACCAATCCCTGCAGGTAGTCCTTGATTTCGTCGGTCTTCGCACGCAGCTCGTCGTTGGAAAGTTTTTGTATGTCCGGATAAACAGCAAGTACGCTATCAACGACAGGTTTGATTTCCTTCATGTCGCGAGTAGCCTTGTTGCCAAAAAGTTTGCTGAGAAGTCCGTTGAATGAAAATGCCATATTGGTATTGTATTGTTTTTAGTTACTGTATGTTTGTTGTTTGATTTCGGATAATGGAGGAGTGGAGCATGCATTCGGAGCGCGGATACGGGCGAAGTGCGACACTGTCGGTGCGACGCAATCCACCGTCACGGGTGTTTGAACTTTTTCCGCCTGCAGGTTGAAGCCGAAAAAAATCAGCGGAAATTCAAAATACGAATCGCGGACAAGGCGACTTTTTCCTATGTCTTCGTTGGCTATCGTCCACCCTGGCGCTACCTGTATCAGTATGTCGCCCGAACATTTCGGATTAAAACTGTTTCGGATACGGCTGATGCCTGGCGTCCACGCGCCTTGAGTGAGGCGAGTGGATGTATAGACATCACGAATACCGCCATACTGGAACAAGAAGTCTTCGCACGTCTCCAGCACATCGCTCAAGTTCAGTTGCTTTTCCTCAATGAGTTTGTGATTCAGATAGAGTTGGTTGCCATAATAAGACTCCACGTACTGTCCCTGTCCATGTATTGCCATGAGGTACATGTTGAGGAGTGCGGCACAGCGGTTGATTTGCAACGTTCCCGACGGAATCCGATACTTAGACAAATCGGGCGACTCGCTCTCCTCATATCCCGTCGAAGTAAAAAAGAAGAGCGTGTTGCGCAGCCCCACCGACTTGTCGATTTCCTTCAGCAACGCAGCTATCGCAGCATCCAGGCGCACGTACGTGTCCTGAAGCTCCATGGCGCTGTCGTCGAATGCCTTGCCGTCAAAAGTTCCAGCGTAGTAACAGAGCGAAAGAAAATCCGTCACGTCGTCGTTCCCCAGTCCGCATTGGGTGATGACAAGCGAAGCCGTCTGCGTCACCTTGTCGTTAATCAGTGCAGAACGCTTGAACGACTTGTAGCGACGGTCGGTATTGAACTTATGCGCAAAAGGTTTTGTCTGCGAGGTCGAAAGATAATAATTGTACGCCTCGACGGCAATATTGGAGGGTCTCCACACCTCGTTTTCCAAGCGAGAAAGGGTGGGCGTATCAAGGTATTTTATCCACGAGGGCGCAGTGCCATAAAACGAGCTGCCCACCCAACTGCCGGTTTGGTTGTCCATCCAAAGAACCCAGTCGGCGGAATGTCCTCCAGCCAGCACGGCCGCCTCACGGTAAGGAGCCACGCTATAGACCAAAGAACGGCCGTTCGAAGCCACTTTGAGCTCATCCCCAATCGTCGAGACCAGCAGGTTCTTCGGAGAAGCAGTCTCCTGCGTATTTACGCCTCGCACCTTGAAATCATCCACACAGTACACCGGGCGCATAGTCTGCCTGTCCATCCAGTCCTCGCCCACTATGCCATGGTTATAAGGAACAGTGCCTGTAAACAACGAGGCTATTGCGGAAGCCCTGTCCACATCGGCCGACGGGTATTGCGCGTTGG
The DNA here is from genome assembly GCA_963627995.1 of bacterium. Classification (GTDB taxonomy): domain Bacteria; phylum Bacteroidota; class Bacteroidia; order Bacteroidales; family Bacteroidaceae; genus UBA3839. The sequence continues at coordinate 8,335 of CAVGCV010000016.1, read as the reverse complement.
CATAGACAACCCCCTCGCGCAAGAGCCGCCTCAGTCCGTCCTCGCCATACAGCGGAGAAAAGGCCTCCATATAGTCGGTGCGCAGCTGGTCAATCGCCACGCCCACCACAAGGCGCGGAACGGACGCGGGCGTTTGGGCGCAAAAAGAGGTCGCCAGCACCGCCAAATATGTCGTAACAAAGGGTCTTTTCATGAAAGGTCGAGCTTCTAAAACTTCATCGGGCAGGTATCCGCCCAGCCCGGTACAGCCTCAAGCAAGAACGGATGAACAAAGTCAATACCAATGGCAAAAGCGCAGAATTAATCCACTGCAACGGCAGACAGAACAGCAGAACTGTGAACACCAACACTGCCACATTGGCGAGTTCCAGCACATCGCGGCCTTTCCATGCCAACATGGGCTTTTTCGTCTTCTCCAAATACACCACGTTGGGAATCATCACAAACACCAGAGGATTGAAAGCCGCAATGAGCCAATTGGAGTCCACCGTCGGATGCTCAGAGAAAAAGAACAGAAACGCGACAAGAAAGCCAGCGACACCCTGCATCGAAAACAGCAGGACATCAAGCCACAGACAGCGTAGCCGTCCCCGCAGCTCAATGAAGCTCAGCACGACAGCCGCCACGAGCAAAGTCCAGAACGCCTGTCGCGGGGTGAGGGGGCACGATGGGACATCCTCCATCTCGCACACAGGATTCCAAACGGATGTTTTCCGCACAAAAGGCCGCCGCACGCCAGCCGCGTCCACAATCCACATCGAGTCCACATCGTGCATATAGACGGAGGGGATGAACTGTTGGGTGGACATGGTCGTCCTCCGGTCTGCCTCCGCGCCAAACACCATGTCAATCCCCAGCTGCGTCCATGGGCTTTCATGCGTGAAGCGATGAATCAGCTGCCGGTACGTGAGCGAGAGCCCTTTCCTGTCCGACCCGATTTTCTCGCCGACGGCTTTCTCTATCACATCGCGCGCCCGCGTCGTGCAATTGTCATACAAGCAGTTGTAGCGATAAATGCGGTTCTCGGGCCGATAGCTGATTCTCAAGAGCTCAAAGAGACGCGACTTTTCCCCGTCCGTAAGGTTCAGCTCCTGCTCGCTGACCGTGAAGCCGCGCCCGATGTAGCGCGACACGAAATAGTCCATAGGCTCAACACCCAACTCATAGTCCGTCTCCCCCTTCACGAAGCGATAGACAAAGTTGTCCGACGAATAGTCGAACATTCCATAATTGAACACAACGTCCATCATATCGTCGCGCAGGTTCCTGACACGGATGCCCGTGTGTCCGTAAAGCGTGTATGCCTCCTTGCCCGGCGAGCAAGTCAGCAAGGACACATACAGGCTGCCTTCCTCCGAGGCGTCCCGCACGGAATCCCCCTCATTTGCCTGTGCCGCGACAGGAACAAACGCCAACATGCCCAACAGCAGAAAGAAGAGAATTCGCCTCATGAGTGCATAATTTCATGCAAAGTTAGCGTAATTTATTGAAATTCCGACAGAAATGGCCCACATTCTCGCAACAGCGGCACGAAAAGCGCGGCGCACGGGCAGGAAAGGAATCAGCCGTGCGGCCGACACGGGCCACACGGCTGATTCACAGTCTTTTCGCATCTCTGATTTCCCGAGATGCCACTTGTCGCTATCCTCCGAAGTTGTCGAAACGAATCATGTCGTCCTCAACGCCGAGCGAGTGGAGCAAGTCCAGCACCGTCTTGGCCATCATTGGAGGCCCGCAGAGGTAGTACTCCACGTCTTCGGGCGCTTCGTGCGCCTTGAGGTACGTGTCGCCAAGCACATTGGCGATGAAGCCCGGATTGTAGCGCACGCCCAACTTGTCGGCCTTTGCGTCCGGAAAGTCGAGCGCCAGGTGGAAGTGGAAGTTCGGGTACTCTTTCTCCAATTCGAGGAAATCCTCCATGAAGAACACCTCGTCGATGCCACGCGCGCCATAGAAATAGTGCATCTCGCGGTCGCGCGTGTGCAGCGTCTTGAGCATGTGCATGATTTGCGCGCGCAACGGAGCCATGCCGGCACCGCCGCCGACCCATATCATCTCTCTCTTCGAATCGAACACGGGATGGAAGTCGCCGTAAGGTCCGCTCATCACACATTTGTCGCCAGGCTTGAGGCTGAAGATATAAGACGAGGCAATACCGGGGCTTACGGGCTGGAAGCCCACCTGCGGCTTGGGCAGGAAGGGCGGCGTGGCGATACGCACGGTGAGCGTGATGATGTCGCCCTCGTCGGGATAGTTGGCCATGGAATAGGCACGGATGGTCGGCTCGGTGTTCTCGCACTTCAAGCCGAACAAGCCGAACTTCTGCCACGTCGGCACGTAGAGCTCCCCGATGTCGTCCTTGTTGATGTCCTTGTCGTAGTCCATCTTGTACTCGGGTATGACAATCTGCGCATACGAGCCCGGCACAAAGTCCATGTGCTCCCCCGGAGGCAGCGCCACCTTGAACTCCTTGATGAACGAGGCCACATTCTTGTTGCTGATGACGGTGCAGACCCACGACTTCACGCCCATCACCGACTCGGGCACCTTTATCGACAGGTTGCCCTTCACTTTGCACTGGCAGCCAAGACGGTAGTGTTCCTTGATTTGCTTGCGCGTGAAATGGCCGCGCTCGGAGTCGAGAATCTCGCCGCCGCCAGCGACGACCTGGCATTTGCACTGTCCGCACGACCCCTTTCCGCCGCACGCCGAGCTGAGGTAGATGTCGTGCTCGGCCAGCGTGGCAAGCAGGCTGCTGCCCTGCGCCACCGACAGTTTGTCCTTCCCGTTGATGGTCAGCGTGACGTTGCCACTCGGGGACAAATACTTTTTAGCTACGAGCAAAACAACCACCAGCAGGAGAATGATTGCCAGAAAAACTCCAATGCTCGCCAATATAAACTCTATATTCATTTTCGTCTGTTCCTGTTTATTAGATTTTGAGACCGGAGAAGCACATGAACGCCATTGCCATCAGGCCCACGGTGATGAACGTGATGCCCAAGCCCTGAAGGGGCTTCGGCACATCGCTGTACGCCAATTTCTCACGGATGGCAGCCAGGCACACGATGGCCAGCGTCCACCCTATGCCCGAGCCAAGCGCATAGGCAATCGAGTCGGCGACGCTCCCGATGTACTGGGTCGACGCGGGCTCCATGTTGATGCGCTGCTGCATGAACAGCGACGCGCCCATGATTGCGCAGTTCACGGCTATGAGCGGGAGGAAGATACCCAGCGCCTCGTAGAGCGACGGGGAGAAGCGCTCCACCACCATCTCCACAAGCTGCGTGATGCCGGCAATCACCGCGATGAAAAGTATGAAGCTGAGGAAAGTGAGGTCCACCCCAACGATGCCGTCTTCAGACAGCACTTTCGTTTGCAGCAGGTAGTCGACGGGAACCGTGATGAGCAGCACGAACGTGACGGCCACACCGAGCCCGAGCGACGTCTTCACCGTCTTCGACACGGCCAAGTAGGAGCACATGCCCAAAAAGAACGCGAAAATCATGTTGTCCACGAATATCGAGCGGACGAACAAACTGATGAAATGTTCCATTATCTATTCCTGATTAAGCATGTTTTACTTTGCGTCCTTGTTCATCGAGCGGTGCGCCCAGATGACACAGGCGAGGAGGATGAGCGCCATCGCCGGCATCGTCATCATCCCGTTGTGAAGGTACAATCCGCCCCTCTCCATCAGCGCGTCGGACGGAATCAGCGTCCACCCGAAAATCGAGCCGAACCCGAGCAGCTCGCGCACGAAGCCCACCACGACCAGCACGACGGCGTAGCCCAGCCCGTTCCCGATGCCGTCGAGAAACGACTCCCAGGGGCCGTGCTGCATGGCGAACGCTTCGAGCCGGCCCATGAGGATGCAGTTCGTGATGATGAGGCCGACATAGACGGAGAGCTGCACGCTCACGTCATAGACATACGCCTTCAGTATGTTGCTCACCACCGTGACGAGCGCGGCGACCACGACAAGCTGCACGATGATGCGGATGCGGTTCGGGATGGTCTTGCGGATGAGGGAGATGATGACGTTTGAAAACGCGGTGATCACCGTCACCGACAGCCCCATCACGATGGCAGGCTTGAGCTGCGAGGTGACGGCGAGCGCGGAGCAGATTCCGAGAATCTGCACGGCCACGGGGTTGTCGAGGTTGAGGGGGTTGGTGAGGGCCGCGCGGTTCTCTTTAGAAAATAGCTTACCCATAATATTCCTTCTGTTTATTTTTTACGTGACTTGAGGATGTCGGCGTAGCTGCCGACGCACTTCTGGATCATGTCGCTCACGCCGTTCGTGGTGAGCGTCGCGCCCGTGATGCCGTCCACATAGTTGTCCGGCGAGACATTGCCTTCCTTGCCTTTCTTCACGACGCACAGCGCGATGTCGCCCGTGCCGCCGCCGGCATGGATTTTCTTGCCCTTGAAGCTGTCCTGGAACTCGCGCTCGGTGATGCGCGAGCCCAAGCCGGCGGTCTCGCTCTCGTGCGAGAAGTAGGCGCCGAACACGGTCTCGCAGTCGTCGTTGAGCGCGAGGTAGCCCCACAGGCCGCCCCACAGCCCCGCGCCCGTGAGGGGCACGACGTACTTCGTCTCGCCGTTCACGTGGGCCACGTAGAGCGGACGGTTGTCGGGCGCGATGGACTTGTTGGCCACCGTGAAGCCGGACTGGTCGTGCTGCCCGCCCTCTCCCGTCGCAAGGCCCTCGTTCGCGGGCGACGCGCCGTCCGCGCCGAAAATCATGTCGTTCGACACCACCTCGGCGTAGGCGGCCTGCACGTCATACACCGAGTCCTTGGGGTAGCCCAGCGCCGCGAGTATCTGGCTCTTCTTGTCGTTGTCCTCGTTCGCCTTCTGCGTCGGGCCGAGCGCCTGCGAGACGAACGCCAGGAGGAATGCCACGATGATGACCATCACGGCCGAGTACACGACCGTGTAGATGTTGCCGTTCGTATTGAGCTTTGCCATATTGCCGTTTCCTCCTTATTTAGATTTGGCGCGCTTGGCGCGCTTGTTGATATTCGATTGAACCACACAGTAGTCGCACAGCGGCGCGAACACGTTCATCAGCAGGATGGCCAGCATCATGCCTTCCGGGTAGCCGGGGTTGAGCACGCGGATGACGATGGCGACGGCGCCGATGAGCAGCCCGTAGACCCACTTTCCAGCGTCCGTGCGGGGACTGGTGACGGGGTCGGTGGCCATGAACACCGCGCCGAAGCAGAATCCGCCCACCGTCAGGTGCTCGTACCAGGGGAAGTCGGCGGGCATCATGCCGCGGAAGAGGAACGCCACCAGCGCGCCGCCGACGAACACGCTCAGCATCGTGCGCCAGCTCGCGACGCCCGACCACAGCAGGATTGCCGCGCCGATGGCGATGGCGATGACGCTCGTCTCGCCGATGGAGCCGGGCATCAGGCCCGTCACCGTGTCGCAGAAGCCGAGCGGCGCGTCCGTGAACGCCTTCACCACAGGCTCGCCCGCGCCCAGCTGCCCGAGCGGCGTGGCCGCCGTCACGGCGTCGGCGGCCGTGCCGCTCACGCCGTTGATGCAGTCGAGGTAGCGCCCGTTCACCCACACCTTGTCGCCCGACATCGTCGTGGGATACGCGAAGAAAAGGAACGCGCGCGTCACCAGCGCCACGTTGAAGACGTTCATGCCCGTGCCGCCGAACACCTCCTTGGCGAACACGACGGCGAACGCCGTGGCCACCGCGATTATCCACAGCGGGCAGTTCACGGGCACGATGAGCGGAATCAGCATGCCGCTCACGAGGAATCCCTCCTGAATCTCCTCCTTCTTCCACTGCGCGACGGCGAACTCGATGCCGAGGCCCACGATGTAGCTCACCGCCACCTTGGGCAGCACGGCCGCCGCGCCGTAGAGGAACGAGGCCCACAGCGCCGGCGCCTCGCCCACGGCGAGGTAGTGCTGGTAGCCCACGTTGTACATGCCGAAGAGGAGCGCCGGCATGAGCGCAATCACCACGAACGACATGATGCGCTTCGAGTCGATGGCGTCATGGATGTGGGCGCCGCGCGCCTTGGCCGTGTCGTTCGGCACGAACATGAACGTCTCGAAGCCGTCGAACACGCTGCGCAGGGCGTGCAGCTTGCCGCCCTCATGGAACGAGGGCTTTATCTTGTCTAAAAATTTTCTGAGAAACATTTTCTTTTTCTGTTTATCTGTTTGACCTTCGCCGCGCGCGCCGCCGGCAGCCCGGGCGCGCCCCCGTCCGGCGGGAGCGGAAGCCCGGCGCGCGTCCGCGCGCGCCCGCGTCTATCAATCGTCGTTCTCCTTGCGCAGCATGTCCAAGCCCTCGCGCACGATGCGCTGCAGCTCGAGCTTCGAGCTGTCAACGAACTCGGCGACGGCGAAGTCCTCCGGGGCGACCTCGTAGATGCCGAGCGCCTCCATGCGGTCGATGTCGCCGGCGATGATGGCCTTCACCAGCTGCTCCGGGAAGATGTCCATGGGGAACACCGCGTCGTACTCGCCCGACATGATCATGTGGCGCTCGCCGCCCTTGACGCGCGCGTCGAGCACGTAGTCCCTGCGCCCGCGGAGCCAAGAGAAGTAGGTGCGGCTGGTGCTGAACTGCGACAGGCGCGGCATGATCCAGCCGAACGCCTCGTCGGCGTCGTCGCCCTCGGGGATGGCGGTCAGCTCCGTGGTGTGCGCGCCGACGAAGCCGTCGGCCTCCACGCGCGTGCCGGTGAGGGGGTTGCCGTCAATCAGGCGCACCTTCCGTCCGCCCTTCAGCAGCCCGCCCACGACGGAGGAGACGCGCGCGCCCACCACCGCCCTCACATAGTGGGGGTCGCTCACCTCGCTGCCGGCCACGGCCAGCGTGCGGGTGAGGTCGGCGCGGCCCGTGTTGAAGAGGCGTCCGATGAAAATCACTTCCTCGGCGCCGACGGTCCACACGCGCTCGCCCTTGTTGATGGGGGCGACGTGGTTGATCTGCACGCCCACGTTGCCGGCCGGGCACTTGCCCGCGAACACCGTCACCGTGCAGCCCCGGGCCGACGCCAGGGCCGCGCTCGCGCCGGGCTTCACGCCCACGAACACGGGCGCCAGCTTGCCGAGCGCGTCGATGCCCGTCTGAAAGTCGGCCTCGCTGCCGCGCAGCGCCACCTCGAAGTCGGCGGCCAGCGGCATGTCGCAGAACGTGGAGACGAAGATGGCGCGCGGCGTGTCGGCCGGGTTGGCCACCACCGCGTAGGGACGCTGCACGAAGAAGGCGAAGAGCCCCGCCTCAAGCAGCGCGTCCCTCACCTGCGCGCCCGAGAGCGCCGCAACGTCCTTCTTGCCAAAGTTCCTGAAGTCGCCGCGCCCGTCGGACTCCACCTGGACGCTCAGCACCTTGCGGCGCTCGCCGCGCACGACGGCGCTCACGCGGCCGCTCACCGGCGCAACGAACTTCACCTCCGGGTAGCGCTTGCTCACGAACAGCGCGTCGCCGGCTTTCACCAAGTCCCCCTCCTTCACGACCACCTTGGGCTTCACGCCAACGAAAGCGTCGGGCACGAGACCGTAAGTCTGCGATGCCTCCGCGTCCGTGACGCGCGCTGCGGCCTTTCCGGCGAGACTGATGTCCAGACCTTTTCTCAGTCTAATTACATTCGCCATATAGTTCGAAAAAAATTGATTGGTTTTACGTAACGAGTTGCAAAGTTACGTTTTTTTAACCAAAGCGTATCGCACGGGCGCACATTTTTCACGCTTATTTTCCGCGCCCCGCGCGCCGTGCGCGGCCCGTGCGCGCCGGCACGTTGCCCGGGCGCGGAAATTGGAACAAACTTCGCTACAAACGGGACAGCCGCGCGCCGCGCCGCCCCACCCTCCCCGGCGCGGTGCAGGCCGGGCGGAGGGGGGCTGATTTCTGATCGGGTTTTCGGACGAAATAGCGCAAAAACGCACCCTTTCCGCCCCGTTTCCGCACAAGCCAAGGCCTCAGGATGCACGGAAAGCTGTCCCATATTACGCAAAACCTGTCCGTTCCGTACGATTTCGCGACGCTATTTGCGCTGTCCGCATTGTCCCTTTTGTTGGCACGGAGCGCCCCGAAACACGCCCGGAAGCCCGCTACGCCGCAACGCGGCGGCCGCGCGGACACGACGTTTCCACCATCCGGGCGCACTGAGACCGCGGCGGCGGTGCGGATAAAAAATATTTCCAGTGCGCCACGGCGGAATTTCCAGTGCGCCGGAATTTTATTTCCAGTGCGCCGGAATTTTATTTTCAGTGCGCCAAAAATACGGCACAAGCGCGGAGGGCACTGAAAAAGGGTGCCGTTTAGAGCGTCATTTATGCCTTAATGGAAGAA
>CAVGCV010000015.1:0-61597 GCA_963627995.1 bacterium | reverse complement strand
GCTGCAAAGATAATTTGCCGTATGTCTTTGAACGCTTTAACTGTTGCTGCATGAATATCTTGTATTTAAGTTTGCTTATTAGGAAACAAAACATTAACTTTGCGCCGAAAACAGATATAAAGATATGAAAGCATTTCAACTTGTGTTATTGGAGGAAGCCAAACAATTCCTTCAAGACATGCCCAAACAAGCACAAAAGAAAGTCTTGTACAATATTTGGAGAGTGACAGGAGGAGAGAAAAACAAGGAACTCTTCAAGAAGTTGGAAAATACCGACATTTGGGAGTTTAGAACTCTCTACAATGGCATCGCTTATAGACTGTTCGCTTTCTGGGATACCGAGAAAGAAACATTAGTAGTTGCCACTCACGGTATAATCAAAAAGACGCAAAAGACTCCACATAAGGAGATTGCAAAAGCAGAGACTATAATGAAAAAATATTTTGAACTTAAAGACAAATAAACATGAAACAGGCAGGAAACATGAAATTCTACTCCTTGGATGAGGTCACCGATGAAATCATAGGAAAAAAAGGAACAGCTGAAAGGGATGAGTTTGACAACGAGGTAGAAGAGGCTTTGCACGCTTACAGAATCGGTGAAGCCATCAAGAAGGCCCGCATCCGGCACAACCTCACACAGGAAGAGCTGGGAGAGAAAATCGGCGTGAAACGCTCGCAGATTTGCAAGTTGGAGAACGGACGGTGCTCACCGACACTCTCCACAATGAGCCGCGTGTTCCGTGCGTTGGGCTTTACCACAGCCACACTCGACTTGGGAACTGGCGGCAAGGTCGCCTTGTGGTAATCCGCATCTTAATATAAAAAGGGCAGGCGACACCATCGTCGCCTGCCCTTTGTTATGGTACGCTCGGCATGAGCATCGTCTAACGGGTGCAAGTCCCGAGTAAGCCCTAATATCGGGAATTACATAGCCAAAGAATAGAAGTGACGTATCTCGAAGGTATGGCTGAAAACAACTTGCCACACAACGTGAGATGAGAAAGCACGAAACCGCCGTATGCCGAACGGCACGTACGGTGGCGTGGGAGGCCGGTAAATGTGAAAGTAGGAGGCAATAGCCTTTTATGATTAGCATTCGTCCCCCGTCGTTTAACTGTTGTTGCGTGAAATTTATCATCCAAAATATTTGGGGATATAATTTTATTACCTATCTTTGCGGAAGAAAACCATAAAAACAAAACATGCCCACAATCTTCTTCTATTTCGGCTTGAGGTTCTTTTTCTTCACCAACGAGCATCTTCCGCCGCACATACATGTGCGCAGTGCCGATGGCAAGGCCAAGTTCAATTTGCTTGACGGTACAATGGCGGGGGAGAGCACGCTGAAGCCTAAAGACCTTAAAAGGGCAAAAGAGGTGATGCAGGAAAAGCGTGGGGAGTTTCTGCAAGAGTGGTACGACATTCACGGTGAATAAAAATAACGGAGGATTTGCAATGAACGTCAGAAAACTTTGGTTTGCGGACAACCGCATATATGTTCAGACGGCAGAGGGCGAGGAGCTTTACCAGTCTCTCTATTTCTATCCACGCCTGCTGCACGCCACGCCGGAGCAACTTGCCGATTGCGAGCTGTGGGACGATGGCATTCATTGGGATGCGTTGGATGAGGACGTGAGCCTTGAAAGTTTCCGCTATCCCGAGACAAAAGAACCGGCCCCAGGCTTGCAGGCCGCATTCCTTACCAACCCCGAACTGAACGTGTCTGCCGTTGCACGCAGGATTGGAATAAGACAAAGCTTGCTGGCAAGTTACATCAAGGGAACCAAAAAGCCATCAAGCGAGCGGAAAGCACAAATACTCAATGCCATCCACTCAATAGGGCAATCACTTATGAACGTGACTTTCTAAACGATAAAAGGGCAGGCGACACCATCGTCGCCTGCCCTTTGTTCCATTCGTCCAACAAGAACTTACCGACTGCCGCTGCGCACGGCGTTCACAGCGTCAACCAGCTCCTTCTTCACCTGGTTCAGCTCGGCTTCCAGCTCCTTGCGCTCGTCGTCCCTCAATGTCGGGTCCTTCAGCTCCTCGTTGATGTCGTCGATGTCGCCCGAGTACTCCTCGTAGGTCTCCAGCACGCGGTACTCCGGCGAGGCGTTCAGCCACGCTATCTTCTCCGCATAGTCGAATATGCCGTCCGCCGTGTCGTTCTCGTAGCGCCTCAGCCGCTTGCGCAGCGCCTCGCTCTCCTCCTTTATCTTGAAGTAGGCGTTGTTCACCGCGCGGTACTCCGTGCGCTCGTCGCCGCTCTTCACAAGTCGGTTCACGAACATGAAGTTGCGCGGATTATATTCCATCCTGCCAGCGGCGGTCTCCCCCATCTTCACCATCTCGTCAACAGTGCGGGACAAGCCGCCGAAATATCCGTTCAGCATGTGCTCCACCTGCGCGGGGTTGATGTCCACCATGCCGCTGTAGTAGCGGTCGCCGCCCGTCTTCTCGTTCAGCCATTCCGACGCGCCCACAAGATAAGGGTTCGCGCTCTTGTACGCCTTCGTCCACTCCGGGTCGTCCTCGTTGTAGTCGTTCTTCTTGTATATCGGCATGCCCGTCCAGCTCTTGTTGCCCAGTGCTTCCGCGACAGGCTTCACGAAACTCGGGATGAAGGCCTGGAAGCCTCCGCCGCCTTCCATGAAGTCGAGCGGCAGCAGCTGGCTCACCTGGCCCGCCATGGCGTGCGCCAGCTCGCCGTCCGTGTAGTGCTCCCTGCCGCCCACCACGCTCATGGCCAGCTCGCCCATGCCGTACATGGCGCGGTATTCCACCGGCAGCGGGATGCTTATCCACTGCCTGTCCATGCCGGGCAGACGGAACACGATGTTGCTCCTGCGCACATGCTCCGGCAGGTTGTAGTAGCCGCTCCTGCCGTCGTCGTCGCCGTCGCCACCACCAAGATAATTCATCAATGCTCCGAGCAGGAACATCGTTGCCGCTCCTGCAATGGCTTTCTTCGGGTGTCGCTTGGCTTGCCGTCCGTAATTGGCCGTGCCCTGGATGGCGGCATTCCAGAACACGTAGAAGCTGCGCCCAAGTCCCGAGGTGAATGCGGCTGCGTTGCCCACTTTGGTCTGGCCGTTAGCACCCATGAACTTGGCGCCGCTGCCCTTCTTGTTGAAGTTCACGCTTATCTCCTTGGCGTCCCAGACGCTGCGGTCTACCGTGCGCCCCATCTCGCGCGAGGTCATGAAGGCGGCAAAGCGCGCGCAGTTCTCCACGGCGCGGTTGTACTCGTCGAGGCGTTCGCCAAGAAAATCCCACGCCTTGCGCAGCGGCAGCTTGCCGCCCATCTTCTTCAGCTCGCGCCTGATGTCGTTCTTGCGCCGCTCGATGTCGCGGATGTTGGAGTAGCCGGTCTCACCGCCGTTCATCATGAACTGGTGGAACATCCTCTCCGTCCTGTCGTTCATGTCGAGCGTGCCGCTGCGCAGCTTCGCAAGCAGCAGCTTCATCATGGCAGGGTTGCACTTCGCCACGTTCTTGTGGAAGCGCACGGCGTAGTTCGGGCTTTCCTTCACCCATACCATGGTATTGGCGTACAGCATGTCCCGCATGAAGTTCGACGCCACGAAGTCGGGGTTGCGCGTGGTGTAGAAAGCCGACAGCTGGCGGTTGACGGCTTCGCCAAGGCGCATGATTGCACCGATTGCCCCCGAAACGTCATTGTCGGGGTTGGTCTGCCCGTTCAACGCCTGTGCCGCCCTCGGGCTGCCGTTGATGGTGAGGATGTAGTCCTTGCCGCCTCGCTTCACCAGCACTTGGTGCTGGCGCAGGTCGCGGCTCTCCACAACACGGTACGGAATGTCGGGCGCGTCCTTCTGCTTCTTGAAGTGCGCGGGGTCGTTCTTCGCCGCCTGCTCCATGGCGGCCTCGAAGTCGCGCATCTTGCGCTCCACCTCGGCAGGGCTGTCGTCTTCATTCAAGGCTTCCGTCCCGGCAATGTCGCCCGAGTTCACCGGCATCCACTCGTCTCTTACATCATCATGCCGCAGCCACAGGTCGCTCACGCTCACAAGGTCGCTCGGGTGGTTCAGCGCAAAGTTCAGGAACTTCTGCTTCACCAGCACGTTCCTGTTGCCCTGCATTATCGCGCTCTCCGCCATCGCCTCCATGTTGGCAAACGGGTCATCGGCCTTGCTCTTGCGTCCCTTGGCGGTCTTGATGGGCGCGTTGAACGCGCTGTGCTTGTCCGCAAGGTAGGCGTACGCCTCGCTGCTCGTCTTCTCGTCAAAGCCGCGGAGTGGAATGTAGTGGGTGTACATGCCCTTGATGTCGTCGTAGGCCGCCTTGTCGATAAGTCCGCTCTCGTAGGTCTTCAGCAGGGTCGCTCCCGTCACGGCGTTCACCTTGTCCCACAGCTCGTCCGTCTTGTGACCATTCTCGTAGTCCGCCACCATGCGCCGTGCCTCGGCCTCCGTGTCCGCCACGTTGTCCGTGCCGGTCAAGGCGGTAAGACCGGAATAGTCCTTGCCTCTGTTCTCTAAGTACAGTTCCTGTTCGCGGTCGTCTCTCAGTTGGCGCAGGTCGTCAAGCCGGTCTATCGCATCTTGGTCAAGAGGATTTTGGTTCACCGCACGCTCTGCCTTGCGGATGTCAGCACCGAACTCTTCGTTGGCTTTCTTCTCGGCGGCTCTGCGTGCCATCACCTCGTTGCGTTCCAGTCCGTGCTTGGCCATCATGTAGTCGGTCAGCTCCGCACGCTCGTCTGCGGTCTTGGCGAGTTTCGCCACCTCCTCAAGCATCGGCTTGAACAGTCCCCGGGCAAACTCCGCGCACTCGGCCTGGTTCACCGACGAAAGGCGGTTCTCGCCAAGGTAGGCGTTCTCGTAGCCTGCCACGTCCTCAATCATGCCGGTGTACGTGCCACCCTCCGCCTTGAGTATGGCCTCCATGGCCTCCTTCAGTCCCAGCATGCTGTCCTGCAACGCCTCCCGCGTCTGGTACATGCCGCTCGCCACACGGCGCTCGTAGGCGTCCCTCGCCATCGCCTTGGCGTACTCCTCGCTGTCGCCGTCGCGGAACATGATGCCCTCGTCCGCGACATTTTCAGAAGAACTTTCGCCAATGTCAAACATTGTCGGTATCTTTGCATCCGAAGAAAGGGATTCACCAGAGTACGTTACGGACGTAGGGAGTAGGGAGCCTTTTATCTCCATAACTCGCTGGCTGATACCTTTCTTTTTCGATTTAAAGAAACTCTTTGCAGTAAGGTTTCCCTTTTTTGTACTGCAAACCTCCGTCAGATTATACAATCCGTTACCTGCGTCTTTCAAGAAGAAGAACAACTTGCGTCCGTCTTTCTTGTCCACACCATAGAGTATGCCGTCTGGCTGGTTCAACACGTCCACCATGTCCTGAATGTCTTCGTCCGTCAGTGGAACATTGTTGCCTTTGTCCTTTTCGTTCTCTCCGTAATGGTCTGAACGGATATGGTTCAAGTCAGACGGATTGAGGACAAAGTCCACAAACTCCTTGAATTGCAAGCCCGACAGTTTCTCCAAGTATGCCTTGCCGTCTGCGCTCAGCCGACCGATGCTTGCAGGTTTCCCGACAAACTCGCCTGTCTTGGCTTTCTCAAACAACTCGGTCACTCTTTGTTTCATGTCTGCAATCGTTGTAGCGGCACTTGGCTTTTGTTCACGCTTTCCGTCACTAAACTTCGCCTCGCCAAACCCTGTCTTTCTCCGCATCACCTCGGTGTCGGCTGCGTCGAACACGGTGGGTCGTCCGCCGTTCTTCTTGCGCTTGTAGGCTTCGTGCAGCACAAATGCCCATTCCTTGTCGCTCCATTTCTTCTTGCCGGGTATCTTCAATCCCTCCAACAACTTCTGGAGTGCTTTCTGAAGCATGGCTTTCAACTTGCCCCAGAACGTAAGTTCATCGGCACTCATCTTCTCGAAGCCACTCTCGCCGATGCGTCCTGCAAGGTCTGCACCGTATTCCTCGGTGGCGTCACGTCTGAACTGCCCGCGTTTCTTGCTTGCCTCCACATGGGCTTCTGCCATGTCTGCATAGTAAGAGGCGTTGCTGTCCTCGCCCTTGGCCTCACGCTCCCTGCGCTTCTTCTCGCGCAGTCTGTCCACCTCCGCGTCGTACATCTTCTGCGCCGTGCGGTCGATGGTCTGCCGTATGCCGTCGCTCGACACGCGGTAGAGTTCGTCAAGGGCATTGTCGAGCTTCTCTTTTTCGGGGAACAGTACACGCAGTCCGTCATGCCCCACAACCTCGTGCACGAACGTGTTCTCCACGTCAGCCAAGTTCGCGTTGTTGGGTACAACGATGGTCACCTCGCCCGTCATCGGATTGAAGCTGCCCTTCATTCTGCGCTGGCGTGCGCTTGGCAATGCGGCCACCTCCTCGTCCGTGCGGACAATGCGCACTGGCGTGTTGAGCCGTTCTGACAACTCGTGTACTCTTGCGGCCATGGCCTGCTGCAAATTTCCGCCCAAACCGTTGGCGGTTTCCGGCTTTTCCAATACCTTTGCAGCATCAGAAGCATCGGATAGACTGGCTTGCGCGCTTGATTGCGTGTTCTGCATACCACTATTCGGTGCTTTCCTGTTTGTATAGAACGACACGAACCGCTCCTTGCCACCCTTCTTCTCGGCAGCAACCGTATATTCCACGCCGTTGTTCTTGTCAGTATAGACATACTCTATCTTGCCGCCTTTCTCCGAACGCCCGCCCAACGACAATGTTTCATGCACCTTCTTTATCTCGTCTGCATCAAACATTCCTTCGTTAGTGTTGTAATGGCGATACACAGCATGCTTCGTCCCGGCCTTCATCTCGTTCCCTCGCACGAACAGCATCCTGCGTTCGTTCCCGTCTTTTCCCGTAAACGCCACAGTCTGCCTGTCCCTCTTGCCGCTGAACACATCCACAACGGCCTGCTCTTCGGAAGTCAAGGCCTTGTCCTCATAGTGCTCGCCAATCTCCGCCATGCGCTTGTCAGTACGGCTACCCATGTGGCTCTCGCCACCATCCCCAAACAGGAATATCTGGTCTTCCCGCGACACGTCCTCCGTCTCGGCGGCAAGGCTCGCCCTGCGCGCCTCATCGGCCATGCCCATGCGCCTCTGGACGTTGCGGGCCTCAACCTCGCCCGCAAGGGCACGATAGGCATCATGTTCCTCTCTGTCATATTTGCCGCCGAGAACTTTCTCTTGCTCCGCAATCATTTCGTTTGCCTTGTCCAGTTTGGACTTGAGCAATTCCCGGTCTGCCGTCCCGTATCCGGCGCGGTTCAGGTAGACATAGCTTATGGCAAAGTGCCTGTGGCGTGCCGCCATCTCCGCCCTCTCTGCCATAAGACCGCGCAAATCTTCATGGTCAAGAGAAGAAAGCCACTCGTCAATAGTGGGGACACCGCATAACCTTGCCGCTTTGTCCAAGCCTTTGTCCACCTCGTGTCTGATGTCGGCAATCGCTTTCTTCGCTGATACAAACATCTGTTCGTTGCCGCCTCGCGCGAAGCCCTCAATATGTTGTATGGCGTGCTGTATCTCGTGGGCGAGCGTAGAGCGATAGGAGAAATCCGAGCTGCCATTGATGAAAATGGTGTTGTCTTTATGATTATACATTCCTGACCATCCTAAGGAGGAATTGTTGACAAACTCCACTCTCGTTTGCTTTAGCTCAGGATACGCCTTGTACAAAGCATCGTTGGGCGCATAGTCATCAAGGTGTTTTACGTCGCTCTCCTTGTATGTCTTATACAACTCGTCGCTCTTCTCGCCCAACTCATCGAATCGTGCCATTTCCCTGTCGCTCAACTTCTCCCCGTCGAAGATTCTATCAGCAAGTTCTTCGAGCTCCTTCGCCCAAGGCTGACGAGCGAGAATCTTCTTCCAGTTTGCGTCACCAGACGGATTGTACTCTATGTCGGGTATCTCATACCGCCACTTGCCGTCAGCGCCGCGCTCCCATCCCGTAGCCATCTTGATGGCCTTCGCGTCCTTCTTCGCCTCCTCCATCTCGCGTGCCACCTGCAGATTGTCCAAGCGAGTGCTTACCTCTTCTGCCCTGTCGGCAGCCTCCGCGCCTTTTTCGCCCACAAACTGGTAGCGTACATCCGCCTTGCGGGAGTTGAAACGCTTCGACGGCGGAATGACATTGCCCTTGTCGTCACGGGTAACAAGGTCGTCCAGCTTGCGGTTGTTCCTCGCATTCTTGTAGCGGTAACTCTTCCCGTCATCGTAGCCGAACTCGTTGGCATCGTTGGCGTCCCACCACAGATGCCCGGCAGGCACCTCGTCCTCAATGATGCGGTATTTGCCTTCCAAACGACTGTTGCCGTGCATCTCCGCATACTTTTTGGAAGGTGTCACCCAGTCGCCGTTGCGCAGCTTGCCCTCCTTTACGGAAGTCGGAACGGCGCGGTATACCTTTACCTTCACACCTTTCTCCCCACGCTTCAAGGCTTCGAGCGCATTTTGAATGGCTTTCGCCGACTCTCTGCCATGCGGCGTGTCCTGCGAATAACGTTCGGGATGCGAGAAATAGTCGTCGGGCTGCGGATTGTATCCCAAAGCTATGTCTTCAAGATTAGCGTCAGGTCCATTAATCTCCATATCGGCACGCCTTGCCTCGTCGCTCTCATAGCCGGGATTTGACGGCGCAGCCCATGCTCCCTCACCTTGGTAGTCGCTCTCGACATCGGCATAGCCCTTGCGTCTTGCAGCCTCGTCAAGCATCTCTCGCGCGGTCGCCTCATTGCCCTTGTCAAGGGCTTCCATATAGTCCTTGTCAAGTTCCTCGTCCGAAATCAGAGACAACTCGTCCAAGCGTTTTTGGCGTGCCGCAGCCTCTTCTTCGGCTTTCTTCCGCGCCGCCTCCATGGCGTTGCGTTCCGCCAGCGCCTTTTCCTCATACGCCCTCTGCAATTCGTCAAGGTTGCCGAAGCGGGCATACAGTTCTTTCCTTACGTCCGCAAACACATCCTTGAACTCCGACAGTTTCAGACCCTTGTTCTTCATCCTCATCGTCCTGCGGATATTCCCCATAGCCCAGTGGGCAGACTGCGCATTGCCTTGCTTCATGGCGTTTTCATACGCCTCCACATCCGATATTTCAATGTCATGCTTCTCGGCAAATGTCTTTGCGGCATCACCCTTTCCGAACTTCCTCGGGTCAACACCATCGAGCAAGTCCTTCATCACGCGGTCGGCCACCTCCTCGGCACTCGTGAAGTGGACGTGCAGCATGTCGCACACGCCCTTCCAGAAGGCGGCAAGCGCACGCCTCACCCTCTCCAGCGCACTGATTGCTTCGGCTTTCTCGAACAAACCGCCGTTGCCCTCGGCAATCTTCCGCGCCTCCTCGCGCAGCTTCTCCGCGCCGCGCCTGCCCGAATACTGCGCCAGCACCTCGTCGGCAACCTCGTCGTCGGCCTTCAGCTCGGGATAAAGCCGCTTCACCTCATCCCACACGCTCGTGCCCCTCATCAGCCCGACGACATTCTTCCACTCCTTCGGGTTGCCCGCACGCAGCGCGCTCGCCCACAAATGCGCATACTCGTGCACCGGCGTCTCGCTCGTCGCAATCCGCGGGTCGTAGTATATCTTCCCGCCAACGGTGAAGCCGTAGGCCTCGCCACTGGCAGTGCGGAAGAAACGTACGTGGTCGGTTATCTTCGCGTCGGCTTCGTTGAAGATGACATAGTTCTTCTTGCCGTCCTTGTTGCCACCACGCATATTGTCTGCAGGGTACTTGATGCCGGTGAAGCCTGCATTGGAAAGGAATTTGCTTGCTGCCTTGTCTCCCAAGTACAAACTGATAGCCTTGTATAGTTCTTTCCCATTGTTAGCCTCCTCCAAACTATCATTGATGTCGTTCTCCAAAGATTCCAACTCCCAATCCTCCTTCTCGTCTTCTTGGTTCTTTATATCATCAAGTAGACCCTTGGCAATATCACCTTTGTTCATTGAAGAAGGGATTTTGCCATTCCAATCAAGATAGTTGCTTCCGTTGTCGTCGGGTATCTCCACCGTGTAGAGGTGGCGAGGGAATTTCTTGGGAAGTTCATCTATCTCGGTCTGCTTGTCTTTCAAGGCCTTTTCCAATTCGGCGATTTTCTCCTTGCGATATTTGATTGATTCCACAGTACTCTTCACCGCGTGTTGAGCACGCTTCATTTCATCCGTATAGATGTCATTGAACAGATGGTTTTGGTATTCGGAAGAAGCTTCGCCATATTCTTTTCTCAATTTCTCGGCTTTGTCTTGGAACAGTTCATAGTCAAGTTCAGCCTCTGCCCTCCTGTCATTTGCGCGCTTTAGTTGTTCCTCTTCATGCTCCAGACTGTCACGATGCCCAGTTATTTGACTTGATATGGCATCCATGTCATGTTGCAAGCTACGCAAAACATCATTGTGCTTTCCCGTGTTTTGAATGGCATACGTTCGCCCTATGCCTTCAGTTTCGGTAACGTATGTTCCCCAACCGTAGGCCTGCGCTCCTTCGCCCTCGCCCATATGGCTATGGTCAAATTGGTTGAACTCAGCACCGCTACCGTGGTAGACGCGCTGCTCGCGGATTTGCCCGGAAGGATTTTCGCTTGGGAAATCATCCTCGACGGGAGGATACCCGTACCTGCCGCCCATGTCCCTCGTGTGCAGCTTCACGTCAGCGTCAATCACACGGACATTGCCCGCATGGTCTTTCACGATGTTGTTGCCCTGAAGGTCGGCCACGACAAACTTGCCGTTGCTGAAAGCCGTCTTCTCGTCATTCATCGGCTTGAAGCCCATGCGCTCCATATAGCCCACACGCTCCTCTGCCGACAACGGAGTGCTGCCGGCAAAGTCTACAAAAGGTTGCTTGAGGAATTTTACAAATTTCCCGTCCACTTCGCCATAGCCCAAAATCTCGTATGGGTTATAGCGGAACATGTGGTTGAACAAAGTGACTGCATCAATGTCTGGACGGAATTTCTTCAGGTTGTCCTTGCCTGCCGACACCTTGATGACACTCTTGCCATCGTCCGACTGGTAGACGACAGAGTCCTTGCCCCTGCCTATCGGCTCCGTGTTGCGAGTAAAGTCAGCAACACTTGTGTGCCAATTGCCAGTGGCTATTGACCATCCCTTGAGGAGTTCTTTCTTTTTCTCCTCAATTCTTCTCTTTGCTTCTGCACGAGTTCGTTCATGCGCCGGGACTGCGCTCTCGCATATTCTGCTGAAAAGTACATCGACCTCACCCGTGCGTTCTCCTTTTCGCACTCCTCGCAACACTTCCGGTGGAAGTCGTTTAGATAGAGGTCGTCCGTATTCGTTGCTTGGTGTGACATGGTCGAGATAATCATTGATGCGCTGCAAAGTTACGGCATTAAAGTCACCCGACAACACCGCATCATACAATTTTTTCGTCTCTTCCTTGTATTCCGCCTCACGCGCCCTGCGCTCCGCACGCACATCCTTTACCGGCTTGCCCGTCACGATCGACACGGCCTCGTCAACAGTCGAAAGCACACGGTTGCGCTTCTCCGCGCTCTCGCTGCGGTGCCTCGCCTCAAGCCTCACATCCTTACAGTTCGCCATGTCCAGCACCCGCTGGCCTTCCCCGGCGTCGCCAATCACATCCATGCCAGCCTCACGCAGACGCTCATTCACCGCGTCGCGCAGCACACGCTCATTGTGCGACACAGGAGCGGCACCCGTCGCCTTTTGCTCGCGCGCCCCGAGTTTCCCGCCCAAAGCGGCGTCATCGGCCGCCTCTTCCCTTGCAGGAGCATTGGCTACGGTCTCTTTCTTCACCGCGGCATACTCCGCAAAAGGCTTCGTCTTGCGGTGGCTGCTGGCAATCCACTTCTCGAAGTCTTCGAGGCTCGTGGCCGATACGGTAATCCTGCGCCCGTCTTCCCAACCTTTCTCGTAGTTGGCAAGATAGTCGCTCTTTGCCTCGCCCATGCCGTTGAAGCCAAGCATCACCTTGTGCTCGTCGAAGCCGCCGTCCGGGTTGTACTGGTCCACGACAAACACCTCGCGTCCGTTCCAACCGTCGATGTCGGTGGAGAGGAACACGTCGATGTGGTCTCCGTCCACGCCCTCCGTACCGCGGAAGTAGCCGTAGGCGTTGTGCATCCTGCTCTCCCACTGCCTGCCGTCGGCGTCCGTGCCTCTGCGCACGCTGCCCTCGGGCTGCTCGATGGTGATGTCGAACGCGCCGACCCGAACATGGCCCTTCCTGTAGTTGCCGGCCGCCTTCTGTGCCTCGGTGGGGGCGGTGTCCACGTCGGCAGACGCCGCGGCAATCTGTTCCGAAAGCGGAGCATCTCCCTCGCCTTCCGTTTTCGCATCGGCTGCTTTCTCGTCCCTGCGTTTAAGGGCTGCCTTCATACGCCCCTTGCCACGCCTATGCGCCTCTCTTTCTACAACCTTGCTAAGCTCAGCACGTGGGCTAAGAACCTCTCTCGGACTGCCCAACGCTGCCACGGCTTTAACCGCTTCGTCTACAAGTTGGTCATCGGTCAAAGTACCAAGATAGTCATAGAAATGCTTCTGCCACCTTCCCATATAATCTGCGGCTTTCTCTGCATCTCTACCGCCTGCCCTGCCATGTTGTTGATACAACACCAGCCCCAAAGCGTAAAGTTTTGCGTAAGCATTCACCACGTCGGCAATGCTCCCGGCATTGTTCGCAATTTCCACAAGCTCCATATACTGCTTCTGCGCTTCGGCTATCTCCTTGCCGTAACGCTTCTTCATCTCAGCCTTGAAACGCTTCTCAATATGCTCGTCCCTGTTCTTGTGAAGGGCCTCTACCAGTTTGGCCATTCGCGCGCCTTCCTCATCGGTCTTGTCCTGCCTGCCCTGCAATGCTTCAAACTCCTTCCGCGCTGCCTCGCGTTCTGCGTCAACCTTTTTCTCGGCGGCCTCAAACGCTTCCTTTTCCTTGCTCCAAAGCGAACGGAGTGTACCTACATACACATCGGTCTTTGCCTGCATCTCGCTACCGACCGCATCCTTCTCGTCAGATTTTTCTCCACCTCTCGCTTGCTTTTCAGAAACATTTCCACTACCTTTGTCGGCAGAAGAAACAGCATCGCCACGAGATTCAAGGCTTATTGCGGACGCAGTATTTTCTGCGTGACTGATGGAGGAAGCGCCGCCCTCCGACGATGCTCCTTTTTGCCGTATGTCAGCAAGTTTGGCATACGGCTCTTTCTTTTGGTTGAATAGAGACTTATGGAGAACTATTCTGCCGTTCTCTTCCAGTTGAGTAAGTTCTGCAAAGTAACGTCCGATTTTCTTGATGAAAACGACTGTACGCTTGCCATCCGTGAAAGTTTCCTTTATGTGGTCAGGGTTGTCAAGCACATACTGAATGTTGAGGTACTTGCTAACGTCAACATCGTCAATGTCTATTTGTGTTCCTTGGCCACCATGGTTGCGAAGAGCATGGTCTATGAAATAACCTTTACCGCAATATATTCTTGAATCTTTCACATTGTCACCAAAAAGCGATAGATGCTTTTCTGGTATATAGGCAATGGGAGCAAGTTCGTTTCCAAACTCTTCGAATATTTCTTCCCTTGTCTTTCCAACTGCGCGTTCAAGATTTTCTTCCGACAGCCAGCCCGTTATACGGTTTTCCATTTCAGCCCGTTCCGAGCTTGACACAACACTGTTGTCTACGTCCCCGGCCTGTGCACGCGCCGCGGCCTCGTCGTGCAGCTGCTTGTCGCGCTCGCGCCGCTCCGCCTCCTGCCGCTCCCTCACGGCACGCTTGCGCTCGGGCTGCTCGATGGTGATGTCGAACGCGCCGACCCGAACATGGCCCTTCTTGTAGTTGCCGGCCTCCTTCTGTGCCTCGGTGGGTTCGGTGTCCACGTCGGCAGACGCTTCGGCAATCTGTTCCGAAAGCGGCGTTCCTCCCTTGTTTCCAGAAGAAATCCCGCCATTCTCTTGCAAAGTCGATGGATTGTCCATATTTTTGCCTGCAGAAACGGTCGGCTTACCGTTGGGTTCTGTTGGTGTAATGCCGCCCACCTCACTGACAGAAAGCGAAGAGCCAGTCGAAACGGCATTAGTCGGTTGCTGAGGTTCGGTCTTGGCGACCGTTTCTTTTTTGTTAGAGTAACCTTTACGGAAAACTCCTGCACTATTCACGTTCCAGTACGAGCCATCGCGCGACATCTCGATAAAGAGAGTATTGTCATGTTCGTCGGTTGCTTGAATGAGGTAGGTAGTGTTGCCATTCTCACGGCGTTTACCTACACGGATGTTGTCCTCGTCATAATTCTGCGCCACAAATCGAACAAAGTCTTCAACAGATGCGAAACCAGCATTGCGGATTTGCCCACCATGGTTTGCTTCGATATGGGCAAGACCATAACCTTTGCCATTTTCATCTTGGAAGCCTTGGCTCAATTTTATGGGAGCTGGAGAAAGGCCACTGTCTTCTCTTATCTCACCAAATATGGTGCTGCCATCATCTGACTTAACGAAAGGTATGCCGTTTTCATCTACTTCTGCGGACGGTGATACACTGCCTTGCCGCTCGCCAATGCTTCCGCTATTTCCTCGTCCGTCATCGGCTGATAAGTCTTTATGGGCTGCGCCCTCGCCCTCTCCGCTGACTGCCGGAGGAGCGCCATCCTGTTGAACGCTCTCTGCTTTTCTGCGCTCCACGGCTGCCGCCCGGGCTGCTTCAATTTCTTTTCGCTTTCCATTGTTTATGAATTTAATTACGTCACGCAGAATGTTCTCGCGGCTTTGGATGTCACCTGTAAACAAGTCCATCTGTCCTCTGGCACTCTCGCGTGCTTGTTGGTTGTATAATGCGATAGTGGTTTTCAGCAGGGTAACACGCTTGTCATTCAGCACGTCGGCAACCATGAGCATGGTGGCATTGTTGAAGTCGGCCACGGTCTGCAACTGGTCGGGGTCTGCGAACAACACGCCCTGCCGTGCATAGATACTTACGATGTCGCCATGGCCGGCTCCGCCCTTTCGGGCATCAAAGCACAACTTCACGGCGCCTGCCAGCTCATCCCGCAATGCCCACTCCCCACCAAGCGCGACGTTGTCGGCAATCTCGCCAAGGGCGGTTATCACACTTTGGCGCATGGCCGGCTCTGCCGTGAGCATACGCACCACGTCGGGGTCGCTGTCAAACGCCTTGCCGATGAGCATGTTCTCCAAGAACTCGCGGCCTACGGCACTCAATTTCTCCTGTCCGCGCACGCCGTCCACCATTTCTGCCAACTGCTCCTGTGGCACAACTCCTGCATTGTGCAGGTAATACACCGCGCCGAGGCTCGCCCGTGGGTCGTTATAGAACTCGCCAAGGGTGTCATGGGCGTTGATGGCGCGCACGATGCGCTTGAAGCTGTCGTCGCCCACCGTCTTGCCCAGTTTCACGGCCTGCTCGGTCTTGTTCTGCGACTTCATCTCCTGCTGGTTGAACTTCGCGAATGTCTCTGCCGTGTAGGGCATGGCCTCATCGGGAACGAACGACACACGCGGATGCTGCATGCCCTCCACCTGCCCGGGAGTGAAGCCCCACTTGTGGGCATGCTCCTTCAGATAGTCGAGGTATGCGCCGTCGGTATTGTTCCTTGCTGCCATCTCACCGGCCATCGTCCTGCCGTTGCCGCTCAGCACCACACCGTCGCCACTGACTACCGGCACGCTCTGCAAGGCTCGCTGGTCGTAGTTCCGTGCAATGCGCTCGGTGTGCTCCTGCGCGTCGCGGTCGCGCTCATAGTCGCGGTCGTTCACGCTGTTGTCGTTGGCATCCATCGGGAAGCCCTCGGTCTTCTGCCAGTTCAGCGGATTGTGGCTGGGCGACGATGCGCCACTCTCGTGCAGCACATAGCGGCCTTTCAGCAGCGTGCCGTCGGGCAGCATCATCTCGTCCTTGTGGCCGTCCACCTTCGGCGCGTTGTCCCACTTGTCAGCAATGGCCGGCATCGGTCTCTCGTTGCCAACGGCCTCGCGCTCCGCCTCGGCCCTCTTGCGTGCCCCGTAGTCGGCCTGTGCCTGCGCCGCGGCCTCGTCGTGCAGCTGCTTGTCGCGCTCGCGCCGCTCCGCCTCCTGCCGCTCCCTCACGGCACGCTTGCGCTCGTTCATCAAGGCGTAAATCCCCGACCATGCGCTAAGCGTCTCCTCGGCTTGTGCCACTTGGCCGTTGTACTGCTCCATGGCGGCATTGTAGCTGGCGTCCGCCTCCTGCTGCGCCTTGAGCATCGCCATGGGCGAACCTTTCAGTGCCGGCGCTTTCTTGGCCGGCCGCTTCTTCTTCAGCGCGTCGAGTGCCTTCTGCGCCTGCTCCACCTGCGCATTGACAATGGCGGCGGTGTTCGCCTCGTTGCCGCCCGTAGCCTCGTTGAGCGCGTCAAGGGCTGTCTCCTCGTCGGCTTTCTCAAACATCGGCTCGCCCGTCTCCTCGTCAAGAGGCACACGCGAGAGTGCGGTCTGTTGCTGTTCGGCAGGTCCTTCCCACCGCACGCCCTGCGCCTCAAGCTGGCGCTGCGCAAGTTCATTGCCTTTACGTGCCATTTGCACGAGTTCCTCTGTTGCCGGTGTTGGAGTAACGACATCCTCGTCTTGCGGTGCAATACTGCCCGAAGTATCTGCTGTCGCGCCTGCATCAGACGCATGCTCCCTTGCCCATACTGGATTGCCGTCCGCGTCATTGATGCTCTCGACATTGTTCTCGAACTCCTCAACAGGAACAACCTGCACATACCTGCCGTTCAGCGGCGCGTCCGTGCGTATCTCCACGCCGTCCGCGCCGACACCCTGCACCTCGCCGCCCACTGAGTTGCCGTCAGCGTCAAGCATGGTGAACGTATCGTTCACGCCATACTGCGGCATCGGGTTGCTAATCTCCGTAGAGTCGAACCCATTGCCGCCTGTCATGGCATCATGCTCGGCCTGGATGTTGGCATACGCCTCGTCAAGTTCGGCCTGCGGGTCGATAGGCCCGCCCACATTGAAGATTTGGTCGGGACTGGTGAACTTGTATTCGCCAGTCTCCGCATCGCAAACCACAATGCTCTGGTCGGAGTTGCGTGCGTCAATGCCCGTGCCGTCGGGAAGAGGAACGATGTTGCCCTTGACGATATACACCTGCCTGCCGTCCACTTTCATGGTGGCAGGCTGCACGGCGCCGTTGTCCTTGTGGGTGTGCCGCTCCACATTGGCGGCTACCTCCATGCGCCTGTTCTCCATGTCGTCATTTCCGCGCTGCACCATGCCGTCGTAGGCCGACTTCGCATTGGCATAGTCAATGACGGACTGTAACTTGCCCGTGTCGTTTCCCGATTTCCTCTGCTCGTCAATGAACCGCAGCGGGTCGTCGCCAATCAGTGCGTCCACCTCGTCCACATTCTCAATGCCGAAGTCCTTCGCCACCTGCGCGCGTGCCATGTCAAGACGGTTCCGGGCATCGTTCACCGCCTGCGGGTCGGTAGTCTCATAGCCGCTGGAGTAGCTGTCGTTCACGCTCCGTACCTCGGGTCTCTGCTCCCCGTCATCATTGGCATTGTTCACCTGCGCAATGTTGTGCCCGCGCATCTTCGCAAGGTTGCGCGCATAGTTGAGCACAGCCTTCTTCTCCTCCACATCGAGGCCGGGGTCGAGCACCATCTGGGTAAGGACGTCTGCCATTCCCTCGTTGGGCGTCCCGTCAATCTTGTCCCGCAAGGGCTCCCACCGCTCCGCCGTCAAGCGGAACGAGGCCACGCGGTCGGCCTTGTCCATGTTGTGCTTGTAACGGTAGTACTGAGCCGTATGGTATCCCTGCACCGCCATCGGCACAGAGCCGAGCAGCGCGCCCGTCGTCGCGCAGCCCAGCCAGATGTCCGTATGGTGCCGCAGGCTCGTCATGTCGTCCCATGCGTCGCCCGCATGGCCCGTCAGCGCGTCGAACAGCGAACCCTCGTACTCCTCCAACGCCTCGCCCGGCAAGCCGTTGTAGCCGCCGGCCGCCAACAGGCTGCCGTACTGCCTGTACCACTCCTTGCCTCCGATCCTGGTCATCGCGCCCGACAGCTTGCTCAGCCCGATTTTCTCCAAGCCCTTCTTCACCGCGCCGCCGACACCGGGGATGAACTCGCCGAACATCTCGGAGCCATACTCGCGCGCCTGCCGGCGTTCGGCCTCCACGAAGGCGGGAAGCAGCTCCATGGCGTTCTCCACCTTGTAGCTGCCCGCGCCGTCCACGACGGCCTCTCCAGAAGACAGCGTGCCCAGAACCGCACCCGTCCTGCCTATGCCCGCCGTGTTGGCGACGTACAAGCCTGCCGCGTGCGCTCCGAGAGGCACGCCCGTGGCCTTCAGCATGCGGCGCGCCACGCTGCTCTTCCACAGCCGCGCGGCTTCCTTGCCCGTCAATTTGGCAAGACCCTTGGCCATTCCCTTTGCCGTGCCCCGCATGATGCCCTTGGCCACGCCCCCCGCGCTGGGGACCAGCAGAATGTCCTTCATGAAGTCAAACGAGGCGGCCGTCGTGCCGCCGGCCCTTGCCATCGCGCCATAATCGCCTCCGTACATGCCCTGCACCATGTCGTCTGTGGCGAAGTTCCAGAGCACCGCCTCGGAGGCTTCTTCCTCCTTCGACAACGGCTTTCCCTCCGCACGCTTCCTGTTGATGGCGCCAACGTGCTTCGAAGCATTCTGCAGAGCAATCGCGTCGCGCATCTCGCTCATGCCGTCGGAAAAGGTATAGCCGTTCGACGCCGTCGTGGCAAGAGAATGCCAGAAGCTGTTCATCCGGCCGTTCTTCTTGTCCTCCAGCAGCTGGATGGTCTGGCGGTTCTTGCGCGCCGCGGCCATGAGCTGCATGTACTCGTCGTCGTTTTCATACTGCGACATGCGGGCGTCGGCCTCGCCGGCAGGACCCGCGCCGGGCGTCGAGGCCGCCGCCGCCTCGCGCATGAAGTCGTTGAAACGGCGGCCGGGACGTGCGTCAATCTCTTTCATGCGCTTCTTCAGGGCCTCGTCCAGCCGGTCGCGCTCCGCATAGGCGTCGCGCAGCCCTGTCTCGACAGGACGCAGCTCGCGCTCAAGGGCCTCGTCTATCCGGCGCTGCTCCATGTCCGCAAGCATCCTGCTGGCGTACCTGTTGCCGCCCTGCGTGAGGTAGGTCTGCTCCATCCTGCCCGTCCCGGGGTTGTACCGTATGCCGCCCCGCACGACGTTCTCGCTGCCAAACACCGTGGGCTTGTCCCTGCCCGCGCCGGTCGGGAATGCAGGCTGCCCGCCCTGGCGCCCCATGCGCAGCCCGGCATACTCGCGCAGGTTATCCAGGCGTTGCCGCCCCTGCCTCAAGGCCTGACGCGTGTCGGCAACTACCCGGGCGAACTGCGCCTCCTGCGACGGGCCGGGCTTCCATCCCTGCCGCTCCCTTTGCGACGGCGCTTGCTCCCGCCCCGCGGGCGCGGCGGACGGCACAGAATCCGGCGCCGCCGTCGTCGTCTGAGGCGTCACAGCATGCATTCCCAGTCGCTTGCTGAACTCCTCATATGTCGGGCTTTCCACCGCTCCGTCCGCTTTCAGCGCGTTGTAAAGCTGCAAGCGGTTCTGATAACCCTCCTTGCCGGGAGCGAGCATCTTGCTGCGGAAATTCTCACGGCTCTTGCTGACCGCACCGTCTTTCTTCAGTGCGTCATACAGTTCGTCTATCTTGTCGTATGGCATATCTTATAATCCTAACTTACGTGTGTTATCATATGAACCCGAGAGGCTTGGATAACCGCCCTGCTTCGTGGTCGTAACAGTAGAAGACTTCCTGACAGGATTGCCTTCGTCATCTTTCACCACCTTGCCACGGTTCGTTACATCGCTCTCAGTCGTACGTGTTGATTCGTCGTCTGCCTTTTCAAACGTACCGTGCTGCTTGGCAAAGGTCTCGGCCGCCTTTTGCGTCCTGAAACTATGAATCCGGCCTTTCTCGTCCTTAGCGTAGAACTCGTTTACGTTGGAACGGTTGTGCGCCTCGGCTGAAGCGTAAGAATTCGTTGCAGAAGCCCTCTGCGCCACGCCTCGTGCCTTTTCGGTCTCAACCTTTGCTGCATAGAGTTCCGGCGCAGTCTTAGCCCCTGCCTCTGCCGTGATGGCCTCTTGCTCGGCTTTCGTTGCCTTGCCAGCTTGCTCGCGCTGCTTGTCGGGCTGCAATGCAGCGAGCCAGCCGTGTTGCTCCTGTTCGCGCTGAGCCTTTTCCCTTGCGAGTTTCTGCGCCTCTTGCCGTGCCTCCATCTCGCGCAGGGTCTTCGCCCTGTCGTTCTGCAGGTCTCCGATTCTGAGCGAGTACTGCAGATACTTGTCGGCGTTCGCCTCGCGCTCCTTCTTGGCTTCTTCAAGGCGTTTCTGCAAGGGTGTCTGCTGGCTCATCGTCTGATGGTTGTACATGTTGGGCGCACCTTTCGTCGTGAAGTAGAGGTTGCTCAACGCCATCAAGCCGTCACCCACTGCCGCCATTATCTTCTTCGACCTCTCCTTGCGCTCGCGCTTCTTGCGCTCCTCCTCGGTCTCCGGCTTGCTCTTGTTCGCCAAGTCCTGCAGGATTGCAATCTGCCTGTCATAGCCCATGACCGCACCGTCATTGTTCTGCGGCGACACGCCCACTTGCTTGTCTGCCGCTGGCGCAACATCGGTCTGCGGTGTCGGCTTGCTCTCCGTCGGCTCCGGCGTATTCTGCTCTACCCATTCCTGCGAGCCTTTCGGTGGATTTCCTGTGCTCATGCTCATTGTATTTAAGTGGTTAGAAAGGCATCGACGAGGCCGCACCAGCCACGCCCTGCACCGCTCCTGCAATGGCTTGCGCCTTGCCCTGCTCAAGCTGGTTCAACTGGTTCACGTAGTCCGCATCGTTCTGCTGGTACGTCTGCTCTATCTGGTCTTTGCGAGCGTCCGCATTGACGGCTATCTGCGACGTTGCGTCAGCCAACGCTTGGTTGTTGGCGGCTTTGGCTGCTGCCGTACTCTCGTCCGTGCCGCCCATCACGGCTTGCGCTCCTGCCGCCTGTTGGTTGCGGTTCTTGATGCGCTCCTCCGTCTGGGTGAGTATTCTCTGCGCGTCCGCCCTCTGAGTGGCGTCCTCGTTATACCTGCGGTCGTACCATTCTTGGTTTTGCTTGCGCTGCGCCTCGATGTTCTTCTTCATCCTGTTCATCGCCTTGCTCGCGCTGATGCCACCGAAGATGCCTCCTGCTGCGCCTACTGCGCTTCCTATCAGTCCCATAATCGTTTATGTTCCAAAAGTTATAATTCGTGCGCTAAATTAACAAGGTATCTTTGCCCCCGACTTTTAACTATTGTATCACAAGCCCGTGGACGCTGTATCAATGCCCACGGCACAAGAAAATAAGGAGACTTGCAACATGAAAGGTATGAAGACAGGAGGGCGCAAGAAAGGCACGCCCAACAAGGAGAACCCACTGAAGGGTTTCATCCGTGCCCACTCGTTGAGTTACTTCGAGCCGAAGGAAACGAAGTACGACGGAAAGAAGTGCATGATGTCCGATTTCGAACTTGACATGGCAAAACTCGCCCCGGACAACCGTGTGAATGCCGAGCTGCGCTTGCTGGAGTTCCACACGCCGAAGATGAAAGCCGTTGACGTGGATATGTCGGCAAGGGTCAATGTGCGCACCATCGAGGACAAGCTATCCGTCCTTTGCGCTGGCGACACCGATGACGACGACGACGAGGACGACTGACCCCACCGTCTACCGCATCTACTTTATCTACTTTTAGAGACTGCAACCGCAATTTTCACTCATAGTTTTACTGCGACCGGTCCGCGAGGATAGGTCGCTTTTTTGTGCCATTATAAAACCTCCACAAAACCCTAAGCACCATTTTCAAAAACCTCAAAGAAACCCCAAGGGGTTATAAAACAAAACCCTAACAAAACCCCAAGGGGTTATAAAACAAAACCCCAAGGGGTTATGAAAATGGCCTAAAAATAACCCTTTTTTATTGCGTTTTTACCTTGGCACTTTTAGAAAACTCGTTGAAAAAGGGTTATTCAAACTCCTTGAAAAGCGATAAACAATGAACGAAAAACTACAATTTCGGTTCTTGCTTATTTTCAATGACTTACACGCAAAATTAAAACCTCAACAAAACCCCAACAAAACCCCAAGGGGTTTTTAAAATGCAGAAAACTCAAAACCCTACCAAAACCCCAAGGGGTTTCTCGCGCGCGTAATACTATATTCCTTACGTCATATAGTATTATATGGAGTAAGGAATAAGGAATAATATTCTACTCCTTACGTCGTAGAATATGGCGACGACAACGACAAAAACAACTTCGGATTTCGATTTTCTTTTTTTTGTTTTGAGAAAAAGTAGAGAAGAAAAGTTGGGGCGAAAAGAAAGCCCGGCATTGCGGAATGCAGAGCCGGGCGTGTCGCAAAAGATAAAGTTCGCTTTGGGTGCTGACGAGATACCTTTGCCGCGAATTCAAATTTTTAAACTCATGAGATTTTCAGAATTAAAACCAATTGTTGGAATTTCCAACGTGGTCATTGACTCCGAGTACCGTTTTTCAGAATTGCGTTCACTCGTAGAAAAAGTTGCAAGCATGGAGAATGGGAAACTCACCATTGTGGTCAAAAATGGCACACTCAGTAATGCAGAGATTGAGTCGCTTTCCCGGTTAGGGGGCAAGTATGTAACATTCGATTTTACCAATACCGTGTCACGATGAAGAAGTCTGAAATCAAAAGCGTCATTCTTGCAGGTGGCGGCATGACGCTCAATGCCAGAGATTACAGCATTGAGGAACTTGCCAACATGCTCAACTCCACCAAGGCATTTATCGTGGTCGATGTGCCAGTCAGTTTGACATTCCAAGAAATCCTGCGCCTTGCGAAAGAGGGCAGCGGTCACGTGTTCTTTACAGGCGACCGCATGAAGTTAGACAAGTAATTATCTAAAACCCTTTGCCCTTCGTCCTCTCGTACACCGCCTCCCGTTCGGTGTCCACTCGGTTGAGCAGTTCGGCAAACCTCAAAATGCGCCTTGCACAATACTCGTTCACAAATGGGTCGGTGATATTGCCGTCCTTGTCGATGTACTGCTTCGTTACCAACTTGTCCGTGCTGATGTAGCCGGGCTTGATTTTGTGAACCACGCGGATATAGACCTTGTAAAACCCGTCTTTGCGTGGTGTTCTCACTACTGGTTTGAATGTTGCCATAATCTATCTCTTCAAAATTCGTTTGTAAGTTCTTGTAAGTGGATACCCGATTTCTTGTGTAAGTTTTTGTAAGTTTTCTCTGCACATTCTGCATGATAATCGTGCAGAATGTGCAGACCTCCTAAAAATAACTTAGGCGGCAAGCCTCTTTATTGTCAGAGACTTACCGCCTAACTCGTTGGTTACGAGGGCTTATTGCGTTATTCCTCCACTGCTGCCTGCGCCGCAGCAAGGCGCGCGATGGGCACTCGGAACGGAGAGCAGCTGGCGTAATTCAGCCCAATCCTTGCGCAGAACTTCACGGACGACGGGTCGCCGCCATGTTCGCCGCAAATGCCTGTCCGGAGATTCGGGCGAACGGCACGCCCTTTCTCTACCGCCATTTTCACAAGCTGTCCGACACCGTTTTGATCGAGCACCTGGAATGGATCGACCTTCAGAATCTTCTTTTCCAAATAAACGGGGAGGAAGCTGGCGATGTCGTCTCGGCTATAGCCGAATGTCATCTGTGTCAGGTCGTTCGTTCCGAAAGAGAAGTACTGTGCCTCTGTGGCGATGCGGTCGGCCGTGAGGGCCGCGCGTGGAATCTCAATCATTGTGCCGATTTCAAATTCCACCTTGGTGCCGTATTCCTCAAACACCTCATCGGCCGTGTGCTGGATGATTTCCTTCTGTTGCTTGAGCTCGTAGAGGATGCCGATGAGCGGCACCATGATTTCCGGCATGGGGTTCTTGCCCTCCTGCTTCAGCTCGCAGGCTGCGCTCAGGATGGCGCGCGTCTGCATGGCTGTGATTTCCGGGAAGGTGATGCCGAGGCGGCAGCCACGGTGTCCGAGCATTGGGTTGTTCTCCGCAAGGGATGCGACGCGCCGCTGGATGGTTGCCAAATCAACACCCATCTCCTTGGCCATCGTCTCTTGTCCGGCAAGGTCGTGCGGAACGAACTCGTGGAGTGGCGGGTCAAGCAGGCGGATGTTCACAGGACAGCCGTCCATGGCCTCCAGTATGCCCTTGAAGTCGGCTTTCTGGTACGGAAGCAGTTTGGCCAGTGCCTTTTCGCGCCCCTCGGGCGTGTCGGCAAGAATCATCTGGCGCATGGCGATAATCTTCTGGTCGTCGAAGAACATGTGCTCCGTGCGGGTCAGACCGATGCCCTTTGCGCCGAATGCGCGCGCCACCTGCGCATCGTGCGGCGTGTCGGCGTTGGTGCGGACTTGCAGCTTGGTGTATTTGTCGCACAAGTCCATGAGCTCCTTGAAGTCGCCGCTGAGTTCGGCCGCCTTTGTGGGCACCTCACCGGCATAAACCTGCCCGGTCGTTCCGTTGATGGAGAGGTAGTCGCCCTCCTTGTAGAACATCCCGTCAATCTCGACCGTCTTTGCCTTGTAGTCTACGTTGAGCGAGCCTACGCCCGAAACGCAGCACTTTCCCATGCCGCGCGCCACGACGGCCGCGTGGGACGTCATGCCGCCGCGTGCCGTGAGGATTCCCTCGGCCGCCGACATGCCCGCCAGATCCTCGGGCGAGGTCTCGATGCGCACCAGCACCACCTTGTGCCCGTCGGCGTGCCATGCCTGTGCGTCGTCGGCGTGGAACACGATTTGTCCGCAGCCGGCGCCGGGCGACGCGGGCAGTCCCTGTGCAATGACCTTGGCTTTCGAAAGTTCCTTCTTGTCGAACACGGGGTGGAGCAGTTCGTCGAGCTTCTGCGGCTCACAGCGCATGATGGCGGTCTTCTCGTCAATCTTGCCCTCGTGCAGGAGGTCGATGGCAATCTTCACCATGGCCGCGCCCGTGCGCTTTCCGTTGCGCGTTTGCAGGAACCACAGCTTGCCTTCTTGAACCGTGAACTCCATGTCCTGCATGTCGCGGTAGTGGTCTTCGAGTTTTTCCTGGATGCTGTTCAGCTGCGCATAGATTTCAGGCATGGCCTCTTCCATCGACGGGTATTTCGCCACGCGTTCCGCCTCGCTGATGCCGGCGCGCTCGGCCCAGCGCTGCGAGCCGAGTCTCGTAATCTGTTGCGGCGTGCGGATGCCGGCAACGACATCCTCGCCCTGGGCGTTCACCAGGTATTCGCCGTTGAATACGTTCTCGCCGTTGGCTGCGTCGCGGCTGAAGCAAACGCCCGTCGCGCTCGTGTCGCCCATGTTGCCGAACACCATGGCCATGACCGAGACGGCCGTTCCCCATTCGTCGGGAATTCCCTCCATCTTGCGGTAGAGGATGGCGCGCTCGTTCATCCAGCTGCGGAACACCGCGCAAATCGCGCCCCACAGCTGCTCAATCGGGTCGCTCGGGAAGTCTTTGCCCGTGCGTTCCTTGATGGCCGCCTTGAAGCGCTTCACCAGTTCCTTCAGCTCGTCGACGTTGAGCTCCTTGTCGAGTTTCACGCCGCGAATGGCCTTCACCTGCTCGATGATTTCCTCGAAGGGGTCGATGTCCTCCTTGTTCACGGGCTTCATTTCCAGCACCACGTCGCCGTACATCTGCACGAAGCGGCGGTAGGAGTCGTAGACGAAGTGCGGGTTGTTCGTCTTCTTCACCATGCCCTCGGCCACAGCGTCGTTGAGGCCCAGGTTGAGGATGGTGTCCATCATGCCCGGCATGGAGGCGCGGGCGCCCGAGCGGACGCTGACGAGCAGCGGGTTCTGGACGTCGCCGAACTTCGAGCCCATCAGTTCCTCCACGTGGTGCACGGCGGCCATCACCTCGTCTTGCAGCAGTTCCTTGATTTTCTCCTGCCCCACTTCATAGTACTCGTTGCAGCAGTCGGTCGTGATGGTGAATCCCGGAGGCACCGGCACTCCGATGAGGTTCATTTCGGCAAGGTTCGCGCCCTTGCCGCCAAGTTCCTCTCTCATCTTCGCGTTACCCTCGGCTTTTCCGTTGCCGAAGGTGTAAACTCTTTTTTGACCCATAATTGTGTTTTTGTTAGTGGTGTATATATAATATAAGTGTATTAGCCGTTCCCGTGCGAATAGGTCGTATCCAAGGCGTGGGCTGATTTAAGGTTGCTGCGCAAAACAACGGCGTGCCGGGGGCGGCGTTGCCCCTCCCGGCAGCTTTCATTAGCAAAAATAACAGATTTGGGTTTGTTGTCCAAATAAACCCCTCGTTTTCGTGTGAAAATATGTTGAAGAATACGTTGAAACGCAAACAACCCTTGCGCCGTCCGCGTTGCGCCGCCCGTTCTACCACGCTTTCAGCTCGGCGTACAGCCGCTGCACGGGCAGTCCCATCACATTGAAATAGGAGCCTTCCAGCCCGCTCACCCCGATGAATCCAATCCATTCCTGTATGCCGTAGGCGCCGGCCTTGTCAAAGGGGCGGTAGTGCTCGATGTAGTAGTCGATTTCCGCGTCCGTCAGCGTTGCGAACGACACGCGGCTGGTCACGGAGAAAATCCGGTGCTTGGCCCTCGTGAGGATGCTCACGCCCGTCATCACCTCGTGCGTCCGTCCCGAGAGCAGCCGCAGCATCTTCCGCGCGTCCTCTTCCGCGCGGGGCTTCCCGAGGACAACGCCCTGTCCGTCCGCCGTCGCCGCATAGACAATCGTGTCCGCCGTGATGAGCAGCTCGTCGTCGGCCATGGTCGGCAGGTAGGCGCGCGCCTTCCGCATGGAGATGTATTCGGGTATTTCCGTCCCGGCCAGGCTGCTGGGATAGCTCTCGTCGATGCCGCTGAGCGTGCGGACTTCAAATTGCAGTCCCAGCCCGGACAGCAGCTCGCGCCGGCGCGGCGAATTGCTGGCCAGCACGATGCGGTAGGGGGATAGGTTCGGCAGCAGTTCCATGTCGTTCTTGCTTTGTTGTGGGCGTGTGTCGGTGCGGGCGTGTGGCCTCACCATCCGAACGACGCCGAGTTGTGCATCCACAAGCCCTGCGCTTTCAGCACCTGCTCGATGACGTCGCGCGCGCAGCCGTCGCCGCCGCCGACGGGCGATATGTAGGTGGCGATGGCCTTGATTTCCTGCGCGGCGTCGGCGGGGCAGACGGGCAGTCCGCAGCGTTGCATCACCTCGTAGTCGGGGATGTCGTCGCCCATGTACAGCACCTCCTCGTCGCGCAGCCCGTGCTTTTGGCAGAGCGCCTCGTAGTGGTTGATCTTCACCGCCGCGCCCAGCACGATGTCCGTCAGTCCCAGCCCCTCGTAGCGCTTGCGGATGGACGGCGTTTTCCCGCCCGTGATGATGCCGAGCACGATGCCGCACTTCACGGCGTGCTGCATGGCGTAGCCGTCGCGGATGTTCACGCTCCGCATGGGGTTGCCGTCGGGGTGCAGCGAGATGGTCTGGCGGCTCAGCACGCCGTCCACGTCGAAGAACAGGGCGCGAATCTTGGTCAGGTCGTAGTTTATCACAGTATGGTGTCTTGTAGGTTGTTCGTCGTGTAGCGTCGTATGCTGTTGCTGAGCGTGCGGTACACTTCCGCCATGTTGGCGTCGTAGTCCTCTTCGAGGATGCCCAGCTGCCGCCGCATCACGTCCGCGTCGTTGCGGGCGGCCGGCCCCGTCTGCGCGTCCTTGGGCGCCACGCTGTGCAGCTTGCGCACGGTCTCGTCGATGAGCGGCAGCATCACCGAGAAGTCCAGTCCCTCTCTCTCCAGGACGCGCGCCCCCAGCATGGCGCAATGGTTGGCGAAGTTGCAGCAGAATACGGCCGCCACGTGCAGGTATTTGCGGCGGTCGCTGTCCATGTCGTGGACGCGGCCCGACACCGTCTCCGCCAGCGTGCGCAGCAGCCGCAGGTCGTCGGCCCCTTCCGCCTCCACGAAGCAGGGGATGTCCCCGAAGCCGACGACGCGCTGCTTCGAGAAGGTCTGCATGGGGTACAGCACGCCGCGCCGCTGCGCGCGAATCGCCGTCATGGCCATGCTGCCCGCCGTGTGCACAAAGAACTGCCGCTCGCGCCCCGGGAGCAGCGCGTCCGCCACGCGGGGAAGGGCCGTGTCGGTCACGGCAAGGATGAACACGTCCGCCTCGCGGACGACATCCTCCGGCCGTGCCGCGAACGCTCGCGCTCCGATGGCGCGGGCCAGCGTCCGCGCGGCAGCCTCCGTGCGGCTGTACACTTGCACCACCTCGTGCTTTGCGCCGGCCAGCGCGTGCCCCAGGCTCGTGGCCAGGTTGCCGGCTCCAATCAGGGCTACTTTCATGCGGCAGAAGGCGTCGTTTGCCAGCGTGTGATCCCTTTTTCAGAACTTGTTCACGTGCACCGCCTCCCACTTCAGCTTGTCCTCGTCCTGCGGCTTGCGCTCGATGGCGGGGTGTCCGAAAGCGATGATGGCCTCGGCGGTGCAGGTGTCGGGGTAGCCGAGCAGCCCGCGCAGCACCTCGTCGGCGGGCGTGCCGTCGGTCAGTCCGCGCCCGCGGACCTGCGCCCAGCAGCTGCCCAGGCCCAGGTCGGCGGCCTGGTACTGCATGGCGGCGGCGGCGATGGAGGCGTCCTCCACCCACACGTCCGTGGCCTCCGTGTCCATCAGCACCACGACGGCCAAGGGCGCGCCGGCCACGAACTCCGCGCCGGCCGACTTGCACTGCGACAGCCGCTCGATGGTGTCCCGCTCGTCCACGACCACGAAGTGCCACGCGCGCGTGCTTTTCGACGTCGGCGCCATCAGGGCGGCGCGGAGAATCGTCTGCACCTGCTCGGGCGACAGCTCCTCGTCCGTGTATTTCCGGATGCTGCGGCGCTTCTGCACCAAGTCTCTGAAATCCATAGTCTGTCAGTTGTTAAAGGGTGTTGCGAATGCGGCTTGAAACGAGCGATGAGGAGCGTCCGCCGCCGGTGTGGACGCCGCTCTGTGCGTGTCCGTGTGCTGGCCGTGCGTGCTCCCCATCCCGCGTGCTTGGTTGGCGTTGTGCCTGCGCGCTACCTGATTCGGTCGAGCGAGCGCACCAGCGCCTCGTCCTTCCTGATGCCGTGGATGGCCAGGCAGTTGAGTATCACGCCAATCACGGGGTAGGCCATGGTGGCGCACAGCTGGAAGCGGACGCCCGCGCCCGGCGCGGCCTCCTCCAGCTTCCCCTGGTAGAGCCAGGCGAAGAAGGCGTAGGTCAGCAGGTAGCCCACGAGCAGGATGGTGCTGAACAGCACGAGGCGCATCTGGCGCATCCGTGTGCGGAACAGCATGACGCTCACGAGGCTCAGCGCCGCCACCGTGCCCAGCAGCGCGCCCAGCGCCCAGGGCCCCGCGCTCTCCACGCCCGCGTAGGGGGCCGCGCTGGCAGCGAAGCCGAAGTTGGTGAACGTGGCCACCACGCCGCTTCCATCCACGTAGCGGCCCATGGTCGCGAACAGCGACGTGAGGCACAGCACGGCCACGATGGCCAGGTAGAGCGATTGGATTCTCTGGATCATCGGCGGCCGGTCGTCACACGAGCTTGTTGGTTTCGGCTTCCGGCGCGTCGGCGCCCTCCTTCTCCCGGCTGTCCTTCGACGGGAGGCGGTAGTAGTACACCTGGTCGTTGAGAAACTCCTGCGTGGCAATCAGCGTGGGTTTCGGCAGACGCTCGTAGTAGCGCGAGATCTGGATCTGCTCGTCGTTCTCGAACACCTCCTCCAGGTTGTCGCTGCTGGCGCCGAACTCCTGCAGCTTCTTCCCGATTTCCTCCTTCATGGCGGTGGCAATCTGGTTGGAGCGCTTGCCGATGACGACGATGCTCTCATACACGTTGTGCGTGTCCTTGCACAAGTCCATCAGGTTGCGGGTCACGGTGGTGACGGGTGCGTTGGTCTTTTTGAAA
Source organism: bacterium (assembly GCA_963627995.1). Classification (GTDB taxonomy): domain Bacteria; phylum Bacteroidota; class Bacteroidia; order Bacteroidales; family Bacteroidaceae; genus UBA3839. The sequence continues at coordinate 31,669 of CAVGCV010000015.1, read as the reverse complement.
TCCATTTGTCCTATTATGATGTGTGTTTTGTCTTTTCTTCTTCGCCGTGCCGGGGGCTGTCCCCGCTCAGCTCCTGTCCTTCGTCTTGGCGCTGGCGTTGCGGAAGATGCGGTCGGCCTCGCTCATGTAGCGGCTCTCGGGAAACTCGTTCTTGAAGCCGTAGTACTCGTCGATGGCCTGCTGGTAGCGGTCCTGCGCCTTCTCACGCACACTGTTCTGCGCCAGCTGGTAGCGCGACCGGAGAATCAGCATGTAGAGGTCCTCGCGCAGGTTGGTGTAGGGGTATGCCTTGAGGGCGTTCTCGGCGGTGATGATGCACGCCTCGTAGTTGCTGCCGCCGTTCGTGCAGTTGCCCACGTAGGAGCCGAGGTTGTAGTAGAGCCTTGCCGACTCGTACTCCTTCCGCACCAGGCGGTTCTGCAGCTGGAAAATCATGTCGTTCACCTCGTCGCGCCGCGTGGAGTAGGGGTACAGCTCCAGGAAGTCCTGCAGCGTGCTGATGGCCGTGTAGGTGGGCGTCTGGTCGAGCCTCGGGTCGGTGGACTGCAGGAAGCAGGAGCGCCCGTTGTGGTAGCGCGCCAGTTCGGCGAACTCGCCCTTCGGGTAGCTCTTGCAGTAGCGGTCGAAGTAGAGCGACGCCGTCTCGTAGTCGCGCAGGTTGTAGTAGCACATAGCGTTGAGGAAGAGCGACTCCTCGGCCTTGTCCGACCCCTTGAGGATGGTGATGAGGTCGCCCAGCAGCTGGTAGGCCCTCACGTATTGCCCCGCGGCATAGCACTGCTTGGCCGCCTCGTACTTGTAGTCGTAGTCCTGCGTCCGCAGCACGGCGTTGTAGCTGTTGCACGACGCAAGCGCCATGGCCGCTGCCGCCAGCAGGTAAACTTGTCGTTTCATCCTATGTATATATGTACGCGCGTAAGGTTTTCGAAAACGGCGCAAAGTTAGCAAAAAATCCCCACACGGGGAAGTGCGCCCGCAATTCTTTGCCGCCGCCCCTCGTTTTTCACACATTTTCACCGCGCGCCTTCACGCCCCGGACCGCGCGCCGAAAACCTCCGCAGAGAAAATCCACGCGCTCCGCAGAGGAAACGGATTTCGTCCGCAGACGAAAATATTTTTCTCCGCGGAGGTTCCGGAGGCTGCTCCGCAGTGTTTTTTTGCGTATTTGGTGGGGCGGCGAGAAAAAGACGGAAAAGTTTTTGCCAAATCAAAAAAATAAACACAACTTTGCCATGACAAAACCAATAAATAATTAACTAACAAATTTTCTAACAAATGAGAAAGAGACTACTGTACTTGTGTACGGCCATGCTTGCTGCCGGGGCGGTTTCAGCCAGCGCGCAGACAAAGGCGTACACGGAGACCCCGTACTCCGACAACGGCAAGGCGACAACCGTCGAGTTGAATCTCACCGAGTTCGCAAGCGTGTTCGCAACCGACACGGCCACGTTCGCAACCGACTTCCGCGCGTGGCAGGCGGCAACGAAAGCCGCCAACAAGACCGAGGCCGACGCGCTGCCCATGGTGCTGCAGTCGGTGGTGAACGGCGGCCAGTACGTGTACCCGGACGAAACCGTCGGCTACACGGCCAACTACAACGGCTCGTTCTGGATGAAGGCCGACGGAACGGTCTGCACCTGGGGCACGGAAGGCTACGCCTGGTACATGGAGCCGAGCCTCGACGCGATGAACGACAAGCTCGTGCTGAACATCGGGCACAACGAGAGCGCCTTCACGGAGGGCGGGACGGCGACGGCCAACTTCGTGTGGACGTACAACGGCAAGAGCGTGAACATCGGCATTACCTATACGATTGGGGCGAAGCCCACTGCCGACGTGGAACTCCAGTTCTCGAAGCTCACCGTGGTGGGCCAGACCAGTACGGACGTCACGCAGTATCCGGCCAAGGCCTGGGACGGCGGCACGTACGTAAAGCTGTCCATGGCCGACCTCGCCTCCAGCCTGGGCCTGTCGAAGGCCGACCTCAAGTCCACGTTCGAGGCGCGCCTCGGCGTCCGTCAGTTCGACTGGGATGAAACCCAGCTCTTTACCGACGAGCTGTCCACTGCTTTCACGGCCAATTCGCCGGGCTTCTGGTTCGGAAAGACCATTGCCGAGTCGGGCGAAGACAGCCCCCTGCTGGCACACGACACCTATGGAAGCGCGAACAACGTGTATTTCGTGGAGTACATCGACTACACCTACAGCGACGAGGCCGACACCCTCAGCTTCACGCTCGGCCAGTATCCAAGCAAAGACTACCTGACGGCCGGAACGGAATGGACGGGCACGTTCTACGTCCTGAACGGGGCGAAGGCCTATGCCGTGAACATGACGCTCAAGCTCGTGCAGCGCGACACCGCGGGCGACCCGAACCTCACGACCTACACGAAGGTGGGCGAGGAGGACGTCGTTTTCAAGGCGGGAATCAACACGGGCTACGGCGAGGTGACAAAAGTCATCGACGCGGAGAAGATTGCCGCCCTGCTGGGCGACGAGGTGGACAACCTTGAGCTGTGGACGCTGTCCGATGTGGAGAACGTGCTGCAGGACACCAAGAACGCCAGCAGTTCGACGAACTCGACCGGCGGCTACAATGGCTATTGGCTCGACAAGGACGGCAAGTACAGCGCCTGGGGCAGCAATGCGGCCATCACGGCCGTCTTCGAGAAGCTGGAAGACGGCTCTTACATCATCAGCTCCATGCAGATGCCCGGCGGCACGCTCCACACGTCGGACCCGCAGCGCGTGCAGCTCCCCGTCTTCCTCTGCTCGCTCGGGAAGGGTACTTACTATGTGCTGAACATCGACTACACGCTGGTGCAGGAAGAAACGGTCCCGACGGACCAGTGGCAGTATGTCGGTACGCTGAACTACGACGTGCAGCTCGTCCCGAAGAGCGGGGACGGGCAGTGGGAACTCGACCAGAAGACGACGCTCGACATGGCCAACATCGCCAAGCTGTGCGGCACGGATGCGGACAAACTGAAAATCTATGCCTACATTCAGGACTCCAACGGGAACGACTCGATCCAGGAGCAGTACAACGCCACACCGTATCCCGGCTTCTGGATGTCGGAGAACGGGAAATACGCGACGGGCGACTATGGCAATGGCGCGTTTGCCATGACGATTGTGTATAGCACGGGCGTGATGACGTGGTACAACGTGCCAGGCCTGCGCAACCCCGGCGACTCCTACACTTGCACCTATCTGATGGGCGACCCGACACCCGGCTGCGGCAAGTTCGTGAAGCTGAAGTTCGCCATCGACTTCGTGGAGACGGTTCAGGAAATTGAGACTGTGGGCGAGGAGAAAGTGGAGATTGTCCTGAACGCGGACAACCTGGACGCCGACGGCTACTGGGTGAAGACCATCGACACCGGCAAGCTCTGCACGGCCCTGGGCATCACGGACGAGGAGCTGGAAAGCTGCACGTGGTATGCCAACAACTCGTCGTCGCGCTTCCAGAAGGCCCCGCAGTTCATCGACGGCGTTGAGGCTACGGGCTTCGACACCCACGGCGCCGTCATCGACATCAACAGCGAGGACTGCGTGTTCGCACTCGGCTTCATTCCCGAGAACAGCCAGCTCGGCGCAAGCCTGATGGGCGAAGACCCCGACGAGGAGAAGACCCTCTACACCACGCGCGTGGCCGTTCGCTACGACGCGAAGCAGTATGTCTATAACGTCGTGCTCTCCACCAACACCACCACGGGCATCGCGGGCGTGGCTGCCGGCGGCGCGAAGGACGGCAACGTCTACGACCTGAGCGGACGCGTGGTTGGCAGGCAGAGCGTGAAGGGCCTTGCCGGCGGCATCTACATCCTCAACGGCAAGAAGGTGCTCGTGAAGTAACGTCTTCCGGACATACGACAACCTGAAAGCGGAGGGGAAGGGCACGCAGCCCTTCCCCTCTCTTGCTGTGCTCCCGCGGCCGCGCCCGGCTGGCCGCGCCCTTCCGCGTGCCGCCGCATTCCGCAAAATGCCGCTAACGTGTTATGCGACAATATTTTTCGCCGAAGCTGGCGTCCCTTTCGTTTCTTTGTCGTATCTTTGCAGAGAAATATGAAGATACGGGAAGTCATTGGTGCCCTTGAACAGTGTGCTCCTTTGTCCCTGCAGGACGGCTTCGACAACGCGGGACTGCAGATAGGATTAGCAAAGGACGCGGAGGTGTCAGGGGTATTGTTGTGTCTGGACGTGACGGAGGACGTGCTCGACGAGGCGGCGGCGCGCGGCTGCAACCTCGTCGTCAGCCACCATCCGCTGCTGTTCCACGCGCCCAAGAGCATCACGGGAGCCGACTACGTGCAGCGCTGCGTCATCAAGGCCATCCAGCGGAACACCTGGGTCTATGCCGCCCACACGAACCTCGACAATGCGCCGGGGGGCGTGAACTGGCGCATGGCGGACAAGCTGGGGCTGTGCGGCTGCCGCCCGATGGAGGCGCGGGGCGAGGCCGAGGGCGCCGGGGCTGGGCTGGTGGGCGTGCTGCCCGCGCCCATGGAGCGCGGCGACTTCATCGCGCTGGCCAAGGAACGGTTCGGCGCGGCCTGCGTCCGCTACAACGCGTGGACGGGCGTGCGCGTGCGGACGGTGGCCCTTTGCGGCGGCGCGGGCGCGTTCCTGATTCCTGCCGCCGTCGCCATCCGCGCCGACGCGTTCGTGACGGGCGAAATTGGCTACCACCGCTTCTTCGGCCTGGAGAACGACATCCAGCTGCTGGAGCTGGGGCATTTTGAAAGCGAGCGCTACACGGTGGATGTGCTGCGCGACATCATCGCGCGGGCCGCCCCGCAGCTGCCGCTGTTCGACACGGAGGTGGAGACGAATCCGATAAACTATCTATAACGAAACGACATGGTAAAGAAGAAAGAAGTTGGCACGAATGAGATGCCGGTGGAAGACCGGCTCAAGAATTTGTACCAGTTGCAGACAATGCTCTCCGAAATCGACAAAATCCGCAACCTGCGCGGCGAGCTCCCGCGCGAGGTGGAGGACATGGAGAACGAAATCGAGGGACTGAAGACGCGCATCGAGAAAACGACCGCCGAGGTGTCGGAGCTCCGCGCCTACATCAACGAGCGCAAGACGGGCATCGAGCTCGCCACCCAGAAGCTGTCGGACTACCGCCAGCAGCTGGACAACGTGCGCAACAACCGCGAGTACGACACGCTGAACAAGGAGATTGAGTTCCAAAGCCTCAACGTTGAGCTGGAGCAGAAGCGCATCCGCGAGGCGCAGGTCAGCGAGAAGGAAAAGGAGGAGCTCGTCGAGCGGTCGAAGGCGACGCTTGAGGAGCGCAACCTCGACCTGGAGGAGAAGAAGAACGAACTCGACGAAATCGTGGAGGAGACGAAGACCGAGGAGGAGAAGCTCCGCGAGAGAGCGAAGAACCTGGAGCTGCAAATCGAGCCGCGCCTGTTGCAGGCGTTCAAGCGCATCCGCAAGAACTCGCGCAACGGACTGGGCATCGTCTATGTGCAGCGCGATGCGTGCGGCGGCTGCTTCGCCAAGATTCCGCCGCAGCGTCAGCTCGATGTCCGCATGCACAAGAAAATCATCGTCTGCGAGTATTGTGGCCGCATCCTGATTGACCCTGAGCTCGTCGGCATCAAGACGGAGGCCCCGAAGGAGGATAAGCCCAAGCGCAAGCGCTTGATTCGCCGCGGGAAGGGCGATGTCACGCCCGAAAGCGCGAACGATGTAGAATAAGGAGCCTTGCGCTTAGCCCGACCGGGCGGCGCGGGCGTTCGGACGGACTGCACGCATCTCACGGGTTCTAAAAAGGGCTTCTTCCAACGGTGGAGGGGCTTTTGGCGGTCGTGGATGGCGTGCAGTCCGTCTCTTTTCTAACGGATTATAACGGCAAGATAGGAGGACGTATGGAAGAAATGTATGCGATTGTTTTGCTCATTCCGCTGCTCGGCACTGTCGTCGGGTCGGCGTTCGCGCTGTTCATGAGGCACGAAATGCCCGTGCTGCTGCAAAAGACGCTGCTTGGCTTTGCCTCGGGCGTGATGGTCGCGGCGGCGGTTTGGTCGCTGTTGATCCCGAGCATCGAGCTTGGCGGCGATGGGGGCGTGGCGTCGGTTGTGCCTGCGGCGGCCGGCTTCTTGCTCGGAATGTTCTTCCTGCTGCTCATCGACTATCTGACCCCGCACCTGCACATCGGCGTCGCAAAGCCTGAGGGGCCGCGCGCCCACCTGTCGCGCACGGCGATGCTGGCCTTGGCCGTCACGATACACAACCTTCCCGAGGGCATGGCCGTGGGCGCGGCTGTCGCGGGGGCTGTGCAGGGCGACGTCGGCATCGGCGTGGCCTCGGTGCTGGCCCTGTCGGTGGGCATTGCGGTGCAGAACATTCCCGAGGGGGCGATTATTTCCATGCCGATGCGCGCCGCTGGCAACAGCCGCCTGCGCTCGTTCCTCATCGGCAGTATGAGTGGCGTGGTCGAGCCAATCGGGGCAATAGCCATGATAGGTCTTGCGTCTTTCATCTCCCCCGTGCTTCCTTACATGCTGAGCTTTGCGGCGGGGGCCATGCTCTATGTGGTGGTGGAGGAACTGATTCCCGAGGCTTCGGAGGGCGAGCACTCCAATCTCAGCACCATCGGCTTTGCGGTGGGCTTTGTGCTGATGATGGTGCTTGATGTCGTGCTGGGATAGGCAGGCGGGAGCTGTCAAGGGATAAAGAGGGGGCATTGGAACGGGCGTACCATTCCAATGCCCCCTCTTTCTTTTGCTGGCGCAAGGCTTTTCTTATTGCAGCAGTTTTTCGAGCTTCTTGTAGAACGCCGGGTCTTCGCCCTCGACGGTCTCAACGATGTTTCCCTCGGGGTCGATGATGACTTTCGTGGGAAACGCCTCCACGCGATAAAGTGCGTCGAACCCATCCTTCTCGGAGTTCACGATGTGCCGCCAGTTCAGCCCTTTCTCTTTGACGGCCTTTAGGAAGTCCTGCTGCGTGTCGCCGCAGTTGATGCCGACGAACTCCACTTTGTCGCGGTACTTGTCGTAGTATGCTTTCATGTCGGGAATGCCCTTCATGCACCAGTAGCACCACGTTCCCCAAAAGTCGAGTACCACGTATTTCTTTCCCCGGTAGTCGGACAGGGAAAAGGGCTGGCCCTGGTAGTCCGTTGTCGTGATGTCGGGGGCGGCCGACGGCGCTTCACTGTTGCCGTTGGCGGTTGTCGAGGCGTTGGCCTCCGCCGGTGCGTTGGCGGAAGACGGGGCTTTCGGCGTGTCGAGGCAGCCGGACAGAGCCAGGGCGATGGCGGTGGCTCCGCAAAGAATCAGCGTCTTTTTCATGTCGTTGGTCTTTTATGGTTGGTGAAAATCTGTGATGGCGGCTTGGAGCTGCCGTAGGCCTTGCAGCACCATGCTGCGCGGACAGCCGACGTTGAGGCGCATGAATCCGCGCCCCTCGCGCCCGAACATTTCTCCGTCGTTCAGCGCCAAGCGGGCGCGATTGACGAACAGGTCCATCAACTGCTCGTGGCTCAGTCCCAGCGCGCGGCAGTCGAGCCACACGAGGTAGGAGGCTTGGGGGCGCAGGGGCTTGACGGCAGGAATGTGCTCCTTGCAGAACCGCTCCACCAACGCTACGTTGCCCTCGATGTATGCCAGCATCTCCCTGCGCCAGGCCTCGCCGTGCTTGAGGGCCGCGATGGTGGCGATGGGTGCGAACAGCGTGGGGGCGTTGAGCTCGTTGGCCTCCAGCCAGGAGAAGAATGTCTCCCGCAGGCTGGGGTTGGGGACGATGGCCCACGAACTCACGATGCCGGCCATGTTGAATGTCTTGGACGGCGCGCCGAAGGTGACGCTGCACTGGGCGGCTTTCTCGCTGACCGAGGCGAACGGCGTGTGCTTCTTCCCCCACAGGGCCATGTCGCAGTGGATTTCGTCGGAAATGACAACGATGTGGCGGTCGTGGCAGAAGTCGGCCAGCGTCTCCAGCGTGCGCCTGTCCCACAGGATTCCGGCGGGATTGTGCGGATTGCTCAGAATCAGCATCCGGCACCTCTCGTCGCAGACTTCTTCCAGCTGCCGGAAGTCCATGGAGTAGCCGCCGTCCTCGTTTTCAATGAGGGGGTTGTACACCACCTCCCGCTTGTTCCCGAGCGGCGTGAGGCGAAACGGATGATAGACGGGCGGCTGGATGATGACCTTCTCGTCCTTCTCGACAAACACATTGATGGCCATGCCGATGCCTTTCACAATGCCGGGAATGTAGGTCATCCAGTCGCGCTCCACGTGCCACTGGTGGTGCTGCTCAATCCATTGGACGACTGTCGGCCAATAGTCGCCGGGCTCAACCGTATAGCCGAAAACGGGATGTTCCATCCGTTTGCGCAAGGCCTCGACAACGAAATCGGGGGTCGCGAAGTCCATGTCGGCCACCCACATGGGAAGCAGGTCGCTGCGTCCATACGTTTGTTGCAGGGCGCAGTATTTCAGCGCGCCCGTGTGCTGGCGGTCGATGGTCTTGTCGAAATCGTACATAACTTGAATGGTAAATAGGGGAGGCCCATGCTGGGCGGACGTTCACTTCCCGACGACGTCCCCATAGGAGGGGAGGGCGGGCAGGAACTCGTAGGTCTGCCGTTCGTAGTCGACTTTGCAGCAGAAGTGCCGAAGTCCGTTGCTCACAATCAGATAGTCCACCTGCAGCACCATGTTGTAGCGGCAAATCTGCTCGAACACTTTCTGCGTGATATCCACGTCGGGGCGCTTGTACTCGACAATCATCCTGGCCTTCAACAGCCTGTCGTACACCACCGTGTCGCACCGCCGGCTCATGCCATTGAGCGACAGGCTCACCTCGTTGGCCATGAGCGTGGGCGAGAAGCCTTTTTCCGAAAGCAGGAAGTTTACGAAATGCTGCCGCACCCATTCCTCGGGCGTCAGTGCCACATACTTCCCGCGCAGCGCGTCGAAGATTTTCACAGCCCCTCCCTCGCTCCTCATCCGAGGCTCGAAAGGGGGAAGGGCCAGCACCGCCATCCCGTGGTGAAAAGAATGAACGAAAGACACCTTTTCCTCTGATAAATACGTAATTTTGCACAAAAATAGCAATTCTTCCGCACATGGCAAAGCAAACATCGGCTGGCGGCAACACTTCGCACCGCGACATCATCACGGCCATCCAACGACAGCAATATGCCCCCGTTTATCTGCTGATGGGGGAAGAGTCCTACTACATCGACCGCATTGCAGAGTACATTGCCGCCCACATCCTGGCCGAGGAGGAAAAGGATTTCAACCTCGTGACCATCTACTGCACACGCGAAACGAACGTCGCCGACGTGATAAATTCTGCGAAGCGTTACCCGATGATGTCCAAATATCAAATAGTGATTGTTAAGGAAGCTCAAAATCTGTCAAAGCTGGAAGAACTTCAATATTATGTGCAAAAGCCTCTTTTGACCACTATTTTGGTGATTTGCTACAAGAACGGTAGTGTCGATCGGCGCAAGAAACTCGTCACGATGATTGAGAAAGTGGGGGTGGTGTACGAGAGTAAGAAACTCAAAGACGGCCAGCTGCCCTCGTTCATCGACGACTATCTGCGCAGGAGGCAGGTGGCCATCGAAGACCGGGCGAGAATGATGATGGTTGAAAATATTGGCAGCGACCTCAACCGCATGGCGAGTGAGCTCGACAAGCTAACCATCACTCTCCCAGCAGATTGTAGTCGAATCACCCCCGAGATGATTGAAAAGAACATTGGTATCAGCAAAGAGTTTAACCAGTGGGAGCTCAAGACAGCAATCGTAGAACATAACATTCTGAAAGCCAATCAGATAATCAACTACTTTGGCGAGAATCCGAAACTGAATGCGCCCCATCAGACAGTGGCGATGCTCTTCAATTTTTTTGCAAACCTCATGCAGTTGTACTACGCCCCCGACAGGTCGGAGCAGGGGATGGTGGAGCATTTGGAACTGCGCTCCACATGGCAATTGCGCGAATATCTGACGGCCATGAAGTTTTACAGCGCAATGAAAACCATGCAGATTATTGCCAAAATTAGAGAAACCAACGTAAGGTTGAATGGGGTCGAAGCTGGCAATGCTACGGACTTGGACATGATGCGCGAGCTGGTTTTCTTCATCCTTCATTAGTCTGGTTCCTGCCGTAGTGAGGCAGGGAGGGGCGGACTTTTCCCTTTTCTTTTTCCCATCATGAGGGGCGCGGATTGCCGCGTCCTTTTTTGTTGGAGGCGAGAGGACGATGGTGGAGGAGGGCTGTTTCGAACTTGTCGAACGGCCTGGCGAAACCATCTGAAAAAACACTGCGGAGCAGTCTACGGAACCTCCGCAGAGAAAATTTTTTTCCTCTGCGGACGAAATATATTTTCTCCGCGGACCGGAGGTACGCGCTCTGCGGAGTTTTTTGGCGCGGTGTCTCCACGTGCTTTTTTGACTTGTCATGTTGTTGCTTGGCGGCGTTGCAAACGCATACTTTTGCCTTTCTTGCCTTGAACCTTTCGTGGAAAACTCGTGTAAAAAGATGAAGATGGATGGTTTTTGCCCGTGTTTTTCTACTTTTTTTATGTGAAATGGGGATGAACAGGGGTTAATGTTCGCTCCAAAACATACGGATTCAATGATTTTCTTGATTTTTAGCGTTAAAAGTCGAAACAAAAATAAGAGTTCTTTTTAATTGGAAATCAGGTGTATAGGAAATTTTTCCACTCTTGAGAATTTGGTGGGCGGAGAGACCTTGCTCTTTGTTCGGAAGTCTTTTGATATTGTGAAAATCCTTTTGTTTTTATGCCTCCAAAGAGGGTTGTAACATATTTTAGTGTTTATGATTGTAGTATTTGTGTTTGTAAATAGAAACACGGTTTTAATGTTTGAAAAGGATTGGTTTATTTGCGTAAAAAGTTGCGGCGTTTTGTTATTGTGGTTGCGATACTTTTATAAATAAAATATCACGAATTTAATCCTATAAAATGTATAGATATTCATTGGTGCATTTTTTGCGAAAAACCACTTATTATCAAGTAGATATAGTAAAATAATAAAGTATACATCTAAAAAGAACGGGTTCTTAATGGTTGTATTTGTGGGTCTTTGTATATAAAAAGGCAAAACGTGTAAAATAACGGTTTTCAAGCCAATAGTTTATTGTTGATTGGAAAAGTCGATAAATATGTGAGATTTATATTCCGTCTTTTACGAACATGAATAAACGGATTTGACTTGTAAATAATATTAAATATTTATATTTGTATAAATAACAATGATTGTAAAATATATAAAAATAACAGATTTGCCGCTCTTTTGTATTTCTATGAATTATTTGTACTTTTGTATAGTTTTTGAAAAAGCAGAGAATAAACGTTCGTTTTACGGAAAATAGCCATGACAGACACGGAGAGGGTGCTTAAAATCATCCAAGAAAAGAAACTGACGAACAATCAATTTTGTTCGATGACGGGAATTTCGCCCGCGTCGCTTTCGCACATTACGAGTGGAAAGACCAATCCGTCGTTATCGACCCTGCGGAGTATCATTGCCGGATTTCCAGATTTGAGTCCGATGTGGGTGCTACAGGGCGAAGGTGAGATGTACCGCAACCCGGAAGCGACGGCCTCGTCTCCTACAGCAGCCGGTGGTGAGGTGGAGTTTCCTGAAAGAAGTGCGGTAGGCAGTGCGTCGCCGATGGCTTCCAAGTCGAACGATTTGTTCGGGGGCGATGGCTTTGCCGATGCTTTCAACTTCAAGCCTAATTTTAGCTCTCAAAATCCGAAGACGGCGCCGCGTGTAGGCGCGTCGGTTGTACAGTCGCCGCAGGGCGGTGCGGCATCCCCGGTTGATTTGGCGAAAATGGATGGAGCGTTGAGAACGAATGATGGTGGCATTGCCCATATCCAGGCACTGGCCGAAGCGACGGCAGCGGCTGCCGTGCGGCATTATCAGCGTCCGCAGCGCAAGATTATCGAGGTGCGTATTTTCTTCGACGATGGTACATACGAGTCGTTCGGAGGGCCTAAATAGTGTTCCCTCCTTGCTGTAAGGCTAAAAACAAGGTGGAAACTGGGTGTCAAGAGAGGAAACTCTTGATTCCCAGTTTTGTCCTTTTTGTATGGTGATGACTGTTGCTGCTATTGTTAATTGTATTTGTATAATTAACAATAATACGATGTATGATTAATAAAAACAAAACCTTGTTTTGTCTGCTAAAATCCTGCTTTCAGGTGTGCAGCGGGCTGTGGCCGTTCAAAGTGCCAGCCATTCGGCCATCGCACCAATGAGCAGGTCGTTTTCTTCAGGAAGTTGGATGGCAATGCGGAAGAAGTCCTCGGATAGCCCCTCGAAGTTGGACGCATCGCGAATCAACAGTCCGTGCTCTGTGGCGAGATAGTGTTTGAGGGCTGCTGCTTTCCCCGTGCGCAGTCGGCACAGCAGGATGTGTGTGTCGGACGGCCACACTTCCACTGCTCCGAGGCGGTGCAAAAGGGCTTCCACGCGCGTTCTTTCCGTTGTCATGGCATGCAGGTCCAGCGTGTAGTCCGTCTGGTGGGCGAGTAGGAATTGGGCGGCGTCGATAGCCATTTGATTGACTGACCATGGCATCCTTTTGGGCCTGATTTCCTGCAAGAGTTTCGCATTCCCTACCATGTAGCCTATCCGTAGCCCCGGGATGGCAAAGGCCTTGGTCATGCTGTGCAGGGTGATGACGTTGTGATATTGTACCGATTCGATGGCTGTAAGGCATCTTCCCGTTGTGAAGGGTGCATAACTTTGGTCGATGATGAAAAGGCGCTTCGAAGGCAATGTGCGGCGCAGGATTTCGTCGTCGAGGACGGCGCCGGTGGGGTTGTTCGGGTTGCACAGCCAGACAGTCTCTGCTTGGGGCGGGATTTCCGCCAGCGAGTAGAAGGACTGGAGGGCGTGTCCGTGCAGCCGGCAAGCGTCGGCGTATTCCGAGAACGTTGGTTGCAGAATGGCCGTGCGGGCGTGCCGGAACGTCTGTGCGATGAGGTAAATGGCTTCGGTTGCCCCGTTCGTCGCGCAAACTTCCCCGGAAGCGACTCCCAAGTGCGCGGCAATCTGTGTCTCGAGCGTGGTGGGCGTTGGCTCGGGGTAGGACGTGATATGCTCCAACTGGCTCGCGAGATGCTGGAACAAGGGGCGGTGGTCGAAGTGGCTATAGACGTTTGATGAGAAATTCACGCGGATGTGAGGGTACAGGAACGTGTCGTCGCCGTGGCCGTAGAGCATGATAGGAGAAGGGCTTTAAGGGTGGGACAAAGGGGCGGGGGTGGTGCTTGGACAATCAGTCGGACAATATTCTGTAGAGTTGCGGCATGTCGATGTGCTGGCGCACGTGGGCGGCCAGTTTCTCGTATTGCTGCTCCTTAAACTCGGCCCGGCTGATGGCGGGCTTTGTGGTGTGCGCCACCGAGTGCCTTGCGAGGAGAGAATCAATGAACGGCGGGTTGTCGAGGATGCCGTGGATGTACGTCCCGAGACAGTTGCCGTTACGGCATCCGTCGGGCGTGCCGTCGGATAGCCGTGTGAGTGGGCTCCCGCCGTTGTCCGTCTGTCCCTGATGGATTTCGTAGCCTTGGCAGGGGCTTGTTGTCCAGCGTGTTCCGTCGTGGAACACGAAACTGACTTGCCGTGTGGTCTTCTCGCGGCGCATGGTGGTCGTGATGGGCAGCAGTCCCAGTCCGGGAAACTGCTCCGTGTTTCCTTCGACGCCGTCGGGGTCGGCAATGGATTCCCCCAGCATCTGGTAGCCTCCGCAAATGCCGAGGATGGTCGCCTTACCCTCTTTGTGGGCGTGCAGAATGGCTTGCGCGACACCATTGCGGCGCAATTCGTAGAGGTCGCTGATGGTGGATTTTGTGCCGGGAAGAATGATGATGTCTGAGTGCCGGAGGTCGTCGGGGTTGTTCGTGTAGAACAGGTTGGCGCGAGAGTCGTTCTCCAAACCCTGGAAATCGGTGAAATTGGAGATGTGCCGTAGCAGCACGACAGCCACGTTTATTTTCCCGTCCTCCAGTTTCCGCCGCTTCTGCTCCAGCTCCACGCTGTCCTCCTCCTCGATGGCGATGTTGCTGAACATGGGGACGACCCCTAAGACCGGTACGCCGCAAATGCGCTCCAGCAGCGCGCGTCCCTCGTCGAATAGGCGCAAATCGCCTCGGAACTTATTGACGACGATGCCCTTGATTCGTGCCTTGTCCTCGGGTGTCTGCAGCATGATGGAGCCATAGGAACTGGCGAAAACACCGCCTCGGTCGATGTCCGCCACCAGTAGGACGCGGGCGTCTGCATGGCGTGCCATCGACATATTGACGATGTCGGTGTCGCGCAGATTGAGCTCGCTGACGCTGCCGGCTCCCTCCATCACGACGGGGTTGAAGCGTGCGGCGAGGCGGTCGAAGGCGTCCGTCGCCACCTTGCGCAGCTCGCCGCGCCCCTCGTGCCTGAAATAGTCGTAGGCATTGCGGTTGCCGATGGGCTTCCCGAGAACGACGACTTGCGTCGTGTGCTCGGAATTGGGCTTCAGAAGAATGGGGTTCATGTCGGCCTGTGGCGGAATGCCCGCAGCCTCGGCCTGAACGGCCTGCGCGCGCCCTATTTCCTTGCCGTCGGAGGTGGCGAAGGAGTTGAGGGCCATGTTTTGCGCCTTGAAGGGAGCGGGGCTGTAGCCGTCCTGCTTGAAGATTCGGCACAGCGCTGCGGCCAGCACGCTTTTGCCCACGTCGCTGCCCGTTCCGACGAGCATCACGTGGTGGAGTTCTGTCTTCATTGCGTGGTTTGGAGAAAGGTGGAAACAAGAAGAGCAAGGGGAAACGAGGCATTTCGTTCATCCCTTGCTCTTCCTGCGCGTATGGCCATTGTAAATACGCTTACAATTCGTTGTAGGCGCGCTTACAATCCGGCCAGTTCGACCACTTTGTTCACAGCGTCTTGAAGTCCTTCCGCTTTTTTCCCGCCGGCCGTGGCGAAGTGCGCCTGTCCGCCGCCGCCGCCCTGCATGAGCTTGGCCGCGTCGCGGATGATTTTTCCTGCGTTCTTCCCTGCTTTCACAAGGTCGTCGGAGAAAGCCACCGTGAGGCTGGGCTTGCTCTCCGCAGCGCCGCCCACCACGACGAGCAGGTTGTCGGGAAACTGGGCGCGCAGCTGGAAGGCGATGTCCTTGGCACCCTGGGCATCGACGGGAATCACGCCGCTGATGACTTTTACGCCGTTCACCGTCTGCGCCTTTCCGACAAGGCCTTTCTTGAACTCTTGTACTTTCTGCGATTTGAACTCATCCACGGCTTTCTTCAGCTCTGCGTTTTCCTCAATGCTCTTTCGGATGGCGCCAACGAGGTCGGGGGCATTGTTGAGTAGCGTCCTCATGTCGTTGAAGTGGTCTTGCAGCTTGTCCAAGTGCTCTTCCACGGCTCTTCCCGTGATGGCTTCGATGCGTCGGACGCCGGCGGCGATGGAGCTCTCGCTCATGATGCGTACCATCCCAATCTCGCCCGTGGCCCTTACGTGGCATCCGCCGCAAAACTCGACGCTTGTGCCAAACTGGACAACGCGCACCTTGTCGCCGTACTTCTCTCCGAACAGGGCGATGGCTCCCAGTTTCTTAGCCTCGTCGATGGGGCATTCGCGGTATTCTTTCAGGGGGATGTTCTGTCGGATTTTCTCATTCACGAGATGCTCCACCTCGCGCAGCTGCTCGGGCGTCATTTTCTCAAAGTGGGAGAAGTCGAAACGCAGGTAGTTGGGCGTAACCAACGAGCCTTTCTGCTCCACGTGCGTGCCCAGCACCGTGCGCAGGGCTTCGTCCAGCAGGTGCGTGCACGAGTGGTTGGCCTCGGTCGCCCGCCGCTTCTCCACGTCCACGCAGGCCATGAACTCGGCGGCAGGATTCTGTGGCAGCCGGTCCACGATGTGGATGGAGAGGTTGTTCTCATTCTTCACGTCCAGCACGTTGATGGTCTCCTCTTCGCTCGCCAGCACACCTTGGTCGCCCACTTCGCCGCCCATTTCTGCGTAGAAAGGGGTCGTGTCAAGCACGACTTCGTAGCAGACGCCCTTCTTCTGCTTCACTTCGCGGTACTGAAGAATGTGGCAGTTGTATTCGGTGTAGTCGTAGCCCACGAACGTGGAGTTCACCTCCGCCCTGTCGCCAGCGTTTGCCGATGGTGCGTGGGGGACAATCCAGTCGCCCATCTCCCGCTGGGCGGCATTGCGGGCGCGTTCTTTCTGCTTTTGCATTTCGGCGTTGAATCCCGCCTCGTCCACCGACAGGCCGTTTTCACGGCAAATCAGCTCGGTCAGGTCAAGGGGAAACCCGAAGGTGTCGAACAGCGTGAACGCCTGGGCGCCGGCGACGACGCCCCTGCCCGCCTTGCGCGTCTCCTCCATCACGCCGTTCAAGAGCCTGATGCCGTTCTCCAGCGTGCGGAGGAATGCGTCTTCTTCTTCTTTCATCACTTTCATGATGAGGTCTTTCTGGGCGGGAAGCTCGGGGAAGGCGTCGCCCATCTCATGGATGAGCGTGGGCACGAGCTTGTAGATGAACGCCTGTTTCTGTCCGAGGAAAGTGTAGCCGTAGCGGACGGCGCGACGCAGGATGCGGCGAATCACGTAGCCCGCCTTTGCATTGCCCGGCAGCTGCCCGTCGGCAATGGAGAAGGCGATGGCGCGCAGGTGGTCGGCCACGACGCGCATGGCGATGTCCGTCGCCTCGTTCTCGCCGTAGTGCTTGCCGGCCATGTCGCCCAGCACCTTGATGATGGGCTGGAACACGTCGGTGTCGTAGTTGGAGTGCTTGCCCTGCATGGCGCGAACAAGCCGCTCGAAGCCCATGCCCGTGTCGATGACGTTCATCGCCAGCTTCTCCAGCGAGCCGTCGGCCTTGCGGTTGAACTGCATGAACACCAGGTTCCAGATTTCAATCACCTGGGGGTCGTCTTTGTTCACCAGCTCGCGTCCCGGGGTCTTCGCCTTTTCCGCGTCGGTGCGGGAGTCGAGGTGGATTTCGGAGCAGGGGCCGCAAGGCCCCGTATCGCCCATCTCCCAAAAGTTGTCGTGCTTGTTGCCGTTGATGATGTGGTCGGCCGGCACGTGCTTGGCCCAGTATTTCGCGGCCTCTTCGTCGCGCTCGATGCCCTCTTCGTCCGAGCCCTCGAACACGGTTACGTACAGGTCGGCCGGGTTTAGCTTCAACACGTCCACCAAGTATTCCCACGCCATGTCGATGGCGCCCTCCTTGAAGTAGTCGCCAAACGACCAGTTGCCCAGCATCTCGAACATCGTGTGGTGGTAGGTGTCGTGCCCCACCTCCTCCAAGTCGTTGTGCTTTCCGCTCACGCGCAAGCATTTCTGCGTGTCTGCCCGCCGGCGCGGCTCGGGGTCGCGCGTACCCAGAATCACATCCTTCCACTGGTTCATGCCGGCATTCGTGAACATCAGGGTCGGGTCGTCCTTGATGACCATCGGGGCCGACGGCACAATAGCGTGTCCCTTGCTTTCAAAGAAACTTTTGAAAGACTCGCGTATTTCCTTAGCAGTCATTATGTTTGTTTTGTGAATTTCCCGTGCGGATTTTTTGCAATTTAGCCGCAAAGGTACGCAATATTTCCGACATACAGCGAAAACGCCCTCAAAACTAAGCCGCGCCCGGCAGTGGGGCGGCCGCGCCCCGTCGCGGACACGTTTCCGTTCTCCTCATGGCCGAATGGCGTGAACAGCGGACGAGATGGAGGCGGCTCGCGGCTCCCCTATGGTAGCCGCCTGATGCCGTTCTTGCAGGCAACGGAGGTTAGGTTGCGCTTGAATATCAACTCGTTGTTGGCCTCGAACGCTTTCTCCCGGTGGTGGAGGTGGTATTCGATGGCCTGGAACTTGGCGAATTTCTTTTGCAGCCCCAGGTTGTTCAGCCGTGCGATCAAGTCCGTGTCCTCGAATCCGTAGCCCTCCAAGTCGGCGTCGAACCCATTGACGCGCAGCAGGTCGTCGTAGAACACGGCCATGTTGCAGCTGCGCCCGTAAAGCCTCCTGCCCCTCTTGTAGCTGGTGGTCATCCGGCTGAGGACGGGCAGGTACAGGGCGTTGAGCCTCCTGCTGACCCCTCTCGTGTGGAAGCCCACGCGGATGGAACGGTCGCGCAGCAGTCTCTCGGTCAGTTTCTCGGACAGCCTCGCGCGGCTTCCAATGACAAAAAAGCCCGCTTCCGCCAAGTCCGCGTGGTTCTCTACGAAATGTCTTTCCATGATGATGTCGCCATCGATGAAAACGACATAGTCGCCCTCGCACCTGCGCAGGGCGTTGTTGCGCGATTCGGAGGCCCTGAAGCCCCTGTCCTCCTGCCACGCGTGCTTCAGCGGGCAGGGGAAGTCCCTTGCCATTTCCGCAATGAGAGCCCTCGTCTCCTCGCCCGACCCGTCGTCGGCCACGATGACTTCGTCGGGGATGCGGGTTTGGCTTTTCGCGCTCAGCAGGCTCAGCCGCAGCGCGTCCGGCCAGTTGTATGTCGTCACAATCAATGAAATCTTCATGTTTCTCTCGTTTGCGCCCTCCTTGTCCTCCCGCCTGTCCTTTGTCTTTGGAATGCGGCCGGCTCGGCCTTCCGGGTGGCGTGGCTGCATATTT
Source organism: bacterium (assembly GCA_963627995.1). Classification (GTDB taxonomy): domain Bacteria; phylum Bacteroidota; class Bacteroidia; order Bacteroidales; family Bacteroidaceae; genus UBA3839. Next base: position 13,044 of record CAVGCV010000015.1, on the reverse strand, counting down.
TCTGCAAAGAAACGAATAAAATACGAAGATTCCGCTTTCCCCTGGCATTTTCATGGCAAAGAAGCCGGGCGGGGCAAGGGGATGGCTCTCGGGCACGTCGGTTGCCGCGAACGGAGGCCGCAGCGCAGGATTACTCCGCTTGCCCTCGCCGCCGCCTGGCTGCCGACAAAGATGAAGGTTGCCGGACAAAATGGCGGAGCTTCGTGCTGCCTGCTTTTTGTGCCGGCGCAGAGGAATTTGGGGCGCGCCGCGCAGCCGTCGCGCCGCCGCCGCAGAGCGGGAAAAATTCCAAGTACTTGGAAAAATATTTTCAAGTACTTAGAAAATTATTTCCAAGTACTTGGAAATTTCCTCGGTGTGCGGAGGGGTGGAGATTCGTGTGTGGCGTGGCTGTCTGCCTGGCGCGGTGAGGGAGAGAAGTGGGTGGGTGCATTCGGCCGCCGAGCTGCGTCCCGTCGCCAGGGGAGCGCGCGTCTGCGCCCGTGGCGCGCCGGCTTGCCGCCCATGGCGTTGCCGGCTTGCTCTTGAGGGTGCCCGTCTGTCGGGTTTTGGCGCGAATGAAAGGGGCTGGTTCTTAAAATGTTGCTGGATTTCTTGCCGTTTGGAAAAAAAACCGTACCTTTGCGAGCCGATTTTATGTGGGCAGGCGCTCCCCGAAGCGTCTTGTCCGGCGTGTGAATAGCCATGCCTTTTAGCCGGGCTGGTGGTTCGTGAATCGCCGGCAAAGCATTTTAGTAACAACAAACAGTTTATTTAACGGTAATGAAAACTTTAAGTTTCAGCACTCACTTTGCAACGCCGGAAGAGGCCAAGAAAGAATGGGTCGTTGTGGACGCAGCAGACCAGATTGTGGGCCGTCTCTGCTCGAAGGTTGCAAAAATTCTTCGCGGCAAGTACAAGCCGTGCTTCACTCCCAACCAGGACTGTGGCGACAACGTCATCATCATCAACGCCAGCAAGGTTCAGTTCACGGGCGCGAAGTGGACGGACAAGGAGTACATCACGTTCTCGGGCTATCCCGGCGGACAGCACCGGATCAACCCCGCCACGCTCGCCAAGAAGCCGTTCGGCTATGAGCGCATCGTGCGCCACGCGGTGAAGGGCATGCTTCCGAAGGGCCGCCTCGGCTACAAGCTCATCAAGAATCTTTACATCTTCGACGGCGCTGAGCACAACATGCAGGCGCAGCAGCCCAAGTCGGTCGATATTAACGCTCTTAAATAATAAGGAAAGACATGGAAGTAGTACACGCTATAGGTCGCCGCAAGGCAGCCGTTGCCCGCATTTACGTTTCCGAGGGTACGGGCAAGATTACGATTAACAAGCGAGAGTTGAGCGAGTATTTCCCGTCGGGACTGGTCCAGTACGTTGTGAAGCAGCCGCTGACCCTCCTCGATGTAGCCGAGAAGTATGACATCAAGGTGAACCTCTATGGCGGCGGCTACACGGGACAGAGCCAGGCCCTCCGCCTGGCCATCTCTCGCGCGCTCGTCAAGATTAACGCCGACGACAAGAAGACGCTCCGTGCCGAGGGCTTCATGACGCGCGACCCGCGCGTCGTTGAGCGCAAGAAGCCGGGACGCCCCAAGGCTCGCCGCAGGTTCCAGTTCAGCAAGCGTTAATGTTCTTTGTTCCTTAATATATATAAGTAAGAAATATTATCGTTTAGCATCTAAACCGGATGGACTTCGGCCTGTGCCGGACTACCATTTGGCTGGGTTTTTAACTTAAAAAGAAAGTAAACAAATTATGTCAAGAACATCTTTTGATGCGCTGCTCGAAGCTGGCGCACATTTCGGCCACCTCAAGAGAAAGTGGAATCCCGCCATGGCTCCCTACATCTTCATGGAGCGCAACGGCATCCACATCATCGACCTCCACAAGACGGTTGCCAAGGTTGATCAGGCGGCCGACGCTCTGAAGCAGATTGCCAAGAGCGGAAAGAGAATCCTCTTTGTTGCTACTAAGAAACAGGCTAAGGAAACAGTGGCCGAGAAGGCCGCATCGGTAAACATGCCCTACGTCATCGAGCGCTGGCCGGGCGGAATGCTCACCAACTTCCCGACCATCCGCAAGGCCGTGAAGAAGATGGCTACCATTGACAAGCTGCTCAGCGACGGAACTTACGACAAGCTCTCCAAGCGCGAGAACCTGCAGATTCGCCGCAAGCGCGAGAAGCTGGAGAAGAACCTCGGCTCGATTGCCGACCTCAACCGCTTGCCCTCCGCCCTCTTCGTCGTGGATGTCATGAAGGAGAACATCGCCGTGCGCGAGGCCAACCGCCTGGGCATCCCCGTGTTCGCCATCGTGGACACGAACTCTAACCCCGACAACATCGACTTCGTGATTCCCGCGAACGACGACTCCACCAAGGCCATCGACCTCATCGTCGATGCGTGCTGCGCAGCCATCGCCGAGGGCTTGGAGGAGCGCAAGGCCGAGAAGGTGGACATGGACGCCGCCGGCGAGAATGCGGAGAAGCCCGCACGCAAGCGTACTTCGAAGGCTCGTGTTGAGCGGGTTGAAAAAGAGGACGCTGCGCCCGCTGAGGCTGCGCCTGTCGAAGCAGCATCTGCCGAGGCTGTACCCGCCGAGGCTGCCGAGTAAATACCACTCACGTTTAACTTTAACTTTTAATTCCCAAAATGGCTGTTACATTACAGGAAATAAATGCGCTTCGCCAGAAGACGCAGGCAGGCCTCATGGACTGCAAGAAGGCGCTTACGGAGGCGAACGGCGACATGGAGGCTGCGATGGAAATTCTCCGCAAGAAGGGCCAGCTCGTAGCTGCCAAGCGTAGCGACCGCGAGGCTGCCGAGGGCTGTGTGCTGGCAAAGGTGGACGGCAAGTTCGGCGCGATGGTGGCGCTGAAGTGCGAGACCGACTTCGTTGCCAAGAACGCCGACTTCGTTGCGCTCGCCAACAAGATTATTGACGCTGCGGTTGCCAACAAGTGCAAGACGCTCGACGAGGTGAAGGCTCTCGTGATTGACGGCGAGACCGTGGCCGAGGCTGTGACGAACCGCTCGGGCGTTACGGGCGAGAAGATGGAGCTCGACGGCTACGCGACGGTTGAGGGCGAGAAGATTGTCGCCTACAACCACATGGCGCAGAACTTCCTCTGCACACTGGTTGCTTTCAACAAGGAGTGCGGCGACGAGGTGGCAAAGGGCGTGGCCATGCAGGTGGCCGCAATGTCGCCCATCGCGCTCGACGAGGATGCCGTTCCGCAGGAGGTGAAGGACACCGAGTACAAGAACGCTGTGGAGAAGGCCAAGCAGAACCAGGTTGCAAAGGCTGTTGAGGTCGCCCTCAAGAAGGCCGGCATCAATCCCGCCCACGTTGATTCGGAGGACCACATCGAGTCGAACACGACGAAGGGGTGGATTACGCCCGAACAGGCTGCGCAGGCTCGCGAAATCAAGGCGAGCGTAGCCGTTGAGGCCGAGGCCAACCTGAAGCAGCCCATGATTGAGAACATTGCCAAGGGCATGGTCGGCAAGTTTTTCAAGGAGTCGTGCCTCCTTGACCAGGCTTACATCGACGACAACAAGATTTCTGTTGCCCAGTATCTGAAGAACGCAGACAAGGAGCTTGCGGTGCTTGACTTCAAGCGCTACACGCTTCGCGCCGAGTAGTTCGTAAGACATACGCTCGCGAATGAAGAAGGGAGGAGCGCGCCGGCAAACGGTGCGCTCCTCCTTTTTCCTTCTTTTCTTGTGAATGTCTATGCGGGTAGCGATTCGATGAGCCGTTCCACCAGTCGTGGAATGGCGTAGCTGTCGAGTTCGGTTTCTGGAATCCAAATAAAATCGGAGGGGAGGGGTGGGCGTGACGGGGCTTCCAGTAGGTAGAAGTCGGCGTAAAGCACGCGGTGCGTCAGCACGTGCTTCACGTCCTTGCGCAGGAGGGTCAGCTCCCCCTCGAGGCGGGGCAGGGGCGCGTCTTCAATGAGCAGCGGCTCCCACAGCCCCTGCCAGATGTCGCCGGCCGTGCGGCGATGGATGGCCGTCGCTCCGTTGCTGCGGATATAGACGTAGGAGAAATGCCGGTGCTTCACCTCCTTCTTTTTGGACTTCACGGGCAGCGCGTCGATGCGTCCCGTGCGCCGTGCCTCGCACGTCTCTGCAAGTGGACAAATCGTACACCGGGGCGATGCGGGCGTGCATTGCATGGCGCCGAAGTCCATCATGGCCTGGTTGAAGGCCGACGCCTGGCGTTCGGGCAGCAGGCTTTGCGCCAGTGCTGCGAACACTTTCTTCCCGCCGGTCGTGTTGATGGGCGTGTCGATGCCGAAATGGCGGGAGAGGACGCGATAGACATTGCCGTCCACAACGGCGGCGGGCAGGCCGAAAGCGATGGACCCGATGGCGGCGGCCGTGTAGTCGCCCACGCCCTTCAGCCGCCGCAGGCCTTCTATCGTGTTCGGGAAATGTCCCATGGCGGCGATTTGTCGGGCGGCTGCCAGCAGGTTCCGCGCGCGGCTGTAGTAGCCAAGTCCCTGCCATAGGCGCAGCACCTCGTCCTCGCTGGCGGCGGCCAGTGTCTCCACGGTAGGGAAACGCTGCATAAACCGTTCCCAGTAGGCCCATCCCTGTTGGATGCGCGTCTGTTGCAGAATGATTTCACTCAGCCAAACGGCGTATGCGTCTTTCGTCCCCCGCCAAGGCAGGGCGCGCCCGTTTTCGGCGAACCAGCGTAGCAGGGTCAGTGTGAATTCGTTGTGCGGCGTATGTTCTTCCATGGTGGCTTGTCCGCGCAAAGGTAGTGCGATTTTGCAAGTTCCGCAACGCCACTTGGTGCTGGGTGGACAAACTTCAGCCTGAACGGATGTTAAAAACAGAGCGTTTTCTTTATTTTTGTGTCACAAAACGGCAGCTGTTGCGTAATAAGGGTAAAAAGCTGCTGCAAGGCAAACGAATGGAAGAGATAGAATTCAGGCAGGAAGTCGTGCGGGTGCGTCCCAAGTTGCTGTTTGTGGCGCGTCGCTACCATCCGACGGCGACAGGGCCGAAGATGCCGTTCAGGAAACCTTGATGAAGTTTTGGCTGATGCGCGACGAACTCCGCCTGCCGATTGATTCCCTCGCGGCAACCGTCGTTCGCAATGTTTGCATCGACAGCCTGCGGCGAATGCCGCAGGGCGGTGTCGGCGATGTGGAGTGCATGGAGTTGATTGACGACTTGGACAAAATGTAATGGCATCATGTAAATTGAATATAGTTAGGATTATTGCGAGGCAGCCCTCTGTGAAGCGTGTTGCCTTCTTTTGTTTTTGAAGAATGAAAACGCAATGTGCATGAAAAAGTGCGGGCAGACTTTTGCCAGTATGCTGAAAATCCGTAAATTTGCACCCGATTTATGCCGTTTGGGCTTGAGAAGAGGGCTACGGGCTGGCCTCGCCTGGCGGATGGAAAACCGTTTTTAACACATTAGTAAAACAAAAATGTACGTAATCGTAGAAATTAACGGACAGCAGTTCAAGGCCGAGGAAGGCAAGAAGCTCTTCGTGCACCACATCAAGGATGCCGAGGCGCAGGCGACTGTTGAGTTTGAGAAAGTCTTGTTGGTGGACAACAATGGCTCCGTGACGGTGGGCACGCCCACTGTTGATGGCGCGAAGGTGGTTTGCGAAGTCGTTTCGCCCCTTGTCAAGGGTGACAAGGTGTACGTGTTCCACAAGCGCAGAAGAAAAGGTTACCGCAAGTTCAATGGTCACCGCCAACAGTTCACGGAACTCACAATCAAACAAGTCATTGCTTAAACCACTAACCACTAAAAGGAGAACAGAATCATGGCACATAAGAAAGGTGTAGGTAGTTCTAAGAACGGTCGCGAGTCGCACAGCAAGCGACTTGGCGTGAAGCTCTTCGGCGGTCAGTTCGCCAAGGCAGGAAACATCATCATCCGCCAGCGCGGAACAAAACACTATGCGGGCGCTAACGTCGGCATGGGCAGCGACCACACGCTCTACGCGCTTGTAGATGGTTTTGTCACGTTCAAGCGTGGCCGTCTTGACCGTAGCTTCGTCAGCATCCAGCCAGTTGTGGCAGAGTAAGTAAAAACACAGTCAATATTAACTATTAAAGAAAAAGCAGAATGTACGGCGCGTCTGGCTGGCGGACACAGAACCGCAAGGGGCGACGGGTCGTAGGACTGCTAACAAAGATATGTCAAAAGTTTGCCAAATCACGGGTAAGACATCGCTGAACGGAAACAACGTTTCGCACTCAATGCGTCATACGAAGCGCAGATTCAATGTCAATTTGTTCACCAAGAAGTTCTACTATGTAGAGGAAGACTGTTGGATTGTCCTCAAGTTGAGCGCAGCAGGACTCCGCATCATCAATCGCATCGGTCTTGACGCAGCCCTCAAGCAGGCTGTAGCCAAAGGACACATGGACTGGAAGGACATTCAGGTAATAGGTTAAAAAAACAACACGCATAGCGTAAGGAAATATCAATATGGCAAAGAAAGCTAAAGGCAATAGGGTGCAGGTGATTCTTGAGTGCACCGAGATGAAGGATAGCGGTCTGCCCGGAACGTCGCGCTACATCACGATGAAGAACCGCAAGAACACTCCCGACCGTATGGAGTTGAAGAAGTATAACCCAATCCTCAAGCGCGTCACCGTGCACAAGGAGATTAAGTAAGCATATAATCCATGGCAAAGAAAACAGTCGCTACCCTCCAGAACAAGGACGGTCGCTCTTTTACGAAAGTAATCCGCATGTACAAGTCGGAGAAGTCGGGTGCCTATGCATTTGAAGAGAAGATGGTGCCTGCTGACTCTGTGAAGGACTATCTGAAGAAATAAGGAACGGCGTGCGGATTTTTCCGTGCGGCATAGATACAAAAAGAGAGCCTCCCCAACGCATCGCGCGTTGGGGAGGCTCTTGTCTTTTGTTGCGCTGCCCTTTTGCTCATCGGGCGTATTGCACAGCATTCGAAGCAATAGGGGGGAGGGGCAGTTGATGCGCCGCGCGCACCTCTTTATTTGCTTCCCTTTCGGCGGTTGCATTCACGACAGAGCATTTGGCAATTCTCCTCTACCGTTCGCCCGCCCTCGCGCCACGGGGTGATGTGGTCGCCCTCCATGAATTCATAGTCGAGTTCCTTGCCGCAAAGGGCGCACCGATGGTGCTGACGCTCCCATGCGGCGAGTTTGGTTTGGGCATCAAAGGCGCGCAGGTCAAGGTGGTGTTCGTCGCCCGTGAGCACATAGGGAATTATTCCGCCCGGCCGTTGTATCTCGCTGTCTTTCATAAGCGCGGAAATCTGTTTTCCGAGTGCTGAAACATTGAGCGTCTTTTCATGGAAACGGTCGTAGAAGTAAGCCCAGTCGAGCCCTTTCATAATCTTCTTGAAATGTTTCATGTCGAAATTCGTGATGGCCCAGTTCAAAACGTTCTGAAAGTAGCTCCAAAGGTTGTTGGCGTTCGGGTCGTGCTGATGTTTCGCCATATATCCCACTATGGTTTGCCCGTGTCCCTCGCGCGTTTCGTGTTGAGCCATCCATTCCAGCGCTTTTTTCAGGAAATCCTGCCGGTTGGGCGTGCCGTTCACCAAATCCTTGCCCAGGCGATACGCGCCGCAGTTGTTTTTCGAAAAATGCCGTTTGGCATCGCTCACAAACGGGCCGGCATATACTGCATTGTTTATCTCCTGTTCGTTTAGGGGCTTTCCCGCTATGTTTATAGTCTTGAACCATTCCAATTTCTCCGATGCCTCGCCCTCGCAGATATACACTGTGAGCGGATACGACAGTATTTGTTTTTGAATGTCGGCGGGCAAGTTGAAAAAGTTTCTGAACTCAAAGCTGAATTTCCCCGCCACGTATTCGCAAATCGAGAGGGTGCGCTGCTGTCCGTCCATCACCTCGTAAGGACATTCGGCATCGTCGCTGCGCTTCACCCAATACATCACATTCAGCGGGTAGCCGTGCATCACAGTATTGACAACCGCCTGCTGTTCTTTCTCGTTGTATATAAACTCGCGCTGATAGGGCGGACGAATGTCGAGCTTGCCGTCGTATCCGCGCACTCCCTGCTCGTCGTTGTTGGAGTAGCCGCGAGTGATCTCGCCTACAGTTACTTCAATCTGCTTAATGGTCATCATGATATCAATGTTTTGTTTGTTTGTTTCTGTTTTCCCGAATTTTCGGTGAGACGAAGTTTTGTCTAAATACCGTCGAATTTATTTTTTGCGGCGAATGAGAATGCGCGCATAGGGTTTCTTGGGTATTCCGTCCTGCATATAATAAAGTTGTCCGTCTCTAAGACTTTTGTTTAATGCTTTCAGTTTTCTATCGAATGGTTTTAGTCCAAGTTCTTTACCGGAATCGCCTTCTGCAATACCGATGATTTCAAATTGTTCAGGGCAGTATTTGTCGAGAAAAGTAATAGGCACGCCCATTACTCCGTCGTAATCGCAAGGAATGTCTGCCGTGCGGCTCACTTCTATTGCATCGTAGTTTTCATAATAGATGTATTCTTCTGGAGAGTAAAGGCATACCAAATCAAGAAGCTCTTTCCGTTTGGGAATGTCGAGATTAGTAAACCACATTACTCCCGAAACTCTTACCATTCCTTTGCGGTGGTCTCCTGCTGTTGCTGTGTCTTCGTAAGGAGACATAAAGTGCGCAGCAGTTCCTTTGAAACCGTATCCCAGCCATAATTTGTTGTTTTTGATATATGGGAAAATTTCTTTATAAGTAATGGCGTTTTGATTTCCCACGATGATAAATTTTTTGTCGTATCTCATAAGTTGCGCAACGTATTCGCGGAACAACGAAAACGGAGGGTTTGTTACCACTATATCGGATTCTTTCAAAAGTTCTACGCATTCCGTGCTGCGGAAATCCCCTGTCTGAAGAATGGAAAGCACATTCCGGTCGTTTTGCAACAGATACCGCACGTCCGACAAGTCAACTGCGCCGTCGCCGTTGAGGTCTTTTACTTCCGTAATCTCAACCTTGTAAGCCGTCTTCTTAGGCTCGCTGTCGAATTCCTCAAAATGTATCAACAATTCGTTACCCAATACGGGCGAGCCGTTATAGCAGGTGCAAATCAGCTTCTTCAGTCCGAGCTGATTGAAGTGCAGCGCGAAATATTTGAAGAAATTGCTTTCATACGGGTCGTCGCAGTTACAAAGAATTGTCTTGCCGCGAAAATGATTCCAGTAATGTTGAAGTTCGCGCTCGATGTCGGCGAGTTGTGTGTAGAACTCGTCTTTTTTTGCCGTTTTTGCGGCACCAAGATGTTTGTTAGCCATAGCAGAATGATAGTTTTAAGTCGCTATCAATCCGCTAAAACGCAAAAAAGGCGTGTGCCTCTTATCGCGTTTAGCACGGGGCGAGCCTCGGAATGGAGCCCCAGTCCATCTATAAGAATGCAGCACGCCTATAGCGTGGGCATTGCATTATTGATGGAGCAAAGAGGTTCGAATACGAGCCGCCTGTCACATATTATTTCCGTGCTTGTTATTCCCAAATGAGTTTCCGAGGCTCTTGGCTAAACGCGAAATAATAGCGAATGCTTATGATTTACCAAAAAGATTGCGGAAAAGATCCTAAGACCATATATATCCGCTATTTGCAAAAGTAATGATTTTCCGAAACACCGTGGACTTTTTGCGGCGGGAAATGTGGGGCGGGGGATATGGGACAAAGGAAAAACAAAACCAGCCCGACTTTTTTGCGGTCGGGCTGGTTCTTATATTGCGCGGGCAGGATTTGAAATTGCGCGGCTTGGATTTTATCGCAGCGCCGCTTTAATGTCTGCAACAAGCGTCGCCACGTCTTCTTCCGTGGTGTCAAACGAGGTTACAAACCTTATTTCCTTTATGTTCTCGTCCCAATAAAAAAACTTGTGCTTCATTTCCAGTTCTTCAGCCGCTTTCTGTGGCATTGTAAGGAACAACTGGTTGCTCTCGGTGGGTTGCAAGAAATTTATCTCGGGTATTTTTTCGAGCGCGTCGCGCAGAATTTCCGCCATATGGTTTGCGTGGCGCGCGTTGCGCAACCAAAGTTCATCTTTCATGTACGCCGTGAATTGGCAGGCGAGGAATCGTTGTTTCGAAGCCAGTTGGGCGCTTTGCTTGCGTATGAATACGGAATGTTTTTTAAGGTCGTCGTTCAAAACAACTACGCATTCGCCAATCATCAGACCGTTTTTCGTTCCGCCGAAACTCACCACGTCAATTCCGCAGTCGCGTGTAATTTCTTTCAGTCCCGTTCCGAGCGCTGCGGCAGCGTTTGCCAATCGTGCGCCGTCCATGTGTACATACATTCCGTGGCTATGGGCGAGGGCGGTAATGGCTTTGAGTTCTTCGGGCCGGTAAACCGTTCCCAATTCACTGCACTGCGAAATATATATTGCCGTTGGCTGCGAATGGTGCTGCTCTCCAATTCCAATGATATGCGGCTTTATTAGCTCTGCACTGAGTTTGCCGTCGGGCGTAGGGATTGTCTTTATCGCGGCACCCGTCATCTTTCCCGGCGCGCCGCATTCGTCTACAACTATATGGGCTGTCTCTGCGCAGAGAATAAGCCCCCACGATTGTGTACACAATTCCAGCGCGAGACAATTGCTTCCCGTGCCGTTGAAAGTGAACAAAACTTGTGTGCCACCGCCGAAAGCGTTGTCGATAGCCTTTTCTGCTTCTTCCGACCATTGATCTTCGCCGTATCCCACGGCATGATCTTTATTCGCTTCTACGATGGCGTCGATAACTTCAGGGCTTATCCCGGAGTTGTTGTCGCTCGCAAAACTTCTCATAATTTCTCTCTACTTAATTATTGCCGGAAACATTGGGCTTAGATCCCTTGTATTGCTTCCTATCTGCAAATTTAGGAATTTATAACGGGGCATAAGGTGCAGAAGGTTTGTTTTTGCGCTTATAACAGATATTTTTTTTACGAAATGCCTTGTCGTTGTATTTTTTATTACCTTTGTAATATAAAGATAAAGAAATATGAAGACAACATTAAACAATCGTTTCGCAATTATTGCGGCTTCCTTTCTAATGGCGTTGAGCTTTTTTTCTTGTTCGGAGAATTCTGATACAAATGTAAAGGTTCCGCAGTTTTCCGGGATCACATTTAATAAAGAAACTCTCGTAGCGGGTGAAGAAGTATATGCCACGGCGGTACAATATAAAAAGGGAAAATATCTCGACCGTACCACATATGTTTGGGCATTCGAAGGAGCGCAGCAAATAGGTGGGGGAACGACGGGCGTGTTTTACGACAGCGACAAACGAGATCCCTCTTGCAGCGTGATTCTTCCCGAAACTCCCGGAACTTATACCATTACCCTGACTGCTACATACAACACGAGCGGAAAATCAAACAATTCCAGCAAAGAAGTAGAGATTAAAGGTGGAACTGTAGTGTATACCACTTCGCCGTTGACTTGCACCGCAAAGATTACGCAGAAGGTAAGAGTGGTAGCAGCAAACTAAAAATATATTGTCATGACTTTAATTAAAAGTATTTCGGGTTTCCGCGGAACGATAGGCGGAACTCCCGGCGACACACTTAATCCCCTTGATATTGTAAAGTCTGTGTCGGCTTACGCAACGCTTCGGCGCAGGAGTTTGAAGGACGGAACAAATAAAATAGTAGTTGGCCGCGACGCAAGAATATCCGGCGCGATGGTTTCAAAGGTTGTATGCGGCACGTTGATGGGCATGGGCTACGATGTGGTGAATATCGGGCTTGCCACAACGCCTACTACTGAAATTGCAGTGAAGATGGAAAATGCCGACGGCGGTATAATTCTCACGGCGAGCCACAACCCGCGCCAATGGAACGCTCTTAAACTGCTCAACGAGGACGGAGAATTCCTCAACAAGGAGGAAGCCGCCGAAGTGGTGAGAATTGCCGACGAGGGAAACTTTTGTTATGCAGACGTTGACCATTTGGGAAATTACCGCGAGGACAATTCGTATAACCAGAAGCACATAGATATGGTTAAAGCCCTCGAACTTGTTGACGTGGAGGCCATAAAGAATGCTAAGTTCCGCGTGGCTCTTGATACGGTGAATAGTGTGGGCGGAATTATACTTCCCGAATTGCTCAAGCAGCTTGGTGTGGAAACGGTGAACGGGCTTTATCTTGAACCTACGGGAGACTTCAAGCACAATCCCGAGCCTCTGTCAAAAAATCTCGGGGATATCATGTCGCTCATAGCCAAGGGCGGATACGACATAGGCTTTGTGGTTGACCCTGATGTGGACCGCCTTGCATTGATAGACGAGACCGGAAAAATGTATGGCGAGGAATACACGCTCGTAACGGTTGCCGACTATGTTTTGCAGCATACTCCGGGAAATACGGTGTCGAATCTTTCGTCTACTCGCGCTTTGCGTGATGTAACAGAGAAATATGGTTGCAAATATTCCCCTGCTGCGGTGGGCGAAGTGAATGTTGTAACAAAAATGAAGGAAGTTGGCGCAGTGATTGGCGGAGAAGGAAACGGCGGCGTGATATATCCTGCGGCTCATTACGGCAGAGATGCACTCGTAGGTATCGCATTAATCCTTACATATTTCGCGAAATTGGGTAAGAAAACGTCGGAAATACGCAAGACATTCCCCAATTACGAAATGGCAAAGAACCGCATCGATTTGAAACCCGGAACAAATCCCGACGAGGTGCTTGCAAAAGTGTTGGAGAAGTACAACGGCGACAATGTAACCACTATCGACGGAGTGAAGATTGATTTCCCCGACAAATGGGTGCATCTGCGCAAAAGCAATACCGAACCTATTATCCGCGTTTACAGCGAAGCGCCTACGGCAGCCGAAGCCCAGGAGATAGGAGAGAAGTTCATGAAAGAAATAGAGGCTCTCGTTTAAAGAGTCTTTGAAGCAATAAAAACGTGTTGGAAGATTTGTTCTTTCAACACGTTTGTTTTTAGTCTTTTACGTCGAGATTTTGAGATGTCGCGGCATGCGTTTTTCGCGATGTCGCATCTCGCAAAAATTCCGCCGCATCTAATTTGAATTAGATGCGGCGGAATTTAAATTTGGTGGCCCGGA
>CAVGCV010000014.1:0-64091 GCA_963627995.1 bacterium | reverse complement strand
AGTCGGGGCTTTACTTACATATAAAAATGAGGGCGCATCGTTTTGACACACCCTCGTCCAGTTTTTAGTCAATGCCGTCTTGCTGTAAGCGAAGCCGTTTCCGTAGCTTATTTACGCAAGCCGAGGGCTTTGACAATGGCGCGGTAGCGCTCGATGTCCTTACGCTTGAGATAAGCGAGCAGACGGCGGCGCTGGCCGACGAGATGCACAAGAGCCCTTTTTGTCGTATAATCTTTGTGATTGACCTTCATGTGCTCGGTCAAACGGCCGATACGGTAGGAAAACAAGGCAATCTGGCTCTCGCACGAACCAGTATCCGTGTTAGACTTTCCGTACTGGCTAAAGATTTCTAGCTTCTTAGCTGAATCTAAGTACATGGTAGAACTTTGAAATTAGTGAAATAAAAAATAAGTCTTTGCCGTTCCCGCCCTATGTCAGGGTTGTTTTCGAAAAAGCGGTTGCAAAGATAGTGAGAATCAACGGAAGCGCAAAACAATTCGCAGAATATTTCCGCGCCCTCACGAAAGGGTGGATTCCAATAGCAAGTGTAAATTTGGATAAGTGAGTTGTAGAACTCTTGTTTTGGCGTTGAGAATTTGAGTTTTTTCCTTGGCCTTGCATTTATTTCCATCTGTATTTGTTTTATCCGTTGGTCATTATACTGTTCAAAATCTGCTCCTTTTGGGACGTATTGCGTGATGGGCTTGTTTGTGTTCTCAATGTTTCCTTTCTCCCATGAGGCATAGGGGAGTGCGAAGCACACTTTTGTCTTGAGCCGCTGCGCGATGAGCCTGTGGCAGGCGAACTCGCTTCCGTTGTCAGTGGCGATGCTCTTGATGTTCCCGATGAAGGGGCCATCATGGCCACAATGGTTTTGGCAAGGGCTTGTGCATTCTTCCCCCCCGTGGCAGCCTCCTCATGAGCAGACACTCCTTGCTTCTCTCCACGAGTGTGACGATGCCCCTAGCCGTCTTTCCCGATGACGGTGTCCATCTCCCAGCTCCCGAACCGTGTCCCGTCGGCCCCCGCCCGTCTATCATGGTTCTGTCCTTGATGGCCGTACAGGCAGTGAGACTGTTTCTTTTGATTTGCCGCAGCTCATGCCGGCAACTCTTGTAGAGCTCGCCCCCGCAAGAACGGTCGAAGCGGATGTGGCTGTAAATGGTTTCGACACAGGCGCACTTCTTTCCCCTTGCGTAGCATCCCTCCCCTGGCTTGTTCGGGCAACCACTGCCCGTTGGCTATCAGCGCGACGATTCCCTTCCTCATCCAGATACTGAACTTGCGGTGTTTCCGCATCCGCCGCTTGCGTTCGTCGCACTGCTTTTGGACAACGCCGTAATGGTAATGATTCCCGTCCCTTTTGCGTCTCAGCTCACGGTAAACGGTGCCGTAATGCACGTTTGTCGTGTCTGCGATGCCTTTTACCGACACGTTCTTTTTGAGCAACACGAAAATAGCGTGCCTTTGCGCCGGGGTTAATTGTATATACATTTGCAATACAAAATTAATTAATCTCACGGAGAGGGACAAAATGTCCCCCTCTTTTTTGTATTGCTTCTGAAAATCCACCTTGGTGATGCTCTTTGGAGGCTTCGCGCCTCCAGCTGCATGCGCACGGCAAACCCCTGCGGTGTTTTTATGGTTTTAAGATAAAGCTACGCCGATGAGCGTTGCACTTCTATTTGGAAATCGCGGCCAACGATTGAATCCTTCATCATGATGACACCGAAGTTACGCCCCCAGTACGTAGCATCCATTAAAAGGACTGTCTCACGCGAGTCTTTTCGCGGAAGCGACTCAGTATACGCTGTATTGAGACGGCGATAAATGGTACGCTCCGAAACACCATATCTCAAGGCCAGATCTTTAATCGTTTGGTTGCCCTTGGTGAAAGCTGCATTAACGGCTTCTGAGCTTAGTCTGCGACGGCCAATAAAGCCCCGTTTACAGTCTTTGCAGAACCAGCGTTGGCTGCCATTCTCTTGTCCTTTTTTGATGGTGTTATTTGAGCCGCAATGAAAGCAGATTTTTTGTCATTGAAAAGTTTTTAATCGTAATATATAATTAATTCCTAACGAATTACAGGCTTTTTAGGTCTCTTTTTGTCATATAAGCCTGTTTTGTATAATTTTGCAAAAACAAAAGTGACGACAATGACAAGACAGGAGTTTTCAAAGACGATTGCGGACTATCGCAGGTCACGCAATATTGCAACAAAGACCATGTGCTTTGCCCTTAATTGTTTTCCAGCGAATATTCATATAATTGAGGCTGGCACACATAGCTATAATCTTCAGAGATGCTTAAAATACCTGGACGTTGTTGGCCTTAGTTTGACAATAAGCGGCGTGGAAATTTCGGATTACGACTCGCTTGTCAGCCATATTGTAGGCTTAAGGCACAAAAACAGATACTCCAAGCGCGCTTTGTCAATAGCCGCTGGGCATTCTGATTTTATGGTGTCGTTACTTGAAAGAAAAAAATCCACCATCGCCATTGACACTCTATTGAAATTCGCCGGCATCCTTAACTTTACCGTTGGTGTCGTTCCAAAACAAACAAATTAAAATAAAAGCAAATGAACAATTGCATTCACCTTCAGTTCCCAAACGCAAAGACAAGGCTCCTTTCCGTGGATTCCGAGTCTGGAGAGAGCACGCTGTCCTTCGGGCGCGGGCGGTCGGTTACGTACGACCCGAGCACCGAGGCCGAGTACTGCACCTTGGTCTACACCCCACCCTGAGGGAGAACCTGACGTCGTGGCTGAACAACACGTTCGGCTTTCTTGGGCCCGACGAGATTGAGGACTTTTATAGGAAGTTCAGGGAGGCGCACCCGCTTACCCCGGTCGAGAACGCCCTGCTGTCCATGGAGCCCATAGCGGGGGAGGACACGTATTGCGAGCTGTTCTCGCCGATGTTCAAGGACTCGGTCAAGCTGACGCTGGCGCAGGAGAAGTGGCTCTTGGAGTTCGTAAAGTACAGGCTGACAGAGACCGGCATATACAGCATTGACAGCAGGGAAAAGCCAACGCTGGAAGAGGTCATGACGGAGTGGTTTGAAGACTATCGCAAGCACTACGGCGTGTGTGCGAGATACAAGAAGGACATGAAATACCAGGACAGCGACCTTGCGTACCGTTTCTGCATGGCCCACGGCATCGACTGGAACTATGTGCGCAACACGAAGATAAAGACGACGACCAGGCAGTATCTTTACGGCTTTGGCGAGCGCTTCGTCATTCTCGGCGTGCTGGGGACTCTTTGCTGTCTTGGGAATTTGGCACTTATAGGAATATTTAAGGAAGTGCAAAAAACCTATTGAATAAATTTTGATAAAACTATCTTACGTTGTTTCGGCATAAATGAGTTTCTTTTGGATAGCATTTATTCACTGCTCATTTCTTCGGTAGATGACAGGGTTTCAATGCAAAACAAATAATTATGGAAGTTCCCGATGCACAAAGATTAGGCTTTTATAAATTGCATTTTAGATAATAATAATTCATGAACACTTTTGCCATTGAAAGGATTTGGTAGGAGAGCATCGCAAGTCGCCGAAATGCGCACCGTTGCTAAATCGTTACTACTTTTAAAAAATAAAACTTGGCTAAAAGTTGGCTTCTCAATAGATTGTGCAAAAACAAACAAGATAAAAAACCCAATCATTTCAAAAACCACAAACGCTATGGGACTTGTATATCACAAGAAAAAGGACGGAGAGGAAGCCGACGCGACAACCACGGTGAGCTGGTACGACTACTACCGTGACCGCGTGCTGCAGAAGCCCGCGACCGAGGTCGAAACGCAGATTGAACTTCCCGGAGGAGAGGTGCTGACCATCTCCGAGGACATTAACGAACAACAGCAGCACGGGGCGGATTGACGCTCCGTTGCAAAAAGCGTACAAAAAGGCTTCCGCCCACAGACTGATATGTGGACGGAAACCTTTTTATCCTATCGCGTGTTGGTCGTCGCGTGGCATACAGCGTTCGGGCAGTCAGATGGGGCGCGTCGCCTCGAAGAGCCACGCTCGGTGGTCTTCGTCGAGGCGGGGCGCGAGTTTGTCGTAGACCATCTGCTGGTAGTCGTTGAACCACTTCCGCTCCTCGGACTGGAGCATTCCGACGACGATGGGTGAGGTGAGGATGGGGCAGAGCGTGAGATGCTCGAACTTGTAGAACGGTGTTGGGACACCGCCCGCCTCGCCCGTGAAGGCATCGACGACGAGCATCATGTTCTCGTGGCGCACGCCGTGGCTTCCCGTGGCGTAGATGCCGGGCTCGTCGGTGATGGTCATGCCGGGTACGAGCGGCGTGGGCATGTAGTTCATGCGGAACTGGTGGGGACCCTCGTGCACACTGAGGTAAGAGCCCACGCCGTGACCCGTTCCGTGGAGATAGTTGAGGCCGTATTCCCACATGGCGGTGCGGGCCAGCGCGTCGAGCTGGGTTCCGTAGGTTCCGCGCGGAAAGACGACACGCCCAAGGTTGATGAAGCCGCGCAGCACCAGCGTGTAGTCCCTGCGCTCTTGATCGGTGAGGTCGCCCAGCGGAATGGTGCGCGTGATGTCGGTAGTCCCCCCCTGGTACTGGCCGCCCGAGTCGATGAGCAGAAGTCCCTTGGGCAGGACGGGGATGTCGGTGTCGGGCGTCGGCTCGTAGTGGACTACGGCTCCATGTGCGGCATAGCCCATGATGCTGTTGAAGCTGATGCCGCGGAATCCTTTCCGCTCGGCCCGGAAAGCTTCTAAGCGTGCCGACAAGGAAAGTTCCGTCTGTCCTCCTGCCGCAACGGCGGGCACGACCCACTTCATCCATTTCACCATGGCGATGCCATCCTCGAGCATGGTCGTGTGGAAGCCGCGGATTTCGGCCTCGTTCTTCATGATTTTCATGCGGCTGACGGGACATTCGGTTTCCACGCGGTGGCGGACGGCGCGGCGGATGCGGTCGTTCGTCTTGTCGGGTTGCATCATCACGCGCTTCTCCGTCGCTGCCAAGTCGCGGAATACGTCGCCGTATTCGCGGATGCCGATGCCCTCGGACGCGAGATAGCTCCTCACTTCGTCGGTCAACTTCTCGTGCTTCACGTAGAGGGTCGCCTGCTCGTCGGTCACCACCAGGTAGCTGACGAACAGGGGCGTGCATTCCACGTCCGTTCCGCGCAGGTTGAGCGTCCACGCCACCTCGTCGAGCATGGAGACGACCAGAGCGTCGGCGCCGTGCTGGGCGACGGCTTTGCGAATGCGCGCAATCTTGCTGCTGGTGGTTTCGCCTGCATATTCCAGCGGCTGAATCTCGACGGGGTTGGTCGGGATGGGCGGACGGTTCGTCCATATTGTGTCGTAGGGGTCGAACTCTGTGACGAGCGTGACGGGCGCGCCAAGCTCCTCAAACTCCCGTTCCAGCGCGTCCACGTCGGAGGCCGTGTAGCAGCAACCGTCCACTCCGACCTTCGCGCGGCCGTCGCCAGACAGCTGTGCGGCTATCCATTGGCAGATGCTGGGCGTTCCCTCTATCTTGTCTTTCATCAGCACATAGTCCGTCCCCTTGATTTGCTCCGCCGCTTGCAGAAAGTAGCGGCTGTCCGTCCACAGCGCGGTGCTGTCGAGCGTCACGACTGCCGTTCCGGCACTGCCGGTGAAGCCCGAAATCCACTCGCGGCTTTTCCACCTGTCGGGGACATACTCGCCCGAATGAGGGTCGGTGCTTGGCGTGATGAAGGCGCAGAGCCCTTTCTCTTGCATCCACGAGCGTAGGCGGCGAACGCGTTCCATTGTTGGCTTGTTCATGGTGAATTCAGTCTGATTGACACAATTTCCCGCAAAATTACGAAGAAATCTCCACTGCGGTCTTTTTTCCCTTGAACCTATTTGCTCGTTCGGAAGAAAAACAGTTAATTTGCCTATTAAGAATGAATAAAAACCTTTGAACGTCATGAAGAGCTTGGCATTCCTACTAGCGGCTGTTACCGCCGCGTGCTCCACCTCCATCGTGGCTCAGAACACGCGCATCGATCTCAACGTCTCCAATGTTCCCGACGGGACGAAGTTCACTATTTCACTGTCTGCAACCCACAAGGACGAGACACCGTTCCAGGCTGTCGCCTTGAAAGACGGGAAGGCGTATTTCGCATTCGACAGCGACGGGACGCGCCTTTATATGATTGCGACGGAAAATCCGCACGGGGTCATGCTGGTGATGGCTGGCAAGGGCGACCGCGTTACGGTGAATGCGGCGGCCAACAAGATGGGCGAGTGGTACGACTTCTCGCCGATTCAAGTGAAAGGTAGTTTCAGCCACACGGAATATGATCAGAAAATGTCAGTCCGGAATCACCTCAACGCACTGTACAAGAAGTATCATGACGACAACAAGGACATCTGCGACAAGCTGGCGAGCTTACCGCGAGAGTCGGACGAGATGAAGGCTTTGATGCAAACCGATGCCTACAAGAAATTTGCCGACGACGAGGGAAAGTTCTTTGACACGGTGAAGCAGAGCTACGATCAACTCTACATCGCCAACAAAGACTCGTGGTGGGGGCCGTTCCTCGTGCTGAACACCATGAACTACATACCGAAAGAGACAGCCGACATCTTCAGCCAGTTCTCTGCCGAAGCCCAGAACAGCTTCTACGGGAAAATCCTGAAAGGCCTGCTGTTCCCACCCTCGCTCATAGGGAAGCAGATGCCGGACTTCAGTTTCACAGATCATGCAACGGGCAAGCAGACGTTGCTCTACGACGTGTTGAAAGGCAAGCGCTATGTGCTGCTCGACTTCTGGGCATCGTGGTGCGGGCCTTGCCGTAAGGAAATCCCGAACTTCAAGGCGCAGTATGAAATTTACAAGGACAAGGGCTTCGGCATCGTGAGCATCAGTGCCGATGAGAAGGAGGCCGACTGGCTAAAGGCTCTTGATGAGGAGAAACTGGAATGGCCCAACGGCCGCGATGCCGACAAGTCCATCAGCCGCCTCTACGACGTGAAGTATTATCCGACAATCTATGTTCTCGACTCCACGGGAAAGGTCGTGGCAAAGGATAATGACGCGCGCGGACAACAGCTGAAAGCGTTGCTCCAGGAACTTTTCAAGTAGGGAATTCCGTTGGCGCGCTTCCTATTTATATTTATATAATTGCAGCACGTCGGCGCACGGGTGTGTTCCGGACGCCCGACACATCGGCGATGTCGTTGGGATGAAGAGTCTTTCCATCGCGCGCGTTTCCTTATTGCCGCCAGTGTGCGGTTTTGGGACGGTGCGCGATGAGTCCTGTCACGAAATCCACGAGGCTGTAGGCGAGGATGAAGCCGACGATGGCTTCGCCCACCATTCCTGCCGCCCAGTAGATGTAGCGTCCCTGCAACCCGAAGAATTCAAGGGGCTTCTGCCGTCCCTTGAACATCAGGTAGTCCTGACGGCGTTCTTCCTTGTCAGTCATGCGCTTCAGCCGTGATTAGTTCGTGATGCCGAAGAACAGGGGCGACGCCTGTGCTGCCGCGATGAGGATGATGCAAGGCATCCACCACCATCATGGTTTTCTTCTTGATTCGCTCAAAAGAAACAAACGAGAAACAAGGATTGCACTAAACCTGAAAAGGAAAGCATGAGAAAACGTAAATTAAACGGAAATGAACGGAAATTTTCCGATTTTGGAATTTTAGTGAGTAGAATGCAAAAAACTATTGTGTAATGGTAGTGCTGAAAACTGTTGCTAATCCATTTTCCTGACTTCGTCAATGCGTCACCCAAATCAGAATTTGTCTGCCAGTCCGAGTTCCCAAGATTTTTATGATACTTCAAAGAAACAAGGGGGAAAAAGAGGTTGCTTTTTCAGCAGCATCAAGACGGCACATCTCCCGTTTCCCTCTTTCGGTCCGGGATGCGGGCTGGATGGACAGGGCGGCACGGGCGGCACGTCCGTCACGGCTGCGCGTAGCCCTTGATGAGCATGTCGTAGTAGAGCGCTTCCAGCTCCTGAAGCGTGAGCCGCTCCACGCAGCGCTCGATGGCGCGGACGAGCTCCTCGCGCCGTGCGTCGGAGTCCTGCTCGAAGTGTCCGAAAGTAGTCATGGCTGTAGAGGGGGTTGAGTGATGGCTGCTGCGGCGCGGAGCGCTCAGTAGCCGAAAATGTCCTCCAGCGAAAGGCGGTGCACCGTCCCCAGCCCCTCGATGAGCCGGCGGTCGAGCTGCGCCTCGTCGCCGAGAAGGATGTAGCGGCACGCCTTGCGCGACACGTTCTCCCGCGCGAACCGCTGCAAGTCGGCCATCGTCAGGCCGCGCACCTGCCGGTAGATGTCCGCGTCGATATCGTGGTCGAGCCCCAGGCGGCGCGCCAGGAACACGGCCGTGAGCACATACTTGCCGACGTAGCGCTCCGTCGCGAGGCGTTTGAGCAGCGCGTTGCGGGCGAGCGAGAGCGACAGCTCCGAGGCGGGCATCTCGTCCGTTATCTGCCGGAACACGCCGAGGCAGTCGCCCAGCTTGTCGTTCTGCGAGATGATGAACGTGTTGAACGAGAACGCCTCGTTCCCGCGGTCGGGCTTTTGGTAGAGCGCCGACGCCTGGTAGGCAAGCCCCCGGCTCTCGCGCAGCTCCTGAAACACCACCGTGTTCATGCCGCCCCCGAAGTACTCGTTGAAGAGCGCGACGGTCGGGAGGAGCGTCGCGTCGAACGTGCGCCCATGGTTGGCGTACGTCGCCAGCTGCACGGCCTTCGAGTCGTAGGGCGCGACATACACCTCGCTGGCCGGGGTCTCCTGCGCCGCATAATGGTTGTCCTCCGTGTCGGGCGCCGGCTTCTTCGCCATGGGATGGAGACGGGCGACGAGCGCGGCCACATCGTCCTCCGACGACGGGCCGTAGTACATGATGGTCTGCTCGTAGTTCCCCAGCGACTTCAAGCGGCGGACGAGCTTCTGCGGATCCATGCCGCGCAACTCGTCCGCCGAGAGGACGTGCGTGTAGGCGTTGTCGCCGCCATACACGGCATAGGCGTGCAGGCGGCTGTAGCAGGCGCTCTGGTTCGTCTTGGCGTCGGCGCGCGCCTTCAGCACGTCGTCCACATAGGCGGCATACACGCCCCTGTCCGCCCGCGCGTTCGCCAGCCAGTCCTCCAGCAGCGCGAGCGCGGCCGCCTCGTTCTCGGCCAGCCCGCTCACCTCCACCACCGTGCGGTCCGCGTCCACCGACACCGTCGCGCTGCAGGCCAGCCGGTAGAACTCGCGCATGATGTCGCCGGCCGCCATCCGCCGCGTGCCGAGGAAGCCCCAGTAGTCGGCCGCCGTCGCCAGGGCCTTGTCGGCCTTGCTGCCACGCGCCACGACGAAGGTCAGGCTGAACGTCCCGTTGCGGCCGTTGTGGCGGTACATCATCGTGTTGCCGTTCTTGAGCTTCCGCGTCTGCACGTCCCTGTCGAAGTCGAGGAACACGGGCGCGATGTCCTCCACGGGCATGGCCGTCACGTCCGACACGTAGCCGCTCACCTTGTCGCGGTTCATCTCGATGGGCGAGATGGCCGGCTTCTCAATCTTCTTCTCGTTCGGGTCGTCGCCCTGCCGCTTGTACACCACGGCATAGGCGTCGGTGGGCATCATGCGCCGCACGAAGTCCGCCACGTCGTCGCGCGTGATGCGCTCCTGCCGGGACACGAGGCCCACTTCGTCCGCCCAGCCGACGCCGTTGGCGAACGCCTCGGCCATCTTCCGGGCGCGCTCCCCGTTGTCCTCCAGCATGCGCATCTCTTCCAGCTTCTTGTTGTTGATGACGGCCTCGAGCAGCGACGCGTCGAACTCGCCGCGCGCCAGCCTCGCCACCTCGGCCAGCATCAGGTCCTTCACCTCGTCGAGCGTCTGCCCCTCCTTCGGGACTCCCAGCAGGAGCATCGCGCCGTGGTCGGCATACGGCATGGCGTAGCACGCCGACTCCAGCACCCGCTGCGCCTGGTTCAGATGGAGGTCCATCAGCCCCGCCTGCCCGTTGCTCAGCAGCCGCGACACCACGTCGGCCAGGTCGTTTCCCCGCTCGCGGCGCGCCGGCATCCGCCACGCCAGCATCACGCTCTCCTCCTCGCGGCCCGTCACCGTGCGCGCCGCCACCCCCTCCATCGGCCGCTCCGGCTCAAACGCGAGCGGCGGCACGTCGGCGCCCCGGCGCATCGCGCCGAAATGGCGCTCCACGATGTCCATCGTGCGGTCGAAGTCGAGGTCGCCGCTCATGCACACGGCCATGTTGTTCGGCACGTAGTAGCGGCGGAAGTACCGCTCGATGTTCCGAATCGACGGATTCTTCAAGTGCTCCTGCGTGCCGATCACCGTCTGCCGGCCATAGGGGTGGTTGGGGAAGAGCAGCGCGCACACGCTGTCGACGACCTTCTCCAGGTCCTGCGTCAGCCCGCGGTTGTACTCCTCGTACACCGCCTCCAGCTCCGTGTGGAAGCCCCTCACCACCATGTTGGAGAAGCGCTCGCCCTGCACCATCGCCCACCGCTCCATCTCGTTCGACGGGATGTCCTCCACGTAGCACGTCATGTCCTGGCTCGTGAAGGCGTTCGAGCCGCTCGAGCCGATCGCGGACATCAGCTTGTCGTACTCGTTCGCGATGGAATAGCGCGAGGCCTCGTGGCTCGCCGAGTCAATCGCGCGGTAGACGGCGCGCCGCGCCGCCGGGTCGGTCGTCACGCGGTAGGTCTCGTAGAGGTCGGCGATGCTGTCGAGCAGCGGGCGCTCGCGCTCGTAGTCCGACGTGCCGAAGCGCGTCGTCCCCTTGAACATGATGTGCTCGAGGTAGTGCGCCAGCCCCGTCGTCTCGGCGGGGTCGTTCTTGCCGCCGGCGCGCACGACCACCATGGTCTGCACGCGCGGCTGGTCGCGGTTCGCCGAAAGATAGACGCGCATCCCGTTCTCCAGCGTGTAGATGCGCGCGCCCATCGGGTCTCCCTCCGCCGCCTCGTAGCGGCGTCCGCCCTGCGCCACGGCGCAGAGCGCGGCGCACAGGAGCAGCGCCGCCGTCAGGAATCTTCTCATAGCCAGTGTGTGCTTGGTCATTCCACGTTCCTCAGGAACTCGCGCAGCGCCTCCTCGCTCACGTCGCCCAGCTGGAACTCGCGCTCCGCGTCGTCGCGCACCATGCGCAGCCAGCGCGCGTGCGCCTCCTCCGCCTCGGCCATCCAGCGGTCGAGGTCGACGAACACGCTGCCGCCCAGCTGCTGCATGAGCGCCTGCGCGTAGTCGTAGGCGTTGGCGGCATAGTCGGCGTGCACCTGGCGCAGCACCACCTGCAGCTCGTCGGTGGAGCCTATCGCGCCCGTCCGCACGTCGCCGACGATGCGCTCCACCTCGCGCTCCGGGGCGAGCATCCCGGCGACGTCCAGCCAGCGGTCGGCGCCGGCCTCGTTGCCCCCGCCCGGGCTTGCGGCCAGCACGCCGTGGATGAACAGCCGCACCGCCAGGTCGTAGTACCGGATGCCGCGCACCGCCGCGCTCCGGCGGATGAGGCAGTGCTCGTACTCCAGCTCGTCGGACGCCGCGTCGCTCTCCAGCAGCCGCTCCAGCAGCCGCCGGCCCTCCACCGCGTGCTGCACGGTGCAGGGGTCGGGGAAGGCGAAGTTCACGATGTCGCGGCGCGCCTGGCGCGGGCGCAGGTCGCGGCGCGGCCACTTGCGCACGTCGCGCCACGTGCCCACCGTGCGCAGGTTCACCCCGGGCACCACGTAGGTGCGCTGCTCCGAGGCCATCACGTAGCTGAACGGCAGGTCCGAGAGGTCGGGGTGCTGCGTCAGCTTGCCCATCACCATCGAGTAGGCGCCCACGCGCGCCGGCCACAGGATGTGCGCGCCCGACGCGGTCTTCGACCCGCGCTCCAGCGTGCCGAAGTGGATGGGCCCCATCTTGTAGGCGTGGTTGCTCTGGTTCGTGGCCGAGCCGGCGTTGTAGAACGAGTAGCGGCCGCCGATGAGCAGCGTGCTCTTGTGGTGCGAGCACGAGAAGGGCCCGCAGAAGGCGGCGCACGCCTCGCCGTTGTCCATGTGGCTGTTGGCGAAGAAGAGCGAGTTCTCGCCGCTGAAGCCGCGCCCCACGCGCACCGACTCGCCCACGAAGCAGCTGTCCAGCTTCGCGCCGTCGCGCACGCTCGCCCCCTGCGCCACCACCGAGCCCACGACAATGGCGTCCGCCCCCACCACCGTGGGCGCGTCGTCGCTGCTGAGGAGCGTGGAGTCGCACAGGCGGCTCGCGCCCTGGATGTCGCACGCCTCGCCCACCATCACGTTGCACAGCTCGCCCACGCCCACCACGCGCGCGCGCTCGCCAATCCGCCCGCGCTCGGCCGCCGGGCGGCCGGCAAGCTCGCGCAGGGCCAGCGCGCGCACCTCGGGATGGTCGAGCATGAGGGCGGCCAGCTGCGCCGTGAGGCGGGCGCACAGCACCACGTTGCCCCCGCCGCCCTCGTTGAGCACCGGCACCACCGCGCCCTCGCCGAACGTGGTCGCCCCCTGCGTGCTGACCACGCCCACGTCGCTCACCAGCGCGCCGTCGGCGATGTCGTAGCGCGAGATGTAGCCGTGCACGTTCTCCACGAGGCAGCCGTTGCCCACCGACACGTCGCGCAGCGTGGCGTTGCGCACGCCGCAGCGGCGGGCGAAGCCCTCCTCCACCTCCACCGTGCCGCCCATGTCGCCCAGGGCCACCGAGCCGTAGAAGCGCACGTCGCGCACGGCCTCCACGAGGAAGCCCTCGCCCACCTCAATCGCGGCCCAACTCTCGGCGGAGCAGCCCTGCTCCTCCAGTATCTCTATCTCGCGGTCGGTCAGTCGTCTCATGGTCGTCGGATTTTGCCGGCGGCGCGGCCCTACGCAGGGTCGCCCTCCGCCGTATAGTTGTCGAACAGGAAGTCGTTGTAGGGGTACTTCTGCACGTGCAGCGCGCGCACGCGGCCGTAGAGCAGCGCGCGCAGCTCGGGCAGGTTGGTGCGCCGCGCCGCCGACACGAAGAAGCACTCGCCGCCCATCCGCGCCATCCACGTGCGCATCAGCTCGTCGAGCGACACGTTCTCCCGCCCGGCGGGCGTGAGGTCGTCCCCGGCCTTGGGCGTCCACGTGTAGGCGTCAATCTTGTTGAAGAGCAGGACGCACGGCTTGTCCGCCGCGCCGAGGTCGGCCAGCGTCTTCTCCACCACGCGTATCTGCTCCTCGAAGTCGGGGTGCGAGATGTCCACGACGTGCACGAGCAGGTCGGCCTCGCGCACCTCGTCGAGCGTCGACTTGAAGCTGTCGACGAGGTCGGCGGGCAGCTTGCGGATGAAGCCCACGGTGTCGCTCAGCAGGAAGGGCAGGTTGTCGATGATGACCTTGCGCACGGTGGTGTCGAGCGTGGCGAAGAGCTTGTTCTCGGCGAACACGTCGCTCTTCGAGAGCAGGTTCATGAGCGTCGACTTGCCCACGTTCGTGTAGCCCACGAGCGCCACGCGGATGAGCCGCCCGCGGTTCTTGCGCTGCGTCGTCTTCTGCGTGTCGATGTCGGCCAGCCGCTGCTTGAGCAGGGCCATGCGGTTGCGGACGATGCGCTGGTCCATCTCGAGCTGCGTCTCGCCCGGCCCGCGGAGCCCCACGCTGCCGCCGCGCTGCCGCTCCAGGTGCGTCCACAGGCGGGTGAGGCGCGGCAGCATGTACTTGTACTGCGCCAGCTCCACCTGCGTCTTGGCCGCGGCCGTCTGCGCGCGCATGGCGAAGATGTCGAGGATGAGCGACGTGCGGTCCAGTATCTTCACCCCGAGCTCCTTCTCGATGTTGCGGATCTGCTTGGCCGACAGCTCGTCGTCGAAGATGACCATGCCCACGGTCTCGGGCAGGTCGGACTCCGCCGGTGCCTCGAAGCCCTCGCGGACGGCGGCCTCCACGGCCGCCTCGCGCGCGTCCTCGCGCTCCTTGATGAAGTCGCGTATCTCCGCCAGCTTGCCGCTGCCCACGTAGGTCACGCCGCTCGGCCCGGCGAGCCGCTGCGTGAACCGCCGCACCACCTTCGCCCCGGCCGTCTCGGCCAGGAACTCCAGCTCGTCCAAGTACTCGTTCGTCCGCCGCTCGTCCTGCTGCGGCGTGATGATGCCCACCACGACGGCGGTCTCCACCCTCGCTTCGGTGATGACAAATTCCTTCATGCTCCTGAGTTTAGTTGGCGCAAAGACAATGCAAACGGGCGCAAAGAAAGCTTGCTTCCAATTTGCCGAGTGCAGCTTATCCTCCGCAAAGATACACAATGTATCGCAAACGGCGAAACGCCGCGCCGAAAACAGCCGGGCCGCGCCCCCGCCTGTGCGCCGCCGCGCCATCCCCGCCCCGCCGCCGCACAGGCTTTCCGGCAGCTCCGCGCCGGTAACTCCGCAGCAGCGCACCGAAAACTCCGCCACGCCGCGCCCCGGTATCCGCCGGTGCGCAGTGCGCGGAAATTTCCAAGTACTTAGAAATTTATTTCCAAGTACTTGAAAATATTTTTCCAAGTACTTGGAAATTCCGTCCGTCCGCGCCGCCGCGCAGCTTCCAGCGCGCCAGCGCATTAGCCGCACTGCGGCGGGCGCGGCGCCCCCGTGCGGAGGCACCGCGCCGCTCCCGCGGAAGAGTTCCTGAAGACGCTCCGCACATTTATTGCAGAACCACGCGGACAAGTCTGGAGCTTTTTGTAAATTTGCGACATCAACCAAGAGACTTGAAATTTTGGCAACGCTCCGATTCATAGACTTGTTCGCTGGGATTGGCGGTATCCGCTGCGGCTTCGAGCACGCGGCAAAAGAAGCCGGGATTGGCACAAGGTGCGTGTTCACCTCCGAGATAAAGCCACACGCCATAAAGGTTCTTTTGCAAAACCATCCGGGCGAAGACATCGCGGGCGACATAACGAAAGTGCCTTCATCCGACATCCCGGACTTCGACGTGCTTCTCGGCGGATTCCCCTGCCAGGCATTTTCGGCGGCGGGGAAGCGCATGGGGTTTGCCGACACACGCGGCACGCTTTTCTTCGAGGTGGAGCGCATCCTGCGGGACAAGAGCCCCAAGGGCTTTATCCTCGAGAACGTGGAGGGACTGGAGAACCACGACCACGGGAACACGCTGCGCGTCATCCTCGCCCACCTCAGAGCGCTGGGATACGCCGCCAGCTACCGCGTGCTCAACTCCAGGGACTTCGGCGTCCCGCAGGAGAGGAAGCGCATCTATTTGGTCGGGACAAAAAGCGGGACCGTCACGATGGCGGGCCTGGAGCATTCGCGCTCCGTGCTCGGCGACATCCTGGAAACGGGCAAGCCGACTTGCCGCTCAAGGTTCATCGACGCGCTGCTGTCAAGGTTCCCCGTCGAGCAGCTGTATGGAAAGTCCATCAAGGACAAGCGCGGCGGGAGCGCGAACATCCACAGCTGGGACCTGGAGACGAAGGGGCCGACCAGCGCCGAGCAGAAAAGCCTCTTGAACACAATGCTCAAAGAACGGAGGAAGAAGAAGTGGGCCGACATCATCGGCATCGAGTGGATGGACGGAATGCCGCTTACAGAGAAGCAGATAGAAAGCTTCTACAAGTCGGAAAACCTCCATGAGATGTTGGAGGACCTGACCGCGAAGGGATACATAAGATTCGAGCATCCCAAGCGCAAGGTGTCGGTCACCGACGAAAACGGCATCACTACATCTGCGCGGGAATACGACTATTCGAAACCGCAGGGATACAATATCGTCACGGGAAAACTCAGCTTCGAGATAAACAAAGTGCTAAGTCCGGACGAGGCCGCCCCAACGCTCGTGGCAATGGACATGCAGAAGCTCTATGTAGTGGACAATGGCGGGCTGCGGCGCCTCACGCTGCGCGAAGGCTTGCGGCTGTTCGGCTATCCCGAGGACTACAGGCTGGACGTCGGCGAGAAAGAGGGCTTCGACCTGCTTGGCAACACCGTCGTCGTCCCGGTCATCAAGGCCGTGGCGTCCCGCCTCATCGACAAGATAAAGGACTGAACGGCCCATGGTCAAGCTCACACCCCAGGAAATATTCGACAGGCTCGTCAAGACAGACAAGATTCTCGCGCGTGAGGGTCGAATCAGGTTCGATTTCGACGAAGTGAATATCATTGTCAGGCAGCGCGATGTTGTGGGCAACACCGTGCAAGAATAAATCTGTCGTCCTTCCGAAAACTGGGCCATAAACGTTCAGTTTAAGAACGGAATGGTCCATAAGATTCGACCGGCAAAGTGGTACCGAAAGAGTTTTATGTGGGATGGCGCAAGCGGATGACTGCGAGCTACCAGAAATTCTACGACAGGCCATTGGCCATCCCCAAACGGGAAGAGGAACTGCAGGAATACTACCAGGCAGCCGGGAACGGCGGGAACCCCAGGACATAGCAAGCCAAGCCGGCATCCCCGGCGCGGCAGCACGTGCGGAATGTCCTGCCGTAGCAGGACTTGCGCGCGGACGAATTACGACACGCCCGCACGCCGTTCGCATAAAAAACACTACCTTTGCAGACCCATAGCCCGCGCGCCGCGAAAAAGGGCGGCGCGCGGGGCGGACAAAAAGACACACCAGGACAAGACATGAGAAGATTCACAGCGGCGCTGCTGGCCCTGCTGCTCGCCCTTCCGGCGGCGGCGCAAAAGAACGAGAAGAAGGAGAGCCATTCGTTCGCCGTGGCGAAGAGCCTCGACGTGTTCAACGCCATCTACCGCGACCTCGACCGGTTCTACGTCGACACGCTCGACGCGGGGACGGTGGTGGGCATCGGCATCGAGGCCATGCTCTCTTCGCTCGACCCCTACACAGAGTACTTCCCGGAGGAGGAGATGGGCGACCTGAAGATGCTGACGACGGGCAAGTACGGCGGCATCGGCTCGCTCATCCGCATGCGCAAGGACTCCACCGTGGTGGTGGGCGAGCCTTACGCGGGCATGCCGGCCGCCGAGGTGGGGCTGAAGACGGGCGACGTGCTGCTGCGCATTGACGACACCGACCTGAGGGGCAAGGCGGTGGACGAGGTGAGCGACCTGCTGCGCGGCGAGCCGGGCACCACGTTCGTGCTGCGCGTGCAGCGTCCGGGCGAGGCGCGGACGAGGGACTTCAAGATTACGCGCCGCAGCATCAAGATGCCGAGCATCCCCTACAGCGGCCTCGTGGGCGGGGACTCGGCGCGCGTGGGCTACGTGAACCTCTCGCAGTTCACCGAGGACTGCTCGGTGGACGTGCGCAAGGCGGTCATCGCGCTGCGCGAGCGCGGGGCGGAGAGCGTCGTGCTCGACTTGCGCGGCAACGGCGGCGGCCTGCTGTCGGAGGCGGTGAACATCGTCGGGCTGTTCGTCCCGAAAGGCAAGACCATCGTGGAGACGCGGGGCAAGGTGCGCGCCGCCAACGCCACCTACCGCACGAAAGGCGAGCCGCTCGACACGGAGCTGCCCGTGGCGGTGCTCGTGAACGGCAGCACGGCGTCGGCGGCCGAAATCGTGAGCGGCGCGCTGCAGGACCTGGACCGCGCCGTGGTGGTGGGCGCGCGGACGTTCGGGAAGGGGCTGGTGCAGTCGCCGCGCGAAATGCCCTACAACGGCAGCCTGAAGCTCACGACCTCGAAGTACTACATCCCGAGCGGACGCTGCATACAGGCCATCGACTACAAGCACCAGCGCGAGGCGGGCACCGACGGGCGCGTGCCCGACAGCCTCGCCCACGAGTTCCGCACGGCGGCCGGCCGCATCGTGCGCGACGGGGGCGGCATCACGCCCGACGTGGTGGTGAAGCACGACACGATGGCGAGCATCGTGTTCTACCTGACCAACGACGACGTGCTGCTCGACTGGGGCACGCGCTATGCCCAGGCGCACCCGGCGCTGCCGCCCGTGGCCGACTTCAAGGTGACGGACGACGACTTCGCCACGCTGCTGGCCATGGCCAAGGAGAGCGGGTTCAAGTACGACCGCCTGTCGGAGAAGCGGCTCACCGAGCTGAAGAAGGTGGCGCGGATGGAGGGCTGCTACGAGGAGGCGCGCCCGGAGTTCGACGCGCTGGAGCAGAAGCTGCAGCACGACCTCGACCGCGACTTCCGCCGCTTCGAGAAAGAGATACGCCAGCTCATGGCGCAGGAGGTGGTGAAGCGCTACCACTACCAGGCCGGCGCCATCGAGGAGGCGCTGAAAGACGACGCCGACCTGCGCCGCGCCGTGGGCATCCTCGGCGACAGCGCCGAATACCGCCGCATCCTCGCGGCCAGCGAATAATCACCAAGCGCGGGGCGCGGCCCCGCGCCAACACCACAGCATCATGGCCAACAAAGCAACCAAGCTCAACCGAGGCATGGGCTTCGGCATTCTGGCGCTGGGCATCGTCGTCCTCGCCATCGTGACCGGAATGCTCTACTTCGCGTTCGAGAACCAAGGCAGCAATGACGCGCGGCCCGCGGCGGCGCAGGACACCCTCATCCTCATCGACCACACGGCAGAGGCCGACTCCGCCGCCAGCGAACAGACACCGACCGAAGAATGAGAACAATCATCGCGGCGGCTCTCGCGGCCGCCTCCGCGCTGCTGCCGTCCGGGACGCGGGCGCAGAAATGGACCTACGACTTCATCGTGCCTGACAACGGGTCGTTCGTGCAGGCCGTGCGCGCCGCCAACACGCGGGCGGACAAGGCGCGCCGCTACCGCATCTTCGTGCGCGCCAGCAACTACCGCGTCCGCGGCGACGGCTCGCCCCTCACCGCCACCGAGGGCGGGCGGAGCGTGCAGATTGCCAGCCCCATGACGGTGCTGACCGCGCCCAACACGTCGATTTGCGGCGAACAGTGGCAGAACACGCAGATTGAGAACTGCCCCCAGCACGAGGGCCTCGACATCACCTGCACGCTGCTGGCGCGCGGCGCCGACAGCACCTACATCCAGGACGTGGAACTGTGGTCGAACTTCCGCAACGACCCGAACCTCTACGCCAACAGCGCGGTGGCGCTGAGCGAGAAACGCTGCCGGGGCAACGTGCTGAAGAACGTGAGCCTGCTCGGCACGGCCAACACCTACTACACCAACGACGGCGGGACCACCTACTTGGAGGACTGCCACATCGCCGGCACCGTGGACTTCATCTGCGGGGGCGGCACCGTGTACTTCAACCACTGCGAGCTGCAGCTCGTGGCGCGCGGCGACTCCACGCGGCAGCACCGCATCTGCGCGCCCGCTACGCAACGCGGCGAGAAGTACGGCTACGTGTTCGCCGACTGCTACATCTACGGCCCCGGCCACCAGAACCGCCGCTACCTGCTGGGACGCGCGTGGAAGAACGCGCCGCGCGCCGTGTTCCTCAACTGCTGCATGAACAGCGAGCCGGCAGCCGAGGGATGGACGGGCGACGGCAGCGCGGAGCCGGCACGCTTCGCCGAGTTCGAGTGTACGGACAGCCTGTTCGAGCCGCTCGACACGAGCCGCCGCAAGGTGGGCTTCGCGCGCCGCGGCGGCGACGCCACGGCCGCACAGCCCTCGCCCACCCTTTCCGCCGACGAGGCGATGGGCTACACGCTCGACAAGGTGTTCCCGGCGTGGGATCCCGAGGAGAAGACCGCGCAGGTGGCTCCGCCCGTGCTCCGTCTGTCGGGGCGCACGCTGTCGTGGGACGACATTCCCGAAGCGGGCTGCTATGCCGTGTGCCGCGACCACCGGATTGTGGCGTTCACCACCGCGCCACGCTACGCCATCCCCGCCGGGACGCGCGAGGGGACAGCCTACTCCGTGCGGTGCGCCAACCAAATGGGCGGCCTCGGCACACGCTCCAAAGAGGTGGTCTACCCGCAGCGGTAACAGTCCGCAATACACGGGAAACCGGCGAGGGGACTTTCCTGCTTCATTTCGGGAAATCCCCTCGCCGCCTGTACAGGCCAAGCCGAACGCCCGCACAGGCGGCAGTCCCGAGTCTCCCACCATTCCACTGGAAATGCGTAACTTTGCACTTCATGAACGCGATAACAGCTGTTGAGAACCTGCGGACGTTCATCCGCGACCACCGCGCCGACGACGTGCGCGAGCTGATGCTCCATGCCGGCCGCTACGCCGACGTGGACGTGCGGACGGCCGCCGTGCAGATTAGCGCGTGGCAGGCGGCGCGGCGCAAGTTGCCGACGTGGGCAGCGACCGAGGGCATCGTCTTTCCGGGCCACCTGCCGATGGAGCAGTGCTCGTCGGAGGCGACGGCCCGGTACAAGCGCAGCGTGTGGGTGAGGAAGAGGCGCGGGCTGGCGGACGCGACGAGCAGCGGCAAGGCAGCGGTGTTCCGCGTGGCCGACCTGACGGGAGGCTTCGGCGTGGACGCCGCGATGCTGGCGGCACGACGACTGCCCGGAGACGCAGCGACAAACCGCCCGGGCGAGGGCGAGAACGCGGCCACGCGCCTTACGTTCGTGGAGCGCGACGAGGAACTGTGCGCGCTGGCGCGCCACAACCTGCCCCTGCTGGGCTTGGAGGACACGGAGGTGCTCTGTGGCGACGGCGAGGACTTCCTGCGGACGTTGCCCGAGCCGCTACACCTTATATATATAGACCCTGCGCGCCGCGACGCGCACGGCGGAAAGACGGTGGCCATCGCCGACTGCACGCCCGACGTGGCACGGCTCAACGGGCTGCTGCTGCAAAAGGCGCGCATGGCGATAGTGAAGCTCTCGCCCATGCTCGACGTGGCCGAGGCGCTGCGCCAGCTGCGCGGGGTGGAGGAGGTGCACGTGGTGAGCGCCGACGGCGAATGCAAGGAAGTGCTGCTCCTGCTCCGGCGCGGAGCCGACGCCACCGCCGGCCCGGAAATCCACTGCGTGAACATCGTCCGGGGACAGGCCGGCGACTTCGTGTTCACGCCGTCGTCCGAGCGCGAGGCCGAATGCCACTTCGCCGCCCAACCCCGCCCCTTCCTTTACGAGCCGAACGCCTCGCTGCTGAAGGCGGCAGCGTTCAGAAGCGCGGCGCAGGCGTTTGGCGTGGCGAAGCTGCATCCGAGCAGCCACCTCTACACGTCCGACGCCCTTGTCTCCGGCTTTCCCGGTCGCGCGTTCGAGGTCGTCGGCTGGTGTCCGTTCAAGAAGAAGGAGGTGCGGCAGCTGCTGGGCGGCATTCCGCGCGCCAACCTCACGGTGCGCAACTTCCCCCTCTCGGTGGCGGAGCTGCGCCAGCGGCTGAAACTCGCCGAGGGCGGCGACGACTACCTCTTCGCCACCACGCTGGCCGACGCGACGCGCGCCCTCATCCGCTGCCGGAAGGCGGGCGGACAGGCGGAGGCGGCGCATGGCTAAGGCGGCGGCTCTCGGCATCCGCCGCGGCGCGCCGGCCAGTTTCCAAACGAAAAGTGCGCGCCAACGGATAAAAAGCCGTAACTTTGCGTTTGAGAATCAAAAACATAAAGAAGCAAGCAATATGGAGAACAAGTTCAAGCGCACGCTCGTCACGGCGGCGCTGCCCTATGCGAACGGCCCCGTGCACATCGGCCACTTGGCGGGCGTGTACGTCCCCGCCGACATCTACGCGCGCTACCTGCGGCTCAAGGGCGAGGAGGTGCTGCTCGTGGGCGGAAGCGACGAGCACGGCGTTCCCGTCACCATCCGGGCCAAGAAGGAGGGGTGCACGCCACAGGACGTGGTGGACCGCTACCACCGGCTCATCAAGCGTTCGTTCGAGGAGTTCGGCATTTCGTTCGACATCTACAGCCGCACCACTTCGCCGACACACCACAAGCTGGCCGCCGACTTCTTCCGCACGCTCTACGACGCGGGCAAGTTCGAGGAAATGGAGAGCAACCAGTACTACGACGAGGAGGAGCACGAGTTCCTCACCGACCGCAACATCCGTGGCGAGTGCCCCCGCTGCCACCACCCCGAGGCCTACGGCGACCAGTGCGAGAAATGCGGCGCCACGCTGTCGCCCGACGAGCTCATCAACCCCTACAACGCCGCCACGGGGCACCCCCTCGTCAAGCGCAAGACGAAGCACTGGTACCTGCCCCTCAACGACTACCAGCCGTGGCTGGAAAAGTGGATACTGGAGGGGCACAAGGAATGGCGCAGCAACGTCTACGGCCAGTGCAAGTCGTGGCTCGACACGGGGCTGAAGCCCCGCGCCGTGACGCGCGACCTCTCGTGGGGAATCCCCGTGCCCGTGGCGGGCGCAGAGGGCAAGGTGCTTTACGTGTGGTTCGACGCGCCCATCGGCTACATCTCCAACACGAAGGAACTTTGCGACATCCACCCCGAGCTGGGGACATGGGAGAAGTGGTGGAAAGACCCCGGGTCGCGGCTCATCCACTTCATCGGCAAGGACAACATCGTGTTCCACTGCATCGTGTTCCCGTCGATGCTCAAGGCGCACGGCGGCTACAACCTGCCCGACAACGTGCCGGCCAACGAGTTCCTCAACCTCGAGGGCGACAAGATTTCGACATCGCGCAACCACGCCGTGTGGCTCAACGAATACCTCGAGGAGTTTCCAGGAAAGCAGGACGTTCTGCGCTACGTGCTCACGGCCAACGCGCCCGAGACCAAGGACAACGACTTCACGTGGCGCGACTTCCAGGCCCGCAACAACAACGAGCTGGTGGCGGTCTACGGCAACTTCGTGAACCGCGCGCTGCAACTGACGCAGAAGTACTACGGCGGCACCGTTCCGGCGTGCGGCGAGCTGACGGAGGGCGACCGCCAGACGCTCGCCGAGTTCGAGGACGTGAAACTGAACGTGGGCCGCCTGCTCGACCAGTTCAAGTTCCGCGACGCGCAGAAAGAGGCGATGAACCTCGCGCGCATCGGCAACAAGTACATCGCCGACGAAGAGCCGTGGAAAGTCGTCAAGACCAACCCCGAGCGCGTGAAGACCGTCATCTACATCTCGCTCCAGCTCACCGCCAACCTCGCCATCGCGTTCGACCCGTTCCTGCCGTTCTCGTCGAAGAAGCTGCGCGGCATGATAGGCATGGACGAGTTCCGCTGGAACGACCTCGGCTCGACGGACCTGCTTCCGGCCGGCCGCAAGCTGCCCACGCCGTCGCTCCTGTTCGACAAGATTGAGGACGAGGCCATCCAGTTCCAGCTCGACAAGCTCGAGGCCACGCGCAAGGCCAATGCCACCGAGGCCGCGAAAGCCGCGCCCGTGAAGGAAACGGTCGCGTTCGACGACTTCCAGAAGCTCGACATCCGCGTCGGGACGGTGCTTGCGTGCGAGCGCGTCCCGAAGATGAAGAAACTGCTGAAGTTCCTCATCGACGACGGGCTGGAAAAACGCACCATCGTCAGCGGCATCGCGCAATGGTACGAGCCCGAGAAGCTTGTCGGCGCGCAAGTCTGCTTCATCGCCAACCTCGCGCCGCGCGAATTTAAGAACGGACTCGTCAGCGAGGGCATGATCCTCTCGGCCGAGGACTGGGACGGCAGCATCAGCGTAGCGACCGTCGAGCACGCCGTAAAGGCCGGCAGCCAAGTGGGCTGACGCGCCCCACGAGCCACCGGCGCACAGCGTGTGGGCGGAAACAGCAAAAAAAGTTTGAAAAAAGACCTTGATTTCTTTGCAGAGAAAAAAAGTCTTCGCATATTTGCAACCGAAAAAATTAGGTTTTTTCATAGTTAAGGTTTAGGTAAAAATAGGGAGGCATCGGTTCGTGACGAACCGATGTCTTTGTTTGTAAGGCATCGCGCCTCCCGCAAAAGCCCCCAAGCAATGGCCATTCTATTCCCCTCCCCCGTGTTCGGCCCCGTGCGCAGCCGCCGGCTGGGCACTTCGTTGGGCGTGAACCTGCTGCCCGCCGACGGCAAGATATGCTCGTTCAACTGCATCTACTGCGAGTGCGGCCTCAACGACGACCACCGCCCCCACGCCAAGTTCCCCACGCGCGAGGAAGTGCGCGACGGACTGCGCGCGAAGCTCGCGGCGATGCACGCCGAGGGGCTCATGCCCGACGTCATCACCTTCGCCGGCAACGGCGAGCCGACGCTGCACCCCGACTTCGCGGGCGTGATTGGCGACACGCTGGCCCTGCGCGACGAGCTGTGCCCGCAAGCCAAGGTGAGCGTCCTCAGCAACGCCACCCAAATCCTGCGCCAGGACGTGTTCGACGCGCTGCTCCGCGTGGACAACAACATTCTCAAGCTCGACACCGTGTCGCCCGGCTACATCCGCGCCGTCGACCGCCCCGTGTCGCGGCAGTTCGACCTCGACGCCATCATCGCGCGCATGGAGGAGTACGGCAGCCGGTGCATCGTGCAGACCATGTTCATCCGAGGCACGCACGAGGGGCGCGACGTGTGCAACACGAGCGACGCCTACGTGCGCCCATGGCTCGCGACGGTAGCGCGCATCGCCCCGTCGGAAGTGATGATCTACACCATCGAGCGCGAGACGCCGCTCGCCACGCTGCGGAAGGCAATGCCTTCGGAGCTCGACGCCATCGGCGAGCGCGTGCGCGCCCTAGGCATTCCCTGCCAAGTCTCCTACTGAACGCCCCTTCCCACAGCCGCCAGCGGGAAGAATCGCCTGCAAAGTGACACTTTTTCAGAAAACCTTTCCGCATGGCGGCATTTTCATTGGTTTTCGCGTGTTTCCGCGCACACGCTGCGCTGTTTTTTCGTAATTTTGCAGCGAAATCAACAACATCCTTTCCCTAAAAGAACAAAGGCTTATGAAAAAGACCCTACTCACATTCGCCACGCTGGCCGCACTGCTCGTGCCGACCGCCAGCGCACAGAAGAAAGTCGCCAAGGAGACGGTGATGAAGACCACCGCCGACGGCATGGCCACCACGACGAGCCACTACCTCTACAACGCCGACGGCGCCCTGGTGCTGAAGTTCACCGAAGGCGCGCAGGAGGTGGTCTATACGCCCAACGCCGACGGGCTGACGGCCGAAGAAAAGACCTACAAGTTCGACGACAACCAGCCCGACAAGCTGAAAGGCCCCAGCGACTGGATCAGGTACACCTACACGGCCGACGGCAAGAAAGCCACCGAGGAGAAGCTGAATTCCAACGGAACAGTCAACCAGGCCATCACCTACAGCTACGACGCGAAGGGCAACCTCTCGCAGCAGCTGCTCACGACGAGCAACGGCTGGGCCGTGCCAATCCAGTACACCAACCTCTACGGCAAAACCGGGACGCTCGACAGCACCCACGTCGTCAATGTGATGCAAGGACGCACGATGCAGAAGTACGCCTACACCTATGCCGGAAGCCAGCTCGTCAAGGAGGAGCTCCTGACCCCCGACGGCACAGTCACCAGCACGACGGAATACGAGTACAACGCCGACGGGCTGCTCGCGCAGAAAGTGGAGAACGCCAGCGGCGCGACCACCATCACCGCCTACGCCTATGCCGACATCGCCGCAGCCAACACGCCGCTCAGCCTCGGCGCGACAGCCGCAGCCGGCAACACCGTCACGCTCGCGTGGACAGCCCCCGCGGCCGGCGCGGACAAGTACTGCGTGTTCTACGACAACGTGCTGGCCGAGGCGAGCGAAACCACCTTCACCACGCCCGTCCTGAAGGACGGCGACCACACGTTCTACGTGGCCAGCGTGCGCGGCGGCGTGGCGGCCAACGCGGCCAAGGTCTCGGCCAAGGTCGAGGACAACTCGCGCGTCGGCGTGGCCGACGTGGCGCTGAACGGCGACATCACCAGCGAGGAAGTGGGCGGCAAGACCATCTTCAACATCCCCGTGAAGTGGACGCTGCCCGAAGGCGCCAAGCCCGCGTCGTACCGCATCTACTACAACGCGCAATACTACGTCGACGTCGAGGACGGCACGCTCACCTCCTACGTCATCCCCGCCCGGAACATGAAGGGCTGGTCCATGGCAACGAATAGCGAGTACGTGCTCGACACCGAGATCACGGTCTACGCCGTCTACCCGACGGGCAACGCCGAGCCGGCGAACACGGTGAAGATTGACCCGAGCCCCGTCACGGCCATCGGCACGCCCGCAGCCGGCGCCGAGGCGGCGCAGGTCTACAGCATCGGCGGCGCGCGCGTGGCCGACGACGGCAGCGCCGACGCCATCGGCCGCCTGCCCAAGGGCGCATACATCCTCCGCACGGGCAAGACGGCGCGCAAGGTGCTCGTCAAGTAAGCGGAACACACGACACACGACACAGGACAGGGGGTGCGACCGGGTGCGCGGCATCCGGGACGCGCCCCCCTTTTTTGCCCCGGCGCGGCGGGCGTTCCGCACAGGCCCGGGCCAAACAGCAAACTGAAAAAGCTACATGTACGAATTCACGGAAGAAGAAATCCAGCGCTACTCGCGCCACATCCTGCTGCGCGAGGTGGGGGCCGGGGGACAGGAGCGCATCCGCCGGGGCAGCGTGCTCGTGGTCGGCGCGGGCGGACTGGGCAGCCCCGCCGCCATGTACCTGGCGGCGGCGGGCGTAGGCCGCATAGGCATCGCGGACGCCGACCGCGTCGACTACTCCAACCTGCAGCGGCAGCTGCTCCACGCCACTCCCGACGTGGGGCGGCCGAAGGTCGAGTCCGCCCGCGACAGGCTGCGCGCCATCAACCCCGGCGTGCGCGTGGAGGCCCACGAGGCACGGTTCTGCGCGGCCAACGCGCTGGAGCTGGTCGGCGGCTACGACTTCGTGATTGACGGCACCGACAACTTCACCGCCAAGTTCCTCATCAACGACGCCTGCGTCATGGCCGGAAAGCCGTTCGCCCACGGAGGCGTGCTGCGCTTCGAGGGGCAGGCGTTCACCCACCTCCCCGGCACGTCGTGCCTGCGCTGCCTCTACGGCGCCGCCCCGCCCCCCGGCGCCGTGCCCACCTGCGCCCAGGCCGGCGTGCTCGGCCCCGTGGCCGGGATGATCGGCGCCGTCGAGGCCGCCGAGGCACTGAAGTACCTCACGGGCGCGGGCGAGCCGCTCACCGACCGCCTCCTCACGCTCGACGCGCTGGCCATGCAGTTCCACACCATCGCCATGCGGCGCGACGCCGGCTGCCCCGTGTGCGGCAGCCGGCCCACCGTCACCGCCCTCGCCGACGAGCACGCCGGGGACGGCGTCCGCCGCGCCGTCATCCGCAAGTAGCCGCGCGCGGCCGCTCCCCGCCGCCGTTTTTCCATGGAGGCCGCCCGCGCGGTCTTCCACGGCCCGCGCGGTCAGCTGAGCGCGATGCGCTCCACCTCCACGCGCTCGTGCAGGAAGAGCGCGGCCGACTCGCCGAACTTCTCGGCCGTCTCCGTCGTCAGGTAGCGGCAGCCGCCGCCCGCGGTGA
Organism: bacterium; assembly: GCA_963627995.1. Classification (GTDB taxonomy): domain Bacteria; phylum Bacteroidota; class Bacteroidia; order Bacteroidales; family Bacteroidaceae; genus UBA3839. The sequence goes on along the minus strand of CAVGCV010000014.1, from coordinate 36,858 downwards.
GGCGCGCGCGCATCTCGCCGTGCCGCCGCAGGTAGTCGGCCAGGCTGTCGGCCACGTAGCGCCCCTGCGGCACGACGGCCACGCCCGGCGGCATGTAGCGCCGTATCTTGTCGAGCAGCAGCGGGTAGTGCGTGCAGCCCAGTATCACCGCGTCGATGAGCGGGTCGGCGCGCATGAGGGCCTCGACGCGCTCGCGCACGAAATAGTCGGCCCCCGGCTTGTCCGCCTCGCCGTTCTCCACCAGCGGCACCCACATGGGGCAGGCCAGCGCCGTGACCGCCGCGCCCGGCACGAACTTCTCTATCTCGAGCCGGTAGCTGTCCGAGCGCACGGTGCCCTCCGTGGCCAGCACGCCGATGTGGCCGTTGCGCGACACGCGCCCGATGGTCTCGGCCGTGGGGCGGATGACGCCCAGCACGCGGCGGTCGGGCGCCTGGCGGGCGATGTAGCCCTGCTGGATGGAGCGCAGGGCCTTGGCCGAGGCCGTGTTGCACGCCAGCACCACCAGCGGGCAGCCCAGGGCGAAGAGCCGGCGCACGGCCTGGAGGGTGAACTCGCACACCACGCCGAACGAGCGCGTGCCGTAGGGCGCGCGCGCGTTGTCGCCCAGGTACACGTAGTCGTACTGCGGCAGGCGGCGGCGGATGGCGCCGAGGACGGTGAGCCCCCCGTAGCCGGAGTCGAACACACCGATGGGAGCGCGCTCCATGGGCGTCACTTGAGCCGCGCGAGCACGTCGGCCGTGATGTCCGAGCCCACCGTGCCGCTGACGAAGGGGAAGGCCCGGTTGTCGGTGTTGAGCACGAAGGCGAAGCCGCGCTCCGTGCCCACGGCGCGCACGGCCTCCTCGAGCCGCTCGTGCAGCGGCACCATCGCGCGCTCCTCGGCCTCGGCCAGCAGGCGGAGCGCCTCGTCGCGGAACTTCAGGCCCTCCTCCATCAGCTGCTGCAGCTCCTTCTGCCGCTTGAGCAGGATGTTCTCGGGAAAGGCCGACTGCCCCTCGACATACTCGGCAAACTGCTGCGAGAACTGCGCCTCGCTGCGCCGCAGCTCCTCCTGGTAGGCCGCGCGCAGCTTGCGCACGGTCTCCTGCGCCGCCGCGTAGCCGGGCATGGCGCGCAGCGCGTCGGTGTAGCTCAGGTAGCCGAAGCGCACCGCCTCCGTGGCGGGCGCGGCGGAGGCCGTCTTCCCGGCGGGGGCGGCGGCCGGCGCGGGCAGGAGGCCGGCCAGGGCCGTGTCCTGCGCGCGGGCGGCGTGGGTGAGCGCGGCCAGGGCCGCGGCAATCAGAAGTGTCCTCATCGTTTCTCGTGTTGTGTGGTGTGTCATGCGCGCGGCGGGGCTTTGGCCTCCGCGCCGCGCGGCTGCAAAGTTAGGCAAATTCGCGCAAAACCCCTGCGCCCCGCGCCTCCAAAAAGCCGCGCCGCTGACTGTCCGCCTTCACGGTGGCGGCAGCGGCGTTTTCAGAATTTTTCAAACCACTGGTTCCCAACGGCTTGCGCCAGTACGGGGAGGCGGCGGAAAAACACTGCGGAGCGGAGGGACTTGCTCCGCAGAGGAAGCGGATTTCGTCCGCAGAGAAAAATATTTTTCTCTGCGGACGTTTTTTGCCCGCTCCGCAGTGTTTTTCCGCGCGCTCGCAAGCGGCTGGTTTCCAACGCTTGAGAACAGCCCGGGACGGGCGCGCGGAGCGGGGCGGCCCCGCCGGCGGACAGTCCGGCGGCAGACCCGGGGAGACAGGAGGAAAACGGCGGCCTTCCGCCGCGCGGCGCGCCGGCCGCGGGGAACGGACGGACATCAGACGGAGGGCGGACAGACGTCGGAGGAAAGGGACGAAACCCGCTTCCGAAGCCCGTTTTGGAGGCTTCCGGGCGTGCCAATTTGTAAGGAAGTTTGTCCCTTTTATGCCATACGGGGGGGTAAAATATACACAGGTTGATAGAAGAAACAGGAAAGAAGCGTTACCTTTGCACCGAAAACACGAATGAGCCGCCGCGCCATTGAGCCACTGACCAAAGGGAGAAAAACAAAGCGGACCTCGATCAGGTGACCCAAGGGGAAAACGACCATTCCTGCCCGCCCTGGCTGCGGGTGGGAGCTGTTGCGTCGCGGGCGGCCGGAGTGTACCGTGGGGTTGGAGCAAGAGGCTGTTGGAAAGAGAAAAGAGGCTGTTGAGGCAATGAGGTAGAAAGATTTCATTTTCCATATAAGAAAGATTTCATTTTCCATAACAAAACCCATTCATTCAAAAACCAAATCAGAGAAATGATGACGCGAAAGTTTAGAGCCATGTTCAATGGCATGCGCCTTGCCGTGCTTTCGGCATTGGTGTCGGCCGGCGTCGTGCAGACGGCGCAGGCACAGGAGACATTGGTGGAGAAGGACTTCACCGTGTGCGCGCTCAACGTCGACGGACTGCCCAACAAGATACTGGGCATCACCATCAACCCCGACGGCAAGGGCGCGGACGGCGCCACCGCCATCGGCCGTTACCTGCGTGACAAGGGCGTGGACGTGGTGGCCCTCAGCGAGGACTTCAACTACCACAGCTACCTCGTGGCGCCGCTCTCCGCCACGGGCAACTACTCGTTCGGCACCTGGCGCGGAGAGGTCAACGCGCGCGAGGGAATGAATCCCCCCATCAACACCGACGGACTGGGCCTCATCACGAAGAACGCCACCTGCACGTTCCGCAACGAGCAGTGGGGAGAATGGAACGAGCACTACGGCCTGTACACCAACGGCGCCGACGGGCTCATCCGCAAGGGCTACCGCTACTACACGATTGACCTGGGCGACAACATGCTTGTCGACCTCTACATCGTGCACATGGAGGCCGACTCCGAGACGCAGGACATCGCGGCCCGCGAAACGCAGTGGACGCAAATCTACAACGTCATCCGCGCGCGCAACTCGGGCCGCCCCGTCATCGTGATGGGCGACACCAACAGCCGCTACACGCGCGAGAACATCCTGGGGCTGTTCACCAACCAGCTGTCGAACGACTACGACGTGCGCGACGCGTGGGTGCAGCTGTGCAAGAACAACACCTACCCCACCTACCCCTCCGCGAGCCTCATGGTGGGAGAGCTGGGATACAAGGAGGGCGAAGTGGTGGACAAGGTGCTCTACCTCAACCCGAAGAGCTCCACCTACAAGCTCACGGCTGAGACCATCCTGTTCGACGTCGACGGCTACAAGGGCGAGGACGGCACGTCCATGGGCGACCACATGCCCCTCATCGTGGGCTTCAAGGCCAGCGGCACGGTGCAGCAGTACGCCAAGGTGGAGCCCAACAACTGGTGGCGCGGCGAGGCGCTCACGCACACCGGGCAGCAGGCCTACGTCTTCAACGTGGCCAGCCAGGTGTTCGTCACCGACGACCAGCGTCCCACCGTCAAGGACATCAACAACGCGCCGCTGTGGAGCTTCTGGGGCGGCGACGGCAAGTACTCGGTGTCGACAGGAGAAAACGGATGGCGCCTGCGGATGGAGTGGAACGCCGGCAAAGTGAACTGGGAGGCAAAAGTCGTCTCGGGAAGCGGCGCCACCACGTTCGAGTTCGTTCAGAGCGGCACGACCGAGGGCGCGTACAAGCTCAAGAACACCCGTAGCTCTGTCTTGGAACAGAACCGCCTCCGCTATTTCAGCCTCGACGAGAACGGGGACTACAACGCGGCGAACACGGCCGACACCCACAACGACTGGCTGCTCATCTCGCAGACGCAGAAGGAGACCTACGACAGGTACGTCAGCCTCTTCGACGAGGCCAAGGGCTTCTACGACGACCCGAGCCTCGACCTGCCCTCCGACCTGCAGAAGGAGCTGGAGAAAGCGCTCGAGGACGCCACGAACTCCAACTACAACAACAGCGCCGAGGTGAACCGGGAGCTGGAGGACATCATCAACAAGATCAAGAACTACAAGTACCTCGACGTGAGGATTACGGACGCGCACTACGCAACCGTCTGCCTCCCGTGGAACGGCACCGTGCCCGCGGGCGTGACGGTGTACAAGGCGACGGAGTACAAGGTGGGCAACCCCATCTCGTGGATGCACCTCGAGGAGGTCAGCGCCACCGTGCTGCCCAAGGGCGAGGGCTTCGTCCTCTACTCGGAGACGCCCGGCACCTACCGCTTCGTCTACACGGACGAGGACGCCGCCACCTATCCCGACAACATCCTCGTGGGCACGTACACGAAGCTTGAGAACGCCGACCTCAACTTCGACGACTTCGACTACATCGGCCTTGGCAACAAGAGCGCGGGCGTGGGCTTCTACTTCATCGACGAGACCTCATACATCCCCGCCTACCGCGCCTTCCTGAAGCTGGCGAAGACGGACAACAGCGCCGAGCACACGGCCAACGCACGCGTGGCCTTCACGTTCGGCGGCGAGACGACCGGCATCGGCGACGCCACGCAGCCCGCTGCCGACGCACAGCCCGCGGCCGTCTACGGCGTGAGCGGCGCACTCCGCAGCCAGCTCGAGCGCGGCCTCAACATCGTGAAGATGAGCGACGGCACGGTCCGCAAGGTGTGGGTGAAGTAAGCGCGCACCGCTACGAGACTGTCATGAGACTATCAAAAAAGGACACAGACCAGTAAAACAAAGACAGAAACAATGAAAAAGACATATCAGACGCCCGCAACGCTGGCTTCCGAGATAGAGTGCGACCTGATTTGCGCATCCCTGCCCGTCAACGACAAGGACGGCGAGGGCGGCGGCAAGGAAACCATCAAGGACGACGAGATTCTCTCGAAGCAGCGCGAGAACACATGGGGCGACCTGTGGTAGGCAACACGGCCCGCGCCGCGGCGTAAGCGCGGCGCGGCATGCACCGGCGGCGTGCCCGGACTCACGGCGAGTCCGGGCACGCCCTGTTTTGCGCGCTCCCGCCGGCGGGGCGGAGGGCCGCGCCGCGCAGCCGCCGCCTTTTTCGGGGCGGGAGGGCGACAAAAGCGCATAAGCGGCTTGCATATATGCAGGAATGTCTGTAAATTTGCAGCCGATTTTTGAATAATTATGCATCCATGAGTGTGAAGAACTCGCGGCTCGACATGATAAAGATGATCATCTCCAGCCAGGAAATCAGCAACCAGGACGAGCTGCTCACCGCGCTCTCGGCGGAGGGCTTCAAGCTGACGCAGGCGACGCTCTCGCGCGACCTGAAGCAGCTGAAGGTGGCGAAGGCGGCGGGCAACGGCGGGCGGGCCGTGTACGTACTGCCCAACAACACGATGTACAAGCGCGTGAAGGAGCGCCGCCCGGTGAGGGAGATGATGCTGAACAACGGGTTCGTGTCGCTCCGCTTCTCCGGCAACATCGGCGTCATCAGGACGCGCCCGGGCTACGCCAGCAGCATCGCCTACGACATCGACAACGCCAGCATCCCGCAAATCATCGGCACGATAGCCGGCGACGACACCATCCTCATCGTCGTGGAGGAGGGGTGCGCGCGCGACGCCGTGCGGGAGGGCCTATCAACAATCATACCGGTGTAATGCGGCCGCCAGGCTGCGCAACGCAATGGAACAACAAGAAGCAAGAGAGGAAGACATCCAAGTGCTGGTGGCCGACGCCTCGCACGAGAAGTACGTGGACACCATCCTGCAGACCATCGCCGACGCGGCGAAGGTGCGCGGGACCGGCATCGCCAAGCGGACGCACGAGTACCTGACGACCAAGATGAAGGAGGCGAAGGCCGTCATCGCGCTCTGCGGCGACCGCTTCGTGGGGTTCAGCTACATCGAGACGTGGGGCAACAAGCACTACGTCACCACGTCGGGGCTGATTGTCCACCCCGACTTCCGGGGGCTGCACGTGGCCAAGCACATCAAGGACATGACCTTCACGCTGGCCCGCACGCGCTGGCCGCACGCGAAGATATTCTCGCTGACGAGCGGCGCGGCCGTGATGACGATGAACACGCAGCTGGGCTACAAGCCCGTGACGTTCGCCGACCTGACGGACGACGAGGCCTTCTGGAAGGGCTGCGAGGGCTGCATCAACGTGGACGTGCTGCACCGCACGGGGCGGAAGTACTGCATCTGCACGGCCATGCTCTACGACCCGGAGGAGCACCTGCCGGCGAAGATTCCGCAGGAGGTGCTGGAGCGGATCAAGAAGATTGACGGAAAGAAGTAACAAGGCGCGTCCGGGCCGGGCCACCCGCCCTGCCCCGCGCGCAAAAACACGCAACGAATATGGCAGAAAAGAAGAAAGTGGTCGTGGCCTTCAGTGGCGGCCTCGACACGTCGTACACGGTGATGTATCTCGCCAGGGAAATGGGATACGAAGTGCACGCGGCCTGCGCCAACACGGGCGGCTTCTCGGCGGAGCAGCTGAGGAAGAACGAGGAGAACGCCTACAAGCTGGGCGCGGCGAAGTACGTGACGCTCGACGTGACGCAGGAGTACTACGAGAAGTCGCTGAAGTACATGGTGTTCGGCAACGTGCTGCGCAACAACTGCTACCCCGTGTCGGTGTCGTCGGAGCGCATCTTCCAGGCCATCGCCATCGCGCGCTACGCCAACGAAATCGGCGCCAGCGCCATCGCCCACGGCTCGACGGGAGCGGGCAACGACCAGATACGCTTCGACATGACGTTCCTCGTGATGGCGCCGGGCGTGGAAATCATCACGCTCACGCGCGACCGCAACCTCACGCGCAAGGAGGAGGTGGACTACCTGAACGCGCACGGCTTCAGCGCCGACTTCGCGAAGCTCAAGTACTCCTACAACGTGGGCATCTGGGGAACGTCCATCTGCGGCGGCGAGATACTCGACTCCAGCCAGGGCCTGCCCGAGTCCGCCTACCTGAAGCACCCCACAAAGGAGGGGACGGAGTTGCTGAAGATAGGCTTCAGGCACGGCGAGATAGCGTCGGTGAACGGCATCGGGTACGACGACAAGATAAAGGCGATACAGGCCGTCGAGGAAATCGGCGCGGCCTACGCCATCGGGCGCGACTGCCACGTGGGCGACACCATCATTGGCATCAAGGGGCGCGTGGGCTTCGAGGCCGCCGCCCCCATGCTCATCATCGGCGCGCACCGCTTCCTGGAGAAGTACACGCTCTCGAAGTGGCAGCAGTACTGGAAGGACCAGGTGAGCAACTGGTACGGGATGTTCCTGCACGAGAGCCAGTACCTGGAGCCCGTGATGCCCGACATCGAGGCCATGCTCGCCTCGTCGCAGCGCAACGTGAACGGCGTGGTGACGCTCGAGCTGCGCCCGCTCGGCTTCCAGACCGTGGGCGTGGACTCGGCGGACGACCTCGTGAAGAACAAGCTCGGCGAATACGGCGAAGCGCAGAAGGGCTGGACGGCGGAGGACGCGAAGGGCTTCATCAAGGTGACGTCCACGCCGCTGCGCCTCTACTACGCCTGCCACCCCGACGAGAAAAGATGACGCGGCCATGATCAGAGTAGGAATACTGGGCGCGGCAGGCTACACGGGCGGAGAGCTCATCCGCCTGCTGCTCAACCACCCCGGGGCGGACATCGCGTTCGCCAACAGCGAGTCGAACGCCGGCAACCGCGTGGCCGACGTGCACGGGGGGCTGGAGGGCGACACGGAGCTCGCGTTCACGGACGGCATGCCGCTCGGCAGCGTAGACGTGGTGTTCCTCTGCTTCGGCCACGGCAAGAGCAAGGCGTTCGTCAAGGAGCACGCCATCCCCGACGGCGTGCGCGTCATCGACCTCGCGCAGGACTTCCGCATCGCGTCGCCCGAGCACGACTACGTGTACGGGCTGCCGGAGCTGCACCGCGCGCAAATCGGGCAGTGCCGCCACCTGGCCAACCCCGGCTGCTTCGCCACCTGCATCCAGCTCGGGCTGCTGCCGCTCGCCAAGGCGGGGCTGCTCACCCACGACGTGTGCGTCAATGCCGTCACCGGCGCCACCGGCGCGGGGCAGAAGCCCGGCGCGACCACCCACTTCTCGTGGCGCAGCAACAACATGAGCACCTACAAGGTGTTCGCCCACCAGCACCTGCACGAGATTCGCCAGAGCCTCGCCGAGCTGCAGGGCCCGCTGACGGCCAGCATCGACTTCGTGCCCTGGCGCGGCGACTTCGCGCGCGGCATCTTCTGCACCGAGGTCGTCAGGCTCGACAGCGACGGCACCGACGCAGCCGCCCTCTACCGCGACTTCTACCGCGACGCGGCGTTCACCCACTACAGCGACAGCGCCATCGACCTGAAGCAGGTGGTGAACACCAACAAGTGCCTCGTCCATGTGGACCAGTTCGGCAGCAAGCTCGTCGTCACCTCCGCCATCGACAACCTGCTCAAGGGAGCCGTGGGGCAGGCCGTGCAAAACATGAACCTGATGTTCGGCATCGACGAGCGCGCCGGACTGCGCCTCAAGGCGTCCGCCTTCTGACGCGGCGGCGCGCCGGCCCGGGGCCGCGCACACACACCAAAACAACAACCACAACCATGAAACCTTTCGACGTTTTCCCCCTCATGGACGTCACCATCGACCACGGCCTCGGCTGCAAGGTGTGGGACGACAGGGGGCAGGAATACCTTGACTTCTACGGAGGCCACGCCGTCATCAGCATCGGCCACACGCACCCCCACTACGTGGAGTGCGTGGCGCGCCAGCTCGGCAAACTCGCATTCTACTCCAACTCCGTGCAGAACCCCCTCCAGCGCGAGCTGGCCGAGCGGCTCGGAAAAGCCTGCGGCTACGAGGACTACGCGCTCTTCCTGGTCAACAGCGGCGCGGAAGCCAACGAGAACGCGCTCAAGCTCGCCTCGTTCCACAACGGCCGCACGCGCGTCCTCGCCATCGACAAAGCGTTCCACGGACGCACGTCACTCGCCGTCGAGGCAACCGACGCCGCCAGGTACCGCGCCCCCATCAACCAGAACCGCCACGCCACCTTCCTCCCCATCAACGACCTCGACGCGTGGCGCGCCGAGATTGAGAAGGACGACGTGTGCGCCTGCATCGTCGAGTGCATCCAGGGCGTGGGCGGCATCCGGCTCGTCACGCCAGACTTCCTGCAGGGGCTGAAGAAGCTCTGCGCGGAACACGGCACCGTGCTCGTCTGCGACGAAATCCAGTGCGGCTACGGGCGCAGCGGAAAGTTCTTCGCCCACCAGCACCTGCTGCCCGGCGACGACCCGGGCCTCCGCCCCGACCTCATCACCGTCGCCAAGGGCATCGCCAACGGGCTGCCCATGGCCGCCGTGCTCATCGCGCCGCAGTTCGCACCCGTCCACGGGCAGCTCGGCACCACGTTCGGCGGCAGCCACCTGGCCTGCGCGGCCGCGCTGGCCGTGCTCGACGTCATGGAGAGCGAGCGGCTCGTCGAGAACGCGGCGCAGGTGGGTGCCTACCTCATGGAGCGGCTGGTGGAGGCCCGCCTGCCGCACGTCGCCGAGGTGCGGGGGCGCGGGCTGATGATTGGCGTGGAGCTCGACATCCCCTACAAGGACGTGCGCAACCGCCTCGTCGGCGAGCAGCACTGCTTCACGGGCTGCGCCGGTGCCACCACCCTGCGGCTGCTGCCGCCGCTCTGCGCCACCAAGGCCGACGCCGACGACTTCGTCCGCCGGCTGGCGGCCGCCATCTAAAGCCGCGCGGCGCGCACGCCGCGCGCACGAAAGCACCGGGCACTCTCCCTGCGCCGTCAGCGCGGAGAATGCCCGGTGTCTCGTTGTCCCCCCTGCGCCGGCAGCCATCCGCTGTCGCAGCGGACCTGCCCGCACAGGGGGGATTGAGGCGGCGGCCGGCGCAGACACCTCTGCCGCTGCCGCCTCTCCTACTTACAAAAAATAACAAACTTTCATTCTGCAAGCCCCGCCGGGGGCATTGCACGCGCGGCGCGGCACAGGGTCTGGCGCCGGCCGCCGCGCATTCCGTCCCCGCCCGTCAGAGCGGCATGTTGCCGTGCTTCTTCGGCGGGTTGCTCTGGTTCTTGTTGCGCGACATTTCCAGCGCCTGAATCAGGCGGACGCGCGTGTCGCGCGGCTCGATGATTTCGTCGATGTAGCCCAGCCGTGCCGCCGGCAGCGGGTTGGCGAACTTCTGCCGGTAGTCCTCCACGGCGCGGGCGCGCTCCTCGGGCGACGCCTTGCGGTAGAGGATGTTGCACGCGCCCTCCGCGCCCATCACGGCAATCTCGGCCGTGGGGTACGCCAGGTTCACGTCGGCCCCGATGCACTTCGAGTTCATCACGATGTAGGCGCCGCCGTAGGCCTTGCGCGTGATGAGCGTGATTTTCGGGACGGTGGCCTCGGCGAAGGCGTAGACCACCTTCGCGCCGTGGCGGATGATGCCGTTGTGCTCCTGGTTCACGCCGGGCAGGAAGCCGGGGACGTCCTCCACCGCCACGAGCGGGATGTTGAAGCAGTCGCAGAAGCGCACGAAGCGCGCCGCCTTGTCGCTCGCGTCGATGTCGAGCGCGCCGGCCAGGAAGTTGGGCTGGTTGGCCACGAAGCCCACCGTGCGCCCGGCCATGCGCCCGAAGCCCACGACCACGTTCTTGGCGTACTCCGCCATCACCTCGAAGAAGTACTGCTGGTCGCACACCGGCTCGATGATGTTGCGGATGTCGTAAGGCACGTTCGGATCGGCCGGCACCACGCCGTCGAGCTCGTGGCACACGCGCCCCACCTCGTCCGTGACGGGGTGCGCCGGCGCGTCCTCCATGTTGTTGGAGGGAATGAAGCCCACCAGCTCGCGGATGGTCATGAGCGTCTCCTCGTCGTCGCGGCACACGAAGTGCGCCACGCCGCTCGTCGCGCAGTGGGTCATCGCCCCGCCCAGCGTCTCCTTGTCCACGTCCTCGTTCGTCACGGCGCGCACCACGTCGGGGCCCGTCACGAACATCTGGCTCTGCCCCTTCACCATGAGGATGAAGTCGGTGAGCGCGGGCGAGTAGCACGAGCCGCCCGCGCAGGGGCCGAGGATGGCCGAAATCTGCGGCACCACGCCCGAGGCCATCACGTTGCGGCGGAAGATGTGGGCGAAGCCCGTGAGGCTCTCCACGCCCTCCTGAATGCGCGCGCCGCCCGAGTCGTTGAGCGAGATGACGGGCGCGCCGTTGCGCAGCGCCAGGTCCTGCACCTTTGCGATTTTCTGGGCGTTGGCGGCCGAGAGCGACCCGCCCAGCACGCTGAAGTCGAACGCGTAGACGAACACGATGCGGCCGTCGATCTTGCCGTAGCCCGAAATCACGCCGTCGCCCTCCACGCGCTTCCTGTCCATGCCGAAGTCGGCGCAGCGGTGCACCACGTGGCGGTCCATCTCCACGAACGTGCCCGCGTCGAGGAGCGTCTCCACACGCTCGCGGGCCGTCAATTTATGCTGTTGTTCCATTTTCCCTATGCGTTTTGTCCATTAACATCCAGCCGCAGCAGCACCTGCTCCACGCGCACGCTGTCGCCCTCGGCCACCAGCACGTCGGCCACCTCGCAGTCGGCCGACACCTTGTAGTTCGTCTGCATCTTCATCGCCTCCATCGTCAGCACCGTGTCGCCCGCCTTCAGGCGGTCGCCCTTCCGGCAGTAGACGCGCACAATCTTGCACGGCATGGGGGCGACGACCGTGTCGCTCTGCCCGCCGGACGGCGCGTGGCGGCGCAGGCGCATGTACTTCGCCTGCGAGTCGAGCATGTCGATCTGGTACGTAGAGTAGTTCACGTTCACGCGGTAATGCTTGCCGCCCTCGCCCTTCACCAGCTCCGCCTTGTAGGAGTTGCCCTCGTGGAGGATCGAGCAGGTGCCGTTCTGCAGCATCGCCACGTCCACGTCGTAGACGCGGCCGTCGATGTCGATTTTCACGGCGTTCCCCTCCTTCGAGAGGAGCGTCACCTCCATCGTCTTGTTTCCAACCTGTATTTCCATGATTCACAGTTTTGTCCGTTACGCGGCGCGCTACACGCGCAGCACGCCCTTCTGAAGCCCGAACGCGCGCCAGCGGCTCAGCGCCGTGTCCGGGGCCGGCGCGGGCGCATTCTCCTCGAGGTTCATCAGGTAGTCCATGTAGGCGGCGATGACCGCCATCTCCTCGCTCTCGTTCTTGAACCCCGGGCGCGGGCGCAGGCGGTCGGCGTTGCGCTCGATGAAGCTCGTGTCGTAGCATCCGCCCTTGAAGTCGGGCACGTCGATGATGCGGCGCAGGTAGCGGATGTTCGTGGTCAGCCCCGTAATCTTGTACTCGTACAGCACGCGGCGCATGCGCTCGATGGCGTACTCGCGGCTCGTGGCCCACACGACGAGCTTGCTGATCATCGGGTCGTAGTGGACGGGAATCTCGTAGCCCTCGTAGACGTAGGAGTCGATGCGCGTGCCGATGCCGTGCGGCTCCACCAGCTGGCGTATCACGCCGGGCGACGGCATGAACCCGTTCTCCGTGTCCTCGGCGCAGATGCGGCACTCGATGGCGTGCCCGCGCTGGCGCACGTCCTCCTGGCGGAAGTCAAGCGGCTCGCCGTCGGCGATGCGTATCTGCTCCTTCACCAGGTCGATGCCGACCACCTCCTCCGTGACGGGATGCTCCACCTGCAGGCGCGTGTTCATCTCCAGAAAATAGAAATGGCGGTGCCTGTCCACGAGGAACTCGATGGTGCCCGCGCCCACGTAGCCCACCGCGCGCGCGGCGGCGACAGCCTTCGCGCCCATCTCGTGGCGCAGGTTGAAGTCGATGAACGGCGACGGGCTCTCCTCCACCACCTTCTGGTGGCGGCGCTGCACCGAGCACTCGCGGTCGTAGAGGTGCACCACGTTGCCGTGCCGGTCGCCCAGCACCTGGAACTCGATGTGGTGGGGCTCCTCCACAAACTTCTCTATGTACACGGTGTCGTCGCCGAACGAGGCCATGGCCTCGCTGCGGGCGGCCTCGAACATCTCCGCCACGTCCTCCTCGCGGCGGACAAGGCGCATGCCCTTCCCGCCGCCGCCCATCGACGCCTTCAGCATCACGGGGAAGCCGATGCCGCGGCACACCTCCACGGCCTCGGCGGCGCTCTCGAGCCGCTCCTGCGTGCCGGGGACGACGGGCACCCCGGCGGCCATCATCTGCCGGCGCGCCGAAATCTTGTCGCCCATCAGCTCCATGGTCTCCGGGCGCGGGCCGATGAAGACGATGCCCTCCGCCTCGCAGCGCCGCGCGAAGTCGGCGTTCTCCGACAGGAAGCCGTAGCCGGGGTGGATGGCGTCCACGCGGTGCTTGCGCGCGGCCGCCAGTATGTGGTCGATGTTGAGGTAGCTGTCCGCGGCCGCCGCGCCGCCGATGCACTCCGCCTCGTTGGCAAACAGCACATGGCGCGACAGGCGGTCGGCCGTGCTGTAGACGGCCACCGAGCGGATGCCCATCTCGTAGCAGGCGCGCATCACGCGAATCGCGATTTCGCCGCGGTTCGCGATAAGAATCTTCCTAATCATTCCTTTGTCTCATTTAAGCGGCCCAAATCCCGGGACCGCGGTTAAACAGCAGGCAAACGGCAGGTCTTCTGGCTCCGCCCCTCTTCCAAGCGTCTTCCCAACTTCCCCGCAGCAGGAGGAAGCCAGTGACACGGTGCTTGGAAGCCATCATCGCCGATGCAGAGGCTCACAGCTACGGGAATAGCCGCAGGTTCACACTGCGTTCCCTTTTCATCCGCCCTTCGGCGGAACCGTTGCGGCTGCAAAGGTAGGGAATTCCGCCGAAACGCGCAACACGCCGCCGCGTTTTTCGGAAAAAAGCCCGCGCGCAGCAGCGCGCCGCCTTTCCCCCGCCGCCGCGCTGCGGGCACGGGGGCGCTGCGGAGCGGAGAAATTTCCAAGTACTTAAAAAAATATTTCCAAGTACTTGGACGAAAATTTCCAAGTACTTGGAAATATCGCGACGCCGCACAGCCGCGCAACCCGCTGCGCGCCAGCGGACTGCGCGGGGCGCGGCAAAAGCCGTGCTCCGGGGCGGAGGCAGGGGGCGCGGGACGGGGCCTGGAGCGCGGATAATTGGGCGGTTTTGGGACGTGTTTCGCGTTTTTCTCCTATCTTTGCCGAAAATTTGGCTACATAGATTATGGAAATCAGAGATTTATACGAGCGGTTCCTACAATGCAGGAAGGTGACGACGGACAGCCGCGACTGCCCGCGGGGCGCCATGTTCTTCGCGCTGAAAGGCGCGTCGTTCGACGGGAACGCCTACGCGCGCGCCGCGCTGGCGAACGGCTGCGCCTACGCCGTCGTCGACGAGCCCCAGCATTGCGCCGAGGGCGACGGCCGCTTCATCTTGGTGGAGGACGGGCTGAGGGCGCTGCAGGCGCTGGCGCGCCACCACCGCCGCCAGCTCGGGACGACCGTTGTCGGCATCACGGGCACCAACGGCAAGACCACGACCAAGGAGCTGGCGGCTGCCGTCCTGTCGAAGAAGCATTCGGTGCTGTACACGCAGGGGAACTTCAACAACGCCATCGGCGTGCCGAAGACGCTGCTCCGCCTGACGGCGGCCCACGAGGTGGCCGTCGTGGAGATGGGGGCGAGCCATCCCGGCGACATCCGGGAGCTGGCGGAGGTGGCGGAGCCCGACTACGGGCTGGTCACCAACGTGGGGATGGCGCACCTGCAGGGCTTCGGCTCCTTCGAGGGCGTTGTCCGCACGAAGGGCGAGCTGTACGACTTCCTGCGCGCCCATGGCGGAAAGGCTTTCGTCAACCCCCTGGACCCGTGCCTGCGGCGCATGGCGCAGGGGGTGGCGCAGGTGCCCTATGTGGACGGCGAGCTGGACTGCCGCGGCCCGTTCCTGGGGTTCCGGTGGAACGGCCGCCGGGTGCAGACGCAGCTGATCGGGGCGTACAACATAGACAACGCGCTGGCGGCGGTCACCATCGGCTCGCATTTCGGCGTTGCCGACGACGACGTCTGCAAGGCGCTGGAGGAGTACGTCCCGGACAACAACCGCTCCCAGTTCGTGGCGACGAAAGGCAACAGGCTGGTCGTGGACGCCTACAACGCCAACCCCACGTCCATGGCGGCCGCCCTGGACAACTTCGGCCACCTTGCGGCCGCCCACAAGATGTGCATCCTGGGCGACATGGGCGAGCTGGGCGGCGCGGCGGCCGAGGAGCACCAGCGGATTGCCGACCGGCTGGCGGTGTCGGACTTCGAGCAGGTGTGGCTCGTGGGCGAGCAGTTCGCCAAGGTCGACGCGCCGGCCTCGTTCCGCCGCTTCGCCGACACCGACGCCGTCAGGGAGTTCCTCGCGGCGGACAGGCCGCAGGGCATGACGGTGCTCATCAAGGGCTCGCACTCGACCCGCCTGTACGAACTTCCGAGATACCTGTAACCGACCATAAGCCACATGAACCTCAAGCGTCTTATCCCCGACCTCCTCTGCGTCGCCCTCTTCGCCGCCATCGCGGCCTGCTACTTCTTTCCCGCCGACTTCGACGGACGGCGGCTGACCGGGCACGACAACACGGCGGGCGACGGCCTCACCGTGGAGCTCAACAACTACCGCGCGGAGCACGGCGGCGAGACCCCGCGCTGGATCAACTCCATCTTCGGCGGGATGCCCACCTACCAGGTGGCGCCCAGCTACGACTCGGCGCGCCCCCTCTCGTTCCTCGAGAAGGCCTACCACCTGTGGCTGCCCGACTACGTGTGGTACGTCTTCGCCTCCATGCTGGGCTTCTACATCCTCCTGCGCGCGTTCGACTTCCGCCAGTGGATGGCGGCCCTCGGCGCCGTCGCGTGGGCGTTCTCCAGCTATTTCTTCATCATCATCGCGGCCGGGCACATCTGGAAGGTCGTCACGCTGGCCTACATCCCGCCCACCATCGCCGGCATGGTGATGTGCTACCGGGGGAAGCTCCTGTGGGGCGGCATCGTGACGGCGTTCTTCGCCGCCCTGCAAATCATGGGCAACCACGTGCAGATGACCTACTACTTCCTCGTCGTGGACATCTGCGTCGTCCTGGCCTTCCTGGCGGAGGCGGCGGCGCGGAGGCGGTACGCCCCGTTCCTCAAGGCCACGGGCGTGGTGGCGGCGGCCGCCGCGGCGGCGGTGGCGCTGAACGCCTCGAACCTCTACCACACGTACGAGTACGCGAAGGACACGATGCGCGGGAAGAGCGAGCTCGTGAAGCAGGGCGCCGCCGCCGGCAACCAGACGGACAGCGGGCTGGAGCGCGACTACATCACGAACTGGAGCTACGGCATCGGCGAGACCTACTCGCTCCTGGTGCCCAACGTGCGCGGCGGCGCGTCCGTCCCGCTGCAGATGAGCGAGACGGCCATGGAGAAAGCCAACCCGCAGTTCGCGGGCGCCGGCGTCTACGGCGCGTTCACCCAGTACTGGGGCGAGCAGCCGGGCACGAGCGGCCCCGTCTACGTCGGGGCGCTGGTGTGCACGCTGTTCCTGCTCGCCCTCTTCGTCGCCCCCCACCGCAGCCCGATGAAGTGGCTGCTGCTCCTGGCCACGCTGCTCTCCATCCTCCTGGCATGGGGGCGCAACTTCATGCCGCTCACGGACTGGTGCATCGACCACGTGCCGATGTACAGCAAGTTCCGCACGGTGGCAAGCATCCTCGTCGTGGCCGAGTTCACCATCCCGCTGCTGGCGCTGCTCGGGCTGAAGGCCTTCTTCGAGCAGGCGCCCGACCCCGGGCGCCGCCCGTACCTGCTCGTGTCGCTGGGCGTCAGCGCCGCGTTCCCCATCCTCGTCTGCCTTTGCTTCGCCCTCTTCCCGACGGCGGGGGGCGACTGCCTCTCGTCCGCCGACCGCTTGGCCGTCCAGCAGTACGTGGAGCAAGGCTACTTCGACCCCTCGACGGGCGGCGCCATCCTTGCCAGCATCTCCACGATGCGCGCGGCCATGCTGTCCGCCGACGCGTGGCGGTCCGCCCTCGTCATCGCCGTCGGCTGCGCGCTGCTCTACGTCTACCTGCGCGGGGCGGCGAAGACGGACGCGGCGGCAGCGGGGAAGCGCGCCACCCTCTTCGGCGCGCTGCTCGTGCTGGTGTGCCTCGCCGACATGTGGCAGGTCAACAAGCGCTACCTCCACGACTCCATGTTCTCAACGCCCCGGCCGGCCGCGGCGCAGGAAAAGACCGACGCCGACGCCTACATCCTCGGCCGGTCGGGCGACGGGCGCAACTACCGCGTGCTCAACTACACGGTCAGCACCTTCAACGACAACACCACCTCCTACTTCTACAGCAGCGTCGGCGGCTACCACCCGGCCAAGCTCCGCCGCTACCAGGAGCTGATAGAGGAGCACATCGCGCCCGAGATGAAGAACGTCTACACCGCGCTCGGCGAGGCGCGCATCGACACCGCCGCCATGCTGGCCGACACGGGGGCGCGCGCCCCGTTCCCGGTCTACGACTTCTCGCAGGTCAACACCGACAGCCTCTACCCCGTCATCAACATGCTCAACACGCGCTGGTTCATCCTCGGCGGGCAGAACGGCGTGAAGATTCCCGTCGAGAACACGGCGGCCTATGGCAACGCGTGGTTCGTGGACAGCGTCCTCGCCGCGGGCAGCGCCAACGAGGAGCTGGACGCGCTCAGCCGCGTCGACCTCCGCCGGACGGCCGTCGTCGGCAGCGACTTCGGCCCCGGCCGGCTCGCCGCCCGCCACTCGGCGCGCGCCTCCATCCGGCAGACGGCCCTCGGCTCCACGTCCGTGTCCTACGAGGCCGACAGCGACAAGGGCGGCGTGGCCGTCTTCTCCGAAATCTACTACCCGGGATGGACGGCCACCATCGACGGGCGGCCGGCCGACATCGTCCGGGCCAACTACGTCCTGCGCGCCATGCAGGTGCCCGCCGGGAAGCACGTGATTCGGATGGACTTCGACCCGGCGTCGGTGCGGACGACCGAGACAATCGCCTACGCCGCGCTCGCCCTCCTGCTCCTCGCCACAGCCGCGGCCGTCCTCCACACCTGCCGGAAGCGGAGGGCGCGCTGATCGGCCCCGGCCTGACGACAGCTTTGAAATCCAAGTGAAAGGACACGTTTACAGAAATACAATAACGTTTAAACTTTAAACAAAGAACCATGAATGAAGTAAAGGCTTATCTTCAAATCACGATGAAGATTAAAGAGAGTGACCGTCCGAGTGCGGCAAAGGTGTATTTCGACTATCGTCAGCCATTCCTCGACACCATCGAGGGAGCTATGACCAAGAACCTGCTGGTGCGCGACGAGGACGTACAGGTGCTCCACGGCTTCGACAGCAAGGAGCATGCCGCAGCCTACCTTCAGTCGGCCATGTTCACCAACGACGTGGTGACAGGCTTGTCTCCTTATTTTCAGGCCGACCCTGAGATTCGCATCTTCACAGTGGCAGGCTAATTTTGACGATTCTTCTATCATGAGATGGGGCTGATGTTTTGCAACATCAGCCCCATTTGTATCAAAAACCGTTACTTCTGCGAGTGGTATGTTCCTGCCACGAAATCGAACATATAGTAAACATTATCTTTCCAACTTTTCTGTTCTTGTCAGATTCATGGCTGATTTCAGCACGAGGTCATAAATGACACCATGTGGGGAGGAGTGATGTCTTTGTCTGTTGTAGGTCTAATCATAGTCCCTAACTTTATCTGTTGATGTACTCCAGTATCTGCTCCGCATGAATCTTCGTCTTGATTTCCTTGGGAGTGAAGACTTTCTCAATCACGCCCTCCTCGTTGACGAGATAGGTGGTGCGGAGGATGCCGACGGTCCTGCGACCGCAAGCCACCTTCTCGCCCCAGCAGCCAAGCTCCTGCAAGAGCGTGGTCTCGGTATCGGCGATGAGCGGGAAATCCAGCCCTTTGGCCTCGGAGAACTTCTTCTGAAGTGCCTGTTTGTCCTTGCTGACACCGATAATCTCGTAACCGGCAGCGGCAAGCTCGTCCTTGTGCGCCTGCAAAGAGCAAGCCTCGGCAGTGCATCCGCTCGTGTTCGCCTTGGGATAGCTGTAAAGCACAATCTTGCGGCCGCGATAGTTGCTCGCCTTAATCTCACGTCCGTCCTGGTCGATGCCAAGGACCTCGGGTATTCTGTCTCCGATATTCATAGTTGTATTTCTTATGGTGTTAATTGCATTATTGTTCTCTTTTCATGTTTTCATGCAGCCAGCACCCCTCCTCATGCGAGTTGATGATGCCGACGGCTTGCAGGAACGAATACATGATGGTCGTCCCGACGAACTTCATGCCACGCCTCTTCAGTTCCTTTGAGATTGTATCGGACAAAGGAGATGAAGTCCTTTCCCACTCATGGATGACCTTGCCACTGGTAAAATTCCAGATGAATCTGTCGAACGAGCCGAACTCGGTCTGAATATCCATGAAAGCCTTGGCGTTGCTGACAGCAGCCGCAATCTTCAACCTGTTCCTCACAATACCCTCGTCATGGCGCAAAGCCTCCAATTTTACGTCATCGTATTCCGCCACCTGCTGATAGTCAAACTCGTCAAATGCCTTGCGGAAGGATTCTCGCTTGTTGAGAATACACTCCCACGAAAGACCTGCCTGAAAACATTCAAGAATCAACATCTCATACAATTTGCGGTCATCGTGTACCGGCACACCCCATTCCGCGTCGTGATAGGCAACATACAGAGGATTGTTCAGATTGCACCAACGACAACGTGGTTTGGTGTTGGCTACATCTTCTGTCATATTCATCATTCATTGTCCTTCTTCCTCTTCCCCAACGGGCCACTGAAGTGTCCCCGGTTCAGCTTCACGCCGTACTTGTTCAGGATGCGGAAGACGCTACTGCGGCTGCGGAAACCGCTGGCCGTCCAGATATCGTCGATGGCGCGGCCGCTGTTGTACATCGAAACGATGGTGCTTTCTCGCTCCTGCTTCGTCCCGGCGGCTTTCGTCTTGGGACGGACGCTGAGGTTGCGCTGCAGGTTCTGCACATGAACGGAAGCACGGCGGAGCGCCATTGCCTCTTCGGGGAGCGAGCCGACCATTTGGAACAAATCTGCGGCGGTGGGGGCAGGAAACAACTTGTCGTCCGAGTCCATTTGGTCGTGGATGGAGACGATGCGCACCATCTTAATCCGGCACAGTTCGAAGAACGCCGACAGCTCACGGCTGCCACGCACGGCGTTGCTGAATTTCGAGACCACAATCTCGTCGCCCCGCTCAAGGTTGTCGAGGAGCTGCTTCCACACCGGGCGCAACCGCTCGTTCTCGGCGGCCTCCTCCGCCACCTGCACGCAACCGTACTGCCGCATCCACTCCCGGTCGTCGGCCAATCCGTCGGCATGGGGTGTGTTGTATATGTAGCCTACTTTTGCCATTGTCTTGTCGCTTTGCGGGTTGGTTGAATTCATTTCGTTCGCAAAAGTAATATGAAAACTGCAGAAACCATCATACTGCGAGTAAAACAATACCATCTTCTACACTGCGAGTTAAACAAAATTATCTAAGATGAAAGACAAGGCATTTTTACGATTGTCAGGTATGCTTTATGGCAATAGCGGGCTATCGAGATGCCTCGCCCGCCCCGATGGCATGGGCTTCGTCCGCCTCCAGCATCTTCGCGTTGATGGACTTCACCGTCATCACGCCCTTCGCCTTCAACGCCTCCAACTGGGATGCGAAGTTGCCGCGCCCCGTGCACAGCTGCCCCATGGCGCTGTCGTAGGCAGTGGCCGCCGACTGCAGCCGCTCGCCCACCGAGACGAACGAGTCGGAGAACGTGGCGAACTTCTCGTAGAGTTTGGTGGCGGCGGCGATGATGTCGCGCACGTTCTTCTCCTGCCGCTGGTTCTGCCACAGGAGCGACACGATTTGCAGGGCGAGCATCAGGTTCGTGGGGTTCACGATGATGACGCGCTCGCGGTAGGCGTCGATGGCGATGCGCGCGTCGTTCTCCATGGCCAGCACGTAGCTGCCCTCGTTGGGGATGAACATCAGCACGTAGCCCGCCGCGTCCTTCACGCGCTTGGGGTAGTGCTTCTCGGCCAGCTCGCGGTAGTGGCGGCGCACCGAGTCGAGGTGCTCTCGCAGGCAGCGCTTGCGCTCCGCCTCGTCGTCGGCCTGCATATAGTCCAGGTAGGCCTTGATGCTGGTTTTCGAGTCGATGACGAGATAGCCCTGCCCCGGAATCATCACCTTCACGTCGGGTATCACGCGGTTGCCGTCGGCATCGGTCTCCGCCGCCTGTGTCTCGAAGTCGCGCCCCTCGGTCATCCCCGACGCCTCCAGTATGTTCTTCAGCACCTCCTCGCCCCAGCATCCCTGCTGCTTGGGGTCGGCCTTCAGGGCTCTCGCCAGGCGGTCGGCGCCCTCGCCCAGTGCGGATGTCTGCTCCGCCAGCCGCCGGATGGCGTCCTTCATCACCGCGTCGGTCTGCCCCTGCGCCACCATGCGGTCGGTGAAGTCCTTCTTGAAAGCGGCAATCGACTCACGCAGCGGGCTGAGCACCGTCTCCACACTCTCGCGGTTCGTGGCTTTCAGGCTCTCCTGCTGCTGCCGCAGGTGCTCGGCGGAGAGCTTGTCGAACGCCAGCCGCAGGGCGGACATCTTCTCCTCCCACTGCCGACGCGCCTCCTCGCGCTCGGCCTCCTGCCGCCGCGCGTCGTCGGCACGCGCCGCTTCGGCTTGCCGCAGCATCTCCGCTCGTGCCTCCGCCCACTGGCGGCGGAGGTTGTCGATTTCGGCAGCGTGGCTCTCCTTCAGTTGCGCCACCACGTGCTCGTGGCTCTTCGCAAGCAGCTCGCGGCTCTCCACGGCGGCACGCGCCTCGGCCTCGGCACGCGCAGCACGGTCGCGCCCTCTCACAAGAAAGACAACGACCGCAACCAGGGCGGCGGCCAGCAGAACAAAAGCAGTCAGTTCCATTTGAGATGTTGAGTTTTCCACAAAATTACGAAAAACACCGCACACCGCCGCGCCCCTCTGCCCGGAAATCTCTAATTTTGCAGCCGGATTGCGCGCTTGCGCATTCCCAAGCCATAGACACACGCATGACATCCAGCCACCTTCCCGCCGCCCTTGTCCTTGCGGCCACCCTCGCCACACCCCTGCACGCGCAGACGAGCCTCGTTGAGCGTGCCGCGGCCGACATCAACCGGCACACCACGTTCGGCGGCTACGTCATTGGCCAGGCCGCGTGGAGCGGGCAGGACGGCGCGGCCAAGGAGACCGACATGAACCTGCGCCTCGTGCGCGCCTATGTCGAGGGGCGCGTGCTGCAGGTGCAGTACAAGCTGCAGGTGCAGCTCAACGGCGTTGGGCGCGACACGCAGGAGCGCTCGCCCCGCGTGCTCGACGCATGGGCGGAGTGGCAGCCGGGCAAGGCCGTACGCGTGCGCTTCGGGCAGTTCAAGCGTCCCTTCACGTTCGAGAACCCCATGCACCCGTGGCTGACGGGCGCGGGGAGCTACTCCCAGCTGGCCACGCGCCTCGCCGGGTTCACCGACCGCGTGGGCGAGCACGCCAGCAACGGGCGCGACATGGGGCTACAGGTGCAGGGCGACCTCCTGCCCGTGGGGGGGAACGGCCGGCGGCTCATCCACTACCAGCTCGGGGCATTCAACGGACAGGGCATCAACCACGCCGACCTCAACTCGCGGAAGGACATCATCGGGGGCGTCTACGCGCGCCCCGCCGAGGGGCTGCAAGTGGGCGTGTTCGGCTGGAACGGATGCTACGAGAAAGACGGGCTGCGCGCCGACCGCAACCGCCTCGCCCTCGGCGCGACCTACGACGGCCGCGTCCGCGCGCGCGCCGAATATGCCCGCAGCCACGGGCGCAAGCTCGCGACCGACACCGGGGGCAAGACTGTCGTCGCCGGCACCGACCGCGCCGACGCATGGTATGCCACCATAGGCGTTCCCGTTTCCCCGCGCCTCGACCTCTGGGCGAAGTACGACGCCTACCGCGACACGCGCCAGTGGTCGTCGCTCCGCACGCTCTACTTCCTCACGGCCAACTACCGATTCTGCCCCAACCTCATGCTCCAGGCCAACCTCGGCTACGCCGACGACCGCGCGGCGCGCGCCGCCCGCGCCGACGGAAGCTACCCCACGGCCGATCTCCAGCTCTACGTCCGCTTCTGACCGGCATCGTTTTTTCCGTCCAACGCGCCCGACACACGAGGGGCTGTGCCAACGTCTCGGCACAGCCCCTCGCTGCATGAGTCGGGACATCCGTCCCCTGCGTCCGTTCAGGCTACTTCACCACGTACTTCTTGCCGTTCATGATGTAGATGCCGCGTGCAAGCCCGTTGAGCGACGCGCTGCGGCTCACGGCGCGGCCGTCAATGGAATAGACGGTGTTGTCGCCGCCCGCGCGCTGCGGAGCCTCCGGCAGCCCGATGCCGTCGGGCAGCTCGTCGGTGGTGTAGATGTCGATGTACTTCAAGTATCCGTACAACGGGATGGAGAGCGTAACGCCGCCCTCGGCCGCCTCACAGCGCACGAATTCGTCGGCGCCATTGACGTGGTAGCACACGTACTGGCCGTAGAGGACGGACGGAATCTCGATGGTCGCCCCGCGCCCCATGAAGTAGAAGCCCGTGGCGTTGTCGAGGTAGATGCAGTACTGGCTGTAGTCGGCACTGCTGGGGAGCGTGAGCACAAGGCCGTCGGTCAGGCCCGACGTGTCGCCCGGATAGTTCTTGACGGTGACAGAGGTCTCGTTACCTTCCTCGTCCAACTGCGTCTCCTGCGTGATGTCGATATGCATCCAGTTGCGTCCGCGCGCATCGGCTGCGTCCCAGCCGAAGTACTGGTACACCTCGACTGCTGCGTCGGGAATGTTCTCGGCATCGACCGGATAGGTGGTGACGGTGCCGTCGCCGTTATCCACCTCGTAGTGGTCGATGATGGTTCCTTGAATGCGCGCCACGATGTCCTCCGGGACGTTCACGAAGTCCCAGTCGTGCTGCTTCTCGCTGTTGAGGCGGCGCCACTCCACGCCCTCCTCGGCCAGTTCTTCGAGGGTGATGTTACTGGACGTGTAGCCCTCGGCCTCAACGGTGACGCTGATACGGTCGGCGGCCCAGATGACCTCGCCCTCCACGAACTCGCTGCTGCGCTGTTCGTCGTACTCGGTGGCGAACGTGTGCGGGGTTTCGGTGTAGATGTTGCTCGTCCAGTCCAGCCGGTAGCCGCGCTTCAGCCCGTCCATGCCCACGAGGGTGAGGGTGGGCGTGTTGAGTACGATTTCGCCGATGGAGACGTTGATGGTGACGATGGGCGACGGCGTGCCCTCGGAGGAGACGGACGCAATCTTCACCTCGACGATGCCGTCGCCGTCCTCGTCGTCGGCTTCGCTGATGTCGAGGAGGTCGCCCTCGGCCGCCTCGTTCTCGCCCCAAGCCTCATAGATGACGCCGCCGCCGAGGTCGAACGTGCGTTTCTTGGCCACTTTCTTATAGACAATCACGATGTCCTCGGGGTTGTACTGCGTGTGTTCATCGTCGAGCCAGAGGGTGTCGCGCCGCTCGATTTCGTCGGAATCCTCCAAGAAGAGTGGGTCGGTGCCGTCGATGGTGTACCATGTGGTGACCTCATGCCCCTTGGACGATACGCCCGGCACGACGGACACCTTGCGGCCCGTGCCGTCCACGGCCACGACCTTGGCGCTGGGCGACGTGAGGAACTCGGGCCGTCCGGCCACATCCCACACCTGCAGCCCCTGGATACAGGAATAACGCTGCATCTCGACCACGAAGTAACCGTCGCTCGTGGCGCGCCAGTAGCTGAACGCGTCGTGGGTGGGCTCCATGCCCTCCTCGGCAGCCATCGCTTCCTGCGCCGCATGGACGGCATCGGTGATGTCCTCGAATCCGCAGGCGTCGACGCCCGTAATGGCTGAGCTTGGCTGCACGACGGACGAGGCCGACGAAAACAAGCCCCACTGGCAGACGATGACCTGCCCCGCCATCACGTCGGCAATGGCGAAGAAGCGCGAGCCCGAACCATAGTTGTGGAGGCCGTCCTTTCCAGCAGCGGCACGCAGGTTGATTCCAGACGTGCCGATGCCGATATAGAAGTTGCTCATCTCGGCGGGCGACTGCACCTGGTAGGAGGGGAAGCCGTTCAGCGTGAACGACGCGGCCTCGGACGAGATCGTCAAGCAGCCGTCGCCAAGCGTGCCGGTCATGGTCGCGCCATTGTACTTGCCGTTGTAAAAGTCGTAGTTCTTGATCCGTTCGAGACCGTAGTCCGAGCCCTGG
Organism: bacterium; assembly: GCA_963627995.1. Classification (GTDB taxonomy): domain Bacteria; phylum Bacteroidota; class Bacteroidia; order Bacteroidales; family Bacteroidaceae; genus UBA3839. Next base: position 11,719 of record CAVGCV010000014.1, on the reverse strand, counting down.
AGCACGGCGTTGTCCTCGGGCAGGTCGAACGACCACGCGCCCGCGCCAAGAGGCGTGCACAGCATTGCCGCGAAGGCAACGAGAAAGGTGTACGCTTTTCTCATAAAAGTAAGTTGTTTAGTTAGTTGAAAAATAAGAAGTTGTTAGTATCGCGGCAAATGTAGCTAAACTTTGCAAAAGCCGCAAGACCTCCCTCTGTTTTTTTTCTGCAACTTTTGACCCAATGCCGCCAGCGCCGCAGCCCAAAGCCCCCGGAAAGGCGGAGCAAGCCGGAAACACGCACCGAGGGGGAGCAGGCACCGCGCTTGCTCCCCCTCGGCGTAGACGGATGTCGGACGGGCTACCCCACCAGTGCCAGCGTGTCGGTGGCAATCATCAGCTCCTCGTCGGTGGGGATGACGCACACCTTCACACGCGAGCCAGGCGTGGAGATGGTGCATTCCGTGGCGCGGCAGCCGTGGTTCTTCGCCTCGTCGATGTGCACGCCGAGGAACTCCAGCCCCTTCGTCGCGCCCTCGCGCACCTCCCACTGGTTCTCGCCAGCGCCGCCCGTGAAGACGACGATGTCCACGCCGCCCATGGCGGCGGCATACTCGCCGATGTACTTCTTGATGTGGTAGGTGTACATGTCCTTGGCCAGGCGCGCGCGGTCGTCGCCCTCGGCAATGGCCTTCAGGATGTCGCGGAAGTCGCTCTTGCCGCCGCTCACGCCGTAAAGCCCCGACTTCTTGTTGAGCAGGTCGGACAGCCCGTGCGTGTCGAGCTTCTCCTTGTCCATGATGAACGTCACAGCGCCCGCGTCGATGTCGCCCGAGCGCGTGCCCATCATCAGTCCCTCGAGCGGGGTAAGCCCCATCGACGTGTCGATGACGCGGCCGTCCTTCACGGCGGCAATCGACGCGCCGTTGCCGATGTGGCAGGTGACAATTTTCGTGCCCTCCGCCGAGCCGATGCCCAGGTAGTCCAGCACGCGGTGGCTCACGTAGCGGTGGCTCGTGCCGTGGAATCCGTAGCGGCGCACGCCGTACTTCTCGTACAGCTCGTAGGGCAGGGCGTACATGAACGCGTAGTCGGGCATGGTCTGGTGGAAGGCGGTGTCGAACACGCCCACCTGCGGCACTTCGGGCAGCAGCTCCTTCACAGCCTCCACGCCCTTGATGTTGGCGGGGTTGTGGAGCGGCGCGAGGTCGTTGCAGGCGGCGAAGTCGCGCATCACCTCGTCGGTCAGGATCATGCTCTTGTTGAACTTCTCGCCCCCGTGCACCATGCGGTGGCCCACCGCGTCGATGTCGTGCAGGTCGGCCAGCACGGCGTTGTCGCCCGCGGTCAGCACGTCGAAGATGAGCTTCACGCCGGCCGTGTGCTCGGGAATCGCGCGGTCCGTCTGCACCTTGCTGCCGTCGGCGCGCTTGAGCTTGAGGAAAGAGTCGGGCTGGCCAATCTTTTCGATGCCGCCCGAGGTGACGACGCTCCTGTCGTCCATGTCGTAGAGAGCATACTTGATGCTCGAGCTACCGCAGTTGAGAACCAGTATCTTCATCGCTATTCGTGGGAGGGAAGGAATCCTACTTGGCCGCAGCCGCCTGGTTGGCGGTGATGGCTATCATCTTGTAGATGTCGTCCACGGAGCAGCCGCGCGACAGGTCGTTCACCGGGCGCGCGATGCCCTGGAGGATGGGGCCGATGGCGTCGGCGTTGCCGAGGCGCTGCACGAGCTTGTAGCCGATGTTGCCCACCTCGAGGCTCGGGAACACCAGCACGTTGGCGCGTCCGGCGATGTCGCTGCCCGGCGCCTTCTTCGCGCCCACGCCCGGCACGAGGGCGGCGTCGGCCTGCAGCTCGCCGTCGATGTGGAGCGAGGGGTCGAGCTCCTTGGCCAGCCGCGTGGCCTCGACGACCTTATCGACCGCCTCGTGCGTCGCGCTGCCCTTCGTGGAGAACGAGAGCATGGCCACGCGCGGGTCGGCGAATCCCGCCACGGCGCGCGCCGTCTGCGCCGTGCAGACGGCAATCTGGCTGAGCTGCGCCGCGTCGGGCGCGGGCGTGACGGCCACGTCGCCCACCACGAGCACGCCGTCCTCGCCGTATTCCTTCGTCTTCGTAATCAGCAGCATCGCGCCCGACACGCACGTCACGCCCGGGGCGCACTTGATGATTTGGAGCGCGGGGCGCAGCGTGTCGCCCGTCGTCGAGAGCGCGCCCGAAATCTGTCCGTCGGCATCGCCGCTCTTGATGATGAGGCAGCCGAAGTAGAGCGGGTCGAGCACCTTGGCGCGCGCCTGCTCGATGGTCATGCCCTTCTTCTTGCGCAGCTCGTAGAGCAGCTGGGCGTAGTCCTCGCGCCTCTCGCTCGTGGCGGGGTCGATGAGCGTGGCCTGGTCGATGTGCGTCAGCCCCAGCTTGGCGGCCAGCGCGTGGATTTCGTCGATGTTGCCGAGCACGGTGAGGTCGGCCAGCCCGTCGGCCAACGCGCGGTCGGCGGCTGTGAGCGTGCGCTCCTCCGTGCCCTCGGGCAGCACGATGCGCTGCCGGCTGGCCTTGGCGCGCTCAATGATGTTGGTGATCAAGTCCATGGTATGGTAAATGTTTTTATTGATGTTGTTTCCGACGGGGCGGCGGCACGCGCCGCTCGCCCCGATATTGCAAAAGTAATTATTATGGTCGAGAACATGAAACATTGCGCGCGGAAAATCCATTTTTGCGCCGCTGACGCGCCCGGTTGGCGCAAAGTGGGCCTGCCGCGACAGCAACCGCCCCCGGCCGGAGGCGCGGCCTTTTCGCACAAAAAACGGTGCGCGCGCAAAAATTCCGCAGTCCGCACATACACTTTACCCTGCATTTTCTTACCTTTGCCGCGCCTTACAATTCATTCACACGTAATTTTTCCAATTTTCATTCACATTCTAAAAAAGTAAAGATTTATGGCTTACGTTATTGGAGACGACTGCGTCATGTGCGGTTCTTGCGCCGGCGAATGTCCGTCGGGCGCTATTTCGGAAGGCGCCGACAAGTATGTCATCGACGCCGACGCGTGCGTCGATTGCGGCACTTGCGTCGACGCGTGCCCGTCGGGCGCCATCGCGCCGGGAGAATAAGTTCCCGCCGCGCGCATACGAGCGAAAGGGGCTGTGCCAGCATGCTGGCGCAGCCCCTTTTCCGTGCCCGGGCGTGGAGGACTTCCCTTGCGGCCTTCGCGGAAGCCGCCGGGGAAGTCCGTGCTGTTGCAAGAACCCCAAGGGTGCATTCAGTCCCACAGGCTGCCCCACGTGGAGGCGCGCCGCTTCGCCAGCCCCTCGTCGCCGGCGTCGCCCTCCTCGCCCGTGTAGTCGAGGTTGCCGCCTTCCTGCGGGCGGACGTACAGCCCGGTGGGACTGGAGGCCAGGACGGAGCTTTCCGGCGCCAGCTCCGCGCGCTGCGCGCGGGGCGGCAAGTATGTCTTCTTCTTCATGGCGTGGTCTCTTGGGTTATTTCACGACTTTCTTTCCGTTCACGATGTAGATGCCGTGCGGCAGCCCGTCGAGCGACGTGCCCACGCACTGCCCGCTGAGGGTGTAGACGCGTCCGTCGCCGCGCGCGCGCTCCACGGGCGCGGTGCCGATGGCCGTGGCCGCGTCGGCGATGCGCATCCGCACGCTGGCCGCCGCGTCGGCGGGCAGGGTGAAGTAGGCGCGGAAGCCCTTCAGCGGCTTCGAGCCGGCGGAGGGGCGCAGCAGGCGGTTGCCCGAGGCCACGAACAGCTGGCTGCCGTCGGCGGCGAGCTGCGTGGGCGCGTAGGTGCCGCTGAACGCGTAGCCGTCGTGGGCGACGGTCTGCGGCGTGGGCGACGAGAAGCCCATCTCGAAGAACGGGAACGCGCGGTCCACGTCCAGCGCCGGGCGCACGAGGTAGGGCTTGCCGGCCTCCATGGTCGCCACGGGCGTGAAGTCGAGGTACACCTCGCCGTCCGCGCCGCGCGTCACGCCCGTGAACGCCTGCACCACCGTGCCCTCGCCGAAGAGGTACTTGATGCGGTTGGCCGACACCTTGAAGGGCAGGCACACCGTGTTCCACGTGCCGGCCGTGGCGGTGCGCGCCAGCACCGTCCGGGCCACCACGGCCGAGCCGCTGCTGCCGAGGGCCGCGCTGAGGGCGGGCGTGTTGTCCGCCGCCTCGTCGAGGTAGACGACCCCGCTGTTTTTCGAGGTGAACAGGGTCTGCAGCTTCGACACGCGCGTGCCGACGAAGTTGCGGAGGTTCTGCACGGCCGCGTTCCAGCTGCTGCGCTCCGCCGCGATGGAGTAGCCGGGGTCGTCGGAGCTGATGCTCCACCGCTGGTAGTTCATCGCGGCCGACTGCGCCAGCTGCGCCTGCATCGCGTCGACGGCGGCGGTCAGCTTGTCCGCCAGCCCGTCCGCCACCAGCTCGTCGAAGCGCGTCGCCACGGCGTTGGAGAACCACGGGTCGTCCCACAGGTGCTTGATGACGGGCTGCATCTTACGGTAGCCGTTGGGGTTGCTCGTCTCCCAGCTGGAGGGGAAGTTGTTGTCGCAGAGCAGGTTGTTGTAGTAGCTGTTGTTGGAGAAGTACTGGTAGGTCTCCGTGTGGTTGCCGTAGGCGAGGTCGTAGTCCCACATCGGCCCGAAGTAGAGGGGCGCGCCGGCCTCGGGGTCGCGGTACATGTAGATGCTGTAGAGGCCGTCCCAGTTGGCGGTCACCTCGGTGGCGATGTACCAGGCGAGGAGCGAGGGCTCGTCGATGATGGAGCGGTAGCCCGTGCGCGGGTCCACGTACTCGTACTTGTCGGTGGTCGAAGTGCTCGACCAGTTGGAGAGCCTCTTGGTGAGCGCCGGGCCCAGCTGGTCGTTCAGGAACCGGCGGATGCGCTCGGCCATGTCGGGGTCGGAGGCGAGGTCGTCGTTGTCGAACTCGGGGTTCTTGATTTCCACGGCGCCGCGGCCGTTCACGCCGCCCCACCCGGCCCGGGTGAGCTCAATCTTCGGGTCGTCCACCTTGGTGTTGCTGTTGGCGTACTCCAGAAGCCACACGGTGGAGTCGTTGTCGCCCACCTGCACGCGCTTCTTCCGCACCTCCATCTGATCCGAGAGCTGGTAGGTGCCGCGGTAGTCGCCGTTCATCACCAGGTCCACGAACTTGTACGACGGGCAGAAGGCGAGCCCGCACGCCTTGCCGAGGTGGTAGGTCAGCGCGTTGCGCATCAGCGACTTGTCGAACGCGTTGGCCAGCAGCGTCCAGTCCTTGGCGTTGGCGAAGTCCTTGCCCAGCAGCTTCTCCTTGGAGTCGAACTTCAGCCGCCACGGCAGCTTCTTGTTCAGGTTCGTGCCGTCGAGAGACCACGTGGAGTTGCCCCGTCCGCGGATGCCCTTCTTGGTCAGGTCGTACACGGTCTGCTCGCCGGCTTCGTCCACCAGCACCACCCGGCACTTCACGTAGTCCGTCTTGCCCGCGTCCTGCCCCGTCTCCGTCTCCACGTAGAGCGTCGGGATGTCCGTCTTCCGCTCGTAGGTGGCCGTGCCGGTCTGCGCCCCGGAGTGGAGGGTGGCTGCGAGACAGGCCATGGAGGCCAGCAGGGCGCGCGGTGTAAAGTTTTTCCTCATGCTTGTCTTTGGTTTGTGCCGCTCCGCGCGTTCCGCCGGCGGAGGCGGCTGGTTTGCCAATCATCTGTCCCACGTGCGGCCCGCATCCGGCTGCTGCCACGACGCAACAGCCAAGAGGCCGGCTTCTTGCTGCAAGTTGCGCAAATATACGACGACGCATCGGTTTCCAAAACATCCGGACCGGCCATTTTCGCTTCCCTGATTGTGAAAAATATTTAACAATCCACAACGGACGTACTCGCGCTTCCGCCCGGAAGCTGACGGGCTTTGCCGCGGACAGCCCGCACGGCCCCGTTGGCGCCGGGAGCCGCTTGGCCCCACACCCCAAAAAACACTGCGGAGAAGGCCCTGAAACCTCTGCGGAGAAAAATATTTTCGTCTGCGGACGAAATTCTTTTTCTCCGCGGAGCGCGGGACTTTTCTCCGCGGAGGTTTTTGGCGCGCGCAAAGGAGGTGGAAGCTCCATGTTCCTTTTGCCCCGAAAAATGGTGAAAAAACAGTTTTTTTGCCAAAATTCCGCGCAAAACGTTTGGAAATGTGCAAGCAAAGCCCCTACATTTGCACAAAACCCAACAAAAAGTGCGAAAACCATGATACCATTCCGCAAAATCACCCCAGCCGACACGCCCGTCATCAGCAGTTTCATGAGCGAGGAGGCGCGCCCGCGCGCCGCCAAGGCCATCGACCGCCTCTGCAAGGATCCCGACAGCGACCTCTGCATGGCCGTGGTGGACGGCATGCTCGTCTTCCGCCAGGAGTCCGCGCAGCTCTACGTGTACTCCAAGCCCGTGGGGCGCGGCAACATGCGCCTCGCCCTCATGCAGATGATGGAGGACGCCAGCCGCGTGGGCTACGACTGGCTCATCGTGAGCATACGGCAGGAGGAGAAGGACGACCTGCGCGCCGCCCTGCCCCACCACTTCAAGTTCTCGGGCGAGGAGAAGTACAGCTACCTCGACCTCCTGCGCTTCTGCAAGCGGATGACCGACGAGCCCTCCATCGTGGCCGTCCCGACCAAGGCCTACGGCGAGAGCGTGTTCTGCAACAACGAGACCATGGTGCCCGTGGCCGGCACGTTCGGCTGCTGACCTCGCGCGCGTACATATATATTTACGGAAAGGACGCGGAAGGCCTGTTTTTTGTTTGGACGACAGCGTTTTTCAGCGAGTTTTGCGTATCTTTGCACGTGAAACGTGTTTAACATCCCCTAAAAACAACAAAGCGTTATGAAGATTGAGAAAATCGTTGCCCGCGAAATCATGGACTCGCGCGGCAACCCCACGGTTGAGGTAGATGTAGTGCTGGAAAACGGCGTGATGGGCCGCGCCGCCGTTCCGTCGGGCGCATCGACGGGCGAGAACGAGGCACTCGAGCTGCGCGACGGCGACAAGGGCCGCTTCCTCGGCAAGGGCGTGCTGAAAGCCGTTGAGAACGTGAACGGCGTCATCGCTCCCGCGCTCAAGGGCGACTGCGTGCTCGACCAGCGCGCGCTCGACTACAAGATGCTCGCCCTCGACGGCACGCCCACCAAGAGCAAGCTCGGCGCGAACGCCATCCTCGGCGTGTCGCTCGCAGCAGCCAAGGCCGCTGCCAACGCGCTCGGACTGCCCCTCTACCGCTATATCGGCGGCTGCAACACCTACACGCTGCCCGTGCCCATGATGAACATCATCAACGGCGGCGCGCACTCCGACGCGCCCATCGCGTTCCAGGAGTTCATGATCCGCCCGGTGAGCGCGCCCAACGTGAAGGAGTCGATCCGCATGGGCGCCGAGGTGTTCCACAACCTCGCCAAGCTGCTCAAGAAGCGCGGCCTGAGCACGGCCGTAGGCGACGAGGGCGGCTTCGCACCCGCGCTCGACGGCATCGAGGACGCGCTGCAAATCATCTGCGACTCCATCAAGGCCGCCGGCTACGAGCCGGGCAAGGACGTGAAGATTGCCATGGACTGCGCCGCTTCGGAGTTCGCCGTACAGGAGAACGGCAAGTGGTTCTACGACTACAAGCAGCTGAAGAACGGCAAGCAGAAAGACCCGAACGGCAAGAAGCTGAGCGCCGAGGAGCAGATTGCGTTCCTCGAGCACCTCATCGACACCTACCCCATCGACAGCATCGAGGACGGCCTGGACGAGAACGACTGGGAGAACTGGGTGAAGCTGACGGAGAAGGTCGGAAAGAAGTGCCAGCTCGTGGGCGACGACCTGTTCGTGACCAACACGAAGTTCCTGCAGAAGGGCATCGAGATGGGCGCGGCCAACAGCATCCTCATCAAGGTGAACCAAATCGGATCGCTCACCGAGACGCTCGAAGCCATCGAGATGGCACACCGCCACGGCTACACGACCGTCACCTCGCACCGCTCGGGCGAGACGGAGGACGCCACGATTGCCGACATCGCCGTTGCCACGAACTCGGGCCAGATCAAGACCGGCTCGATGTCGCGCACGGACCGCATGGCGAAGTACAACCAGCTCATCCGCATCGAGGAGGAGCTCGGCGCGACGGCCCGCTACGCCTACAAGAAGCTGAAGTAAGCCGCAAGGACGCACCGCGAACGACGGGGGCGCATTCCGCAGGGAGTGCGCCCCCGTCCCCTTTTCGCCCCGTCCCATGAAAGAGAGGGCCGCGCGCGTTTGGACGTGTTGCGAAAATGCCGTACTTTTGCGAAAGAAAGAGGTTTTGCCAACTAAATCCAACTAACCGAAACGACATGAACATCAAGACAATTTCTGTCTGCTGCCTGCTCTGCGCGTCGGCGCAAGCGGCGGAAGCCACGGCCATGGCCCTCGCGCCGGGGACGCACGCGGCGGCAGCCGCCGAACGCAAGATTGCGAAAGTGGAGAACGTGAGCGTGGACACGCCCGTGGGCACGGCCCCCCGGCTGCCCTACCGCCTGTGGGTGGCCTACACCGACGGGACGGCCGAATGGCGGCAGGTGCGATGGGCCAACTCGGGCCTGGCCACCGAACAGGCGGAGGCCGACGCGAGCCGCAACGGCGTGGGCGCGGAATACACGGTGAGGGGCTTCGTGGTGGGCGACAACTCCACGAGCAGCGGCTACCCCGTGCTGGCGCACGTGCGGGTGACGGCACGGGCGTGGGACGTCCCGTCGAACACGCCCGCGGCCGAGCCGCTGCCGCTCGACAAGGTGCGCATCAACGGCGACAACCGGCTGACGTGGAACCGCGACCTCGACATCAACCAGCTGCTGAGCCTCGACGTGAAGCAGCAAATCTACAACTACCGCGACACCTACGGGCTGCCCACCGAGGGCTACCCCGTGGCCGACGGATGGGACTCGCCCACCACGAAGCTGAAGGGGCACGGCAGCGGCCACTACATGTCGGCCATGGCGTTCGCCTACGCCAGCTGCCAGGACAAGGGGAAGAAGGCGGAGCTGAAGCGGCGCATCGCGCTGATGGTGGACGAGCTGCGCGCGTGCCAGGAGCGCACGTTCGTGTGGGACGAGAAGCTCGGACGCTATTGGGAGGCGCGCGACTTCGCGCCCGAGGAGGAGCTGAAAGCGATGCGGGGGACGTGGAGGGACTTCGACGAATACAAGAAGGACTACCGCCACTACGGCTACGGCTACCTGAACGCCATCCCGGCGCAGCACTGCGCGCTCATCGAGATGTACCGCGCCTACAACAACGAGCAGTGGGTGTGGGCGCCCTACTACTCGGTGCACAAGCAGCTGGCGGGACTGATTGACATCGCCACCTACGTGGACGACAGGAAAGTGGCCGCCAAGGCGCGGCTCATCGCCAAGGACATGGGGCTGTGGGTGTGGAACAGGCTGCACTACCGCACGTTCGTGAAGAGCGAGGGAACGCAGGAGGAACGCCGCTCGCGCCCGGGCAACCGCTACGAGATGTGGAACATGTACATCGCCGGCGAGGTGGGCGGCATGGCCGAGTCGCTGGCGCGCCTGTCGGAAATGACGGACGAGGCGACGGAGAAGGCGCACCTGCTCGAGGCGGCGAACTACTTCGACAGCCCCGCGTTCTTCGACCCGCTGGCAGTGAACGTGGACGCCATCCGCACGCGCCACGCCAACCAGCACATACCGATGGTGACGGGCGCGCTGCGCTCGTTCCGCGGCAACAACAACCCCTACTACTACAACCTCTCGCAAAACTTCTGGACGATGATCCAGGGGCGCTACCGCTACGCCATGGGCGGCGTGGGCAACGGCGAGATGTTCCGGCAGCCCTACTCGCAGATTCTGAGCATGTGCACCAACGTGGGGGCGTGGGGACGCGAGCAAATCCCCGAGCCGACCATCAACGAGACGTGTTGCGCCTACAACCTGGCGAAGCTGACGAAGGACTTGAACTGCTTCCGGCCTGACGACGCGGGCTACATGGACTACTACGAGCGGGTGCTGTACAACCAGATTGTCGGCTCGGTGGACCCGCACGAATACCGCGTGCTCTACCAGTACGCCGTGGGGCTGAACGCATCGAAGCCCTGGGGCAACGAGACACCGCAAAGCACCTGCTGCGGCGGAACGGGCGTGGAGAACCACGTGAAATACCAGGAGGCCGCCTATTTCGCGGGCGGCAACACGCTGTGGGTGGGCCTCTACCTGCCGACGACGGCCACGTGGGACGCGAAGAAAGTGACCATCGAGCAGGAGTGTGCGTGGCCGGCGGAGAAATCGACCATCCGCGTGGCGAAGGGCAGCGCGACGTTCGCCATGAAGCTGCGCGTTCCCTACTGGGCCACGGAAGGCTTCGACGTGCGGCTCAACGGCAAGTCGGTGGCACGGCACTACCAGCCGAGCAGCTACGTGGAGATTCCCGCGCGCAAATGGACGAAGAGCGACGTGGTGGAGGTGGTGATGCCGTTCACCAAGCACCTCGACTTCGGCCCCGACAAGATGTCCATCGCCGCCACGGGACGCAACAAGACGAAAACGCCGTTCGACCCGATGTGGACAGGGACGTTCATGTACGGCCCGCTCGTGATGACGGCCACCGGCATCGACAACTGGAACGAGGCGACCATCGACGTGGAGAGCGACCTGAGCGACGTGACGCTCAACGGAGCGGCCACGGGAACAGGAGCCAACGCCAACCTGTACACGCTGGCCCACGGCGGCCGCACGTTCATTCCCGACTACCAGGCCGACCGCAACACGACGCACTACTTCCGCATGAACATCAAGGGCGCGAAGAGTGAGATTTCAGCGGCCGACGCGGGCGTGGCCGACGGCACTGACGCCGCCGAGGCGGTGGAGATGGAAACAGCCGAAACCGCCCTGCGCGAGGTGATGCAGGTGGCACGCAGCCGCCGCGACGCGCAGCTGGCATGGAACGAGATGGCCGTGAAAGTGCCAGAATACGCGCCGTGGGCGAAACACGCCTTTGCGCGCATGATGGAACAATATGACCACGCACAGCGCATCTTCGACAACGCCGACCGCAGCATCGACGACATCAACAAGCAGACGACGGCACTCAACGCAGCCATCAACACGATGCGCCCGGGCAACCTGCCGGAACTGGAGGACATGGACGAGCTCCTGCCGCTGCTCGACAAAGCGAAGGCCGCTTCCGCCGCCAGCACGCCCAAGGGCAAGGAGGCCATCGACTATGCCGAGATGGTGGTGAAGTACGTGTCGGACGGCAGCGGGACGATGGACATGATCCAGCGCGCCACACGACAGCTGAAAGAAGCGATGAAGTAGCGGAAGAAGCGCAGAGATTCCCCTTTCGGTTTATTACTACAAAGAGGGCGGAGTGAATGGCATCATCTCCGCCCTCTTTATTTATTCTTTATTGTATCCCAGCAGTATCCAAACAGTATCCGAGCAACACCCCAACAGCATCCAAGCAGCTTCTTTCAGAAGCCTCCGCCGTCCGCCGAAAGACCTTAAAGACACGGGAATCCGCGACCCGTAGGCATCCCGAGGGGAAGTTGGCGGCCTGCCGCCGGAAATACTACCCAGGGAAGCCCTTGGAGGAGTGGACTGGAGTAGAGGATATTGCTGCCCGCTAAACTTTTAGTGTCAAAACAAAAAAAGGCTGGATTCCGCGCTTGGAATTCTGTCCCTTTTTTGGAAAGTTTTTTCCGCGCGCCGCCAAGCGCGGGCGGGCGCGGAGCGGAAAACGGAGGGGAGA
>CAVGCV010000013.1:0-66634 GCA_963627995.1 bacterium | reverse complement strand
TGGATTCCACTAAAGTTGCGAGTTTTATTTGTATTGAGGGGTTATCTGTGGTTTTGACACACCCTCGTTTTCCCCTCTCTTCGGAGCGGCTGCCACGGCTGCGCCGCGTGGCGCTCCGCGCGGCGCGCAGCCGTGGCGGGGGTGCCGCGGAACGGGGCCTGCGCCTCCCGGCTTCCGCCCTCTGGCTTCCGCGCTACGCGAAGCTCTGCCAGAGGCGGTCGGGCGGCAGGGGCGCCTCGACGTGGATGTGCTGTTTCGACACGGGGTGGACGAAGTCGATGCTGCGGGCGAGGAGCGAGATGCTGCCGTCGGGGTTGCTGCGCGGCGCGCCGTACTTGAGATCGCCTCGGATGGGGCAGCCGGCGCGGGCGAGCTGGCAGCGTATCTGGTGGTGGCGGCCCGTCTTGAGCACGACTTCCAGCAGGTGGTAGCGGTCGCTGTGCCCGATGAGGCGGTAGTCGAGGACGGCTTTCTTGGCGCCGGGCACTTCGCGGTCGTGGGCGTACGACTTGTTCTGCCGCTCGTTGCGCACGAGCCAGTGGGTGAGGGTGCCCTCGGCCTGCCGGGGCTGGCTGGCGGTGACGGCCCAGTAGGTCTTGTGGATGTCGCCGTTGCGGAACATGTCGTTGAGGCGCGCGAGCGCCTTGCTGGTGCGGGCGAGGACGACGATGCCGCCGACGGGGCGGTCGAGGCGGTGGGCTACGCCGAGGAACACGCTGCCGGGCTTGGCGCAGGTTTCCTTGATGTGGCGCTTCACGGCCTCGGTGACGGGCTCGTCGCCGGTCTTGTCGCCCTGCACGATTTCGCCGGGAAGCTTGTTGATGACGACGATGTGGTTGTCCTCGTAGAGGATGCGGCCGCGGATGTCGCCGGCGGGGGCTGCGGTGGTGCTGGTCATGGGGAAGGCGGGGGGAAAGAAAAGTCCCCTCTCTTGCGGGAGAGGGGACGGGTGTTCGCTACATGTTCATGCCGCCGTCCACTTGTATGACCTGCCCGCTGACATAGCTGGAGAGGTCGGAGGCGAGGTAGAGCGCCGTGTTGGCGATGTCCTCCACCTGCCCGCCGCGGCGGAGCGGGATTTTCTTGGCCCATTCCTTGCGCACCTCGTCGGGCAGGGCTGCCGTCATGGCCGTCTCGATGAAGCCCGGGGCGATGGCGTTGGCGCGGATGCCCTTGGCGCCCATCTCCTGGGCGATGGACTTGGCGAGGGCGATGAGGCCGGCCTTCGACGCGGCGTAGTTGCATTGTCCCGCGTTGCCGTGTACGCCGACCACCGACGACATGTTGATGATGCTGCCGCCGCGCTGGCGCATCATGACGGGCGTGCAGGCGTGGATGAAGTTGAACGCCGACTTGAGGTTCACGGCGATGACCGCGTCCCACTGGGCTTCGGTCATGCGGAGCATCAGGCCGTCCTTGGTGATGCCGGCGTTGTTGACGAGGATGTCGATGGCGCCGAAGTCGGCTTTCACCTGGCTGACCACCTCCTCGGTCTGTGCGAAGTCGGCGGCGTTCGACGCGTATCCCTTGGCTTTCACGCCGAGGGCGGCGATTTCCTGTTCCGTGGCCTGGCCGTTCTCGTCGATGACGAGGTCGGTGAAGGCGATGTTCGCGCCTTCAGCGGCGAACTTGAGCGCGATGGCCTTTCCGATGCCACGCGCGGCACCCGTGATGAGTGCGGTCTTTCCTGTCAGAAGTCCCATGGTGTCTGTACTGTTTTTATGGTTTCATTGTGTAGGTGTCGGGCTTGGCGGTGGTGCGCGGCGTGAGGAAGCCGAAATGGCGGTAGACCATGTTGCGCACGTAGGGGAGCAGCTCGTTGGGGCCTCGGGCCGAGTAGCGTCCGAAGATGTAGGGCACCTCGCACCCCTTGAGGCAGTAGTGCATGATTTCGGCCGTGAGGCGCGGGTTCTTGATGTCGAACACGCCCTTGTCGACCCCCTCGTTGATGACGCGGCGGAGGAGCGATATTTCCGTGCGGTCGAAGTCCTTGCGCACGCTTTCCACCTTCCACACCTCGCGGAAGAACTCCGCGCGCAGGTTGCCGTTGCGGTAGACGGCCTCTTTCACCACCTCGAGGTGGGCGAAGATGAGCTGCACGACCTTTTCCTCGGGCGAGATGTCCTGCCGCGCCACTTCCTCCATGCGGGTGAACAGGCGCTCCAGTTCGGTCTGGATGACGGCGTAGTAGACTTCCTCCTTGCTTTTGAAGTAGGTGTAGAGGGTTCGCCGACCGCGGTTCGAGGCGACGGCGATGTCGTTCATCGTCGTGTTCTCGAAGCCGTTCTTGGCGAACAGCTGGCGCGCGACGTCCACGAGCATGTTTCTTGTCTTCGATAGGGCCATGGGTGTGGTGTGTTTGGGGTGGGAGGCGGGCAGCGGCGGAGGGTTGTCCTGCTTGTGCTGCGCAGTGTTCCTCTTTTTACTGCGCACAAAATTACGCGAAAAAAGTGGGCCGCGCAACAAATGCGGCACACACTTTTCTGAAATATCTTTAATCGCCTCTTTGCCAGTGCGGTAAAAAGTGCACACTTTGGACGCGCGTGTGAAGGCCGTTCGGCGTGTGCAATTCTTCCGCCTTGCGGGGGCGGAGGGGCTCAGCCGAACAGTTCGCGGAGTGCGGCCTCCACGCGCTGCACGGGGCGCACTTCGATGCCGAGCTTGCCGGTGTCGATGCCGCCCGCGTTGGCGCGGGGGATGACGATGGAGGAGAATCCCAGCTTCTCGGCCTCGCCGATGCGCTGGAGGATGCGGCTCACGGGGCGGATTTCGCCGCTCAGCCCGACCTCGCCGCACAGGCACACGTCGCGCCCGATGCTTGCGTCGAGGTTCGACGACAGCACGGCGGCGATGACGCTCAGGTCGATGGCGGGGTCGGTGGCGCGCAGTCCGCCGGCGATGTTCAGGTAAACGTCCTTTTGCCCGAGCTTGAAGCCGACGCGCTTTTCCAGCACGGCCAGCAGCATGTTGAGCCGGCGCATGTCGAAGCCCGTCGCGCTGCGCTGGGGCGTGCCGTAGGCGGCCGTGCTGACGAGCGCCTGCGTCTCGATGAGCAGGGGGCGCACGCCCTCGATGGCCGAGGCGATGGCCACGCCGCTCAGCCCCTCGCTCTCGCGCGCCTCGCTCAGCAGCAGCTCGGAGGGGTTGGCCACTTGCCGCAGTCCGTCGTGCTGCATCTCGTAGATGCCGAGCTCGGCGGTGCTGCCGAAGCGGTTCTTGATGCCGCGCACGACGCGGTACATGTGGTGCTGGTCGCCCTCGAATTGGAGCACGGTGTCGACCATGTGCTCCAGTATCTTTGGGCCGGCGATGCTGCCCTCCTTGTTGATGTGCCCGATGAGGATGACGGGCGTGTCGCTCTCCTTGGCGAACTTGAGCAGCTGCGCCGCGCACTCGCGGATTTGGCTGACGCTGCCGGGCGACGACTCCACGCTCTCGGTCGCCATCGTCTGGATGGAGTCGATGACCACGAGGCCGGGGCCGACGCTCTCGATGTGCTTGAACACCGTCTCCATCATGGCCTCGCACACCACGAGCACGTGGGGGGTGGGGGCGGCTTTCCCTGCCGACAGGCGGTCGGCCCGGAGCTTCAGCTGCCGGGCGCTCTCCTCGCCGCTCACGTAGAGCACCTTCATGTCCCGCAGTCCGAGCACCGTCTGCAGGATGAGCGTCGACTTCCCGATGCCGGGCTCGCCGCCCAGCAGGGTCAGCGAGCCCGTGACGAGCCCGCCGCCCAGCACGCGGTTGAGCTCGCCGTCGCGGAGGTCGATGCGCGGGTCGTCGGACGTGGGTATCTGGCTCATGGCGACGGGCGAGGAGGCCGTCTCGCCGCCGCTGCCGGGGGACGGGCGGCGGGAGGCTGCGGGCGCGCCCTTGCCGAGCCTCACCTCCTTGAACGTGTTCCATTCGCCGCAGGCCGGGCAGCGCCCTATCCACTTGGGCGAGTCGTAGCCGCAGGCGCCGCACACGAACGCTGTCTTCTCTTTGGCCATGGTCGGTCGCGGGTGGGGGTCAGAGCTTCTCCAGCGCCTGCCCGAGGTCGGCGATGATGTCGTTCACGTTCTCGATGCCCACGGACAGGCGGATGAGGTCGGGCGCGATGCCGGCCTCGCGCAGCTGTTCGTCGGAGAGCTGCCGGTGGGTGTGGCTGGCGGGGTGCAGCACGCAGGTGCGCGCGTCGGCCACGTGGGTTACGATGCAGATGAAGCCGAGGCTGTCGATGAAGCGGAGGGTGTCCTCGCGCGCGCCTCTCAGCCCGAACGCGATGACGCCGCACGACCCGTTGGGCAGGTACTTCTGCGCCAGCGCGTGGTATTTGTTGCCCTTTAGCCCGCAGTAGTTCACCCACGCCACTTTCGGGTGCCGCTCCAGCCATTCGGCCACGGCCTGCGCGTTCTCGCAGTGGCGCGGCATGCGCAGGTGCAGGGTCTCCAGCCCGAGGTTGAGCAGGAACGAGTTCTGCGGGGCGGGGATGGAGCCGAGGTCGCGCATGAGCTGCGCCACGAGCTTCGTGACATAGGCCTTCTTCCCGAACGCCTTGGTGTAGGTGAGCCCGTGGTAGCTCTCGTCGGGCGTGCAGAGGCCGGGGAACTTCTCGGCGTGCGCCTCCCAGTTGAAGTTGCCGCTGTCGACGACCGCTCCGCCCACCTGCGTGGCGTGCCCGTCCATGTACTTCGTGGTGGAGTGGGTCACGATGTCGCACCCCCACTCGAACGGGCGGCAGTTGACGGGCGTGGCGAACGTGTTGTCCACGACGAGCGGGACGCCGTGTCTGTGGGCGATGCGGGCGAACCGTTCGATGTCGAACACGTTGCCGCCGGGGTTGGAGATGGTCTCGCCGAACACGCATTTCGTGTTGGGCCGGAAGGCCGCCTCGATGCGCGCGTCGTCCCAGTCGGGGTCGACGAACGTGCACTCGATGCCCAGCTTCTTCAGCGTCACGCCGAAGAGGTTGAACGTGCCGCCGTAGACGGTGTTCGACGCGACGAAGTGGTCGCCCGCCTCGCAGATGTTGAAGATGGCGTAGAAGTTGGCGGCCTGCCCCGACGATGTGAGCACGCAGCCCACGCCGCCCTCGAGCTGGCAGATCTTGTCGGCCACGGCGTCGTTCGTCGGGTTCTGGAGGCGCGTATAGAAGTAGCCCGCTTCCTTGAGGTCGAACAGCTGCGCCATCTGCTCGCTGGTGTCGTACTTGAACGTGGTGCTTTGGTAGATGGGCAGCACGCGCGGCTCGCCTTTCTTCGGAGTCCAGCCGGCCTGGACGCAGAGTGTCTCGATGTTCTTTTTCATGTGCGTTGTTTGTTGGTGGGTTTGTTTGTCGGTCGTGTATGGGATGCCCGGGTCAGAACGGATAGCCCACGGCGAAGTGGATGCCGAGGCTGTCGCTGAACCGGGGGATGTTGTAGTAGGAGCTTCGCCCCGTGTCGTAGGGGGCGTGGATGCCGATGCCGAGGTCGAGGCGCAGGACGAGGAACTCCATGTCGTAGCGGAGCCCGAAGCCCGTGCCGAGGGCGATGGCGCTGAGGAAGCCGCCGTCGCCGATGCTTCCCCCCGGGTGCGCGTCGTCGTCCTTCAGCAGCCATACGTTGCCCGCGTCGATGAAGAGCGCGCCGTGGAGGTTGCTGACGATGTTGAAGCGGTACTCGGCGTTGGCCTCCAGCCGGAGGTCGCCCGACTGGTCGAGGTAGATGCCGCGCCCCGTGCGGTCGTAGTAGCGCCCCGGCCCGATGGTGCGCACGCCGAACGCGCGGACGGAGTTCGCCCCGCCGGCGTAGAACAGCTCGCTGTAGGGGGCGTAGGACGAGTTGCCGTAGGTGAGGACGGCGCCGGCTTGCAGTCGCGTGGCGACGAGCGACTTGTCGGTGATGTGGAAGCGGTTGGCCAGCTCGAGGTTGATTTTGAGGAATTGCGAGTAGGGCGTCCCGAACAGCTGCTTCTCCTTGCGCCCGAAGTCGCGGCCGGCGAGCGCGTCGATGCCGGCAACGATGTTGCCCGCCTCCTTCACCGTGGCCTGGAGGCGCGTGGTCGTGTGCAGGCGGCCGTTGCTGTTGTTGTCGTAGGTGTAGACGTACTGCATGGCCGGGACGAACTGGTTGCGCATCGACACGTAGAGGGCGGAGTTGTTGGCCACGATGGAGTCGAAGCGCGCCGACGTGCCCGTCAGCTTGTTGTATTTCAGCGTGAGCGGCGTGAGGAGGTGGGTGGAGTAGGGCGACGACTGGAACTTGTAGGTGGCCTCCGCCCCGAAGGACACGAGGCGGTAGTAGCCGGCGCGCTTCAGGTTGTCGGCGCTGGCCTTGAGTGTCGTGGAGGCCGGATGGCGGAAGCGGACGTGGTTCAGGCCTGGAAAGGCGAGCCAGGGGTAGCTGAGCGAGACGTCCGTGCCCGCCTCCCACGAGTCGGGGCGCGACTGCCTGCCGCCGGCCATGCGGTCGTTGCCTACGTACCACTCGTACGAGCCTTTCAGCCCCACGGCGAGCGTCTCGCCGTGCCCGAAGGCGTTGCGCTTGGACACGGTCAGCCCGGCCTTGGGGCCGATTTGCGAGTTGCTCTTCTGCGTGAAGCTGAAGTCGAACTCGGTCTCGATGAGCCTGTCCATCGTCGCGTCGAAACGCACGTCGAGCGTGTCGCACGCGGCGGTCGTGTCGCGCGGCGTGAACGTGTACTTCATCTGCTGGAACACCTGCATCCCGGACAGGTTGCTGGTGGTCTCCTCCACCTTGCTCTGGTCGAACAGGTCGCCGTGCCAGAACTGGAAGTTGCGGAAGAGCATGCGCGTCTTGATGGGCATCTTCTCGCCCTGGTAGGCGTATTTCAGATGGGCGAACACCACGCTGTCGTCGTAGGCGAGGTGGCGGCGCTCCTGCGCCTGGCGGAGGGAGTCGCTCTGTGCCGCCTGCCCTTTCCTGCGGCTCCCGGACAGGCCGAGGCTCCTGCGGACGTAGGCGCTGATGTCGCCGATGTGCCACTGGCGGCCGGCGCGCGGCGGCGCATCCGCGTCGGGGGCGACGAGCAGCTTGACGCGCTGGGGAATCTGCGCCGAGTCGGCGAAGAAGCGGATGTAGTCGCTGCGGTAGAAGTAGTAGCCGTTCTTGCGGAACTCGCCCGCCAGCCGGTCGCGCTCGGACTGGAGGTCGGCCACGCTGAACTGCGCCCCCTGCTTGAGGCGGCGCTTGCCGAGCGTGGCCTGCACGATGCTGTCCTGCGTGCCGCGGAAGGCGTAGCGGATGGAGTCGTAGAGGTACGGCTCGCCCAGGCGGATGTCGTATTTGATTTTCTGCTTGCGCGGGTTGCGCTGGCCGACGAGCTCATAGTCCACGCGGCCGTTGAAGTAGCCGTAGTTCTGGAGCAGGTTGCTGGCCACCTTGGCGCGCGTGGACGGATTGACGGACGCAATCGTCACGGGCGTGCTGCCGAACGAGCGGAGCAGCCACCGCCCGAACGCCGTGTGCTCCTTGTTCACCATGCCGTTGTAGATCCACAGCCCGATGGGCAGGGGCGTCCTGACCGACGAGCTCCCCATGAACGAGTTGTTGGGCGCGTGCGCCAGCGCGGCCTCCACCTCCGTGAGGGCCACGCTCTCGGCGTAGGTGCTCTTCGCGCCGTGCACCTTCACCGCCTTCACGCCGGTGTACAGCACGTCGCCCTCGGGCAGGTTCGACGTGGTGGAGCACGCCGCGAGGAAGAGCGCCATGCCCGCGAGGAGCATGGCGGGCGGTGTCCGCTGCGCCGTCTTGTGCTTCATTGTCCGTCTTTCTTTTTCCAGATGATGAGGTCGGAGAGCCTGTCGAACTTCCTGCGCAGCACGACGCTGCCGCCGTTCTCAATCAGCTCGCCCTCCAGCAGGTTGTCGTAGTTCTTCTCGTGGTAGAGGCGCACGTACCTCGTGCCGCCGCTGTCGAGCCGCCATTCGAGCGACACGTTGTCGATGTACGCGCCCGACTCGTTCTGCACCGTGCTGCCGTCGGCGTTCACCTTCCCGCCGATGACGACGTTGAGCCGGTTCGAGAAGAACCGCTTGGAGAACTTGAACGCGTAGTCGGTGCGCGTGCTGCCGTCGTCGCGCGTGCTCTGCTCCATGCCCACGTTCACATCGACGGCAGTCGAGAGGGCCTGTCCCGCGATGTTGTTGATCTCGTTCTGGAGGAAGTTGTTCAGCGCGTTGTTGGCCGTCACGCCCGAGCTGTTCGACGAGGCGAGGTACATGCCCGTGCAGAGCATCCCCACGGCGAGCTTGTTCTTCTCCTCCTTCGGCATCCCCGCCAGCTCGTTCTGCACGCTCAGGTCCTCGGGCGCGTCGATGGTGAAGAGCAGCTCCATGTTCTCCAGCGTGCCGGCCACCTTCAGCCCCGTGTTGAACGTCACCGAGCGGCTTGCGCCCCCCGACGACACCGTGGCCTTCACCTCCTCGCTCGCCGCGATGCTCAGCGACGGGTTCGCGGGGTCGCCCGTGAACTCCACGTAGCTGCCGCCGGCGATGGCGAACGTCTTGAGCGGAATCACGGGCAGCGTGTATTTCATCTCCCCCTCGTTCACCACGTAGCGCCCCTGCAGCGTCAGTACCCCCTCGGGCGTGTAGGTCATGTTGAGGCTGCCGCCGCCCTGCACGTCCACGTAGTTCTGGCGGTCGGCCGAGAACTCGCAGTGGAACTGCGCGCCGTCCTCCACCATGAGCCCCATCTGCATGTCCATGCCGAGGAACGTGGCGCGCGCGCGCGCGGCGGTCGTGTCGGGCGGGGCGGTGAAGTCCACGAAGGTCACGATGTCCTCCAGCCGGTAGTCCACCGACAGCGGCGTGTCGGCCATCACGTAGGTCATGTCCGTGTTGCCGAGCACGCTGACCAGGCCGCGCACCTTCAGGTTGTCGGGCGTGCCGCTCACGCGGGCGAAGAAGTCGCCGTACATGCTGCCGAAGACCACCGACTTGCGTGTGCGCGGCGCGTCGATGAGCTTGAAGTTGCGCCCGTAGAGGCTGAGGCTCATGTCCACGTTGTCCGTGTCGGCGAAGTCAACCCACCCCGCCAGGGTCAGCGGGCTGTCGCCCGCGCCGTAAATCTCGTGCCGGCTGAACGTGGCGCGGCTGTTGGCGATGGCGACGGGCTGGTCGGCAAACCGCAGGGCCACGGAGTACATGTCGGAGTGTGCCGTCGCGCCGTGCGGCAGTAGCTCGCCGTCGATGTCCGGCTTGCCGGCCGGTCCCCTCACGCTGAGCGTGCCGCTGAGCGTGCCGCCCAGCGTGACCGCCTGATCCGGGATGAAGGGCGCGGCCATGCCGAGCGGCAGGTCGGCCAGCGCCACGCGGGCGTCCAGGCTGCCGCTGCCGGCGGCGTTGTACGTGCCGTCCACGTCCAGCACGTCGCGGCTGTCGTGGAACACCGAGGCCCGCACCTGGTGCGTGTCGCCGCCCAGCGGCGTGTACTCGAAGTCGGCGCGCACGTCGCCCACGGGCGTGCCCTCGTAGGCGAAGCGGTCGATGCCCGTCGTCCCCCTCACCCGGCAGTGCCCGGCGTCCTGCTCGTAGCTGGCGTCGATGTTGAGCAGCCCCTCCATCCTCGGCATGCCCGGGACGACGGACGCCAGCCGCCCCACGTCGAGGTGGCGGACGAGCACGCTGACGTCCTGCAGCAGGCCGCCCTCGGGCCGCGCCGTCACGGCGATGCCGCAGCTGTCCTCCATCGAGGTCAGCCGCACGTCGGCGAACACGCGGTTCTGCCGCTCCAGGCGCACGAAGTTGTTGTCGTTCAGCTTGAAGCGGCGGAAGCCGAGGATGGGCTCGGAGGGGTAGAGGCTGATGCTGAGCGCCGTGTCGCCCGCCAGGGCGTGGAAGCCCAGGTCCACGCCTTTCTCCAGCTGCTTGTCGAAGAACGTGAAGCGCGCGTCGGCCTCCCCGGCCGACACCTTGCCGTTCAGGTAGGCCGTGAAGCCGGGGAACGCCTTCTGGTCGCCGCACGTCACTCCCGAGCGGAACACCATGTAGGCCGAGTCCTGCGCCATGCTGAGGAACACGTAGTCGGCCGTGACGGAGTCGGCCCGCAGGCCATAGACGTGGGCGTTGCCCGTCAGCCCCGTCGCCGGCGCGGAGGCGAGGTCGGCCCGCACCTCGCGGAACGACAGCCCGTAGATGCCCAGCAGCCCCAGCAGAGGGTTGCTCGTCCCGGCCCTCATCCTCAGCGTCGCCTCGGGCAGGTATTGCTTCAGCGAGTGGATGTTCAGCTCATGGCGGCTCACCTGCCTCGTGGCGGCGTCCGCCAGCCGCCCCGCCTTGTCCGCCATGCTGAGCAGGTTGTCCGGGGCGTGGAAGTCGAAGCGCAGGTCGCCGCTGCTGATGGTGGCCGCCGTCGTGTCGGCGGTGGTCTCGGCGAAGAGGTCGAACGTGTCGGTCGAGATGCGGTGCTCGCCAATCAGCAGGTTCACCCGGTCCACCTTGGCCCCGACCCGGAACTGCCGGTCGAGGTCGGACTTCACCGTGAAGTCGCCGCTCGTGCTCGCTTCCAGCGGCGCGCCGCCCACCCCCATGGCCCGCAGGTCGATGTGCCGCAGGTCGAGGTCGATGTGCGCGTCGATGGCCCCGGTCTGCACCTTCCCGTCGAGCGTGAACCGTGTCCGCAGCTGCGGGTTGTCGCAGTCCATGCCGCAGGTCAGCACGCCCCCCTCCAGGGCCAGCGAGGCCCGCGAGTGGCTGAGGTCGATGTCGCCGACGCGCACGCTGTCCATCGCCACCTCCGCGCGCGCCGTCGTGGCGGGCGCGAGGAAGTCGAGGCCGCGCCCCTCGGCGGTGACGGAGGCCGTGGCGCAGACGGGCGTCGCCGACGGCACGAACTCGTGGACGCGCAGCCGCTGCGCGCTGGCGGCCAGGGTGTAGTCCCCGCTCCCCAGCCCGTACTCGCCCTCCAGCTCGACGCGCCCGTCGCCCACGGCGACCGTGGCCTCCGCGCTGATGCGGCCTTCCCGCATCGTCAGGCCGGCCTGCAGGTCGGTGCCGTGCGGAATGGTGAGCGCGCCCCTGCTCTCCTCGGGCAGGAACCCTTTCGCGAAGTCCGCGTCGTGCAGCCGCGCCCTGGCCGCCGTCCGCAGCTCCATGCCGCCCAGCGTGTCGGTGGGGTTCAGCACCGCCGCCCTGGCCTCCAGCTCGAACGCGCCGCCCATGGCCGCCCGCGCCCGGTCCACGACGATGCGACGCAGGTTGCCGTGGGCCTTCAGGGCGACGGCCGTCGGCTGCGACGGCCATGCCTGCGCGAACCCGGGCAGGCAGGCCGCCACGAACGGAGCGACGTCGTCCTTGCCCAGCCGCCCCTCGGCCTCGGCGGAGAACGTGCCCGGGCTGCCAGCGGCGGGGTCGTCGAACGCGCTCAGGTCCATGCGGTAGGACAGCGTCAGCTCCGACCCCGGGGTCGCCACGCGGAACTTCGGGACGGTCAGGCTCGCCGAGTCCATCTCCACCGTCCCGCGGCCCTCGCGCAGGGACAGCCCGCACCGCTCGCGGCCGCTCAGGCCCGCCACCTCCACGCTCGCCTGCCCCGTCCGCCCGTCGTAGGCCGCTTGCGGAATGTCGGCGGCCAGGTCGCTCACCTCGATGCGGCCGGCGTCGAACGTCCCCGGCGCGGCCTGCCGGCCCGGCTTGCCGTAGGCGCAGGCGGAGCGGTCGAGGCGCACGTTCCGCAGCGAGTAGCGCTCCTTGCCCAGGTCCAGCTCGCCTTGCAGCGAGGCGCGCCCCAGCGTCACGTCGGCAAAGGTGCGGCCGGCGCGCGGGGACAGCAGGACGCGCGCGCGCACGTTCTCGACGTGCACGCTCGGCAGGAGTATCTTCCAGTTGCAGGGCGCGGACGGGGCCGTGTCCTCCGGCACGGAGTCGGCCAGCGCCACCTCCACGCTCGCGTCCTTCAGCAGCAGGTGGCTCACGACGGCCGTCTCGCGCGTCCAGTCCACGCTGTGCGCGCTGAGCGACAGCTGCCCCACCTGGCCGCTGATGTGCGCCGCGTCGATGAGCTGCAGCGAGTTGAGCCGCGCCGACAGCAGGTCGGCCCTGACGACTTCCAGCTCGCCCCGCAGCAGGGGCAGGAGGCGGACGCTCACGTCGAGCGTCCTGGCGCAAGCCACGGTGTCGCCGCGCTGCACCGCCAGCATGTCGCCCATCGCCAGGTCGAGCGGGCATTTCAGCCGCACGCTCCCCACGCTCACCTCCATGCCCGTCGCCTCCGACAGCCAGCGGCTTGCATGGTCCACCGCCCACCGCTGCACGGGCGGCAGGTAGAGCAGGACGGAGAGCACGGCCATCAGCGCGAGCGGCGCGGAGAACGCCCACAGCAGCGCCTTGCCGGCGGCGCGCGCCGCGCCTGCGGCCTTCCCTCCCGGCGGCCCGGGAGCGTCCGCGCCGGGGCCGCCCGGCTCGCCGCCGGGGGCGGCAGGGCGGGGCGTGCGGTGTGTGTGTTCGGAGTCCAGCGTGTCCATGTTCGGGAAGTGTCGCGGCATGCGGGCCGGGGGTGTGCCGCGGGGCGTGTCCGTGTTTGTGTGCAAAGATACGAATAATCGCGCGTTGCGGCGGACGGACTGCTCCCAAAATGTGCGCCCCGCGACAAAACTGTGCCTGGCCGCCCTCGCCGGCAGTCTCCGCGCCGTGTCTCCTCCGCCTCCGCGCCGGGGGGCTGGCGGCTCCGCACAGGGACGCTGGCGCGTGTGCGGAGAAAGAAAATTTCCAAGTACTTGGACGAAAACTTCCAAGTACTTGGAAATATTTTTCCAAGTACTTGGAATTTCCGCCGCGCTGCGGAGGGCGGAAATTCCCCTTGCGGCGCGCCCGTGCTTACGGCGCGCAGGCTCCGCTTTCCGTGCGCCGCAAGCCGTCCGTCCTGGCGCGGCGTTCGTGCGGGATGCGTGCCGGCCGCCGCGCGCTTCTGTGCCCCTCTGTCAGGCTCGGGGCGGAGGCGGGGCAAACGAAAAGCAGCACCTTTTCACAAAGATGCTGCTCGCCGGACTATTGTAAAGATTCGAAAATTCTTTTACAACACTGCTTTACAAATATATTCACGTAATTCTAAAAAGTAATCTCAAGCTATGGGCGCGCTCCGCGCCGCCGCGGGTCAGGCCAGCTCGGGCCGCAGGGCCGCGAGCCATGCGTCGAGGCGCGCGTCGGTCTTCTCGCCCTCGTTCATCTCGTCAATCGGAAGTCCCACGAACGTTCCGTCGACGACGGCCTCCGAGCCGCTGAAGTCGTAGCCGTCGGTGGGCACGCCCGTGCCGATGAATGTGGCGCCGGTGTCTTTCAGGGCGTTGTAGATGATTCCCATCGCCCCGCAGAACGTGTCGGGGTAGCAGGACGCGTCGCCGCATCCGAAGATGGCGAGCTGCTTGCCCGACAGGTCGGCCACTTTCAGGACTTCGAGGGCGGAGTACCAGTCGTCCTGCAGCTCGCCGTCGCCCCAGGTCGACGACCCGAGGAAGAGCACGTCGTAGCTGCCGGTTTTCTCAACGGTCAGGCTGCCGGCGCTCAATACGTCCGATGCTGCCACTCCGAGTTTCGAGGCCAAAACGCCTGCGAGGGACTCGCACGTTCCTGTGGAGGAACCATAAACGATGCCAATTTTCTTCATGTCGGTTCTGCGGGTTAAGAGGGTGGGTTGTCCTTGTTGTTCTTGACGCTGCAAAGGTCGTGTTTCTCCGCGCCCGCCGCAATACCCACAAAGTGGGTTTTTGCCGCGCCCGCACCTCGCTCCGTGGGTAGCGGTCGTGTGAAAAAGTGATTCCGATACCCATTCCTCCGTCGGAATGCGTATCGGAATACTCATTTGTGCTTAGCCGTGGCTGTGTCCGCGCGCGGCTACCGGGGGTAGGTCAGGTTCTCGTCCGTGGCTTTCAGCAGCACCTCCTCCAGGTATTTGCGGGCTTCCCACCGCGCCATCGGCAGGTTCATGAGCAGGTGGTTGCCGCAGTCGCGCGCCGAGGCGCCGGGCACGTCGCCCTCGTAGCCGGCGATGAAGCGGAACGTTTCCTGCATGAGCGGCAGGATGTCGCGCGGGGTGAGGTCGCCCCGCAGCAGCAGGTAGTTGCCGGTGAGGCATCCCATCGGCCCCCAGTACACCACGCGCTCCTTCCACCGGGGGTGGTTGCGCAGGTAGGTGGCGGCGAGGTGTTCCATCGTGTGGATGGCGGATGGCGACAGCGCGGGCTCGCGGTTGGGCTCTTTCATGCGGATGTCGAACGTCGTCACCACGCCGCCGCCCACACGGTCCTTCCGGCTGACGTAGACGCCGCGCTTCAGCAGCTCGTGGTTGATGGTGAAACTCGCAATCTTTTCCATGGTGGTTCTGGTTTTCTTCTTAATCTGTAATAGGTCGCCTGCTCCTGTGGGCTGCGGCGTGGGGCTGTTCGCCCAGGCGCGTCAGGAAGTCGCGGGTCACGCCGAACGACTTGTCGGCCATGTCCGTCCAGAAGTTCTCGTACTGCTGCACGTGCGCGTCGGCGCCGGGCGTGTCGCTGATGATGCGGAAGCTGACGAATGGCACGCCGTAGATGTGGCAGGTTTGCGCGATGGCCGCCGTTTCCATGTCGACGGCAAGTCCGTCGGGGAAATAGCCCTTGATGGCCTGCAAGTCCTCGCGCGAGGTGATGAACTGGTCGCCCGTGCAGATGAGGCCGACGTGGATGTGGGGGTTGTTGAGGCTGCGCGCCGTCTCTACGAGCCGCGCGCCCGATGGGAAGAAACGCCCCGTTCCTTGGATTTCGCCGCGCAGGCATCCCCAGCCTTCGGTGAGGTCGAAGTCGTGGTGTACGTTGCGGTCGCTGACGACCACGTCCATCACGTTCAGGCGGGTGTCGATGCCGCCGGCCACGCCCGTCGAGATCACGCAGTCGGGCTGGTACGTCCGGATGAGCTCCGCCGTCCCGACGGCTGCGTTCACTTTCCCGATGCCGCACTGGTGCAGGACTATCTCGTTGTTTTGCAGGCGGCCGCAGGTGTAGCTGAACTTGCCGCTGACTTCCTGCCTCTCGTCCAGCAGCGCGGCGATTTGCGCGCGCTCCGACTCCATGGCCGTTAGGATTCCGATTTTCATGGATGGTGCTTGTTTTTGTTTCCTCGCAGAGGGCTTGTGTGTTTCTTTTTTGTGGGCTTGGGCTGTCTTGTGTGGCGGGTGGAACTGCCTGAAACAAAAAAAGAAGGAGTGATTCCAACTCCTTCTTTCCTTGCGGTGCGTACGAGACTCGAACTCGTGACCCCCTGCGTGACAGGCAGATATTCTAACCTACTGAACTAACGCACCTTGTTTCTGCAATCGAATCGGGGACAGCCCTGTTTTCTTTTGCGAGTGCAAAGGTACTCGCTTTTGGCAGAACTGCCAAGCGTTTCGCGGAGAATTTTTCGGTTTTCTGCGGATTTTTGCGGAAAACGGGGGCTAATCGTAGAAATTCCAACTAATTCCGAAGTGCAGGCCCTTGGGGTTCATCGGGTAGAATGGAGCCCAAAAGTAGCGGCCGTCGCTCTGGTTGATGTGGTAGTATTGTATGTAGAAGCGCGTGCGCTTGAGCGAAAGGTTGGCGTAGGCGCTGACGAGCGGGTAGTTGCCAATCTTTATGCGCTTGCCGGGATTCTGCGTCGTGAACTGTCCGATGACGGGCGAGTAGTCGGGCGCATAGTACTCAGTGAAGAACTTTACGTCAGCGCCGAGCTCGCAACTCAGCACCTTCGCGATCTTGAAGTCGAGGTAGAGATTGTGGTAGGTGGAGAGCGTGGGCAGTGGCAGCACGTCCTTGTCTGTGGTCGTCTGGTAGGTGATGTCGTTGTCGAGGTGGAGCGGCCCGAGCTTGAAGTCTTGCTGCAGGCGCGCGCTGACCACTTGGATGTTGTCGCCGCACTGCCGCGCAACGGCGTTGTTGGTCACGATGGCCGTTCCGTCGCTGGCGGTCGCAGAAGTCCCGTCATTGGCGAAGTAGGTGTAGTTCTTGACGTTCTCTATCCCGACGGTCAGCACGCTCCGCGTCTTGGGTAACGTGACGCGCCCCTCGATGCGGGTTCGGGTGACGGGGCTCATGTCGTTGTCCCACCATGCGTGCTTCGCGTGGAAGTGCTCGTAGTAGAAGTTCGGCTTTGCACGCGTGGCAAGGGCATCGACCGCCACCTGTGCCGTGTCGCCCGGCAGGGGGAGGTTCAGCTCGCCGTGTCCTTTCAGGCGCAGGTCGCCGGCATAGTCGCCCGCCACGACGATTTCGGCATCCACGTTGTAGTGTACCGCCTTGCCCTGCGTGCGGATGAGCTGTCCGCCCACCAGCACGTCGCTCATGTCGTAGCGGGCCGATGCGATGGTTGAGTCCGTTCCGCTCACAAGCAGCGAGGGAAGCGTGTGCCGCGTGTTCCGCAGCCCCACGTAGGCGTTCAGTCCGGCCACGGCGTATTTGTTGAAGCCCTCGCGCAGCGACACGCCGAACAGGTTCTTCACCTGCACCATCTTGTGGTGGTCGTTGGCCGAGTCGCCTGGCAGGAAGTCGTAGCTGTGGAACGCCATCGGGCGGTTGTGGGCGATGTAGGTGCGGCGGAAACTCTCTACCGACAGCGTGTGGAAGAAGCTGGTGACGGGCACGAACACGGCGCGGCGGTGGGTCGAGTCGCCCTCCATGCGCGTGAAGCCCACATGGTAGCGTTGGTTGAAGAATACGATGTCGTGTTCCTGCTTGCCCCATGTCTTGGTGAGGTTGGTGGGCATGTCGTCCGACTTGTACTGCGTCGATTGACCCTCGGGGTTGGTGATGTACTTCTCGTCGGTGATGCCGCCGTTCTCGCCCATCTTCATGTAGTTGTGCGTGTAGCGAAAGTGGAAGTCGTAGCGTTCGCCAAGATACGAGGCGAACGCCGTGGCGTTCATGAACGATGTCGATTGGCCGGCGTAGTAGCCTTGCCCGTAGAAGTAGTCGTAGATGCCGCCGAAGTTGAGCCGCTTGCCCGCGTTGTTCGTGTAGAGGGCGCGGAAATGGTCGCTGCCCGTGTTCTTCGAGCCTCCCCAGTTGTAGGTGAGGTTCATGTAGGGCGACTTCGTGTTGTAGTAGCGGAAGCGCTCGGTGCTGACATAGAACTGGTCGAACGGCTGCACGAAGATGAAGTCCTCATTGTCTGCACGCTCCATGTAGAGGCGCGAGAGGCGCGGCGAGCCGAGGTTGGCCAGTGTGTTGTACTGTCCGATTCGTCCCTCGCTGTGGTCGCTGTTCTGGAACTGGTGGCGCAGCGTGTCGACGAAGGTTTCCGTCCTATTCCCAAACATGGGGTCCACAGTCCATGCGCGCACCTCGGTGGGCACGCGCTTTTTCTTTTTCCCTTTCTGCGAGCCGCCGTCAATCGTGTCGCCCGGCACCATGCTCATGTCGGCGTTGCTCTCCAGCTCGCCCACGATGCGCTGCCCCCACGCGTCAGGCGCACCCAACACCAGCAGGCACAAGGAAAAGAAGAGAAGTTTTGTGGGCTTCTGCATGAACTGCTCCTGATGAAGTAAAGGAAGACAGAGCGCGTGTGCCGGCTCTGTCAGAACATGAATCGCAGGACGAACTCCACGATTTTGAGAATCAATGCGCCGAAGCCGACGCAGAAGAACAGCACGCGCTGCTCGGGCAGCAGGAAGTAGATGGCGATGGCGGCCACGAAGCCCAGCATGAATGCGGCGTTCAGAATGCGCCGCGCACGGTCTGTATTCCGCTTGTCGTGCTTTGGACGATGCCACTTGCTCTCTTTCTGCTTGCCCTCGTTCAGGGCTTCGGCGATGATTTTGTCGATGTCGTCGGTCTGCATGTCAGTCTGAAAGGTGGTGTTCCTCGGCTATGGGCGCTCCTTATTTCGAGGCAGCTTCACCGATTTCCTTGAAGAGCTGGTTCTTCAGGTCGACGGTCTTGACGCGGAACTTGCCGCTGCCCTTGTAGAAAGTGCCTTTCTTTGAAATGGCCTCCTTGTCGGTAATCCAGTCCTCGGCGGCAATGCGCGACGGCGTGTCCGATAGGTTGTAGGTGTAGGCGATGTTGCTCACCACGGCCTCCACGCGTCCGTCGGCCACCGTGATTCGCAGCGTGTAGTTGATGTGCGAGGCATCGCGTGCCAGCGTCTTGTTGGTGAACACGATTTCCTCGTCGGCCTGGCATTCGATGACACCGCTGCCCGCTTCGGCGGTCAGCACCTTGGCGAAGTCGAAGTTGTGGAAATAGTTGTCGTCGTTCCATTCGCCCTGGATGGCGTTGGGCATATAGCGGAAGCTCGCCCATTGCTGCAGGTTCTGGAAAAGCTGGCTCTTGGTCTTTCCCGGCGCGTCCACCACTTGCCGGAACACCACCTTGCTGCTTTCTTCGGTCACGGCTCCCTGCATGTAGGCCGACAAGTCCTGCCGTCCTTTCGGCTGTTTCTTGGAAAACAGCCCCTGGGCGCTGGCCGTGCTTGCGCAGAGGGGCAGAAAGGCCGCCATGGCGGCGATTATCAGTTTCTTCATCATGGTTCTCAGTCTTTGGTCATGGAGTTTGAATGTTGGCGGCACAACGCGCTTGCGCCTGCGCCTTTCTGCAAAGATAGCGCATATTCTCACTCCGTCGTGTCCTCCGTCTGGCTTTTAACAGATTGCGCTTCTTTTTTAACGTTTTTCGCCTCCGCCCACAGCGCGTCCATCTCGGCCAGCGACAGCTCGTTCAGCGACCGTCCCGCCTCCTTGGCGCGCTGCTCCACATGGTTGAAGCGGCGGATGAACTTTTGGTTCGTCCGCTCCAGCGCGTTGTCGGGGTTGATGTGGTAGAGGCGCGCCGCGTTGATGAGCGAGAACAGCACGTCGCCGAACTCGTCGATGGCCTTTTCGCGGTCCATGTGCTCCACTTCCGCCTCGAACTCGCCGATTTCCTCCTTCACTTTCTTCCACACGTCGCGCCGCTCCTCCCAGTCGAAGCCCACGTTGCGCGCCTTGTCCTGGATGCGGTAGGCCTTGATGAGCGAGGGCAGCGCCTCGGGCACGCCGCTCAGCACCGTCTTGTTGCCGTCTTTCTCGCGCAGCTTGATCTGCTCCCACGTCCGCAGCACGTCGCCCGCGCTTTCCGCCACCGCGTCGCCATAGACGTGGGGATGGCGGAAAATCAGTTTGTCGCACTGCTTCTGGCACACGTCGGCCACGTCGAAGCGTCCCTGCTCCTCGCCGATGCGCGAGTAGAACACCACGTGCATCAGCACGTCGCCCAGCTCCTTGCAGATGTCGCCGGCATCGTCCTTCATCAGGGCGTCGCACAGCTCGTACACTTCCTCCACCGTGTTCGGCCGCAGGCTCTCGTTCGTCTGCTTCCTGTCCCACGGGCATTCCACGCGCAGCCTGTCGAGCACGTCGAGCAGTCGCCCGAACGCCTCCATTTTCTCTTCTCTCGTATGCATCGCCTTGTCGTGTTGGGCTTCAATACACTCTGAAGCCGATGGTCTTGCGCACCTCGCGCAGTGTGGCGGCGGCGCTCTCCCGCGCTTTCTCCGCCCCTTTC
The DNA here is from genome assembly GCA_963627995.1 of bacterium. GTDB lineage: Bacteria > Bacteroidota > Bacteroidia > Bacteroidales > Bacteroidaceae > UBA3839. Next base: position 47,167 of record CAVGCV010000013.1, on the reverse strand, counting down.
CGCGCGATGCTGTCGAGCAGCTCGCGGTTCGACGAATAGTCCTTGATGCGCTCGCGGATAGGGTTCAGCACCTTCACCATGTCCTCGGCGAGCTGCTTCTTCATGTCGCCGTAGCGCAGGGTGCAGTCGTTCCACTTCTCGTCGAAGAACTGCACCGTTTCCGGCTCGGACACAATCTTCATCATCGTGAAGAGGTTCTCGATGACCTCGGGCTTCGGGCTGTTCGGCGACTGCGGCCCGTTGTCCGTCACGGCGCGCATCACCTTCTTGCGCACCACCTTCTCGTCGTCGCACAGGTAGATGCAGTTGCCGTCGCTCTTGCCCATCTTGCCGCTGCCGTCGAGCCCCGGCACCTTCAGTGCCTCGTTGCCGAAGTAGAAGTTCTGCGGCTCGGGGAACAGCTCCGTCCGGTAGATGTTGTTGAAGCGCCGGGCGCACTTGCGCGCCATCTCCATGTTCTGCTCCTGGTCCTTCCCCACGGGCACCCACTTGGCGCGGTGCTGCAGGATGTCGGCAGCCATGAGCGTGGGGTAGGTGAAGAGGCCCGCGTTCACGTTGTCGGGCTGCTGGCGCGCCTTCTCCTTGAACGTCGTCACGCGGCTCAGCTCGCCGATGTACGTGTTCATGTTGAGGTAGAGGTACAGCTCGATGGTTTCGGGCACGTCGCTCTGCACGTAAATCGTCGCCTTGTCGGGGTCGATGCCGCAGGCCAGGTATTCCGCCAGGATGGTGCGGGCGGAGTTCTGTATGTCCTCGGGGGTAGGGTGCGTGGTGAGCGAGTGCCAGTCGGCAATGAAGAAGTAGCACTGGTATTCGTTCTGCATCTTCACGAAGCTGCGCACGGCCCCGAAGTAGTTGCCGAGGTGCAGGTTTCCGGTGGGGCGGATGCCGCTGAGTACGATGTCCATGGTGTGTCCGTGTGTTTGCGTGATAAAAGGGGTTCGGGGGAGTCGGCGGCTTGGTCCCGCTAACGTCCTGCAAAGGTAGTCAATTCAGCCGACACCGATGCTATTTCAGTTCTTAACTTTCAGTTTTCCGGCGCGCTGCTCCCATATCTCGTAGGAGTTGATGATGTTCTGCCACAGCACGTAGCAGCCCGCTCCGATGGACGCGACGGGGTTCAGGTACATGTACGACACCCAGATGGCCATCGACGTGTTCTTCTGGAACATGCCCTGCCCGCAGTTGATTTGCGCGCCGTGCCGCCGCCCGATGGCGCGGCCGATGGCGAAGTGCAGCACGCACACGGCGAACGACGCGGCCGCGATGCACGGCAGCAGTCCCGGCGACGTGTGGGCGTGCATGATGTTCTTCACCGTGATGCCCGTCGTGATGGCGAGCGCCACGCCCCACGTGTAGAAGCCCAGGTCGGGGTGGCGCAGGATGTACCGGTGGACGGGCTTCACGTAATGGCGCACCGCCCAGCCCAGCAGCAGGGGCAGCAGCAGCACGACGGCCAGCTTCCGCAGAATCAGCAGTGCCGCCGCCGCGAACGTCACGTGCGCCACCTTCTCCACCATCGGGAACACCGCCGGGATGGTCAGCGCGCAGAGCAGGCTCGACAGCAGCGTGTAGGTCGTCATGGCGTTGATGTCGCCGCCCAGCTTGCCCGTCACCACGGGCGCGGCCGACGCGCACGGCCCGATGACGCACGCCAGCACCGACTCCCACAGGATTTTCTGCTCCTCGTTGTCCCTCACCGCCAGCACCACGCCCACGTTGGCGGCCACCAGCGTCACCTGCGCCCCCATCAGCCAGCCATGCCAGCGCACGGGGCGCATCTTGCGGAAGTTCACCTTGGCGAACGTCACGAACAGGGTCAGGAAGATGCAGAGGGGGAACGCCACGTCGAACACGGGGCTGAGCGCGTCGCCCGCCGCGTCGAGCTGCGGCGTGAAGCGGAACAGGAGGTAGAGTGCCGTGCCGGCGGCGATGGACACGGGCAGTGTCCAGTTTTTCAAGAAACGAATGATTCTCATTGTGCCGTGTAGGTGGGGCGCGCCGCCAAGGCCATCCGCCGCTTGCCCCAGTGTGTTTGTTGCGGCTGCAAAATTACGGCTTTTTTCCTCTTGATTTATTCCTGCGCGCGTAAAAAAGGCCTTTCGGCGCGGCAAAACGGCTACTGCTGCATTAGCGCATGGCTTGCAATGATTCTGCCGACGGCATCCGTGCAGTCGTGCGCCTCTGTCGGGCATGCCCGCTGGATGTCGTTGAGTAGGTGAATCAGGGAACGTCCCACCGCCCACGCAAGGTTGACGGGCACGGCGTTGCCTATCTGCTTGTATTTCTCGCTCACCGTCCCCTCAAAGTCCCAGTCGTCCGGGAAGGTCTGTCCTCTCTTGGATGATAGATTTCTTTTGACTCTCATTCATGTGTCTCGAGGCAGGTTGATTCCGTAACGCAAAAATAATAGAATTCCATAACTTGACAAAGAACGCGTATCCCTTTTCTTGAGTTCAAGATAACAAGATAACAAGATAACAAGATAACAAGATAACAAGATAACAAGATAAAGAGAGGCGTGTATATAGAGCTTCCAAACCCCGTCGGATTGTATTCCAAGCAAACACAACGGGCCGCCCCGTCTCCATCGGGAGAGAGGGGCGGCCCTGCGTGTGGCGGCCAGGCACGGTGCCGTGCCTGCTCCGTCGTGTGGTTACTTCTTCACCACCTTCTGCCCGTCCACGACATAGACGCCGCGCGGCAGCTGGTCGAGCGGGGCCGTGAGGCGTACGCCCGAGAGCGTGTAGACGCCCTCGCGGCGGGGCGTGTCGCCGGCCGTCGTGCCGATGCCCACGGACGGGTGGCTGTCCGGGAGGATGAGCACGTCTTTCACCCGCTCTCCGTCCTTTCTCAGCGTGCCATTGATGAGCGCCGCGCCAGCGGGCGTGACGATCTGGCAGTCCGTGAGCCACAAACTCGGGATTAATCGGATGCTGCCTTCCTCGCCCGTGGCGCGCAAGGTGGCGTTCCTGATGCTGAGGAATCCTTCGCCGTTTGCCCAGCTGCCCGTGATTCCGCACTTGCCCGTGACGGTGAGGTCGAGGCCGCTGATGGCGTTGTGACTGTCGGAATCCAGATGAATGCCGTAGCCTCCGGTAGAAATTACGAGCGAGGGCGCTTCAGCCCCGGACTTTCCTTCGATCACGGTGGATACGGACAGGTCAACGCAAGTCCCGTCACTGGACTCCATCCTGCACTTCCCCTCCACCACGATGGTCAGCCCGTCCACGTATTTGTTCTCGATGCAAGCGGTGTTGCCCGTCGGCTCGATGACGGCGTCCTTGAGCCGCAGCGTCTTGGTCGCGGGGTTGTAGGTGACCGTCCCGCTCTTCACGCCGGCGATGACGGAGAGGTCGTCCTTGTTCGCGTCGGTCACCCGCACGCCGCAAACGTTCAGGTCATACTTCTTGCCGATGAGCACCTCGCCGGTCACCACCTCGCCGTCCTTTTTCAGTGTGCCGCCGTCGAACGCCGCGTCCTCGGGCGTGAAGACATAGCAGCCGTCGAGGCTCGCCCACTTGAAGTCGCAGATGCTGCCTTCCGTCCCCGTGGCGCGCACGGTGGCGTCCTTGATGGCGAGAACCTCGCTCTTTCCGTCGTTGCCCGCGAGTCCCCACCTGCCCGTGGCGGTGAGGTCGAGGCTGCGGATGTTGCACCAAGCGCCGTTGCCCGCGTAAACGCCGCAGTTGCCGGAAGAAACGACGAGCGAGGGGGCTACAGCCCCGGACTTTCCTTCAATGATGGTGGATGCGTCCATGTAAATGCAAATCGCGTTGGATTCCATCTTGCACTTCCCCTCCACCTCGATGGATAGACGGGCTATGCTGTTCTGGATGCAAGCGATGCTCGACGACTTGATGGTGGCGCCCTTGAGCCGCAGCTTGTTGGCGTGGGAGTCGTAGGCGGCGGTGCCCGTCACGCCGGAGACGGCGGAGAGGTCGTCCTTGTTCGCGTCGGTCACCTGCACGCCGCAAACCTTCAGGTCATACTTCTTGCCGACGACCGCCTCGGCGGTCACCGTCCCGCCGTCCTTGCTCAGCGTGCCGTTGTGGAACGCCGCGCCACCGGGCGTGAGCACATAGCAGCCCGCGAGCGTCACCAACGAGAAGTCGCAGATGCTGCCCCACGTCCCCGTGGCGCGCACGGTGGCGTCCTTGATGAAGAGGGTCTGGCCGTTGTTGCCCGCGATGCCATAGGCGCCCTTTGCGGTGAGGTCGAGGCCGCTGATGGTGCAGGAAGTGCCGTCGCGCGCCCAGACACCGGCGTTCGAGGCAGAAATGACGAGCGAGGGGGCCGCAGTCCCCTCCACGCCCGTGATGGTGGTGGATGCATCCAGGAGAATGCCGTTCCTGTAGTCGGACGTCATCCGGCACGTCCCCTCCACCTCGACGGTCAGACCGTCCACGCCTGCGTTCTCGATGCACTGGTCGCCCGTCTCGAGGCGGGCGTTCTTGAGCCGCAGCGTCTTGGTCGCGGGGTTGTAGGTGACCGTCCCGCTCTTCACGCCGAGGATGGAGGAGGACAGCTTGTCCTTGTTCTCGTCGGTCACCTGCACGCCGCAAATCCGCAGGGCGTAGTACTCGGCCTGCGCGGGCGCGGCCCACAGCGCGGACAGCGCCAGGGCGAGCAGGAGCGGCCAGCCTCTTCCGGCGGACTGCCCGCAGGAAGACAAATGTCGTAGCAGTTTCTTCATGGTGGTGTTGTTTTTTTGTTTGAATGGTGAGTAAAAAGTTCCGAATCACGCCGCCGCGCGTGCTTCTCCGGTCCGTCCAATCACAGCGCGGGCGGCTTCGGTGGCAAATGTAGTTAAAATCCGTTGATTTTGTCCGCCCGGGCTGTTAAACATTGCTAAACGCTGCGAGCGGGAGGGCTGCGGACGGCCCAGGCCGGACGGTCTTCCAACCCCGCCGGTGGCTTTCCGGGCAACAGAAAGGGCCGCCCCGTCTCCATCGGGAGAGAGGGGCGGCCCTGCGTTTGGCGGCCAGGCACGGTGCCGTGCCTGCTCCGTCATGCCGTCATGCGGTCACTTCCTCACCACCTTCTGCCCGTCCACGACATAGATGCCGCGCGGCAGCTGGTCGAGCGGGGTCGCGAGGCGCACGCCCGAGAGCGTGTAAGTGCCTTCGCGGCGTGGCGCGTCGCTGGCCGTCGTGCCGATGCCCACGGCGGTGTCCGGGAGGATGACCGCCTCCTCGGTCACCAGCTTGCCGTCCTTTCTCAGCGTGCCATTGATGAACGCCGCGCCCGCTGGCGTGACGACCTGGCAGTCCTTGAGCGTCACCGACTTGAAGTGGCAGATGCTGCCATTCTCGCCCGTGGCGCGCACGGTGGCGTTCTCTATGGTGAGGGCCTCTCTCGTTCCGTCGTAGCCCGAGATTCCATACTTGCCCGTGGCGGTGAGGTCGAGGCCGCGGATGGTGCAGGACGTGCCTTTGTACACGAAAACGCTGACCATGTCCTTAGCCGCAATGCCGAGCGAGGGCACTCCCGTCCCGGACTTTCCTGTGATGGTGGTGGGCGCCTCCATAAGAAGGGCGTTCCTGTTGTTGTCGGATGTCATCCTGCACTCCCCCTCCACCTCGATGGTCAGCCCGTCCACGCTTTTGTTCCCGACGCAAGTGCCGTTGCCCGTCGGCTCGATGACGGCGTCCTTGAGCCGCAGCGTCTTGGTGGCGGGGTCGTAGGTGGCGGCGCCGCCCGTCACGCCGTCGATGGCGGAGAGGTCGTCCTTGTTCTCGTCGGTCACCTGCACACCGCAAACGAACAGGCCGTACGCCCTGCTGATGAGCACCTCGCTGGTCACCACCTGGTCGTCCTCTCCCACCAGCGTGCCGTTGAAGAGCCACGCGCCCTCGGGCGTGACGAGCTTGCAGCCCTCGCTCGTCACCGACGCGAAGTCGCAGATGCTGCCTTGCCTGCCCGTGGCGCGCACGGTGGCGTCCTCGATGGCGAGGGCCTCGCTCGTTCCGTCGTCGCCCGCGATTCCCCACTCGCCCGTGGCGGTGAGGTCGAGGCCGCTGATGGTGCAGGACGCGGCGTTGTACACGTAAATGCCGCAGTTGTCGGAAGAAGTGATGCCGAGCGAGGGCGCTTCGGCCCCGGGCTTCCCTGTGATTGTGGTGGGTGCACTCATGGAAATGCCACACTCCTTGGATTCCATCACGCACGCTCCCTCCACCTCGACGGCCAGCCCGGATATGCTCTCGTTCCAAATGCAAGCGTCGTCGCCAGGCTGCTCGAGGCGGGCGTTCTTGAGGTGCAGCGTCTGGGTGGCGGGGTCGTAGGTGGCGGCGCCGCCCTTCGCCTCGTCGACTGTCACGCCGTCGATGACGGAGAGGTCGTCCTTGTTCTCGTCGGTCACCTGCACGCCGCAAACGTACAGCCCGTAGTCCGCGGCCTGCGTGGGCGCGGCCCACAGCGCGGCCAGCGCCATGGCGAGCAGGAGCGGCCAGCCTCTTCCCGCGGACCGCCCGCCGGAAGTCGGTTGTCGTAGTAGTTGTCTTCTCATAACGTCGTTGTTATAGTGGATAAAATAAGGTTGCCGTTCGGAGCGTGTGTGCCGCCGCGACATGCTTCCGTCCTTCTCCCTCAAAAAGGCATGCGGGGGGCGGGTGGAATTTTCAGTGCAAAAATAGGAAGTATTCCACTCCTCCGCACTGCCGCGGGCGTGGTATTTCCCGCATCCGCAGCAAATACCACGGGAAAAAGGGCGTTTCCGGCGTCCTCTCCCGCCATCCGGGGATTGCGGCGGGCGGCTTTCTCCCGCACGCGCCGTGCCGCTCCGCCAGGGATGGCGGCTTGGCGTTTTTGCCGGGAGCGCATCGGGCAAATCCCGGCAACGTCCTTGCGCGCGCGGGGCGGTTGCCTCCTTCATGCGGTGGCGGCTGCTTCCTTAATATATATATGCGTGTGGGCGGAGGGCGGGGCCGTCCGGGCTGCAGGGACACGGCGGCCGCCGCATCGGTGCAAGCCGTTGATAATGTTGGCGTTGTCCTGCCTCAAAAAAACACTGCGGAGGAGCCTCCGAAACCTCCGCAGAGAAAATTCCTGCGCTCCGCAGAGGAAATGTATTTCGTCCGCAGACAAAAATATTTTTCTCCGCGGAGGTTCTGGCGACGGACAAAACAGAACGGGGAGACCTGTGTGGCCTCCCCGCTAAACATCTCGCCGTGAGCGGGTTGTGTGGAAAGCGGCGGTCAGTTCTTGAACGAGTGGATGGGGGCGGGGATGCGTCCCTTGCGGCAGACGAAGCGGTCGCAGGCGAACGGATTGACCGGCATGACGGGCGCGTGTCCGAGCAGCCCGCCGAATTCCACGGTGTCGCCCACCTGCTTGCCCACGACGGGGATGATGCGCACGGCAGTCGTCTTCTGGTTGACCATGCCGATGGCCGACTCGTCGGCGATGATGCCGCTGATGGTGGCGGCGGGCGTGTCGCCGGGAATGGCGATCATGTCGAGCCCCACGGAGCAGACGCAGGTCATGGCCTCGAGCTTCTCGATGGTGAGCGCGCCGGCGTCCACCGCGTCAATCATGCCCTGGTCCTCGCTCACGGGGATGAACGCCCCGGAGAGGCCGCCCACGTAGCTCGAGGCCATCACGCCGCCCTTCTTCACCTGGTCGTTGAGCAGGGCGAGGGCGGCCGTCGTGCCGGGCGCGCCGGCGTGCTCGACGCCGATGCAGCGGAGGATGTCGGCCACGGAGTCGCCGACGGCGGGCGTGGGCGCGAGGGAGAGGTCGATGATGCCGAAGGGGATGCGGAGGCGGCGCGCCGCCTCCTGGGCGACGAGCTGCCCGACGCGCGTGATTTTGAACGCCGTCTTCTTGATGGTCTCGCACAGCGTCTCGAAGTCCTTCTCCCCGTCCTTGTCCATCTGCTCGAGGGCGTACTTCACCACGCCCGGGCCGCTCACGCCCACGTTGATGACGGCGTTCGGCTCGCTCACGCCGTGGAACGCCCCCGCCATGAACGGGTTGTCGTCGGGCGCGTTGCAGAGGACGACGAGCTTGGCGCAGCCGAGCGAGTCCTGCCCGCGGGTGAGGGCGGCCGTCTGCTTGACGATGTCGCCCATGAGCCGCACCGCGTCCATGTTGATGCCCGTCTTGGTGCTTCCCACGTTCACCGACGCGCAGATGCGCTCGGTGGAGGCCAGCGCCTCGGGGATGGAGCGGATGAGCAGCTCGTCGCTGGGGGTCGTGCCTTTCGACACGACGGCGCTGTAGCCGCCGAGGAAGTTGACGCCCACCTCCTTGGCCGCGCGGTCGAGCGTGCGGCAAATCTGCACGTAGTCCTCCGGCGCGCGGCAGCAGGCGCTCCCGACGAGCGAGGCGGGGGTGATGCTGATGCGCTTGTTGACGACGGGGATGGCGAACTCGCGGGCGATTTCCTCGCCGGTGCGGACGAGGTCGCGCGCCAGGGTGGTGACTTTGTCGTAGACGCGCCGGCAGCAGGCGTCGAGGCTGCCGTCGGCGCAGTCGAGCAGGCTGATGCCCATGGTGATGGTGCGCACGTCGAGGTTCTCGCGCTCGATCATCTTGTTCGTCTCGAACACTTCGCTGAGGTTGATCATGGCTCTCGGTGTTGTGGATGCGGGTCAGATGCGGTGCATCCTGTTGAAAATGTCCTCGAGCTGGCACTTCACCTGCACGCCCGTCTGCTCGCCCAGCTGCGCCAGCTCGTCGGCCACGGCGCCGAACGGCCTGTTGCAGCCGGACATGTCGACCACCATCATCATGTTGAAGAATCCCTGCACGATGGTCTGCGAGATGTCGAGGATGTTGATGCCGCTGTCGGCGAGGTAGGTGCAGACCTTGGCGATGATGCCCACCGCGTCCCTGCCCACGACCGTAATGATGGCTCGTGTCATTGTCTTGTGTCTTTTTAGGGTGAAAAACGGAATTTCTCCGCGCCGCGAGTTTCGGCAGCGGCGGCAAATTTACGAATTATTCCTTTGCAATCCCCTTGAATACAACTAACTTTGCATATTATTTCCACAAAAGGACGAGCAGATGACGGTATCGGACTTGATTGGCGGGTCTTCGCGCACGGGCTTTTCGTTCGAGGTGCTTCCGCCGCTGAAGGGCAACGGGACGGCGGGGCTTTTCCGCACCATCGACCGGCTGAAGGAGTTCGGCCCGCGCCATATCAACATCACCACCCACAGGAGCGAGTACGTCTATACGGAGCGTGCCGACGGCACGTACCTCCGCTCGCGCGTGCGCCGCCGCCCGGGGACGATTGCCGTGGCCTCGGCCATCATGCAGAAGTACGGCGTTAGGGTGGTGCCGCACGTGGTGTGCAGCGGCTTCACGCGCGACGACATCGAGTACATGCTGCTCGACCTGCAGTTCCTCGGCATCCGCGACATCCTGCTCCTGCGCGGCGACAAGGCGCGCGACGACGCCCGCTTCGTGCCGGAGGCGGGCGGCCACGCCCACACGACGGAGCTGATCGGGCAGGTGAACGCCTTCAACGAGGGGCGCTTCGCCGACGGCACGCCCATCAAGGCGCCGGGCGAGCCGTTCTCCTACGGCGTGGCCTGCTATCCCGAGAAGCACGAGGAGGCGCCGAACCTGGACTTCGACCTGAGGGTGCTGAAGCGGAAGCAGGACATGGGGGCGGCGTATGCCGTCACCCAGCTGTTCTACGACAACAGGAAGTACTTCGCGTTCGTGGAGAAGGCGCGCGCCGCCGGCATCCGCATCCCCATCATACCCGGCGTGAAGCCGCTGGCGAAGCTGTCGCAGTTCTCCGTGGTGCCCAAGACGTTCCACCTCGACTTCCCGCAGGAGCTGGCGGCGGAGGCGGAGAAGTGCACGACCGACGAGGAGATGAAGCAGCTGGGCGTCGAGTGGAGCGTGGCGCAATGCCGGGAGCTCATGGCGCACGGCGTCCCGTCCATCCACTTCTACACGGTGTCGGCCGTGGACAGCATCCGGCGGATAGCGGAGCAGATTTACTAAGAAACGGACGCGGGCATGAGGTTTACCGACATCATCGCGCAGGAGGGCGTCAAGCAGCGCCTGGCGGACTACGCGCGGCGGGGGAGGGTGCCCCACGCGCTGATGCTCTGTGGCCGGGAGGGCTGCGGCGCGCTGCCGCTGGCGGTGGCGTTCGGGCAGCTGCTGCTGGGCAACTCCGCGATGGCGGAGAAGCTGCAGCACCCCGACCTGCACTTCGCGTTCCCCATCTACAAGAAGAAGGCGGGCAAGGCGTGGCTGTGCGACGACTTCCTGCCCGAATGGCGCGGGCTGCTGCTCGACAACCCCTATTTCGGCTACGCGGAATGGCTGCGCGCGAGCGGGGCGGAGAACCAGCAGCTGGCCATCTACGCGGAGGAGAGCGACGCGGTTGCCCGGAAGCTCGCGCTCAAGTCCAGCCAGGGCGGCTACAAGGTGTGCGTGGTGTGGCTGCCGGAGAAGATGAACGAGGCGTGCGCGAACAAGCTGCTCAAGCTGCTGGAAGAGCCGCCCCTGCAAACGGTGTTCCTGCTGGTGAGCGAGCGCCCGGACCTCGTGCTGCCAACCATCCGCAGCCGCACCCAGACGGTGGAGGTGCCGCTGCTGGCGCAGCACGACATCGAGCAGGCGCTGGCCGGGCGCTGCGGCGTGCTGCCGGCCGAGGCGAAGCGCATCGCCCACAGCGCGGAGGGCAGCATGACGGCCGCCCTGCGCGCCATCACCGACCGGCCGGAGGACGGCCTGTACTTCGAGCTGTTCGTGTCGCTCATGCGCCTGTCCTACATGCGCAAGGTGAAGGACATGAAGCAGTGGAGCGAGCAGGTGGCCGCGCTGGGGCGCGAGCGCCAGAAGCAGCTCCTGGCGTACGCGCAGCACATGGTGCGCGAGAACTTCGTCTACAACTTCCACTGCGACGAGCTCAACTACATGAGCGAGCAGGAGGCCGGGTTCGCCGTGAACTTCTCCCCGTTCATCAACGAGCGCAACGTGGCGGGCATCATGGGCGAGCTGGCGCTGGCGCAGCGCGACATCGGGCAGAACGGGAACGCGAAAATCGTGTTCTTCGACCTCGCCCTGAAAATGACAGTACTGATTAAAAACAGATAACGACATGAGTGAATATAGAACGTGCGGCGGAGGATGCTGCGGGCTCTGTGCAAAGGGATGCACGCTCCACACCGACAAGCTCAACGCCTACGACTGGCTGGCCGACCTGCCCGACAACGCGCAGGCGTGCAACATCGTGGAAATACAGTTCAAGCCGCCGCGGAAGGGCTACTACATCAACTCCAACAACCTCGACCTCGTGAAGGGCGACATCGTGGCGGTGGAGGCCAGCCCGGGACACGACATCGGGACGGTGACCATGACGGGGCGGCTCGTCCCGCTCCAGCTGAAGAAAGCCAACCTGAAGCCCGACGTGGAGCTGAAGCGCATCTACCGCAAGGCGCGCAACGTGGACATGGACAAGTTCCGCGAGGCGCGGGCGCACGAGCACGAGACGATGATTGAGGCGCGGCAGATTGCGCTCGACCTGGGGCTGAAGATGAAGATCGGCGACGTGGAGTACCAGGGCGACGGCAACAAGGCCATCTTCTACTACATCGCCGACGAGCGCGTGGACTTCCGCAAGCTCATCAAGGTGCTGGCCGAGCGTTTCCGCGTGCGGATTGAGATGAAGCAGATAGGCGCGCGCCAGGAGGCGGGGCGCATCGGGGGCATCGGCCCTTGCGGGCGCGAGCTGTGCTGCGCCACGTGGATGACGAACTTCGTGAGCGTGTCGACCAGCGCGGCGCGCTTCCAGGACCTGTCGCTCAACCCGCAGAAGCTGGCCGGGCAGTGCGCGAAGCTGAAGTGCTGCCTCAACTACGAGGTGGACCAGTATGTGGAGTCGCTGAAGCGGCTGCCCTCGCGCGAAATCACCTTGCAGACCACCGACAACGAATACTATTTCTTCAAGGCCGACATCCTGTCGCACCAGATTACGTACTCCACCGACAAGCACGTCCTTGCCAACGAGCGCACCATCTCGGCACGGCGCGCCTTCGAAGTCATCACGATGAACCGCGAGGGTAAGAAGCCCGACGCGCTCACGGAGGACGGAACGCCCGAGCCGGCGGTGTCGAAGGACTTGCTCGACCAGGAGAACATCAACCGCTTCGACCGTGCCAAGAGGAACCGCAAGAGGAAGCCCGGCCCGCGCGCCGCGTCGGGGAACGGCCCTCGGCAGCCGCAGGCCGACGCGCGCCCCCAGCAGGAGCGGCAGCGCCAGCCGCGACAGGCGAACGGCGGGGGAAGGCCGCAACAGGGCGGCCCGCGCCCGCAGCAGCCGCGTTCGGAGCGTCCGCAGCAAGGCTGACGCGCGCCATGGATTTGGGGAAAAGACGGATTGTGGACGTGTCGCCACGAGAGGAATGAGGAACAGGCCGTTCTTTGGCATCGGCATCCGCCGTGGCGGCTTGTATGCCGCGACGATTGCCCTCCTGTCGGGCGCGCTCTGTTCCTGCGGAGAGCGTGCGGCGGAGCTGCCCGCCATCGCGTGCGACACGGTCCAGCCCGTCCCGACCGGTGGCTGGCGCGCCGCCGACACCCTGGTGTACGCGCTTCCGCGGCAGCCGCGCGACCGTGACGTGCGTGTCCGGCTCGGCGTGCGGACATCGCGCCGCTACGCCCTGCGCAACCTGGAGCTGCGCGCCACGCTCGAGGAGGTCGGGCCGCGTGTCCGCCACGTCGTGGTTCGTGGCGGGGACACGCTGAACAGCTATTTCACTCAGGAGCGGCAGCCCGTGCAGCGCGTGCGCGTGCCGTTCCAGGTGTATGACGCGAACGACAGGGCAAGCGGGAGCGGACGGCTCTTCACCTACACGCCGTCGCAGCCCCTCGTCCTGCGCCTGCGGGCGAACCGCCGCTACCAGCTGCGCGTCACCCACCTCATGCGGCAGAATCCGCTGCCCGGCGTGGCGGCCGTCGCGCTGGGCTTGGCGGACGAATAGGGACGCGCGCCGGTTCTTGCCCTTTTGCCGCGCTCAGGGCGGGGTCGGTCGGGGGAAACGGCGTGAAATCATGATGCGTGTCCCAAAAATCACGCTTCTTGCCCCGTTTGCTCTACTTAAAACTCGTACGTTTGCACCATACCTAATAAAACAATAGAACCAACTAACAGAAAAATGAAAAGGATTACGCTAAGTCTTTTTGCACTGGTGCTTGTGTGCTTGAACCTGAGTGCGCAGACCGACGTGACGAAGTATCTTCTTGAAAACTATGGCTTCGACACCGACTTCGACTATCCGGCGAGCAGCTCGGCCACGGTCACCCAGGAAATCAAGGCCGTCAAGGGATGGACGCCGGAACTGACGGCCGACTTCACCATTACGGGCGTGTATGAATTTGGCTTCGGCGGAAAATTCAACGCCGCCACCGTGCCGGCCACAGGCTATGAGAACTCGGCGGGAGGGGCTTTGGCTCTTTCCACGGGGTGGAGCCAGACGTTCTGCTACAGCCAGAGCGTCACGCTCCCGGCTGGAACGTACACGGTGAAAGTGCCGACGTACAACGGCGACGCATCGGCAACCGCAGGGACGTCGAAGCTCGCGTGGATCCCCAACAGCGGGACAGCCGTGGAGTCCTCGGTCGCCAGCTATCCTGCGCACGAGTGGACGCTCGACCAAATCACCTTCACGCTGACGGCAACGACCGGCGGAATGCTGCGAATCGGCTTCCTGTCGGCCGGCGGCGGTTCTGCCAATTCGGCCAAGTTGCTGATTGACTATGTGCAGGTGCTGGCGGAGAACATGCAGGTGGACAAGACGCAGCTGAAGGCCGGGCTCGATTTGGCCACGAGCCTCTACGGCAGTGGCGACGGAGTGGGGGCGGCCGACCTTAAGGCTGCGATTGATGCCGCGAAGGGCGTGGACGACGATGCCTCGGCCGACATGCTGGCGGTGCTTGGCGCGCAGAAAGCCCTGAGTGCTGCGGTTGCGGCCTACCGCGTGAAGAATGTGTCGGAAGAGAACCCGCTCGACTGCACCAGCTACATCCAGAACCCGTCGTTTGAGACCAAGGGGACGGACAAGTGGACGTCCACCGATCTCGCCTCGCAGGGCAACTCGGCATTCACGAAGAAAGCGGGCAGCACCTACGTGGAGAAGTGGGTCGGCTCGGGCAACCGCGTGGGCGATGCCTCCATCTCGCAGGTTGTTGCGCTGCCGATGGGAAAGTACAAGCTCACGGTGGCTGCGCAGAACTACAACCAGGCGGCGACGACGCAGAAATGCACGGGCGCTTACATCTATGCTGACGGCGACCAGACACCCGTCTATACGCCGGACGACTATTCGGTGGTGTTCACGAACATCAGCGGCGAAGTCGAGATTGGTTTTCTCGCCAAGGCGGCGACGGGCAACTGGCTCGCAGTCGACAACTTCCGCCTCTATCAGATTGGCGAGGTCAGCACCGGCGACGTGGTGGCCGAGCTGCAAAGCCGTGCGGCCACGGCCGAGGCCCTGACCGCCAGCATGATGTCGAACACGGCGAAGGAAAAGCTCCGGACGGCCATCGACGCCGCCAAGCAAATCACGGCAGCATCGGAGGAAACGGCCATTCAGACGGCGGCGAAGAACCTGACCGCCGTTGTGGCGGAGGCACAGGCCTCCATCGACGAGTTCGCCGCCCTGCAACAGGCTGTCAACAGCATGGAGCTGGACTACGACGCTGGCAAGAACGGCGCAGCCGACTTCCGGGCGGAAATCGACAAGGCCAAGGCTTTGGCCCAGAACGGCGACGCGACGAGCGACGAACTCACAGACGAAATCGCCGCCCTGGAAACGGCACAGCTCCTCTTCTTCGTTGCCAACGGCTCGGGGGCGGTGCCTGTCGTCACGACCAATACGTCTTTCTACATCCCGGCGGCCCACGGAGGCTTGGTGCGTGCCGCGTTCACAGGCTCCATCAAGCAGCGCGGCATATGCTGGAGCACCGACCCGAACCCAACGATCGCCGACAACCGCGAGACGACGTCCTACTCGCTCAAGGGCACCATCTTGCACATCAAGGGCATGAAGCCCGCGTCCGTCTATTACGCGCGTCCCTACGCCATCGGCAACAACTACGCGGTGGGCTATGGCGAAGCCATCAAGGTGGTGACGCTCCCCCTGGGATCCTGCGTCGGCACATGGAACGAAGGCGCCCCCACCGAGGAGGCCAACGCGCGCTGCCGCAACGCCATCGCTGAAACCATCGACTACCTGAACGAATGGACAGCCATCAAGGGATTCCGCCTGACGGGCAACTACGGAGCGCAGACACCGACGGCCGACTGCTCGTATGGCGGCTGGATGCGCATCGGCCCCAACGCCGGGAACCAGGCCATCGGCACGGTCATCCACGAAACGGGCCACGGCGTGGGCGTGGGCACGCACTGGCGCTGGTACAGCTGCGCCGACACGCGTGAGAACACCACCCACGGCAAGTGGCTGGGCAGCTGGGCCAACAAGACGCTCCGCTTCTTGGAGAACACGACGAGCGAGGCGACGTTCATGACGGGCGACGGCACGCACGGATGGGGCGCGAACGCCTCTTACGACTGGTTCGTGAACGGGGCGGACAAGGACAAGCACACGGCCATCCAGTATATTGGAGGGTGCGCGCTGCTCTATGCGCTCTACATCGACGGACTTTGCCCGACGACGGGCTATCCGAACGGCGTGCCGGGCTACACGTTCAACTTCGACGACAACAAGAAATACTACATCAAGGGCGAGAGCGAGGACTTTGGCCTCGTCGATGGCTTCGTCTGCCACACGAAGACGGGCCTGAGGTGGAAGAAATACGATGTGTCCGAACTGAACGACTCCGCCGCCTGGTACGTGGAATACGTCCCCTCCACGGGCTATTACCGCCTTAGGAACGCGGCGACGGGCTATTATATCTCCCATTCGGGGACAACGCCGGCCATGAAGAAGACGGCCAGCCCGGCAACGGGGGAGAACTTCCAGCTTATGCCGGGACGCAAGGACGTGGCGATAGGGACGGGTGCGGATGCTTTTGCTGCGCAGACCTACTGGTTCACATGGGGCGGCGACCAGTCGATGGTTTTGAGCACGTATCTCGACCGGCGCGACTACGGGCTGGTTCAGACCGCGGCGTTCAGCTATAGCAACGCCGCAACGGCGCAGCGCTATTTCTTTGTTTCCGAAGACGAGCTCGACGCGCTCAACACGGCCGTCGTGGCGGTCGGCATCGACCGCATTGCGGCCGACGGGGCGGCGGGCGACGGACAGCGCGCGGTCGAAGGCATCTACACGGCCGACGGCGCCCGCCTCGAGCAAGCGCGCCCGGGCATCAATATCATCCGCTATTCCGACGGAACGGCAGAGAAAGTCTATGTGAAGTAAATCGGCGCCGGCCTTTTCACCAGAAGCGGGCAAGCTCCACACCGGAGCCTGCCCGCTTTTTGCATTGTTCCAACTTCGTGTTGTTCCGGCTTGCGGCTTGGGCTCGCCGGGCGAGCGCGCGGGGACGAACGCCGCACAGCTCATGTGGCCTTTTGGTATTCCGACGGGGTCGTCCCGAACTTTTCCTTGAAGCACTTGGTGAAGTAGCTGTTCGAGCTGAAGCCTACCGCCGTGTGCACGGTGGCGATGGCGATGTCGGGATGTTTCTTGAGCAGCGCGGCGGCCTGCTTCAGGCGGATGTCGCGGATGAACTCGATGACCGACAGCCCCGTGAGCTCGCTGATGCGGCGGTAGAGGTTGGCGCGGCTCATGCACATGTCCTCGCTCAGGCGCCGCACGTTGTAGTCGGCGTGGGCGAGGTGCTCCTCCACGTGGCGGATGGCCTCGGCGAGCAGGGCCTCGCCCCTGCCGGGGATGGCCGTGTCCGCCGGCGCAATCTCAATCTCTTTCAGCGACAGGCGCTTGCGCACGCTCTGCAGGCTCTGCAGCAGGTGGATGCGCCTGTTCAGCAGCCACAGCGCGTAGAGGAGTGCCGCGACGAGCGCGAGGAGCAGCCCCTGCGCCCACCACGTCTGCCACCAGCGGGGCGCGTGGACGATGGTCACGCGCAGCTGCCGGCCCGTCCACCGCCCGTACTCGTCCGTCGCCCTCACCGCCAGCACCTGCCGTCCTGTCGGCAGGTTGCTCAGGTGGATGGCGTTGTAGCCCGCCGGCAGGTACTGCCATTCGTCGCCGTCCCCCTCCACGTGGTAGGCGAAGCTGATTTTCGCCGCCACGGGCGGCCTGTTGGTCGAGCAGTAGACGGTGACGCTGGAGCGGTCGGCCGGCACGGCAATCGTGCGGAGGCCGGCCGGCTGCAGCCGCAGGCTGTCGTCCGTGCGGTAGGCCGTGACGACGGGCGCGCGCCCGTCGCCCGCCACGCTGTTGAGCAGGAGCGACGGCTGCATCTCGAAGTAGGCCCCCGCCGCGCCCACGCCCACGCGGTTGCCGGGGGCGGCCTCCAGCTTGTAGAAGTTGCAGACGTCCGCCCTCGGGTCGGTGCTGCGCAAGACGTGCTGCGCCCGGTTCACGGGGTTGGTCTCTTTCACGTACTGGTCGGTCAGCGTCCACACGTGGCGCAGGTGGTCCACCCGGATGTCGATGATGCAGTCGCCGTTGTCGTCGCACAGCGCGGGGGCAAGCGAGAGCTCCCGCGCGCCGGGGTGCAGGGCGTAGACTCTCCCCCGCTTCGTGGCGGCCCACAGCGTGCCGTCGCCGCCCATGGCGATGGCCGTGAACTTGTAGTGGCTGCCGCCGACGGCCGCCACGCGCCCCCTGGCGTCCCGCTCGTAGAGCCCCTTGCCCTCCACCAGGAAGAACACGCGCCCGTCCACGTCGCGGACGGCGTGGGTGACGGGCGCGTCGCCTTGGTACAGGCGCAGGTCGCGCGGCGCGCCTCCGCCTCCGGGCGCGAGGAGGTGGAGCGACCGCTGCGTCCCGACGAGCAGCGTGCCGTCGCCCAGGTCGCTGATGAAGCGGATGTCGGCGTCGAGCGTGAAACGGTCCCGCCGCGCGACCGATGCCCCGCCGCCCGGGGCCAAGGACGCGAGCGTCGCCCCGTCGCCAATCCATACGCCTCCCTCCGCCCGGTTGCGCTCGATGGTGCGGCTGTTGGCCCGCCCGCAGTCCACGCGGCTGAGGCGCCGGGCCTGCAGGTCGTAGCGCATCAGCCCCACGCGCCCCTGGCTGATCCACAGCCGGCCGTGGTCGGCGACCACGCGGTCGGCTATGAGCGGATAGCCCGTCATCCGCCGCATCTCGTCGATGGCGCGGCGCGTGAACCGCCGGTCGGACGGCGAGAGGATGAACGTGGTGGGGATGAACCCGCCCACCCACGTGTTGCCCTGCCGGTCGATGCACAGCCCGTCCAGCACCTTCTTGCCACGGTCCGTGGGCAGCGACGTGGTGTCGGGAATCAGGGTCCGCCCCGCGATACGGTAGAGGTAGAGGTCGTCGGTCGAGGTGACGTACACCCTTCCCCGCTCCTCGTCCACGGCCATGTCGAGCACTTGCCGCTGGGCTTCCGTGCGCTCCGTGGCGGGCTGGGGCGTGAACGCGCGCCGCGCGTCGTCGTAGAACACGATGCCGTGGTTGTGGGTCGCCACCCAGTAGCCGCCCCGCCGGCGGTCCTCGTGGATGCGCGTTGGCTGCAGGCCGGTGCCGGTGAGGTAGGGGGCGGGCCTCTGCGCGCCGGCCGCGCACCGCCATATCTCGCTCTGCCAGAACAGAATCCACACGGCTCCCCTGCTGTCCTCGTAGAAGTGCGCGGCCTGCTCCCCGGGGCGCGTGTCGCGCAGCAGCGTGCGCCGTGTCGCCGCGTCGAGGCAGAGGACGCCGCCCTCCGCGCCGACCCACACCCTCCCGGCCCTGTCGCACATGAGGGCCGACACCCTGCCGCGCTCCTCGACGGGCGTGGCCCGGTAGGTGCGCTTGTCGATGACGTAAAGCCCGTCGTTGCTGCCGAACCAGATGTCGCCGCCCCTGTCTTCCGCGATGCAGGTGACGGAGCCACCGCCGAACTTGACGACCTGGTAGCCGTCGTCGCGGCACAGCCCGCCGCCCGTGGTGCCGTACCAGCAGTAGTCCTCCGAGTCCTGGAAGATGCAGTGGATGTTCGCCACGGGCAGCTGCGACTGCGTGGGCAGCCTGATGAGGTCGTAGCCCCATGCCGCCATCGCCATTGCCGCCGCCACCGCCATTGCCGCCAGGCGCTGTGCCGGTATGTCCCAGTCCGCCAGTGCGCCCCAGACCGCCGGTATGCCCCAGTCCGCCAGTGCACCCCAGACCGCCGGTATGCCCCTGGTCGCTGGGGCGGCCCCGTCTCCCGCCCTGCCTCCCGCCCCGGCGCGCCGCTTCCGCGCGGCTTCCGCACTGCGGCTTCCGCCGTGGTGCGCCGGGGCGTGGGGAGCGGTGCGGAGAAAAAATATTTCCAAGTACTTGGAAAGAAACGTCCAAGTACTTGGAAATGTTTTTCCAAGTACTTGGAAATTCCGGCGCGCCGCGCCTCCGCCGGAACGGCGGTGCGGAGAGGCTGGGGCGGCGGTGCGGTGGCGGCGCGAAAGCGGGCCGCAGGCGTGGCCAAGGAAGGGCGGGACGTGTGTCTTCATGCCGGGAACGGATGTCATGGTGTTAGCAGAAATCGAAAGGACGGTGTGCGAGAGTATGATAGATGTTGCAAATATATGGAATAAATGTTGCAAACCAAGGTTTTCACGATACGTTTCATGATAAAGATGGACGGCGCGTCCGCCTCCCGTGCCCGGAGGGCTACCTTTGCGGCGAAAAAGCAACCTTAAAAAACAATCGCGGAAATGAACACATCCTTGTCTATTTGCCTCTCCCTGCTGCTGGCGGCGGGCGGATGCCTGACGGCGGCGGCCGACGGCATCGACGCGGGGAAGTACCTGGGCGCGTCGGCCGAGCAGCCCTACGACGTGTCCTTCCTGCTGCGGAACCCCACTGGCACGCAGAACTTCGGGTGGTCGCGCAACGCGAGCGACGCGGCGGCGGGCTACAACAAGCACAACGCCGAATTCGACAGCCCGGACTATGCGGGCGTTGGCATCGAGTCGTGGTACTGGTCGCCCGTGACGAACGCCGACCTCATCTGGCAGACGGTGGACGGGATGCTGCCCGGCACCTACGTCGTGTCGGCTTACGTCTGCGGGCAGATTTATAACGACGGCAGCAGGAAGGGGCAGTACGGCGGCGGCCTCGCGCTGATGGCCAACGGCGCCCGCGCGGACGTCACGTCGGGCAAGTGGCAGCGCTTGAGCGTGGAGTGCACGCTGCGGGCGGGCGAGTCGCTGAAGATTGGCGTCACGGCCGGCGCGGACAACGCGAACGACTGGGTCGGCATCGCCGGCGTGACGGTGGCGTGCGTGGGCGCGGGCGAGCCGGAGAAAATCGCGCTGAGCGAGGACTTCGACCTGACGTGCGTGCGGGCCTGCAGCTATGCCGACGTCGTGCTGAAGCGCTCGGTCCCGGCCGACGGCTACACGACGCTGTGCCTCCCGTTCGACGTCGGGCCGGAGGCGGTGGCGGCGTACTTCGCCGAGGTGGGCGAGGTGGCGTCCGTGACCCGCCATGGCAACGACTACGTGGTGACGACCGCCGCCGCCACGGCGATGGAGCGGGGGAAGACCTATGTCGTGCGCGCCAAGGACGGCGCGCGCTCCACCTACGAGTTCAGCGGCGTGCTGGTGGACATGGCGGCGCAGCGTGCGCACCGTGTCGGCGGCGTGGTCGTGCGGGGCAGCTTCCGCCAGCAGGATGGCGTGGCGGGCGTCCACGCCCTGCAGGCCGACGGCGCGACGTTCAGCCGCGCCGCCGGCGCGGCGAGCGTGAAGGCGTACGGCGGATGGGTGGCCGGGGAGTGAGGCGACGGGACTGTTGATTTTTGAAACCTATAAAAAAACTTGGACATGAAACTGAAACCATTCTTGGGGCTTGCCCTGGCGCTGCTGACGGCGGCGACGGCGCGGGCCGACGGCAGGAAGACCTGCATCGACAAGGGCTGGAAGTTCCACTACGGAGCGGCGAACGAGGCCATCGACCCTGCGTATGACGACAGCGGATGGCGCATGCTCGACCTTCCGCACGACTGGAGCGTGGAGACGGAGGCCGCCGGGGCGCTGGGCGACAACGTGGGGCCGTTCTCCCGCCGCAGCGTGGGCGGCAGCCAGATGGGCTACACCGTGGGCGGCGAGGGCTGGTACCGCAAGACCTTCACGCTCGACGCGGCGGACGCCGACAAGCGCATCATGCTCTATTTCGAGGGGGCCTACAACCAGACGACCGTTTGGCTCAACGGACGGAAAATCTACTTCAACCATTACGGCTACCAGAGCTTCCGCTTCGACGCCACCGAATTCTGCAACGAGCCGGGGCAGGAGAACACGCTCGCCGTGAGGGTCGTGAACAGCGGCTCGAACACGCGCTGGTATGCGGGCTCGGGCATCTACCGCCACGTCTGGCTGCTGAAGGTGCCGCGCCTCCACCTCGACGCGTGGAAGAACTTCGTCCACACGCCCGAGGTGACCGACGCGAAGGCGACCGTGCGCGTTGAGACCACGGTGACGAACGAGCTGGGGAAGGCGGCGAAGGCCGACGTGCAGGTGCTGCTCTACGACCGGGAGGGCGCGCTCGTGGCGTCGGGCCGGCGGCAGGTGAGCGTGGCGCGCGGCAGCGACGAGAAGCTCACGTTCGACCTCGACGTTGCCAGCCCCAGGCGCTGGTCGCCCGCCGACCCCTACCTCTACCGCGCCGTCGTGAAGATGGAGGGCACGAGGGACGGGCTGGCGGACCGCCTCGACACGCCTTTCGGCATCCGCACCGTCGAGTTCTCGGCGGAGAAGGGCTGCCTGCTCAACGGCGAGCCCATCCTGCTGCGGGGCGGGTGCGTCCACCACGACAACGGCCTGCTGGGCGCCGCGGCGTTCGACGCCGCCGAGAACCGCAAGATCGCGCTGCTCAAGCGCGAGGGCTTCAACGCCGTGCGCACGGCGCACAACATCGTGTCCGAGCACTTCCTCGACGCCTGCGACAGCATCGGCATGCTCGTGCTGGAGGAGACGTTCGACCAGTGGCTCGTCGCCAAGAACGACGACGACTACCACCAGTACTTCGCCGAGTTCAGCGACCGCGACATCCAGGTGATGGTGGCGCGCGACCGCAACCACCCGTCCATCATCCTCTGGGGGCTGGGCAACGAGATTCCGGGCCGCATCACGGACGCCGGCATGGCCGCCGCCGCGCGCCTGCGCAGCACGGTGCTCGCGCTCGACCCGACGCGCGCGCTCACCGCCGCCATTCCCGCCTGGGACAGCCCGAACCACGCGTGGAGCGAGGACGACGACAGGGCGTTCCAGAGCCTCGACGTGGGCGGGTACAACTACATCTACGACAAGTACGAGAGCGACCACAGGACGCACCCCGAGCGCGTGATGGTGGGGCTGGAGACCTACCCCAAGCGCGCGTCGGAGAACTGGGTGCTGGCGGAGAAGCATCCTTACGTCATCGGCGACTTCGTGTGGACGGCGATGGACTACCTCGGCGAGGCCGGCATCGGCAGCGCGTCGTTCCGCACCAGCGGCAGCCAGCCGTTCTCGCCCGGATGGCCCTGGTTCAACGGATGGTGCGGCGACATCGACCTCATCGGCACGAAGAAGCCGCAGTCCTACTACCGCGACGTCGTGTGGCGCCGCCAGCCCATCACCATGGCCGTGGAGGAGGTGGCCCCGCCGGGCGCCTACATGAGCGTCTCGGCCTGGGGCTGGCAGCTCGAGCACCAGAGCTGGACACTGGACTGCAAGGAGGGCACGAGCGTGGCGGTGAACGTCTACTCGCGCTCGCCGCAGGTGCGCCTTTACCTCAACGGCGAGCTGCTCGGCACGAAGCCTACGTCGGCCACGTTCTGGGCCGGGTTCTCCGTCCCCTACCGGCCGGGAGAGCTGAGGGCGGTGGAGTTCGACGGGCAGGACGAGGGCGCGTCGTTCGTGCTCGAGACCACGGGCGAGCCCGTCGCGCTGCGGCTGGTGGCCGACCGCAGCGTGGTGGCGTCGGATGGCAGCGACCTGCTCTATGTCACGGCGGAGCTCGTGGACGCCGGCGGCCGGGTCGTCTACGACTCGCAGCGCAAGGTGGGCTTCAGCGTCGAGGGTCCGGGCGTGATTCTCGCCAGCGGCAACGCCTGCCCGAACGACATGGAGAGCTTCCGCAGCAACACGCCCAGGCTCTACAACGGCCGCGCGCAGACCATCGTGAGGACGACGTCGCAGCCGGGCGACATCGTGGTGAGGGTGGAGTCGGAGGGCCTGGAGGCGAGGACCGTCGCAGTGAAGTCGGCCGCCGACATCTGCACGTCGGCCGCCATGCCGAAGGGCGGCGCGGAGCCTGCCTTCACGGTGAGCAGTGCCGGCCACGCCATCCGTGTGGACGGCGCGGACAGCTACCGCGTCTACAACGCGAAGGGGCAGGAGGTGACGGGCTCGGCGTTTTTCGAGAGCGGCGTGTATGTCGTCACGGCCGGCGGCGCATCTGCCAAGATTGCCGTGAAGTGACCCCGCCGGGGAAGCGAAGAGATTCCGCCGGGGCGAATAAACATTCCGCGTCGGGAACACGGTGTCTTCTTTTACAACGGGCAAGCCGCCCTCGGCCTCCTCGCGGGGAGCCGGGGCGGCTTGCCGTATGCGCCGCCGGAACGCGGCGCGCTCAATCCGGCGGCCCGTCGGGGCGGCGGCTGCTACGAGATGGCGCCCCAGTTGACGTTCGTCTTGCGCAGCTCGCGCAGCCTGCGCCACACGAGCTGGTTCTCCGCGCGGTCCTCGTCGGGGTCGCCCTCCACGATTTCCTGCGCCATGTCGCGCGCCATTTGCAGCAGGACGCCGTCCTTGGCCAGGTTCGCTATCTTCAGGTCGAGCGCCATGCCGCTCTGCTGCGTGCCCTCCAGATCGCCCGGCCCGCGCAGCCTCAGGTCCTGCTCGGCAATCTCGAAGCCGTCGTTCGAGTCGACCATAATCTGGATGCGCCTGCGCGTGTCCTCCGACAGCTTGCGGTCCGTCACGAGGATGCAGTACGACTGGTCGGCGCCGCGCCCCACGCGCCCGCGCAGCTGGTGGAGCTGGCTCAGCCCGAACCGCTCGGCGTTCTCCACCACCATCACCGAGGCGTTGGGTACGTTCACGCCCACCTCGATGACCGTCGTGGCCACCAGAATCTGCGTCTCGCCGCGCGCGAAACGCTGCATCTCCGCCTCCTTCTCCGCCGGCTTCAGCTGCCCGTGCACCTTCGACACGCGGCAGTCGGCGAACGTGGCGCAAATCTGCTCGTAGCCGTCCTCCAGGTTCTTGATGTCGATTTTCTCGCTCTCCTTGATGAGCGGGTAGACGACATAGATCTGCCGCCCCAGCCCGACCTGCCGGCGGACGAACTCGTCGATCTGCCGGCGGTGGCTGTCGAACATGTGGCGCGTCGCCACGGGCTTCCGTCCGGGCGGCAGCTCGTCGATGACGCTCACGTCGAGGTCGCCGTAGAGCGTCATGGCCAGCGTGCGCGGGATGGGCGTGGCGGTCATCACCAGCACGTGGGGCGGCGTCGCGCTCTTCTGCCACAGCCTCGCCCGCTGCGCCACGCCGAAGCGGTGCTGCTCGTCGATGACCACCAGCCCGAGGCGGGCGAACTGCACGTTGTCCTCGATCACCGCGTGCGTGCCCACGAGGATGTGGACGTCGCCCGCCGCCAGCCGTCCCAGCACGTCGGCGCGCCGCTTGCCCCTCACCGTGCCCGTGAGCAGCTCCACGCCGACGGCCATGCCGCCCAGCAGCGAGCGCAGCGTCGCCACGTGCTGCTCGGCCAGTATCTCGGTGGGCGCCATCACGCACGCCTGGTATCCGTTGTCGATGGCAATCAGCGCGCACATCAGCGCCACGAGCGTCTTGCCGCTGCCCACGTCGCCCTGCAGCAGGCGGTTCATCTGCCGCCCGCTGCCCATGTCGGCGCGCATCTCCCTCACCACGCGCTTCTGCGCCTCCGTCAGCGGGAAGGGCAGGTGGTGGAAGAAGAAGTCGTTGAACGCCTCGCCCACGCGCCGGAACGCGAAGCCGCGGAATTTCCGGGCGCGGTCGCGCGCGTAGCGCACGATGTTGAGCTGCACGTAGAACAGTTCCTCGAACTTCAGCCGCGCCTGCGCGCGCCGGAGCGCGTCGGCGTCGGCGGGGTAGTGGATGCTGCGCAGGGCCTCGTCGCGGCTGGCGAGGTGGTAGCGCTCGGTGACGAACTTCGGCAGCGTCTCCTCAATCGGCTGGTCGAGCATGTGGAGCAGGGTGGCCGTGAGCCTGGCCACGGCGGACGAGGACAGCATCTGCTTCTTCATCCGCTCCGTCGTGCTGTAGGCCGGGCGCAGCGCGGGGCTGCTGGCCGCCGCCCCCTCCGCGTCGCCTCCGCCGGCGGGCTGCTCCATCTCCGGGTGCGCCACGTTGATGCGGCCGTTGAACGCCTGCGGCTTGCCGAACACGACGTACCGCTTGTGGCAGTCGTAGAGCCTGGCCATCTGCCTCACGTTCCGGAACCACACGAGGTCGATGACCCCCGTGCCGTCGCTGAAGTGCGCCACGAGCCGGCTCTTCCGCCCCTCGCCGAAGGACTCGAACGAGAGGATCTCGCCCAGGAGCTGCACGTAGGGCATGTTGCCGTTGATTTCCGCGATGCGGTAGAAGCGGCTGCGGTCGACGTACTTGTAGGGGTAGTACGTGAGCAGGTCGCCCACGGTCCTTACCGCGAGCTCGCGCGCGAGCAGTTCCGCCCGCTGCGGCCCCACGCCCTTCAGGTACTTGATGTCTTGGTCGAGCCGAAGCATGATGATGGCGCAAAAATACGTTTTTTTGCCGTGACTTCAGCCTTCCCGGCTTCAAAACCGGCGTGTCCGCCTTCAAAAGCAGCCTTCCCGCTTGCAGAGCCCGCCTTCCCGCCTCCCCGGAAACGCCCCGCCCGCGGCCTCCCGCCCCCCCTCTGCCCCCGCGCCCCTGCCGCCTCCTGCCTCCCTCCTCTCCGCGCCTCCCGCTCCGCGCTTCCGCAGCCCGCTTTCCCGCCCTTTGCGGAGGGCCGGGATTTCCAAGTACTTGGAAAAATATTTTTGAGTACTTGGAAATATTTTTTCAAGTACTTGGAAATTATTTTCCTCTGTGGAGGCCCGGGTGTCGCGGCGGGCAGGCGCCGGCGGCGGGGCGCGGAGCTTTCGTGGACGGGGTGCGGAGCTGTCCCGGCTGCTGCCAGGGCCTGACTGTCGCGTGGAGGGGAAACGGCGTTGGAATTAAAAGAGGAATCGCGCGTGCGCGAGGCTGTGCCCGCTTCCAGGTGTCTCGCCGCTGGCTACGAAAACGCACTTTTCGGTGCGCAAACGTGTGTTTTTGTTGTATTTTGTGCATAAAAGATTGTTTTTTGTAAGTTTTCGCGGGGCTTTTCAATAAAAGTGCTATCTTTGCCACGCGAACTGAAAAGTCCGGGCGGGCGGGGCGCGCCCGCCGGCTTGCAGGACGGACATTCTTCAACAACCATCATTCTTACATTCAACTTCAACGTAGCAAATTATGGACGCAAAGAAAGTGCTGGAAGACCTCCAGCGTCGTTTCCCGAACGAGCCGGAGTACCACCAGGCCGTGGAGGAAGTCCTCGGCACCATCGAGGAAGAGTATAACAAGCATCCCGAGTTCGACAAGCTGAACCTCGTCGAGCGCCTCTGCATCCCCGACCGGGTTTACCAGTTCCGCGTGACGTGGATGGACGACAAGGGGCAGATCCACACCAACACGGGCTACCGCGTGCAGCACAACAACGCCATCGGCCCCTACAAGGGCGGCATCCGCTTCCACCGCTCGGTGAACCTCGGCATCCTGAAGTTCCTGGCGTTCGAGCAGACGTTCAAGAACGCGCTCACCACGCTGCCCATGGGCGGCGGCAAGGGCGGCTCGGACTTCTCGCCGCGCGGCAAGAGCAACGCCGAGGTGATGCGCTTCTGCCAGGCCTTCATGCTTGAGCTCACGCGCCACATCGGCCCCGACGTGGACGTGCCGGCCGGCGACATCGGCGTGGGCGGCCGCGAGGTGGGCTACATGTTCGGCATGTACAAGAAGCTCACGCGCGAGTTCTCCGGCGTGCTGACGGGCAAGGGCCTGGAGTTCGGCGGCTCGCTCATCCGCCCCGAGGCCACGGGCTACGGCAACGTGTACTTCCTGCAGGAGATGCTCAAGACGAGGGGCGACAGCGTGAAGGGCAAGACCGTGCTTGTCTCGGGTTCGGGCAACGTGGCCCAGTACACGACGGAGAAGGTGCTGCAGCTCGGCGGCAAGGTGCTCACGATGAGTGACTCCAACGGCTACATCTACGACCCCGACGGCATCGACCGCGAGAAGCTCGACTACATCATGGAACTGAAGAACGTGTACCGCGGCCGCATCCGCGAGTATGCCGAGAAGTACGGCGTGAAGTACGTGGAGGGCGCCAAGCCCTGGGCCGAGAAGGCCGACATCGCGCTGCCGTCGGCCACGCAGAACGAGCTGAACGAGGAGGCTGCCAAGACGCTCGTCGCCAACGGCGTGATTGCCGTGAGCGAGGGCGCGAACATGCCTTCCACGCCGGGCGCCATCCGCGTGTTCCAGGAGGCCAAGATCCTCTACGCGCCGGGCAAGGCGGCCAACGCCGGCGGCGTGTCGGTGTCGGGCCTGGAGATGAGCCAGAACTCCGAGCGCCTGAGCTGGACGTCGGAGGAGGTGGACAACCGCCTGCACAGCATCATGGAGAACATCCACGCCAACTGCGTGAAGTACGGCACGGAGCCCGACGGCTACGTGAACTACGTGAAGGGCGCGAACATCGCGGGCTTCATGAAGGTGGCCAAGGCCATGATGGCGCAGGGCATCGTGTAGGCCGCAGGAAGAGCCACACGGCAACCAACATTCTATCTCCGTGCGGGGGCGCGCCGACTGGATCGGCGCGCCCCCGCCGTGGTTGCGCCCCCCCCCCCCGTGCCGCCCGCGCGCCGTCTGCCGGGGGGCTGCTTCCGCGGGCGGAATATCTTTTCTGCTTTTTCGCCCGATTCCTGCCGTCGTTCTGGCCATAATCATTAACTTTGCGGAAAGTCAGAACGTTGTAGTCAAAAAAAACAGGAATCGCATGAAAGTGACAGTAATCGGCGCCGGCAACATGGGCGGCGCGCTGGCGAGGGGCTGGGCCAAGGCCGCCGCAGCGGAGAAAGTGAGGGTGGCGGAGGACGTGAAGACCGGCCGCTACCACGAGGAGAGCCTGCAGCTCACCGTGGCCGACTGCGCGCAGCAGGCGCTCGACGCGCTGGCCGCGGCATTCCCGTCGGTCAGGACGTCGGCCGACAACGCCAGGGCCGTGCGCGGGGCCGACGTGGTGGTCGTCGCCGTAAAGCCGTGGCTCGTGGAGGCGGTGGTGGCCGGCATTCGCGACAGCATCGACTTCGGCCGGCAGGTGGTCTGCTCCATCGCGGCCGGCGTGACGACCGACAGGCTGAGGACGTTTTTCCTCGACGACGAGTCGGCGCGCCTGTTCTACTGCATCCCGAACATCGCGGCCGAGTTCCGCCAGAGCATGAACTTCGTGGCGGCGGGCAGGGGCGCGAGCGCCGAGGACGTGGCCACGGTGGAGGCGCTGTTCCGGCTGACGGGCGACACGAAGGTGTGCGAGGAAAGGCTCGTCGGGCCGGGCATGATGATGGCGAGCTGTGGCATCGCGTACGTCATGCGCTTCCTCCGCGCCCAAATGGAGGCGGGGGTCGAGATGGGCTTCTATCCGAAGGACGCGCTGCAGATTGCCTTGCAGACGATGGATGGCGCGACCGCCCTGCTGCGCGCCACGGGACAGCACCCCGAGGCGGCCATCGACAAGGTGACCACGCCGGGGGGGACGACCGTCAAGGGGCTGAACGAGCTGGACCACGCGGGCTTCAACTCGGCGGTCATCCGCTGTCTGAAAGCCGGCTTGAAATAAGGGGGCGCACGCTTTGGCAAGGGCCTGACTGGACGGTATGCAGGTGCGGATTCGGGGCGTGGTGCTTCGGACGGTGAGGTGCGGCGACTCGGAGCTGATTGCCGACTTGTTCACCGAGAGCCATGGGCGGATGTCGTTCGTGGCGAGCGTGGGGCGCGGGCGGCGCGCGGCGCCGAAAGGCTTCGCGTTCTGGCGCCCGCTCAACATGGTGGAGTTCGAGACGGAACTGCGCCCCTCGCGCCGGCTGGCGCGTGCGCGCGACGTGCGCGTCTACCATAACTATGCGGACCTGCCCTACCACCCGCTGAAAGCCATGATTGGGCAGTTCGCGGCCGAGTTCCTCTCCTGCGCGCTGCGGGGCGAGGCGGCCGACGCGGCGCTCTACCGCTACGTCGAGTACTCGCTGCGGTGGCTCGACGCCGCGCGCGCGGCGTTCGGCAACTTCCACCTCGTGCTGATGATGCGCCTCACGAAGTTCGTCGGCATCTATCCCAACTTGGAGCGGGACGAGCTTTCCGCCGCAGTCCTCGGCGGGCGGCGGGGTAGGGCGGGAAGCGGCAGCCGCCCCGCGTCTGCCGACCGGCTTTACTTCGACCTGCAGGCGGGGACGTTCCGCGCCGACTGCCCGCTCCACACGCACTACCTCCCGCCGGAGGAGGCGAGGCTCATGCCGCTGATGTTCAGGATGGACTACGCCAACATGCACCTCTTCCGGCTCTCGCGCGCCAGCCGCCGCCGCATCGTGGAAGTCCTCAACGCCTACTATTCGCTGCACTTGCCGTCGTTCCCCGAACTCCGCTCGCTCGGCGTGCTGCGCGAGGTGCTGGACTGACCGCCGGGCCGGCAGGGAGCCGTCGTGTCGCTTTTTTCGGCGTGTCGTGCAGTAATACCAAAAGATTGTGCTAAATTTGCAGCATCTTTCATCAACGTGTGTTCATGGAGCAGGCCGAAGAGTCGCAGTTCAAGGTGGATGTCGATGCCATCGTCCGTGCGAAAGCGGGCAAGAAGGCAAGGTACATCCCGGGATTCGTCGTTGCCTGGTTGAAGAGAATCCTGCACCAGGACGAGGTGAACTCGTTTCTCACGGGGCGGAGCGCGGGGAAATACGGCGTCGATTTTCTGGACGAGTGCGTCGACTACCTGGAAATGGACATGGACGTGCGAGGGCTCGACGAACTGCCCACGAATGAGGGCGGACGCTACTTCACCATCGTCAGCAACCATCCGCTGGGCGGTGAGGACGGCGTTGCGCTGGGCAAGCTCATCTGCCACAAGTACGACAGCAGGATGCTGTACCTGGTGAATGACATCCTGATGAACCTGCGGGGGCTCGCCCCGCTCTGCATCCCCATCAACAAGACGGGCTCGCAGGGGCGCAACTTCCCGAAAATGGTGGAGGAGGCGTTCAAGAGCGAGAAGAACGTGCTGATGTTCCCGGCCGGGCTGTGCTCGCGCAAGCAGGACGACGGCACCATCCGTGACCTCCCGTGGAAGAAGACGTTCGTCACGAAGAGCGTCCAGTACCACCGCGACGTGATTCCCGTGCATTTCTCCGGACGCAACTCCGACCGCTTCTACAACATCGCGCGCCTGTGCAAGAGGCTGAACCTGAAAGTGAACCTGGCCATGCTGTTCCTGGTGGACGAGATGTACAAGAACGTGGGGAAGCACTTCACGGTCACGTTCGGCCGGCCCATCCCCTGGCAGACGTTCACCGACAAGTCGAAGACCCCTGCCGAGTGGGCAAAGTGGGTGCAGGACCGCGTGTATGAATTATAAGAGAGAGACTTAGAGAGACTACGACAAGACAACAGATGGACGCTACAATCATTGCGCCGATACCCGTGTCGGTGCTGAAGTCAGAACTGACAGAGGACAAACGCTTGCGTTTCACGAACAAGAGCAACAACGAGATATACGTCGTCACGTGGCAGGACGCGCCGAACGTGGTGAGGGAGATCGGCCGCATCCGTGAAATCGTGTTCCGCGCCGCCGGGGGCGGGACGGGCAAGGAGCTCGACCTCGACGAGTTCGACACCTGCGAGCATCCCTACAAGCAGCTCATCGTGTGGGACCCCGAAGAGGAGAAAATCATCGGCGGCTACCGCTACATCCTCGGGACGGACTGCAAGGTGGACGAGCAGGGGCAGCCCGTGCTGGCCACGAGCCACATGTTCCACTTCTCCGGGAAGTTCATGCGCGACTATATGCCCTACACCATCGAGCTGGGCCGTTCGTTCGTCTCGCTCGAATACCAGTCCACGCGCGTCGGCTCGAAAGCCATCTTTGCGCTCGACAACCTTTGGGACGGACTGGGCGCGCTGACCATCATCAAGCCGAACGTGAAGTACTTTTTCGGAAAGATGACCATGTACCCGAGCTACAACCGCCGCTGCCGCGACATGATTCTTTATTTCCTGAAGAAGCATTTCGAGGACAAGGACCAGCTCATCCTCCCGATGCACCCGCTGCAGCTGGAACACGACCCGGCGGAGTTCGCGAAAATCTTCTGCGAGGACAACTTCAAGGACGACTACCGCATCCTGAACCACGAGGTGCGCGCCTGCGGCCTGAACATCCCGCCGCTGGTCAATGCCTACATGTCGCTTTCGCCGACGATGAAGCTCTTCGGCACGGCCATCAACGACGGGTTCGGCGACGTGGAGGAGACGGGCATCCTCATCACCATCGACGAGATCCTGGACGACAAGTATGTGCGGCACATCGAGTCGTTCGCCAAAGCCCATCCCGAGTACATCAAGATTACGAGCGGGGCCAACAAGGTCATCAGCGAGAAAGTGTAGCCCTTAGGGGAAAACGACGCGCCCCGCGTTCCGCTCGACAGGACGGAACGCGGGGCGCGTCGTTGCATACGGAGCATGTTTCAAATCATCGGCAGGCTCTCGCCGTTGACCTTGCGGAAGAGGTCGAGCGCGAACACGTCGGTCATCCCCGAAATGAAGTCGAGCACGGCCATGATGCGCGTGTAGGTGTCCGCCGCGCCGACCTCGTATTGCGAGGACACGCGCGCCAGCAGCAGCTGGGAGTACGCGCGCTCGGGGTGCATGGCCGCCTCGGTGAAGAGGTCGATGAGTTCGGAGATGATGCGGTAGCCGGCCAGCTCCACGTCCACCACGTCCTTGCTCTTGTAAATCCGCGCGAACGAGGTCCTGGCGCAAGCCTCATACGCTCTGGCAAGGCTCGGGCGGATGTTCTTGACGAGCGACCCCGCGAACGTGCCGTCGAGGATGGCCCGCTCGTTCTCCACAAAAGTCCTTACGCACTCGCGCTCCAAGTTGCCGATGGCGCAGGAGCGCAGGTAGACGATGCGCTCGTTCACGTCGTCCACCTGGCGCATCACGCTTTCCATGTGGTCGGCGCGTTCCGGGTCGCAGAAGCCGAGGAGCAGCTCTTTCGTCTCCTCCGTTGACAGCAGCCTGAGCTTGTGGGCGTCCTCGATGTCCATGATTTCATAGCAGATGTCGTCGGCCGCCTCGACCAGGTAGACGAGCGGGTGGCGGTGGAACGCGTTGCCGGGCGCGTCCGGCCGCAGCCCCAGCTCATCGGCGATGCGCTCGTAAATCTCCTTCTCCGCGTGGAAGAAGCCGAACTTGTGCTTCTTGCCGGCCGCCGTGGAGGGGAAGGGATACTTCACGACGGAGGCCAGCGTGCTGTAGGTCATCACGAACCCGCCCCTCCGCCGTCCCTTGAACTGGTGCGTGAGCAGGCGGAAGGCGTTGGCGTTGCCGTCGAAACGGACGAAGTCGCTCCATTCCGCTTCGCTCACCTCGCGCCGGTATTGCAGCCCGTTCCCCTCGCTGAAATAGGAGGAGATGGCGCGCTCGCCCGAATGGCCGAACGGCGGATTGCCCATGTCGTGCGCCAGGCAGGCCGCGCTGACGATGGCCCCGATTTCGCCGATGTGGCACGACGCCAGCTCGGGGCGCCCCTCCAGCAGCAGGCGCGCCACGTCGTCGCCGAGGCTGCGCCCCAGGCTCGCCACCTCGAGCGAGTGCGTGAGGCGGTTGTGCACAAACACGCTGCCGGGGAGGGGAAACACCTGCGTCTTGTTCTGAAGCCTTCGGAACGGGGCCGAGAAAATCAGCCGGTCGTAGTCGCGCTTGTACTCCGTGCGGTCGTCCTTGCGGCGCACGTGCAATTCCTCCTGCCCCAAACGCTTGTTCGAGATGAGTTGCTGCCAGTTCATGCCCATGTTTCTTGGTTGCAAAATTTCTGCAAAAATAATGTAAGTTTGGTAATTCAGCGCGCAGCCGTGCCAGCGAAATAATATTTTATTGCTAATTTTGCAGCCTGAAGAATCATACGCCAAGCTGAAAACTCCCATGCAAGTCCGCATCATCAACAAGTCGCGCCACCCCCTGCCTCAGTACGAGACGCAACAGTCGGCCGGCCTCGACTTGCGCGCCAACATCGACGCGCCGATGACCCTCCCCCCCATGGCGCGGTGCCTCGTGCCGACGGGGCTGTTCATGGCGCTGCCCGACGGCTACGAGGCGCAGGTGCGGCCGCGCAGCGGGCTTGCCGTCAAGCGGGGCGTGACCGTCCTCAACTCGCCGGGAACCATCGACGCCGACTACCGCGGGGAAGTCTGCATCGCGCTCGTCAATCTTGGGCAGGAGCCCTTCGTCATCAACGACGGCGACCGCGTTGCGCAAATGGTCGTCTCCCGCTTTGAGCAGGTCGCCTGGCGGCCGGTCGAGACCCTCGAAGACACGGAGCGCGGCGCGGGCGGATTCGGGCACACGGGCGTGTAAAAGGACGTGTGGAACAGCCATGAAGCAAGTCTTTCCGCTCATACTCCCGATACTCTTTTTCCTGCCGTCCGTCCTGCGGGCCCAGAAGACGGACGCGCTGCTTCCGTCCGACACCCCCTCCGGGGTGGAGGAGAAGGCCGACGCATTCTACCTGGAGGCCCTGCGCCAGCAGATGAAAGGCAGCCACACCGAGGCGTTCGCCCTCTTCCGCCACGCGCTCGCCCTGAACCCCCGGCTCGTCGGTGCCCTCTACGAGATGTCGAACTATGGCCACCACCTGCGCAACGACTCCATGGCCCTGCGGATGATGGAGCGCGCCGCAGCCATCGACACCGGCAACTTCTGGCTCAAGCAGGCGCTGGTGGAGCTCTATGTCGGCCAAAAGCGCGACGGCGACGCCATCGCCCAGCTGGAGCAGATGTCGAAGCAGTATCCGCAGAAGAGCGACGTGCTGCTCATGCTCGTCGACATGTACACGCGGAAGCAGGACTTCGCCAGCGTCGTGAAGACCCTCGACCGCGTGGAGTTGCTCGAGGGAAAGAGCGAGCAGCTGTCGATGGAGAAGTTCCGCGCCTACGCCCAGATGAAGGACGAGAAGCGCGCTTTCGCCGAGATGAAGGCACTGGCCGAGGAATACCCCAACGACGTGCGCTACCGCGTGCTCATCGGCGACCTCTACCTCGACAACGGCAGGCTCGACGACGCCTACGGCGTCTACCGGCAAATCGAGCGGGACAGCCCCGACAACATCAACCTCCAGCTCTCGCTCGCCAACTACTACCAGCAGACGGGCAACGACTCGCTCTACATGGACGCCATGGAGCGGCTCGTGGCGAACGAGCAAATCGACGACGACACGCGCGTGCGCTTCATGCAGAGCTTCGCCTACACCAACATCCAGCAGCGCGACGACACCACCAAGGTGCTGCCGCTCTTCCGCCGCGTGCTGGCGCTCCCGCAAAAGGACACGCGCATGGCCGAGCTGTGCGCCCGCTACATGGTCGCGCGCGAGC
This sequence comes from bacterium, assembly GCA_963627995.1. Taxonomy (GTDB): domain Bacteria; phylum Bacteroidota; class Bacteroidia; order Bacteroidales; family Bacteroidaceae; genus UBA3839. The sequence continues at coordinate 12,418 of CAVGCV010000013.1, read as the reverse complement.
TGCCGCCCGCGGCCATCAAGCCCGTCCTCCTGCAGATGCTCCGCATCGACCCCGAGGCCGACCTCGCGCGCAACCAGCTGCTGACCTACTCCATCCAGGAGAACGACACCGCCGAGATGATCCGCCTGTGCAAGACGGCCGTCGACTACAACACGTCCGACCCCGTCTACTACTACTACCTCGGCATCGGCTACTTCCAGCAGCGGCGCAACCGCGAGGCGCTCGACACCTTCCAGAAGGGGCTGGCCAAGGTGGACGACAAGAGCAACCTCTCGCTCCTCACCAACATCTACGCCATCAGCGGCGACCTCTACCACATGCTCGGCGACGACAAGCGCGCGTTCGAGTCCTACGACTCCTGCCTGCTCTACCGCCCCGACGACGCGCTCGTGCTGAACAACTACGCCTACTACCTGTCGCTCCAGAAGCGCGACCTCGACCGCGCCGCCGAGATGTCGCAGCGCTCCATCAGGAAGGAGGGCGACAACCCCACCTACCTCGACACCTACGCCTGGATTCTCTTCCAGCAGAAGCGCTACGCCGAGGCGCGCGCGGTCATCGACACCGTCATGGCGCTGCTGGGCGACCCCGTCGCGCCCGACGACGCGACCCTCGTGGAGCACGCGGGCGACATCTACGCCAAGTGCGGCGACACCGCCCGCGCCGTCCAGCTCTGGCAGCAGGCCAAGTCGCTGGGGGTCGACTCCGCCACCATCGACGAGAAGCTCAGGCGGAAGAGGTACGTGGCGCCCAAACAATAAGGAACGAAGCAACGGACACAAACGTGAGGAAATGAAACGCACACGCCCATTCGCCGCGGCCGCCTGCGCCCTCTGCCTGCTCCTCGCCTCCTGCGGCTCGCAGCGGAGGGCGGCGGGCGGAGAGGCGGCCGGCACGCCGGCCGTGCAGGCCGCCTTCTCAGCGTCGAGCTACGTGCAGACCGTCTGCGCCAACGCCGTGGACGAGAAGAACCTCGTGGCCAGGGTGCGCGTGCAGATGCAGATGGGCGGCAAGTCCATCCGCACCACGGGCTCGCTCCGGATGCGCAAGGACAACGTCATCCAGCTCTCGCTCGTCGACCCCCTTGTCGGCATCGCCGAGGTGGGGCGCATGGAGTTCAGCAAGACGCGCGTGCTCATCATCGACCGCATCAACAAGCAGTACGTGGACGTCCCCTACAGCGAGGTGCCGTTCCTGCGGCGCGCCAACATCGACTTCAACACCCTGCAGTCGCTCTTCTGGAACGAGATGTTCCAGCCCGGGCGCGCCGCCCCCGCGGCCGACGCCTTCGCCATCACTGGCGACCACGGCGCGGCGCCCGCCCCGCAGGGGGCGGTGAACCTCGCCTATCGCGACAGGATGCTGCGCTACACGTTCTTCACGACCGCCCCGTCGGGAACGCTCAACCGCACGTCCATCACCAGCAACTCCGACAGCACCGCCCAGTTCTCGTTCGACTACTCCGACTTCGACAAGTTCGAGAACAAGCGCTTCCCGCGCAGCATGGTCATGTCCTTCGTCATGGGCCGCCGGCAGGCGTCGCTCACCTTCTCCCTCTCGTCGGTGCGCGCCTCGTCCGACTGGGCGGCGCGGACGAAAGCCCCCTCAAAATACACCAAGGCCGACCCCGAGCGAATCCTCCACGCCCTGGTCAAGTAAGCAGCGCCGCCCATGAAACGCCTCCTCGTCCTCCTGCTCCTGTCCTGCGCCGTCCTGTCCGCCGTGGCGCAACGCCCCAGGCGCGCCACCGCCACGCGCAGCCGGACGACGAGCACCGCCGCCACCACCCCCACCGACCGCAAGCGGAGGCTGCAGCAGGAGCAGACGGCCATGCAGCGTGCGCGCCGCCAGTCGCAGCAGCAGGCGGCACAGCTCAACAAGGACATCCGCCAGAGCCTCGACTCGGTGCTGATTCTCGACCACCAGATTGGGCGGCAGCAAAAGTCCATCGACTCGCTCAATGCCGACATACAGCGCCTTGCCTCGCGCATCGACACCCTCGGGCGCGAGCTCGACAGGCTGAAGGCCGAGCTCGCCGACCGCAAGTCGAAGTACCGCCGCGCCCTCGTCTACCTCCAGCGCCACAAGACGGTGCAGGAAAAGCTCATGTTCGTCTTCTCCGCCAAGAACCTGGAGCAGATGCTGCGGCGCGCGCGCTACGTCCGCGAGTATTCCGCCTTCCAGCGCGCGCAGGGCGAGATGATCAAGGAGAAGCAGGCGGAGGTGCGCCGCAAGCAGAACGAGCTGCTCGACGCGAAGACCCGCCTCGAGGCCAACAGGGCGGCCATGGTCAGCGCGCGCCGGCGCCTGGAGGCCGACAAGGGGCTGTGCCAGCAAAAAGTGGCCTTCCTCAACAAGAACCTGGCCACCGTGCAGCAGCAAATCAAGGACTACCAGCGCAAGGAGGCCGCCATCGACGCGCAAATCGAGAAAATCATACAGGAAGAGATAGCCGAAGCCAAGCGGCGCGCCGAAGCCGAGCGCAGGCGCAAGGCCGAAGAGGAGCGCAAGCGCGCCGAGGCGGCGCGGATCGCGCGCGAGCGGCGGCTGGCCGAGGCCAGGGCGGCCAAGGAGCGCGCCGAGGCCGACAGGAAGCGCGCCGAGGAAGCCGCCCGCCAGGCGCGGAGCAGGGAGGAGAAGGAGGCGGCGCGCGCCGAGGCGCGCCGTGCCTCCAGCGCGGCCAAGGAGGCCAGCTCCGAAATCAAGGCGGCCGAGAAGGAGGCGGCGCGCGCCGAGAAAGCCGAGGCGGGCGTGGCCTGGAAGTCCGAGGCCGAGGCCGACACGCGCCTCTCCTCGTCGTTCGCCGCCAACAAGGGCCGGCTGCCCATGCCCATCACCGGCAGCTACTCCGTCGTGGGGCGCTATGGCCGCTACACCGTGCCCGGGCTGAACCACGTCACGCTCGACAACAAGGGCATCGACATCCGCGGGCAGCAGGGCGCCATGGCGCGCGCCGTGTTCGCCGGCACCGTCTCGTCCGTCTTCCAGTACGGCGACCAGTACATCGTCATGGTGCGCCACGGCAGCTACATCTCCGTCTATTCCGGCCTTTCGTCCGTCAGCGTGAACAAGGGCATGCAGGTTGCCACGCGCCAGGCGCTCGGAACTGTCGGCAAGGACGACCACGGCAACACCGTCCTCCATTTCCAGCTCCGGCAGGAGACGACCCGCCTCAACCCCGAGGCGTGGGTGCGGTAGGCGCCTCCTCCTGCTGCTTGCTCTTTCTCTCTGATTCTTAGTCGCTTGGCACTTGCCATCGGCCGCGGGAAAACCGCTCCGGAAACCTCCGCAGTGTTTTCCCCCGCGCTCCGCGGAGAAAAATAATTTTGTCCGCGGACGAAAACATTTTTCTCCGCGGACGTTTCCCAGTCCCTCCGCAGTGTTTTTCCAGCGGCTTTCAAGCGTCTGTCTTTCAAGTATTTGAAGACCGTCGGCGGCGACGCCTGAGGCCGTTTCCCGACGGCAAGACGGGACGCGCCCGCCACGCCAAGAACAAGGGCGCACGGAGAGAACGTGGCGGGGCGAAAATTTCGGGCGAAAAATTTGGAGAATACGCCGAATAGCGGTTCATCTGCAACAGATTCATTCACCAAGCCGCCGGCGGACACGGCCGAGGCGGCAACGAACATCCACAAAAAACCATGGAACAAAAGAAACGGATCCTGCGGCTGCACGTCGTCGTGGCATTCGCCGCGGCCGCCGCAGTGGCGTGCACGCCGTCGGGCGGAAAGCAAGGAAAGACGGAGACCGACACAATCCCCAACACCCCGGCCGAGTGCGCTCCGCCGGGCGGCAGATGCAGGAGGGTGGCGCCGCTGCCGCCGCGCGCCGACCTCGGCAACCTGACGAACGACACGCTGGCGGCGGCGTTCACGGTGGACGACTTCGACTGGAGCGCACGCACGCTGAAGCTGGAGGTGTATAGCGCCGACCGTTACGACGCGGCGGCGGTGGAAGGCCTGGTGGCGGGCGACACCATCGTGTACGACGGCAACGCCTGCGTGGTGGACAGCGTCGAGGTGGACAGCGTCAAGGTGTACGACATCGAGGACAAGGGCACGGCGCGCTTCGTGAAGTCCGTCTCTGTGTATGTGAACGGGAATCCTGATGACGGCGCACAGCTCGTGAAGAGCGATGACGGGACTTACTACTTCACCCAGGTGGAAAACGGCTACGAGCTCTACACGAAGGTGGGGACAGTGACGCTTCCGCTGTCGGACGACCTGACCGTCTCCGACGGCTACGGGAACGAATCGCCGCTCGACAGTCCGAAGACCGTCACGGCCGGCGTGCGGCAATACCTGGAGGGGCCGGAGGACATATCCCGTGAGTTCGGGCCCATCAACACGGAGGTAATGCTGAGGGACGGCAAGGTGGCGCGCATCGAGCGCTGCTGGATTGCGTAGCGCCGCGCGGACTAAAACTGGCTGAGGAGCAGCTCGTAGGTGCGGATGGCGTGGTCTATCTCCGACAGGCGGATGTACTCGTCGGCCGTGTGCGAGCGCGCCGAGTCGCCGGGGCCGAGCTTGAGCGAGGGGAAGCGCATGAGGGCCTGGTCGGAGAGGGTGGGCGAGCCGAACGGCACCATGCCCAGCTCGACGCACCGCCGCACGAGGGGGTGGGAGCGGGGGATGCCTGACGACCCGAGGCGGAAGCTGCGCGCGTGCAGCTCGCTCGCCAGCTGGCTTTCAAGTATGTGGAACGCCTCCTCGTTGGTGTATTGCTCGGTGGTGCGCACGTCGATGGTGAAGGTGCAGGTGTCGGGAACGACGTTGTGCTGCGTGCCGGCATGGATGATGGTGACCGACGTGCGTACCGCGCCGAGCAGCTCGCTCGTCCTCGGGAAGAGAGGGGCGGCGCCGTCGGCGCTGGCTTTCAGCTTCGCGATGTCGGCCAGGGCCCTGTAGATGGCGTTGTCGCCCTCGTCGCGGGCGGCGTGTCCGGCGCGCCCGCGGGCCGTCGCGTCGATGACCATCAGCCCCTTCTCCGCGATGGCCGGCTGCATGCCCGTGGGCTCGCCCACGATGGCGAAGTCGATGGGCGGCAGGAGGGGCAGCGCGCTCTCGATGCCGTTCCTGCCCGACACCTCCTCCTCGCACGATGCGAGGTAGACGAGGTTGCAGGTGGCGGGATGGCGGAGGAACACCTGCATGAGGCTCACCAGCCCGCCGCCGCAGTCGTTCGCCCCCAGCCCGTAGAGCCGCCCGTCCTCCAGCGCGGGCGTGAACGGGTCGTGCCGCCAGCCGCTCACGGGGCGCACGGTGTCGATGTGGGCGTTGAGCAGGATGGTGGGCTTCGCCGTGTCGAAGTGGCCGGACACGGCCCAGACGTTGTTGCCGTGGCGGCGGGGCGCCGCGCCGTGGCTTTCGAGGTAGCGCTGCACGATGTCGGCCGCCGCCGCCTCGTCGCGGCTGACCGACGGCGTGGCGATGAGGGCGCGGAGCAGGCCGACGGCCTCGTCGGCGGGGGAGGATGTGGGTGTTGGCATGGGCTTGTGTGGCTGATTTCTTTTTCCTGAAGCTGCAAAGTTATGAAATCTGCATAAAGAAAGTGGGAAGCCGCCGTGAAAAAGTTGCGGCTTTGTGGAACGCGTGTCGTGGAATTTGCCTAACTTTGCACACCCAAAGAGTGTTATCCATAGCCTATTGTATCAATTTGCCAGGAAAGAGACATGAACAGTGATGTGAAGAAAATCAAGACCGCGCTGGTCTCGGTATATCATAAGGACGGCCTCGACGAGCTGCTGGCCGAGCTCCACGGGCGTGGCGTGCGCTTCCTCTCGACGGGCGGCACGCAGGCGTTCATCGAAGGCCAGGGCTATCCCTGCCAGAAGGTGGAGGCGCTGACCACCTATCCGTCCATCCTCGGCGGGCGCGTGAAGACGCTCCACCCGAAGGTGTTCGGCGGCATCCTCGGCCGCCGCGGCCTTGAAGGCGACAAGCAGGAGATGGCGAAGTACGAGATTCCGGAAATCGACCTCGTGGTCGTGGACCTCTATCCGTTCGAGGAGACGGTGGCCGGCACGGACGACGAGGCGGCCATCATCGAGAAAATCGACATCGGCGGCATCAGCCTCATCCGTGCCGGCGCGAAGAACTTCAACGACGTGGTCATCGTGCCGAGCAAGGCCGAGTACCAGCCCCTGCTCGACATCGTGAGGAAGCAGGGGGCGGAGACCACCAGGGAGCAGCGCAAGTGGTTCGCCAAACAGGCGTTCGGCGTCAGCTCGCACTACGACACGGCCATCCGCGCCTACTTCGACAAATAAACACCCACGGCGGGGAACGGGCCGCGCGCGTCCGCCGCGAGCGGCGACATCTTTCCTGCCCTAATGCCAACCGAACCAAATGGGATTCTTCAGCCTTACCCAGGATATAGCGATGGACCTCGGGACGGCCAACACGATCATCACCGTGAACGGGAAGATCGTGGTGGACGAGCCTTCGGTCGTGTCGCTCGACCGCAACACCAAGAAGATGATTGCGGTGGGAACGCGCGCCAAGTTGATGTACGAGAAGGAACATCCCGACATCGTGACCTACCGCCCGCTGCGCGACGGCGTGATTGCCGACTTCAACGCCTGCGAGCAGATGATGCGCGGCCTCATCAAGATGGTGAAGACGGGACACCACCTCTTCTCCCAGTCGCTGCGCATGGTGATAGGCGTTCCGTCCGGCTCGACGGAGGTCGAGCTGCGCGCCGTGCGCGACAGTGCCGAGCACGCCGGCGGTCGCGACGTCTACCTCATCTTCGAGCCCATGGCCGCAGCCATCGGCATCGGGCTCGACGTTGAGGCTCCCGAGGGGAACATGGTGGTGGACATCGGCGGAGGCTCCACCGAAATCGCCGTCATCTCGCTCGGCGGCATCGTCACCAACAGTTCCATACGCGTGGCGGGCGACGAGCTCACCGAGGACATCCGCGACTACATGAGCCGCCAGCACAACGTGAAGGTCAGCGAGCGCATGTCGGAGCGCATCAAGTGGCACGTGGGATCGGCGCTGACCGACCTGGGCGACGAAGCCCCGGAGCCCTACGTGGTGCATGGCCCCAACCGCATCACGGCGCTGCCGATGGAGATTCCCATCACCTACCAGGAGGTGGCGCACTGCATCGACAAGTCGCTCGCGAAGATTGAGACGGCCGTCCTCACCGCCCTTGAGAACACGCCCCCCGAGCTCTATGCCGACATCGTGAAGAACGGCATCTGGCTCACTGGCGGCGGCGCGCTGCTGCGCGGCCTTGACAGGCGGCTGACCGACAAGATAAAGATACCGTTCCGCATCGCCGACGACCCGCTGCACAGCGTGGCCAAGGGGACGGGCATAGCGCTGAAGAACGTGAAGAACTTCTCGTTCCTGATGAGATAACGCGCCGCACACGACGGCGGGAGGGTAAAAGGCGGGCGCACGTTCGGCCTTTTACTCTTTTTTATAACGGACCACTCCATGCGCAACCTGATAGACTTTCTGGTCAAGAACCTCTACTGGCTGGTGTTTCTCGTGCTTGAGACCATCAGCCTCGTCGCGTTCTTCAGGTTCAACCGCTACCAGGGCACAGTGTTCCTCACGACGGCCAACAGCGTGGTCGGCAGCGTCAATCGCTTCACGAGCGGCGTGGCGGCCTACCTCGGGCTGGCGACGGAGAACGCCCAGCTCGAAGCCGAGAACGAGCTGCTGCGCGGACAGCTGCTGCGCGCGCAGGAGCGGCTGCGCGCCTATGAGGCACAGGCCGACTCATCGCAGCTCGCCGACTCCGTGGTGCGTCCCTACCGCTTCGTCCCCGCGCAGGTCGTCAAGTCCACCCTCCACCGCAGCAGCAACCTCCTCACCATCGACCGTGGCGAGGCCGACGGCGTGCGCCCCGAGATGGGCGTGGTGAGCTCGCGCGGCGTGGTCGGCATCGTCTATCTCGCCTCCGCCCACTACGCCGTGGTCGTCCCCCTGCTCAGCACCAGCTCGCGGGTCAGCTGCCGCCTTCGCGGCTCCGGCTACTTCGGCACCATGCGCTGGCAGCGCGGCAACCCCGACGTCTCCTATGCCGAGGCCATCCCCCGCCATGCGCGCATCCACCGGGGCGACACGGTGGAGACCAACGGCTACTCCGACATCTTCCCCGAGGGCATCCCCATCGGACGGGTGGCGCGGATTGCCGACTCGCCCGACGGCATGACCTACCGCCTCACCGTGCAGCTTGCCACCGACTTCAAGACGCTGCGCAACGTGTCGGTCATCACCGACTACTCCATCCCCGAGCGCCGGCTGCTGGAGGAGAGGGCCGACTCCCTCTCGGCGGGGCCCGGCGGACGCGGCATCTTCTAATCCCGGCGACGACATGAGTACGAATGCCATCAAGCGCCTCGCGCGCATGCTCCTGCTGCTCCTCGTGCAGCTCGCGGTGCTGGACAACGTCCACCTCCTCGGCTACGCGTCGCCCCTCGTCCTCGCCTACTTCTTGCTGAAGTTCCGCCGGGGCAGCTCGCGCATCGTCCTCCTGCTGTGGGGCTTCGCCACGGGCGCGCTCTACGACGTCTGCTCCAACACCGTGGGCATGGGCATGGCGGCCTCCACGCTCCTCGCCATGCTCCAGCCCCTGCTGCTCGCCATGTTCGCGCCGCGCGACGCCGCCGACGACATGGCCCCCACCATGCGCGGCATGGGCACCCACCGCTTCCTGCCCTATCTCTTCGCCGGCCTGCTGGTGTTCCACGCGGCCTTCTACGCGCTCGACGCCTTCACGCTGGCCGACTGGCCGCTCACGCTTGCCTCCGTTGCCGCCGGCACGGCGGCGGCCTTTGCCGTGTGCGTCCTGCTCGACCTCGCGGCGCATCCGAAATCCTCCAACTGACCCCGTTCCGTGAGTAGCGACGACAGCAACATCCTCGACAGTAGGAAGTATGTGATCGGCGGCATCGCGCTCTTCATCGTGGCCGCCTACATCGTGCGCCTGGCCTTCCTGCAGCTCTTCAGCGAGGACTACAAGGCCAGCGCCGACCACAACGCGTTCTACCACAACGTGCTCTACCCCTCGCGCGGGGCCATCTACGACCGCAACGGCGAGCTGCTTGTCTTCAACCAGCCCGCCTACGACATCATGGTCGTCATGCGCGAGCTCGAGGGGCTCGACACCCTCGACCTCTGCCGCACCCTCGGCATCACGCGCCAGCAGTTCGACCGCCGCGTCGAGCAAATCAAGGACCGCCGCAAGAACCCCGGCTACTCCTCCTACACGCAGCAGCTTTTCCTCGCCCAGATTCCGCCGCGCGAGTACTCCGTGTTCCAGGAGAAGCTGTTCCGCTTCCGGGGCTTCTACGTCCGCCGCCGCACCGTCCGGCAGTATGCCCACCCCCACCTCGCCCACGTGCTGGGCGACGTGGGCGAGGTGTCGCGCCGCGACATCGAGCGCGACGACTACTACGCCCCGGGCGACTTCGCCGGGCAGCAGGGCGTGGAGCGTTCCTACGAGCGCGACCTGCGCGGCGAGAAGGGCGTGGAGGTGCTGCTGCGCGACGCGCACGGCCGCATTCAGGGACACTACAAGAACGGGGCCGCCGACCGCCGGCCCGTGCCGGGGCGCAACCTCACGCTCAGCATCGACTACAGCCTCCAGGAGCTCGGCGAACGCCTCATGGAGGGCAAGCTCGGCGCCATCGTCGCCATCGAGCCGAAGACAGGCGAGGTGCTGTGCATGGTCTCCTCGCCCACCTACGACCCCCGCCTCCTCGAGGGCAGGGAGCGCGGGCGCGCGCTCAGCGCCATGTACGGCGACCCGCTCAAGCCCCTCCTCAACCGCGCCGTGCTCGGCACCTACCCGCCCGGCTCCACCTTCAAGACCTCGCAGGCGCTCACGTTCATGCAGGAGGGCGTCATCACGCCCGAAACGGCCTACCCCTGCTCCCACGGCTTCCGGTTCGCCGGCATGAAGGTGGGCTGCCACGCCCACGGATCGCCCCTCCCCCTCATCCCCGCCATCGCCACCTCGTGCAACTCCTACTTCTGCTGGGGGCTCTACCGCATGTTCTCCAACCGGCAGAAGTACCCCTCCGTGCAGGACGCCATGACCACGTGGAAGGACTACATGGTGTCGATGGGCTTCGGCTACCGTCTCGGCGTGGACCTCCCCAGCGAGGCGCGCGGCCTCATCCCCAACGCGCAGTACTACGACAAGGCCTTCGGGCGCTGGACGGGGCTGAGCGTCATCTCCATCTCCATCGGGCAGGGCGAGGTGCTCCTCACCCCCCTCCAGATAGCCAACCTCGGCGCCACCATCGCCAACCGCGGCCACTACATCACCCCCCACGTCGTGCGCAGCGTGGAGGGCGGGCACCTGGCCGACAGCCTCCTCGCGCGCCACGACACCAAGGTCAGCCCGAAGTACTACGAGTACGTCGTCGAGGGCATGCGCCGCGCCGTGCTGGGCGGCACGTGCCGGGGCGCGAACAACCCGTGGTTCGAGACCTGCGGCAAGACCGGGACAGCGCAGAACCCCCACGGGCAGGACCACTCCGCCTTCATGGGCTTCGCCCCCAAGGACGACCCCAAGATTGCCATCTGCGTCTATGTGGAGAACGGCAAGTGGGGCGCCACCTACGGCGTGCCCATCGGCGCGCTCATGATGGAGCAGTACATCAACGGCGCCCTCTCGCCCGCCAGCGAGGCCAAGGCCGCCGAGTTCCAGCGCCGCCACATCTCCTACGAGGCGCGCGCCGCGCGCGAGTTGCGGCGCGCCGCGCGCCCGTAGCCGCATCCACGCCGCGCGCGCAGCACCCCCCCAACCCCCACGCCACCATGCAGCAGAACCCCAACAAAGGCATTCTCCTCTCGCTCGACTGGAAGACCATACTCCTCTACCTCGCCCTCGTCGGGTGGGGCTGGGCGTCCGTGTGCGGCGCGAGCTACGACTACGGCCATCCCAGCCTCGTGTCCTTCGACACCAACCCCGGCAAACAGCTCGTGTGGATAGGCACGGCCCTCGCCCTCGCCGCCATGATCCTGCTCGTGGAGAAGCGCGTCTACGACCTCGGGGCCTACCCCCTCTACACCCTCATGCTCCTCCTGCTCGTGGCGACCATCTTCATCGCCCCCGACACCAAGGGCTCGCGCTCGTGGATACCCATCGGCCCGGCCATGAAGCTCCAGCCCGCCGAGTTCGCCAAGTTCGCCGTGGCCCTCGCCCTCGCCAAGTTCATGGACACCTACGGCTTCAGCATCCGGCGTCCGCGCGACTTCGCCCGCCTGCTCGCCATCATCCTCGTGCCAATGGGCGTCATCGTCCTCCAGAAGGAGACGGGCTCGGCACTCGTCTATCTCGCGTTCTTCCTCGTCCTCTACCGCGAGGGCATGACCGGCTCGGTGCTGTTCACCGCCTTCGCCTGCGTGGCCTACTTCGTGGTGGGCATCCGCTACGCCGACGACCGCATCCCCGACATGCCCGTGAGCGTGGGCGAGTTCGCCGTCCTGCTCGCCGCCCAGGTGTTCACCACGGCCATGACGTGGATTTACAGCCGCAACGCCGTCGCCCTGCGCGTCATGCTCTTCGGCGGGCTGGGCGCGGGCGCGGCCGCCATGCTCTTCTCCGCCTACGTCATCCCCTTCGACGTGTGCCGCGTGCTGCTCGCCGCCAACCTGCTCCAGGCGTGCTACCTCGCCGGGCTGGCCGCCTGCCGCCGCTACGCGCGCTACGCCCTCGTCGCCGCCTTCTCCCTCCTCTCCACCGCCTTCTACTACGTCAGCGACACCATGCTCGCCCACCTCGACGACCACCAGCGCGTGCGCGTCGAGGTGCTGCTCGGGAAGCGCAGCGACGCGCGCGGCGCGGAGTACAACGTGAACCAGGCGAAGATTGCCATCGGCTCGGGCGGCCTCCTCGGCAAGGGCTTCCTCAACGGCACGCAGGCCAAGCTCAAGTACGTGCCGGAGCAGCACACCGACTTCATCTTCTGCACCGTCGGCGAGGAGGGCGGATTCCTGGGCTCGGCCGCCGTCCTCGTCCTCTACCTCCTCTTCGTCTGGCGGCTCATCGCCGTGGCCGAGCGGCAGCCCGACACATTCGGGCGCGTCTACGGCTACAGCGTGTGCGCCATCTTCCTCTTCCACCTCTTCATCAACGTGGGCATGGTGCTGGGGCTCACGCCCGTCATCGGCATCCCGCTCCCCTTCTTCTCCTACGGAGGCTCCTCGCTCTGGGGCTTCACCATCCTCCTCTTCATCTTCCTGCGGCTCGACGCCGAGCGCAACCTCGTCAAGAAGTAGGCGTGCGCCGCCGCCCCAGCCCCGGCATGCCGCCGCGCGCCTGCCCGCGCCGCACCGCGCGCCCGTCCGCTCCGCGCCGGGAAGTTGGCGCGTGCGCGCCGTCCCGGAACGTCCAAGTACTTGAAAAAATATTTCCAAGTACTTGGAAATATTTTTTCAAGTACTTG
>CAVGCV010000012.1:0-67378 GCA_963627995.1 bacterium | reverse complement strand
AGTAAAAAGTTGGGAAAAGTAGGATGAAAATCCGAGAACTCGACTTTACACCCTAATTAGGAGATGTCCGTTCCGTATCTTCTCGCCTTACGCCCTGACAGGACGGATTTGGCGCGAAGTAGGGCGTGAGGGGGCATCGGTGGTCGTCCATGCCATAGGGGAATACCGCCTTTCAACACTTCATGGGATGGCAACGTTTTGGACAAGCATGGCGGGGATGTCCGCTTCTTCTCCCGTTGCCGCATACTGGGCGTTGTCAGTCTTGGCGAGCAGAAGCAGGCTGTGGTTTAAGAACTGAATCCTTCGCTTCGATGATGCTTTTTGCTGTTTCCAGTTTCTCCTCCATGGGCAGGGTGGCTTCAATCCAATGAATTTTGACTCCTCGGCGCTCCATGCCTCTGAACCATGTCATTTGTCGCTTGGCGAATTGGTGGATGGCGATTTCCAATTGCTCGAACATGGAACGGTAGTCAATTCTTCCTAAAACATGAAGTGTTACATATTTGTATTCCAGTCCATAGTAAAGCAGGTCTTCGGGCGGGACTCCCGCAGCCAGCAGTTTGCGGATTTCGTCGGCCATCCCTTGTTCAAGACGCTGTCTTAGCCGTTGCGAGATGCGTTGTCTTCGCAAATCCCGGTCGATGGAAAGGCCGAATACGATGTTTTTCCCTCCAGTCTCTGGGGACGGGGCGACTTGTGGGGAGGGGGCGGCGGGGTGCGTCTTTTCATATTCCGCAATTTCAATGGCACGTATCGCGCGTTGCGGCGTGTCCACGTCCGTCGTGTTGTGGAGCGTCTTGTAGGTCTCAAGAACCGCTGTCAGTTCGGCGAGCGATTTTCCTGCAAGTGATTGGCGTAGTGCTGTATTCGCAGGAACGTCTGGCAGGTTGTAGTTGCGCAGTACGCTCTCGATGTACAGCCCTGTCCCGCCACAAAGGATGGGTGTTTTTCCCCTTGCCGTGATGTCGTCGTAGGCGGTGATGAAGTCGTGTTTGAACCGATAGACGTTGTATTTCTCGCCGGCATCCGCAATGTCTATCAGGTGGTGGGGGATGGAGACGCCCCCCACCTCGTAGTCTGCCAAATCCTTTCCTGTCCCGAGATCCATGCCGCGGTACACCTGGCGGCTGTCTCCGCTGATGATTTCGCCGTTGATTTCTTTTGCCAAATGGGCGGCGAACGTCGTCTTGCCACTGGCGGTGGGTCCTAATAGGGTAATCATGATGGGCTGTAGGCTTGAATGGGCGTGCAAAAGGCGATTAGTGCGGTGCAAAGGTAAGGCTCTTTCCCTGCAAGGGCAAACTTGGTGGCCTGTATTTGCCGTGGGGATTGCGGAACGAACAAACTTAATGTGTGTAAAGAAGTTTTGAGAGATGGGAGAAATATCGTAATTTTGCATCTTGATTCTTGCACAAGCGCTTTGCCGCACGTGAGGATTTATGGGCAAGAACAAGTTGAGACATAGAATACACGTATTCCTGCTTGTGGCTGTAGCATGGGGGTGCATTGCACAGGATGGGGAAGCCGTTGGCTTTCCTTTCTTTTGTCGTGACTTCTACGCGCGGACGGACACGATCGTTCCCGACTCGTCGGATGTGAGCTACTTGAACAATCTTGATTCCATCCAGAAGGCGTTTGACAAGGAACGCGGAATCACGCCCGGGATTCATCGGGAACGAAAGGCTGTGCAGTGGAATGATTCGATTGCGGCGGCCGAGGACAGTATCAGCAAGCGGCGGCGCAACTCCTTGTCCGACCCCGTAGCCTACGAGGCAAAGGACTCCACGGTGTTCATCATGAGCACGAAGCGTGCTTATCTCTACGGGAAAGGGCAGGTGGACTATCAGAACATTTCATTGAAGGCGGACTCCATAGCCATCAGTCTTGACAGCAGCATTGTACACGCGGCGGGTGTTCGCGACACCATGGGCGTGTTACAAGGCCGTCCTGTGTTCAAGCAGGGCAGCGACGAGTACGAGTCTGAGACGATGAGTTACAACTTCGACACCCGCAAGGGGTTCATACGCAATGTAGCGACGGAACAGCAGGACGGTTTCCTCTTCAGTGAGGAGGCGAAGAAAGGGGCTGGAGACGAGTTCTATATGCGCCATGGGCGCTACACCACTTGTGACGAGGAACATCCCCATTTCTACATCGCACTGAGCAGGGGAAAGGTGCATACGGGGAAAAGCGTGTTTTCCGGCCCCGCGTGGCTGGTTGTTGAGGACGTGCCGCTGCCCATCGCTCTGCCTTTTGCTTATTTCCCGATTACAGGAACTTACAGTTCGGGCTTCATCATGCCGAGCTATGGCGACGAGAATTCCCGAGGATTCTATCTGCGTGATGGCGGCTATTATTTCGCTATCAACGACAATTGGGACTTGAAACTGACGGGTGAAATCTTCACGAAAGGTTCGTGGGGACTGGCGGCACAGACAACGTATAAGAAACGTTATAAATATAGCGGCAACTTCTATTTCAACTATCAAGTGACGAAAACGGGTGAAAAGAACTTGCCAGACTATCAGGAAGTGAAGAACTTCAAGTTGCAATGGAGCCATCGACAGGATTCGAAAGCCAGTCCGTACAGCTCGTTTTCCGCCAGTGTGAACTTCGCCACGCAAAGCTATGAGCGCAACAACCTGACGAGCCTTTATAATCCTACGTCTTACTCGCAGAGTACCCGTACGTCCTCGGTTAGCTATTCGCGTACGTTCTCGAAGATTGGTCTTAGTCTTTCCTCCAGCTTTAACATTGCGCAGAACATGCGCGACTCTACGATTTCGCTCACGTTGCCGAACCTTAGCATCAGTCTGCAGAAGTTCTACCCCTTCAAGCGCAAGGTGCAGGTCGGCAAGCAACGTTGGTATGAGAAGATTTCGATGAACTATTCGGGAACGCTCTCCAACAGCATCTCGACCAAAGAGGACAAGCTGCTCCACTGCAATCTGGTGAAGGATTGGCGCAACGGCATGCGGCACTCCATTCCCGTACAGGCTTCATTTCAGTTGTTCAAGTATATTAACCTTGTTCCGTCGTTCAACTACACGGAGCGATGGTACACCAACAAGGTGAATCAAAGCTGGGACATGGGGCGGCAGACAGTCGTGCGCGACACCATCTATGGCTTCAACCGGGTGTATAACTACAATCTTTCGCTTTCTGCCAACACGAAATTGTATGGCTATTACAAGCCCAATCCCAAGGTGTTCGGCAATAAAATCCAGACGGTGCGCCATGTGTTTTCTCCGTCTGTGTCGTTCAGCTACGCTCCTGATTTCAGTGCCAGCCGCTATGGCTACTACAAAACCTATGCTCGCACGGATGCCGATGGCAATGTGTCGCTTGTCGAGTATTCTCCTTTCTCGGGTTCGCTCTATGGTGTTCCGGGCAGGGGAAAAACGGGTAGCGTGAGTTTCGACGTTTCGAACAACATTGAGATGAAAGTCAAGGGCGGCGAGCGTGACACGGTGGACTTGAAGAAACTTAGCATCATCGACGAATTGGGTGCGAGCCTTTCTTATAATATGGCGGCAGAACGCCAGCCATGGAGCAATTTGAGCACGCGCCTCCGCCTGAAATGGGGAAAATTCCAGTTCAACATGAACACTGTGTGGCAGACCTATGCCTACGAGTTCGACGAGAACGGCAACGTGGTCGTTGGTAATCGCACGGAGTGGTCGTATGGACGTTGGGGACGCTTTCAGGGAATGTCGAAGAATTTGAGCTATACGTTCAACAACCAGTCGTTCCGTCAGCTCAAGGAAAAGGTCTCCAAACTTGTCGGAAAGAAAACGGTTGATGAAGAGAACGAGGACGAGGAGGACGAGGCCGGCGACGGGGCGACTAATCGTAAGGAGAAGAAAGAGGCAAGCGAGTTGGATGATGACGGATATATGCGTTTCACGATTCCGTGGTCGTTTTCCATTTCCTACGGCATCACGATGGCCGAGGACCGCTCCAAGCCTATCAATGTGCGCAACATGCGCTATCCTTATAAGTTTACGCAAAACCTCAATTTTAGCGGCAACGTCAAGTTGTCGTCAAATTGGAATGTGAGCTTCGCCTCAGGCTACGACTTCACAAATCATGCGATATCGATGACGACTGTCAATGTGTCCCGCGATATGCACTGCTTCAACATCTCGGGGGGCATGGTGTTCGGAACATTCACGTCCTATCATGTGAGTATGCGTGCCAACGCCAGCACATTGACCGATGCACTCAAATATGACAAGCGCAGTTCCTATTCAAGTTCTATCCAGTGGTATTGACTCTTTGCGAGCGTTCTGTACCGCTCCCTTAACACTCATTCATGAACATTGACTTGACCAAGATTGGCGTGTCCGAATTGAGCGACATGCAGCGAGAGACACTCCGCGTGTTCTCGGAAACCGCGAACGACATCATTCTCTTGTCCCCAACGGGAAGCGGAAAGACGCTGGCCTACCTGTTGCCATTGCTGGACGCCATCGATGTGGAGAGCGATGCGGTGCAGGCGGCGGTGGTAGTGCCATCGCGGGAACTCGCGCAACAGACTGACGGGGTCGTCCGTTCGTTGAAAACCGAAGTGCGGAGCATGGCTTGCTACGGAGGTCGTCCCGCCATGGATGAACACCGCCGCTTGCTGGGCATCCGCCCACACCTTGTGATAGCAACTCCCGGGCGTTTGCTCGACCATCTGGGCAAACAAAATTTTGAGACGGCGTGGGTTCGGACGTTGGTCCTCGACGAGTTTGACAAATGCTTGGAGCTCGGGTTTCAGGACGAGATGAAGGACGCCCTTTCCTTATTGCCCCGGGTGGAAAGAAGGGTGCTGCTTAGTGCTACGGATGCTGCGCAAATACCGTGTTTTGTCAATGTCGGAAATGCCGTTCGGTTGGACTTCCTGGAGGCAAATGTGCGTGTAGGCATCCACTTCGTCCGCTCTCCGCTGAAGGACAAGCTCAACACGTTGCTTGACTTGCTGCGGACGCTGGGTGATGTGCAGAGCATGGTGTTCCTCAACCACCGCGATGCCGTCGAGCGGGTGTACGACTTCCTCCGGCATGAGGGTGTGGCCTGTGAGATGTTTCATGGTGGCATGGAGCAAGAGCGACGCGAGCGGGCCATTTATAAATTCAGTAACGGCACAAGCAATGTTCTTGTCTCCACCGATTTGGGCGCGCGCGGATTGGATATGCCCGACACAGACTGTATCATCCACTACCATCTTCCGCTCAATCGGGATGCGTTCGTCCATCGCAATGGACGCACTGCGCGGTGGGAGGCCGAAGGACGCGCATTCTTGATTCTGAACGAAGAGGAAACACTGCCTGAGTACATTGACGAACGCACTGTCGGTGCATATTTTATACCCAAGAAACTGCCGCGAGTCTGCCAACCGCGCATGGCTACTATTTATATCGGTAAGGGAAAGAAAGACAAGTTGGGCAAAATCGACATTTTTGGCTTCCTCTGCAAAATCGGAGGGGTGGAACGGCAGGATGTTGGACGCATTGATGTGCGCGAACATTGTGCGTATGCAGCCGTGTCGCGCAGCCTGCTTGAGACTGTTCTGCAAAGAATAGAGGGTCAGAAAATCAAAGGCGTTAAAACAATTTTCCGTGAAGCAAAATGAATGAGGGAATGCATGGATGCAGCGTAGTATCCATGCATTCCCTTGTTAGTCCGAGTAGAACTCACTTGTCGATAAAGCGGCATTGCAGTCCTCCAAACTCCTCAATCCGCCGGTCGCGAAGGAAAGGCCACCATCTTCGCACGTTCTCCGAACGTAGCATGTCAATATCAACGACTTCCACGGCTTCTGCGTCTTTCGGAGCGCGGTACAGCAGTTCTCCTTGTGGGCCAGCCACAAACGAACTTCCCCAAAACGTAATGCCGTTGCTTTGTCCGGAGTGATCCGGTTCATGACCGACCCGATTGACGGCCACGACGGGCAGCCCATTGGCCACGGCATGTCCGCGCTGTACTGTTGTCCAGGCTTCGCGTTGGCGCTCCTGCTCTTCCACCGTGTCGGTCGATTCATAGCCGATGGCTGTCGGATAGATCAGAATCTCGGCTCCTTGCAACGCCATCAATCGCGCTCCCTCGGGATACCATTGGTCCCAGCAGACTTGAACGCCGAGCTTTCCCACTGATGTCTGGATGGGTTTGAATCCCAAATCGCCAGGCGTGAAATAGAACTTCTCGTAATAGGCCGGGTCGTCGGGAATGTGCATCTTGCGGTATTTTCCCACAACCGTTCCGTCTTTTTCCAGTACGACGGCTGTGTTGTGGTAAAGCCCTGCCGCGCGGCGTTCAAACAACGACGTCACAACGACGACTCCCAACGCCCGTGCCACTTGTCCGTAAAATTCCGTAGATGGGCCGGGAATGGGCTCTGCCAAGTCGAAGTTTTCCGTGTTTTCCGTCTGGCAGAAATAGGGCGTGTTGTGTAGTTCTTGCAACACGACCAGTTCCGCTCCTTTGCCAGCCGCTTCTCGCACATGTGCGGCCAGCCGCCGCTTGTTGTGCTCCGTGTCGGCCGTGCAGGCCTGCTGTATGATTCCGACTTTCATGGTGTGGCGCATGTGGAATAATGTTGTTGCAAAATTACGTCTTCGCCGTGAATTTTGGAATGCCGTGGCACATAATTTGTCGCTTCGTGTACGGAATCTCGCAAAAGAGGAGTATCTTTGCACGAAAATCGCAGATTTCCCGAATTTTTATTACAATGCCCAAAATATCAGTACGTGGCACGGAGATGCCCAGTTCTCCTATTCGCAAACTGGCTCCTTTGGCAGAGGATGCCAAGCGTCGCGGCATACACGTTTACCATCTTAATATCGGGCAGCCCGATTTGCCAACGCCCACTGTTGCCATCGATGCGATTAAGAATTTTGACCGCCGAATCCTTGAGTACAGTCCGAGCCAAGGATTCCGCAGCTATCGGGAAAAACTTGTGGGCTACTACGCCAAGTACGACATCCATCTTACGCCCGACGACATCATCATCACCTCGGGCGGTAGTGAGGCAGTGCTGTTTGCTTTTCTCTCATGCCTGAACCCGGGCGACGAGATTATCGTTCCCGAACCCGCCTACGCCAACTACATGGCGTTCGCCATTTCGGCGGGCGCGGTCATCCGCACCGTCGCCACGACCATTGAGGAGGGCTTTTCGCTTCCCAAGGTTGAGAAGTTCGAGGAACTCATCAACGAACGGACGCGTGCCATACTGATATGCAATCCCAACAACCCTACGGGCTATCTTTACACGCGGCGCGAAATGAACCAGATTCGCGACATGGTGAAGAAGTACGACCTCTACCTTTTCTCCGACGAGGTTTACCGCGAGTTTATCTATACAGGCTCGCCCTACATCTCTGCGTGCCACCTCGAAGGCATTGAGCAGAACGTGGTTTTGATCGACTCCGTGTCCAAGCGTTATTCCGAGTGCGGCATACGCATCGGCGCACTCATCACGAAGAACAAGGAAGTTCGGCAGGCTGTGATGAAATTTTGTCAGGCGCGTCTCTCTCCGCCGCTCATCGGGCAGATTGCGGCAGAGGCTTCTTTGGATATGCCGGAATCCTACGGACGCGATGTCTACGACGAATACGTGGAACGGCGCAAGTGCCTTATCGATGGGCTGAATCGCATTCCTGGCGTTTATTCGCCTATACCGATGGGGGCGTTCTACACCGTTGCAAAATTGCCTGTTGACGACTGCGAGAAGTTTTGCGCTTGGTGCTTGACGGATTTCAACTACGAAGGCGAAACCGTGATGATGGCGCCGGCCAGTGGCTTCTACACCACGCCGGGGGCAGGGCGCAACGAAGTGCGCATTGCCTACGTGCTGAAGAAGGAGAACCTCATCAGGGCGCTCTTTGTTCTTCGCAAAGCCCTTGAAGCCTATCCGGGACGAACGGAATAGGCGATGAACCTTGAACTTTTCATAGCGCGTCGCATCTATGGCGACCAGTCGGGGGGCTTGCGCTTCTCCCGGCCGGCTGTTCGTGTAGCCATGGCGGGCATTGCCATCGGCTTGGCCGTGATGATTGTCAGTATTGCAGTCGTGACGGGATTCAAGCGCGAGGTCAGCGGAAAGGTGATTGGTTTTGGCTCTCACGCCCAGGTGCTTAGCCTTTCGCAAGACCAAAACTTCGTTGTCATGCCTGTGGTGACGGACGACACGCTCAAACGCAAGGTGGCAAGTGTCGGCGGGGTGCGCCATGTGCAGGAGTTTGCGTCGGTTCCAGCCATGCTGAAGACCGACGACGATTTCCGCTGTGTGCAGGTCAAAGGCGTCGGCGAGACGTACGACATGAACTTCCTCCGCCGCTATTTGGTGAAGGGCGAGATTCCGGACTATACGGCCCGGTCTGCGTCAAACCAGATTTTGCTTTCCCAGCGCATTGCTGACGAACTGCGCTTGAAGTGCGGCGACAAGGTGTTTTCCTATTTTCTTGGAAACGGACAGACCATGCGCGCACGGCGGTTTCAGGTGGCGGGCATCTACGAAACGCACCTCTCCGAGTATGACCGCGTGATGTGTTTCACTGATATCTACACGGTTCGGCGGCTCAACGGGTGGAAATCCGATGAATCGTCAGGACTTGAGGTGGAGGCGGACAATTTCAACGACATCGACGCTTGCGTGGGGCGCATCAACGCGCTTGTCAATCATCGCCCCGACCGCTCGGGCGCTTTCTGCGCGGCGTTCAGTATCCGCGAGATTGCGCCCCACATCTTCTCGTGGCTCGATGTCCTCGACACCAACGTGGTGATGATTCTTGTTCTCATGCTGGCTATCGGAGGATTTACGGTCGTTTCAGGCCTCCTCATCGTGATGCTTGAACGCGTTCAGATGATGGGCGTGCTGAAGGCTTTGGGCGCGACGGACATGCAGGTGCGGCGCATCTTCATCCATTTCTCCGTGTTTCTTGTGGGGCAGGGCATGGCCATCGGAAACGCCGTCGGCATCGTGCTCTGCTATGCGCAGCGCCTGCTTGGGCTGGTGCGTCTCGACGCAAGTACCTACTACATCGACACCGTGCCCATCGAAATGCATTGGGGGCTGGTTCTTGCCGTCAATGCGGGCGTGCTGCTCGTCGCCACGCTGGTCATTTTCGCGTCTTCTTTTTTAATCAGCATCAAGGGCGTGGCCTCGGCCATGCGCTACGAGTAAGAGGGGGGACGGCAGCCGCGAAGTCCTTTGCCTGCGGCTTCGCATGCCGTCCTTTTCCCGCCGTCTCCTCCAATTTTTCTAAGCAACGTTTTGCGCTTCGTGCAAAATGCGCTAATTTTGCACGCTGAAAACCAAACCATCATTCACCCTTATGGACGATTATCCGGCGAATAGCGACAAGCGCGAGGGATAAGGATTCTGTTACTGCTGAATCTTTACCACCTTTTATTCTTGTCCAAATTCGTAAAGATTCAGACACATGCGTACATTCTGGAACACAAAGAATGGCATTACACCCGTAGAGGAGTGGAAGCCGAACTGCTGGGTACAGGTCACTTGCCCTGTGGAGGAAGATGTGGACTTCTTGGTCAACAAGCTCCACATGCCGGACTACTTCATCACCGACGTTGCGGATGCCGACGAGCGCGCGCGCTACGACTACGACGAGGGATGGCTCATGATCATCCTCCGCATCCCACATCTCAAGAGCATCAATTCGCGCTCGCCTTACACGACCATCCCGCTTGGCGTGGTTGTCAAGGGCGATGTCGTCGTCACCATTTGCAACCAGGAAACACGCATGATGGTCGATTTCGTCAATCACCAGCAGCGCCGTCTGTCGGGCTTTTCCGACGCGGCCGACCTCGTGTTCCGCCTTTTCCTGTCGGCGTCGGTGTGGTACTTGAAGTATCTGAAGCAAGTGAACGGACTGATTGAGAAAGCCAAGCGAAACCTTGGAGGGCAGATTGACAACCAGGACCTCGTGAACCTTTCGCGCCTGCAGGACAGCCTTACTTACTTCGCGACGTCCATCCGTGGCAACGAAACCCTGCTCTCAAAGCTGAAGTTCCGCCTTCCGGTCGATGAACTCGACGCGGAGCTCATCGAGGACGTGAACATCGAGATGAACCAGGCGCGCGAGACCACCGCCATCTACATCAACATCCTCAATGCCACGATGGAAACCTATGCGGCGGTCATCAACAACAACATGAACAAGGTGATGCGCGTGCTGACCTCCCTCAACATGATCATCATGTTCCCCACGCTCATCGCCTCACTCCTCGGCATGAACCTCATCAACGGCATGGAGGCCAATCCGTGGGGCTTCCCCCTCGCTCTGATTGTTTCCGCGCTGACAACCGTCCTGTCCTGGCTTTGGTTCAGAAAGCAAAAATGGATTTAACCGGCGAGGACGGCGGCGCACGCCAGGGGCTGCCGCGCCGCGAGCGTCAGGCGCCGCGGACGCGCATGCGCGCCGGAAACGGCGCGCCTCCGAACCTCACAACCTCCAGCATCCCATGATTTTCTATTTCTCAGGAGTCGGCAACTCGCGCCATGTGGCGGCTACGCTGGCGCACCTGCTCCATGACGAGCTCCGCTTCATCCCCGACGAGCTGCGCGCTCCGAGGGCCCATGCGCTGCGTCCCGGCGAGGCGCTGGGCTTCGTGTTCCCATGCTACGGATGGGGCGTGCCGGCCGTCGTGGAGCGGTTTGTCGGACAGTTGCGCGCCGAGGGCGTGGGCTATGTCTATTTCGTCACCACCTGCGGCGACGACACGGGGCAGACCGCAGAGCTGTTCTGCCGGATTGTCGCGCGCAGGGGGTGGACATGCGCGTCGGGCTATGCCGTCCGAATGCCCGAAAGCTACGTTTGCCTGCCGGGCTTCGATGTCGATGCGCCGGCGCAAGAGCGGCGGAAGCTCGATGCGGCGCGGCAACGCATCGACACTGTCGCCGAGGCCGTCCGCTTGCGGCGCACGCGCGTATTCGACACGATACCAGGCCCGTTCAAGTGGGTAAAGAGCCGCGTCGTGCGCCCGTTCTTCAACAGGTTCCTCATCACCGCGCGCCTGTTCCGCACGAACGGCAAGTGCACCGGCTGCCAACTCTGCGCACGCCAGTGCCCCCTGCGCAACATCCGCATGGCGGAGCGCAGGCCCGTGTGGGGCGACGACTGCGCCCTCTGCCTGCGCTGCTACCACGCCTGTCCGGCGCACGCCGTCCATTGGGGCTTCACCACGCGCCGAAAGGGGCAGTACGTCCATCCCGATTTCCGGTGACGCCTGGGATTTGCAACGGCTTTGTTTTGCAAATCCAAACATTCTGCCTAATTTTGCAAACCGCGACAGAGACGACGACCTTCATCTGCACACCGATTAACCTTCCGGTCGCGGGAAACACCGTGCTAGACATCGACAAACTCATGTCCGATTCCGCCTCGATGGACGAACGCTCGCTCCACGAGCTGCGCATGCTTGTGGAGCAGTACCCGTTCTACCAAGCCGCGCGGCTGCTCTATGTGAACAACCTGTTCGTCCTGCGCAGGCAGGAATTCGGCGCCGAGCTCGCCAAGGCCAGCCTGATGGTGCCCGACCGCGCCGCCCTCTTCCAGCTCTTCGAGCAGCGCCACTACGCCATCGAGGTCGAGGGAGCGCCGCGCCGCGACATGCCGATCGAGACGGAGGGCGACGGGAACCGCACCCTTTCGCTCATCGACAGCTTCCTGGCCACCCACGACGCGCCCGCCGCCGGCGAGGCCGTTCCGGCAGCTCCACACGCCAAGCCCACGGTGGCCGAGGTCACGTCGGACTACGCCGCCTTCCTCGCCATGCAGGACAGCCCGGAAGAAGACGCGGCCGGCGAGGGCGGCGCGCAGCTCCGCGGCGCCGAGCTCATAGACACGTTCATCGAGCAGACCAAAGGGAAGCAGCGCTACGCGCTGGCCGAGCTCGACGACGACGAGCTGCTCGTGCCCGACGACTGCTCGCATCTCGACGAGGGCGGGCTGTACAACGAGAACATCGCCAACATCTACATCAAGCAGGGGCGCTACGCCGAGGCGCTTGAAATATTAAGCAAGATAAGTTTGACCAATCCCGAAAAAAAGGCTAACTTTGCCCCCCAAATGAAACTGCTGCAAGTGATTGTCGGCGACGGCGCGACGGCACGGGAGGCATAGCGCGGCGGCAGGAATTCCCGAACACAACAAACAAAAACTCATAGCATGTACACACTGATTATTGTACTCGTGATACTGGCATCCATACTGATGATTGGTATCGTCCTCATCCAAGAGAGCAAGGGCGGCGGGCTCGCCTCGGGCTTCTCCTCGTCGAACCAAATTATGGGCGTGCGCAAGACGACGGACTTCCTGGAGAAAGCCACGTGGACGCTCGCGGCGGCGATGGTCGTCCTGAGCGTCGTGTCGTCGGCGTTCGTCGGCCGCGTGGAGGTGGAGGAGAAGCCGCTGCTTCCGGAGGCTGTGCCCGCGCAGACCGCGCCCGCGTCGTTCCCCACGGCTGCCCCCGAGGCGCAGGGCGACGCTGCTCCCGCCCAACAGCCGCAGCAGTAAGGCGGCGTTCGCAGCGCGGAGGAAGTGCGCTTGGCTTTCCGTCCGCGCGCGCAGATAAAGCCATGGCGGCGCACCGGGAGGAAACTCCGGGCGCGCCGCTTTTTTGTGCCCGCTCCGCTGGCGGGCGGCTGCTGCCGGCGGCAAGGTTGCGGACACGCCGCGCCGCAGAGGAAAGGGCGGTGCGCTGGAAATAAATTTTGAGCGCACTGAAAATTTATTTTGAGCGCACTGCGACGTTTCGCGGCAGCGCACTGAAAATAAAATTCCGGCGCACTGAAAAATATTTTTCAGTGCGCCGGAATTTTCGCGTTGCTGCGAATGCTTTTCCCGGGGGCTGCGGACAGGTCAAATCCCGAGTGCGGCGAAGAGCTCGGAGGGGTGCGAGATGATGGTCTGCGCGCCATGCACGGCCAAGAACCCGGGCGTGCGGAAGCCCCACGCCACCGCCACGCAGGGGATGCCGGCGTTGCGCGCCGTGGCAAGGTCCACCTCGCTGTCGCCCACGTAGGTTGTCGCCGCCGCGTCGGCCCCGAGCCGCTCCATGGCGCGCAGCACCATGTCGGGGGCGGGCTTGCGGCGCACGGCGGGCTGCTGCTCGCCGAGCGCCAGGCCGATGGTGTCCGCGAAGAAGCGGCGGCGCAGCTCCTGCACGACGGCGTCGGGCTTGTTGCTCACGATGGCCGTGTCCAGGCTGCGGAGGCGGCATTCGCGCAGCAGGGCGGGAATGCCGTCGTAGGGGCGGGTGCGGTCGAGGCTGTGCGCCGCGTAGTGGCAGCGGAAGTCGGCCAGCACGCTGTCGCACAGGGCCTCGTCGTCCGCCGCGCCGGGCATGGACTCGCGCACCAGCGCAACCACTCCGTTGCCGAGCGCGCGCCGCACCTCGTCGCGGCTGCGGAGGGGAAGGGCGTGGAGGGCAAGCGCGTGATTGACGCTTGCCATGAGGTCGTCGAGCGTGTCGAGGAGTGTCCCGTCGAGGTCGAACAGGATGGTTCTCGCTGCGCTCATTTCTTCTTTGCGCGGAGCGGCGCGGGGCCTTCGAGTGTGGGGCGCACCGGCACGATGTTCCCCTTCTTGTCGAACGTCATGCGGTCGATGCACACTTCGCGGTGGAAGCCGGGGCCGAGGCTGCGCTCGAGGTAGTGCTTGTTGATGCGGTGGTAGACGATGTACCACTCGTCGCGGCCGGGCACTTGCAGCACGGCGTTGTGCGCCGTGCCGTAGAGCCCGTCCTCGGGCACCTGGCTCAGGATGGTGGGGCGTGCGGCGATGGTGATGGGGCCGAGCGGCGACTTGGCCGTGCCGTAGCAGACGTGGTAGTTGGGCGACCCGGTGTCGTCGACGGACCAGAGGAAATAGTACGTTCCCTTGCGGCAGAACACGTAGGGGGCTTCTCTGTACTGCCAGGTCTGCAGGGTGCCTCCCTCGGGCGTCATCACTGTGACGGTTTCCTGCTTGATGCTCGTCATGTCGGGGTTGAGTTCCGCGCCGGCCATGTAGCCGTTGCCCCAATAGAGGTAGTGCTTGCCGCTCTTGGGGTCGGTGAAGACGTCGACGTCGATTTGCTGGCCGCGCCCCACGGGCGAGTCGCTGACGATTGGCTTGCCGAAGTCGACGAACGGCCCGGCGGGGTCGTCCGCGACGGCCACGCCTATTTCCTTGCGACGGCCGGCGTCGGCGCTGTAGTAGAGGTAGTACTTGTATGTGCCGTCCTGTTGCTTTATTTCCTCGATGGCGGGCGCCCATGCGTTGCCGCGCGCCCAAGGCACTTGGTCGCTTTTCACGTCGAGCACCGTTCCCTCGTCGGTCCAGGTGGTGAGGTCGGTGGAGGAGAACGCGCTGAACGTCCATCCTCCCCAGCCTTTCACGCCGTCGGTGGTGGAGTAGATGTAGTACTTGCCCGTCTTGTGGGAGTAGAGGATTTCCGGATCGGCGTGGAATCCGGGGAGTATGGGGTTGGCGTGGTTGCCGTACTCTTTCAGCAGGCGTGCCTTCTCGGCTTGGGTGATTGGCACGATGGTTCCGTGGCGCGGGGTGAATTTTCCCTTGGTTTCCGTGTTCTGCACGAGTTCGAAGTGCTTCAGGTCGGCGCTTTTGCAGAACTGGTAGTGCCCGTTCATGTAGCAGTCGTACATCACGATCCACGACTTGCCGTCGAGGCTGCGGCACACGCCCACGCCCTCGACCGCTTCTTTCGTCTGTTCCACGTTGCCTTCGACTTTGGTCCATTGGCTGCCGGGCCTCTGTCCGGGCGCGGCGGTCAGGCTTTTGGCGGTCGCCTGGTAAATGCCGCGTCCGCTCTCGCTCTTGTAGAAGAGGTGGAAGATATTGTCGTCGGTGTTGAAAACGATGTCGCCGTCGATGGTGGCGGCGCCGTTGTCGAACAGGTACGTGGGCTCGCCGGTGAGGTCTGTGAAGTCGTCATTGACGTAGGAGTAGTAGATTTTGTCGTAGGAGTCGCTGTCGCTCGTGCGCAGCGAGTAGTACACCATGTAGCGGCGCGCCTGCGGGTCGTAGATGGTTTGCGGCGCCCACACGCGCGTCACGTTGCCCCAGTGCTTGGGGTACTTGGTGGGGAAGTGCACGGTGGCGTGTTGCCAATGGATGAGGTCGGTTGATTTCATCAGCACCAGCCCGCGGTTCGACGACCACCCCAGCGAGGAGCGCATGTCGGTGACGACCATGTAGAAGGTGCGTCCGTCCTCACCGCGGAGTATGTGCGGGTCGCGCACACAGCCTGTCAGGGCGATGCTGTCGCTGTGGATGACGGGGTTTCCGTGGTTGAGCGGCGTGTAGTTGTAGCCGTCGTCGCTGATGGCGTAGCACACCTGCTCCTGCTCGGGGGCGTTGCCCGTGAAGTAGGTGAAGAGGTAAGCGACTTTCGCGTCGTCCGTCTGCGCCAGCGCGGTGGCGGTGAGGGCGGAGGCGACGAGGGCTGTCAGGAATGTTTTTTTTCGCATAGTTTGTTAGGTATTGGTGTGGTAAGAAATGTCAGAGCCTGGACATGAATTTCTCGCGCTCGACGATGAAGCGCAGGTGCGTTCCCTCTCCGATGAGGATGCCGCCGTCGCGGGCGGCGAGGGTAAATGTGAGCTTCTTGCCGTCGATGTGCGTCAATGTGGCCGTTGCCTCGACGGTCGCGCCCACTTTCGACGGGCGCAGATGGGTGGCGGAAATCTGTCCGCCGACCGTGGTGCAGCCCTCTGGCAGCTCGTCGGACACGGCGAGCATGGCCGCGTTCTCCATCAGGGCGAGCATGGCGGGGGTGGCGAGCACGTCGAGGTCTCCACTGCCCATGTGGCGCGCTGTCAGTCTGTCGGTGACGGTGGCGGCGCTGGTGTGCGTGAGTTGTTCGGTGAGCATGTCTCTGGTATGTTGCTGGTAATTTGTGGCTTAGCGGCTGGCCTTGTCGCCCTTCGTGGTGTGGAGGTCGAAGAGGTAGTTCAGCTTCACCACGATGGCGGAGTTGGCCGACCGGGAGAAGTAACCCTTTTTTGAACTGTCGTACGTGTCGGAAAGTCCGTAGTAGTAGCGTCCCTCCAGCAGGAAGTGGCCGGCTGCGGTGGAAATCTCCACGCCGAGGCCGGCCGTGATGCCGTAGTCGAACTTGCGGTCGATGTCGTGGTCGTACTGGTGGGTCACGTGGTTGGGGCGGTTGCTGGGGTCCCACGCCTCGCCTCCGCGCGTCTCGCTTGTCCCCAGGCAGTAGCCGAGTTGCGGCCCTGCTTCGAACAGAAACTTCATGCCGCGCCGCTCGCGTCCCCATCCCATTTGCATGAGCAGGGGCATCTGCACGTAGCGGAGGCTGTGGGAGTACTCGTTGAGCGAGCCGTCTTCGATGCGCTCTTTCCATCCCATTCCGGCGTAGTTGAGCTCCATCTGCACGGCGCAGATGGAGGAAAAATACTTTTCGCTCACGTAGCGCGCGGTGAGGCCGAACGTGGGCGACTGCTTGTAGTCCTGCTTGATGCGGGGCGTGAAATCCACGCGCGTGAGCAGCCAGCCGGCGCTTCCGCCAACGGCGAGGTCGGTGCGGCGTTCGCCCACCTGCGCGTTTGCGCTGGCGGCGAGCAGGAAGAACGAAAGGAGGGGGGTGAGGATGCGTTTCATGTAGCGTGGCGGCGCGCCGGGGTGGTTATAACTTCACGATGCTGATGAACGTGTTGCGGAATCCGTCGTCCGCGCTGCTCCGCTCGAATTGCATGGGGTTTTGGATGGAGGGCGTGTGGAGGTCGCTTTGGCGGCTGGGGAACTGCGCTCCGAACTGGCTGATGCCGGACAGGAAGTAGACTCCGATGTCGTAGCCGAGCAGCCCGTACAGCGGATAGGAATTGTACTGGTCGCGCTTGAACCACCGCCGGAAGTTGCTGTTGAATGTTTGCACGTCGGCCGCGTTCTTCTGTGTGTGGAACGTGGTGAAGAACGAGGCGTTGAATCGCTGCAGGTCCTGCTGGCTGCGCGCCGGGAACGTCTGCCAGTCGGGGTAGCCGAAGAGGCTGACGCGTGCGAGCGTTTCGGCGGAGTTGCCGTTGAGTGCGTGCACGAGGGCGTTGAGCGCGCTTTGGGTGTTGGACGACGGGATGAGGACGAGGCTCTGCCCTGCGGGCGCGATGTCGTCGATGCTGGCGAGGTCGGCGGTCGTCCGTTCCGTGTAGCTCCGTCCGCGCGCAGCCAGCGCGCGCTTGAAGGCGGCGGTGAAGTCGGTGCTGTAGGCGCGGTCGTCGCAGTTGACGAAGCACACCGCGGCAGAGGGATATTCAGCCATGAACATGTCGTACACCTTGTTGTGGAGGACGCTGACCGCGGTGTTCACCTGGAAGAGGGTCGGCACGCCGGCCGGCAGATTGGTGCGTGTGGAAAACGGCACCACGTGGATGATGCCGTTGCGCTTTGCAAAGGCGCTGACTGTGGGGATGCGGTCGGCGCGCAGCGGCCCGACAATCATGTCCATCTGCTTCGTCGTGGGCGCGGCGAGGATGCTGTCGATTTTTCGGTACGAGCCGTCTTCCTCGTCGATGGCGTGGACATTGACGGACACGCCGCGCGTCTTCATCTTGTCCACGGCAAGGAGGAAGCCCTCGTAGAAGTCAATCATCTTGACGGCCTCGTTCGATTTCGCGCTTTGACTTAAGCCGTAGGGGAGAATGAGCGCCACGTTGATGCGCTGTGCCTTGCGCCGTTCGGCCTCGGCTTGGCGCTCCTTTTGCTCCTGAAGCAGACGCGTGCGCTCGGCCTCGCGTTGGGACATGGCGGCCAGCTCGACGGCGGAGTAGGGGATGCACAGCAGCTCTCCCTTTTTGATTTTGTTTTTCTTGATTTGCGGATTGGCGTGGCGCAGCTCGTCTTCGGTCACTCCGAACTTGCGTGAAATGCCATACACGGTTTCCTTTTGCTCCACGAGGTACATCATCTTGCAGTGGGACGGTTGCTGCGTGGCGGTGGGGGGCGTCGGCTGCGTGGACGGCTGTGCGGTGGCCGCGGCTTGTGTCCTGGGGATGGAAATGACCTGCCCGGCCAGCAATGTCGCTCCCAAGGAGGGATTGGCGGCGCGGATGTCCTCGATGGCAACGCCGTAAAGGCGACTGAGGGAATAGAGCGTTTCGCCGGTCGTCACTTCGTGGCGGATTGTGTTGTTCTGCGCGTGGAGGGCAGAGAAGAATGTGCAGAGGAAGAGAAAAAGAAGCGTGCTGCAAGCAAAATGACGTTTCATGGTGTGTCGGTAGATAGTCCCAAACATCTTTTATCAGTGTGCAAAATTAGGAAAAAGGAGCCATACGGCAAAATAAATGCTGCCGCGTTGCGTTTTTTCAGTAGCTGCGCTAAGCATTGCAGGCGGCTGTGGATGGGCGCTTTCCCGGATGCTGGCGATGAAAGTCGTTGCTGTCGGTCGGCCGGGGAAGTTGCTCCGTTTCCGTCGCGTCGTGTTTGCGTTGTGGCGAATTGTGTTTCTCATGGAAATGGAGTAACTTTGCCCTCTGAAAACGAGACATTGGCTGGCATGGAAGATACAGAGCATAAAACGGGGAAAAAATGCATGAAATATTGGGCGGCAGCACTGCTGCTGGCTTGCGGCGTGAATGCGGCGGCCCAGACGGCGAATCCCACCATTACGTTCTTTTCCTCTACCGAGGAGGCTGAAGTGGTGCTGTCGCCCGGTGAGTCGCAGACGGCGGCCGCTCCGCTCGACATCGCTTGTAGCGCGAACATTGACGACTTGGGCGGGACGTATCGCGCCTTGCCCGAATGGCGCGTTTACAAGAGCGACGAGGGAGAGGATGCGCCTGTCGTCACACGCTTCGATGCGGAGGTGGCCTACACGCTGGTGCAGTCGGGTGGATACGGCGCGAAGCTCTATGTCACTTTTGTGGGCGAGCGCGGCGACACAATCGAATATGAGTCGGAACCGTTCAGCATTGTCATCAGCGAATCGCGGCTGACGTGTCCGGACGGATTCTCACCCAATGGCGACGGCATCAACGATGTCTATCATATTGAGTTTGAGTCAATCGTTAAGGCCAGCGGCATGATTTTCAATCGCTGGGGCAAGAAACTTCACACGTTTACGCTCGCCAATCTTGGCGAGGGCTGGGATGGGCGGCAAGGTGGCGACTATGTGAAGGACGGCGTTTACTACTTGACGCTCGATGCCGTTGGAAGCGACGGCCTGCACTACCAAATCAAGAAAGCCATCAATGTGCTAAAAGGATTCAGGGAAACCGACACGACGTCGGGGGAATGACGCGGTTGCGCCGAACGGGGCGGGCGGCGGGCAGGATAAGCTGGCGCTCTTCGCCAACGGACGAAACACAGGCACTATGCAAGAAAACATTGAAGTACTCGGCGCGCGGGTACACAATCTGAAGAATATAAATGTGACCATTCCGCGTCATCAGCTCACGGTCATCACGGGACTGAGCGGAAGTGGCAAGTCAAGCCTTGCGTTCGACACTCTTTTTGCCGAGGGACAACGACGTTATATAGAGACTTTCTCGACTTATGCGCGCGGCTTCCTCGGAGGGATGGAGCGCCCCGATGTGGACAAGATAACGGGGCTTAGTCCGGTTATCAGCATAGAGCAAAAGACAACGAATCGCAATCCGCGCTCGACGGTGGGGACTGTGACCGAAGTCTATGACTATCTTCGGCTACTTTTTGCTCGCACTGCAACGGCCTTTAGTTTGGAAACGGGCGAGCAAATGGTGAAATACACGGAAGAACAGATTCTTGACTTGATGTTGTCCGACTATGGCGGCAAGGCGGTTTTTATACTCGCTCCGCTTGTCCGTAGCCGCAAGGGCCATTATCGCGAGCTGTTCGATGCGATGCGCCGTAAGGGCTACCTTAATATTCGCGTGGACGGTGAAATGCTCGACCTGGTGGAGGACATGAAAGTGGATCGCTACAAGAACCACAACATTGAGGTGGTGGTGGACAAGCTGGTCGTCAGCGACAAGGACACGGAGCGGCTGAAAAAGAGTATTGCCATCGCGATGCAACTGGGCAACGGACTGGTAGAGCTTTTGGAACGAAACGCAGAAAGCCCGCGTTTTTACAGCCGGCGGCTGATGTGTCCCACCACAGGCATTAGCTACAGTGACCCCGCTCCGAACAACTTTTCGTTCAATACGCCCGAGGGAGCGTGTCCGCGTTGCAAGGGTCTCGGCTACGTTAGTTTGATAGATGAAGACAAAATTGTTCCCAACCGATTGCTCTCTATTGCCGATGGAGCTTTGGCTCCATTGGGAAAAGCGCGTGGAACGATGATTTTTTTGCAAATCGAGGCGGTGCTTGCACTGCACGGCTTCACACTTCGTACTCCAGTGGCGGACTTGACCGACGAGGCTCTGCATGATGTCTTGTATGGCTGTGACCACCGTGTGTGCATCAAGGCTGCAAAAATCCACACCTCGTCGGATTTGTTTTGCCAGTACGAAGGCATTGCGAAATATATCCACCAATTATGCGAGGCCGACGCATCGGCGCAGGCCCAAAGGTGGGCTGAGAGTTTCGACCGCGTGTGCGAGTGTCCCGAGTGTCACGGCGCGCGCCTGAAGCGAGAGTCTCTCTGTTATCGGATTGACGGGAAGAACATTTACGAATTGTGCAAAATGGATTTGGGCGAATTGTATGAATGGACTTCCCATGTGACGGAGCGTATAGGCGAACGACAGGGACGCATTTCGGAAGAGATACTGAAAGAAATCAACAAACGCTTGCAATTCCTTTTGAATGTGGGCCTTGACTATTTGAACTTGGGCCGCTCTACGGCTTCGCTTTCGGGTGGTGAAAGCCAGCGCATACGCCTTGCAACCCAGATTGGATCGCAGCTTGTGAATGTGCTGTACATCCTTGACGAGCCGAGTATTGGGCTCCATCAGCGCGACAACGAGCGATTGATTGGCTCTCTGAAAGCCTTGCGCGACTTGGGAAACACGGTGGTCGTTGTGGAACATGACCGCGACATGATGATGGCAGCAGACTACATTGTGGACATTGGCCCGGGAGCAGGAAAATTCGGCGGTGAAGTCGTGTTTCAGGGAACGCCTTCAGATTTGTTGAAAGCCGAGACTACGACGGCGCAATGGCTGCGTGGAGATATACGTATGGATCACTCGCACAAACGAGCATGGACGGAGGAGACGGGAGAAAAACTCGTGCTGCGCGGATGCAGGGGCAACAACTTGAAGAATATTGACGTGGCTTTCCCCTTGGGAAAGTTTATCTGTGTGACGGGCGTGAGCGGAAGCGGAAAATCGACGCTGGTGAACGACACCCTGCAACCGATTCTTTCCCAAAAATTCTATCGTTCTCTGCGTGAACCGCTTGCTTATGAAGCAATTGACGGGTTGGAGCTTGTGGATAAAGTAATCAGCGTGGACCAGTCTCCACTGGGACGCTCCCCTCGCTCCAATCCTGCCACTTACACGGGCGTGTTCTCTGACATCCGTTCGCTTTTTGTCGAGATGCCCGAAGCAAAGATGCGAGGCTATAAGCCTGGCCAGTTCTCTTTCAATGTGAAAGGAGGGCGGTGTGAGGCGTGCGGCGGCAATGGCTACAAAACAATTGCCATGAATTTCCTGCCGGACATTCAGGTAAAATGTGATGTTTGCCACGGACAGCGATATAACCGTGCCACGCTGGAAGTCCGATTTAAGGGAAAGTCCATTGCCGACGTGCTGGGTATGACTATCAATGAGGCTGTGGACTTTTTTGAAAACCAACCGAACATTGTTGGGAAAATCAAGGTACTGCAAGATGTGGGGCTTGGCTATGTAAAATTGGGACAATCGGCAACGACACTCTCTGGTGGTGAGAGCCAACGGGTGAAACTTGCCACCGAGCTTGCCCGGCGTGACACGGGGCGGACGGTCTTTATTCTCGATGAACCGACGACGGGTCTGCACTTCGCCGACATTCAGGCTTTGCTGGATGTTTTGCGTCGTTTGGTGGAAAAAGGAAACACGGTGGTAGTGATTGAGCACAATTTGGATGTGATAGCTTATGCGGACTACCTTATAGACATAGGCCCGGAGGGCGGCCGGCGCGGCGGCGAGGTGGTCGTGGCAGGCACGCCTGATGAAGTGGCGCTCTCAGGACAGGGCGTGACTTCCCGCTTTTTGCGCGAGGGGATGGAAAGAGGTGGCTTGCTCGGCTAAAACATCTGCGCCACCTTTGCCTTTCTGTGGAAAATAACTAATTTTGCAGTCTGAAAGAAATATTTTTTTAAGTCAAATCTTTCATTTGAAAACATGGAAAAAAGCTATTTGCAAATTGCACGTGCAGCCTACCAGCCCAAGCTTCCGAAAGCTTTGCAAGGGCCAGTAAAGGCAGTGGAGGGTGCGCCTACCCAATCGGTTGGCAACCAAGAGGAAATCAAGTCACTTTTCCCAAACACTTACGGAATGCCTGTGATTGAGTTCGCAGCAGGCGAGGCGCAGGAACTCCCTCCGTGCAATGTGGGCGTGATACTTTCGGGCGGACAGGCACCTGGTGGCCACAACGTAATTAGCGGTTTGTTCGACGGCATTAAGAGTCTCAATCCAAAGAGCAAACTCTACGGCTTCATTTTGGGGCCAGGTGGGCTTGTCGAACACAAATATATGGAGCTGACTTCCGACATTATCGATGAATACAGAAACACTGGTGGCTTCGACATCATTGGTTCTGGGCGCACGAAACTGGAGGAAGTCGGCCAGTTTGAGAAAGGCATCGAAATCCTTCGTCAGCTCGACATCAAAGCTCTTGTGATTATTGGCGGTGACGATTCCAACACGAATGCGTGCGTCCTTGCCGAGTATTATGCGGCAAAACAATATGGCGTGCAAGTGATCGGATGTCCGAAGACCATCGATGGCGATTTGAAGAACGAACAGATTGAAACCAGCTTCGGCTTCGATACGGCTTGTAAGACGTATGCAGAATTGATTGGCAACATCCAGCGTGACTGCAATTCGGCTCGAAAATATTGGCATTTCATCAAACTCATGGGACGCTCGGCCAGCCACATCGCTTTGGAATGCGCACTCCAGTGCCAGCCGAACATCTGCCTCGTCAGTGAAGAAGTGGAAGCAAAAGCGATGTCGCTTGACGACGTGGTGACTTACATCGCCAGTGCTGTTGCCAAGCGTGCGGAGGATGGCAACAACTTCGGTACGGTTCTCATTCCCGAGGGACTGATTGAGTTCATTCCGGCAATCAAGAAACTGATAGCAGAGCTCAATGACGTGCTCGCTACGGAAGAGGCGAAGGAAGTGGGCCGTGGCGAACAGATAGACTATGTGCGTCGCCACATTTCAAAAGAAAATCTTGCCATTTTCAACTCGTTGCCGATTGACGTGGCCAGCCAGCTCGCGCTCGACCGTGATCCGCACGGCAATGTGCAGGTTAGCCTTATTGAAACGGAAAAACTCCTTTCAAAGATGGTGGCCGACAAACTCCACGATTGGAAACGTGAGGGTAAGTATGTTGGTAAGTTTGCCGCACAACACCATTTCTTTGGCTATGAGGGACGTTGCGCAGCTCCGTCAAATTATGATGCCGACTACTGCTATTCTTTGGGATTTAATGCCAGTCGCTTGATTGCCAATGGCAAGACGGGATACATGTCCATCATCAAAAACACAACGGCGCCGGCGGAACAATGGATTGCCGGTGGTGTGCCCATCACGATGATGATGAACATGGAACGCCGCAACGGTAAGGACAAACCTGTCATCCGAAAGGCTTTGGTCGAGCTGGAGGGCGCTCCATTCAAGTTCTTTGCCGCTCATCGCGACGAATGGGCGCGCAAGACGTGTTACATTTATCCTGGCCCCATTCAATATTTCGGCCCTACGGAGGTGTGCGACCAGCCGACCGTGACACTGAAGCTCGAGCAGACAAAATAAAGATCCTGTTAAGACTGACATCAATAGATTTCTATCCCGCGATTCGTGCTTTCATTGTGCGAACCGCGGGATATTCTAACTTTCTTAAAACCAACGCGCGGTCGTGGCAAAAGTGAAGAAGAAACGCTCACCATCCAGAACGCGGAAGAAACGAGGGCGTTTTCGGAGAATGTCCTCTCGCTTGCTGTGGATACTGATTGCCGTGGCCATTGTCGCTTATGTGTTTTTCTTCTATCGGACATTCGTCGGGCCGTATTCTTTCCGTTGGAAAGCTCTTTATGGGACAACGACATATCCGAGTGGAACTGTGCGCGGACTTGACATCTCGCACTACCAGGAAGCAATCGATTGGGAAAAGTTGCGCCATGCAGACATACAGGGCGCGCCCGTTAAATTTGTTTTCATCAAGGCAACGGAAGGGACGGATCAGTTCGACGCCTACTTCAATTTGAACTTCGCGCAGGCGCGCAGGTGCGGCATTGTTCGCGGCGCGTACCACTTTTTCAGCACGAAGAGTTCGGCGCGCCGGCAGGCAGAGTACTTTTGCCGCATGGTGCAGCTGGAAGAGGGCGACCTCCCGCCCGTTCTTGACGTGGAAGTTGAAGTCGATAAGATTGAAGGCTATTCCCGAAAGAAATTGCAGGACGAGGTGAAAACTTGGCTCGACATCGTGGAAGAGCATTATCGCGCGACCCCCATTCTCTATGCTTCGTACGCGTTCAAGGAACATTATCTCAACACCGAGGAATTCGACCGCTACCCTTACTGGATAGCGCATTACTACGTCGATACGCTCCGCTACGCAGGCCGATGGACCTTTTGGCAGCACACGGATGCCGGCAAGGTGGACGGCATCGGCGGCCGTGTCGATGTCAATCTGTTCAACGGGACGGAAGAACAGCTCGACAGCCTGTGCATTTGTGCAAATTGACTCGCTGGCGGGGAGGCTTGCCGGCACGGCGCCTTGACTTTCTGGTGGCGGGAGAATGAAAAATCGTCCGCAGGGAAACCACCGTTTCCCTGCGGACGATTTTTCATTGCGCTTCGGCTCCAGCCCTCTCATGCCGCCGTGCCGGAGGCCTCGCGCCCCAGTGCCGGGCCTCGCCGTTTCCGGCGCCGGAGGGGCGGCGGTGCGGAACACGGACGCCCGGACCGCGCTGCCGTGTGATTCGGAAGGGATTCGAACCCTTGACCCGCAGCTTAGAAGGCTGCTGCTCTAATCCAACTGAGCTACCGAACCGGCGCGCCTTGCGGGCGGTTCGCCCGCGCTCGCAAGGCTGCGCAAAGGTAGCGAGATTTTCTGGTTTTGGCGGAATAAATCGCCGGAAAGTTTTGCGCGGCGGCTTTCTTTTCGTACTTTTGTCCGCCGGGCGCTGTGGCGCGGGGCGCGGTCGTGCGCGCTGGAGGCGGCCTGCCGGCCCGGCAGGAAGATTTTTTTCACCGCAAACTGCAAGGTCTATGGCTAAGAAATGGGTGTGCCCCGTGTGCGGATACGTCCACGAGGGCGACGCGCCGCCGGAGAAGTGTCCGAAGTGCAACGTGCCGGGCAAGAAGTTCCTGCCCATGTAGCGCGGCGCGCCGCAGGCGTGGCCCGCGCGTCCGCGTGGCGTGGCGGGTGTGTTCCGACTGGAATGCGAGGGCGTTCGGGCGTTGTCCCGGACGCCCTTTCCGTTGCGCCGCTGCGCGCGGAAAAAATGCGGCGCGGCGAGGAGAAAAATCCTGAAAGGCTTTGCCTGTTTTCCCGATTTTCGTATTTTTGTACCGACAAGAGTTCAATTCACTGATTTATTCACAGTAAAAAGTAAGATTTATGACTAAGAAATGGGTATGCCCCGTGTGCGGATACGTTCACGAGGGAGACACGCCGCCCGAGAAGTGTCCGCAGTGCAAGGTTCCGGGCAGCAAGTTCAAACTGATGGATGAGAGCGCCGGCCTCAGCTTTGTGACGGAGCATGTGCTGGGTGTTGCCAAAGATATTCCCGACACGGAGGACGGCAGGTTCGTGCTCCAGGGGCTGAAGGACCACTTCATGGGCGAATGCACGGAAGTGGGGATGTACCTTGCGATGAGCCGCCAGGCAGACCGCGAGGGCTATCCGGAGGTGGCGGAGGCGTTCAAGCGCTACGCCATCGAGGAGGCCGAGCACGCGTCGAAGTTCGCCGAGCTGCTCGGCGAGGTCGTGTGGGACACGAAGACCAACGTCGAGAAGCGCATGCTGGCCGAGGAGGGCGCGTGCGCCGGAAAGATGGAGATTGCGCGCAAGGCCAAGGAAATGAACCTCGACGCCATCCACGACACGGTGCATGAAATGGCCAAGGACGAGGCGCGCCACGGTGCTGGATTCCAGGGACTTTTCAACCGCTATTTCAAGTAGTACTTCCATTCGATTGCGAAGACGCGGGCATGGGCGCGCGGAGGCTGGGAACGGTCGCCGCGCGCTTTTCTTGTGCCTGGGGCGGACGAGGGGGGAGGTGGTCGCGCCGCAGTGCGCGCCCGTCCGCGCCGTCCGTGCTTCCGTGCCGCGCGGACGCGCCATGCGGCGCGCAGCGGGGATTCCGGCGCGGCGCGCAGCGACTTTGGCCGCGGCGCACTGGAAGTTCCGCCGCGGCGCACCGGAAGTTGGGGCGCAGTGCGCTGAGAATAAATTTCCAAGTACTTGGAAAAATATTTTCAAGTACTTAGAAAAATATTTCCAAGTACTTGGAAATTTGGCTGCGGTGCGCTGGAAGTTTGGCGCGTGTGCGCTGGAGCCGGATTTACAGTGCGCCGTCG
Organism: bacterium; assembly: GCA_963627995.1. Lineage (GTDB taxonomy): Bacteria > Bacteroidota > Bacteroidia > Bacteroidales > Bacteroidaceae > UBA3839. The sequence goes on along the minus strand of CAVGCV010000012.1, from coordinate 40,698 downwards.
GAAGAACGGCGGTGCGTTCTTGGGAGGGGGGCGGCGCGTGGCGGCGGCGCGTCAGCCGCGGCTGCCGATGAAGAGGAGCGCCATGGACAGGATGACGAGGAGCAGGTCGGCGGCCTTGGCGCGGAGGTTCCGCTCGCGGAAGGCCATGGCGCCGAAGAGGAAGGACACCACCACGGAGCCGCGCCGAACCATGCTCACGATGCTGATCATCGCGCCGTCGAGGCCGAGGGCGTAGAAGTAGGCGAAGTCGGCGGCGGAGAGGAAGAGGCTGATGAGGGGGATGCTCCAGTGCCACCGGAACGGGGTGGTGTGCCGCCTGGCGGGCATCCAGATGACGAGGAGCGCGGCGAGCATCATGCCGCACTGGTAGATGTTGTACCACGACTGCACCGCCATCTTGTCGAGGCCGGCTCCCCCGTTCTCGGGCGCTGCCATGAGGTACTTGTCGTACAGCCCCGAGAGCGCGCCCAGCACGTTGGCCAGCAGCACGAACACCACCCAGCGGTTGTGGCGGAAGTCGATGCCTTCTTTCTTGCCGCTGCGCGAGAGGAGGTAGAGCCCTGCCACGGCGGTGGCGACGCCGAGCCACTGGAACGCGCCGAGCCGCTCGCCGAAAAACGTGAGCGCTCCGACGAGCACCATCACGGGGCGCGTGGCGTTGATGGGGCCGACGAGGGTGATGGGCAGGTGCTTGATGCCGAAGTAGCCGAAGAGCCACGAGCTGAGGACGATGGCGGCCTTGAGCAGGATGTACCTGTGTCCGTCCCAGCCGTAGGCCCGGGTGTGGAGGAGGGAGCCTTCGGCGATGTCGCCACTTGCGGAGAGTGCGATGAAGGGGATGAAGATGAGCGACGAGAAGACGGTGTTGAGGAAGAGGACGGGGATGACGGCGTTGCCGTCGAGCGATTTCTTCTTGAACACGTCGTAGAATCCCAGCAGCGCGGCCGAGAGGAATGCGAGGAGTAGCCACATGGTGTGTGCGTGTCGTTAGGGTCTTGTGCTTGTGCCGGGGGCGCCGCCGGTGCGCGTCAGGCCAGGAAAATGTCGGCCGGATAGGCCACGTCGGCGAGGAAGAGCGCGTTGCCGGGCACGCTGCTGCCGGCTGCGCAGCGGTCGCGCCGCTCGACGACGGCGCAGAAGTCTTCGACGGACAGTCGGCCCCGGCCTACGTCGAGGAGCGTCCCGACGATGGCGCGCACCATGTTGCGCAGGAAGCGGTTGGCGCGGATGGTGAACCTCCACGTGCCGTCGGGCTGCTGCTCCCACGCGGCGTGGGTGACGTCGCAGTCGTTTGTCTTCACGTCGGTGTGGAGCTTTGAGAAGGATGTGAAGTCGGTGTAGCCGGGCAGTTTCTGCGCCGCCTCGTTCATGCGCGCGAAGTCGGGCGCGTAGGGGAGCAGGTAGGCGTAGTGGCGCAGGAACGGCGACTTGGCGAGGGCGACGTAGTAGTGGTAGGTGCGCGCCGTGGCCGAGAAGCGCGCGTGCGCCGTCGGGGCCACCGGCACGATGCGCTGCGCCGCGATGTCGGGCGGCAGCAGGCGGTTGAGCCGCTGGCAGAGCTGGGGGCCGTCGGGCGCGCCGGGGGTGTCGAAGTGCGCCACCATGGCGCTGGCGTTCACGCCCGCGTCGGTGCGCCCCGCGCCCACCACCTCGACGGGGTGGCGCAGGAGGGTGGCGAGCGCGTCGCGGAGCACCTCCTGCACGCTCGCCCCGTTGGGCTGGATCTGCCACCCGTGGTAGCGCGCCCCGTCGTAGGAAAGGTAGATGAAATGGCGCATCAGAGCTTCCTCAGCCTTGCGGCGAATCCTCCGCCCGACGCCATGTGGATGGTGAGCCGTGTGGACGCGTCGATGGTGAGCCGCTGCACGCGGTAGTCGGTGGCCGTGCGGCCGGCGTTGGCCCCGTCGGTGTAGAGCGTCGCCTCGTAGCGCGCGCCCCGTGGCAGGAAGTCGAACGCGAGCTCCACGTCGCGCGCGTCCCAGTTGGTCTGTCCGCCCACGTACCAGTCGCCGCCGCTGCGCCGCGCCGTCACGATGTACTGCGCCATGCGTCCCTGCGGAACGCGGGTCTCGTCGAACACCGTTGGGATGGCGGCGACGAACTTGGTGTACTCCGGCTCTTGCTCGTAGGCGGTCGGGTTGTCGGCAAGCATCGTCAGGGGGGAGTCGTGCACCACGTACATGGCGAGCTGGTGACACCTCGTGCCCATGGTCAGGGGGTTGTTGTAGATGGGCTGGAAGTCGCTGCGCGTGGCGTTGCGCATCCCTCCGGGCGTGAAATCGACGTAGCCCGCCTGCATCCGGATGAAAGGGAAGGTCACGTCGTAGAGCGGCATGTCCTTCGCGTCGCGGGCTGTCCATTTCGCTTCCTCCATGCCGAACACGCTCTCGAAGTTCACGATGTTGGGGTAGGTGCGGTTGATGCCCGTGGGTTTGTAGATGCCGTGGTAGTCGAGCACGAGCCGGTGGCGCGCGCAGGCTTCGGCGATGCGGTAGGCCATCTCCACGCCCTGCTGGTCGTCGCGGTCGAGGAAGTCGACCTTGAACCCTGCGATGCCCATGTCGGCATACTTCGCGCAGGCGGCCTCCAGCTGGCTGTCGAGGACGTTGAACACCGTCCACAGGATGAGGCGCACGTTGCGCTCCTTGGCGTAGGCCGTGAGGGCGGGGAGGTCGATGTCGCGTATCGTGGTGAGCATGTCGCCGCTCTTCGGGTCGTACCAGCCTTCGTCGAGGATGACGTAGGGCAGCCCGTAGGCGGAGGCGAAGTCGATGTAGTGCTTGTAGGTGTTCATGTTGATTCCGGCCTCGAAGTCCACGCCGCTGATTCCCCAGTTGTTCCACCAGTCCCATGCCACCATGCCGGGCCGCACCCACGAGCAGTCGCCGATGCGGTTGGGCGACGCGAGCGCATAGACGAGGTTGTTCGTCGGCATCTCGGTGTCGCTGTGGCTGATGGCCATGATTCGCCACGGGAAGGTGCGGTTGCCGCTGCACTGCGCGATGAAGCTGTGGGTGGAGGTGGCGTACTGCTGCTTGCGCCATGGGTGGAAGTCGTACGTCTTCGGCACGGGCGAGAACCACGCCTTGAGGGCCGTTCCGCTGGGGCGGACGAACATTCCGGGATAGCTTTCGAGGTCGCTCTCCATCAGCGTGACCTTGGCCGTTCCGCAGTCGATGGTTGCAGGGAGGAAAGCGAGGTTGTCGGTGGCCTGCTGCGAGAGCGGCTTCGCGTCGTAGGTGGCCTGGAACGCCATTGCCTCGGGCTTCTTCGGGTTGGTGGAATAGGGGAGGTAGGCCGTGTGGTCGTCCGTGAAGTTGAATTCGGCGGTTTCGCCCGCGATGCGGTATTCGCGTCCGTCCATGCCGCGGGTGGAGAAGCGGTAGGCTGCGCCCTCGTCGTAGGCGCGGAACTCGACGGCCACTCCGCTGCGCAGCGTGATGGTCAGGGCGTTTCCCCTCAGCGTGAACCGCGGCGTGCGGTAGAAGGGCGCGTCGATGGTCTCGGACAGCCGGGCGGTGCGCTTCGACGCGACTGCGGCTTCCTTGCCGGTGTCGCCCAGCCCCTCGATGTCGAGCCCGATGCGGCAGTCGCGGAGCAGGGTGCTCGTGCCGTCGGTGACGGTGTAGCGGATGCCGTTGCCGACGGTGACCTCAATTTGGATCTGCCCGTTGGGGGAGGTGACTTTCAGCGGCTTCACCGCCGCGTGGACGGCGGCGCAGGTGAGGAGCGCCGCCAGTGCAAACAGGTGTCTCATGTCATTTGATGGTTATTTCGTAAGGGTATGTCCGTTCCTTGGCGGGCTCGCCATTCCGCTCGTAGGGGTTGAAAGTGAATGGCTCGTACTTGTCCGCCGGGCATCCGACGACGACGAGGTAGGCGTGCTTGGTGTCGGCGGCGGGCCTGTAGCTGAACTTGCCGCTGAATGCCGACTGCATGGGGAGGTAGGTGGGGTTGTTCTGCGCATCGACCAGCACCACGCCGTAGCGGTAGCCGTCGCGCGCTTTGTCGCCCAGTCCGCGGAACTGTACTTTCCCGGCCTTCAGGGGCAGCTCGATGACGTTGAATCCGTAGGTGCCCGGCGTCTCGTCGGCGACGGGCCTGATGGCCTCGCGCACCTTTCCCGTCGTCACGGCGGGCGTCGTGGTCGTGGCGAGTTCGCCGGTGTACTTCCGGCAAGTGCCTTTCACGCGCGGGAAGTCGAAGGTGACGAGGCGCGAGTAGCATTCATACATTTCGTCGGCCATGCCGTCGAGCGAGAGGTTGAACGCGCGCATGTAGGTCTGCGCCGGGTCTTCGCCGCGACGGCCGTTGCGGAAGAGGTCGCCCATGACCGTGTTGCCGTGCCTGGTGCTCCAGTATTCGAGCACGTAGGGGGAGCGGTAGATGTTTTCTCCCGAGAGGAAGCGCTGGTGGAAACTCTTCCGAAAGGCTTGCCAGTGATAGTTCTCGTCGGTCACCCACTGTGGGTTCACCTGCCAGAGCATCCACTGCGAGGTCATCTCGAAGATGCCTCCGCCGCCCCACGCCTCGCCCGTTCCGTCGCACATCACTTGCGACTGGAAGGAGTGGCCGAGTTCGTGCGCAATGCAGTTGAGCTTCCTGTCCTGCACGCGGTTGGGGGCAATCCACAGCGCGCCAATCACACCGTCGTAGTCGCCGCCGTAGGCCGTGCCCTCCAGCGAATAGTTAAGCATGACCATCATGCGGTACTTCTCGGACTTGGAGCCGGGCAGTACGAACTTCAGGTCGTCGCGGAAGAACTTGTAGAACGTTTCGATGCGATCGAGTAGGTTGTGCAAATCGACGGTCATGGGACGGCCGTCGAGGTCGGGCGCCTTTGCGAGGTCGTCGCCGAATCCCTTCTCCCAAAACAGCACCACGTTGTCGGTCCATGCCATCCGGTGGTAGCTCCACTTGGAGTCTTTGTCCGTAAAGTCGTTGTCGCGAAGGTCTTTGGGGATGTAGATTTCTTTGCCCTCGGGCATTTTCACGTCCTGTCCAAAAACAGGCGACGCGCCGAGGCCCAGGGTGCAGACCGCCAGCGCGTGGAAAAGATAGCGTAGCTTGAACATGATATAGGTTGGTTAGTAAACTTGTGCAAAAGTAGAGATTTTCCGCCACAAGTGCGGATGTGTTGTTCTGAAACTTCCGTTTTTGCATTGAAAAACATCGGGTTCGGAGAAAAAAACCTATCTTTGCACGGATAAAAAAATACAATCAAGACATCGCACAGCATGGTTGAGACAAACATAGCACCGAACATTGCGTACATTGGAGTCGATGATGTGGACTTGGATCTTTTCGAAGGGCAGTATGTCATACCGAACGGCATATCCTACAACTCCTACCTGATTATTGACGAGAAAGTGGCCATCATGGACACGGTTGACGCGCGCAAGACAAACGAGTGGTTCGAGAACCTGACAGAGGCCTTGGGCGGCCGCAAGCCCGATTACTTGGTGGTGAGCCACATGGAGCCCGACCACTCTGCCAACGTAAGGCTCGTGATGAATGCTTTTCCCGAAGTGACGGTGGTGTGCAGCGCGCCGGCAAGAAAGATGATAGCGCGCTTCTTCGGGGCCGACCCTGCGGACGACCAGGTGCTGGTGGTGAAGGATGGGGACACTTTGTCGCTGGGCGAGCATACGCTGCAGTTCGCAACGGCTCCGATGGTGCACTGGCCTGAGGTGATTGTCACTTACGAACAGAAGGAAAAACTGCTGTTCTCGGCCGACGCTTTCGGCAAGTTCGGCGCGCTCAGCTATGCGGACCCCGATGGATGGGCGTGCGAGGCGCGACGCTACTACTTCAACATCGTCGGGAAATACGGCGCGCAGGTGCAGTCGCTGCTCAAGAAACTGGCGGCACTCGACGTGCGCAAGATTTGTCCGCTCCACGGGCCGGTCCTGGATGAAGACCTCGCCTACTATATCAACACTTACGACACTTGGAGCAGCTATGCGGCGGAGGACAAGGGCGTGTTCATCGCCTATTGCTCGATGCATGGGAACACGGAGGAGGCTGCGCTCAAATTGGCCAGCATCATCAAGAGCGACAGCACGGTGAAGGTGGCCATGTCGGACTTGCGGCGCAACGACATGGCCGAGGCTGTGGAGGACGCGTTTCGCTACGACCGGCTTGTGCTGGCAGCCCCGACCTACGACGGCGGGGTGATGCCCGTGATGGAGGACTTCATCCATCACTTGAAGATAAAAAATTTCCAGAACCGCCGTGTGGGCATCATTGAGAATGGCTCGTGGGTGCCAGTGGCGGGCAAGCAGATGCGCGAGGCCATGGCCGCACTCAAGGGCATTTCCATCGTGGAGCCCGTGGTGACGGTGGAGTCTACCGTGAAGGCGCAGACGGTGGAGGATTTGAAGACGCTCGCCGCCGCTTTGCTGAACGGAACGATTTGAAACGACGAGGAACGCCATGCCAATGAGACCACGCCTCCTGTTCCTTCTCGCCGCCAGTATTGTGGTGTCGGGGCGCGCTGTCGCCCAGCGGCACGCGCACTCGGAAGTGCAGCGCATTGCGGACAGCTACATCGATTCGTTGCGGACGTTGAGGATGCGTGTCCACCAGCAGTGCGACTCGGTGGCGCGGGCTGGTGGCGTGGAGCGTGTGAGCCCGTACTATTTCCGCATGGTAGGGCCAATGACTTATTACAGGTCGGCAGTGTCCGACGTGCTGGGACTTGACGACGACAGCGTGGGCGGCCAGTCGGTGGAGCGGCTGAACAAAGCCGTGGACAGGCAGCTGGTACAGGTTTACACGACGCGTCCATGGACTGTCACGCACCATGACGGGCAGTTCAAGGACGTGGAGCTTGTGAGCGAACAGGGCGAGCGCGGCAAGTCGCTGGTGCAGGACGTGGAGAAAATCATTGGGGACGACTTGAAACAGCCGCGCATTGAAAACCTCAATGGCGGCATCTCTGACATCGGGCTGAAGGTGAAGCGACCGAATTTTTGGACGACAAAAGGTTCGGCCTCGTTGCAGTTTACACAAAACTATTTCAGTGAAAACTGGTATCGGGGTGGCAACAACAACGGAACGATGCTCGCTTCGATTACGTTGGACGCGAACTACAACGACCAGCGGCGCGTGACTTGGGACAACAAGCTTGAAATGCGCTTGGGATTCATTACCACTCCGTCGGACACGTGCCACTCGTTCCTGACGAACAACGACAAACTCCGGCTTTATTCGAAGCTCGGTGTGAAAGCGCAGAAGAATTGGTTCTATGCGATTTCGGCCGACGCCAATACGCAGTTCATGCCTGGCTATCGGACCAATGACCGGCGGACGTATTCTGCTTTTCTTGCACCGCTCGACTTGTATGTGTCCGTTGGTATGGACTACAAGCCGACGCTGAAAAATGGAAATACGCTCTCCGTGGCTTTGCTGCCATTCTCTTATAAAATGCGCTACATCGGACGCGACGACGAGAACATCCATAAGGCCTATCAGCTCGTGGGGCGCGACATTCGGCAGGACTATGGCTCGAAGGTGGAAGTGAATGCCCGCATGCAAGTGATGAAAGACTTGAGTTGGAAGTGTAGGTTCTACTATTTTACGTCTTACGAATACACCGAGTCTGAATTGGAGAACTCGTTGTCCTATGCGCTTTCCAAATACATATCGACCGAACTCTACACCTTGTGGAGGTTCGACGACAACCGCTCGCGTGACAACTATGACAGTACGCTGGGCTACTTTCAATTTAAAGAATATTTCACTTTGGGACTGAAATATGACTTTTAGTCATGTAATCGGCGACCGATTTGCTTTTGTAGGTGGTTTGCCGTAAATTTGCGGAGAAATATAGGCAGAATCCAACGAAATTCTTTCGTTACTGCTTAAAGGGCTTAAAGGAAAGATGGTTTATGTCTGAGCATTATAAGACGACGGACAAGGTGAGTTTTGTAATAGCGAACGACTATCGTTTGCTGCAGGTGATGGGACGTTTCGGCATCTCGATGGGTTTCGGCGAGAAAACGATTAATGAGGTGTGCCAGCAGTGTGGGGTGGATGCAAACACTTTCATTGCGGTTATCAACTACGTGAAGGATGGGGGGGTGGCAGTTCCCAAGGGAGTGGAAAATCTCAGCGTGCGTGCCATGTTAGAGTATTTGAAGCAGTCGCACAAGTATTTTCTCGACTATCAGTTTCCGACCATGCGGCGCAATATGCTGAACGCGATAGACTGCTCCGTTAGGAACGAGGTTGCGTTTCTGGTGCTGAAATTCTACGATGAATATGTTGAAGAGGTTAGGAAACACATGGTGTATGAGGAAGAGGTGGCGTTTGAGTATGTCGGGAAACTTCTTGATGGGAACTCTCCCTCTACTACATTGACGGCCGAGTCGCACCATTTGCTTTCTCGTCACCACGAGTCGATAGAGGGGAAGTTGAAAGAATTGAAGAACCTGTTCATCCAATATTATCCCCAAAAGGAAATCAACGACGACCTGAACGCTGTGATATTCGAACTTTACCGCACGCAGGAAGACCTAAGCATCCACTGCATGGTGGAGGACAACATCTTTCTTCCTGCGGTGAGACGGCTGGAACATCTGAACCACAAGCGTCATGAGGAAGAAGAAAACCGACAGAGCGAAGCGGTCGTGTATTCTACAGGAGAGCAGCTTTCGGACAGGGAACGGCAAATTGTGGTGTGCGTGGCAAAGGGAATGTCCAACAAGGAAATTGCGGATTTGCTGTGCTTGAGCATCAATACGGTGACGACGCATCGACGCAATATCGCGCGTAAACTTTCGATTCATTCATCGGCGGGATTGACCATTTATGCGATTGTGAACAAGCTGGTGAAGTTGGAGGACGTAAATGTTTGATAGATTACACGTAAACAAATAAGATTATGGTGAAGGACGCATGGAAAGCAAAGGGCTATGTGGATGAACCTATTCCGCAGGGTACAGAACTTGCAGTTGAAATTCGGAAAATGTGCAAGGAGAAAAATGCTGTGGTGCTGGCGCACTACTACACGGAAGGTGCTGTGCAGGATGTGGCCGACTTTGTGGGCGACTCGCTGGCCTTGGCGCAGTGGGCGGCCAAGACCGATGCGGACATCATTGTGATGTGTGGCGTTCATTTCATGGGGGAGACAAACAAGATTTTGTGTCCTGACAAAAAAGTCCTGGTGTGCGACTTGAATGCAGGCTGCTCGCTGGCGGACTCGTGCGACGTTGCTGACTTGAAGAAATTTATAGACGAACACCCTGGCTACAAGGTCGTGAGCTACGTGAATACGACCGCAGCCGTGAAGGCCTTGACCGATGTGGTTGTCACGAGCTCGAATGCAAAGCGCATCGTGGATAGTTTTCCCAAGGATGAAAAACTGATTTTTGGCCCTGACAAGAATCTTGGAAACTACATCAACTCCGTAACGGGCAGGGAGATGCTTTTGTGGAATGGCGGATGCCATGTGCATGGACAGTTTTCTTTGGAAAAAATATTGGAACTGAAAAAGACACACCCGCGCGCCAAGGTGCTGGTGCATCCGGAGTGCCCGGCTCCGATTCAGGCGATAGCGGATGTCATAGGCTCTACGTCGGGTTTGCTGAATTTTGCGACGAACGACGATGCCACCGAGTTCATCGTGGCGACGGAAAGCGGGATATTGCACCAGATGACGCGGCAGTGTCCCGAGAAGACTTTCATCCCCGCTCCGCCCGAAGTGAGCGAAACGGTGGGCTGTTCGTGCAACGAATGCTCCTTCATGCGGCTGAATACATTGGCAAAGTTGTATAACACCCTGAAATATGAGTGGCCAGAAATCATGGTGGACGCAGAGGTTGCCAAGAAAGCGTTGCGACCGATAGACCGAATGTTGGAGCTGAGTAAATAAAGAAGTGCGTTTCGAGTGATGGGTTTTCGGACAACGAAAATCCATTATTTATGCTTAAATCAGACGAGAAGCAAATGGAGATAGCAGCCTTGGTGAGCGGCGGCGTGGACAGTGCCGTCAGCGTGCATCTGCTGAAAGAGCAAGGATACAGTCCGCATTTGTTCTACATAAAGATTGGCCCCGAAAAGGACGTGGACTGGAACTGCACATCGGAGGAAGATGTGGAGATTTGTCGATGGCTGGCAAGGCAGTATGGACTGAAACTCGACGTAGTGGATTTGCATCAGGACTATTGGGAAAAAGTCGTTGGCTACACCATGGAAAAAGCCCGTTTGGGACTGACCCCCAATCCCGATGTGATGTGCAACAAGCTGATCAAGTTCGGATGCTTTGAGGAGCGCGTGGGGAAGGACTTTGGAAAGACCGCCACGGGGCATTATGCGACAACCGAGATGATAGACGGCAAAACATGGCTGGCAACAAGTCCCGACCCAGTGAAAGACCAAACGGACTTCTTGTGCCAAATCGACGCGCTGCAAGTGTCGAAGCTCTTATTCCCCATCGGACACTTGTGGAAGCATGAGGTGAGGGAGATTGCGGAGCGTGCCAACCTGCTCAACGCGAGCCGCAGGGACAGTCAGGGCATTTGCTTTCTTGGGAACATAGATTTTCGGGAATACATAAGGCGCTATCTTGGCGAAAATCCTGGAGACGTGCGCGAATTGGAGAGCGGACGAAAAATCGGAACACACCGAGGCCTTTGGTTTTACACCGTAGGACAACGAAAGGGACTTGGCTTCGGCGGAGGCCCCTGGTTCGTGGTGAAAAAGAACACGAAGCGAAACATCCTGTTCGTTTCCAATGGGTACGATCCCGAGCAGGTGTACAAAAGCCACGTGGAGATGGCGGACTTCCATTTCATCACGGACAATCCGTGGAAGAATGAGGAGTGTGTCCCCCACCGTGTCGCGTTCAAGATTCGTCACACGCCCGAGTTCCTCGCGGGGACAATCGTTCGCGCGGACGACGGCGCTTGGAGGCTGCACGCCGACGAGAAAATCCACGGCGTGGCTTCCGGCCAGTTCTGTGTGGTGTATGATGCCGCGCACCACCTGTGTTATGGAAGTGGCGAGATTGTATGAAAAGAGCGTCCTTGTCACTCCTTACATTCCTGTCGTCGATGGCACTGTCCGCCCAAACGGGTTGCTCCGCGACGGACAGCGTTCGGCCCATCGACACACTCTTCCTCTCGCAAGTGGAGGCAATGATGGACAGTTTGGAGCGGAGAAAACAGATTGAAAGCGTGGTCGGCGCCTACGAGGGGCAGATGCTGCGCAACGAGATGAAGCTGCGTTCCGAAAGTTCATTCCAACTGCTGGGAGGGCTGTTCCAAACGTATTACAACCACGACTTCAACAACCGCAAGGTCTTGTTTGCGGGCAACAGGCATGACATGGGCGACTATGTGCCGGCCGTCCTGCCGCTCGCCGCGACCTACGCGCTGAAAGCGGCCGGCGTGGAGAGCAGAAGCAAGACGAAGCGGATGCTGACGGCCAACGCCCTCACGTATGCCCTGGCATTGGGACTGACTGAGGGGCTGAAGCGCAGCGTTGGAGAGTGGCGCCCGAACGGAGAGGACGACTATTCCTTTCCGTCGGGCCATTCGTCGTTTGCCTTTGCGAGCGCCGTAATCCTGCACCGCGAATACGGCCACTTGAGCCCGTGGGTCAGCGTTGGCGGCTATGCGGCCGCCACGTCCACACAGCTGCTCCGAATCAGACACAATGCGCACTATGTGAACGATGTGGCCATGGGAGCGGGCATCGGCATCGCCTCCGCCAACCTGGCCTATTTCCTGACGGATTTGTACTACAAGGCGGACGGGCTCAATCCCCCTCGGCTCACAAAGGGAGATGTCGTGCGCCTGGGACGCTATCTGGAGCGGCCTACGTCCGTCTCCGTCTTCACAGGCATGGAGCTGGGAACAAAAACGCTCGACGACGCGTGCTTCGAGAAAAGCGGGGGCGTGGCCGACGGCGTTGTCCTCAAAGCCTCCTCCACTTTCTCCACAGGCGTGGAGTATTCCTGCTTCCTCAACGCCAACTGGGCGGCGGAACTGCTTTTCCGCATGACGACCACCAAAGTGAAGCCGCTCTACACGTCGCAGTCGGGATTCATGCCCGAGGTGTACGGCAACGACCTCAACCACTACCATCTGAACGCCGCGCTGAAGTACAGCCGCCCCGTCGGCCTGGCCGGGCGGCTCTCCGCGCGCGTCCTTGCCGGCGAAAGGCTCTCGGCGTCCACCGACTTCATCGGGGTGGACGACGGCAGAACCTACCTCTCCATCCCGCGCTCGCTGCGGTTCGAGTACGGAGCGGGCGTGTCGTTCGACATGTTCGGCGACAGCAAATACACCACGGGGTTCAGCGTCGACTACCTCCACGCCGCCTCGCCGCTCATGTCGAACCGCTGGAACATCTGCACCTATTGGCGCATCCTCCTCTGACGCGCGGCGGAGGGCTTCGGCCGCGGATGGACCGGAACGAACGAAGGAGCGGGAATTTCCCGCTCCTTCGTTCGTTCCGGCGTCTTCAAGACCGTGCTTTCCGCACGGCTTAAAAGAACTTGTATCTCATGTCCTTCACACTGGCCTTCAGGTACAGGCCGTTGATGATGCTGCGCATGGCGAAGTTGCCCGCCTGGCTGGCCAGCATCGACTGCTCCGCCTTCGCGTCGTACTTCTCGGCCGTCTTCGTCTTGTCGAGCACCTGCAGCATGTACACGCCGTAGTTGCCCTTCACCGCCTTGCCGAACGCGCCCTTGGCCGTCTTCGACGCCAGCGCGCTGACAATGGGCTCGCTCACGTTCTGGAGGGCGGGGATGTAGGCCGCGTTGGCGAAGCTGACGTTGTTCACGGAGTCAACCACCACGCCCTTCAGCTTCCGGGCTGCCGCCATGTCGCCCACGCCCTTGCAGTCGGCCAGCAGCTTCTCCGCCTTCTTCTCGTTGACGACCTCCATCCTGAGCTCTTCCTTCACCTTGTCGAAAGGACGGTAGCCCTGCTTGTTCACGCCCGTCAGCGCAACCACCATGAAATGCTCGTGCTGGCTGTCGCCGCACTCGTAGAGCTGCGACACCTCGTTCGCCTTGGCGTTGTCGAAAATCCACCGCACGGCCTCGTTGCTCTTGGCCACGTTCCCGACGCGGTGGATGTCGCCGCGCAGCTCCGCAAGCTGCACCGCGTAGCCGTTCTTGGCGGCGTTGGCCTCCAGCTTCTCCATGGACTCGTTGGCGGCGAGGAACGTGCTGAACTTGTTGTAGGCGCTGCGGCGCGTCTCGTCGGAGTACGTCAGCTCCTTGGCCACGGCGGCCACCTTGTACTTGGCCACCGGGCTGCGCTTCGACATCACCTGCATCACCATGGTCGCGCCGTTCGAGAACTTCACCTTCCGCGTCTCGCCCTCGCTCATGCCGAAGAGCGTGTTGATGTACAGCGCGTCGTCGGCCTTGATGCTCGACTGCCGCTGGTAGTCGGCCGTCGCGAGCCACGTGGAGTCGCCCGACTGGCTGTATTTCTTGGCCATGTCCTTGAACTTCGCGCCGCCCGCCAGCGCAGCGACGATGCTATCGGCCTTGTTGCCGGCGTCCTGCTCATCCTTGCCGATGACGGCGATTGAGCGAAAAAGGACAGAGTCGGCCTGCGTCGTCTTCTCGACCAGCTTGACGGAATAGAACGCGTTGAGCTGCGCGTCGTAATAGGGCTTGGACGTGCCGCCGACGGCCAGCGCGGTCGAGTCGCCGTCAATCTTCCCGGCGATGAACGCGGGGTAGGCGTCCTTCGTGCGCAGAACGTCGGAATAGGGGATGAGCGACGAGCTCTCGCGAATCACCTTGTTGATGTCGGCCGCAGTGGCCGCGCCGGACAGCTCCTGGTAGTAGCCGTCCATCTCCTTCTCCAAGGCCGCCTTGTCGGCCTCGCTGGCGAGCACGGGCACGTCGATGAACTTCACGTCGCGCGTCTCGTAGGGCATGACGTAGCGCTCCTTCACCTGCTCGTATTTGGCCCGGACTTCGTCGTCCGACACCTTCACGTCGCTCTCCGCGACGGAAGAGTAGGGCAGCGCCGCCAGCAGGATGCTGCTCACGTCGCTGCGGTCTGCGAACGACTTCTCCGCCTCCACGGGGTTCGACAGGAAGCACTTCGACATCAGCACCTGGTACTTGCGCGCCAACAGCTGGTTGCGCGCGTCGTCCTGGGCAAACAGGTAGTAGTCGTAGAGCTTCGCGGCCTCCTCCTGCATCTGCTCGCCGCCGGCCTTGGCCTGCTGGTACTGCGTCAGGAAGGCCGACACGCTGGCGTAGTCGAACTGGCCCGTCTGCTGGTTCATGAAGGCCGGGACTTGCAGAAACTGGCTCTGGCCCGCGCGCATGGCCTCGGCCACTTCCGCGTCGGCCACGGACAGTCCGAGCTTCTCGCACTCCTGCGCCACGATGCGCGACTGCACGAAGCTGTTCCACGCCGCGTCGTTCACCTGCTCGTCGGCACCCGCGCCGCGCTGTCCGGCCAGCTCGTAGTAGAACTGAAACTGCGTCAGGTACTTCTGGAAGTCCTGAATCGACACCGACTCGCCGTTCACCTCGCCCACGGTCTGGCGCTGCTGCGCCAACATGCCCTCGCCACCGCGCAGCAGGTCGCCCAGCACGAACAGGGCGAGCGCGACGGCAATCGCCGTAACAAGCAAAACGCCCTTGTTACGGATTTTTTGTAATACTGCCATAGTTTGTTAATGATTTATTCTTTGGTATTTGATTCTTTCCTTGATTCCAGCCCGCCTTTACGCGGGCGTTTTTGGAAAACAACGCAAAAACTGCACAAAGATACAAAAAAGCCGCTGCTTTGCCACCATGCCATGGGCGTTTTTCTTGTTTTTGCCGTTTTGCGCCGGCCGCAGACTTCGCGCCGGCGTTCCGCGCCGGCCGTTCCGCCCGCCCGCACCACGAGGAACGGCGGAATTCAGCCCCGGAAAGACGCCGCCGCACGGCAGGCTCGGCCACGGCGCACAGAAAGTTCGGCTACGGCGCGCTGGAAGTTTGGAGCGGGCGCACCGAAAAAATATTTCCAAGTACTTGGAAATATTTTTTCAAGTACTTGGAAAATAATTTCCAAGTACTTGGAATTCTCACGGCTGTGCGCTCGCGCCAGACTTCCAGCGCGCTCGCGCCGAATTCGGAGTGCGCCGTGGCCGAACCCGGAGTGCGCCGTGGCCGAAGCAGCGGTGCGCCGTGGCAGGACGGAGCGTGTGGGCGGGCCGTACTTCGGGCGCGGAGGCCGTCAAGGATTGTGGGGCGCTGCAGGCTGCGCCGACGCCGTGTCGGCAGGCTGCGCCTGCGCTCGCAGCGAGTCGGGACGGGGCGTCTCTTCCTCTTCGTTCAGCGGGAAGGCTCCTTTAGAGTTGTGAATCGTGTAGTTTGTCATCTGTTCGTTGGAGGAGAAGTCGTAGCCCGAGAGTTGCTGCGTCAGGCCGTTGATTTCCATGTAGGACGGCGAATAGATGCGGTGTTGGTCTTGGTTCCAGAAGAGCAGCGCGGTCTTGAAGGTCTCGCCCTTGAGGTTCTTGACAACGACGCGCGAACGGAGCTCCCACAGGTGGAGCTGGTCGTAGTAGTAGGCCGTGTCGCAGTTGATGAACGCCTCCACGTGGTGGTCGGGCGCGAACTTCTCGATGAACAGTCCTTTCTCGAACGACCAGCGTGTGGGCGTGGTCTTGTCGTAGATGAGCCACTCCTCGGCGATGATTTTGTAGCGGATGATTCCCGAGTCGGATATGAGCGTGGAGACGCCGGTGGACTTCAGGATGGGCAGCGAGTCGCGGTTCTCGACGGACGGCGCTGCGTGTTCCTTGTCGCTGGAGCAGGAGCACAGGGCGGCCGCGACGCAGCCGCAGCATGCAAAAATTGGAATCAGGGCCATGCGCGACCCTGCTTCCGTCGTGTGCAGAAGGTGTCTCAGCCTCGGCCGTCCCATGCTACCTCACCTTCCACTTGTTGAACCAACGTTCGCTGAACGTAAGCCCCACGCTGAGCTTGAGGTAGTTCTCGGTCAGCTTGTCCGCCTGCGCCGTGATGTTGTTCACGTAAGGGATGTTCGTGTGCACCCACTGCAGGGACAGATTGACGCGCGGCGTGTTGTACCAGATGTAGCGGTTGGAGATGGGGACTGACAGCCCTGCAGACACGCCGTACTCGCAGGGCTTGTCCGGCGTGAGCGCGGAGGCATTGGCGTAGCTCTTCGCGTAGTAGCCTCCGAATTTGTAGGTGATGTGGTTGCGATACTTCGGGCTGCGGGGGTTGGGCGTGTAGTCTCCGCCCAGTGCGACTTTGACGCGGTCGTTGAGCTGGCCCGCAGTGGAGGCGTACCGATTGGTCGTGATGTCCTGTGCGGGGAACTTGACTTTGCTCCACTTCTCAAGTTGGAAGTCGGAGCCTACCCTCCATTTGTCGGAGTGTGTGTAGGTCAGTCCGATGTCGAGCGTGTGGGGCAGTTGGAATGCGTTGGCGATGGTGTCGCTCGTGATGCCCTGCACGGCTGAGCTGCTCATGGTCTCGGTGTATCGGATGGCGCGATTGCTGACGTCGTGCCCGAGCCCGTAGGTTCCGCCGAGTGTGATCTTGTCCTTTGCGTTGAGCGCCATGGTGTACTGGAATCCGAAGTCGAGCTTGTAGGTGGAGATGTTGGCCGTGTAGCCGCGCACCACCGAGTAGGCCGACGTTTGGTTGAACGCCATGGTGGATGTGTGCGTGTAGTCTCCGTACAGATAGGAGGCGTTCATGCCGACGGACAGCGGCTCGAGGACTTTTATTCCCGCTCCGAGGAAAACTTGGTGGAGGCCGCCGTCGCCCGTGAACGAATAGGACGACGTGATGTTTTCCGAGTTTTCAATCTTCTCGCTGGAGGAGCTGAAGTTGTAGTTGATGTTGGTGTAGGGCAGGATGCCGAGCGTGACGCCAAAGCCCTTGAGCGCCCGGAATTGGAAAGCGAAGTAGTCGAAGCTGGTGTTCCGCGCATTCTGCTGGAGTTCGCCCATCTTGAAGTTCCCGTTGGTGAGGGTCAGCCCGATGTCGAAGAGTGCCGTGAGCGAGTCGATGGCGGAGTAGGAGGCCGGGTTCGACGCGTTGATTTGCTGTCCGTTGCGGAAACCTTGGGCAACTCCTCCCATGCCTTTGTTGAACCCTTGGGCGCGGTCGGCCATCGTTCCGAATCCGTAGCGGGAGTAGGGGGAGTTCACTCCGTTTTGCGCCGTGGCGCAGAGGGGTAGTGCCAGCAGCGTGAGCGTGGCGAAGAAAGTGCGCATTGTCATTGGTCTTTGTGTTGTGTGCAGCGTGCGATGTGCTGCAGGATGTTGTTAAGCCCTTTGGAAACAAGCAAGTTGTCCGCAAAAGTACATTTTTTTACTTGTTCCTCAAAATCTATGTTGTCTCCGCCCGTTAAAAACACCAGAAGCTGTGGCTGCCGGGCGAGGTGCTGGCGTATGTAGCCCTGCACTTCGTGCTTCACGCCGTCCAGCACGCCGCAGCGGATGGCCGTTTCCGTTGATAGGCCGATAGGGGGGTGCGGCCCGTCTTTTGCGACGAGGGGGAGTTGCGACGTAAATTCGTGCAAGGCGCGGAGTCGCATCTCAACCCCGGGGGAGATGTTTCCCCCGATGTATTCTCCGCCTTCAGTGATGAAGTCGTAGGTGATGGCGGTGCCCATGTCGACGACCAGCGTCGGCTTGTGGCTTCCCCTGATGTGCTGGCATTCGAAGTACGCGCCGATGGCGGCAGCCAGGCGGTCGGCCCCGAGTGTTTCGGGCGTTGAGTAGCGGTTCCGAATGGGGATGGGCGTGTTGTGGTCGAGGTAGCAAGTCGAGCGCGTGCCCAACGATTCGATGTCGCTGCGCAGTTGCGGGGTTAGGCGAATCGTGGACGACACGATGCTGCTTTGCGGACGGAATGGCCGGATGAAGTCGCGGAGGTGCGCGATGTCGTGTCCGTCAATTTTTTGGAACGCGACCGGGGTCGTTGCTCTCGCGTCGCGGTCTTCGTTCGGAGGGAACAGGGCCACCTTGGTTGTCGTGTTTCCGATGTCGATTGTTAGGTGCATGTCTTTTCTTCTTCTTTTGCGCGTTCGCTGAGTTTCCGCTTTGGCGGTCTTTCTCTCCTGCCTTGGAGTGGCTGGACTTGTTCAGTTCTTTGCCGATGAGTTGCTCGATGCGCCGCAGGTAAGGGATGTCCCTTGGCGAGACGAGCGTCACGGCCTGTCCGTCCCGGTTGGCGCGTGCCGTGCGGCCGACGCGGTGTACGTAGTCCTCCGGGTCGCGCGGAACGTCGTAGTTGATGACCATCTGGATGTCGTCGATGTCGATTCCCCGGCTGACGATGTCTGTCGCAATCAGGAGGTTGATGCGGCGATTCCGGAACTCATACATGATTTCGTCGCGTTCCTTCTGCGTCAGGTCGGAGTGCATTGCGCCGGTCTTCAGCCCGTCGAGTTTCAGCGTATGTGCCAGTTCCTTGACTTTCGATTTTTTAGAAACGAAGAGAATCACTCGGTCGAGTTGGTTTTCTGCCAGAACTTTCTTTATCACGTGGTCTTTGGCTCCGTCGTTGCAAAAGATGGCCTCTTGCTTGATTTTGTCTGCGGGTTTGGAAACGGCAATCTTCACCTCCACGGGGTTGTTGAGTATGGTGTTGGCCAAAGTCCGTATGTTCTCGGGCATGGTGGCGGAGAACATGATTGTTTGTCTTTCCTTGGGGAGGTAGCTTACGATTTTCAGGATGTCGTCGTAGAATCCCATGTCCAGCATCCGGTCGGCCTCGTCCAAGACAAAGAAACTGACGCGCGACAAATCGACGTGGCCCGTGTTCAGGTGGCTGATGAAGCGTCCAGGGGTTGCGATGATGATGTCTGCGCCCAAGGTCAGCCCTTTGCGCTCTTGCTCGTAGCGGATGCCGTCGTTGCCGCCATATACGGCCACGCTCGACACGGGCATGAAGTAGGAGAATCCCTCCACCTGCTGGTCTATTTGTTGTGCCAGTTCGCGCGTTGGGGACATGATGATGCAATTGATGGAGTCTTGTGGGTACTGACCCGTGTTGAGCTCGTTGAGGATGGGCAGCAAATAGGCTGCGGTTTTTCCTGTTCCCGTTTGCGCCACGCCTATGAGGTCGCGCCCCTCGAGGAGGGGCATGATGGTCTTCTCTTGTATGGGCGTGCACTCCGTGAAGTTCATGGAGTCGAGCGCGTCGAGCACAACGTCGTCTAATGGAAATTCGTCGAAAAACACAATTTCTTGTCGTTTAGGGTTGAACAAATATTTATCTTGGGGCTTTCTTGTAGAAATAAAAGGCAATGAAGGCGAATACAATGTTGGGCAGCCATGCCGCCAGGGCCGGATGCATGTTTGCATTGATGGCGAACGTGGACGAGATGGTTTGGAAAAGAATGTAGGCGAGGGTGAGCGCCAGGCCTATTCCCAGTGCAATGCCCATTCCGTTCTTTCGCTTGCGGGCGGAGATGGAAACGCCGATGATGGTGAGGATGAATGTCGCAAAGGCCGATGAGCCGCGCTTCCAATATTCTACCTCGAACTCCTTGATGTTGGCAAAGCCTCGTTGTTTCTGACGACTGATGTAAGAACTGAGTTCCGGCGTTGTCATTGTTTCCTGCTGCCCGTTGGTGATGAGGAAGTCCTGCGGCTCCATTTTGATGACGGTGTCTTTGCGGTAGCCGTTGCTGATTAGTTCCCGCATTCCTTGGAACTTGCGTAGTTGGTAGCTGCTAAGAATCCAATGGTAGGGTGCTTCGGACAGGGAGTCGTATTGGATGGACATCGCTTGCAGATGGCTGACGAGTTTCTTGTTCTCAAATTTATCAAGGGTGAATTCGTAACCTGTTTTCAGGGAGTTTTCGTAGCGTCCGATATAGGCGATGACTCCCGTGTCTACTTCGAGCAGGACGTTTGTCGCATAAGTCGGCACATTTCTACGCTTGTAGGTGTTCTCGAATTTCACTCTCTTTACATTGCCTTGCGGTATGATGTAAGAGCCTAAGAATAGGGACAGGATGCAGATGATAGTGGCGGCGACCATATAGGGGCGGACAATCCGTCCGAAACTCATACCTGTGGACATCATGGCGATAATCTCTGAGTTTTCGGCGAGTTTTGTCGTGAAGAAGATGACAGAGATGAATACAAAGAGTTGGCTGAACAGGTTGGAATAGTAGGGGATGAAATTGAGGTAATAGTCTATGAAAATGTCATGGATGGAGGCATTGCGCGACAGGAACTTGTCGATGTTCTCGTTGATGTCGAACACAACGGCAATAGAGATAATCAGGATGATGGAGAAAAAGTATGTGCCGAGAAACTTGCTAATGAGGTAAGTGTCGAGTTTGGAGAAAGGTGAAAGAGACGCCGTCTTCTCGCGAAATTTTCCCCACGAGAATGAATGCTTGTGCTGTCCGCTTCCTTTCAGCGACGGATGAAACCACTTTCGATTTTTTTTCTCGCGACGAGTGTCTTCTTCTTTCGCTTGCAGGCTTGTACTTGTCTTTGTGTCCTCGACTGCCGTCATACTCTCCTTTCGAGATTTTCAATTGTGCAGGCTTTCCAGCGGACGAAATCTCCGGCGATGACGTGCTTGCGAGCTTCTGCTACCAAGTTCAAATAGAACGCAAGGTTGTGGATGGAGGCAATTTGCATGGCAAGCAGCTCCTGGGCCTTGAACAGGTGGTGTACATAGGCGCGCGTGTAGCAGCAGTCAACAAAGGATGTCCCGCTGGGGTCGAGCGGCGTGAAGTCAGTCGCCCATCTCTTGTTGCGGAGGTTGATGGTTCCGTCCCAAGTGAAAATCATGGCGTTCCGCCCATTGCGGGTCGGCATCACACAGTCGAACATGTCTACGCCGCGCTCAATGCCTTCAAGCAGATTGCGAGGAGTACCCACGCCCATGAGATAGCGCGGCTTGTCTTTGGGTAGGATGGCGTTCACCACTTCAATCATTTCATACATGACATCCGTTGGTTCGCCAACGGCCAAACCGCCGATGGCGTTTCCGTCCATGCCTTTGCTCGCCACGTTTTCTGCTGCACGGACACGCAAGTCCCTGTAAGTGCAGCCCTGCACTATGGGGAACAAGCTCTGCTCGTACCCATATTTTGGCTGCGTCTCGCGGAATCGCTGGATGCACCTGTCAAGCCAACTCTCCGTAAGCTCCAGTGATTTCAGGGCGTAGTCATGGGTCGATGTGCCTGGAGGGCATTCATCGAAAGCCATCATGATGTCCGCTCCGATGCTTCGCTCCACATCGATGACTTTCTCAGGTGTGAAGAAATGTTTTGAGCCGTCGATGTGCGACCGAAATTCCACCCCGTCTTTTCTTAACTTGCGGATTCCAGCTAAAGAGAACACTTGGAATCCACCGCTGTCAGTTAGCATTGGACGGTCAAAACCGTTGAACCGGTGCAGTCCTCCCGCAGCTTCAATGATGTCGATGCCTGGGCGCAGGTACAAATGATAGGTGTTCCCCAAGATGATTTGCGCCTTGATGTCGTTGGTCAGCTCGCGCGTATGCACCCCCTTCACGCTGCCTTGTGTCCCGACAGGCATGAATATGGGAGTTTCAATCTGCCCGTGACCAGTAGCCAGCACCCCTGCACGGGCGTTGCACTTAGAGTCCGTTGTGACGACTTGAAATTGCATCTGCTTTAGTTGAATGTCATCGGGTTCTGCACTTTTTCATCCAAAAGGGCAAACTGAATGACTTCCTTGATATCGTCCACATAATGGAACGCCAGTCCTTTCACGTAGATTTCCGGTATCTCTTTGATGTTCTTTTCGTTGTCTTTACACAGAAGAATGTCGGTGATATTGGCGCGCTTGGCTGCGAGAATCTTCTCCTTGATGCCGCCAACAGGAAGAACCTTCCCGCGCAGCGTGATTTCCCCGGTCATCGCCAGGCTCTTGCGAACCTTGCGCTGGGTGAGTGCCGAGACGATGGAGGTGGTGATGGTCACACCTGCCGACGGCCCGTCTTTGGGCACTGCGCCCTCCGGCACATGGATGTGGATGTTCCAATTTTCGAAGATGCTGTCTGCGATTCCCAGCCATTCGGTATGCGCCTTCACATATTCCAAGGCCAGCATGGCCGACTCTTTCATCACGTCGCCCAGGTTGCCCGTAAGCGTCAGCTTTCCAGTCTTTCCACGGCTCAAGGATGTTTCCACAAACAGGATTTCGCCTCCGACCGCAGTCCACGCCAGCCCCGTCACGACGCCAGCATAACTGTTGTCTTGGTATTTGTCGCGGCTGAACAGCTCCGTGCCCAAGTAGGTGGGGATGTCGGAAGGCTTCAGCGTGAGCCTCGACGTTTCTTTTCCCGTTGCGGCTTGTGGCGTGTCTGTCTCCCGCATGAGTTTCAGGGCCGTTTTGCGCACGACTTTCCCAATTTGCTTGTCCAACGTGCGGACACCTGATTCGCGCGTGTAGTCTTCGATGATTTTCTCGATGGCTGCCTTTGAGAATGACAGCGTCTGCTTGGGCAGCCCCACGTTTTCTATTTGCTTGGGAATGAGATGCCGTCGTGCGATTTCTATCTTCTCCTCTGTCAGGTAGCCGCTTACCTCAATCAGTTCCATTCGGTCGAGCAGTGCTGGTGGAATCGTCCCAGTATTGTTAGCTGTGGCGATGAACAGCACGTTCGACATGTCGTAGTCGATGTCGATGTAGTTGTCGTGAAAAGCTCCGTTCTGCTCGGGGTCAAGCACCTCAAGTAACGCCGACGCGGGATCGCCGTGACCTGGCGTCTGCCCCACCTTGTCGATTTCGTCAAGAATAAAGACGGGGTTCGAACTGCCCGCGTCCAGCAGTCCTTTCACAATCCGTCCGGGCATGGCGCCAATGTAGGTGCGCCGGTGTCCTCGGATTTCAGCCTCGTCGTGCAGACCTCCCAGCGACACTCGAACATACTTGCGCTTCATGGCTCTCGCGATGCTCTTCCCCAATGAAGTCTTGCCCACTCCGGGAGGGCCGTACAGGCAGAGTATGGGGCTTTTCAGGTCGCCGCGCAGTTTGAGAACGGCGAGATGCTCCAATATGCGTTCTTTCACGGTCTCCATCCCGTAGTGGTCTTTATTGAGGATGCGCTCCGCGCTGTCCACATTGAGCGAGTCCTTGGTGCATTCGTTCCAGGGCAAGTTCAACAAGGTGTCCAAATAGTCATACTGGACGCTGTATTCTGGGCTTTGTGGACTTTGGTGGTCCAGCTTCTCCAATTCCTTGTTGAACTTTGCCTGTACGGCCTTACTCCATTTTTTCTTCTCAGCCCGTGCTCTGAGGCGTTCAATGTCGTCGTCGGTATGCTCGCCGAGCTCGTCCTTGATGTTTTCTATTTCCTTTCTGAGAAAGTACTCGCGCTGTTGTCTGCTCAAGTCCTCGTGCGTCTGCATTTGTATGTTGGCCTTCAACATGGCAAATTGCAACTCCCTGTTCAGCAGCCCGAGCAGTTTCACGGCCCTGTCGTGCAGGTTCGTCTGCTCCAGCAGCAGCACGTGCTCGGAATTGGGGACGGGGAGGCTTGCACACAGGAAATTGATGAAGAAGATTCGGCTTGCCTTGTCTTTTAATGAGAACGACGAGTCGAGGTGGAACCCCTCGCCCTTGCCCATGAACTTGTCCGCGATGTCTTTGCAGGCCTCGATGGTGGCGCGAAACGCCTTGTCTCCGTCGGCAGGAAAGACTTCGGCGTAGGCCTCCACGTGGCCCACCAAAAAACGTCCCCCGTCATGCGCCTCGACCAAGCGGACGCGGTTGAACCCTTGAAGAAACGCCGTCTGCGAACCGTCGGGCAGTTTCAGGAGCTTTACCACACGCCCCACAACGCCCGTCTTGTACAACTGTCGTTGGGACGGATGCTCAACATCCTCTTCCTTTTGTCCGAACACACCGATAATCAGCTTCTTGTTGCTTGCTTCTTCAAGCAGCACTTGAGCCGATTCCCGTCCGATGGACACAGGGAGGAGCGTTCCGGGGAACAACATCATATTTCGTAATGGAAGGATGGGAATTTCGTCGTCCGCCGTGACCAAGGGCTCTTGGTGCTCCAGGTCGGTTTTGTCGAAGTTCGCAATGACGGACACAGTGCGTTCTGCAATACCGCCAATCACCTCTTCCAAGGAAAATTCTTTCATTTTGATTTCGTCAAAAGTTTGGAAACGAGTGCAAAGGTACGAAATATAATCGAACTTGCGGCTTGCTAAAGGAATATTAACGACATTTCGTGGCGCGGAAGAATGGCCGTCAGGAATTGGCTGGCAGAGCGTTGGGCTGGGCGCGGGTGGGCGGATGGAATCAGAAGCACCTGCCCGCCCAAATGGGGTGAAGCGGCATCTCGGGCTCCAGTGGTTCGTGAAGATGGGAAAAACGTTGTTTCTGCTTGCAAAGAAACATTTTCACCGCAGAGCGAAATGCTTCGCTCTGCGGTGAAAAAAACACTGCGGATGGGCTGGAAAACGTCCGCAGAGAAAAGTGTTTTCCTCCGCAGACAAAACATTTTTCGTCTGCGGAGCGAAGAAATTTTCTCCGCACCGTTTTTCACCGCGGACTTTCCTGCCATTTTTTCAAGGCCGGGACGAGAGGCAAGCCTGCGGTGCCGACCCAAAAAACATGGACACGGCCGTTGCCGCTGCTGTGTGGCGGACAAATGCCATCCTGTTTTTGGTGGCAACTCATGGCCGATTAGTCACAAAAAAACTTAAACAACTTGGCTAAATAAATATTTCTGCATACTTTTGTGCAACTATCAGCCAAGGTAAGAAACGCATGAAAGGTAAATATATATGGTCGTTCGCGCTGGCATTGGCTCTCTCGGGAAATGCTGCCGCGCAACGGATGGTAATTGGAACTTATGTCTTTGCAAAGGAAAATGGAACATACTACGGCGAACTTGTTGGGGGAAAGCCCAACGGCAAAGGCAAGACCACCTATCAAGACGGCGACAGCTACGAAGGAGAATATGTGAAGGGCAAACGCCACGGGCATGGCGTCTATACTTTTGCCGACGGAGAAAAGTACGACGGCGATTGGTTTCAGGACAGCCAGCACGGTCGCGGCACGTACTATTTCGCCAACAACAACAAGTACGAAGGCCTGTGGTACAAAGACGTGCAGCAGGGAAAGGGAACGATGTTCTACTACAACGGCGACAAATACGTCGGCGACTGGGTGGAGGACAAGCGCGAGGGCGAGGGCACTTACACCTGGGCGAACGGCGTGTTCTACCAGGGCGAGTGGAAGGAAGACCGAAAGCACGGGAAGGGGCTGTTCGATTGGCGCGACGGCAATTCCTACTACGGAGAGTGGATGTACGACCAGCGCAATGGCCACGGCATTTATAACCACGCCAACGGCGACCGCTACGAAGGCGGATGGAAAAACAACCACATGGAGGGACGCGGCATCTATACCTTCAAAAATGGCGACCGCTACGAAGGCGACTACTTTAATGGGGAGCGCACCGGGCAAGGAATCTTCATCTATGCCAACAAGCGCAAGTACGTCGGCCAGTTCAAGAACGGGCTGATGTCAGGCTTCGGCACGTACACCTGGCCCGACGGCTCCAAATACGAGGGCTATTGGGCGGACGACAAGCAGAACGGACGCGGGAAGTACACGTCGGGCGCGGGCGACACCTATGACGGCGAGTGGCTGAACGGCGAGATGGACGGCGAGGGCGTGCTGCGCATGAAGGACGGAACAAAATTCCGCGGACGCTTCAAGAATGGCATGAAGAACGGACGGGGAATAGAAGAAACTCCCGACGGAATGCGTTTCGAAGGGCAATACGCGAACGACTTGAAGGACGGGAAATTCGTGGAGAAAGACCGAAACGGCACCGTCGTCCGCAAAGGAACTTACCGCCACGGGCGTTTGGAGAACTAAGGGCGTGGGCAAGCACGGCAGTGCTTGTCCGCGCCGTTTCCTTTTCCGGCGAGGAACGCGCGCCCGCTTGGCGCGAAACCATGCGGCATCGCCTGCATCTAACCTAAAACTGACATATTATGATTCTTGACACACTCGACAACTTTGCCAGCTATGCTGCGCTCAATCCGCTTTTCCAGGACGTGGCCGATTACATGGCCTCCCACGACCTCGCCTCCCACGAGGTGGGCAAGGTCGAAATCAAGGGCAGGGACTTGTTTGTCAATGTTTGCCTTGCCAAGGGGAAGGAGCGCGGCGAGGCAAGGCTGGAGACGCACGACGAAATGATTGACATCCAAGTGCCGCTCAGCTGCGCCGAGACAATGGGCTACACGCCACGGCGCGCACTGCCGCCGACGCCTTACGACGCGCAGAACGACATCTCGTTCTACGACGGGCAGGCCGAGCAATACGTGACGGTGCATCCCGGCGAATTTGCCGTGTTCTTCCCGCAGGACGGCCATGCGCCGTGCATCTCGTCCGAGGAAGCCATCCGCAAAGTGATATTCAAGGTAAGGAACAAGTAACACCCACTATCCACATGGCAACACAGAAGAAAGCGCACCACATCGGTCTTGTGAAGAACGATGCTTGGCTCGAGCCGTTCGAAGACGCTATCCGCGGACGGCACGAGCACGCCCTCTACAAGCTCGGCGAACTGACCAACGGAGGAAAGCAGACGCTCTCTGACTTCGCGACGGGCTACCTCTACTTCGGCCTTCACCGCACCGACCGAGGGTGGGTGCTGCGCGAATGGGCCCCGAATGCGACGGACATCTACCTCGTCGGCGACTTCAACGCGTGGCAGCAGCAGGAGAAATACAGGATGAAACCCATTGGCAACGGCAACTGGGAAATAAAACTCGGCGCGCGCGCCATGAGGCACGGCGACCTCTACAAACTGCGCGTACATTGGAACGGCGGCGAGGGCGAGCGCATTCCGGCGTGGGCCAACCGCGTGGTGCAGGACGAGCAGACCAAAGTGTTCTCCGCGCAGGTGTGGGCACCCGAGAAGCCCTACGTGTGGAAGAAGAAAAACTTCAAGCCCAACACCAGCCCCCTGCTTATCTACGAATGCCACATCGGAATGGGGCAGGACGCCGAGAAGGTGGGGACGTATTCCGAATTTAAGGACAACGTGCTTCCACGCGTGGTGCACGACGGCTACAACTGCATCCAAATCATGGCGATAGCCGAGCACCCCTATTATGGCAGCTTTGGCTACCACGTCTCCAATTTCTTCGCGCCGTCCAGCCGTTTCGGAACGCCCGAAGAGCTGAAAGCCCTCGTCGACGAGGCCCACCGGCAGGGCATTGCCGTCATCATGGACATCGTGCACAGCCACGCCGTTAAGAACGAAATCGAAGGACTGGGGAACTTTGCCGGCGACCCATGCCAATACTTCATGCAGGGCGACCGCAGGGAGCATCCCGCCTGGGATTCGCTCTGTTTCGATTACGGCAGGAACGAGGTGCTTCATTTCCTGCTCTCCAACTGCAAGTACTGGCTGGAGGAATTCCATTTCGACGGCTATCGGTTCGACGGCGTGACGTCCATGCTCTACTACAGCCATGGGCTGGGCGAGGCGTTCGGAGGCTATGCCGACTATTACAACGGGCACGAGGACGACGAGGCAATCGCCTACCTCACGCTGGCCAACCTCCTCATCCACGAGGTGAAGCCGCGCGCCATCACCATTGCCGAGGAAGTGAGCGGCATGCCCGGGCTCGCCGCGCCCTTCAAGGATGGCGGCTACGGGTTCGACTATCGCATGGCCATGAACATCCCCGACTACTGGATAAAGACCATCAAGGAGCAGAAGGACGAAGACTGGAAGCCGTCGTCCATGTTCTGGGAAACCACCAACCGGCGCGCCGACGAGAAGACCATCTCTTACGCCGAGAGCCACGACCAGGCGCTCGTGGGCGACAAGACCATCATCTTTCGGCTGATTGACGCCGACATGTATTGGCACTTCAAGATTGGCGACGAGAACTTCATGGCCACGCGCGGCATCGCCCTGCACAAGATGATACGCCTGCTCACCGCCTCGACCATGAACGGCGGATACTTGAACTTCATGGGAAATGAGTTCGGACACCCCGAATGGATTGACTTTCCGCGCGAGGGCAACGGCTGGAGCTACAAGTATGCGCGCCGGCAGTGGAGCCTCGTCGACAACCGGGAGCTGTGCTACCACTACCTGGGCGACTTCGACCGCGCCATGATCACGCTTATCGGCGCGCAGCGCAACTTCCAGAAGACGCCCGTGGTGGAGGTGTGGCACAACGACGGCGACCAAGTGCTGGCGTTCAGCCGCGGCGACCTCCTCTTCGTATTCAATTTCAGCCCCGACCGCTCCTACACCGACTACGGGTTCATCGTGCCGCAGGGCGCATACGACGTCGTCCTTAACACCGACTCGAGCCTCTACGGAGGCAACGACCTCGCAGACGACTCGGTGCGCCACTTCACCAACTTCGACCCCGTTTACGAGCGCGACGGAAAGGGCTGGCTGAAGCTCTACATCCCGGCGCGCAGCGCCGTGGTGCTCCGTAAGGCCGAGAAATAGAACCACGCCGCCGCCCTCCGCCTGCCGTGGCGCGGACGGAGGGCGGCGCAACCCCACTTCCAACGTGAACCACAACCACGCCGTCCCCCGCCGCACCGCGGGGGCTGTCCGCTATTCCTGCGGCATACTTTTCTTCCTTTTCACCTTCTGCTACCTCTACTTCCTCCAAGGCTATCTCCTGGCCGAGGTGCAGTACGTGTTTTCCCGCGGCGTCACCACCTACGAGCTGCTCCCGGGCGCACTCGTCATCGCGTGCGTGCTGCTGGCCGTGCAGTGGATAGTGGCGCGCTGCGTGCGCACGCCCGACTTTGCCCACGCCCTCACCTACATCCCCTCGTTCGCCCTGCTGGGCGCGCTGTCGGACTTCAGCGAGCAGAGCATCGCGCGCAGCACCATCGGCGCGTGGATGTGGATCGCCCCGCTCATGCTCGCCGCCTTCCCCCTGGCCGTGTGCGCCGCGCGCCGCGTTGAGGCCGGGATGCGCGCCGCGGCGGAGACGCACGACGCGGCCGCCGTGCTGTGGCGCAACTACCTTGCCATGATGGCCATGATGCTCCTGTGCGGCAGCTTCCATGCCGACACGGATGTCTATCTCTACGAGCTGAAAACCGAGCGCCTCATTCTCCGCGGACGCTACGGCGAGGCGTGCCGGGTGGGGGAGAAGTCCCTCCTCTCCAGCCGCCGCCTCTCCAACCTGCGCGCCCACGCGCTGGCGCAGCAGGACTTGCTCGGCGAACGCCTGCTCGACTACCCGCAGGAATACGGCGCCGACGGGCTGCTCTGCGTGGCCGACACCGACGCGCGCCACTACCGCTTCGGGGCCGACGCCATCTGCCTTTCGCTGGGCGCGCTGTGCGGACGGAGCGTGGCGTCGGCGGAACGCTACTACGAGCTCCTGACCGCGCACCTGCAACGGTCGCGCGATTCGCTTGAGGCGGTCGACAGCGTCCGCCTCGCCGCCTCCGACTCACTCCTGCGGGACCACCGCGTCCGCCTGCGCCGACTGGAGACGAGCGAAAGGCACTTGCGCGACTATCGTCTGTGCCATCTGCTGCTGGCCAAGAACCTCGCGGCATTCCGCGCGGCCTACACCCCCGACACCGCGTACGCCGACACGTCCGGCGGCGGCTGGCGCGCGCGCACGCCGCGCGTATACCGCGAGGCGCTGGCCATGGCGGCCCCCGGGCTGGCCGACACCGCCACGCTCGCACGCTACGGCGACTACCGCCTCATGCGCGACACGCTGCCCGACCCCGTGGTCCGCGCCAACCTCACGCGCCGGAAGTACGGAAACACCTACTGGTGGTACTACGACAACCGGTAGGCCGCGCTCCGGCGCCCCCTCCTCCGGACACATGCTCTCGTCCTCTCGTGGATGCCCCGAAATGGCGGCGCACTGAAAATTTATTTTGAGTGCGCCGCAAGTTTTTTTCCAGTGCGCTCAAAATATTTTTCCAGTGCGCTCCGAATAAATTTCCAGTGCGCCGTCATGGAAGCCCGTCCGCGCACCCCCGTTTTTCCCAGCGCGCGGCCCGGGCCGCCAGGGCGCGGACAAAAGAAAAGCCATCCGTCTTGCGGCGGATGGCTCGATGCATTTTGCCGAAGAAGTGCGCGCGCTCGCGCGGCCGGACGGCCGCGGGCTTCCCGCCCGCTTTGCGCCGTCGCGGCGTGCGGCGGCCGCGCCCTACTGGTGCTGCTCGCGCAGCAGGTCGTTCACCGTCTTGACAGGGTTGAACGTGGAGAGCGGAACTTCCACGAACACGGTGTTCCAGTTGCTCATGGCGCCGTTCCACAGCCCGGGCAGCTCGAGCGCGCGCAGCTCCTTGCCGTCTTTGGACTTGGAGGAGATGAAGCCTGTGTTCGGATCGACGTACTTTGGCAGGTCGAACTTGTTGCCTTTGTAGTCCCGGATGGAGCAGACCAAATCGACGGGGTTGAAGTGCGTGCCGCGCCTGAACATTGCTACGTACTCCGCGTTCGACGTGTCTATCTGCGAACTTTCGAGGATTTGCAGTGAGATGGTGCCGTCGGCGTTGTACGTGAGGAACGGGCCTCCGCCCGGCTCGCCCTCGTTCTTCACCATGCCGCACACGCGGATGGGGCGGTTGAGCTTGTGCTTCATGTGTATGACGAGTTCGGCGTCCTCCAGGTATTTCAGCTGAGGGTTGCGCACGCCGAGGTCGTCGCGCATGAAGCGGATGATGCCTTCGAGCTGTGCGTGTGTGTATTCTCCGCTGTCGAGCAGTTCCATGTACTCGTAGACCTTGTGCTGGAGTGTGACGAGAATTCCGGCCAGCAGCTTTTTGTAGGTCACGGTGTCGCCTTTCAGCCGGTCGGGCACCACGTTGTCGATGTTCTTGATGAACACGATGTCGGCGTCGAGGTCGTTGAGGTTCTCGATGAGCGCGCCGTGTCCGCCTGGGCGGAAGAGCATCGTGCCGTCGGCCGTGCGGAACGGCTCGCCGTCGGGCGTTGCGGCCACGGTGTCGGTGCTGGGCTTCTGTTCGGAGAACGTGACGTTGTAGGTTACGCCGAACTTCGCCTCGTAGTAGGGCACTTTCTGCGCCACGAGCGCCTCGAAGAGGGGGCGGTGCTCGGGCGAGACGGTGAAGTGCACGTCCACGTGCGCGTCGCTGCCGGCGGCGTAGAGCGCCCCCTCCACAAGATGTTCCTCAAGCGGCGTGCGCGGCCCCTCGGCGTAGGAGTGGAAGAGAAGCAGCCCCTTGGGCAGCTTGCCGTAGTTGAGGCCCTTCTCGAGCAGAAGGTTGGCGACGACAGGCTTGAAATGGCCGTTGGCGGTGAGCGTCGGGATGTCGCTGCCTTCGTTCCTCTGGCAGGCTGCGTTGAGCGCGTCGTAGAACGCAAAGTGCTGGATGTGGCCGAAGAAGTTGCGCAGGAAGTCGTTGTCGGGCGCGCCGCTCTCGCCGTCGAGGAACGCGAAGAGGTCTTTGAACATTCGGCTGGCCGCTCCGCTGGCTGGGACGAACTTCAGCGCGTGTCCGCCGTCGGCAAGGTATTTGTTCCATGCCGTGAGATATGTCTTTTGTTCCCGGGCCGTCGGTATGGCAATTCCTTGTTTTGGCGCGGCGGCGGCGGCGAGGCGGAGGTACGGGAATCCGTTCTTGAATGCCTGGAGCTGTTCTTGCAGCTTTTCTTCACTGATACCTTTCTTCTGCAACAGTTCTTTGTCTTCTTGTGTGAGCATATGGCTTGAAATGTTAGGTGCGCCTCTTGGCGATTTGTTTTCAAAAGTACAAATTATTTCAGTTGGTGGCAAAGCGAACTCTGAAGTTTTTTTAACTTTGCGCTGTTTTTAATGGACTTCCAAGGTGAAAGGATAGTGCTTATGTTCTCATCGACCATTTTTCAGGACGGAGAGCGGGAACTGTTGCTCTCCACGTTCCGCCGCTTGCAGGAGCTGACGGCCGGCACGATGAACGCGGAGGATTTCCGGCGCGTGCGCGGCATCCTGTCCGATGGCGTGCGCTCCGAATCCCTGCACAGGGACATCTTCGGGCTCAATCCCGTGCTTTTCGACTTGCAGACGGCGGTCATTTGCGCCGAGGAGATTGGGCTGAGCCGCGCGTCGATACTCGGCATCCTGCTCAACGACTGCGTGTCGGCGGGTTGCTGCTCGGCGGAGCGGGTGGAGCGCGAGTTCGGCGAGGACGTGGCCCACATCATTCGCGGGCTCGTGAAGGTGGGCAGCCTCTATGCGAAAAACCCGTCCATTGAGACAGAGAATTTCAGAGACTTGCTGCTCTCGTTTGCGGAGGACATGCGCGTCATCTTCATCATCATCGCCGACCGCGTGAACCTCATGCGACAAATCAAGGAGCGCGGCACGGAGGAGGAACGCCGGCGCGTGGCCGAGGAGGCGAGCTACCTCTATGCCCCGTTGGCGCATAAGCTGGGCCTCTACCTCATCAAGTCGGAGCTCGAAGACCTCTCTCTCAAATATTTGGAGACGGACGCCTACTACATGATCAAGGAAAAGCTCAACGAGACGAAGAAGTCGCGCGATGCCTACATCGCCAACTTCATACGCCCCATTGAGCAGCGGCTGGCCGAAGCGGGCTTGAAGTTCCACATGAAGGGGCGCACGAAGAGCATCCACTCGATATGGCAGAAGATGAGGAAGCAGCGGTGCAACTTTGAAGGCATCTACGACTTGTTTGCCATCCGGGTGATTCTCGACTCCGCTCCCGACAGAGAGAAACAAGACTGCTGGCAGGTGTTTTCCATCGTGACCGACATGTACCACCCGAATCCGAAACGCCTCCGCGACTGGCTGTCGGTGCCGAAGAGCAACGGTTACGAGAGCCTTCACATAACGGTGATGGGGCCTGAGGGCAGATGGGTGGAGGTGCAGATTCGCACGGAGCGCATGGATGAAGTGGCCGAGCGGGGGCTTGCCGCGCACTGGCGCTACAAAGGCGTGAAGGACAGCGGGGCGAAGCTGGAGGAATGGCTCAAAGACATACGCTCGGCGCTTGAGGCTCACGGAAGCGAGGAACAGCTGATGGATCAATTCAAGGTTGATTTGTACAGCGACGAAGTGTTCGTCTTCACGCCCAAGGGTGACCTCTTCAAATTGCCGAAGGGCGCGACCGTGCTCGACTTCGCCTACAAAATCCACACCAATGTGGGTGCGCACTGCGCGGGCGGGAAGGTCAATGGCAAGAACGTGTCGATGCGCACGCGCCTGAAAAGCGGCGACCAGGTGGAAATCCTCACCAACGCCGCGCAGCTCCCCAAGCAGGACTGGCTCAACTATGCCATCACGAGCCGGGCAAAGGCGAAAATCAGACAGTCCATCAGCGAGCAGGAACTGCGCACCGCCACCTTTGCGAAAGAAACGATAGAGCGTAAGTTCAAAAATCGGAAAATCGACTACGAAGAGCCCGTTGCCATGCGCCTCATCAAGCGGATGGGCTACAAGCACGTGATGGAATTTTACAGGGCCATCAGCGAGGAGGTGCTGGATGTCAATAGTTTCATCGACAAGTATGTGGAGGCGCAGAAGCGCGACAAGGGTGAGCTGCCGGCGGCACCCGGAGTCCAGCACAGCGCGGAAAACTATGTACAGGCGCCGACGGCGGAGACCTCTGACGAGCGTAGTAAGGACGTGCTCGTCATTGACCAAAATGTGAAGGGCGTAGAGTATTCGCTGGCGAAGTGCTGCAGCCCCATCTACGGCGACGACGTGTTTGGCTTCGTCACGGCGGGGCGGGGCATCAAGATTCACCGAACCGACTGCCCGAACGCGTCACGGCTACGCGAGCGCATGGCCTACCGCGTGATTCCGGCGCGTTGGGCGGGCAAGGGCGGCAGCCTCTATCCCGTCACGTTGCGCGTCGTGGGGCACGACGACATCGGAATCGTGAACAACATTACTTCGATCCTGGCAAAGGAAAAGAACGTCGTCTTGCGCAGCATCGACATCAAGAGTAGCGAGGATGGGCTGTTCGCTGGTACGCTTACTCTGCAGATTGACGATTTGAACAAGCTCAAGCTCCTGGTGAAGAAAATACACATGGTGAAAGGAGTGAAGAACGTTTCCCGATGAAAGCCCATCTCATTCTTGTCGGAAAGACTACGAACGCACAGATTTCGCAGCTCGTCGATGACTATGTGGCGCGCCTGAAGCATTACGTCGGCTTCGGCATCACCGTCCTGCCCGAGCTGAAGAACACAAAAGGCCTCACCGTTGAGCAGCAGAAGCAGCTTGAGGGCGAGTCCATTGTGAAGGCCTTGCGGACGGGCGACGTTGTTGTCGTGCTGGACGAGCGCGGCAGGGAAATGCGGAGTGTGGAACTGGCCGACTGGATGCGTAAGCGCATGAACACTGTGGCGCGCCGCCTCGTTTTCGTTGTGGGCGGCCCGTATGGATTCTCGCCGGAGGTTTATGCCCGTGCCGACGAAAAGCTGTCCCTCTCGCGCCTCACGTTTTCCCACCAGATGGTGCGCTTGTTCTTCGTGGAACAGCTCTATCGCGTCATGACCATTCTGAACGGAGAGCCCTACCACCACGAATAGCGGTGTCTCAGGACGCGGCAAAAAAGGAATCCGCCGGCTGACAGACGCCATTCTGTCAGCCGGCGGGCTTCTTTTTTTACGCACCTGCGCGCAGCGGTTGCTGCGGGCAAATCTTATGCCGTGTGCGTTCCGCTACTCATAGCGCAATGCCTCGATGGGATCCATGCTCGCCGCCTTGCGCGCCGGGAAGTAGCCGAAGCCAACTCCAATGACGGTGCAGACAAGGAACGATACGAAAATAGACCACAGCGGAATGGACGTGGGCAGCCCGAAGAACGAACAGACATAAGTTCCAATCCACCCCACAAAGACTCCGAGGATGCCGCCCGTGATGCTGATCATCACCGACTCGATGAGGAACTGGTTGCTAATGTCAATGCCTCGCGCTCCGACCGACATGCGCAAGCCAATCTCTTTGGTGCGTTCCGTGACGGACACGAGCATGATGTTCATGATGCCGATGCCGGCCACAAGGAGCGAGAACGCTGCCGCCACGACGAGGATGATGGTGATGGTGTCCATGGTGGACGACATGGTTTCCATCATTTCCTGTTGTGAGCGAATCGTGAAGTCGTCATCATCCTCTGTCTTTATCTTGTGGTTGGAACGCAGGATGCTGGTCAGTTCCTCGATGGCCGGATCCGTCAGCTCTTCGGTGATGGCGGAGCAGTTGATCGTCTGGAAGAACGTTTGTGCGAGGATTCGCTTCATCACCGTCGTGTATGGGGCGACAATCACGTTGTCCTGATCCATTCCCCAGTTGTTGTATCCTTTCGACTTGAGTACGCCGACGATGCGGAACGGAATCGACTTGAAGCGGATGGTCTTGCCAACGGGGTCGCCTCCGTCGGGGAACAGCTCGTCGACGATTGTCTTTCCGACGACGCACACTTTGGCACTTTTCTTAATGTCTTCTTCGGTGAAGCAGTCTCCCTGCTGCACCTGCCACTGCTTGATGTCGAAGTAGTCGATGCTTTCTCCGTAGATGCTGGTGTTCGTGTTGTTCGCCCCGTAGATGGCCTGGCCCGACGTGCTGACTTCGGGGGACACATAGGTGACGAACTTCTTCTGCTGCACGATGGACTCGTAATCGGCCTGCTTCAGCGTCTGCATGGCGGACGGATCCTGGCGCACGCCCCCGCGCATGTCGGCCCCGGGGCGTATCATGATCACGTTCGTTCCCATCTGCTGGATGTTTTGGCGCACGCTTTCCTTCGAGCCTTGCCCAATGGCCATCATGATGATGACGGCGGCGACGCCGATGATGATGCCCAGCATGGAGAGAAAAGAACGGAACTTATTGCTTGCAATCGCGCGAAACGCGACTTTGAAAAGGTTCAGAAAGTTCATAGGGCGGGTCGGATTTTACTAATCATCGTGGTTTACAGGCAGTGCCGCCAAGGCCTCGGCAGCGGAGAGCACGTGTTCGTTCACCACGTCCTCGCGGATTTTCCCATCGCGGAGCATGATGTTGCGCGACGAGTATTGTGCAATCTCCGGATTGTGGGTGACAAAGATGATGGTGCGACCCTCGGCGTGGAGTTGCTGGAACAGCACCAGCATCTCGAACGAAGTCCGTGTGTCGAGGTTGCCGGTGGCCTCGTCGGCCAAAATGACCGCAGGGTTGTTCACCAACGCGCGCGCAATGGCCACGCGCTGCATCTGTCCGCCCGACATTTGGTTCGACTTGTGCTCCAGCCTGTTGCCCAATCCCACGGCTTCCAGTGCTTGGATTGCGGCCTCGCGGCGCTGGGCGGCGTTGTATTTCGAGTTGTACATCAGTGGCAGCTCCACGTTCTCCACGGCCGTCGTCTTCGGAAGCAAATTGTAGTTCTGGAACACAAAACCAATCTTCCGGTTGCGGAGCTTGGCGCGTTGCGACTTCGACATCTTTCTCACGGGCGTGCCGTCGAGGAAGTATTCGCCTGAAGACGGCGTGTCGAGACAGCCCAGCTGGTTCAGCAGCGTGGACTTGCCGGAGCCCGACGTGCCCATGATGGTTACGAACTCGCCCTCGTAAATCTTGAAGCTGATGCCGCGCAGGGCGTGGACGGTTTCCTCGCCCACCACAAAATTGCGCTTCACATCTTGTAGCTCGATAACGACTTTTTTTCCCATCTCTTCCGAACTCCTACTTCTTGTTGTTGCCTTTGTCCTTCTCCCTGTTGCGCGGCCCGGGCATGAAGGGGTTGTTGTTGCCCTGCTGCTGTCCCTCGTCGGCGTCCGCGTTGTTGAGCGTGAACTCGGTGATGACTTCGTCGCCCGCCTGCAGCCCCGACGTGATTTCCGTGTAGGTGCCGTTCGTCGTGCCGGTGGTTACGGGATAGGCCCTGAACACCCTGTCCTCCAATTTCCAGACTTTCTGTGGCGCGTCATTTCCCTCGATGCGCTCGTCGTCGGCCAGCATGGCCTCGGTGGGAGTGAAGCGCAGCGCCTTCGACGGAACGGCCAGGACGTTGTTCTTCTCCGCCGTGAATATGGTGACGTTGGCTGTCAAGCCCGGCTTGAGCTTCAAGTCGTCGTTGGGCGCGGAAATGACCACTTCGTAGGTCACGACATTGCTCTCAGTCGTAGCCTCCTGACGAACCTGCGTCACTGTTCCCTGGAACACGTCGTCGGGAAACGCATCCACCGTGAAAGTCACGCGCTGTCCCTCTTTCACGCCGCCGATGTCCGCCTCGTCGATGTCCGCGATGACCCTCATGTCCGTCAAGTCTTGGGCAATGATGAACAGCGTTGGCGTGGTCATGGCCGAGGCAACGGTCTGCCCCTCTTCCACTTCCTTGCTCAGCACAACGCCGTCGATTGGCGCGGTGATGGTGGCGTAGCCGAGGTTTGTCTTCGCCTTCTGCACGTTCTGCCGCTGCACGGCCGTCTGCTGGCGCGCCTGCTCGTACGACAGCTTGGCATTCTCATAGTCGTTGGCCGACACGAGGCCTTTGTCGTAGAGCGTCTTGTAGCGTTGATGGTTTGCCGTCTGATAGTCGAGGTTGCTTTGCGCGTTCGCCAAATTGCTCTGCGCCGACGCCAGCTCCGACATGAGGTTTGTTTTGTCGAGCTCGGCAATCACGTCCCCCTTGTGTACGACGCTGTTGTAGTCCACATAGATTTTGTCGATGATGCCCGACACCTGTGTGCCCACCTCCACTTTCGTCACAGGCTCAATGGTGCCCGTGGCGGTGATGCTGGTGGTGATGTCCTGCTGCGCAGCCTTGGCTGTTTCGTAGGTGACCTTCGGCTCGTTCGAGCAAGCGCCGAGGGAGAGGATGGCCGCTGCGAGGGCCATGTGTGCGAATACTGCTTTCATATCTGTCGTTGTTTGATTAAAGTTTGATGGCCTCCCCTTGGTAGAAGCGGAGCATTGAAAGGTTGTAGAGGGTCGTGTATTTTGACTGCAGCAGCTGCTGTTCGGCTTGCAGCAGGTTGTCCTTCCCGGTGGTCAGTTCCACAATGTTTTTCAGCCCCACCTTGAACTGCTCGCTCACCAAGTCGTAGCTCTCCTGCATGCTTGCCACGTTCGTCTTGGCATAGACGTATTGCTGCTGCGCCGTGCGGGCGTTCAGCCAGTAGGTCTCCACTTGGCTGTAAAGGTCTTTCTTCGCCTCCAGCAGCGAAAGCTCGCTTTGCTGTTTCGAAAGTTTCGCCTTCTCCACGTTGGTGCGGTTTTGCCGGTTGTCGAAGATGGGAATGGAGAGCGTCAGCCCCAGCGAGTTGTTCAAGTTGTTCTTCAACTGCTTTCCGAAGTCGGTGTGGATGCCGCTGGAGTTGCTGCTGCCCACGCCGGCCGACAGGCTCACGGTGGGGTAGTAGCCGCGCTTGGCGATGTCGATGTCCAGGTCCGACGACGCCACGCTCAGCTCCTGGCTGCGGATTTCCGGACGGCTGCCTGCGGCCGCGGCATACACGCCCTCCTTGTCGGGAATGCCCGTCAGCACACTGCCGTCGCCCACGTCGGGATTCGCCACGTCGAAGTCCTCGCTCCCCACGATTTCCAGCAGCTGCTTGAGCTGCAGCTTGTAGTTCTCCACTTGCGTCCGGGCATTCACCACGTTGTATTCATCCTGGCTCACTTGCGCCTCCAGCTGCGCAAGGTCGGCCTTGGCAAGGCTGCCCACGTCCACCATGGCCTTGGCGCGGTCGCGCTGGAGCTTCGACGACTCGAGCACCTGCTCGCACACCTTCCCAGCCTCTTCTTGATACAGAATCTGCACGTAGAGCTGAACAATCTGCTCCTGTATGGAGTTGGCCGTCTGCTGCGCCTTGTAGTCGGACATCTCGCTGCTCAGCTGGCTTTTCTTCACATTCTTCCGGTTAATCCCGCCGTTCCAAACCGTCCAGTTGGCGTTCAGCCCATAACTGCCGTTGTAGCTGACGTCCGAGTTCGTCGTCGTCATGGTCCCGCCACTGAGGTTCACCGTCGATTGGCTCCACGGCCTCCACGAGGCATTCTGATTCGTTGAGAACGAAAGGCTCGGCAGCAGCGCGGCTTTCTGCTGGCGGACGTTGAGCTCGTTCTGCTCCTTTGTGAGGATGTCCTGCCGCAGCTGGATGTTGTTCTTCAGCGCGTAGTCCAGACATTCGTCCAGCGTCCACTTCCTGCCGCCCGCATCCGCATCTTGCGCCACGGCGCACAGCGATGACGACAGCAGCGCGGCGGCAATCAATAGTTGTTTATTTACCATCTTTATTCTGTTTGTTGAACTTTTCGTGTGACTGTGCTCGGACACAAAAGTTTAAGTGCTCCCCGGCGAAATAAGAAATATTAACAGAGAAAAAGGAAAGCAGTCGGCCTGTAAGCGGGGTTCTGTCCCCGGGCGAGACTCGAGCAAAGGCGAGTCAGCTAAGGCCCGGGTGTCTGTCATTTATCCAATCCTTGCGTCGCCGCAAGGCTTCAGCGTTCTACCCTCTAACTCGGGCGGGCAGCCCTGACTGCGGACAGCCGCAGCGCCAGTGGCGCGGCAGCCGCACGCGGCGTTAGTTTACATGAACTTGCAGCATCCAAGACGCACAGCCTGCACATCGCTGCGCAGCTGGTGGGCTCTTGCCCCACCTTCTCACCCTTGCCTCCGCCTTGCGCCGACGGTCGACCGGCGGCGCGCCGCAGGGGGCGGTTGTTTTCTTCTGCGTTACTCAACCCTCGCGGATTGCTTCTGATTAGGAAGTGGATCGCCCTTTGCTGCCCCGACTTTCCTCCCGTTTTCGTCCGCATCAGCGACGCAGACTACTTGCCGGCGACAGACCGTCCGACTGCTTTCCTATTGGAGCACAAAAGTACGCAAATTTTCCGACAGGCGGAAATCGCAGCGGCAAATTCCGCAGTCAGCCGAACATTTCACACCAATGGCGGAAGCGGGCGCAACCCTCCGCGCCAAACTTCTCAATGCTCCGCAGCGCCTGCTCCGGCGTCTTCCGCACGTCGAGGCGCGTCTTCGAAAAAAACTTGTCGGCGAAGCAGACAATCTGCTCCTCCACGCTTTCGGGCAGAAAGTCGCGCGGCGGCAAAGGAAGCCCCCCGCGCACAATCTCGTCGCAGGTCAGCCCCGTGCCCGTGTGCCGCTCGCACACGCGGGCATGGCGTTCCAACCCCTGTCCGCGCATGAGCGCGGCGCCCAGCACGCCGTGGCGGATGTAGGGCTCCGTGCCGTGGCAGAAAATGGCCGGCGCGTTGGTGAGGAAAATGCCCACGTCGTGCAGCATGGCCGCTTCCTCCACGAACACTCCGTCAGCCCCCAGTTCGGGATGCCGCGCCACAATGCCCAGCGCCATGTCCGCCACGCTGCGGCTGTGGGTCAGCAGCACGCGGCGCAGTTCCCCGTCCGTGCCGTAATAAAAATCAATGATGCCGCGGTAGTCAATCATTCGTCTGGCAGTTAACAATCATGCGCTTGGCAGTTGAAGACGATAGATGCAACGACGCTGTGCCCGTCCGCTTGCTTTCAGAGAACCGTCCGCCTGCTTTTTGGGTCTCGTCATCCTGCCTTGCGGGTCTCGTCGTTGCGCCTTGCAAATGTAGTGCCAATCTGTTATACATGCAGTGCCTGTACGCTGCGAATTTGCTTTCGGCGCGCTGAAAATTTTCCCATGGTGCGCTGCCGTTATGCTTTTGCCGCAGTAAAAATAAATTTCCAAGTACTTGGAAATATTTTTTCAAGTACTTAGAAATATTTTTCCAAGTACTTGGAAATTTC
>CAVGCV010000011.1:0-68998 GCA_963627995.1 bacterium | reverse complement strand
TTTCCGATGCAAAAGTAACACAAATAGACAAATGTATCGCACGGCAGGATTATATTTTAATGCTTAGAAGCCCTTTTCACGTTCTATTTGCGGCTGTCCTTTTTGCGGCTGTCCATGTTGTCCGCCGCGCCGGGAAAACACTGCGGAGGGGGCTAAAAAACGTCCGCAGAGAAAAATATTTTTCTCTGCGGACGAAATCTTTTTCCTCTGCGGAGCGCGGGACTTTGCTCTGCGGAGGTTTTTGGCGCGGTGTCTCAAGGGGCTTCCGGCGGGGAGAGGGGGGCGAGGTCGTAGTCTATCGGCCCGTCCTCGGGGCGGTGGATGACGACCAGCGTCTGGTAGGTGTCGAACTCCTCGTCCACGTCGTCGTAGCGCATGGGCAGGCGGTCGATGTCGAAATAGCCGTCGCCCCTGCCTCCGTAGCCGAAGTTGGCGTGCACGCGCCCCTGGCGGTCGTAGCCGTCGAGGACGAAGGAGTGGGAGAAGTGGCGCTGCCCGCCGTGCTTGTACGACGTGCCGCCGTAGAGCACGGGCCGCCCGGCGCTCAGCTCTCGGTAGACCACCTCTTTCCACTTGGCGTCGTCGTAGTTGGGGTTCAGCGGATAGTCCTTGTAGCCGTAGTCTTTGACGATGTAGCCGAAATCGCGCGCCACGCCGTCGGCCGCCTCCCTGGGATAGGACAGGCTGACCTCCGCGCCGTAGTTCATCCTCACGGCGCGGCCGCAGCGTGCCATCAGCCGCGCCACCGCGCGTCCCTGCCGCTTGGAGTACCGTCCCGCGGCGTAGGCGGGCAGCATCCGCCGCCAGCGCAGCTTCTCGCCGTCGGCGGTGCGTGCCGGGAAGCGGTAGAAGTTCATGATTTGCGCCAGTGCCGTGGCGATGCAGCCAGTCATGCAGTGCGCGCCGGCGGAGTCGGTGGGCGTCTCGTCGAAGTAAGGCTCGGCCTGGCCCCACGTGGTGCGGATGAGGTGGGGCACCTCGGGCCTGCAGCCGGCGGGGATGGGCGACGCGGCGGTGTCGGGGCGGGAGGCAACGAAAACTGCTTCTTCCGCAGCCCTGCCCACTTGTGCGGATGCAGGAGCTGCCAGAAGAAGCAGCAGTGCCATTGAGACGGCGGCTCTCATGGACGGGCTATTTCACGAGGAACTTCTTTCCGCCCTGTATGTAGATGCCTGCGGCTGAGGGAGTCGCGACCCTGCGCCCCATGAGGTCGTAGACGGGAGCTGGCTTCTGCGCCTTGTCGGCCGAGGGCGCGGCGATGCCGTCGGAGATGCCCCAAGTGAAATCGAGGTATCCGCTATAGGCAGGGTCGTTGCTTCCTTCCTTGTAGGCCTTGTGGTAGATGTAGAGCTCGCCGCCCGTCTGGTCGCCCTTCAGGTTGGCATAGCCCGGCGTGGTGTCGAGCCAAGCGTAGTAGATGTCTTCCAGCACGTACCATACGTACTTTCCACTGAGCGTTGGCGAGAGGTCCGGATAGCCGTTGGCAATCGTGACCGCCCCGTCGCTGGCGACTTTCAGCTGGAGAATTCCCGGATTGGCGTACTCATAGTCGAATTTCAGGACATAGTCGTACTCGTCGGTTCCGGAGTACTTTGCCAGCGTGGTCCTTGCCGTGTGGTAGCGTTCTTCCTCCTCGTCGGAAACGTAGTTGCTGAAGTAGAGCGACCCCTCGACCTCCCAGTCTTTCGTTATGCTGGTCTTGGTGAGCATGATGGTTGCTCCGGAGGAAATGTAGTTGTCTTCTCCATACCAGCCGGCGAAATTCGTGAACGAAATCTTGCCGGACGCATTGAACTTGGCCACCACGTTCTCGTCGATGCCGGAGGAGGAGGCGAACGTAGCCCACGACACGGCCGAGGGGGCAATCGTGATGGTGTTCTTCTCCAAATTGACTGTTCCGATCAGGGACGAGCCGAAGTTGAGCAGGTTGGAGATGGTGATGGTGCCGTCCTCGTTCTTGCTGATCTCGACGTTGTAGGTCTTGGCGGACATGTCCGTCGCCGTGGTGTAGTTGGTGATGTACTCATTGCCTGTGGCCGTCGGGATGTATACGCCCACCAGGTCGTCGACAGAACCAACCGCGGCATTGGCCGCAAGGCAGCAGGCTGCCGCCAACACAGAAAAAGTAAATTTCTTCGTCATACGCTTAATCTTTTTTTTACTGTTCAACTTTATGTGAATAAACTCTTTGCTTTGTTGCCGCCCTTACCTCGCCGCTTTCGTGGACGGCCTGCAGCCCCGGCACTGCGGCGCGGCCGAGGCGGAGCGCTGCCGACGGCGGGGAGAGGCTGGGGCCGAAGGCTCACTTGTGGAGGACTTTCATGGAGGGCGCGTGTTTACCACTGGCCATAGAAGGTGGCATAGGCCCGCACGCTGCCGGGCCAGGTGTCCGTTCCGTCGTCATAGACCGCCGATGCGTAGCCATCCAACAGGATGTACTTTCTGTTGAGGTCGATGTAGGAGAAGTCTGCGCCGTTGTACCAGCAGAAATAGTAGAAATAGATGTCCAGCGCGTCGTTGTACCAAGCGTAGTTGTAAGAGCCGTCCTCGTTTTCGGTGGCAGGGTAGAACAGCTTGTACGAGCCATAGTCCTGGACAGTGGTGCCCTGGCCCGCGACGGGAACGATTTCGCCCGCGCAGTCCTCCAGCGTGGCGAGGTTGAACGTGCCGTTGACGGTGAAATGGAGGTCAATGCCCGACTCCAAGAAGTTCTGGATATAGAACCGGTTCACGCCGTCGAGCTGATAGACGTCCGAGTAGTACGTGCCCAGCGTGTTGTACTGGCTGCAATAGAAGCGGACGTTCTCGAGGACTTTCTTCCATGTGGCGATGGTGATGCTCCCCTGGTAGTGCGTCACGCCGCCCTGGACGGAATAGTGGTCGGCCGCCTCGTCGGCGATGGCAATCCGAAAGCCGTATTTCCGGCTTTCGTACAGCCCAGCGAACGTCACGGTGAGTTCGGCCGTGGCCTCCCCCGCCGGGAAATGGACGGAAGCCGGGATTCTGATGGCCGCCGTATCGGCGCTGACGACCCTGATGGGCACGTCCGCCTCGCCGTCCGTGTTCCTGCGCGACAC
The DNA here is from genome assembly GCA_963627995.1 of bacterium. GTDB lineage: Bacteria > Bacteroidota > Bacteroidia > Bacteroidales > Bacteroidaceae > UBA3839. The sequence goes on along the minus strand of CAVGCV010000011.1, from coordinate 65,921 downwards.
GGAGAGCACCAAGGTCTCCTTTTGGTCGTCGGCAGAAAAGATAAAATCGGTCTGGTTGTCCGCATCGAAATATGCGCACTCACTGCCCTCGGCAGTCGGCCTGCCCGGCTCGTAGTCGTCGTCGCCGCACGAGGCGAGTCCCAATAGGAGCGACGCCGACATGAGGGCGGCCGTATGTTTCATCGTGGTTTGGTTCATTGTTGAGTTGCTTGAGAAAGGTAAGACTTGCACGTTATTCGGCAGACACTTTGCCCGACGGGTCGGGGTTCAGCACGCAGGAGGAGTTTTGGTTCTGCTCATCCTGCGGGATGTAGTAGTTCATGCCGGCAAAGACATAGCCGCTTTTGGAGACCAGCTGGTAGGAAAGCGGAACGTTGCCCGACCTGCTGCGGTCGATGGGCTTGGTGAGGCGCTTGTAGTCGAACAGCACGATGCCCTCGCCCCAGAACTCGATGCGTTTCTGGACGAGCAGCTCGTCTATGAAGCTGTCCATGTCGGCCGCGCCGCACCTGTACGGGCTACTTGCATCCTCGTAGCGGTAGGTATTGACGAAATGCTCCAGCGCCGAGACGCCTGCCGGCAAGCCGTCGGTGTGGGCGACGGCCTCGGCATAGATGAAATGCATCTCCTCGACGCGCATCAGCGGGACGTCGCAAAGCAGGAACACATTGTAGTCGTCGAGATTGCCCGAACCTCCGTGGAACTTCAGGCTGGCATAAGCCGACAGCTCCTTCCACTCGTCGTTCTTGAGCAGGGTGCTGTAGCCGTCGGGAATGGCCGGTTCTCCCGCGTCGAGGGGATCGACCCAGGTCTTCTTGCGCCAGTCGTCGTCGGAGATCTGGGAGTAGAGGTGCGAGCCGATGCAGCGGAACGCCGAATAGCTGGTGCCATAGGTGTGTCCGTAATAGCGCGCCCACGTGTACCTGGACGACTCGGAATTGACGAAGCCCATCCACGAGTAGTACCAGTAGCCGATTTGGCTCTTCGATCCGAGGCAGGCTTTCCACATCCACCCCTGGTTGGCGGTGTTGAAGGCTTCGTTCTTGTCAAACCACTGGTCTTTGGTGATGGGAGAGAACTCGCCGCTCGTGATGGCCTTGCGGGCGTATTCCGCCGCCTTGGCGTAGCAGTCGGCGGCGGAGGTGATGCCCAGCGGGCTGTAGCCGTCGTCGTCGGCATCGTGCGAGACCTGCGCCGCCAAGTCGTCGGCATTCTGGTCGAACCGCGATGCCATCTCCAGCCACAGGCGCGCCTTCAGCCCATAGACGACGTTGATGTCGGGCTTGTCCTTGTCGTCCTCGTCGCGGTCGTAGTCGGCCAATGCGGCCTCCGCCTTGTCCAGGTCGTTCATGATGAACTTGTACATGCGGTAGAACGGGGCGCGCGGATTGTTTCTCGCCTGCGCCTTGGTGGTGGCGTCGGTCACCAGCGGCACGGACAATCCATAGATGTTGCTGGCCTCCGCCTTTTGGTCGAGCTCCTCGATTCCCGTTTTCTTGTACTCATACTCGCGCGCTAAGTCCAAGTAGGCCAATGCCCGGTAGGCCTTGGCCATGCCCACGGCGTGCCGCTCCTCGTCCGTCGCGTCCGCCTTGTCGTATTTCCCGATGATGTTGTTGGCGTTCTGAATCAGCGTATAATAGAAATAGTAGGCATACTCGCAGTAGATGGAGAGGTCCTCGCCGTCGCTCACCCACAAGAAGCGGTCGTAGGTGCTGCTCGACACCGTCATGTCCTCGCAAAGCACGTCGCGGATAAACATTTGGCAGGGATAGCCCCAGTCGTACTCGCTGTCTACGCCCGACGTGGCGTTCTCCACCATGATGGCGCCCAGTCCGTTGATCAGGCGGTTGGTGACATCGCCCGACTGCGTAATCTGCCCGTCGGTCGCGACCGAGGTGGGGACTTCCTCGTCAATGCATCCTTGAAAGAGCCACGCGCCCGACACCACTGCTGCCAGGCCCGCCGTTTTCTTCAATATCTTGTTCATAAAGGCTGTTCGTTAAGAATGGTTAGAACTGAATGTTGATGCCGCCCGAGATGCAGCGTGTGAATGAGTAGTTTTCCGCGCCCGGCCCACCGGAAAAGCTGGTGCGCGGATCCAGTCCCTTGCGCTTCGACCAGAACGCCACGTTGTCCGCCGACGCATAGACGCGAATCTTGGAAAGCCCCGCGCGGTTCACCCATGCCTGTGGCAGCGTATAGCCGAGGTTGATGTTCTGCAGGCTCAGCCAGCTGCCGTTGGTCAGGAAGCGGTCGGAAGATATGTTCTGATAGCGGTCGCCATACTGGAAGCGGGGGATGTCGGAGTTGGCGTTGTCCACCGACCACGCCTTCAGGATGTCCTTGTGGTAGTTGTAGCCCGTGTACGATTCGTAGGGGCTGCCCATCAGCGACTGGTAGCCATAGTCATAGACCCGCCCTCCGATGGAGTACGAGAACGAGACGAAAAGGTCGAAGCCCCTGTACGAGAGCGACGTGCCGAAGCCGCCATAAAGGTCGGGGGTCGGGTCGCCACAAAGGAAGTACATGCTGGCGTCCTCGTCCAGGGGGTCGGCTGTTGTCGTCACCGTGCCGTCGTCCAGCTTCTTGTACCACATGGCGTTGCCCTCGCCATCCACGCCCGCGTATTTCTTGATGCGCCAAGTGTACATGGGCAGTCCCTCGCCATAGAAATGGTAAGAGCCGGTAAATCCGTAGTAGCCGTCGCATTCTTTCCTCTTGTTCTCGGCATAAAGCGCGGTAATCTTGTTGCGGTAATGGGTCGCGTTCAGATTGACGTTCCAGTAGACGTCCTGGTTGCGGACGATGTCGTAGGAGAGTTCCATCTCGACGCCCTTGTTCACCATGTCGCCCACATTGTCGTAGTAGCCGGAATATCCTTCCGACTTCGGGACGAGCACCCACGTCAGCATGTCCGTGGTCTTGCGGTAGAAGAAGTCCACGCCACCGCGCAGGCGACGCTTGAACATCTCGAACTCCACGCCCGCATTGACGTTGGTGTTGGTCTCCCACGTGATGTTGGGGTTGCCCTTTGCGTAGAGGGTGACAGCCACCTGGTCGTTGAAGTTGCGGATGTCGTACGTGTCCCTATAGCGGTCACTGCCGATGCCGTCGTTGCCCTGCTGGCCGAAAGAGGCCTTGAGCTTCAGCATGTCGAGCCACGGCCGGGTGCGCTCCATCCACTTCTCCTTGCTGACAATCCATGCGCCGCCCAGCGAGTAGAAGTTTCCCCAGCGGTGGTCGGGATGGAAGCGCGAGGAAGCGTCGCGGCGGAAAGAGAACTGTCCGAAATACGTCTCGTTGTAGTCGTACATGCCGCGGAAGAAATAGCCCTCGGTGTTGTAGTTCGTTTGGGTCGAGCTGCTGGCGTCCTCACGCACCGCGCCGCTCAGCTCCTGGTTCTCGAAATAGCTGAGCATCTGGATGCGCGACGCACCCAGCGTCTCGTCGGTCTCGTCGTAGTTCTCGTGTCCCAACAGCAAGGTCATGTTGTGCAGTCCGAAAGAATGGACGTAACGGGCCAGCTGCTGGAAATTGGTCGTGAAGTAGCGGTTGTGCGCCTTGTACACGTAGCCGCCGGGATAAATGGACTGCCCCCATCCGTAGTAGGGCTGCTTGGTCATGGTGTAGCGGTACTCGTATTCATTGACCGTTCCGTTCAGCGTGATTTTCAGCCCTTTCACGAAAGTGGGGGTGATGTCTGCAAAGCCCATCAGGTTGAACGAATTGCCCACCGAGCGGCTACTCTGCAACAGGTCGTCCTTCAAGGGGTTGGTGGAAGTAAGGACTGGGCGCGAGAGGCCTGCGTTCATGTTGTCGCCGTAGTCCATCATCTTGCCGTTGGCGTCGGTCATGATTCTCCCCTCGCCGTCGCGCAAGTACAAGGGGTAGATCGGAGCGATGTTGTTGATGGTGTAGAAGACGTTGTTGCCGGCATCGGTGTCGCCATCGGCCGCGTAGTCGCTCACCGAATGCGCATAGCTGACGTTCCCCCCGATCTTCAGCCAGTCGCTGGCCTTGAACGAAGCCTTCAGCCGGGCGGAATAGCGCTCGTATTCCGAACCGTAGGCAATGCCAGGCTGGTTGAGGTAGCCCACCGACGCATAGAAGTCGGAAGCGTCGTTTCCTCCGTTCACGTTCAGGTTGTATTCCTGGCGCAGGGTCGTGCGGAAGGCCTCCTTCAGCCAGTCGTCGGGCCTGATGGTGTATTTCTGCCCGTTGTACTCCACCACGTTGCCCAGCTTGGCGTTGGGGTTCAGCTTTCCGTTGTCGCCAACCAGGTACTCCCCGTCTGGCACGGTGTAGCAGACATAGCCCAAGCCGCCCTCGCTGGTCGTCTTGCCCAACGTGTTGTTGGCCGCGACGTGGGCGTTATAGGCGCTCATGCCGTTGGCGACATAGTTGTTGTAGAGGGCGTTGTAGTGCAACTCATAGTATTGTCCCGGAGCGGTAATCATGTCGTAGGTCTGGGAGGCGCGGCTCGTCGCCCCCCACTTCGCGTCGAGCGAGATGACGGTTTTACCCTTCTCCGGGGTCTTCGTCGTAATCATGATGACACCGTTTGCTCCGCGCGCGCCGTAGAGGGCGTTGGAGGCCGCATCCTTCAGCACGGTAATGGAAGCCACGTCGGCAGGGTTGATGTCGTTCCAGTTTCCGGCAAACGGCGCGCCGTCCACGACGATGAGCGGCGTCTGGTCGGCATAGATGGAGCTGATGCCACGGATGTGGAACGAGGGGGCGGCCGTCGGGTCGCCCGAGGTCTTCACCATCTGCACGCCAGCCACCTGGCCTTCCAGGGCGTCGGCCACGTTGTTGACCTGCCGCTCCGCTATCTTCTCCGCGCCCACCGTGCCGGCCGAGCCCGTGAACGACGACTTCTTTTGCTCGCCGAACGCCACCACGACCACCTCGTTGAGGCGCTCGTCCTTGGAGCGAAGGCGCACCTTCATGCCCGGGGCCGCCTTCAGCGTCTGGGGGGTCATGCCGAGATAGGAAACAACGATCGGGTCGCCGAGCTTCACATTCGGCAAGCTGAACCTGCCGTCCGCGTCCGTCACGGCGCCGGTCCCGGCGCCCTTCACCTCCACTTGGGCGCCATACACGGGTTCGCCGTTCTCATCAACGACCACCCCCCCCACCGCATCGGGGGTCTGCGCCATCAGTAGTCCCGACGCCATCAAAAGCAAGGACGCCAACAAAGCCTTCGTCTTCATCATACCACTGTTCTTCTTTTCTTTCATTTAACAGGAGGACACGCGTGGGGTGTCCTTGGTTGTTTTCTCTCGTGACAAAATGCCAAATAGGGTGCAAACCTCTTGTCTTCCGACTGCAAAGATATCACATTTTGCCAAGAAAAGAACAAAAACACATTAAAATACGTGTTTTTCTGTCAAAAAGCCCGATTCAGAAACAAATGCCAGCGCAATTTGAAAACGGGTGCAGCCGCTCGCCATCCCTGCGGAATGCGCCGTCGGCAAGGCGAAGAAGCCGCGGCGGCGACAAAAAAGTAGTGCCGTCGGACAGCACGCCTGCTGCCCCGGCACTACCCAAAAAAAGAGAGAATAAAGTTGCTGTCGATGAACCGGAGCACACGGGCCCGCCCCGGCGAGGTCAGGATGCGGCCGCCCCGACCTCCTCGATGATGTCCATGCCCCGGCGGATGGCCTCCTCGTTCATGGGAATCAGCCGGTGGTGGCGTTCGGGCAAGGCCTTGTGCAGCCCGCGCACCACGTCGTCGACCGTCGCGATGCGGCGCACGCGGAGCAGGCCGCCCAGCACGAGCATGTTGAACACCTTGGCGTTCTGCATCCTGGCCGCCGCCTCCATGGCGTCCGTCCGGTAGACGCGGACATCGCTGCGCGAGGGCGGAGCGATGATGCCGTAGGAGTCGTAGATGATGGTGCCGCCCGGCTTCACGGCCGGCTCGAACTTCTCGAGCGAGGGCTCGTTAAGGACGATGGCGGTGTCGTATTCGCTGACGATGGGCGAGCAGATGGGCTCGTCGCTCACAATGACCGTCACGTTGGCCGTGCCGCCCCGCTGCTCGGGGCCGTAGGCGGGCATCCAGCTCACCTGCTTGTTCTCCATGATGCCGGCGTAGGCGAGAATCTTCCCCATGGACAGCACGCCCTGGCCGCCGAAGCCCGATATGATGATGGATTCAGTCATAGGTCTATTGGTTGTTGGTGATTGGCGTTAATGGTTGGCGCGAGGTCTTCAGGTCGCCGAGCGGATAGTAGGGGAACATGTGCTCCTGCATCCACCGGTTGGCCTGCGCCGGGCTTTTCTTCCATCCGCTGGCGCAGGTGGAGACGATTTCGACGAGGCTGGCCCCGCGCTTGGCGAGCGCGTTCTCGAACGCCGCGCGGACGGCCCGCTTCGCCGCGCGGATGTGCGCCGCCGTGTCCACGGCCTGGCGCGTGACGTAGCAGGTGCCCTCCAGCGTCGCCGCGATGTCGGTGATGTGAAGCGGAAAGCCGTGGAGGTCGGCCTGGCGGCCGTAGGGGCAGGTCGCCGTCCTCATCCCCATGAGCGTGGTGGGGGCCATCTGCCCGCCCGTCATGCCGTAGATGGCGTTGTTGATGAAGATGACGGCGATGTTCTCGCCACGGTTCAGCGCGTGGATGGTCTCGTTCGTGCCGATGCACGCCAAGTCGCCGTCGCCCTGGTACGTGAACACAAGGTGGCCGGGCCACAGGCGGCTGAGCGCCGACGCGCAGGCCGGCGCGCGGCCGTGCGCCGCCTCCACCCAGTCGATGTCGAGGTAGCGGTAGGCAAACACGGCGCAGCCCACGGGGCAGATGCCGATGGTTCGTTCCTCCACGCCCATCTCGTCGATGACCTCCGCCACGAGCTTGTGCACCACGCCGTGGCTGCACCCCGGGCAGTAGTGCATGGGCGTGTCGTTCATCAGGCGCGGCTTGCCGTACACCCGGTTCTCTGCTGATACAATGTCCTGTCTCATGCGATAAGTCCTTTCATTTCGTCATACACCTCGTCGGGCGAGGGAATCATGCCGCCCGAGCGTCCGAAGAAACGCACGGGGCAGCGGCCCTCGACGGCGGCGCGGACATCCTTCACCATCTGCCCCTCCGAAGCCTCGACCACGAGCATGGCCCTGCACCGCCCTGCCAGCCCGCCGAGCTCCTGCGCGGGGAAGGGCCACAGCGTGACGGGGCGCAGCAGTCCCACCCGCGCGCCCTCGGCGCGCAGCCTGTTGGCCGCGCTCATGGCGATGCGCGCGCAGCAGCCGTAGGCCACGAACACGTAGTCGGCGTCCTCCGTCCCGTACGCCTCGAAGCGGACTTCCTGCGCCTCTATCGAGCGGTACTTCCGCGTCATGCGGCGGTTGCGCTCCTCCATCGCGGCGGTGTCCAGCTCCAGCGAGGTCATCACGTTGTGTTTCCGCCCGCGCAGCCCCAGCCCGTTCACGGCCCAGGGGCACTGGCGGCGGATTTCCTCGTCGGTGCGCCGCGGCTGGAACGGCGGCAGCACCACCTGCTCCATCATCTGCCCGACCATCCCGTCGGAGAGGATGACGAGGGGCATCCGCCAGCGGAACATCAGCTCCTTGGCCAGCCCCATGAAGTCGGCCATCTCCTGCACGCTGTCGGGGGCGAGCACGATGCAGTGGTAGTCGCCGTTGCCGCCGCCGTACACCGCCTGCACGTAGTCGGCCTGCCCCGGCTGGATGGTGCCCAGCCCCGGGCCGCCGCGCCCGACGCTCACGACGAGCCCCGGAATCTCGCAGGCGGCCATGTAGGAGATGCCCTCCTGCATGAGCGCCACGCCCGGGCTCGACGACGAGGTCATCGCGCACTTGCCGCTCGCGCCCGCCGCATAGACCATGTTGATGGACGCCACCTCGCTCTCCGCCTGGAGCACCGCCATGCCGGTCGTCTCCCACGGCTTGTCGGCGGCGAGCGTCTCCAGTATCTCGCTCTGCGGCGTGATGGGATAGCCGAAGAAGCCGTCGTACCCGTAGCGGCAGGCCGCCTTGGCTATCGCCTCGTTGCCTTTCAGCAGCAACACGTCTTGTTGTCTGTCCATTGGTTTTCCTCCTTCTTTCGATAAACAGTGACGCAGGCGTCGGGGCAGACCACGGCGCACGACGCGCAGCCCGTGCACCGGGCCGCGCCGCCGTCCGCCAGGCGGGCGTACTCGTAGCCCTTGTGGTTCACCGCCTCCGACAGGGACACGAGCCCCAGCGGGCAGGCCACCGCGCAGAGGCCGCAGCCTTTGCACCGCTCGATGTCAACGACGATGGCGCCTCTCACTTTCGACATTGCTTCATGCTTGTTTTTATGGGTTGTACATGTCCTTATGGTAGAAGGCAAGGATGTCGCGCACCATTGTCTTCAACTGCCGCGCCTCGCTCTGCGGGTCGAGGCGGACGGCCGCGTCGTAGTCGGCCATGCAGCGCGGCACGTCCTGCTTCCTCCAGTAGAGCTTCCCCCGCTCCACGTAGAGGGCGGCGTCGCCGGGAGCGGCAGCAATCCGCTCGCCAAGGCGTTCTATTTCAGTCGACAAGCTGTCCATACGTGTCCCGGGAAGAGCGTTGGGCATCCCTGTCCCCTCCGGAGGGGGGGACTTGCCTGTACTCAGAAAAAATCAGGGATTCCGCGCCGCGCGGGCTACGCCGGCCGCCCGGCGGGGGGCTACTTGCGGTCGTTCTCGCGAATCTCCACGCGGCGTATCTTGCCGCTGATGGTTTTCGGGAGCTCCTCGACGAACTCGATGACGCGGGGGTACTTGTAGGGGGCGGTCTCGCGCTTCACGTGCGCCTGGAGCTCCTTCACCAGCTCCTCGCCCGCCTTGTCCTTCCACTCCCTGCCCAGCACGACGGTGGCCTTCACAATCTCGCCGCGGATGTCGTCCGGCACGCCCGTGATGGCGCACTCCACCACGGCCGGGTGGGTCATCAGCGCGCTCTCCACCTCGAACGGGCCGATGCGGTAGCCGCTGCTCTTGATGACGTCGTCGGCGCGGCCCACGAACCAGTAGTAGCCGTCCTCGTCGTAGTAGGCGAGGTCGCCCGTGTAGTAGAGCCCGTCGTGCCACGTCTGCGCGGTCAGCTCCGGGTTGCGGTAGTAGCAGCAGAACAGCCCTATCTGCTTGCGGCGGTCGGTGCGGATGGCAATCTGCCCTATCTCGCCCTGCGCGGCCGGCGTGCCGTCGCGCTTCACCAGCTCGATGTCGTACTGCGGGTTCGGGATGCCCATCGAGCCGGGCTTGGGCTTGATCCACGGGTAGGTGCCCAGCGTGAGCGTCGTCTCCGTCTGCCCGAACCCCTCCATCAGGCGGATGCCCGTCGCCTCGTAGAACTTCTCGTACACGGCGCCGTTGAGCGCCTCGCCCGCCGTCGTGCAGTACTTGAGCGAGGAGAGGTCGAACTTCGACAAGTCCTCGCGGATCATGAAGCGGTAAATCGTGGGCGGCGCGCAGAACGAGGTGACGCGGTACTGCTCCACCTTGCGCAGGATGTCGGCCGGGGTGAACTTCTCGTGGTCGTAGACGAACACGGCCGCGCCCACAATCCACTGCCCGTAGAGCTTGCCCCACACGGCCTTGCCCCACCCCGTGTCGGCCACGGTGAGGTGCAGGCTGTCGGGCGTGAGGTTGTGCCAGAAGGCCGCCGTCGAGAGGTGGCCGACGGCATAGGTGTAGTCGTGGATGACCATCTTCGGCTCGCCGCTCGTGCCGCTCGTGAAGTACATGATGGAGTAGTCGGTGGCCTTGTTCAGGTGCGCCGGCCGGCGGAACGCGCCGGCGCGCGCCACGCCCGCCTCGAAGTCGTCCCAGCCCTCGGGCACCTCCGGGCCGATGCTGATGAGGTGGCGCAGCGTGGGGCACTTGGGCGCCGCGCCCGACACGTGCTCCAGGATTTCCTCGTCGCCGCAGCAGACGATGGCCTTGATGGAGGCGTTCTCGCAGCGGTAGACGATGTCCTTCGACGTGAGCAGGAACGTGGCGGGGATGGCCACCGCGCCAATCTTGTGGAGGGCGATGATGCTCGTCCAGAACTGGTAGCGGCGCTTGAGGATCAGCATCACCATGTCGCCCTTGCCGATGCCGAGGCCCTGGAAGTAGGCGGCCACCCTGTCGCTCTCGCGCTTCATGTCGCCGAACGTGAACCGCCGCTCCTCGCCCCTGTCGTTGGTCCAAAGCAGCGCCAGCTTGTCCGGGGCCTCCTCGGCCCAAGCGTCCATCACGTCGTAGGCGAAGTTAAAATCCTCGGGAATCACATACTCCAGGTTCTTCTTGTAATCCTCCATCGACGTGAAGGTGCTCTGCTTCAAAAAACGTTCTACCATTGAAAACTTTCTAATGTTGATACCAATTTATATATATGAAAGGAAAGGAGCGGCGGGCCGCGCGACGCGGCGCCTCATCCGCGAGGGCCGGGCACGCCAAAATTGCACACTCCGATGTTTTTCCCCTCTTTCACGGTTCAAAATTACAATGAATAATCCCCACCGCCTAAGAAAAATTCGTTAAAATTCAACAATTTACTCACACTTTCGGCGAGTGTGCATCATTTTCGCGAAAAGTATGCACAGCCATTTTTTGCTTGTGCAAGCAAAAATTCGTTAAAGCCCAAACAGGACACGCCGGAGCGCATAAGGGACAATCCCCGCCGGAAACGCGCCGCGCCACCCCCGCCGGCCGGCGGGGTGAATCCGCGCCGCGCGCGCCGCCCTCGCCCGGACTGCGCGCCCGCCCCAACCGCCCTCCGCAGCGCGCCGGCAGGCGCTCCGCGGAGGGAAAATATTTCCAAGTACTTGGAAATTTTCGTCCAAGTACTTGGAAATTTTTTTCCAAGTACTTGGAATTTCCACCGCTCCGCGACGCCGCGAAGCGGGCTGCGCGGCGTCCTCCCCGGAACGGCGCACAGCCGCAGGGCGCCCGCCGCGCGCGGAAACGGCCACGAGGCGGAAGCATCCGCGCCCGGGAAGCGCAAAAACGCGGCATCTCCCGAAGAAAAAGCGGCGTCTTCCGAAGAAAAAACGCGGAAACGCTTGCCGTTCTGCGGAAAGTGCGTACCTTTGCAACCGCAAAATGCGCGCAAGGCGCGTTTCGCTTGGCTCAACGCCACGGGCCGGCCCATTCGTCTATCGGTTAGGACGAGAGATTTTCATTCTCTAAAGAGCAGTTCGACTCTGCTATGGGCTACGAGAACGGCGGGAGATGGGTGCGAGGTCGAAAGCCATACCACATCGGACTCCCGCGAACAGCAATCACAAAAAAACAGGAAAAGAAAAATGGCAAACCACAAATCAGCCCTCAAGCGCATCCGCCAGAACGAGAAGCGCAGACTCCGCAACCGCTACTACGCCAAGAGCATGCGCACGGCGCTCCGCAAGTTCCGCGCCACGACGGACAAGGCGGAGGCGGAGGCACAGTTCCCGATGCTCCAGAAGAAGCTGGACAAGCTCGCGAAGCGCAACATCATCCACTGGAAGAAGGCGGCGAACCTGAAGTCGGGCGCAGCGAAGTACATCGCGAAGCTGTCGTAGCCAGCACAGAAAAAACCAAAGCCATAGCTTGCACAAGCCGCGTCTCCGCTGCCGGAGGCGCGGCTTTTCGGTGGAGCGCCCGCCGCCACGGCGCGTCCGCCCCGGGCTGCAATTTAACGGCGGGAACTTTTCCGCGTTTCCGTATTTTTCACTACCTTTGTGACGTTAAAGCCAAAACAATGGAAGAAGAGAACATGAATGGCGGAGCGAGCTATTCCGCGAGCAACATCCAGGTGCTGGAAGGCCTCGAGGCCGTGCGCAAGCGCCCCGCCATGTATATCGGAGACATCGGAGAGAAGGGTCTGCACCACCTGGTGTACGAGGTGGTGGACAACTCCATCGACGAGGCCCTGGCGGGCTTCTGCACGCACATCGAGGTGACCATCAACGAGGACAACAGCATCACCGTCCAGGACAACGGGCGCGGCATCCCCGTGGACATGCACGAGAAGGAGCACCGCTCGGCGCTGGAGGTGGTGATGACGGTGCTGCACGCGGGCGGGAAGTTCGACAAGGGCTCGTACAAGGTGTCCGGCGGCCTGCACGGCGTGGGCGTGAGCTGCGTGAACGGGCTGAGCTCGCGGATGGTGTCGCAGGTGTTCCGCGACGGCAAGGTCTACCAGCAGGAGTACGCGCAGGGCAAGCCCCGGTACGACGTGAGGGTGGTGGGCGAGAGCCCGCTGCGCGGCACGCGCCAGCAGTTCTGGCCCGACAAGAGCATCTTCATCACGACAACCTACAAGTACGACATCCTGGCCAACCGCATGCGCGAGCTGGCGTTCCTGAACGCCGGCATCACCATCACGCTGACGGACATGCGCCTCGACGTGAACGCCCAGCAGGGCATCGAGGGCGTCCGCAAGGACGTGTTCTTCTCGGAGGGGGGGCTGAGGGACTTCGTGCGCTACCTTGACTCGACGCGCACGCACCTGTTCGACGACGTGATTTACCTGAACACGGAGAAGTCGAACACGCCCATCGAGGTGGCCATCATGTACAACACGTCGTACAGCGAGAACCTCCACTCCTACGTCAACAACATCAACACCATCGAGGGCGGCACCCACCTGGCGGGCTTCCGCACGGCGCTCACGCGCGTGCTGAAGCGCTACGCCGACGACAACAAGATCACGGAGAAGCTGGAGAAGCAGCACATCGAGATTTCGGGCGAGGACTTCCGCGAGGGGCTCACGGCCGTGATTTCGGTGAAGGTGGCCGAGCCGCAGTTCGAGGGGCAGACCAAGACCAAGCTGGGCAACAGCGAGGTGTCGGGCGCCGTGAACTCGGCCGTGGGCGAGGCCCTGACCAACTACCTTGAGGAGCATCCCAAGGAGGCCAAGCTGATTGTGGACAAGGTGGTGCTGGCGGCGACGGCGCGCGTGGCCGCCCGCCGGGCGCGCGAGAGCGTGCAGCGCAAGAACCCGATGACGGGCGGCGGCCTGCCGGGCAAGCTGTCGGACTGCTCCGACCGCGACCCGGCCAACTGCGAGATATTCATCGTCGAGGGCGACTCGGCCGGCGGCTCGGCCAAGCAGGGGCGCGACCGCCACTTCCAGGCGATCCTGCCCATCCGCGGCAAGATATTCAACGTGGAGCGCGTGATGTGGCACAAGGCCTTCGAGCACGAGGAGGTGAACAACATCATCCAGGCGCTCGGCGTGCGCTTCGGCATGAACCCGGAGGACAACAAGGAGGCGAACTACGACAAGCTGCGCTACTACAAGACCATCATCATGGCCGACGCCGACGTGGACGGCGCGCACATCGCGACGCTCATCATGACCCTCTTCTTCCGCTTCATGCCGCAGCTCATCCGCGACGGCCGCCTGTTCATCGCCAACCCCCCGCTCTACAAGTGCACGAAGGGGAAGGTGAGCGAGTACTGCTACGACGACGTGGCCAAGCAGCGCTTCCTCGACAAGTACGGCAACGGGACGGAGTCGGGGCAGGGCATCGTCATCCAGCGCTACAAAGGCCTTGGCGAGATGAACCCCGAGCAGCTGTGGGACACGACGATGAACCCCGAGACGCGCCTCCTGACGCAGGTGACCATCGAGGACGCGGCCGAGGCCGACTACACGTTCTCCATGCTCATGGGCGAGGACGTGGCGCCGCGCCGCGAGTTCATCGAGCGCAACGCCACGTACGCGAACATCGACGCATAGCCACGCGCCGCGCGGCGCTCAAGCCGCCGCGCGTCCGCGACGACCGGGAGGGAGGCCCGCCGCAAGGCCGGGCTTCCCTTTTCTGCCGCCTTTTCGGCCGCCACGAAGCGAAGAATGCGCGCCGAAGCTGCACGGGGTTCCGCCGAAAGCACGTATCTTTGCATCCGTTCACTCACCAGGAAACCACGACACCATGAAAAAACTGTTATTCGCGCTCTGCCTCCTGACGCTGGCACAGGCGCCGGCACAGGCCCAGAAGACGGACTCGTACCTCTTCGTGTTCTTCTCCGACAACTCGCCCGAGGGCGAGCAGATAAGGTTCGCACTGAGCGACGACGGCTTCAACTACACCCCGCTGAAGGACGGGCAGCCCGTCGTCGCGTCGGACACCATCGCGCTCACCAAGAGCATCCGCGACCCGCACATCCTGCGCGGGCAGGACGGGAAGACGTTCTACATGGTGCTCACCGACATGCGCTCGTCGCTTGGCTGGCAGAGCAACGACGGCCTCATCCTGATGAAGTCCACCGACCTCGTCCACTGGCAGCACACGGCCATCGACTTCCCCACCCGCTTCCCCGGCCTGGAGGGCTTCGACCGCGACAACCTGCACGCCGTGTGGGCGCCGCAGACCATCTGGGACCCGGTGGAGAAGAAGTACATGGTTTATTACAGCATAGGCCGCCACGACTGGGAATACCCGACCAGCGACCCGAACTTCAAGCAGCCCTACTTCAAGCTCTACTACTCCTATGCCAACGAGGACTTCACCGACATCACCGAGCCGCAGCTCCTCTTCGACTTCGGCACGGCCAGCATCGACGGCGACATGGTCTACGACGGCGTGAACCGCGAGTACGTGCTCTTCTTCAAGGACGAGGGGCGTTCGGTCACCAACCCCAGGGGGAACTTCAAGACGCGCCAAGGCGTGATGCGCGCCACCAGCCGCTCGCTCCACGGTCCCTGGGCGGTGGAGTGGAGGCACCTGCAGAAGGAGGGTCAGTACCCCGTTGAGGGCAGCAGCGTGTTTCCGCTCATCAAGCGGCACAAGAAGGACGCCACGGAGTGGATACTGATGTACGACTGCTACGCCAACGGCTACTACCAGTTCTGCAAGTCCACCGATCTGAGGAACTTCACCTACGTGCAAGACACCCCGACAAAAGGGAACTTCACCCCCCGCCACGGCTCCGTCGTCCAAATCACGAAGAAAGAAAAAACGCGCCTTTTGAGGGCTTTCGGCAAGTAATCGCGCATTTTTTCGTACTTTTGCGACTCCAATCCACAAGACATCCGAAAAAATCACAAAGAATCGATGAATTTTGTAGAAGAACTCGCCTGGCGCGGAATGATTCACCAAATGATGCCGGGCACGGACGAACTCCTGAAGAACGAGCAGAACGTGGCGGCCTACCTGGGCATCGACCCCACGGCCGACTCCCTCCACATAGGACACCTGTGCGGCGTCATGATGCTGCGCCACTACCAGCGTTGCGGTGGGAAGCCCTTCGCCCTCGTCGGCGGCGCCACCGGCATGATTGGCGACCCGTCGGGCAAGAGCCAGGAGCGCAACCTGCTGGACGAGGACACGCTGCGCCACAACGTGCAGTGCATCAAGGACCAGCTGGCAAAGTTCCTCGACTTCGACAGCGACGAGCCCAACCGCGCGGAGCTCTTCAACAACTACGACTGGATGAAGGACTTCACGTTCCTCGACTTCGCCCGCGACATCGGCAAGCACATCACCGTCAACTACATGATGGCCAAGGAGTCGGTGCAGAAGCGCCTGAACGGCGAAGCGCGCGACGGGCTGTCCTTCACCGAATTCACCTACCAGCTGCTCCAGGCCTACGACTTCTACTACCTCTGCGAGCACCACAACTGCCGCCTCCAGCTGGGCGGCGCCGACCAGTGGGGCAACATCACGACCGGCTCGGAGCTCATCCGCCGCATGAGCGGCAAAGAATGCTTCGCCCTCACCTGCCCCCTTGTCACCAAGAGCGACGGGCGCAAGTTCGGAAAGACGGAGAAGGGAAACATCTGGCTCGACAGGAACCGCACGTCGCCCTACGCCTTCTACCAGTTCTGGCTCAACGTCGCCGACGACGACGCTAAACGCTACATCAAGATTTTCACCTCGCTCGCGAAAGAGGAAATCGACAGCCTCATCGCCGAGCACGACCAGCGCCCCGAGCTCCGCGCCTTGCAGAAGCGGCTGGCCCAGGAGATCACCGTCATGGTGCACTCGCAGCAAGACTACGAGGTTGCCGTGGAGGCGTCGAGCATCCTCTTCGGCAAAGCCACCAAAGAGGCGCTGCTGAGGCTCGACGAGCAGACGCTGCTCGACGTGTTCGACGGCGTTCCGCATTTCGAGGTGCCGAAACAAGCGTTCGAGGCGGGCGTAAAGGCCATCGAGCTCGCGACCGACCACGCGCCCGTCTTCCCCTCGAAGGGCGAGATGCGCAAGCTGGCCCAAGGCGGCGGCGTGAGCATCAACAAGGAGAAGCTCGCGGACGCCAGCCAGGTGCTGACCGCGGCCGACTTGCTCGACGGCAAGTACCTGCTCGTGCAGCAAGGGAAGAAGAAGTATTTCCTCATCATCGCCAAGTAACCCCTTTCCAAAACACCAACCTCCATGGAAGCCAACAAAGTAGACGCCTACCTTGCCGCGAACTCCAACAGGTTCCCGTCCGCGCAAGTCATGGCCATCCGCAGCCGCCTCCTCGCCATCCCCGACGAGAAAGAGGTCGTCCTGCATTCGGTCTCGCTGAGCGACCCCACCGTCGTCCTCATCCTTTCCATCTTCTTGGGCGGCTATGGCGTCGACCGCTTCATGATCGGCGACACCGCGCTGGGCGTCATCAAGCTGCTCACGTGCGGCGGCGGCGGCATCTGGACCATCATCGACTGGTTCCTCATCTACGACGCGACGAAAGAGAAGAACGCACAGAAGCTGCTGTCCATCGTCTAAGAGCCATCGCCGCGCGCGGCATCCGACAATCAGGGAAGTGTGATTCGCAAGCATCACACTTCCTTTTTTTCATCACCGACAAGCCTCCGCCGCATGGTTCGGCATTGCTTCCGGCACTGCCTCCGGCTTTTTCCCGCTCGCACGGGGCCTGCCTTCCACATCAGGGGAAGAAGGAGCAAAAAGCGGCGGAAGACCCATTGACAGCCGGCAATCAGAACACCAGTCCGCGCACCGCCTCCTCGTCATGGCGCAACTGCGCCTGAAGTTCGGCCACAGAGCCGAACTTTTTTTCGCTGCGCAGGAAACGGCGGAAGAGGATGCGCACGCGCTTCGAGTAGATGTCCGCGTGGAAGTCGAAGATGTTCGCCTCGATGCTCCGCTCCTGGCCGTTGTCCATCGTCGGGCGGCTGCCGATGTTGAGCATCCCGCGGTGGCGGCGCCCGGTGTCCCCGCCGTCGGCGACCTCCACCTCCACGGCATACGCGCCCCCCATCGGCACAAGCTTTTCCGCGCTCTCGGGCTGCACGTTGGCCGTCGGGAACCCCATCTTCCGCCCCTCGTGGTGGCCGCCGACCACGCGCCCCGCCAGCGCATAGGGATAGCCGAGGCAGCGGTTCGCCAGCTCCACGTCGCCGCGCAGCAGGGCCTTGCGCACGAACGATGACGAGATGGTCGCCACCGGCCCGCCCGCCGCAGGGCCGTCCAGCCCCAGGCCCGCGCAGTCGAGCCGCCCGGCCCGCACCACGCCCATGCCCAGCTCGCGCCCATAGGCCACGTAGTCGTCGAACGTCTTGTCGCGGTCGTGGCCGAAGCTGTGCGCGTAGCCCACCACCAGCACGCGCACGTTCAGCCGGCGGAGCAGCACGTCGCGCATGAACTCGCGCGCCGGCATCGCCGCCAGCGCGTGGTCGAACGGCGCGACCGCCACGAAGTCCGCCCCCGAGCGCAGCAGCAGTCCCGTCTTCTCCGCCGTCGTCGTCAGCAGCTGCAGCGGCGCGGCGGGGCGCAGCAGCCGCAGCGGATGGCCGTCGAACGTCAGCAGCAGCGAGGCCATGCCCTCCTCGCGCGCAATGCGCCCCACCTGCCCGATGAGGCAGCGGTGGCCGAGGTGGACGCCGTCGAAGTTCCCGACGGTCGCCACGCACGGCACGTCCATACCCCGGAGCTCCTGTCCCTGTTGGTCGTAAATCCTCATATCGCGCCGCAAAGTTACGCAAAATCGGCAACAACAGCGCGTCCGGGGGCCGCCGTCCGGCAAATCGCCCGCATTCCGCGCGGCGCCACGCCGGCAGCGGCGCCCGCCCCGCGCCCGCAGAACATCCTTACTGCGCGCCCCCCGCGGAGCGCGGCTCCCGCCCCAAAAACACTGCGGAGGAGAGGGCAAAACGTGTGCGGAAAGAATATTTTTCGTCCGCAGAGGAAATATATTTTCTCCGCAGAGCGGCGGCGCGCGCTCCGCGGCGTTTTTTCAACCCCCTGTCGGCAGGGCGTGTCGAAAAAGAAAAAACGACTGCCATTCTGCCCTTTCCGCAGAACATCCATCTGCCCGGCGCCGCGCGCGGGACTGCCGCCGCGCGGCGAGACGCGCAAAATCGCGGCCGCCGGCTGGCGAGGCATTCCAAAAATCTGTATATTTGTGCGGAAAACACACGCACCCATGGCTTATTACGGCAGTATTCTCGAGGAAGAGCTCAAGAACAAGGTGGGCGGCGAATGGTTCGCCGGCTACGACACCACGCACATTATTGGGAAAATAGACTTCGCCGTCGCTGTCCCCGCCGCCGGCCAGCTTCCGTCCGACACCGAGTACCCGGAGTACCTGCTTTGGGCCGAGGCCAAGCAAGGCACAGGGCACGACATCGTGGAGAGCCTCGTGCAGCTCATCCTCACCATCGGCCGCGCCCGCGCCTACGAAAGCCACCTGCCCCCGGCGTTCCTCGGCGCGTTCGACGCCGAGAAGATGGCGTTCGTGCCCTACCACTGCGTGATGGACGTGTTCGCGCAGAACGACTTCAACTGGAACGTCGCGCCTTCCGACCACCAAAGCAAAGAGTTCCGCCAGCTGCGGCAGACGCTCTCCGCCCTCATGGAGCGGCAGCTCGTGCTCTTCCGCTACGCCAGCGACGAGAAAGAACTGCGCCAGTTCATCAAGCAGAACTTCCGCACCGGGCACGGCGGCGTGCGGCAGATACAGGTGACCATCAACAACTTCACCCACATCTACAACAAGTGGCGCGCCGAGGTGATGCCCACCATCACCACCAACTGGGACAAGGCCAAGCAGGCGGGCATCATCGACGCCGACTTCTACCTCGCCGACCTCCTCTCCTCCAACAACGCGACGCTCAAGGAGAAGCTGTTCGTCGTCCTGCGCGGCGACCATTACGAGCTCGACCGCCGCATCAACGACCTGGGCTTCCTCTCCTCCCAGCAAGCCGAGTTCAACGACGGGCAGAAGCGGCACGCGC
The DNA here is from genome assembly GCA_963627995.1 of bacterium. Lineage (GTDB taxonomy): Bacteria > Bacteroidota > Bacteroidia > Bacteroidales > Bacteroidaceae > UBA3839. Next base: position 46,798 of record CAVGCV010000011.1, on the reverse strand, counting down.
TCTTCTGGAACCGCTACCGCCGCCCGCCGCGCCGGGCTTCCTGGGACCGCATGGTCGAGCGGCGCGACCTGCTCGTCCCGCAGGACGTGCGCGAGCGCAAGGGCTCGTTCTTCACGCCGCGCCAGTGGGTGGAACTTTCGCAGGAATATCTTGCCCGCGAGTTGGGCGAGGACTGGCAAGACCACTACTATGTGTGGGACTGCTGCGCCGGGACGGGCAACCTGCTCGCCGGGCTCACCAACAAGTACAACATCTACGCTTCCACACTCGACAAGGCGGACGTGGAGGTGATACACACCCGCATCGCCACAATGAACAGGGCGTTGCGTGGCGAGCATGGCGGCAGCAACCTGCTCGACAGCCATGTGTTCCAGTTCGACTTTCTCAACGACCCCTTCAACCTCGACAAGCCCGAGGAGAGCAAACTCCCCCAGTCACTCATCGAGATACTGAAGGATGAGGAGAAGCGGAAGAAGCTCGTGATGTATATCAATCCGCCATATGCGGAGGCAGGAAACAGAAAGCAGAGAATGGGAACTGGAAAGAACAAGTCAAGTGTCTCGTTCGGCAACTATGTACATGACAAGTACAAGAAACAATTGGGATTGGCTTGCCGTGAAGTATTCGCTCAATTCTTCATCCGCATCCATGATGAAATCCCTACATGCGTGCTTGCAGAGTTTTCAACTTTGAAAACTCTGCAAGCACCGAACTTCCGTGATTTCCGAAAAACGTTCCGAGCGAAGCTCGGTCGAAATTTTATCGTTCCAGCCAATACCTTCGACAATGTCAAGGGACAGTTCCCCATAGGGTTCTTCATTTGGCATCTTGCAGAAGAAGAGGAGTTCTTGCGCTGCAAAACCGACATTTATGAGAGCGACGGCACATATAAGGGGCAAAAAAACATTCACTCGTATGCCAATGACACGAATGTCATAGAATGGCTTCGCAAGCATTATGACAACACAGGTGAGTGCATCGCATATTTACGAATGAACGGCACGAATGTTCAGAACAACTTGGGTGTCTACCTAACCACAAAGTTATCTGCCAATGACATTAGCAACCATTTTTATGCAAAGGTGACCAGAGCCAACATAAGACACATGGCTGTTTATTTTGCCATTCGCCAATGCATACCAGCATTATGGCTCAACGACCGTGACCAATATTTGGTTCCAAATGACCAATGGGGCAATGATGAAGATTTCATCAATGATTGCCTTGCCTTAACACTGCTTCATGGTCAAAACAGAATCAGTTATTTGGAATCCGAATCAGGCGCCAACCACTGGATTCCCTTCACCGAGGCGGAAGTGGACGCCAAGGAGGCCTTCAAAAGCCACTTCATGAGCGACTACCTCCGGGGCAGGACGAAGAAAAAGACGGCACAAGCGGCAGAGCCCGAGCTCTTCGACAGGGGCGGGCGCGAAGAGGACAGCACGCCGAGGCCCGTCACGTTCTCGGCCGAGGCGCAGGCCGTGATGGACGCGGGGCGCGAGCTGTGGCGCTACTACCACCGCCAGGAGAGCGCGAACCCCAATGCCGCCCTTTACGACATGCGCCTGCACTTCCAGGGCGTGAGCGGGCGCGGCACGATGAACGCCAGCAGCGCCGACGCCGAGTACACGCGGCTCATCGCCGCCTTGCGCCAGCGGCTTCGCGCGCTTGCCGCCAAGATTGAGCCGCGCGTCTATGACTACGGCTTCCTCAGGCGATGAGCCGCGCGCACCGTTCTCGCCGCAAGGGCGGGGAAGCCCAGCATGGGCGCGACGGCCGCGCGTCCGCCGTCCGGCGGGCGGGGACAGGCCGCGCGCGGCGTTTTCCCAAGATATTCGGGGGTACAAGCATTGAAAGTCCCGAACAAACATTAACTTTGTGCATCAAAAAGGGAAAACGCCCGCGAAGAGAGTGAAAGAATCAGCACAAGACATGGAATTCGAGCTGCTGTCGAGGATAGAGTCGCCCGCCGACCTGCGGAAGCTCGACATGGAGCAGCTGCCGCAGCTGTGCGAGGAGCTGCGCCACGACATCATCCGCGAGCTGTCGGTCAATCCCGGCCACCTGGCGTCGAGCCTCGGGGCGGTGGAGCTGACGGTGGCGCTGCACTACGTGTTCAACACGCCCTACGACCGCCTCGTGTGGGACGTGGGGCACCAGGCCTACGGGCACAAGATCCTGACCGGGCGGCGCGACCGCTTCCGCACCAACCGCAAGCTGCACGGCCTGCGCCCGTTCCCCTTCCCCGACGAGAGCGAGTACGACACGTTCTGCTGCGGCCACGCCTCCAACTCCATCTCCGCCGCCCTCGGCATGGCCGTGGCCGCGCGGCAGAAGGGGGAGGAGCGGCACGTGGTGGCCGTCATCGGCGACGGGGCGATGAGCGGCGGGCTGGCCTTCGAGGGCATCAACAACACCTCGTCCACGCCCAACGACATGCTCATCATCCTCAACGACAACAACATGTCGATCGACGACAGCGTGGGCGGGATGCGGCAGTACCTGCTCAACCTGACCACCAGCTCCACCTACAACAGCATCCGCTACAAGATTTCGCAGAAGCTCCACAAGTGGGGGCTGCTCGACGACAGCCGCCGCAAGGGCATCATCCGCTTCAACAACAGCGTGAAGTCGCTGCTCACGCGCCAGCGCAACATCTTCGAGGGCATGGACATCCGCTACTTCGGCCCGACGAACGGCCACGACGTGAGGGAGCTGGTGCGCATCCTCTTCGCCATCCGCAGGATGAGGGGGCCGAAGCTGCTCCACATCCACACGGTGAAGGGCAAGGGCTACGCACCGGCCGAGCGGAACGCGACGGTGTGGCACGCGCCGGGCAAGTTCGACGAGGACACGGGCCGGCGGCTCGACGCGCAGCCCAAGGCCCCCTGCCCGCCGAAGTTCCAGGACGTGTTCGGACAGACGCTGCTCGAGCTGGCCGAGCGGAACGAGCGCATCGTGGGAGTCACGCCGGCCATGCCCACGGGCTGCTCCATGAGCATCATGATGCGGGCGATGCCCCACCGCACGTTCGACGTGGGCATCGCCGAGGGGCACGCCGTGACCTTCTCGGGCGGCATGGCCAAGGACGGGCTGCTGCCCTTCTGCAACATCTACTCGTCGTTCGCGCAGCGCGCCTACGACAACATCATCCACGACGCGGCCATCATGCGGCTCGGCATGGTGCTGTGCCTCGACCGCGCCGGGCTGGTGGGCGAGGACGGCCCCACCCACCACGGCGCGTTCGACCTCGCCTTCCTGCGCCCCATCCCCAACCTCACCATCGCCTCGCCCTACGACGAGCACGAGCTGCGCCGGATGATGTTCACCGCGCAGCTGCCCGGCCAGGGCACGTTCGTCATCCGCTACCCGCGCGGGCGCGGCTCGCTCGTCGACTGGCGCTGCCCGCTGGAGGCCGTCGCCGTGGGCAGGGGGCGGAAGCTGCGGGACGGGGCGGGCGTGGCCGTGCTGTCGCTCGGCCCCATCGGCACGGAGGCGGCGAAGGCCGCCGAGGGCACGCCGGCCGCCCACTACGACATGCGCTTCCTGAAGCCCATCGACGAGGACATCCTGCACGAGGTGGGGAGAGGCTACAAGCGCGTGGTGACGGTGGAGGACGGCGTGGCGAGCGGCGGGCTGGGCAGCGCGGTGCTGGAGTTCTTCGCCGACCACGGCTACACGCCCGAGGTGCGGCGCGTGGGCATCCCCGACCAGTTCGTGGAGCACGGCACCGTGGCCGAGGAACGCGCCATCTGCGGCATGGACGCCGCGAGCATCAAGCAGCAAATCCTGTCATGAAGATTGTCATCGCCGGCGCGGGGGCCGTTGGCACCCACCTCGCGCGCCTTCTCTCGAAGGAAAACCTCAACGTGGTGCTCATCGACAGCGAGGAGGAGCGGCTGAGCAAGCTCAACGCCGACCTCGACATCATGACGAGCGCCGTGTCGCCCACGTCCATCAAGGGGCTGCGCCACGCGGGCGCGGACGACGCCGACCTGTTCATCGCCGTCACGCCGCACGAGAGCGAGAACATCGCCAGCGCCATCCTCGCCAGACAGCTGGGCACGCGGCGCACCGTGGCGCGCGTGGACAACTACGAGTACATGAAGCCCGAGAACAAGAAGCTGTTCGAGGACATGGGCATCTCGTCGCTCATCTACCCCGAGCTGCTCGCCTCGAAGGAAATCGCCGACTCGGCGCAGTACTCGTGGGTACGGCAGATGTGGGACTTCGGCGTGGACGGCGACCTCGTGCTGCTCAGCGTGAAGATGCACGACGAGCACCCCATCGACGACAAGGAGATCGGCAACGAGCACAACCTGCTCGTCGGGCACACGCTGAAAGAAATCGGCATGGAGCACGGCCACCAGTTCCACGTGGTGGCCATCAAGCGCCGGGGCGAGACGGTCGTCCCCTACGGCGACGAGCGCATCCTGCCGCGCGACCTCGTGTTCTTCATGACCACGCGCGACCAGGTGAGCGCCATCCGCCACCTGTCGGGCAAGGACGGCTACCCCGCCGTGCGCCACGCGCTCATCATCGGGGGCGGCAAGCTGTCCGTGCGCGCCGACTGGGCGCTGCCCGACAGCATGGACCTGAAGATCATCGAGCCGTCGGCCGACCGCTGCGAGGAGCTGGGGCGGCTCGTGAAGCACCGCACGCTCATCATCAACGGCGAGGGGCACGACATGGAGCTGCTCAACGACGAGGGCTACGGATACCTCGAGGCGTTCATCGCCCTGACCGACAACGACGAGGAGAACATCCTGGCGTGCGTGGCGGCGCGGCGTAAGGGCGTGAGGAAGACGATAGCCCAGGTGGAGAACCTGGACTATCTGGACATGGCCGAGGATCTGGACGTGGGGACGGTCATCAACAAGAAGCAGATTGCCGCCAGCCACATCTACCAGATGCTGCTGAAGTCGAGCGTCGACAACATGAAGATGCTCACGGTGGCCGACGCCGACGTGGCCGAGTTCGTGGTGAAGCGCGGCTCGCGCGTGACGAAAGACGCGGTCATGCACCTCGGGCTTCCGCGCGGCGTGAACATCGGCGGCATGGTGCGCGACGGCAAGGGCCAGCTCGTGAACGGCCCGACCGTGCTGCGCGAGAACGACCGCGTGGTGGTGTTCTGCATCGGCGGAACACTCAAGCGCCTCGACCGCTGGTTCAAGTAGGCGCACGCCCCGCCCCCACATTCCGCGCATTATGATCCACTGGAAAATCATCGTCAAGGTCATCGGCCTGCTGCTCTTCATCGAGGCGGGACTGATGGCCGTCTGCATGGGCGTGGGCATCTACCGCCACGCCTGCTACATGCCGTTCGCCTGGCCCACCGCCATCGCCGTCGGCCTCGGGGCGGCGGGACTGGCCGTCGGCCGCGGCGCGGGCAGCAACATGGGGCGCAAGGACGGCTACATCATCGTGAGCCTCACGTGGCTGGTGTTCACCGCCGTCGGCATGCTCCCGTTCCTCCTCAGCGGCAGCCTGCCCGACGTGGCCAGCGCCTTCTTCGAGACCATGTCGGGCTTCACCTCCACCGGGGCGACGGTCATCGACGACTGCGACGCACAGCCCCACAGCATCCTCGTGTGGCGCAGCCTGAGCCAGTGGATTGGCGGCATCGGCATCATCTTCTTCACCATCGCCATCCTGCCGGCCTTCGGCGTGGGCGAGGTGAAGCTCTTCGCGGCCGAAAGCACGGGGCCCGTGCACGACAAGATACACCCCCGCATCAGCGTCACGGCCAAGTGGATCGGCACCGTCTACCTGCTGCTCACCCTGCTCTGCGTCGGCTCGCTCATGCTCTGCGGCATGGACACGTTCGACGCCATCAACTACTCGCTCGTCACGACGGCCACGGGCGGCTTCGGGACGCACAGCGCCCTGCTGCGCGAGGTCTACCGCTCCCCCGCCATCGAGTACGTCCTCACGTTCTTCATGTTCATCTCGGGAGCGAACTACACGCTCATCTACTACACCATTCTCCGGGGGCGCGTCCACAAGTTCTTCCGCGACGCGGAGCTGCGCTGCTACCTCGCCATCGCGGGGACGGCCACGCTGCTCTGCACCGCCTGGCTCATGGCCGCGCAGAGGCAGGCCGAGCCGTTCAGCCTCCCGCATCCCGGCAGCTTCCTCGGCTCGCTGGAGCAGTCGTTCCGCGACTCCGTCTTCACGGTCGTCTCGCTGCAAACCACGACGGGGCTCGCCACGGTCGACTACACCGTGTGGCCCGTGTCGCTCATGCCGACGCTGCTGTTCGTCATGTTCGCCGGAGCCTGCTCGGGCAGCACGAGCGGCGGCTTCAAGTGCGTGCGCTGGAGCATCATCTACCGCGTGCTGCGCAACGAGTTCCAGCGCATCCTCCACCCCCGCGCCGTGCTGCCGGTCCGCCTCAACGGGCAGGTGCTTCCCACGCAAATCGTGCAGACCATCCTGGGGTTCACGGCCCTGTTCGTCGGCGCAATCTTCGTCGGCGCATTCCTCCTGTCCGTCTTCGGAGTCTCGGACGACGCGTCGCGCCCGCAGCTCGACTACTACGAGGCGCTGGGCATCTCCATCTCCTCGCTGTCGAACGTCGGGCCGGGCATGGACTACTACGGGCCGCTCCACTCCTGGGCGACGCTCTCGCCGGCCTCCAAGACGGTGTGCGCCTTCCTCATGCTCATCGGCCGTCTGGAGATATTCCCCATCGTGTTGCTTTTCACGCGCAACTTCTGGAAGCACGCCTGAACATCCCGCGCATTTTTCCCTCGAAAAGGGCGGCAGGGCGCGCGCCATGGCCGAAAAGGGACAATCTACGCCAAGAAAAGGACTGCGCGCCGTGGAAATATCCGCGTAATTTTGCAGAATCTTTTTCCAACCCCACATCCCATGCGAGCACCCAAGCTGTTCTTCCTCTGCCTGTCCACCGCATACGCCCTTTCCTACACCCTCCCGTCCGCCAGCGCGGCCACGCCCCACGAGGCCGAAGCGCCTTCGCGCGGCGGACACGCGGAAGAGGCGTGCGACAGCATCAGCCCAATGGCCTACCTCGACGAGGCGGAAGCGCCGCAACCCGGGCTCTGGCTGCACGCCGACACCGTGTGGCGCAACCCCGTCACAGGCAGCAAAGTGCACCTGCAGCGGCTCAGCGGCACCGACACGCTGGTGGCGGCGGACCACAGCATCCTGAAGCCCGTGGGCGAGGCGCTGGCGTTCAACTTCGGCGTATGGGCCTGGGACCACTACCTCTACGACCGCCAATGGGCGGACATCAACGCGCGCACCATCCGCACGAACCTCAAGAGCGCCTTCGTCCTTGACAACGACAGCTATTCGGGCAACCAGTTCTCGCACCCCTACCACGGCAGCATGTTCTACGGAGCGGCCCGCTACCACGGGCACAGCTACTACACGGCCGCCGTCTACCCGCTGATCGGGAGCATGGTCTGGGAATACTTCTGCGAGAACAACCTGCCGGCGTTCAACGACTTCCTCTCGACGGGCATCGGCGGCTCGGCCATCGGCGAGGTCACCTACCGCACGTCCGACATCATTTTCGACAACTCGAAGACGGGGGTCGGCCGCGTCATCCGCGAGCTGGTGGGCGGATTCCTCAACCCGGCGCGCGGCGCACACCGCCTGTTCTCGGGGGAGATGTGGGCGGTCAGCCCCGCGCGGGGAAAGCACGTGCAGCCCGAGCCGTTCTCGCTGGAGGTGAGCGTGGGCAACCGCTACATGCACGAGATGCGCGGCCTGCACCGCTCGAAGAACGTGGGCTACGTGAGTTTCCTCATGGACTACGGCGACCGCTTCGCGAAAAAGGACAAGCCGAAGCCGTTCGACTACTTCCGCATGCACATGCTGCTCAACCTCGCGGGCAAGAACCCCACGTTCAGCGACCTCGACATCCGCGGGCGCATCCACGGATGGCAATGCTCGACGAAGGGCGACTGGCGGTTCGACGCCGGCATCTACCAGGTGTTCCGCTACCTGGACAACTACGGGGGGAAGAACGACGAGCGCCCCGGCAACTTCGCCCTTATCAACGAGGCCATGAGCTTCGGCGTCGGGCTCTACACGGAGAAGGTAGGAACGCACACGTCCTTCAGCAACGACTTCCTGGCCGACGGCATCGGGCTGGGCGGCACGACGGCCGACTACTACCGCCCGCGCCGCTACAGCTTCGCGTCGGGCTACAGCCTGCGCAACGACGCGCGCCTCACGGTGAACCGCCTGCTGTCGGTGGGCGACGACTTCTATTTCGCGCGGCTCTACGTCCACAACGGCTCGGGCGACCCCGAACGCGCCGGGAACTACTACTGGGGCGACGAGGGGCACAACTCCATCTTCCTGAACCGCGCCTACCTGCGGCTGCGCATGCAGCAGAGCCTGACGCTGAAGATTGAGCACGTGCTCTACTACCGCCGCTCCACGCTGGCCCACTACAAGGACGTGCACGCCAAGAGCTACGAGATGAACCTCGGCCTCGTCTACAGCCTGTAGGCCGGCCGTTGCGGGCAGGACGCGACATCCCCCCGGTCTCCAAAGACGATGGAGGCCAGGGGGATGCCGCGTTTGTCGCAGGCGCCGCAGGTCAGCGAAGGACCTTCCTCACCGTGACCGTCCCGTCCCGGTGCGTCTGCCGCAGGATGCCGACCCCGCGCCGGGGAGCGGCCAGGCGGACGCCGCCAACGGAGTAGCATTCCGTGGCGACCACGGGCGAAGCGTCCGGCGCGGCCACCGCGCCGACGCCGTCCGCCAGGTTCTCCTTCACCTCCCGCACCTCCTGCGCCGTGAGCGCGTGGTTGTAGACGCGGAAGTCGTCGATGTAGCCGCGGAAGTAAGGGTCGGCGCTGAACTGGCTCCGGCCGATGTAGTTCATCACCGGGGCGAAGTCCGACGGGCGTATCGTGATGTCCGCACGCTCGGCGGCCAGCTCGCCGTCCACGTAGAGCCTCACCCCGTCGGGGCCGAGCGTCACGGCCAGGTGCACGAACCGGCGCGTCGAGAGCCTCGGCGCCGAGAGAATCTGCTCGTCGCCGCCGTTCTTCAGCACGAAGCGCATCTCCGAGCCGTTGCTCGGCGTGAGGAACATGTACTGGTCCGTGCCGTTGCCGAAGTCGAACAGCCGCTGCCAGCTCGACACCGTCTGCCAGTAGGCCCAGAGCGCGACGGTCATCTCCCTCATGTTGCCCAGCTGGTGCGGCAGGATCAGGTAGGTGGAGCCGTCGAGGCGGAGCGCGCCGCTGCCCGACTGGCTGACCGCCGCGCCATACTCGGCATTGCCCGAGAGGGCCGCGTCGAACTGGTTGGGCGTCAGGTCCTCGGCCGTTCCGTCGAACTCGTAGCGCGCCACGACGGACTTCCCGTCCTGCGTCCGCGCCGCCACCTCGTCCGTCGCGGCCGACATGTTGCCGGCGCGGTCGATGCACCTTATCTTGTAGGCGTAGTCCCTGCCCGGCGCGCAGGAGTTGTCGATGAAGCGCGTGCCCTGCACCTTCCGGCCAATCACGCTCCAGTCCGTCGCGCCGTCCGCCGTCCGCTCGCCGCGGAGCACCATGTAGCCGTCGGCGTCGGGCTCGGCGTTGGCCTGCCACGCGAGCAGCACCGACGCGCTCTGGGGCGTGGCCTCCAGCCCCGCGGGGACGGCCGGCGCGTCGAGCTCGCTCTCCGCGTCCACCGGGATGAAGCGCCACCGCTGGCGCGCGTCGCCCGTGAACTCGGCCTGCTGGACGGCCGCGCCCGTGAGCGACGAGCCGTTGCGCACCTCGAGGCACAGGGCCGAATGGCGCGAGCGGATGTAGAAGTCGCCGTCGCCGGCATACTCGAAGTACCACTGCTCGTTGGCCCCGCCGTCGCCCGGGTAGGCGCAGAGCGTGCCCTTGGCGCTGAGCGACCAGTTGAGCAGGTCGAGCAGCATCTTCTCGTCGCGCGCGCTCCGGATGTAGCTGTAGCTGAAGTCGCCGCCCACGCGGTCGCCCACCGCCTCGACCGTCCACTGCTGGTAGGGGTAGGCAGCCGCCCGGCCCTTGTAGAAGCCCTGCACGACGGCCGTCCCGCCGGCCGTCGCGCCGCCCGCAATCGTCAGGCATCCCTTCGTCTTCCTGTTCATGATGACATACGTGCCGCCCTCCACGGCGAACGGCTGCACGTCCTCGCCCTGCGTGATGCGTATCATGCGCTCGGCGTTGGTCTGCCCCTGCTGGTAGCCCGTGCCGCCCGGCATCTCCATCCGGAAGGCGCGCACGGGGCCGTAGCCGTCGTAGTAGACGTCGCGGTCGAGGCTCACGAACTCGAACGCCGAGGTCGTGGCCTGGCGCTCGCTCGTGCCGAGGAAGGCCTCCACCGCGCCGCCGGGCAGGCGGTAGACCGACGCGGCCGTCCAGGCGCCGCGGTTCTCGGCGTAGCCCAGCCGCGCGCCGCCGTTCGCCGCCTTGCAGTAGTCGCCGCGCGCCACGCCGTCGTAGCCCCACCACACGCCCGACTGCAGGCCGTACTCCACGCCCACCATGGCCTCGGCCACGTTGTGCAGCTCGTCGGCCGACGCATGATGGCCGTTGTTGCGCACGGCGGTGAAGAAGCCGGCGTAGCTGTCGAACGAGCCGGCGAGCTGGTGCGTGTTGCCCTCGGTGGCGTAGGGCTTCATGTAGTTGTACCACGAGAGGGCCTCGTCGCAGTTGAGCGTGTTGCCCGCCGAGACGCGGATGCCGGCCAGCTCCCCGTCCTCGCTGATGAGCCTGGCGATGGCCTTGAAGTGCGCCTTCGTCCCCTCGCCCCACGGCGTGTAGTCGGGCTCGTTGAAGGGCGACACGGACACGACCGTCAGCCCCTTGGCCTGTGCGTACTTCACCGACGCCTTGATGACCTTGTACCACTCCTCCGGCTTGCCGTAGTAGTTGCCGGCGTTGAGCGCCTCGTGGTCGCAGTTGAGCATCACGCTCGTCGTGCCCGACAGCTTGATGTTCGCGATGCGCGAGTCGAGCGCCTTCTTCTGCGCGGCCGACAGCTCGCCATCGTCGCCCACCAGGTCGCTGGGCTGGAACGAGATGCGCCCTGTGGCGATATTGTCCTTTCCGATGAACGCCGTGCCGCGCCTCACGTTGTCGGCGCTGTCCCACGCCGTGTCCAGTCCCCACGCCACGCGCACTTCCTTGCCCTCGCCGTCGAACCGGTAGGGCACCTGCGCCCCGGCCTTCTCGAAGGCCCGGAGCCACATGCTGGCGTGCGGCGTGCGGTCGGCGGCAGTCTGCGCCGTCGCGCCCTGCGCCGCCAGTACGGCGGCACACGCCGCCATTGTCAGTCGTCTCATAGTCAGTTGGTCCGTTGTTTCCACATTGTTCTTACGGAAACAAAGGTAAGCATTTTCTCCCGAACTTGCAGTCATGTGTCGCCCGGACGCGCGTTTCCGCAGGCAAAAAACCATCGGAGCGTCACCGGCGCGGTGCCGTGGAGCCCGTGTGCCGGAGGCTTCGCCGCCACATTGCAAACCGCTCATAGCCAACGCCTTGGCTGCGACCGAAAAAACACTGCGGAGCGCGCGGAAAAACACTGCGGAGCGACGGGAAAAACACTGCGGAGAAAATCCATCCGCTCCGCAGAGGAAAAAAGTTTTCTCCGCAGTATTTTCCCGACGGATGCCCAGCGAACCGCAAGCAGCTGGATGACAGCGTCTTGCAAAATCCACAGACGGCATCCCGAGACGGGCGGAAGCCGGCTTGGCGGCAGCATCAAAATGTCAAAATCCCCTTGCGCGCGGCAGGGCGCAGGCCTTCCGCCGTTCGTCTTGTTGCCAGCCCTTTGGCGCGCGCAGAAGAATGGCCCCTCCCGCCAGCGCCAACTCCGGCATCGCGCGAGACATGACACAAGACCCAACGAAAGGCGGAGAAAAAACAGCTGAAAAATTTGCTCCTTTCATTTTTTTATTACAAAAAACGCGCTATCTTCACCGCGGAAGGATGAAGAGGAGTGCATTGGGCGTCAGCAGAAAGTAAAAAGCCCCGTGAATACCAAGAGACAACCATAGCGTATCGACAAACCCTCAAAAACGAGCTATTATGAAAAACCAATCTTTACTGCGAGTTGCCTTGCTGGCCCTGCTGTCAGCCTGTTCCATCGGACTGTCTGCACAGAATCAGTATTGGACCATGGCCGTTGCCGAAGGCAACAGTACAAGACCCGCCCTTATGACCTATCACGGCAAAATGGAGACGGCTGGAAACGGGGTTGGATATTACCGCATCTTCGACGACAGCCCTCGATATCGCCACGAGGCGGACGAACCGGTCAGGCTGCAATATGGCTACAGGATGGCGGACAGGAAAATCTATGTCTACGATTTTGAAGCGCAGAAGGAGACCGTTGCCTTCGACTTCAGCCTGTCCGCAGGCGACAGCTTCAGGACATTCAATGGCATGGCGTGGAAGGTGGTGTCCGCCACGGACACGCTGGTGAACACGTCGTTCTGCGGGACGGGCGGCAGCGTGTCGAAGAGGCTGTTGTCCGTGGTGTCGGACGACGGCAAGTATTCGGACCAGTGGCTGGAGGACTTCGGGTCGTTCATGAACCATTTCATGGTGAGGAGCCTGGAGAACGTCAGGTATTCCCATACGCTGTTGATGGAATATGACTATGGGGCATACCTTGCGCGCGAGATTGGCTCGGACCCCATTTTCACCCATGACTCAGGATGGATGGACGGCCACTACGACGATGGCGGCTCGGGAGAATCTGCCAAATGCAGTTTTGAGAACGGAACGCTGGTGTATGAGAGCGTCCGATGGTGGTGGGGTCACCGCATGTACTCTTGCTTCTATCGTGACGGCGACGACATCCATGCACTGTTCCAGTGGGAGCTCAACCCAATGGAGGACAATGCGTCGGCGGCGCTGCAGAAGGATGTCGTGACGTTCCGGGGACTTCCAGCCCCGGCAAGCGGGAAATACACGGTACACAACGACGACGGCAGCGCAAGCATCGGGAGCGTGGAGGCTACTTCGCGGTCGGCGGGCGCCGTCTACGACTTGCAGGGACGGCGAGTGGGTGCGCGATTGACGAAAGGCATTTACATCATGGGCGGGCAGAAGGTGCACGTGAAATAAGCGCGCTTGCTTCTGGCAGCCGGCCCCGGGGCGATGGCCCCGCATATACGACGGACGCTTCCCGCCGTGGCGCAGGGCCACGGCGGGAAGCGTCCTGTTCCGCCGGCCGAGGCTTCCGCCGCAGCGGCCCTACACGCCGGAGAAGCTGCTGAACCCGCCGTCGACGGGAATGACGGTGCCGGTGACGAACGACGCCTCGTCGGAGCAGAGGAAGCGGACGATGCCGTTCAGCTCGGAGATGTCGCCGAAGCGGCGCATGGGCGTCTTGGCCAGCACCTTGTGGCTGCGCTCCGTGAGGCTGCCGTCGTCGTTGAGCAGGGCGCGGCGGTTCTGCTCGCCGATGAAGAAGCCCGGGGCGATGGCGTTGACGCGGATTTTCTCGCTGTACTTGATGGCCATCTCCTGGGCGAGCCACTTGGTGAGGGCTATCACGCCCTCCTTGGCGATGGCGTAGCCCATGACGCGCGTGAGGGCGTCGTAGGCGGCCATCGACGACACGTTGATGATGCTGCCGCTCTTCTGCCCGGCCATGATGCGTCCGAACGTGAGGCAGGGGTAGATGGTGCCGTAGAGGTTGAGGTCGATGACGCGGCGGAGGTCGTCGGGCTTCATGTCGAACACGTGCTGGTCGTCCATGACGGTGGCGCCCGGCACGTTGCCGCCGGCCGCGTTCACCAGGATGTCCACACGCCCGTGGCGCGCCATGACGGCATCGCGGGCGGCGTTGATTTCGCTCTGCTCCAGCACGTTGCAGGCGTGACCCGACACTTCCGCGCCGGCGGCCTTGGCCGCCGGGCGGAGGCGCTCCAGCGCGGCGTCCACTTTGTGTTGGTGCGCGCCTATCACCACGACGCTCGCCCCGGCCTGGAGCAGCCCCTCGGCCACATTGCTGCCCAGCACGCCGCTGCCGCCCGTGACGACGGCTGTCTTTCCTTTCAAGTCGTTCATTTTCGTCCTGTTATGGTTGTTGAAGTTCGTTCTTTTGTCCCTCCATGTAGCGCACGGCGGCCATCACGCCGTCCATCTGCGCCAGCCCCATCATGCGCCCGTGGAACGAGTAGCCGGCGTTGTAGCCCTTGTCCTCGTCGCCCAGCATGGTGCGCCCGTGGTCCACGCGCATGGGGAGGCCGGGGTTCTCGCGCTCGAAGATTCGGCACACCTCTATCAGGTTGGCGCGCCCGCGCAGGTGGTCGGCCTCGATGAAGTCGCCGTTGGGCAGCACGTCGGTGGAGCGGAGGTGCACGAAATGGGTGCGCTTGGCGTACTTGCGCGCCAAGGCCGGCACGTCGTTCTGCGCCCCTGCCGACAGCGAGCCGCAGCAGAAGGTCAGTCCGCTGTGCGGGTCGGGCACGGCGTTCAAGAGCCATTCGATGTCGTCGCCGCAGGTCACGATGCGGGGCAGTCCGAGGAGCTGCGTCGGGGGGTCGTCGGGGTGGACGCACATGCGCACGTCCCACTCGCGGCAGACGGGCATGACGGCCTCCAGGAAGTGCTTCATGTTGGCGCGGAGCTGCTCGCGCGTGACGCCCTTGTAAAGCGCCAGCAGGCTGCGGAAGAGCTGGACGGGGTTCTTGTCGTCCTCGGTGATGTTGCCATTGACGAAGCCCTGCGTCTTGACGATGATGGTGTCGACCAGCGCGTCGTCGTCGGCCTTGGTCATGGTGCGCCCCAGCGCGTCGGCGGCGGCCAGCTCGTCGGCCGTGTAGTCGTCGGCCGCGCCCTCGCGCTTGAGGATGCGGCAGTCGAAATAGACGAACTTCACCTTGTTGAAGTAGAGCGAGGTGCTTCCGTCCGCCCAGGGGTGGTCGAGTTCGGTCCGCGCCCAGTCGAGCACGGGCATGAAGTTGTAGCACACCGTGCGGATGCCGCACTTGCCCAGGTTCGCCAGGCTCACCTTGTAGTTCTCAATCAGCCGCTCGCGGTCGGGGCCTCCGTACTTGATGGCCTCGCAAACGGGCAGGCTCTCCACCACCGACCACCGGAGGCCGGCCGCCTCGATGTAGTTCTTCAAGTCCAGGATGGCCTCCTGCGTCCAGACCTCGCCGTTGGGCACGTCGTGCAGTGCCGTGACGATGCCCTCGACGCCTATCTGCCGCAGCATCTGGAGCGTTATCCGGTCGTTCTTGCCGAACCAGCGCCATGTTTTTTCCATACGATTCTGTTTGCTTTTTTGTCTTTTTTTGTCCGCGCAAATTTACGGAGACGGCGCAGACTCTTTCCTGCTTCCTTGTAACAAAAAGCATCAAATTGGTAACAAAAAACGAAGAAGCCGCTTAGGAAAGCAGCTTCTTCACACAACTTGAAATCGCGCGCCCCTCGGCAAGGCCGGCCAGCTGCTTGGTGGCAGCGCCCATCACCCGGCCCATCTCTTGGGGTGATGACGCGCCGACCTGGACGATGATTTCTTTCAGCCGCGCCTCCAGCTCCTCCTCCGAGAGCTGCTTGGGCAGGTAGTCCTCGATGACGGCGACCTGCGCCATCTCCTCTGCCGCCAGGTCCTCGCGCCCCTGCCCCTTGTAGATGCCGGCGGACTCGCGTCCCTGCTTGGCCAGTTTTTGCAGTATCTTCAGCGCCGCCTCGTCGGTCAGCTCGTCGTTCGCCCCCGGCGCGGTCTTTGCCTCGAGGAAATACTTCTTCACGTTGCGCAGGGTGTCGCGGCGGACGGTGTCGTGTTCCTTCATCGCCGCAACGATGTCCTTGCTCACTTGCTCGAAAAGCGTCATGTTTCCGTTTGTTTTTTTAGGGTTGTGTAAAATCGAACGTGATGGTCTCGCCCACCTGAGGCACGCGGTCGGCCGCCTCGATGGAGCTGTTCGACAGTTTCTTCCATGTCTCCTTGTTGCGCTTGTAGGTGGGCGATGCCTCCACCATGCTGATGATGTTGTCGTTGTCGAGGTCCTCGTCGCGGAAGATGTAGCTATAGACCGGGCGGCGGATGTAGCCCTTCTGCTTGCTCGAGCCGTAGATGCTCTCCATGCGCACCCGCTGCTGCTCCGCCTTCTCGGCCTCTTCTATCTCGTACTGGCGGGCCGCCTCGTCCTGCTTCTTGATGCGGGCATCCATCTCGTTGGAATTGACATCGCGCAGCCCGAAGCCCGTGGCGAGGATGGTGATTTTCACGCTGTCCTTCAGCGACGGGTCTTTCGAGTACCCCCACTTGGTCTCCACGTTCGCGGGCATCTGCTCCATGAAGTCGTTGAGCTCGTTCATCTCGTCCATCATCAACGGCATCGCGCCCTCCCCCTCGTCGCCAGAGTGGATGATGTGGAGCAGGACTTTCTTCGAGCGATAGACGTCGTTGTCGTTGAGCAGCGGCGAGTGCAGGGCGTCCTCGATGGCCTTGGTCACGCGGCCCTCGCCCGAGCCGTAGCCCGTGCTCATGATGGCCACGCCGCCATCCTTCAGCACGGTTTTCACGTCCTTGAAGTCGAGGTTGATTTTTCCGTGCATCGTGATGATTTCCGAAATGCTTTTCGCCGCGTTGCACAGCGTGTCGTCGGCCTTGGCAAAGGCGTTGTCGACCGACAGGTCTTGGTAAATCTGGCGGAGACGCTCGTTGTTGATGACCAGCAAGGCATCGACGTTCTTGCTGATTTCCTCGACGCCGTCGAGCGCCTGGTTGATTTTCGGGATGCCCTCCCAGCGGAAAGGAATCGTCACAATGCCGACGGTGAGGATGTCCATGTCGCGCGCGGTCTTGGCAATCAGCGGGGCCGCGCCCGTGCCCGTGCCGCCGCCCATGCCGGCCGTGATGAACACCATCTTGGTGCCGTCGTCCAGCATCTTCTTCACCTCGTCGATGGACTCCTCTGTGGCCTTGCGCGCCTCCGCCGGCTGGTTTCCCGCGCCAAGTCCCTCCTCGCCCAGCTGGAGCTTGGTGGGGACGGGCGAGTCCTGCAGTGCCTTGTTGTCGGTGTTGCACACGACGAAAGTCACGTCGTGGATGCCCTCGTTGAACATGTGGTTCACGGCGTTGCTGCCGCCGCCGCCGACACCAATCACCTTGATGATGCTCTGGTTTTCCGAATGGAAGTTGAATACGGAAAAGTCGTCTATGTTGCTCTGTGCGCTCATCTTTTGTCCTTTTTTGATTCGTTCATGCATTTGTTTCTCTCTGCGACAGTCCCGCGCGGCCTAATCGCCATTCACGAGATCGCCCAGCGTGGCCTTCACCTTCGTCAGCCAGCTGTTGGCGCGCTGCGCCTCTTCCACGGCGTTGTACAGCTTGTCTATCGCCGCCTGGTACTTCTCCGACAAGTCGGATGCCTCCTTGATTCGCTGGCGGTTCTTCTCGCTCTGCTCAAGCCTGTGGACGCAGCTTTCGTAGTCGGCCCCCAGCAGAATCCGGGCCTCGTCGGCCATCAGCCCCGCCCTGCGGCGCAGCGTCTTGTTCTTGTCGTCATTGGTCACTTCCGCCGCCTTGTTCTCCAGCCGGAGGATGCCCTCGCGCATCTTGTTCTTGTAGTCCTCCAGCTTGGCCGACAGCTCGGCCTCAATCTTCTCGTTCTCCTGCGCCTTGCGCTTCTTCTCCTCCAAGTCCTCCTCCTTCTTCTTCTCGTCGAAGATGTCGTCGCCGCTGTAGGTGTCCTCGCCCACGCAGTTCTCCTCGCCGGAGAGCAGCAGGGAGAGGATGGAGTTGGCGCGCCCGCTGTCGAGGACGAGGTTCGTCACGCCGCTGTTCTTGATGACCTGCGGAATGATGGATTTCGCCACCCTCACCTTCTCCAGCTTCAGCTTCTTTGCGAAAGCCTTCTCAATGTTCTTCATGTTGGCGCCGCCGCCCGTCAGGACGACGCCGCCCAGGAGCTGGTTCTCGTAGTTGGACTTGAATATCTGGTTCTCCACGTTGGCGATTATCTCCGTGAGGCGCGCGTCGATGTAGTTCTGAATGGTGGCGATCTCTATCTTTTGGTCGAAGGACGTGGTGTAGAACTTCGTGGCCGGGTCGTCCGTGCCGACTTCCTCCTCTTCCAGGAAAGCGTTGCCATACTTCTGCTTCAGTTCCTCGGCCTCCTTCTCGTCGATGTCGAGGGCCGACCGCAAGTCCTCCGTGATGTTGGAGAACCCTATCGGGAGCGTCGCCAGGTGGCGAAGGATGTTGTTCTTGTAAACGACGACGGTCGTTGTGCCCGCGCCGAGGTCCACCAACACGCTGCCGGCGCGCTTCTCCTGCTCCGTCAGCACGTTCCTGGCCTGCTCGTAGGCCGAGAGCTTTGTTTCCGCGATGTGGATGTCGGCATTGCTGAAACAGGTGCGCAGGTTGCCCTCCAGCTGCTTGCGGGCAATCACGTTGAGGTACTCGCCCTCGATGTTGGTGCCCATCACGCCCACGGGGTCGTCCACGGGATTCGAGTCCACCAGGAATCCCTGCGGGAAGTTCTCCAGCAGCTCGCACTCGGCAACCGGGACATCGTAGCTGCAGTTGCGCAGACGGTCCACGTGGTCGGCCGTGATGTAGGTCTGCGTCATCATGTTCATGCGCTGCTTGTTCTTCACCGACCGCACGGACTGGCCGCCGATGCCCACGTACACCTGCGACACCCTCAGCTTCAGCGACATTTGCAGCTTGGCCACCACGTTCTTGATGATTTGGGTGGTTTTCTCGATGTTGTAGACGATGCCCCGCTTGATGACGTTCGGGACGATGGGCTCCTCGGCGTATGCAAGGATTCGCATCGTGCCGTCCTTCATTTTTCCGGCAACGCCCGAGATGCGAGAGGTCCCCAGTTCGATTGCCACCACGATTGTGTCTTTTGCCGCCATATTGCTTCTGTTTTTTTATTTCTTTGTACAAACTACTTGGTTGTCGTATTCCAGGTTGATCCTGCTGTATTTGTTCCAGCCCACCTTGGGCAGTCCTTTCTCGTAGAACACCCGCAGTCGGTTGAGCTTCTTCTCGAAGTTGTCCAGCGTCCCCAGGAAGACGACGTGGTCGCCCACCCTCGGGACAAGGGTCACGACACGCTGGTGCTTGTGGTTCAGCGCCACGTGCACCTGCTCTATCTGGCTGTCCCAGAAGTCGTTTCTCTGGACAAACTCGCCGAACCGCGCCAGCTCGCCCGTGGCATAGCGCTGCGTGATGCTGCCCGTCGCCACCACGAGGTCCTTGGCGTAGGAGCGCTCCGGGACAATCGTTCCCATGGCGTCCACATAGTAGTTCTCACGGCCGTCGGGCACGACGTAGAGCAGCGGCATCCGCTGCGACACGCGGATGCAGACCTTTCCCTTGCCGGCCGGCATCCCGTTGTTGGTCTTGTAGCACGCCACCTGCCGTATGAACTTGTTGGCGCGCAGCACGTCCTCAATCCGGCGCACGTTCACGTCCCTCATCAGCCGCCCCTTGGGATGGACGCGGCCCTGCAGCAGCAGTTCCTCCACGCGCGGGCCGTCGATGAAAGCCGCGCGCTGGTTGTCCTCCACCAGCAGGTCGACGGCGTCGCACACCTCGTTGGGGTCGCCGCCGGACATTTCCGCAACGGCATACACGGAGTATGCGATGACTCCGAAGAACAGAGCCAGCAGACCTGCAATCTTCAGCGTTTTCCTGACCGTCATCGCTTCTCAAGAATCCTGGTTATCTCGGGCACATAGTTCTCGATGTCGCCCGCGCCGAGGGAAATCAGCACGTCGAACGTCCCCCTCCTCACACAGTCGAGGATGTCCTCCTTGTGGACAAGGTGCCTCCGCATGCCCGGGCGGAGGTTGTCGTATATCAGTCCGCTCGTCACGCCGGGAATCGGCTGCTCGCGCGCCGGATAGATGTCGCACAGGTACACCTCGTCGAGGAGCGACAGCGCCTGGGCGAACTCCGTGTAGAAGTCGCGGGTGCGCGTGTAGAGGTGCGGCTGGAAGATGGCGGCAATCCACTTGTCCGCATACAGTTCGCGGATGGACCTCACGCTCTGCTCTATCTCCTTGGGATGGTGCCCGTAGTCGCTCAGGAACACGACGCGGTCGTTCTTCACCTTGAAGTCGAAACGCCGCTCAACGCCCCTGAACGTGCGCATCCCCTCGCGCAACTCCTCGTCGGTGGCCCCGCTCAGCTGCGCCAGGGCCATCGCGGCGACGGCATTCTCGATGTTGATGCCCACGGGGACGCCCAGCTGCACGTCCCTCACGACGCCCGCGGGGCTCGCGAAGTCGAAATAAATCTCGCCGCCGCCGATGCGGATGTTCTCCGCATGAAAGTCGCCCTCCGTCCGCGCATACTCATAGACGCGGACACCCGGCTGCACGTCGGCTTTCATCTCCAGCCCCTTGTGGAGAATCAGCGTACCGCCGGGCTGGATGAGGGTCGTGTACTTCCGGAAGCTCTCGAGGTAGGCCTCCTTCGTGCCGTAGATGTCCAGATGGTCGGGGTCGGTGGCCGTGATGACGGACATCCACGGGCGCAGCCAGTGGAAGGAGCGGTCGAACTCGTCCGCCTCGACCACCACATAGTCGCTCCGCTCCGACAGGATGCAGTTCGTGCCGTAGTTCTGCGAGATGCCGCCCAGGAAGGCGTTGCAGCCGACGTGCGACTGATGGAGCAGGTGGGCCGCCATCGTCGACGTGGTGGTCTTCCCGTGCGTCCCGGCCACGCACAGGCCCTTGTGCTTCTCCGTCAGGAGACCCAGCACCTGCGCGCGCTTGTGGAGCTCGAAGCCGTTGTCGCGGAAGTACGACAGCTCCGCGTGGTCGGCCGGGATGGCCGGCGTGTAGACCACGAGCGTCGTCCGCTTGTCCTTGAACACGGGGGGAATCAGGTCCGCGCCCTCCTCGTAGTGGATTTGCGCCCCCTCGCCCGCCAGCCGCTCCGTCAGCTCGCTGGGGGTCTTGTCGTAGCCGCCGACTGCGAGGCCCTGCGCCAGGAAATAGCGCAGGAGGGCGCTCATGCCGATGCCGCCGGCGCCGACGAAATAGACTGATTTTATGTCGCTGAAGTTCAACATTCTTCTTCGTTTCTTTAAGTCACTCGCCGCGCGCCAGCCTCACGACCTCGGACGCAATCGTGCGCGCGGAGTCGCGGTAGGCGAGCCTGCCCGCATTCTCGCCGAGCGCCTGCAGCCGCGCGGCGTCGCCCACCGTCGCCAGCGCCAGCGGCACGAGCGTGCCGCGGGCGTCGGCGTCCCTCACCAGGAGGGCGGCGCCCTTCGTGGAGAGCGCCATGGCGTTCTTCGTCTGGTGGTCCTCCGCCACGTTCGGCGAGGGCACGAGGATGCAGGGCTTCCGAAGCAGGCACAGCTCCGAGATGGAGCTCGCGCCGGCCCGGCTGACGACGAGGTCGGCCGCCGCATAGGCCTCGTCCATGTTGGCGATGAAGTCCGAGACGTAGAGGTTGGGGACGGCGGCCGCCTTTCCCAGCGCCTCGCGGATTTCCCGGATGTAGTATTTCCCCGTCTGCCAAATGAACTGCACGTCCCCCGCGCGCCGGATGTCGTCGAGGTGCGAGAGGACGCTCTCGTTCACGGTGCGCGCGCCGAGGCTCCCGCCGATGACGAGGACGGTCCTCTTGCCGGGATCCAGGCCGAAGCCCCTGCGGGCTTCCTCCCGCGTCGTCCCCGCGCCGAGCAGGCTCTGGCGGACGGGGTTGCCGGTCTTGACAATCTTGTCGGCCGGGAAGAAGCGCTCCATGCCGTCGTAGGCCACGCATATCTTCCGGGCCGACTTCGCCAGCAGCCGGTTCGTCACGCCGGCATAGGAGTTCTGCTCCTGAATCAGGGTCGGGATGCCCATCTGCGCCGCCGTCTTCAGCGTGGGGCCGCTGGCGTAGCCGCCCACGCCGACAACGGCCATCGGGCGGAACTGCCGGATGATCTTGCGCGCCAGCCACTGGCTCCTCGCAATCTTGAACAGCACGGCGATGTTCTTCAGCGGGTTCTTGCGGTCGAACCCCGCGATGGGCAGCCCCTTGATGTCGTAGCCGGCCGCCGGGACGCGCTGCATCTCCATGCGCCCCTCCGCCCCGACGAAAAGAATCCGGGCGGACGGGTGCTGCTCCCTGATGGCGTTGGCGATGGAGATGGCGGGGAAGATGTGTCCGCCCGTGCCGCCGCCGCTCACAATAATTCTCAATGGCTCTTGCTCTTCCATGTCGTTCGTTTTGGCCCCGCGCGCAGCGGGGCTGCTGTCGCTTTTCTTCACTTGCGAATCTTAACTTGCAAAAATACGAATCTTCGGCGAGAAAGGAGAATCCGCGCCCCCCTTTTTCGGTTTTTCCCGCGCTTTTCCATGGGAGCCCGCGGGCCGGGCGGCACAGCGCGTTCCCCCTTTCCCCTCGCCGCCGTCCGTCACGCGCCCGCCGGCGAGGTGTCTCCGCCACGTTTCAGACCTGTCGCAAGCACCTGGTTCCCAGTTGGTTCTGAACGCACCGAAAAACACTGCGGAGCAGCCGGGAAACGTCCGCAGAGAAAACACATTTCGTCTGCGGAGAAAAACATTTTCCTCTGCGGAGGAAATATATTTTCTCCGCAGAGGTTTTCCTGTAAAAGCAAAGCGCTGGTTCTCATCGTGTTACGACTATATCCAAAAACAGACGGAGGATCTTTCGGGGAAAGGCGGGGGAGGGCGGGCGTCAGGCCATCCCCTCGGCGCTGTAGATTTCGGCCGTCTCGTGCCGGCCGAGCTGCTCGGCGGGGTCTTCCTTCGTCTCGCTCACCTTCTCCGCATAGCGGCTCACGCTCAGAATCATGCCGATGTTGAGGCTGGTGACCAGGATCGACGTGCCGCCGCGGCTGATCAGGGGCAGCGTCTGCCCCGTCACGGGCGCCCAGCCCACGGCCACGGCCATGTTGACGAAGGCCTGCAGCACCAGCATCGCCCCCAGCCCAATCACGAGGAAGGCCGGGAAGAAGCGGTCGCACTTCTGCGCGATGCGGCACACGCGCACCAGCAGGGCCATGTAGAGGAGGATGACGAGGAGCGCGCCAAAGATGCCCATTTCCTCGACGATGATGGAGAAGATGAAGTCGCTCTCGGCGTGGGGGAGGAAGTCGCGCTCGATGGAGTTGCCGACCCCCAGCCCGATGACGTTGGAGTTGGCGATGGCGATGCGCGCCGTCATTTCCTGCCGGTGCGTGTCGAAGTCCGACGCCCGCTCCTCCTTCTTCTGCTCCTCGGGCTTGAAGCGCACCTCGATGCGGTGCTTCCATGTCAGCAGGCGCTTCTTGTTGCTCAGCGCGCTGTCCGGCAGCAGCAGGAGGGTCGCGACGAACAGCGCGCCCAGCAGCACGAGCACGGCCATGCTCTTCAGCATCAGGTCGGGAGGGATGTTGCCCACGAACATCATCAGGAAGATGACGAGCGCCAGCATCGCCGCCGTCGAGAAGTTCTCGGGGGCAATCAGCCCGCACACGAGGACGGAGAGGAGGAGGATGGCCTTGAAGGCCTTGGCGTGCCCTCCCTTCGTGGCCCGCAGCACGCGCTTGCCCGACTTCAGGACTTCCTCCTTCTGCATCCGCGAGAGCACGACGGCCACGGCCAGGATCAGCACGCTCTTGGCAATCTCGGACGGCTGGAACGAGACGCCGAACACGCTGATCCAGCGCGCGCCCTCGTTCAGCGCCTTGTTGGAGAACAGCACGTAGACCAGCATCAGGATCACCACCGGGTACAGCACCAGGGGCAGCAGCTTGAAGAACTTGCAGGGGATGCGGATGACGAGCAGGATCACCACCAGTCCCACGAGCAGGAAACCGGCCTGGTCCACGACGGGTCCCCAGTGGTTGCCGCCGGAGAAGGTCAGGTTGCTCGACGCGCTGTAGATCGACACCAGCGACACCATGCAAAGGAGGAAATAGATCATCCAGATGCCCTTGTCCCCCTTGAAGAGGTTGAGCTTGAGATAGTCGGTCAGTTTCTTGCCCATCGTCCGAGAGTATAAGAGGTTACAGATTGCGCACGCACGCCTTGAACTGCTCGCCGCGGTCCTCCATGTTCCTGAAGAGGTCGAAGCTCGCGCAGCACGGGCTCAGCAGCACGCACGCCCCCGGGCGAGCCATCCGGCAGCAGGCGTCCACGCAGTCCCTCATGCTGCGGACGTCGGCGACGGGCAGCCCGAAGCCGTCGAACGCCGCGTGGAGCTTGGCGTTGTCCACGCCCAGGAACACGAGCCCGATGCACTTCTGGCGGACGAGGTCGAAGATGTGCGTGTAGTCGTTGCCCTTGTCCTTTCCGCCAAGAATCAGGACGGTGGGCTGCCTCATGCTGTCGAGCGCATACCAGCAGGCGTCCACGTTCGTCGCCTTCGAGTCGTTGACGAAGTCGATGCCCCGCACGCGGCCCACCTTCTCCAGTCGGTGCTCCACGCCGGCAAAGTCGCCCAGCCCCCGGCGTATCTGCCCGGCCGGAACGCCGGTGATGCCGGCGGCAAGCGCCGCCGCGAGCGAGTTGTAGAGGTTGTGCCGCCCCGCGAGCGCCAGCTGCTCCCGCTCCATGGTGAGCGGCACGGGCTTCTCGACCACAATCCCGCGGCCTTCCGCGTAGGCGGCGGCGTTGTCTTCGCGGAACTCGGAGAAGGGGTAGAGCCTCGCCCTGGGGTGGCGGCGCGCCAGTTCCCTCCTCACGACGGGGTCGTCGTTCCAGAAGACGAGCGCGTCGTCCTCCGTCTGGTTCCGGGTGATGCGCATCTTGGCGTCCACATAGTTCTGCATGCAGAAGCCGTAGCGGTCGAGGTGGTCGGGGGTGATGTTCGTCAGCACGGCGATGTCCGCCTTGAAGTCGTACATGTTGTCCAGCTGGAAGCTCGAGAGCTCAACCACATAGTGGTCGAAATGCTCCTCCGCCACTTGCAGGGCCAGGCTGCGCCCGATGTTCCCGGCCAGGCCGACGTTGTAGCCCGCCTGCCTCAGGATGTGGTAAATCAGCGAGGTGGTCGTCGTCTTGCCGTTGGAGCCCGTGATGCAGATCATCTTGGCGTCCGTGTACCTCCCCGCGAGCTCAATCTCCGAAATGACGGGAATCCGGCACGCCCTCGCCTTCGCGACCATCGGCGCGTCCTCGGGAATGCCCGGGCTCTTGACGATTTCGCCGGCATTCAGGATCAGCGTCTCCGTGTGGCGACCCTCTTCCCACGGGATGCCATGCCCGTCCAGCTGCTTCTTGTAGCAGTCCTTGATGCCCGACATGTCCGAGACGAACACGTCGAGCCCCTTCCGCTTGGCCAGGACCGCGGCGCCGACGCCGCTCTCCGCTGCTCCCAAAACGACGATTCTCCCCATTGCTTATCTGATTTTCAACGTGATTATTGTCAAGGCCGCCAGCAGGATGGTCACAATCCAGAAGCGGATGGTAATCATGTTCTCCTGCAGCGCCGTGGTCGGCCTCCGTATCAAGTACTTCGTGTCGGGCTGCAGGTCGCTCTGCAGCACCCGGAAATGGTCGTGGAACGGCGCGCGCTTGAACACGCGGAGCTTGCGCCCGCGCCTCGTCCCGTATTTCGCATAGCCCACCTGCAGCAGCACCGACAGGCTCTCCACCAGGAAGATGCCGCACAGGACGGGCATGAGCAGCTCCTTGTGGATGATGACCGCCGTCACGGCTATCACCCCGCCGATGGCCAGGCTGCCCGTGTCGCCCATGAACACCTTGGCCGGATAGGCGTTGTACCAGAGGAAGCCGATGAGC
Source organism: bacterium (assembly GCA_963627995.1). GTDB lineage: Bacteria > Bacteroidota > Bacteroidia > Bacteroidales > Bacteroidaceae > UBA3839. The sequence goes on along the minus strand of CAVGCV010000011.1, from coordinate 21,113 downwards.
GCGCCGACAAAGGCGCACAGGAAGACGACGATTTCCTCCGAGCCCGGGATGTACATCACGTTGAAGTAGCCGGCGAACTGGATGTGGCCCGAGAAATAGGCCAGGATGCCCAGCGCCGTCCCGATGATGGCGGAATTGCCCGCGCACATGCCGTCCATGCCGTCGTTCAGGTTCGCGCCGTTCGACACGGCCGTGATGACAAACGTCGTCACCAGCACGAACAGGATCCAGCCGCAGGCACGTTTCGTCCGCCCGTCCTTGATCCAGCCGAACACCTCGTAGTAGTCCAGGTTGTTGTTCTTGAGAAACGGGACGGTCGTCACCGTCGATTTGCGCGCCTCGCTCTTATGGTACACCACCTCCGAGTCGTTCACCTCGCGCTGCACGTTCTCGCGCACCACGGCGTCGGGGCTCAGCCACAGCGTGACGCCTATCGCCGTTCCGAGCAGCAGCTGGCCCAGCAGCTTGTAGCGGGGCTTCAGCCCGTCCTTGTTGCCGCCGAGCTTGATCTTGTCGTCCAAGAAGCCGAGCAGCCCGAACCACAGGATGGTCGCCAGCAGCAGGAGCATGTACACGTTCGTCAGCCGTCCGAGCAGCAGCACGGGGACGACGACCGCGCCAATGATGACGACGCCCCCCATCGACGGAACGCCTATCTTCTTCACGCCGAACGGGTCGGTCTCGGCGTCGCGCGCCTTCTCCAGGTGGCGCGCGCGCTTCATGTACGTGATGAACGCCTTTCCCACCCACATGGAGATGACGAGCGACAGCATCAACGCCATCAGCGAGCGGAACGACACATAGCCCCACATCCCCGCGCCGGGAACGTTCAGCTGGTCGAGGTATTGAGACAAATGATACAGCATAGTCCTTTTATATGGTTGTTACAGCCTGTCCGCCAGCCATTCGCCCGGCGGCACATTATCCGAAAGCCTTGAGCAGCTCCTCCTTGTCGTCGAAATGGTGCTTCACGCCCTTCACGTCCTGGTAGTCCTCGTGGCCTTTTCCCGCCACAAGAATCACGTCGCCCCTCTGCGCCAGCACACACGCCGCCTTGATGGCTTCGCGGCGGTCGACAATCGCCAGCACCTTCTTCATCTGCTCCCCGTCCAGCCCGGCGAGCATGTCGTCCACGATGTCCCGGGGCTCCTCGAAGCGAGGGTTGTCGCTCGTGATGATCACGCGGTCGCTCTGCCGCACGGCCTCGCGCGCCATCAGCGGGCGCTTGCCCTTGTCGCGGTTGCCGCCCGCGCCGCAAACGGTGATGACCCGGCCTCGTCCCTCCAGCACGCCGTGGATGGCATTGAGAACGTTCTCCAGGGCGTCGGGCGTGTGGGCGTAGTCCACGATCGCCGTGTAGCCGGACGGGGAGCGGAGCGCCTCGAAACGCCCGCTGACAGGCTTCATCTCGCTCAGCGCCACCAGCACGTCCATCGCGTCCTCGCCCAGCGTCACGGCCGTGGCGTAGACCGCCAGCAGGTTGGAGACGTTGAACTTCCCGACAAACTGGACGCCCACCTCGTGGCCGTCGATGTCGAGGTACATGCCCTCGAAGTGGCACTCGATGATCCGGGCCTTGAAGTCCGCCACCTGCTGGACGCTGTAAGTCCTCACCGTGGCCGCCGTGTTCTGCACCATCACCCCGCCGTTCTTGTCGTCGGCATTCGTGATGGCGAACGCTTCCTTCGGCAGGCGGTCGAAGAACTGCTTCTTCGCCCTGATGTAGTTCTCGAACGTCTTGTGGTAGTCCAAGTGGTCGCGCGTGATGTTCGTGAAGACGCCCCCCGCGAAGCGCAGTCCGCCGATGCGGTTCTGGACGACGCTGTGGGAGCTGACTTCCATGAACGCGTACTGGCACCCCGCGTCCGCCATGCGCGCGAGAATCTGATTGAGCGTTATGGGGTCGGGGGTCGTGTGCTCCGTCGGCACGGCCTCGCCGTCCACATAGTTGCACACCGTGGAAAGCAGTCCCGCCTTGTAGCCCAAGCGGCGGAAGAGGTTGTAGAGCACGGTCGCCACCGTCGTCTTGCCATTCGTCCCCGTCACGCCCACCAGCCTCAGCTTCTCCGACGGGCGGCCATAGAACGCCGTCGCAATCTCCCCCTCCACTTGTTCCGGATCCGCAACCCTCACATAGGTCACGTCCCCGGCCATGTCCTCGGGAAAGGTCTCGCACACGACGGCGGCAGCCCCCCGGCCCACCGCGCTCGGGATATAGGCGTGCCCGTCGGCCTGCGTGCCCCTCACGGCGACGAACAAAAAGCAGTTCTCCACTTGGCGCGAGTCAATGGCCACGCCCACTATTTCCCTTTCCGCGTTGCCGCGCGTCTCAAGAACGGGGAGGTTCCCCAAAAGTGCTGAGAGTTTCATCCTATCTTCTGTTCTTACTTCTGTTCTTACTTGCAATCCTACGTTAGTCCAGCTCCAAGACGATGGCCCGCCCCCTGACAACCGCGCTGCCGGCCTCCATGCTCTGCTTCCTCACCTGCCCGCAGCCTTTCAGCCGCACCTTCAGCCCCCGCTTCTCGGCGGCAAAGATGGCGTCGCGCGCGCCCAGGCCCAGCAAGTCGGGCACGACATCCGGGTTGTCCGGCAACGGCGCGAGCACCACCCTCTCCCCCCGGACGGAGGCAGCGCCCCATTCAGCGCCGCCGTCATGCGGGACATTCAGCGCCGCCAGCACGCGCTGTGCCGCCGCCATGTTCCCGGGCTTCACATCGGGCGTGAACACGGAGAGCGAGTCGCGGGCCTTCGAGATGTCGGCCGTCACGGCCTTGGAATAGATGCGGTTGGCAATCTCCGCAAACACGGTGCCCGACGTACCGCCGCCCGACGCGCCATAGGCGCGCGTCTGCACCGACACGAGGCAGGTGTACTGGGGATCGTCCGACGGATAGTAGCCGCAGAAGCTGACGAAGTGCATCCCGTTCCGATAGGAGCCGTTCATGGCCACCTGCGCCGTCCCCGTCTTCCCCGAGACGCTGAAGTACCCGCTGCGCGCGCGCCGTCCCGTTCCGCGAGGCCCGTTCACCACCTGCTTCAGGATGCCCCGGATTTCCCGCAGCGTCTTCTCCTTGCAGATTCGTTCCCTCACCACCTCCACGGGGAACAGCTCCACCACCTCGCCGTTGCGCGAAATGCCCTTGACGAAGCGCGGCCGCACCATCTTGCCGTTGTTGGCAATGGCGTTGTAGAAAGCCGCCGTGTTAATCGGAGGAATCATCGAGCCATAGCCAATCGACATCCAGGGGATGGACTGCGCGGCCCAGTGGCGGTTCTCCTTCGGGCCGAGAATCATCGGGCTGAGCGCGCCCTTGAAGGGCAGTCCGAGGGGCGCGCCAATGCCCACGCGCTTCAGGCCCTCGATGAACTTCTCCGGCTTGTTGTGGTAGTGGCTGTCAATCAGGCGGCTGACGCCGACATTGGAGGAGTACATCATGACGTGCGTCACGTCAATCACGCCATGGCCGCCATGGCGCGCCCAGCCCGCGTCCTTCATGTAGCGCCCGTAGAAGTTGTAGAGGCCGCAGCCCGTGTCCACCACGTCGTCGACGGAAATCTCCCCGTCGTCGAGCGCCACCATGATGGAGGCGGTCTTGAACGTGGAGCCGGGCTCCATGGCCGAGCCTATCGAGTAGTTCAGCGACTCGCGGTACTGCCCCGCCTCCTTGGGGTCGCGCACCAGGTTGACCATGGCCTTCACGTCGCCCGTCTGCACCTCCATCAGGATGACCAGGCCGAACTCGGCGTCCACCTCCTTCAGCTTCTCGCGCAGCGCGCTCTCGCAGATGTCCTGCATGCTCACGTCGATGGTGGACACGAGGTCGTTGCCGGCGACGGGCTCCTTGTCGACAATCTCCACCGTGTGGGAGCGGATGCGGCGCTGGTGCAGCATCCCCTCCTCTCCGCGAAGCAGCGAGTCGTAGGCCAGCTCGAGGCCGTAGATGGCCTTGTCCTGCGCGCCATACACCTGCCCCAGCAGGCGGCTGGCCAGCGAGCCGAAAGGCTTCTTGCGGTTGTTGCGCTCCTCCACCACCAGGCCGTTCCGGTACCGGTGCCGGATGTTGAACACGGGCAGCTCGCGCAACTGGTTGTACTGTATGTAGTTCAGGATGTAGCCGGGGCACACGTCGTAGTAGCGGCTGTGCGCCTCCAGCCCCGCCTTCAGGTGGCGGTAGTAGCCCTCGGCCGTCAGCGCGGGGCAAATCCGCGCGAGCCCGCGCGAGATGGTGTCCAGGCTGTCGAGGATAAAGGCGTCGCGCTTCGCAATCAGCGTGTCGCGCTGGGCGCGGAGCTTCGCGTCGGCCGTGTCCTTGAGGCTGGGGATGCCCGCCAGGAAGTCGAAATACACCTTGTAGTTGGGCAGGCTGCTCGCCATCAGCTCGCCGTTGGCAGACAGGATGTTGCCGCGCGCCGGAGGCAGCGCCACGCCGTCCTTCTCCTGGTGCGAGGCGGCGCGCAGCTCTATCAGCTCCTTCCGGTCCACGGTCATGGACTTGCCGATAAAGAAGACGATGCCGCCGCAGGCCAGGATGGCCGCAGCGACAATCACGTAGGCTTTGTCTCGGATGTATTTCTTATCGAACTTCATGGCGGATTGGCACGGCTGTGGGGTTATTCATCTCTTCCGGCGGAAATCTCGTAGGGCGGCGACCCCGGGTTGAGCAGGGTGCTGTCGCCCAGCTGGCGCAGCCGCTGCTCGACGTTCGACTGGCGGCTCAGGTTCAGCAGCTCGCTCAGCTGCGTGAGCACGTTGTAGCGCTCCTGCTGCAGCTGCACCTTCAGGCTGTCGATGGCGATGATGTCGTGCTGGCTCGCGTAGCGGTTGCCCGTATAGACCAGCATCAGCAGCACCACGAAGAAGATGAACAGCACCTGCTTCAAGAAGAAGCGGCTCTGCAGGATGTCGCCGCCGAGGATGGACTTGACGGAGATGTTGCCGAGGTCGTCCTCGTCGTCCACGTCGCTGTCCTCGTCGGTGAAGCGCTTGATGGCGTCCATCGCCTCGCGCCGCGCCGCCGCGTCGTCGTTCTGCTCGTCCGCCATCTCGGCAGCCAGCCTGCGCTCCTCCTCCAGCGTCTCCATGTCAGCCTTGTCCCCCATCGTATTTCCTGTCGTTTGCCACGCGTTGTCTTTTTTGTTCCCGTCACACTCTCTCCGCAATCCTCAGCTTCGCGCTCCGGCTCCGCGGGTTCCGCTCCTGCTCCTCCGCCGACGGGACGACCACCTTGCTGTTGACAAGGCGGAAGGGGGTGCTCGCGCGGCCGAAGAAGTCGCGCTCGTCGCGCCCCTCGCAGTTGCCCGTCTTCATGAGGTTCTTCACCATGCGGTCCTCCAGCGAGTGGTAGGCGATGACCGCCAGCCGCCCGCCGGGGCGCAGCACCTCGGTGGCCTGCCGCAGCATCTCGCGCAGCGCGTCCATCTCGTGGTTCACCTCGATGCGCAGCGCCTGGAACACCTTGGCCAGCTCTTTCTTCGCGCCGCCACGCTGCGCGGGGCCGAAGGGCAGGGCCTCGACCAGTTCCTCCGTCGTCTCGATGCGCCCCGCGCTCCGCGCCCTCACAATGGCGGCGGCAATGCGGCGGCTCTGCTTCAGCTCTCCGTAGAGGTAGAAGAGGTCGGCCAGCCGCTGCTCGTCGTAGGCGTTCACCACGTCGGCGGCCGTCTGGCGCGCGCGCTGGTTCATGCGCATGTCCAGGGGGCCGTCGAGGCGGAACGAGAAGCCGCGCGCGCTGTCGTCGAAATGGTGCGACGAAACGCCCAAGTCGGCCAGGATGCCGTCCACCCGCTCCACGCCGTGGTAGCGGAGGAAGTTCTTCAAGTACCTGAAGTTGCCGCGGACGAACGTAAAGTTCCCCGCGGCTTCCTGCCCGTCCCGGCCCCGGAGTTTCCGGCTCTCCCTGAGCGCGTCCTCGTCCTGGTCGAAACTGTACAGGTGCCCCTCGCCGGACAGGCGCGCGAGAATCTCGCGGCTGTGCCCGCCGCCGCCGAACGTGAGGTCGACATACACGCCGCGCGCGTCGATGTTCAGGCCGCCGACGCTCTCCGCGAGCAGCACCGGGACATGGTATGTGGTCTCTGCGTCCGCCATCTTCACTCCCCCTTTCTTACTTTTCTTTCGCTCAAAGCCCAAATTCAGCGTCGCCCATCACCGCCTGCAAGTCGTCGCCCAGCGCGCCGGCGTCGGCCGCCAGCAGCGCGTCGCAGCGGCCCTTGTCCCACACCTCGATGTGGTCGTCCACGGCCAGGAAGCGCACCTCCTGCCCGATGCCGGCAAACTGCAGCTTGCGCCTGTTGATAAGGACGCGCCCGCTCGCGTCGAGCTCCGCCACCTCGGCATCCGCCGCAAAACGGCGCAGCAGGGCCTGGTGGCCCTTGTCCCAGCGGCTCAGCCTCGACCGGAGCTCGTCGAGCATCTCGTTCCACAGGGCCTCGGGGTAGAGCACGAGGCACGGCTGGTGGAGGTCGGTGCGGAGGATCAGCCGCTCGTCGCCGGCCTCGCGCAGCACCTTGCGGAAGGGCGCGGGAAGGAACACCCGCCCCTTCGCGTCCGTCTTGCCCGGATAGTCACCTATGAACCGCATGAATGCTCCGATTAACGACCCTCAACCCCCTACTCCTCAACTGATTAAAACTTGAACTTTCTGCAAAAGTACAAAATTCCCCACAATCCCCCACAATTCGCCAAAAAATTTTCCGCAAAACTTTTCAACACCCTGTTGATAACTATTGGCACGGCGGAAGCGAGCTCCCTCCCCGCCCCGCCCGCCGATGGGCGCACGCCCCGCCGCAGCCGGAGGCCTTTGGCCGCGCGCAAGGAACGGAACGCCTGCTTCTGGGGCGAAGGCACGTCGCCCGGGCTGCCGAAGTCGACCCGCAGCCAGCCCACAACGCTCATAGCCAAGCACTTGAAAATCCACGAAAAAACACTGCGGAGCAGCCACCGGAACCTCCGCGGAGAAAAATATTTTCGTCCGCGGACGAAATGTTTTTTCTCCGCGGAGCGCGGGACAAAACACTGCGGAGGTTTTCGGCGGAGTGCTTCGGAGATAAAAAAACCGCCCTCCGAGCCGCGGCTCCAAGGGCGGGAAAGGGCGGACGGCGCGGCGGCTACATCTCCTCGCGGGCATAGTCGATGGCGCGGTTCACGTAGTCGAGGAACGGCTTCGCGGGGCGGAACATGTCGGCCACGCGCTGCGCGAGGTCGGGCGCAAGGACGAAGCCGTCGTCCACGCGGGCGACGAGGCAATAGACCCGGTATTTCAGGTAGTCGGCGCAGGGGCTGTCGGACGGGAACCCCTGCGGCACCCGCTTGAGGCGGTACTCGTCGTCGAGCGCGAAGCCGGCGGCGGCGCGGACGATGCGGCCGAAGTCGCCGTCGCCGTTCACGATGTCCTCGCGCAGCACGCGCAGGGCGGCGGGGTCGGCGCAGTAGTCGCCCGCCGCGAGGAGGTGGGTGTCGATGCCGAGGTCGTCCCCGCCCGCGCTCACGTGGAAGTAGTAGCCGCTGTAGCCCGACTTCTTGCCGCCGCGGCAGACGTACACGCCGAAGTGGGTCTTGTAGGGCGACTTGTCCTTCGAGAAGCGCACGTCGCGGTAGATGCGGTAGGTGCAGTCCTTGAGGGCGAGGCCGCGCACGGTGGGGTCGAACTCGCCGATGCGGAGCACCAGCTGCTCGGCAAACGCGTTGAAACGCGCCTGCGCCGCGAGGTAGTCGTCCTTGTGGGCGGCGAACCACTCGCGGTTGTTGTTGCGCTTGAGCCGGCGCAGGAAAGAAAGTGTCTGTTTCATGTCGGAAGGGCTTATTTCGCGCAAATTTAGGAAGAAAACACCGCGGAGCAAAAGGTTGCTCGCGCGAAATCCGTAACTTTGCCCTCCTGCGGCGGCCGCCACACGGACAGAGGCCCCGCGGGCACACGATGATTCAGGAACTACAAATAAGGGTGCTGCCCGAGCAGGCGGCCAGCGAGGAGGGCATCGCGCGCTACCTCGAGCAGGAGAAGGGCGTGGCGGCGCGGGACATCAACCACGTGCGCGTGCTGCGCCGGAGCATCGACGCGCGCCAGCGCACCGTGTACGTGAACCTCACCGTCAGGCTCTACATCCGCGAGCAGCCCGCCGACCCGCTGTTCACGCCGACGGACTACCCCTGCGTCGACGGCCGCCCCGCTGCCGTCGTTGTGGGCGCGGGGCCGGGCGGGCTGTTCGCCGCGCTGCGGCTCATCGAGCTGGGCGTGCGCCCCGTGGTGGTGGAGCGCGGCAAGGACGTGCACGCCCGCCGCGCGGACATCGCGCGGATTGCCCGCGAGCAGCGCGTGGACGCGGAGTCGAACTACTGCTTCGGCGAGGGCGGCGCGGGCGCGTTCTCCGACGGGAAGCTCTACACGCGGAGCAAGAAGCGCGGCAACGTGGAGAAGGTACTGAACGTGTTCTGCCAGCACGGCGCGTCGCCGTCCATCCTGGTGGACGCGCACCCGCACATCGGCACCGACAAGCTGCCGCGCGTCATAGAGTCCATGCGCGAGACGATACGGCGGTGCGGCGGCGAAGTGCTGTTCGGGACGAAGATGACCCGCCTCATCGCGGAGGGCGACACGGTGGTCGGCATCGAGGTGGAGGCGGCGGGAGCGGACGGCGCGCCCCGGCGCAGGGAAGTGCGCGGCGAGGGCGTGGTGCTGGCCACGGGGCACTCGGCGCGCGACGTGTACCGCTGGCTCGCGCGCAACGGCGTGGAGGTCGAGGCCAAGGGCCTGGCCGTGGGGGTGCGGCTGGAGCACCCCGCCGCGCTCATCGACCGCATCCAGTACCACAGCCGCGAGGGAAAGGGACGCTACCTGCCTACGGCCGAGTACTCGTTCGTCACGCAGGTCGACGGGCGCGGCGTCTACAGCTTCTGCATGTGTCCCGGCGGAACGGTCGTCCCGGCGGCCAGCGGCGACGAGCAGGTGGTGGTGAACGGGATGTCGGCCTCGACGCGCAACTCGCCATGGAGCAACAGCGGCATGGTGGTGGAGCTGCGCCCCGACGACGTGGACGCCATCCGGGACGCGGGCTTCTCCATGCCCGCGAGGGAGGAGGACGAGGGGCTGCGCGCCGACGCGCTGAAGGCGATGCTCTTCCAGGAGCAGCTGGAGCGCGTGGCGTGGCAGCAGGGCAACCGCCGCCAGACGGCGCCCGCGCAGCGCATGGCCGACTTCGTGAACCGCCGCCTCTCCTACGACCTGCCCGACACGTCGTATGCGCCGGGACTGCTGTCCACGCCCGTCCACTTCTGGCTGCCGCCGTTCATCGCCGACCGGCTGAAAGCGGCGTTCAGGAACTTCGGGAAGGCCTCGCACGGCTTCCTGACCAACGAGGCGGCGATGATTGGCGTGGAGACACGGACGAGCAGCCCCGTGCGCATCGTCCGCGACCACGACACGCTCCAGCACGTGAGGCTGCGCGGGCTGTTCCCGTGCGGCGAGGGCGCGGGCTACGCGGGCGGCATCGTCTCGGCGGCCATCGACGGCGAGCGCTGCGCCGAGATGCTGGCGCAGTACATCCGGCGGTAGCGGCCCGCACGGGGACAAAAGACAACGCAGGGGCGGTTGGCGGAATGTCCGGCCAACCGCCCCTGCGTTGTCCATAGGGAGGCCGCGTCCTATTGCGCGACGTGCTTCCGCCCGTCCCGGATGTAGATGCCGTGCGACTGCGGCGACGCGATGCGCCGCCCGCTCAAGTCGTACATCCCGCTGCTTGCGGCCCTGTCCGCCGCCGGCGCGCCGATGGCGTCGGCGCCGTCGGCCGTGAGCGCCACATTGTCGAAGCCGATGATCTTCTCGCTGCCGTTGCTGGTGTGGACGGCGGAGAGGAGGATGGTGGTGGCGGCACGCCCGTCGCTCTCGAACGAGAGGGTCGCGCGCTGCCAAGCCTCCTTGTTTTCCAGCGGGGGCGCGGCAAAGGTGCTGCCGCCCTCCTGCTGCACGCTGACGGCAGCGTCGCCGCCGAGCCCCGACTTCCACACGTCGACGCCGAGCGTGTACCTGCCCTCGGGCAGACGGAGCTTCTGGCTCAGCGTGATGGTCGACGCGCCCCAGTTCTGCCGCACCCAGTAGGTCTGCTTACTGGCGGCCGACGGCGCGGGGAGCGGGGCGAAGAAGCGGTCGAAGTAGAGGTCTCCCGACTTGAGGGCGGTGAGGTCGTTGCTGTTCGGACTGGCATAGTCCACCGTCCACCCCGACGGCACGTAGATGGCGCGGTCGCTGCTCACGCCGCTGCCCTGCATCACGCCGTAGGTGTCCTCGAAGCCGGGGTTCGCCAGCGCCGCGGGCAGTTCCTCGTCCTCGTAGGCGACGCCCTGGGCGGCGCAGATCTCCTGGCGCGTGAGGGCGATGTCGTAGAGGCGGAAGCCGTCCACCGTCCCGCAGAAATCGACGTTGTCCGCCGCGTAGCTGGAGTCCCACCACTGCGTGCGGCCGATGTAGTTGCGCGCGTCGGCGGCGAGCTGCTCCAGCTGGTAAGGCTCGACCTGGTTGGCCGTGCCCGACGCCGCCTCCTTTCCATCGACGTAAACCGTCGTCTTCCTCGTCGCGGCATCGAACGTCACGGCCAGCTTGTAGACGGTGCCGGCGGCGAGCTGCGTCGCGGCACTCACCATCGTGGTCGTCCCGCCGTTGTACTTCACGCCGGCCGACAGGGGCTTCGCCCGCAGGAACACGCTGTTGCCGCTGCCCGAGCCGAAGTCGTAGAAGCGGGGCTGCCCGTCGAGGCTCCCGGCGCTGGCCGTCAGGAGGAACGTGTAGGAGCGGAGGTCGGTGAGAAGCCCCGCGGGGGCCACTTCGTACCGGTTCGTGCCGAAAGCCGACGGCGTGTTGCCGGTGAAGTCCATCGCGTCCTTGGCGAAGCGGAGGTTCCGGGCGATGTCGCGCGGATGGACATTGACATCGAACCGGCGCTGCGCCGCGCCGCACGTCGCCGTCAGCGTGACGGCCGTCGTGGCCTCGGGGAGGCTCACCGTGCCCGTCGTGGCGACGACGCGCTCGTCGGACGACGCCCACACGATGGCTTTCCCCAGCTTTTCCGTCGGCAGCACGATGTCGGTGCGCGCGTCGGCGGGCAGGACGAGTTGCTGCAGCGCAATCTCGGCCAGCTGTTCCTGCGCGGCCTCATCCATCTCGCGGCACACGTCCTGCACGGTCAGGGGCGTGAGGACCGTGCCGCTGTAGTAGCGCACGGCATTGACCGTCTGGTCGCCCTCGACGCTCACCCCGTCGAGCGTCAGCCCGCTGACGGGGACCACCTGGTCGATGTGGCCGTCGCGGTAGGTGGTCAGCACCGAGCCGTCGTAGGTGACGCCCAGGTTCCAGAGCGAGAGCTTGGCGGGATGGTTGTCGCCGCTTGTGCCGGAGCTGCCCGTCGCCCAGGCGTCGGACGTAAGGAGGCGGTTGCTGCTGGTGTGGGTCGTTCCGTCGATGGTGATCTGCGGCCGCTGGTCGGTGGCGCCGACGGCGTAGGACAGGCGGTCGCCGATGGTGAAGACGGTGCCCTCGTAGTTCGCCGCGTCCATGGCGACGCTCATGACGAAGCTGCCCACGGCGCCGCCCACGCCTGCCGTGGCCAGGGCGTGGTGGTCCTGCGCCACCTCGTCCCAGTCGAGCTGCGCGTGTATGGCGGTGGGATAGCCCTTGGGCGTGCCGGTCGTGACAATCCAGTTGTAGTAGTCGCCGTGCATCCATGCGAGGCGGAGCGGGCTCTGCTGCGAGCCGGGCAGGACGTAGGGGCGCACGTTGTTCTTCCCGGAGCCGCGCGTCACCTGCTCGCTCGCGGCCACCGTTCCGTCGTCGGCGACGGTGTATTTCCATATCTCGTACACGCCGTCCTTGCTGTAGGCACCGTTCGCCGTGGGGATGGAGAGGTAGAGGTCGCCCACGCGGTCGGGGTCGAGGGCCATGCCGCCCGAGTAGCACCGCTCGCGGTTGCTCCAGTTCTGGTGGAACGCGTGGCCGCCCGCCGCCACCTCCGTGCGCTGCCACTGCGTGCCCGTCCAGCGTCCGTACCAGTAGGTGTGGTTGTCCTTGCTGTTGTCGATGTGCGTGAAAGCCACCACGGGCCGCTCGTCGCTGTCGAGCGCCACCTGCCACACCCAGTTGCGCACGCCGCCCGTGCGGTCGATGACGGTGTAGGGGTATTGCTCCGCATAGGCCGCGCTCTTATTGACGCTGAACTTGCCGTTGGCGATGACGCTCAGCTGCGTGCCGCGGATGTCGCGCAGGACGGCCCCGTTCCCGTGGTTGATGTCGATGACGTTGAGGTAGAGCCAGTTGGGCATCTCGTTGTCGGGGTGCCCGGTGGTGTAGGTCATGTAAATCTTGTCCTTGCCGTTGCTCTGGTACTTGGCGTAGGGGCGCGCGCCGGTGCTCTGCACGATTTGGTAGGGGCCGTAGTCGAACGCCACGTTGTCGTCCGCGTCGGGCAGGGTGAGGCGCGCTATCGTGGGATGCCAGCCGATGCCGCGCCAGCAGAGGTACCAGTGCGTGGGGTCGTCGCTGAGGATGAACGGCGAGGGGTAGGTCGTGTTGTTGGCGGTGGCCAGGCGGTGCTCGTCGCCGAGGCTGGTGATGTCGCCGGGCGTTCTGGAGACGCGGTAGTAGAACGCCGCCTCGTCGGTGTGGCGGCTGTAGATGACGAGCACGCGCTCGTCGGGCAGCACGAGGAAGGTGGGGTTGTTGTGGTCGTCGGGCTGGAAATAGGAGCGGATGAGCACGTCGCTCTTGCGCCCCCGGTTCCAGTCGTACTGCGTGGCCTTGATGTTGCCGTGTACGTCGATGTAGCCGACCCACGACATGTCGATGCTCTTGTCGGCGCTCGCGTAGTGCGTCGCGCGCGGGTCGGCAAACCAGCACCACGCGCCCTCGTCGGCGACGACGGTCCCCTCGTAGCGCGCGGTCGTCTGCGCCGTCGCCCCCGCCGCCACGCACAGCGCGACGAGCATGGAGGCCAGTCTCTGTCTCTTCATTTCTTGTCTTGGTTAGTTGGATAATGCGGTTGGATGTTCCCCCTGGCAGGGATTGCGCTGCAAACTTACGGAAAAAAACGACCGCCGCCATCCGCGATTCCGCCAAAAGCGTGGAGATTTCCGCCAGGACACGGGAAAATCACGATTTGAATCCCCCGTCCTCACTTTCTGTGCCTCGGCCGCCGGCTGGCCCGGACGTTTTTCAAGTTCCTGTAATGTTCATTTTGACAAGAAGAGCCGCCCGCCCCTACGAAAGTCACAAACGCTTGACAACCAACACTTTGAAAGAAAACCCAAAGACTTCGCGAAAAAAACAAAAAACGTCCGCGGAGAAAATATATTTCCTCTGCGGAGCGCGGCTCGGCGCTCCGCAGAGTCCGGGAATTTTCTCCGCGGACGTTTTTGGCGCGCTCTTTTTTGTTAAAAATAACAATTCCTGACGCCTAAATCACGATAATTGGCCGGGGATGTCTCCCCTTTTCCCTATTTTTGCAATTACTACGGCTGCCGGCGGACGGCGCGGCGTGGCGACAACGACTCTTCTCTAACCAAACAACTATCCAACATGAAGATGAAACTATTTTTGGCGGGCGCGCTGGGCCTCCTGTCGCTCGGCAGGGCGGCGGCGCAGGACGTTCCGATATGGAGCGACCCGGGCAGGAACGCGGAAAACCGCATGACCAACGTGTCGGACTTCTTCGCCTACGAGAGCGAGGCGCTGGCGCGGCAGAACCGGAAGGAGGCGTCGGAACGCTACCTGAGCATGGAGGGCATGTGGAAGTTCCACTTCGTGCGCAACGCCAGCGAGCGGCCGGCCGACTTCTTCCGCACGGACTACGACGACTCGGAGTGGGGCGCGATGCCCGTGCCCGGATGCTGGGAGACGAACGGCTACGGCGAGGCCATCTACGTGAACAACCAGTACGCTTGGCGCAACGACTGGGAGACGAACCCGCCCGTCGTCAAGGAGCTGAACAACTGGGTGGGCTCCTACCGCCGCACGTTCCGCGTGCCGGCCGGCTGGCGGGACCAGCAGGTCGTGGTGCACATCGGCAGCGCGACGAGCAACGTGGCGCTGTACGTGAACGGCCGCTACGTGGGCTACAGCGAGGACGCGAAGGTGGCCTGCGAGTTCGACGTGACGAGCTACCTGCGCCCGGGCGAGGACAACCTCGTGGCCATGCAGGTGATGCGCTGGTGCGACGGCTCGTACCTGGAGGACCAGGACTTCTGGCGGCTGTGCGGCATCGCGCGCGAGGTATATATGTACGCGCGGCCCGAGGCGCACATCCAGGACGTGTTCGTCAAGCCGGGGCTGACCAACGGCTACAGGGACGGCACGCTCACCGCCGACGTGGCGGTGGCCGGCGGCGCGGGCAAGACGGTGGAGTTCAAGCTGCTGGACGCGCAGGGCAAGGAGGTGCTGAGGCAGTCGCAGCCGGCCGACGCCAGCGGCGTGACGCTCAACCACAGCGTGCTGCCCGGCGTGGCGCGGTGGACGGCCGAGACGCCCAACCTCTACCGCCTCTACGTGACGCTGCGGGAGGGCGACAAGGTGCTGGGCGTGGTGCGCCAGAACGTGGGCTTCCGCACGGTCGAGATCAAGGGCGGGCAGATGCTCGTGAACGGGCAGCCCGTGCTCATCAAGGGCGTGAACCGCCACGAGATCGACCCCGACGGCGGCTACGTGGTGAGCGTGGAGCGCATGGTGCAGGACATCCGCGTGATGAAGCAGCTGAACGTGAACGCCGACCGCACGTGCCACTACCCCAACGACCCGCGCTGGTACGACCTGTGCGACGAATACGGCATCTACGTCACGGCCGAGGCCAACATCGAGAGCCACGGAATGGGCTACCGGGAGAAGACGCTCGCGAAGAGCGAGGCCTACCACGACGCGCACACCGAGCGCAACGAGCACAACGTGCGCGTGCTGAAGAACCACCCCTGCATCATCGTGTGGAGCCTGGGCAACGAGGCCGGCTACGGCAGGAACTTCGAGGACGCCTACGACTGGGTGAAGGCCTACGACCCCTCGCGCCCCGTGCAGTACGAGCAGGCCGGGCAGAACGGCAAGACCGACATCTTCTGCCCCATGTACTACGGCTACGAGGGCTGCGAGAAATACGCGCAGGGCGACAACCCGCGCCCGCTCATCCAGTGCGAGTACGCCCACGCCATGGGCAACTCCATCGGCGGATTCAAGGAGTACTGGGACCTGGTGCGCAAGTACCCGAAGTACCAGGGCGGCTACATCTGGGACTTCATCGACCAGGGGCTGCGCGCGAAGAGCAAGGTGACGGGCAAGGAAATCTACGCCTACGGCGGCGACTTCGGGCGCTTCCCGGCCAGCGACAACAACTTCAACTGCAACGGGGTCATCAACCCCGACCGCGTGCCGCATCCGCACGCCTACGAGGTGAAGTACTACTACCAGAACATCTGGACGACGCTCAGGGACAGGAGGAGCGGAGCGGTGGAGATTTACAACGAGAACTTCTTCGTGCCCGTCGAGGGCGTCACGCTCCGCTACGCCATCGAGGCCGAGGGCGAGACGGTGGAGGAAGGCACCATCGACGTGGGCAAGCTGAACATCGCCCCGCAGGCGCGCCGGACGGTGAAGATTGCCGCCATCGCCAAGGCGGTGAAGAACAAGAGGTTGGAGGGCAAGGAAGTGGTCTGCAACCTCAGCTACACGCTTGACGCCGACACGCCGCTCCTGAAGAAGGGCGACGTGGTGGCGCACGAGCAGTTCGTGCTGACCGGCTACGACTGGAAGCGCAATGCGGCCACGGCGGCAGCGGCCTCCGGCGGCGTGTCCGCCGAGGAGCACACGGCCTACGTGAAGTTCTCGGCCGGCGGCGTGGACGTGACGTTCGACCGCCGCACGGGCTACATCGCCCACTACGACGTGGACGGCGCGCCCATGATGCAGGAGGGCTACCAGCTGCGCCCCGACTTCTGGCGCGCGGCGACGGACAACGACCACGGCGCGTCCATGCAGCGCAAGCTGCGCGCATGGCACAACCCGCGCATCGAGCTGAGGGACTTCGGCTACGAGCGGCAGGGAAGCGGCTACGCGGTGAGCGCGAGCTACGAGATTCCGGCGGCCGGCGCCAGGCTGCGGCTGGCCTACACGATAGCGCCCGACGGCAAGGTGGCCGTGAGCGAGGCGCTCGACGTGGACGAGAACGCCGAGCAGAAGCCGCAGCTGATGCGCTACGGCATGGAGATGCAGATGCCGCGGCAGTTCGGCGACATCACGTTCTACGGCAAGGGGCCGCAGGAGAACTACATCGACCGCAACAACTTCGCCGCGCTCGGCGTGTACCGGCAGAAGGTGGCCGACCAGTACTGGCCGTACATACGCCCGCAGGAGTCGGGCAACAAGACGCAGGTGCGCTGGTGGCGCGTGACCGACGCGCAGGGCAGGGGGCTTGAGTTCCGCAGCCCCGCGCCGATGGAATGCTCGTCGCTCCCCTACCTCACCGACGACCTCTCGGCGGGCGACGACAAGCAGCAGCACCACAGCGGCGACCTCGTGGAGCGTCCGTTCACCAGCGTCCACATCGCCCAGCGGCAGATGGGCATCGGCTGCGTGAACTCGTGGGGCGCATGGCCGCGCAAGGAGTACCAGATGCCCTACCAGGACTACACGTTCGACTTCGTCATCGCGCCCGTGAGGTAGCCACGCCCCGGGACACGCGCCTACGGCAACGGCGGCCAGCCCTCAACGCAGGGCCGGCCGCCGTTTCCTTGTGCCGGTTCCGGCACGCCGCCTCGCGCCCTTACGCCCTCCGGGGCGGCGCGGATGCCGGGCGGACGCGGCGAGGGAGGCAGCGGGAGCGCCTGCCGCCCGTCAGATGAACACATACTTCATCACGAACAACACGGCGAGCACCCACATCGTGGCGTTGAGCTTCCCGAAGTGCCCGCAGCAGGCGTTGATGAGGACATAGCTGATCATTCCGCACAGGATGCCGTCGGAGATGCTGTACGCCAGCGGCATGACGATGATGGTGACGAACGCCGGTATCGCCTCGGCGTAGTCGTTGAGGTCGATGTCCTTGACGGGGCTGAGCATGAACAGCCCCACGATGACGAGCACGGGCGTGGTGGCGGCCGACGGGATGGCCAGGAACACGGGGGCGAAGAACAAGGCCACGGCAAAGCACAGCGCCGTCGTGAACGCCGTCAGCCCGGTGCGCCCGCCCTGCGCCACGCCCGACGCGCTCTCCACGTAGGTGGTCGTCGTGCTCGTGCCGAAGCAGGCCCCGGCAACGGTGGCGACGGCATCGGCCATGAACGCCCTGTCGAGCCCGTGGATCCTGCCGTCCTTCTGCATCATGCCGGCCTTGGTGCAGACGCCGACAAGGGTGCCCATCGTGTCGAACATGTCGATGAACAGAAACGTGAACACCACCACCAGCATGTCGAGAGACAGGACGCCGCTGAAGTCGAACTTGCAGAAGATGGGGGCTATCGAGGGCGGCGTGTCGACCACGCCGTCGAAGTGGGTCAGGCCCATCGGTATGCCGACGGCGGCGGTGGCGAGGATGCCGATGAGCAGGCTGCCGGGAACGTTCTTCACCACCAGCACGCTGGTCAGCACAATGCCGACGACGCCGAGCAGCGCCGAGCCCTCGGTCAGCTTGCCGATGCTCACCAGCGTCGCCTCGTTGTCGACGACGATGCCCGCGTTCTTGAGGCCGATGAACGCGATGAACAGGCCGATGCCCGCGCCGATGGCGCGCTTCAGCGTCGCCGGGATGGCATCGACGATGAGCGTGCGGATTTTCGTCACGGTGAGGACGATGAACAGCACGCCCTCAATCAGGACGGCGGTGAGGGCGAACTGCCACGGATAGCCCATCGCGAGGCACACCGTATAGACGAAGAACGCGTTGAGCCCCATGCCGGGCGCAAGGCCGAACGGCTTCTTGGCGTAGAGCGCCATGATGAGCGTGCCGACGATGGCGGCGAACGCCGTGGCACTGAACACGGCGTTGGTGTCCATGCCCTGCGAGGAGAGGGTCTTGAAGATGTCGGGGTTCACGGCCAGGATGTAGGCCATGGTGAGGAAGGTGGTGATGCCGGCCGCCACTTCCGTCTTCAGCCGGTGCTTCGTCGGATCGAATCCGAAAAGTTTCTGTAACATTTGTATTTCTTTGTTGTTTTGCAACTACTTGTTCCGTTCGCCCCGGCCCGTCAGAAGTCCCACTTCACGCCAAGGCAGGGACGGCACTTGAAGCCCGGCGTGGAGCCGAAGTTGTTGCTGAGCTCGACTTCCGTTCCGACGGACAGGTTGTCCACGCCGACGTGGCGGCCCACGTTGTACCACAGCTGCGGCTCCGCGACGAACACCGTGTGCCGCGTCTCGGCCTTTCCGCCGTCGCCGCAGGCGTGCTCCTCCCACCAGTAGTCGGCAAACCCGTCGAACGTAAGCCCCCTCACGCCGAGGAAGTCGCCCATCGCCCACACGGCCGTGAGCTGCACGGGCACGTTGCTGTCGTGCTTGCGGATGGTCTTGTAGAGGGCCTTCAGGTTGAGCGTGTTCCTGAAGTCCCGGCTGTGCATGAAGCAGTCCACGCCGAAGAGCCAGGCGGAGTTGATGGGGTAGGCGCGCGTGATGCCGCCGTTGTACTCCACGTGCAGGCTCCACGCCTTGAGCGGCGTGTCCTGCCAGAAGTTCAGGCAGCGGGCAATCTCGGTGTAGGTGCCGCCCGGCGCGAGGTCGGGCCCACCGTCGTACTGGCCGTAGTTGAAGTCGTGGTCGATGAAGAAATAGGTGTTGCCCCACTTGTCGGCCTTGAACATCTCGAGGGTCAGGGTCGCGAACTCGCGGTCGTCGCCGAAGTCGTAGAACAGCTGGGCGTTCACCTGGGCCCTTGCCCTCGGCGCGCACAGGAAGAGCAGGGCCGTCAGGAATGCCGCCGCGGGCAGTTTGTTTGTTTTCATCGGTTCTCCGTTTTTTTGTTAGAGGATTAAAAGGGTGGATGGCTCAAATAAAAAAGCGCATCCGGCAGTATCCAAGAGTTACGACAGCCGCCGAAAGGGGGCGAACTCCAGCCACCGCATGCACAACACGCCTGCAATATTCACACAAATTATTGAAACATACAAGAATTTTAAGGTTTAAGCCCCGCCTTGCAGGCGAAAAAGAGTCGAAAGCCGCTGTTTTCCACAAGCGCCAGGGCAGCGGACTCCCGGAAAGGGGCGGCGGCAGCCATTTCCCGCCCAGGCCACCGGGCAGGCGCGCGCCGTGGAGCGCGGCGCGGACGGGCAGTCCCGGCACCGCAGTCGTCCCGCGCACGGCGCGCGGAAGAGCGGACGCCGCCCCGAGGCGGAAAAAACACTGCGGAGAAGCCCCTGAAACGTCCGCGGAGAAAATATTTTTCGTCCGCGGACGAAAAATATTTTCTCCGCGGAGCGCGGGACTTTTCTCTGCGGAGGTTTCCGGCACGTAGCTTCGTCCGCCCGACGACAAACGGGGGGCAGGCCTTGGCGGCCTGCCCCCCGGGCTTGTTCGCTGCCTCGCGGAAGCGTTACTTGTTCTTGTAGGTCACGACAACCTGGCTGCCATAGAAGCCCGTGTAGGTGTTCACGGCAGAGGCGTCCATCGTCAGCACGTTGCCGACAAACGTCGTGTTGAGCTCGACCTCCTTGTCGACCAGCGTCATGAAGTCGTCGCTGTAGTCCTGCACGGTCATCTTCGTCGGGACGCGGGCTGAGGTCTTGGCCTTGTGGCTCAGCAGCATGCCGAGCGCCGCGTCCTCGCAGGTGTAGAGGTAGTTGAAGATGTCGACGAGGTAGACGGGGTCGATGGTGTTGGGCACGGCGGCAAGGTTTCCGCCGAACGTGAAGGTCTTCTCGCCGCCCAGGTCGTACTTGGCCACGCTGCCGTCGGCCCAGACCACGGACTTCAGGTCGTTGCCCCTGTACCACTTGCCCGTCTCGTCCTGGTTGGTGATGGCCGTCAGGCGGTTGTCGGCATCGTAGGCCCAATAGTTGAACTCGTCGTGCTCGTCCTCACCGGCGGCAGCCGTGGACTTAACGACCTTTCCGTCCTGCATCTCGAACTTCAGCATCTTGTCGGTGAACGGGCTGGTGGTCGTCACCTCGTTGCCGTCGTACGCGAACTCCCACTTCAGCAGCTCAGGAACGCTGCTGATGGCGCTCAGCGTGCCGTCGTCGTTGTAGGCGAAGTTGAAGGTCGCCCCATCCGTCACCATTTGTCCAGCCATTGCAAACAGCTGCATGACGAACATGCTGTTGATCTTCATCGACTCGACGAGCTTCTCGCAAGCGACCGCCACCGTGCCCAGCGTCCACGTCTGGGTGCCGCGCGAGAGGGTCACGGTGTACGCGCCCTCCGTCAGGTCGGGCACCATGAAGGAAAGGCCCTCGGCCGTGGGCGCCGCGCTCTCCGCATTCGTCCTTTCAGCGCCCTCCACAGGCGTGAAGCCGATGACGTCGTCCTGCTCAAAGCCGATGCCGGCGATGGTTGCCGTCTTCTTGGGGACCACCGTTTCGGGCAGGGCGAGCGAGGCGATGGGGTTGTCGGCGGGAGTGAAGGTGATGTCGCCGAGCGGCCATGTCAGGCCGCTGCTCTGTACGAGCGTGACATGGGCCACGCCCTCGGCGGTGGAATAGGGAACCTTGAACGTCACGCCCGACGCGCTGAACGCCGCGTTCCACACGCTGGCTGTTCCGGCCGCGTCAAGCACTTGCAGCGACAGTCCCGATACGGAGAAGCCGCTGCCCTGGATGGTTACCTCGCTGCCAATCTTGGCCGTTGCCGGCATGACGACGTTGCTGACGGGGATGACGGGATTGTCGTCCGACGAGCACGCTGTGAACGCCACGGCCGTGCACAGCAGCAGGAGCATTGAAACAAGTTTCTTCATACTTCTTTGTGTTTTGGTGAGTGAATAAAATGGATTGGGTCTCTTTTATAGCCCTTGCAGGCTGTTCAGGATGCGCTCGGTGTCGGCCGACGAGGGGCGCGTCATGCTGGCGCTGACGATGCGCCCGAGGGGGTCGAGCAGGATGAAGTGGGGGATGGAGGGCACTGAAAAAGGGTGCCGTTTAGAGCGTCATTTATGCCTTAATGGAAGAA
>CAVGCV010000010.1:0-70330 GCA_963627995.1 bacterium | reverse complement strand
CCGCTCCTGCTCGCCGTGGCGCTGGCCGCGCTGTGGGCCGCGCCCGCGCAGGCCGAGGACTACGGCCTGTACGTTTGCGGCGTGCAGGTGACCGACGCGAACAAGGACGACCTCTCCGCCATCCCCGGCGTGACGGGCACCGTCACCTACGACCCCTCGGCCAAGACGCTGCGGCTCAAGAATGCCGTCATCGAGGCGGCGGGCGACAACGATTGCATCAAGAATGAAAGCGTGGACGGACTGACCGTCGAGGTGGAGGGGAAGTGCGCGATGACATCCGACGCAGGGTATGGCTTTGTCATGGGCGCGTCCACCACGATTGCAGGAAAGGACTGGATTACAGGAAAGTTCGAGGGGACTATAACCTCCTCGCTCATCGTTTCCGGGAACGTCGGCATCGACGTGCGCAGCGTTCACTGCACCATCAGCGGCCTCGACCTCACCGCCACGGGTCAGGAGTATGGAATCGCAGGCGGTGGCGGTGGGGTTCTTAAAATCGGGGCAGCCACCGTGCGCGCCAAGGGAACGAAAGGCAGCATCTGCAACTTCTATTGGGTGCGGCACGATTTCTGCAAGGTTCTCGCGCCCATGGGTGCGGCGTTCGGCTCGTTCGGCGACGGCACGCTGAAAAAAGACGGCGAGGTGGTGACCGAGGAGGCAATCATCAGCCTGTTGTATTTCCTGGACGTTTGCGGCGTGCCGGTGACCGGCGCGAACAAGGACGACCTCTCTGCCATTCCCGGCGTGAAGGAGGGCACCGTCACCTTCGACCCCGCGACCAAGACGCTGCGGCTCAAGGACGCCGTCATCGAGGCGGGCGACAACAGTTGCTTCGTGGGAGATGGGCTGACCATCGAGGTGGAGGGGAAGTGCAAGCTGACATCTGCCAAGACAGGCATTGAGCTTGGGTCGAACTCCACGATTACAGGAAAGACCGGGGCTGTAGCTCCCTCGCTCAGTGTTTTTGCCGGAGACTACGGCATTAGGGCGATTCATAATCCGGAAGCGATCACCACCATCCGCGACCTCGACCTCACCGCCACGGGCCAGACGTATGGAATCTTTGGCGAAAACAGGCCCCTCACCATCGAGAACGCCACCGTGCGCGCCACGGGCGGGCAAGGCAGCATCTGCAACTTCAGCTCGGTGGAGCTCAAAGACTGCATGGTTCTCACGCCCGAGGGCGCGGCGTTCGACGGCGGCACGCTGAAACAGGACGGCGAGGCGGTGACCGGCGAGGCGGTCATCGGCAGGAGCTATGGCCTGTACATCTGCGGCGTGCCGGTGACCGACGCGAACAAGGACGACCTCTCCGCCATCCCCGGCGTGACGGGCACCGCCACCTACGACCCCGCGACCAAGACGCTGCGGCTCAAGGACGCCGCCATCGAGACGACGGAGGCCCTCCATTGCATCGTGAACGGGAACGTGGACGGGCTGACCGTCGAGGTGGAGGGGCAGTGCGCGATGACATCCGGCTTTAACCCCAGCATCCTCTTGGACGCATCCACCGCGATTGCAGGCAAGCCCGGGGCTGGGGCGCCCTCGCTCAGTGTCTATTCCTGGGACCGCGGCATTCTCGTGGAGAACGGCGCGTCCTGCACCGTCCGCGACCTCGACCTCACCGCCAAGCTCCTCCCGTACGGAATCACAGGCAACAAGGGGAGTGAGACCCTCGCCATCGAGAACGCCACCGTGCGCGCCATAGGGTCGGTCGGGGCCATCTGCAACTTCGCGTCGGTGACGCTCAAGGACTGTCATGTCGTCACGCCGGCGGGCGCGGCGTTCGACGGCGGCGCGCTGATAAAGGACGGCAGGTTTGTGACCGAGGAAGTGCTCATCCTCCCGACGTCCGTGGGCATCGGCACGACGGTCGTTGACGCGCCCCGCCGCGAGGGCACCTACACGCTCTCGGGCGTGCGCCTCACGGCCCCGCTCGACCAGCTTCCGCGCGGCGTCTATGTCGTGGACGGGCAGAAGGTGATGAAGAAGTGACGGCATGACGGAGCGGATCCGGCACCGGTGCCGGGCCGCCATACGCAGGGCCGCCCCTCTCTCTCGACGGAGACGGGGCGGCCCTTCTTGCTGCATGGAAAGCCACCGGCGGTGGGGGGGGGACAGCGGAGCGGATGGAGGGGAAAGGGAAAAGGAAACGGGACAACTTGCCGCGCCGTGATGAGCTGGCGCATTCAAGCTGTCCCGTTTCCTTTTCCCTTTTTCCCAAAAAGCCGCTTCAGAGCCGCACGACGCTGGTGATGTCCTCCACCGCCCTCAGGCTGCTGACGAGCTGATCGACCTCCTGCGTGTCGTGCACAAAGAGCTGGATGGTGCAATTGAAAACTCCGTCGTCGCACTCCACCATGATTTTGTGCATATTGACGTTGAGCTGCTGGGAAATCACCTGTGTCACACGGTTGAACAGCCCCAGCTTGTCGATGCCCTGCATGCTGATGTTCACGGGGAAGAGCATGGTTTTCCCCATCTGCCACTGCGCCGCCAGCACACGGTTGCCGCGGTTGGCCTTGAGCCGGGCGGCGACGGGGCATTGCAGCTTGTGCACATAGATGTGGTTGTCGTCGCTGATGAAGCCCATGACGGGGTCGCCCGGTATGGGCTTGCAGCATTCGGACAGGGTGTACTTGCTCTGTATGGTTGTTTCCGTCAGCGACAGCACCTGCCGGCGGTCGAAGTCCTTGCCCACCACAAAGCGGTCGCCGGGCTTCTCCTCCTTGCTCTTCGATTTGAGGCCAAACGTGAAGAAGCGCTTCCACCCGCCGCTGCCCGTGCGCCCCCGCAGCAAATCGACCTCTCTGTCGCCCAGCTGCACCGTCCCCTCGCCCAGCAGCGTGTAGAGCTCGTCGGCCTTGCTGCATTCGTGGAGATGGCAGATGCGCTCGATGCTGATCGTATCCTTGGGCAAGTCCTGCTTCTTGAAGAAATCGTCGAGCATCTTCTCTCCCGCCTTGCGTGCCTCGCGCTCCTCGCGCCGAAGGATGGCCAGAATTTTGGTCGTTGCCTTGGCCGTGGTGGCGATGTTCAGCCACGAACGCTGCACGTGGGCGGACTTGGAGGTCAGCACCTCCACCTGGTCGCCGCTCTGGAGCTTGTGGCTCATCGGCACCAGCTTGTGGTTCACCTTCGCCCCGATGCAGTGGCTTCCGACGAAGGTGTGGATGGAGAAAGCGAAGTCGAGCGCCGTACTGCCCACCGGCAGCGTCCGCAGCTCGCCCTTCGGCGTAAACACGAAGATTTCGGACGCGAACAGATTCAGCTTGATGGTGTCGAGAAAGTCCATGGCGTCAGGCTGCGGGTCATCGAGAATCTCCTTGATGGTCGTCAGCCACTTGTCGAGCTCCGTCTCGCTCTCCGTCTCCCCCTTGGCGCCCTCCTTGTACTTCCAGTGCGCGGCGAAGCCCTTCTCCGCAATCTCGTCCATGCGCCGGCTCCGTATCTGCACCTCTATCCATTCGCCCTTGCTGGACATGAGCGTCACATGGAGGGCTTGGTAGCCGTTCGCCTTGGGATGATTGACCCAGTCGCGCAAACGGCCGGGGTGCGAGCGATAGATTTTGCTGATGTTCACATAGATGTTGAAGCATTCGTTGAGCTCGGTCTGCGCGCTCGCCGGGTCGAAAATGATGCGGACGGCCAGGATGTCGTAGATGTCCTCAAACAGGACGTGCTTGCTCTGCATCTTGCTCCAAATGGAATAGGGCGACTTGATGCGGGCCTTGATTTCGTACTTCACGCCCTGCGCGTCTAGGCAGGCGCGAATGGGCTTCGTGAATTCCTCGAACACGGTGTTGCGCTCGGCTTCCGTGCTGGCCAGCTTCGTCTCTATCTCTGCATACTCGACCGGATGTTCGTACTTGAAGCTCAGGTCCTCCAGCTCCGCCTTGATGGTGTTCAGCCCCAGCCGGTTGGCCAAGGGGGCATAGATGTACAGCGTTTCGCCGGCAATCTTGTACTGCTTGTTCTTCGCCTGCGACCCCAGGGTGCGCATGTTGTGCAAGCGGTCGGCAATCTTGATGAGAATCACGCGGATGTCGTCGCTCATGGTGAGCAGCAGCTTCTTGAAGTTCTCCGCCTGGGCAGATGCGTTCTCGCCGAATATGCCGCCCGCGATTTTGGTCAGTCCATCGACAATCTGTGCGATTTTCGGGCCGAACATATTCTCGATGTCCTCGACCGTGTAGTCGGTGTCCTCGACGACATCGTGGAGCAGCGCCGAGCAGATGGAGGTGCTGCCAAGCCCGATTTCCGTACAGACGATTTGGGCAACGGCCAAAGGATGCATGATATATGGTTCGCCCGACAGACGGCGCACGCCCTTATGCGCGTGCTTGGCAAAGTTGAAAGCCTTTGTGATGATTTCAACCTTCTTCCGGTGGGGACTTGCAAGATAGGACTGGATGAGATGGTCGAACGCATCGTTCACCATTTT
Organism: bacterium; assembly: GCA_963627995.1. Lineage (GTDB taxonomy): Bacteria > Bacteroidota > Bacteroidia > Bacteroidales > Bacteroidaceae > UBA3839. Next base: position 65,886 of record CAVGCV010000010.1, on the reverse strand, counting down.
CTCCTCCATGTCCTCTTTGTTCTGAACATCATCCATAGTTGTGAGATATAAGAGCGGAGAAAACCTGCGTTATGGACAGGCCAAGGGCAAGCCGAGGCCAGCGGCCTATTTGACGCGGATGCGCTGACCGGGGTGAATCATGTTTCCGCGCAGGTTGTTGAGCCGGCGCAGGTTGGCAACGGTCGTACCATTGCGGCGAGCGATGGACGAGAGGGAGTCGCCGTTGCGCACCGACACTTTCTTCGTCTGGTTGCGGCTGGAGCGCGAGTTACGCGACCTGCGGCTGCTGGTCGCCGCTGCCCGCTGCGCGCCATTGCTCCGGCCATTCTGAGCCGCTTCCTGCGCCGCCTCTTGCGCAAGTTCCGACCCTGCCTCCGCCGAGGGGGAGGAGGCACTGGCCAATGCAGCCGTCGGCACCAGCCCATAGATGCTGTCCTCGTGGGTGATGAACAGCTCGATGGACTGGGCGGGAAGCCGGACGGCATAGGTTTGCGGCACGATATCGTGACGATACTGAGGATTCAGCGCGCGCAGTTCGTCCGTCGTCACGTTGCAGACGGAAGCTATCTGCGAGAATTTCACGTCGCGAACGACGACAATGGTGTCGGACGCCGCAGGAAGCGTGGCCTCCATCGGCGTGATGCCATGCTCGCAATAATAGTTCATGATGTAGGTCGCCGCGATGAAAGCCGGCACATAGCCTCGCGTTTCGTGGGGCAGGCTGTTGTAAATCGACCAGTAGTCCTTCGTGTCCGACTTGTCGCCAAGCCGCAGCAGCGCCTTTTGGACATTGTATTCGCCGCAATTATACGCAGCGATGGCCAGTCCCCAGTCCCCGAACATCTTGTACAAATCGCGGAGATAGCGCGCGGCTGCTTCGCTCGACTTGAGCGGGTCGCGGCGTTCGTCCACCAGCGTATTGATTTCCAGGCCGTAGTGCTTTCCCGTTGCCGGCATGAACTGCCAAAGCCCCGACGCGCCGGCGCGAGAGGTGGCCGACGGACGAAGGGCCGACTCGATGACGGGAAGATATTTCAACTCAAGAGGGAGGCTGTAGCGCTCGAGCGCCTCCTCAAAGATGGGCATATAGAAGTTGGCCGCCCCCAGCATGATGGACACGGAGCGGCGCATGCGGTTGCTGTACGTGTCGATGTACTTGCGGGTCACGTCGTTAAGAGGGAGGTCGATGGTTGTCGGGATGCGCGAGAGGCGATTAAGAATCAGCTGGTCGTCATAAGGCAGGTCGCGCGCCACGGCTACGCCCTCGGACAGGTTCGTCCGGTTGTTGTAATCGTTCATCAGCTCGTCTTCGTCCGCAGCCATGCCCGCCGTCAAATCAATGCTGTCGCCATTGGCAACAGTGCCGGCAAAAGGCTGTTCCGTTTGCGCGCGAACGCCACACGTCGCCAATAGGGAAAAGAGTAATATCAAAAATGTTCGTTCCATGGTTCTGTACATATCTTGATGGGGTCAGAAAGTAAGCGAGCATTGCACTCCGTAATGATTCGACGTGTTCCCCGTCGGACGCATGGCGGTTTGGCGGTCGGAAAACACCGACGGGCGCACCTTCATGCTCAAGTCCGGGCCGATGTCGAAACTCGACAGCTCCGCATCCACGTATGCGTCGATGATGGAGAGTGCATAAACGCCAATCATGCAGAAGATGCTAAGGTCGCGGTAGCGCCGGTAATAGTTCTTTTTCCGCTGGAAAAGCGTCTGCAAACGCTCCATGTTGGCATTCACGTCATACGACGAAGGCAGGAAGTTCTCATAGCTCTTGGTGTTCGGATCGTCGTCCATGATGTCGATGTAGGCCTGAGAGTAATCGTGGTACATCGTGTTGTTCCAGTTCATGGCATAAATGCAGCCAATGAATCCGCCATAAAACAGCGGCAATTTCCAGTACTTGCGATTGTATATCTGCCCCCCTCCGGGAAAGACGATGGCAAGCCACATGGCCTTTTTCGGGTCGGGCTGCCATTGCAGGCTTTTCGCCAGCACGGCCTGCATCTGCTGCAACGAGTCGGCAGAGGCCTCCAACAAGCGCCCGGCCTCTTCCACCAACGAGTCCGCCTCCCCCGCTATGTCTATCTCCTTATACAGGCTGTCCGCCCTTGTTTCTGCCGCCAGTGAATCCCCCGACTGCTCCTGTGCGAAGCCCTCGCCGCCAAAAGGCAAAAGCAGCGCAACGGCAATGAGCATCCTATACAGCGACATCACTTCCACCTGGCATTAAGAGAACTACTTTGCAATCAAAGCAAGTATTCTCCTCAACTCGTCCACGTCATTAAAAGAGAACGTAACTTTTCCCGCGCCCTTGGGAGAGCAGGTCATCTTCACCGCCGTTCCAAGAGTGTCGGCCAACTGTTGCCTCATCGCCTCATATTCGCCCGAAAGTTGCGTCTTCGCCGACACCGGACGGGGAGAGCCATCGGAATCGCCCTCTTTCAGCCCCCGAATCAGTTCCTCCACCTTGCGGACAGAATAGCCTTTCTGCTGGATTTCCTTAAACAGCTTCACCTGCTGCTTCGGATTGTCGAGGGCGAGCAAGGCCCGCGCGTGGCCCGTGTCTATCTCGTGATTCTGAAGGGCCACCTGCACGGGAGCCGGCAGTTTCAGCAGGCGCAGGAAGTTGGCCACGGTCGTCCGCTTCTTCCCGACGCGGTCGGCGAGCTTTTCCTGCGTAAGTCCGTACTGGTCAATCAGATGCTGATAGGCAAGGGCTATCTCTACAGAGTTCAAGTCCTGACGCTGGATGTTCTCAATCAGCGCCATTTCCATCACGTTCTCGTCGTCCGCCGTGCGAATATAGGCAGGGATGGATGTCAAATTGGCTTTTTGCGACGCCCGCCAGCGGCGCTCTCCCGCAATGATCTGGTAGCGTCCGTTTTCCATCTGCCGGAGGGTGATGGGCTGGATAATCCCAATTTCCGCGATGGAGTCGGCCAGTTCCTGCAAAGCCTCTTCGTCGAACTCCCGACGCGGCTGGTGCGGATTGGCATCTATCAGGCGGATATCGACTTCGTTGATGGTGGAGGAGCCTTCCGTGCGGATGTCCTCGGTAGAAATCAGGGCGTCAAGGCCGCGGCCGAGAGCCCCGCTGTATTTTTTCTTTACTGCCATTGTTAAGAACCAAAAGAATCAGGATTTCGGCGCATTCTTCTCTATCACCTCCTTGGCCAGCGCCAAATAGTTCTTTGCGCCCACCGACGTGATGTCATACAGCAGGCAGGGGATTCCATGCCCCGGAGCCTCGCTCAACTTGACGTTGCGCTGGATGACGGTCTTGAAGACAAGCTCCTGAAAATGCCGCTTCACCTCGTCGTACACCTGGTTGGCCAGTTTCAGACGAGAGTCGAACATGGTCAGCAGGAAGCCCTCGATTTCCAAACTCGGATTCAGTTTCGACTTGATAATCTTGATGGTCTGCAACAGCTTGCTGATTCCCTCCAAGGCAAAATACTCGCACTGGACTGGGATAATCACCGAGTCCGCAGCAGTCAGCGAGTTGGTCGTAATCAAGCCCAGGGAGGGGGAGCAGTCAATCAGGATGTAGTCGTATTCTTTTCTCAATGGCTCAAGCACGTTGCGCAGCACCAGTTCCCGGTGGGAGAGGTTGATCATCTCCACTTCCGCCCCCACGAGGTTGATGTGGCTGGGGATGATGTCCAGCCCCTCGATGTCGGACGTGTAGATGGCCTCGTGCGGGTCTATGGGCTTCTCCTGCCGGTTGGAGGCGCTGATAACATTACTGATGATGCAGTCGTATATGGAAGTTTCAACAGATTGGATATCAACGCCCAAGCCGGACGACGCATTAGCCTGTGGGTCGGCATCGACGACCAGCACTTTCTGTTCCATCGTTGCCAACGATGCCGCAAGGTTGATGGTTGTCGTGGTCTTTCCTACCCCGCCCTTCTGGTTGGCCAATGCAATGATTTTGCTCATAGTCTTTCTGTTTAGCAGGAGAACGTGCAAATTCCCGCGCCATTCCCCCTCCGTATATTCTCAATACGCTTGCAAAGATACGACTTTTCCGTATATTATCGGATGATTTGCATTTTTTAATGCAGAGACTGGCAACCTGTTAGCCCTCACAGCCCCCCCTTGCTCCGTCCTGCCTCAAAACGCCGAGAGAAGCGGAGGGAGAATCACTTTGAACGGGTATAGCCCTCTGCCAGCAGCAGCTGGAGCACCTTCGGCCTGTGGTCGCCCTGAACCAGGATTTCGCCATCCTTCGCGCTGCCCCCTACGCCGCATTTCGTCTTCAGCAGTTTGCCAAGAGCCTTCAGGTCAGCCTCCGCCCCCACGAAGCCTTTGACCAGCGTGACGACCTTGCCGCCCCTTCCGGCCTTCTCGATGGACACGCGCAGTTCCTGCCGCTCCTTCGGAAGCGTCTCCTGCTCCAGTCCCTCGCCGGTGTCGAAGTCAAAACGGGGATTGGTGGAGTACACCATTCCCAGCCGTTCTTTCCAGTTGTTGTCTCGCGCCATATCGGTCCAAAGTGCCGGCATTGCCGGTTTCACAAGCCAAAGACTTGGCCCATCAACAAGAAAAGAGGAACGAACCCTCTTGGGGGCTATTCCTCTCGAATGTGGGCGTTGACGGATTCGAACCGCCGACCCTCTGCTTGTAAGGCAGACGCTCTGAACCAGCTGAGCTAAACGCCCCCGTCTTTCATCTGTCGGGGCAGCGTGACTCGAACACGCGACCGCCTGGTCCCAAACCAGGAACGCTACCAACTGCGCTATACCCCGTCTCCCGTTTGTCTTGGCCCTAAGGAAGCGGGCCGCGCGCCCTCCTCCAAAAGCCATGCAAAGGTACGGCTTTTTTCCCAACAGGCAAACAAACCGGTCGGTTTTTCGCCAGCGTCATCCGCCGGCCGCGCGCAGCAAAAAGGGGTGTCGCCGTTGTGGCAACACCCCTTGACTTGCCAACTCTGGCAGCAGAGATTACTTCAGCTCGATAACGGCACGGCGGTTGAGGGGATACGGGCTTACCTCGTTGATGCCACCAACGGCCTTCACCTCAATCTTGTCACGGCTTACGCCACGCTCAACGAGCGCATTAACAGCGGCCTGCGCACGGCCTTCAGACAGCTTCTGGTTCCAAGCGGAAGAACCCGTCTTGCTGTCGGCAGAACCCGTAACGACAACCTTAGCGCCAGAATCCTTGGCAACCTTGGCAACAGCGTCGAGGTTCACGAGATCCTTCTGAGAGTTGATCTTCGTGGAGTTGAGGTCGAAGAATACGGAAGTAGCCGAGCTTGCAACAATCTTCTCGGTCTGGACAGTGGACGTGGGCTTCTTGGCAAGCTGAGCGCGGAGGTCGGCGTTGATAGCGCGCTCGCGGTCGAGCTCTGCACGGAGCTTAGCAAGAGCCTCTTCGCTCTGGGCTGCAAGTGCGTTGTATGCGCTGAGAGAAACGGCCTTGTCGAACGTGCTCTTGCCAAGGTTGAACTGCACACCGAGGTCTGCGGTCACGATGCCATGGTTTGTAGCGTGGTCGTGGTCGGGAGCTGCGTGGTAGCCAACGAAACGAGCTGTCGTTGTCGTGTAAGCAAGGTCAAGGTAGACGTTGACATGCTTGGACAGACGCCAAGTGTTCTCGATACCGCCGCCGAGAGCCGGAGTGTACTGGCTGTACTGGAAGCTGCGGAGGACACCGGCACGGAGGTAGGGGATGAAGTTCCAAACGCGAGTCTCGCTGTAACCGCAGAACATGTTGCTGAGGTTGAACATCACGTCGCCATAGAGAGCAGCGTAGCCACCGTCGTCGTACTCGGGAGTCCACTGGGAGTTGCCGGTACGGCCGCCGTAGTTGCCGCTGTAGTTCTGGTGCTTGTTCTCAATGATGCCGTTCTCCCACAGCAGCTTGCCGCGGAGCCCGAGACCAGGTGTGAACCACTTGCCCAAAGCAACGTCAACGCCGAACGACTTACCGTTAGGGAACACGTTGTCGGACCAGTCTTTTGCGCCATAAGGGTTCTGAAGTGCCATGTCAACACCAACCTGTACATACCAGTTGCTCCAGAACGAGTTTGTTGCAACGGTGTACTTAGAAGGAGTTTCGATCGACGTGGACTGAGCATTTGCAGCTGCAGTGCCAAGGCCAGCAATAGCCAGCGCAACCATTAACTTTTTCATAAATACTTTTTTAATAAAACAACAAATATTTTAGTTATCTTTCAAGCCAAGCATTTCGTCTCAAATCTCCGTGAGATTAGCCCCACATCACAAGAGTAAAAGAACACTCTAACATCTTCCCTCTTTACGGACAAAAGGACATAATCCGCTCCAACTTTTGTGCAAAAATACTATTTATTCTTTAATGCCGCACAACGTTCCGCTCAAAAAAAACGTTTTTTTAACATTTAAGTAGCGTTAAAAGAGCCAGATGCCGATTTCCCGTGAAGAACAAACGGAAAAGCGCACGCAATGCCCCATAGCGGGGGCGAGCGGGCCGTTCTTCCTTGCAACGACAGGCCCTACTGGAAATCAAGTACTTGCAGCGCGCAAAAATGCCGTAAAAAACTCCGCAGAGAAAAGTCCCGCGCTCCGCGGACAAAATACATTTCGTCCGCGGACAAAAATTATTTTCTCCGCAGACGTTTTCCGGCCCCCTCCGCAGTGTTTTTTTAAGAACACGCAAGAGGTTGATTATAAAAACTTTAGAAAAGGCTTGGAAGCATCCTACCCGAACAGGTGTTCAATGGCGCGATGTTCCACAAAGTTGAATACGATTTTCCCGTCGGGCGTGCGCATCGGGGTGGGCAGGCGGAACAGTTGGGAAAGCAAGTGCGAGCTTTCGTCGGCCGTCAGCACTTGGCCATACACGATTGCGGCCGACTGCGCCATGGCCAGCGCAATGGACTCCCCCACCTCGCTCTTCACGCTTGTGCCTCGCTCCATCGCCACATACACCAAGTCGTGAAGGAGCTTTTCGGGGTTAAGGCCGTCGATGCCCGACGGGACGCCCATGACGGAGTAGGAGCCGCCGCCAAGGTTCGACAGCTCAAAGCCGATGCTCTCCAGCTCGTCCATGACCGCCTCTACCGTCAAGCACTCGTTCTGGGAGAACTGGACGACTTCCGGGAAGAGAAGCCGTTGTGACACCCTGCTGCGGGTCGTGATGCGCTGCATATACTCCTCGTACAGGATGCGCACATGCGCCCGGTGCTGGTCGACAAACATCAAGCCGTTCGGGGATGGCAGCACAAGGAAGCGCCCCCTGTATTGGAAGCACGGAAGCTGCGCGATTTCATCGGCGTCCATGTTCTTCACGGCGTCGGCCTCCGCGTCGCTCCACAGCGTCGGCTGCGCCTCGTCCCCCCGGGCGCGCACAAGCCCCTCCAGCACGACTTCCTCCTCGGCGTTCAACAGGCTGCCGCGAACAGCCTTTCCGGCATCCGGCTTCCGCTCGAAGGTCTCCAAGCCGGAGTAGAGCCGCTGCCATTCCGAGCGGTACGGGTCTTTCTTTCGGCCTGCGGCCTCAAAAGGGTTGTAAAAGCCCGTACTTTGCGGCATCTTCGGGGCTGGATTGCCCTGCCCCATGGCGGGAATGTCCGGGCGGTCGGCCACGTCGAAATCGATGACCGGCACATTGCTGTACTTCCCCAAAGCCTCTTTGACCACGGCCGACAGAATCTGCCATATCTCGCGCTCGTTGTCGAACTTGATTTCCGTCTTCGTTGGATGGACATTCACATCGATGGTCGATGCCTCCACCGTCAGGTAGATGAAGTAGGAAACGTGCTCGCCCGCAGGCACGAGGTTGTCGAATGCGTGCATCACCGCGCTATGGAAATAGGGGTTCTTCATGTAGCGCCCGTTTACAAAGAAGAACTGGTGAGAGCCTTTTTTCCGCGCCGACTCGGGCTTGCCCACATAGCCGGAGATTCTGACAATGGAGGTTTCCGCGCCTATCGACAGCAAGTCGGTGTTCACCTTCCTGCCGAACACGTCGAGAATCCGCTGGCGGGCAGAGGACGCATCCAGCCGATAGACTTCCGTCCCATTGTTGCACAGGGTGAAAGCGATGTCGGGATAGACCAAGGCGATGCGCTCGAACTCCGACACGATGTTCGACATCTCCGTTTGGTTCGATTTTAAGAATTTCCTGCGAGCGGGAACATTGAAGAACAGATTTTTTACGGCGAAATTGCTTCCCACGGGACACGCAATGGGTTCTTGGCGTTCCACCTTCGATCCGGCAACCTGGATGTACGTCCCCAGTTCGTCGACCGCACGGCGCGTCTTCAAGTCCACCTGCGCAACGGCGGCAATCGAAGCCAGCGCCTCGCCACGGAACCCCATGGTGTGCAGGCTGAACAAATCGGCAGCGGAAGAAATCTTCGATGTCGCATGGCGCTCAAAAGAAAGGCGTGCGTCGGTCTCCGACATACCCTTCCCGTCGTCGATAACCTGGACGCACGTCTTCCCCCCGTCGGTCGCCAGCACCTGCACACGGGTCGCGCCCGCATCAATGGCGTTCTCCACCATTTCTTTCACAATGGAGGCCGGGCGCTGAACCACTTCACCCGCCGCAATTTGGTTGGCGACGGAGTCGGGCAAAAGATGTATGATGTCGTCCATAAGCGTGCACAGTTGTCAGTCCTCGATGTCCCGGTGTCAAAACACGCGTCCCGTGTAAAGATACCGCATCAACAGGATGAGCCCCACGATAATCAGTATCAGCACGCCACTGGAAAGGTGCTTCCGCTTGCTTTCCTTGCGACGGCGCAGGTGGCTCGTGGCGTTCACGAACTTCCCGCGAATATCCTCCGGGGTAAATTCTTTCGGGGGACGCATGCCAAGGTCACGCTCCGCCCCCTCCTTAATCTTTTGCAATTTCTCCTTGCGCGGGTCGTAATAGATGTAGTTGTGGTGGAATGCGCGTGGTTTTCTTACTCTGAACAAGCTCATGTTTCCTTTGGTTTAAGTTCGGACAACACATTGGGTCGGCAGCCTCAATCACGCCCGACATCGCCGAGCTTCTGCAACGGGACTGTGCGCGGAGCTGTCTTCTTCAGGACATTCTTGCTGTCCTTCGCCCGCCATTCGTAGATGTCGTGCTTGTCACGGGGGCGTATGTAGTCGAACCACGCGAAGCCAGCGAGGTAGCGTTTGTCCGAGGGTATTTTCAAGTCGGGGAACATCGTGCCTGACGACGTAGGCATCCATATTCGCTCCACCTTCCGATTGGCCATGTACATCTTCATGTCGGTGGTTTCCGTATAGTTCATCCCGATGCGATAGCCATCGTCCTCGTCAATGAAATAAACCACATAGACATTGCCATGCGCCTCGTTCCGCTCTATCTCGCCGCCACGAAAGTAGCAGAACATCTCACGCGCCGCCACCTGGTTGAAGGAGACGGAGTCCTTCCGCTCCACCGTCATGGCCTGGTTGATGATGTGGATCCAGTCGATGGTGCTATCATTGTTGTAGATGCGAATTTCCTCGCCGAACACCTGCTGTTCGTCGTTCCAAAGAATGGGCTGTCCATACATGTAGGTGCAAGAGTCGTGCTGGATGGTGACCAAAGAATCGCACACGCCCTGCACATCGGTGCGGTACATCCGCACATGATGGTAGGCATGGAGGTTGCGCGTCACGGAGTCCGTGCCAAGGTTAAACGTAAACATCTTCAGGGTGTCGGCGTGCACATACAGCGTGTCGCCCGACGAATACTCATAGACGACCGCGCTGTCCGTCGCCACGGCATCGCCCGTCTGTTCGAAATACTTGCAATAGTTTCCCGTCAGCTTGCAATCGTTCTCCTCGTCGGTCAGGACGACATGGCCAAAAGCCTCGTCCACCCCTGTTTCCTTGTCGCTGTAGAGGCTGTCCCCCTCGATGCGCCGCATGTCCTTGATAATGTACGAGCGGTCCATCAGACTTGCCTTTCCCGACTTCGTGTCGTAGTCGCCACGAATGCCGTAAACGAAAGTGCCGTCGTGCGAAGTAATATTGGTGGGCGAAAGGATGCGCGCCCGCTCCGTGTCCGTATAATAAAAAAGGGTATCTGAGACAAGCGAAAAGCGGGGGTTGGTCAGATGTACATTGTCAGTAAAAAACGCCTCGTGCGCCGACGGCGTGTATTGCCCCCAGTCGGACACCAGCACGTTGTCAGCGTCGTAGAGCGTGCCGCCATCCATATACATGCCCACGCCATAAGCGCGGTCGTAGTCAAGATTTTCAGTTTCAAGGCGTGTCTTTTTGTGATGCATGACGACTTTTCCCCGGGCGCGCGCCCGCATCTCGAAGCCATCGTAATAGAGCGTGTCACAAAACAGTTTCAGCGTGTCGCCTTGCATCATGCGCACATTACCAAAAGCGTCGAAAGAATTATCCTCACGATAGAATTTGGCGCTATCGCAGTCCATGAACACGCCTTCGTGGCTAAGCTGCACATGGCCCACCAGCACCTCCGCGCGTGGATCTTCCCAATTCTTATAGAGTACATCGCTGTGGATAAGATGAATGCGCTTGTCCGTAGGAGAGCGACGCGGACGCTTATCCGGCATCACAGCCACGGCTGCCACAGAAAACAAAAGCAATGCGAGACTGAAAAGCAGCCTCGTACTGCATCTTGTCGTCGTTCTTTTATTTTTTTCCATTTTATCCCTGTCCGTTCACAACGGTCGCGCAAAAAGAAAAATCAAGAATCGCCGTGAAAAGAAAGTCTTTTCACTACATCGCCACATCGAGGCCGCTGAACACATTACGGATTGATGCTAAAAACCACAAATCCTGCACCACGAGCCACCCGTCCACACAAACATCCAATTACTTCACCCAGCCAGGATAACGGAATTCACAGTTTTTCCAGTCTTCATTGATACGGATGTAGGTGGTTTTCTGCATTTTGCGTATCCATTCGTCTGTTTTTTCCTCTCCAAGTTTATCGAGCAAAGCATTTTGCAACGCCTGATAGTCGTCACGCATGGTCGCACGATGCCCATTGACACGATTGCGCAACTTAACGACTGCAACCACTTCTTTGCCGTTCTTATCCACCATGACAAAGGCTTTGGAAGTTTCCCCCGTTTTAAGATTGGCCACAGCCCGGGCAACTTCCGTCGGCAAATCTTTCATTTCAAAACGCGGAGTTCCATAGAGAGAGCTTTCCTCATTCTTATTCACCATGATACCATAGTTGGCCCTGGTATCGGGGTCTTGAGACGTGTTGGTCACAGCCTCTTCAAATGTACACTTGTTGTCGGTGACGTAGGCAAGGATACTATCCATCTGATTCAAGCAAGCGGTGAGTTCGGCATCGCTCACACGCGGTTTGCGCAAAATGTGACGAACATTCACGCGATCGCCTCGTTTCTCAATCAGTTGTATGATGTGGAAGCCATACTCATCCTCCACTATCTTCGACACGGTCTTGGGGTCGGTGAGATTGAACGCAACAGACGCAAACTCGGGAGTAAGCAGCCGCCGTCCCGTAAAGCCCCATTCTCCACCACGCGCTCCCGTCTCGCGATTTTCGGAATGAAGCAGTGCCAGCGTCGAGAACTGCGATTGGCCAGAATTCACACGTTCGGTGTAGTCACGGAGTTCGTTCTTCACACGCTCTATCTCCGCCGGCGCGACCACTGGTTTGCGCACAAGAATCTGCACCTCAAGTTGAGTTGGGATGAAAGGCAAGCTGTCCTCGGGGAGTTCCTTAACGTAGCGACGCACTTGTGCTGGTGTCACTTTCAAGTCGCCCGCCAGCTTAAGGCGCACCTCGCTGATAATCATTTCCTCCTTGACACGCTGGAAAAGCTGTTCCCGTATCTGCGACGACGTTCGTCCGAAATACTCCTCCATTTTCTCTTTCGAGCCGATCTTTTGAACATAGTAGTCCATCTGCTCCTCTACTTTCTGCAGTACTTCACTGTCAGTCACCTCAATACTATCGATGGCGGCCTGATGAAGAAACAATTTTTGAATGGCCAGCTGTTCAGGGATAACGCAGTAAGGATCACCAGCCAAATGTTGTCTTTGCACTTGTGCCTCAATACGCGCCTGCTCTACGTCGGATTTCAAAATGGCTTCTTCTCCCACCACCCAAATAACCTCGTCAATCACATTATCCTGCGCCCATCCCCAAGCCAGCGAAAGGGGCATGAGCAACACAAGTGCAAGACCTCTTAATATTTTCATTTCAAATTCAATGATTATTGACAGTCTCCAGTACGGAGTCGTCCACGCTGTACGTATATTTCTGACGGAGCGTCTCCACCCAACGCTTTTCCTGCTCCGTTTGATAATCCGTGGCCACCTGACCGCGCACATCCATGTATGTTTGTGGCTGTTTGAGCTTCTTGCCACAAACGGCCGTAGCAGGATAGTCTTTCATCCCTTCGTAGGCTGTAACAGTCTTGAACACAAATTTGTCTATTGCTTTATTCTCGCCTTTTTTGTAAAGTCCACGCTCCACACGGACGAGTTTAACAGAATCATTATTGAGAGCCTCGACAATAGTCTTCGACCACTCGTCTTCATTTACCCCCTTGATGACTTTCTTTGCCCGTTTTACGGCTGCGGCATCTTTAGCATGAATCACAATTCCACGATAACGAGGCTCTGTCCATGCGTACTTCGCACGGTTGGCCTTGAAATAGGCCGCCATGCCATCAGAATCTTTCGCGGCCTTATCCCAAATCTGCGCCTTACAAATCTCATACATGAGCGTCCCGTCATAATATTCTTGGGCAAGATTTTTCGACTCCGCATCGCGCGCAACGAGTGCTCCGAACAAGCTATCGACCACCGCCTGGCGTTCTACACCACCTTGCCGTGCGAGGGAATCAATGTAAGCATTGGCCGCCATATCCCGCACGCCACGTTGTTCAAGAAACTTGATGATATTGGAACGGTGGTATTCATAAGGTTCAAACGGATGCCGGTCGTTCATTTTGATGATGTGCCACCCCACTGTCGTCTTAACTGGAGCGGACATCTCGCCAGACTGCATCGCATAAGCGGCTTTTTCGAAATCAGGAATCATCATTCCCTTGCCAAACTGCCCGAGCAACCCACCGCGCGCAGCCGACCCTTTGTCGTCGGAGCAAGCTTTGGCCACGTCTGCAAAGTCTGCACCGTCCTTCAGCACCTTGTAGATGGAATCGATGCGTGCTTTTGCTTTCACCTCCTCCGACTCATCGGCGTCCTGGCGCAACAGCACCAAAATATGGGAGGCATTCAGCAAATCCTCGCCGCCAAAGCGAGCGGCCGTGTCGTCGTAGGTCTTGCGAGCCTCGCGCTCAATGTAGCCACTATCCACAACCGTTGGAATCACCATCTGCTCACGATAGCCATACAATTCGGTGCGAATGGACGAGAGAGTGTCTATACCCGCATCTTTTGCGGCCTCCACCTTGAGTTTGAAGTCAATGAACAACGGGACATAGTCCTTTACGCCCTTTTTGTCGAGCACGCCGTCAGAATTGTTTTTATTGTAGGAATATTCGAACTCGGATCGAGTAACCGGAATGTTGTTGATACGCATGATAATTGGGTCGGCATTCGTTTGCGCCATGACATTCATCCCAAAGAGCAAGCCTACTGACACCAAGCTAAGTCTTTTCATTTTCCAATTGTGTTTTTTGTTGATACGCAAAAACAAATACGTCGCGAAGTTACGCAAAAAAACAATAAATGGCTGCCAGTTTTTTTGACAGCCACCTATATAAGAGTTTTTTAACAATTCCGAACGCAGACATCACGGCGACATCTACACCACATGGCTTCCCAACGCAAATGTCCGCCTATAGCCGCACATCAGCACCAATTATTCGGGACGGCTGTAATTGGGCGCCTCGCTCGTGATAATGACCTCATGGGGATGGCTTTCCAAGACACCCGCATTAGTGATTCGAACAAACTTCGCCTCATGCAGACGGTCAATGTCTTTCGCGCCACAATAGCCCATGCCGGAGCGCAAGCCACCAACGAGCTGATAAACAACCTCTTGTACTGTACCTTTATAAGGAACACGTCCAGCAATACCTTCAGGGACGAGTTTTTTCGCTTCCACGACGCCAGACTGGAAGTATCGGTCTTTTGACCCGTTTTCCATCGCCTCCAAAGAGCCCATGCCACGATACGACTTGAATTTTCGTCCGTTGAACAGAATGGTCTCGCCCGGAGCCTCCTCCGTTCCTGCCACCAGCGAGCCAATCATCACGCAGTTACCGCCCGCAGCAAGAGCTTTAACGACATCACCGCTGTAGCGAAGTCCGCCGTCGGCTATCAGCGGGACATCCGTACCAATCAGGGCCGAAGCCACGTCATAAACCGCTGAAAGTTGAGGAACGCCAACGCCTGCCACCACACGCGTCGTACAAATCGAGCCAGGGCCGATACCCACTTTCACGGCATCCGCACCGGCATCAACCAGCATCCGCGCGGCTGCGCCTGTAGCGATGTTGCCCACCACGATGTCCACTTCCGGGAAGTTTTGTTTTGCCTCGCGCACTTTTTCTATGACGCCCTTAGAATGTCCATGTGCCGTATCAATTACGATGGCATCAACACCGGCCTTAACCAGCGCAGCCATGCGTTCGAACGTATCAGCCGTCACGCCAACGCCCGCAGCGACCCGAAGCCGTCCCTTCTCGTCCTTGCAGGCCATGGGTTTGTCTTTTGCCTTCGTGATGTCCTTGTACGTAATCAGTCCTATAAGATTGTTTTCATCGTCCACCACCGGCAGTTTTTCAATCTTATGCTCCAAAAGAATCTGCGAAGCCTTGTCAAGATTGGTCTGCTGATGCGTCACAATCAGCTTGTCCTTGGTCATCACCTCGTCTATCAAGCGATTCAGATTGGTTTGGAAACGCAAGTCGCGGTTAGTCACGATACCCACCAGCTTGTTTCTGTCATCAACCACAGGTATGCCACCAATATGGTAATCCGCCATAATGGCCAGCGCGTCCTTTACGGTGGAGCCCCGTTTGATGGTCACGGGGTCATAAATCATGCCATTCTCCGCACGCTTCACAATAGCGACCTGACGCGCCTGTTCTTCTATCGACATGTTCTTATGAATGACACCAATGCCGCCCTCGCGTGCAATCGCGATAGCCATCGCCGCCTCCGTAACCGTGTCCATGGCCGCAGTTACGAACGGGATTTTCAAATCGATGTGTCGTGAAAATTTTGTCGAAAGAGAAACTTCTCGAGGAAGAACCTCCGAATATGCTGGAATCAACAGCACATCATCAAAGGTCAAGCCTTCCATCACTACCTTGTCTGCAATAAAAGATGACATACATTGAAATTTTATTGCATGCAAAGTTACAGATTTCTTGCGGAATAACGCAAGTGCGGCTACCACAAAAAAACAGCACCACCTTAAAATAATCAAGGCGATGCCACTATCGTCAGTTTCCCGTCGTCGGGCGCAGTGTCAATTTGCCATTTCCGAAATAAACTTGATTCTCACCAAACGCACCTCATCCTCGGTATAGTCCTCGTCAAGGCTCTCCATGGCAGTTTCTAGGTCATCGGTTTCACTCTCTCGGAAATACTCATAAATGTCCTCAATGCGGTCTTCATCCATCACCTCGTCCAAGAAATAGTCGATGTTCAGTTTGGTGCCGCTATACACAATCGCCTCTATTTCGTCAAGCACCTCGCTAAACTCTATGCCCTTCATCAGGGCGATGTCGTCGAGAGCCACCTGCCTATCGACGCTCTGAATGATGCTCACCTTGATTTTCGACTTGTTGGCAACAGTCCGCACACGCATATCCGTTGGACGTTCAATTTCGTTTTCCTCGCAATGGCGCTTAATCAACTCGCAAAATTCAGACCCATAGCGCTTGGCTTTTCCCACACCTACCCCCGGAATGTTCTGTAGCTCCTCCAGCGAAATCGGATAGAAAGTGGACATGGCCTCAAGAGAGTTGTCCTGGAAAATCACATAGGGCGGAATTTGCAGTTTCTTCGACAAAGACTTCCTCAAATCAATCAGCATTCCATAAAGCACCTTGTCCACACCGCCGTCCCCATCGCCATCCATGATGTCGTATTCGTCGTCAAAGTCGTTGTCTTCTTTCACCAAGAAGGAAATCGGCTTTTTCATGAACTTTGCTCCGTCCTTGGTTACTTTCAGAATCCCATAGTTCTCGACATCCTTTTTGACATACTCTGACAGCATGGCTTGATTGACGACCGCAGTCCACATGGTTTCCTCCACGTCACTACCCTCGCCAAACATCTCCAGCTTGTCATGCTTATGAGCCAAGATGGTTTCAGTTTCATGGCCCATAAGGATGTCGATGATATACTCTGTCTTGAATTTTTCCTTGACAGCAGCAATGGTTTTCAGCAGCAGCAGCAGCTCATTTTTTGCCTCCACCTTTTTCTTGGGATACAGGCAGTTGTCGCAATTCTCGCAATTGTCGGGCTCATAGTTCTCCCCAAAATAATGGAGCAGTAATTTCCGACGGCAAACCGACGACTCACAATAGTTGGCCGTTTCCCGCAACAGCTGGCGGCCTATGTCTTGCTCCGCGATAGGCTTTCCCTCCATAAACTTCTCCAGTTTCTGGAGGTCCTTGCGGGTAAAGAAAGCAACGCACTTGCCCTCACCGCCATCGCGCCCCGCGCGCCCGGTTTCCTGATAATACCCCTCCAGGCTTTTGGGAATGTCATAATGTATGACAAACCGCACATCGGGCTTGTCAATGCCCATGCCAAACGCTATCGTCGCGACAATCACATCGGTTCGCTCCATGATGAAGTCGTCCTGCGCCTGCGAGCGCGTTGTCGCATCAAGGCCCGCATGATAGGCCGTCGCCTTGATTTCGTTCGCCTGCAATATGCCCGCAAGCTCTTCCACCTTTTTCCGACTAAGGCAATAGATGATGCCACTCTTCCCCTCGTTCTGTTTGATGAACTTGATGACCTCCTTATCCACGTCCTTCGTCTTGGGGCGCACCTCGTAATAGAGGTTGGGGCGGTTGAACGAGGACTTAAAGTCCACGGCATCAACAATTCCAAGATTCTTTTTGATGTCGGCACGAACCTTGTCCGTAGCCGTCGCCGTCAGAGCTATGATGGGGGCTGCGCCTATTTCATTGATAATCGGACGTATCCTCCGGTACTCCGGGCGGAAGTCATGCCCCCACTCCGAGATGCAATGCGCCTCGTCAATCGCATAGAATGATATTTTCACGCCACGCAGGAACTCCACGTATTCGTCTTTCGTCAGCGACTCGGGAGCGACATACAAGAGCTTCGTCTTACCCGAAAGCACGTCCTGCTTCACCTGCTCAATACTTCCCTTATTCAAAGACGAGTTGATGAAATGGGCGACACTGTCCTCTTCGCTATAATGTTTAAGGGCATCGACCTGGTTCTTCATCAAGGCAATCAGGGGTGAGATGACAATGGCCGTTCCGTCCATCAACAAAGCCGGCAGCTGGTAGCACAGCGACTTGCCGCCACCCGTCGGCATCAGCACGAACGTGTCATGGCCATCAAGCAGGCATTGGATGATTTTCGCCTGATCGCCCTTGAACGTGTCAAAACCAAAATAATATTTTAGAGCCTCTTGCAGGGACAGGTTTTTAGTCACTTTGGTCATAGTTTCACCTTTCATGGCCTACGAGCCACCTATGGGAAACAAAGTTATTTGTCCAAAGTGAAACTTGCAAATAAATCCAAGAAAAAATGAATAAAGAGAACAATCTATTTATCAATGTTGGCAATATAAGATTCTCGAGCTTCGATTCTTTGCCGTACAAAAAGGCATCAAGACCCCGCCGCCCGCATCTACGCCCAAAGGAAACTACCCCTGCCGCTCTTGCAGCACAGCCATATTTGTCTTTTCTATCTGTTTCTTTGCAAAGTCAAGCGTCACCTTAAATTCCGCCACGTTCCGCGCAGGTATTTCAAACATCGGATCCATCATGATGGACTCGACAATAGAGCGCAAGCCCCTGGCGCCCAAATGGTATTCGACAGCCTTATCCACCACATAGTCCAAAGCCGCGTCCTCAAACGTCAGCTTCACACCATCCAAGTCGAACAGCCGTACATACTGCTTGACTATCGAGTTCTTCGGCTCGGTCAGAATCGACCGCAGCGCAGTGCGGTCAAGGGGCTCAAGGTGGGTCAAAATCGGCATACGCCCTATGATTTCAGGAATCAGACCGAACGCCTTCAAGTCCATCGGCGCGATGTACTGCATCAGGTTCGACTTGTCGATTTTGGTCACGTTCTGCACTGCATCAAAGCCCACGACGTGGGTGTTCAACCGTTGCGCGATACGCTTTTCTATCCCATCGAACGCGCCGCCGCAAATGAAAAGAATATTCTTCGTATCTACTTGGATGAACTTCTGCTCGGGATGCTTCCGCCCGCCATAGGGAGGGACATTGACGACCGAACCCTCCAGAAGCTTCAGCAACCCCTGCTGCACGCCCTCGCCGCTCACGTCGCGCGTAATCGACGGGTTGTCGCCCTTGCGTGCAATTTTGTCGATTTCGTCAATAAAGACAATGCCCTGCTCCGCCCGCTTCGGGTCGTAGTCGCATTCCTGAAGCAGCCGCGAGAGCAAGCTCTCCACATCTTCCCCCACATAGCCGGCCTCCGTCAGGACCGTCGCATCGACAATCGTGAAAGGAACAACCAGCAGCCGCGCTATCGTCTTGGCCAGCAGTGTCTTGCCCGTTCCCGTACTCCCCACCATGATGATGTTCGACTTCTCCAGCTCCACTTCGTCATCCGCCGAATGGTCGCCTTCGCGCAAACGTTTATAATGGTTGTAGACCGCCACGGAAAGGGCTTTCTTCGCATCGTCCTGCCCTATTACGTACTGGTCCAAATAAGCCTTGATTTCCGTCGGCTTCGGCAGTTTCGTCAGCCGCAGGGCCGGCGCTTTCGACTTGCTGTTCTCCAAGACAATCCGATGGGCATCCTCCACGCATTCTCCGCACACACACCCCTCAGAGCCATTGATCAGCAAGTCCACTTCCCGACTGCTCCTGCCACAGAGTACGCACCTTTGTTCTTTCGCCATGCTCTCTCCTTATTTTTTTCTCGCAAGGACATCGTCTATCATGCCATACTCCTTGGCCTCATCAGCCGTCATCCAATAGTCGCGGTCCGAGTCCGCCCACACCTTGTCGAAAGGCTGCCCCGAATGGTCGGCTATGATGGTATAGAGCTCTTTCTTCAGCTTCTGGATTTCCCGCGCCGTGATTTCAATGTCGCTGGCCTGCCCCTGGGCGCCACCCATCGGCTGGTGAATCATCACGCGGCTATGGGGCAGGGCCGAGCGTTTGCCTTTCTGCCCGGCCACCAGCAGCACGGCTGCCATTGACGCAGCCATCCCCGTGCAGATGGTCTGCACGTCGGAGTTGATGAACTGCATGGTGTCGTAGATGCCAAGCCCTGCGCTCACACTGCCTCCGGGGGAATTGATGTAAATGCTGATGTCCTTCCCGCTGTCCACCGAGTCGAGGTAGAGCATCTGCGCCTGCAGCACGTTCGCCGTATAATCGTTCACTTCCGTTCCCAAAAAGATGATGCGGTCCATCATCAAACGAGAAAACACATCCAACTGGGTCACGTTCAACTGCCTCTCCTCAAGAATGTATGGGTTCAAGTATCCGGCCTGCGACTTCACCACATCGTCGAGAACCATGCTGTTGATGCCCAGATGGCCTGTCGCATACTTTTTGAAATCGTTAATCATCTTGTATCCTGTTTATACACAAAGAAGCCTCCGAACACGCGGCAACCGCCATGCGCCACCTCGCCAAGAAGGCAGAATTTCGTGCAAAGATAACGAAAAATCGCAAGTAAGACGCCCTACCTGCGATTTTTTCATTTTCCTCAGCAGCCGAGGCCGCACGTGGAGTTCCGGCTTACTCGAACATCTTGTTGAACTCCTCCGCCGTCACCTGCTTATGGTCAAGCGTCACCTTTTCTTTCAGCGCACTGCCCAGTTTCACCTCGATGCTGCGGTTGACAAGGTTGTCCACCGTCTCGCGCTTCTTCATCATCTCCTTCACCGAATTGTCGATGTATTCATCGGGAACGTTGAGCATCCCGTATTGGGCGAACTGCATGCGCGTCACCTCCTTGGCCATCTCCACCACGTCCTTGTCGTCAACTTTCACACCGGTCTGCTCCACCAGCTGCTCCTTAATCAGGTGCCACTTCAGCTCCTCGAGGCTCTTCTCATAGTTCTCGTCCACTTTCTTCGCGTCGTTGTTCGCATTGTTCAGCATGATGCGCTTCAGTTTCTCTTCCGGGAACTCCAGCTTTCCGACCTTTGCCGTGATGTACTTACGCAGGTCGGTCAAGAACTTGTAGTCGCTGTCTTTTCTGAACTGCCGTTCAATCTCTTCCTTAATCTTGGCGGCAAAGCCCTCGGCGGTCGTCACCGTGCCCTTCGGGAACACGTTGTCGAACAGCTCCTGGTTCAAGTCGCCCGGAACGTAGCGCGTAATCTCCGTGATTTGGAAATTGAAGTCTCCCTTGTGGTCGGCCACGCTTTCCTTTCCGATCTTCAGCAGACTGGCAAGCTCCGTCTCGCTGCCATCGTAGGCCACCGACGGGTTGAACCTCACCACGTCGTTCGGCTTTGCGCCAGCAAACAGGGCCTTCTGGGCGTCGTTCCTGAAATACTTGGGAAGCATCACAACGTCCTTGGCCTCGATGCCGCCCTCTTTCGCGCTGCCAGCCTCGTCAAGCTCCGTGACGACGCCCTTGACCATGTCGTTCTCCTCGTAAGAGTCCACCTTGTCATAGCGTCCGCCACGCTGGCGGTACATCTGCACCTGATTGTCCACCATCTCGGCGCTGACCGTCACGTCGTAGTAAGGCACGTTGTCCTTGTCCGACAGCGCCACCTTGAACTCCGGCGCAAAGGCGAGGTCGAACGTAAAAGTGAACGTCCCGCCATCAACCAGCTCCACCTTGCTGTTTTCCTCCGTGGAAAGCGGCTCGCCCAGCATGTTCACCTTTTTGTCGCGGACATAGTTGTAAAGCCCATCCTGAAGAATCTTGTTCACTTCCTCCGCCAGAATCGACGCTCCATACTGCTTCTTCACCAGCATAGCGGGAACTTTTCCCGGACGGAAGCCCGGCATGTTCACTTTCTTGCTATAATCCTTGATGGCTTTTGCCACCTTCTCTTCGTAATCAGCCGGCTCAACCACGACAGTCATCGTGCCATTGAGCGCGTCGGCCTTCTGCAATGAGATATTCATCTTGTTATTGTCTGTAATAGTTTTATTTCGACATTGTTTCAAACCGCACCGCCGTAACCCGCTGCGAAAGAGCGGAACACAAACGAGATGCAAAATTACGACTTTTCCGCCGCTTGCGCAACGTTCCGCTGTCTTTTTTGCAAAAGGGCAGCCTCAACAACGGCTGTGCTTGGGAAAAACGCTAAATTTGCAACCATTCTGAAAAACAAGAAAAATGAAGAAATTTTTGTTGGGCATTTCTGCCATCCTCACGCTTGCCGCCTGCGACAGGCAGCCGCAGTTCTGCGTGCAGGGTTCTATCGGGGGAGCGAAGGACAGTACGCTGTATATGGAGGTGATGAATCTGGACAACGTGTTCGAAGCCATCGACTCCGTAAGGCTGAAAGAAGACGGAAAATTCGAGTTTCGGAGGAACCGCAGTGAGACGCCCGAGTTCTACATGCTTCGCGTCGGGAGGAAACACATTTATTTCTCCATCGACTCGACAGAGACGGTCACACTGCGCGCGTCCTACCCGACGATGATGAGCGACTACGAAGTGGAAGGCTCGGAAAGTGCCTTAAAGATTAAGGAAATCCACACGCTCCAGCAGGAATTGCAGCGAAAGGTGGTGGCGATTGAGCGCAACGAGGAGATGCTGCCCGGCGACAAGGCGGACGAAATCGACAGCCTCGTCAGAAGCTACAAGGAGAAGATGCGGAACGACTACATCTTCAAAGCACCGCAAGAAGCATACGCCTACTACGCCGTTTGCCAGTCGATTACCGACCTGTTCGGCACCCACCTGCTATTCGACCCCATGAACAGCCGCGAGGACGTGAAGTGCTACGCCACCATCGCCACGGCCTGGGACGGACTGTACCACGACGCTCCCCGCACCGAGCGCATCTGCCAGGCAGCCATCCGAGGAATGGAGAACACGGCCCCGCGGCAACAGCGGGCCATCGACATCGACGAGTCGAAAATCACGGAAACAGGAATCATCGACATGGAACTGCCCGACATCCACAGCAAGCTGCACACGCTGTCGGGGCTGAAGGGGAAAGTCGTGCTGCTCGACTTCACGATGTACGGCGGAAAGGACTCGGCCGTCCGCACGCGCATGATGCGCGAGCTGTACGACAAGTACCACGAGCGCGGGCTGGAGATTTACCAAGTGTCCCTGGACGACGACATCCACTTCTGGCAGTTCTCCGTCGAGAACCTGCCATGGATTTGCGTACACGAGACGAACGGAACGGCCACCAAGACCTATGGCGTCCAGGCACTGCCGACGTTCTTCCTCATCAACAGGGAGAACGAAATCGTGAAGCGCAGCGACGCAGTGCAGAACCTGGAGACTGAAATCCAGAAGCTACTGTAAGCGGCGCCATCGCGCAGCAGGGGGATTCGCCGGCAATGGCGAATCCCCCTGCTGCGTTTTGTCACGTCAAGAACCGCGCTCCCCCTGAATCAGACGAACTCGTCGCCGGCGGTGAGCTGCACGTCGTTCACGAATTTGCGGATTGCGCCCTGGTCGTCCTTGCGGCAAATCACGAGGATGTTCCCCTCGTCGGCCACCACGTAGTCCTCCAGTCCCTGCACAACGGCGATTTTCCCCGACGGCAGCTTGACGATGCAGTCCTTGCAGTCGTAGAGCATGGCCCGGGACGACATGACCACGTTGTTGCCCGACGTCTTGGGGAGGACGTCGTAAAGGGCGTCCCACGTGCCGATGTCCGACCACCCGAAATGGCAGAGCATCACGTCCACATTGTCCATCTTCTCCAGCACGCCCTGCTCCAGCGACACATTGGGGCACACGGCAAAGGCGTTCTCCACCAGCTTCCCGATGGCCGTTCCCCGCTCCAGGCACGTCTCCGCGTCCTCCATCATGGTCTCGAACAGGTCGAACTGCTCGCGCATGGTCGAGACGAACGTCTGGACGCCCCAGATGAACAGCCCCGTGTTCCACAGAAACTCCTTGTTCTCGACAAACAGCCGCGCGAACTCCTGCTCGGGCTTCTCCGTGAACGACTGCACGCGGTAGATGTCCTGCTCCATCTTGTCCGCCATCTGTATGTAGCCATAGGCGGTCTCGGGGCGGGTGGGCACGATGCCCAAGGTCAGCAGGCGCGCGTGGCGGCGCACATAGTCGAGGCCCAGGAGGATGTCCTCCTCGAACGCCGCGCCCTTCGTTATCACCTGGTCGGCCGGAGTGACCACCATGCAGGCCTCGGGATTGCGGCGGGCAATCTCCACCGCCGCCCAGGCCACGCTGGGCACGGTGTCGCGCCGCATCGGCTCCAGCAGCAGGTTACCGTCGGACAGGGCCGGCAACTGCTCCCGGACAAGGGCCTCATACTGGTGGTTGGAGATGACAAGGATGTTCTCCCTGTCTATAAAGCGGAGGTAACGCTTGTAGGTCATCTGCAGGAGCGTTTCTCCGTTGTTGAAAAAATCAAGAAATTGCTTGGGCCTTTGCTGGCGGCTCGACGGCCAGAGACGAGTACCGATGCCTCCCGCTAAAATAACACAATAGTTATTGTTATTCTTCATGTTGGATTAAAGATTGGTATTCTTTTCGGAGTGCTAAATTAGGCATTTGCCCAACACCGACAAAGCGGACTTTGTGAAAAAGCCATAAAAGAACATTTTTTACGAAATTCCCAACACTGCCGGCTTTCACGCCTTGCGGCGCAACATCCAGAGGAAGTCGGCACCTCGAGCGGCGACATTCAAAGACACTGTCGTTCAACGACTTAGAACGTCAAAGAAAAACACTGCGGAGGAGCGAAAAAACGTCCGCAGAGAAAATATTTTTCGTCCGCAGACAAAATATATTTTCTCTGCGGAGCGCGGGACTTTCCTCCGCAGTGTTTTTCGGCGCGGAGGCAAGGTATGCGCAAAATGATGATACACAGGCATTTGCAACCAAACCAAGAGGGCGGCGTTTTCCCTCCTATGAGAAATACGCGAAGCCTCGCCTTCCCGCCCAATCCCGGGAAAACATGGAATTCCGTCCATCCATGGTTTTTTCCGCAGGAAAATCATGGCAAGCCCATCGTTTTTCGTACATTTGCAAACACCCAATCCAAAAAATCAATCCCAAATGAAACGAAACATCCTCCTTGCGGCGCTGTTCGCAACAAGCCTCTGCGTTTCGGCGCAGGACATCTCGCTACCCGCTCCCGACATGGGCCGACAAACCCTCCCCACCATGCAGGCGCTGGCGCAGCGGAAGTCTGTCCGCCAGTTCCAGGACAAGCAGCTCTCGCAGCAAGACGTGGCCGACCTGCTGTGGGCGGCTTGCGGTGTCAGCCGCGACAACGACCACCGCACCGCTCCGTCCGCCATGAACCGTAAAGAAATCCGGCTGTTCGTGTTCATGCCGGCAGCCGTGTACGAATACGACGCCGTGAAAAACGCCCTCATCCACAAGGCTGACGGCGACCACCGTTCCATCGTTGCCGGGCGGCAGGAGTCAGTGGCCAAGGCGCCAGTGTGCATCGTCCTGGTTGGCGACATGGAGAAGTTCGGGCGCGACGACACGCACGCGCGGATGACAGTCGCCATCGACGCGGGCATCGTGTCCGAGAACATCAGCCTTTACTGCGCGGCCGCCGGACTGGCCACCGTTCCTCGCGGCTCGATGGAAGCAGGCAAGATTCGGGAACTGCTCCACCTCGGCGAGCAGCAGACGCCCCTGCTTAACAACCCCGTAGGATTCCCGGCAGAGTGATTCGGAGGGCGGAAAGGGCTTAACGGAAAACCGCCCCATGCACGCCGTACAGGGACCGGCGTGCATGGGGCGGTTTCCTTCTGGCGGATGGAGGACTATCGAAGCAAAGCCACGATACGCTCCAATCCGGCCCTATCGACTTCGTCGAACGCAGCCGGTTCGGCGGAGTCGATGTCGAGCACCGCCACGACCTTCCCGGCGGCATTCCGAACAGGAACGACAATCTCGCTCTTCGACAAGCTGCTGCACGCAATGTGCCCCGGGAAAGCATCCACATCCGCCACGACCTGGGCGGTTCCGCTCGCCCACGCCGCCCCACACACGCCGCGCCCCTTCCGGATGCGCGTGCATGCCAGCGGCCCCTGGAACGGGCCAAGCACCAGCGTCTCGTCGTCCGCAACGCGGTAGAATCCCGTCCACAGGAAACGGAACGTTTCGTGAATCATCGCCGCGACATTGGCCATGTTGGCCGTCATGTCGTCCTCGCCGGCAACAACCGCCGCCACCTGCGGGTACAAGCAGTCGTATTTCTGCGCCTTTGTCCCCTGCGCAATCTGCAAAGTTTCTGCCATCGCTGTTGGTTTTGATAAAAAGAAAAGTGAAAAGCCGACCTCGGGCGGGCGGGCCTTTCACTTCGATGGTGACTCGTATAGGATTCAAACCTATAACCTTCTGATCCGTAGTCAGATGCTCTATTCAGTTGAGCTAACGAGCCTCGTCAAACAAGTTTTCTTTGTTTTTCTGCGTGCAAAGTTACGTTTATTCGCGCCGTCCGCCAAAGTTCTGCGGAAAAAAGGAAGCTCGGGTCTTCATTTTCCCTCCCGCATGAGCGCGGCGATGCGGCCAAGCGCGTCATCCGTGGAACATTCGTCGAGGTTCAGCCAATGGATGCCGTCATCGCGCCTGAACCATGTCAGCTGCTTCTTGGCGTACACGCGGGTGTTCTTCTTGATTCGCTCCACGGCCATGGGCAGCTCCCACTCCCCGGCAAGCACACGGAACAGTTCCTTATAGCCAACGGTGTTCAGCGAGTTGAGGTGGCGAAGGGGATAAACCGAGCGCGCTTCCTCCAGCAGTCCCTCCCGCATCATGGCTTCCACCCGCTGGTTGATTCGCGAGAACAGGCTCTCCCTGTGGCGGGTCAGCCCCACTTTCAAGACGCGGAAAGGACGCGGCTTTTGCGACCGCGTTCGGAACGCCGTGTAGCTTTTTCCCGTCTGATAGTACACCTCCAGCGCGTGCACAATCCGCCGTGTGTTTTTGAGGTCGGCAATCGCATAGTAGTCGGGGTCGAGCAGCCGCAATTCGGCGAGCAGGGCGTCCGGCCCCTGCTCGTCCAGCTTCCGGCGGAGGAACGCCCGGGTGTCGTCATGGATGGTCGGGATGTCGTCGATGCCCTTGCAGACAGCGTCGATGTACATCATGCTTCCGCCCGCAAGAAGGGCTGTGTCGTTGTGCCGGAAGTGCTGGTCAAGCAGCTGCAGGACTTCGCGCTCGTACTGGGCGGCACTGTAATACTGGTCGAGGTGGAGTTTGCCGACAAAGAAATGTTGTGCCTGCGCCAGCTGTTCGGCTGTTGGCGTGGCCGTCCCGATGCGGATGGTGTCGTAGATTTGGCGCGAGTCGGCCGAGATGACGGGACAAGACAAGAGCTTGGCCAATCGCAGGCTAAGCTCCGTCTTGCCCACTGCCGTAGGGCCGAGAAGAACAAGGAGCAGCTTAGAAGGGCTCTCCATCGCTCACGTCCAGACCCTCAAGGTCGATGTCCTCCTCGCTGATGCCGTCGCCGAACATGTCCTCGTCCGCCTCGAACGCCTCCGACGCGCCCTGCGCGACAGGATTCCGGGCGAACAGTTCGTCGAAGTCGAGCGCCTGCGGGGGCGGATTGCCCTGCTGGCGCGTCACCTTCGGGGCTTTCAGGGACTTTCCCGTGATGATTTCCGAAAGCTCGATGAAGAACACGCGTTCGCCCAGCTGGTCGAACGTGTAAAGCAGGTGCTGCTTCTCCTCATCCAGGAAGTCGCTCAGCCGCGTGGTCGCCATCACGTAGGAATCCTCGTCGCTGCCCGTGCTCATGTCCTCCAGTGTGATTTCCTGCACTTTTTCCCATCCGTTCTCACAGACGGTAAACGACGTTATCTGGTCGTCGGAGTAGCCGCACGTCGCGACAATCGTCCTGTGGAAATCGAGGAAAGTGGCATCCGCGTCGATTTGGATTTCGCGCATGAAGTCTTCCACTTCATTTGAAATCAGGATAAAACGAAAAACCATGGCCCTGCTGCGATTTAGCGGATGATGCCCCGCTGCGAGTTACTTACGAAATCAACGATGTACTGCACCTCCTTGCCCATCGGGATGCCGAACTTGATTTGCTCTATCGCCTCCTGCACCGTCAGGTTGCTGTTATAAATCAGGCGGTAGGCGTCGTGGATGTTCTCAATGATGTCGCGCGGGAACTGGCGGCGGCGCAGCCCCACGATGTTCAGTCCGGCAAAGGCTATCGGCTCCTTTCCGCCAATGATGAACGGAGGGATGTCCTTGCTGGTGCGGCTTCCGCCCTGCACCATCGTATAGCCGCCAATCCGGCAGAACTGGTGGATGAGCACGACGGCGCTGATGATGGCGTAGTCGTCAATCACGACCTCGCCCGCCAGCTTCGTGGAATTGCCCATGATGACGCCACTGCCCACCACGCAGTCGTGCGCGATGTGGGCATTCTCCATGATCAGATTGCCGCTGCCCACCACGGTCTTGCCCCTCGAGGCTGTCCCGCGGTGTATCGTGACATTCTCGCGAATCTTGTTGTTGTCGCCTATCTCCGCCGTCGTCTCCTCGCCATGGAACTTCAAGTCCTGCGGGATTGCCCCGATGACCGCCCCGGGGAACAGGACGTTGCCGTTGCCGAGGCGCGTTCCGTCAAGGAGGGTGACGCTGTTCATCAACGTGTTGTTGTCGCCCACCACCACATTCTTGTCAATGAAGCAGAACGGCCCGATCTCGCAGTTATCTCCAATTCGAGCCTCCGGGTCAATGAAAGCCAACGGACTTATCTTCGCCATACTGTGTCTGTATTCTTATTTGTTCTTGATGATTTGCGCCGTGAACTCGGCCTCCGCCACAAGCGTGTCGCCGACAAAGATGAGCCCCCGCATGGACGAGATGCCGCGACGGACGGCATCCAGCAGCTTCACTTTGAAAATCAGCGTGTCGCCCGGAACGACCTTGCGACGGAACTTCACGTTGTCGATTTTCATGAAGTACGTACTCCAGCGCTCTGGCTCCTCCAGCGTGTTGAGGACGAGCAGCCCGCCCGCCTGCGCCATGGCCTCCACCAGCAGCACGCCCGGCATCACGGGCTCCTGGGGGAAGTGGCCCGTGAAGAACGGTTCGTTGGACGTGACGTTCTTCACTCCGACGATATAGTTTTCATCAATCGCCACGATTTTGTCCACCAGCTGCATCGGGTAGCGGTGCGGCAGGAGCTCGCGGATGCGGTTCACGTCCATGACGGGCTGCTGGTTCGGGTCGTAGTCCGGGCACTGCACCTCGTGCTTGCGGATGTCGCGGCGGATTTCGCGCGCGAACTTATTGTTGATGGTGTGCCCCGGCTTGGTGGCTATCACGCGCCCGCGCACCGGCTTCCCAATCAAGGCGAGGTCGCCGATGATGTCCAGCAGTTTGTGGCGCGCCGTCTCGTTGGGCCAAGTCAGCGGCTTGTTGTTGAGGTAGCCCAGCTGGGATGCGTCCTTGTGGGGTATGCCTATCTGGTCGGCCAGCGCATCGTAGCGCTCCTGCGAAAGCTCGTTTTCATAGATGACAATCGCGTTGTCAAGGTCGCCGCCCTTGATGAGGCCGAGCTGCAGGAGCGGCTCTATCTCGCGCACGAACACGAAAGTGCGCGCCGAGGCGATTTCCGCAGGGAAGTCCCGCATGTGGTCGAGCGAGGCGAACTGGCTGGCAAGGATGCGCGAGTCGAACGCAATCATCGCATTGACGCAGAACTCGTCGTCCGGCACGAAAATCAGGTGCTCCCCCTTCTCGCCCTTCACCTCCATCTTGCGCTTCACCACATAGAAGTCCTTGTTCGCATTCTGCGCCACGAGCCCCACGCGCTGGATTTCCTGGATGAAGACCAGTGCCGACCCGTCGAGAATCGGCATTTCCGGCCCGTCGAGCTGGATGAGGCAGTTGTCGATGCCCGAGGCGTAGAGCGCCGCCATGGCGTGCTCCACCGTGCTCACCTTGACGTCGCCCTTCACGAGCACCGTTCCGCGCTGGGTGTCGCCCACGTTCTCCGCGAGGCAGTCGATGACGGGCTGCCCCTCCATATCGATACGCTGAATCTTGTAGCCGTGGTCCTCGGCTGCGGGCTGGAACGTGGCCGTGATGAACTGCCCCGTATGCAGGCCCTTTCCCCGGACCGTGAAACTCTCTTTCAGCGTAAGTTGCTTTTGCATGTCTATTTCTTTTTTAGTTCTTCAACTTCCCGGCGCAGCAGCTCCAGCTCCTTCATCATGTCGGGCAGGAACTTCAGGGCCACCGACTGCTTCGCCCATGTCTTGTGCTCCACCGCTGGATAGCCCATCAGCGTGACGCCGCCCTTGCGCGCGGTGTTTCCGCCGGCCAGCCCGGCTTTTGCGCCGAGGTTCGTGCGGGAGCCTATCTCGATGTGCCCGGCAATGCCCACTTGGCCGCCGAACATGCACCACTCCCCCACCTTCGCGCTGCCGGCGACGCCCGTCTGCGAGGAGATGACCGTGTTGGCCCCTATCTCCACATTGTGCGCAATCTGGACAAGGTTGTCGAGCTTCACGCCGCGGCGGACGTACGTGGAGCCCATCGTGGAGCGGTCCACGCACGTGTTGGCGCCGATTTCCACGTCGTCCTCAACCGTCACGATGCCAATCTGGGGTATCTTCTCGTAGCCCGCGGCCGTCGGGGCGAAGCCGAAGCCGTCCGCGCCGATGACCGCGCCCGCGTGGAGGATGACGCGCGAGCCGACCTTGCAGTCGTGGTAAATCGTGGCATGAGGATACACCACGCAGTCCTCGCCGACCTCCGCGTTCTCACACACCACGGCATGGGGATAGACCGCCGTTCCGCGCCCTATCTTCACGTTCTCGCCGATGTAGGCGAACGGGCCCACGTAGCAGTCCTCGCCCAACTGCGCCGACGGCGCGATGTAGGCATGCTCGCTCACGCCCGTCTTCTTCGCCTTCATCGACTCGTACAGCGCCAGCAGCCGCCCCACGGCCTCGTAGGCGTTGTCCACGCGAATCAGCGTGGCCCGGACGGGCTGCTGCGGCACGAAGTCGCGATTGACGAGCACCACGCTCGACTTCGTCCGATAAAGGTAATGTTCGTATTTGGGATTGGCGAGAAAGGAAATCGCGCCTTTCACCCCCTCCTCTATTTTGGCGAAACTCGTCACGATGGCATTCTTGTCGCCCTCGATGGTTCCGCCCGCATAGACTGCGATTTGCTCGGCAGTAATTGTCATTCGCTTTTCAGTAAAGTGTTATGTTTCTATCAGTAGCAAGGATTTATCTGTTTCGGAATGAAGTGTTTGCCACTACCATTAAGCCGCAAATTTAGGAAAGTTTTTCGAGATGCCAATGTTTTCCCCCCGTTTTTCAAATGCCGGCATCCCCAGCCTCCCGCAGCCCGCACCCTCCAAAAAAGAGGGGCGAAGACAAGGCCGCATTTTCACCGAATACGCAACACACTGATTTCCAGATGTTCAGAATCCACTGAAAATCTCCGCAGAGAAAATATTTTTCGTCCGCAGAGGAAAAACATTTTCTCTGCGGAGCGCGGGTCTCCGCTCTGCGGACATTTTCCAGCCGCTCCGCAGTGTTTTATAACGCGCTGATTCCGTGCGCCGTACGCCTCCATTTGTTAAAACATGGGCCACAATACGTGAATATTGGTTTTTTAAAGGGGAAACGGTGTCAAAACGCGTAGAAAAACCGTATTTTTGCAGCGGAAAACCGCCGCGTTCCCGGCTTTCCCCTGGCCGGCGCCTGCCTGACACCATATTTATATACATAACAGCAGTCACATAAAACCTAACGACTAACATGAACAAGCTAACAGCCATCATCTGCGCGTCCGTCCTGCCCTTGGCAGCCAACGTGCCCAATGCATGGGCTCAGAACCCCGTGAGGACGGTGGCGCAAGTCACCAGCGCCGTGACGCTCGACGAGGCCGTGGACTACACCGTCACGGGCACCACGCCATTCGCCACGGCGGGCAGCATCGACATCGCCAACGCCGACGCCGCCGTCATCTTCCAAAACATCAAGCCGTCGGAGGTCATCAGCAAATACCTCCGCTATGTCACCTCGAACGGCAGCACGCTGACCAACAACACCAACTGCCGCGTCAGCATCTACCGCCACGGCTCCATCGTGCTGCCCCACAGCGACACGAAGAACGCCGACGGCACGGACTTCTACCCGCTGACCGTGTACCTGGGCGACAACTTCACGGGCGACAGCTACCAGTACAACGGCGGAAGCCGGCAGACAGCCGGGCCGTGGGTGGACGCCATGCGCTCGTTCAAGCTGAAGCGCGGCTACATGCTCACCGTCGCCAACATGAGCGACGGAACGGGCTACAGCCACTGCTACATCGCCAACTCCAAGGACATCGAGGTACAGCTGCGCAAGGAGCTGGCGAGCAAAGTGGGATTCTTCCGCATCTTCCGCTGGCAGTGGCCGGCCAAGAAGGGCTCGTGCGACGTAGCCCCCGACAAGCTCAACGCCTCGTGGCACTACAACTGGGGCGCGGGCTCGAGCTCGGGCACGGACTACGAGTATGTCCCACAGCGCCACCACGAGGCGGGCAACAGCAACAGCCAAGGCTGGAAAGGCGCGTGGTCGAGCTGGGGGACCATCAACGCCGCCGACGCCACCTGCACGCACATCCTGGGGCAGAACGAGCCCGACAACACGAGCGGCGCGGGCGAGGTCTACACCTACGTCAGCAAGATTCCCGACAACCCGCGCACGAACTGCGCCACCTCCACCCTCACCGACCACGCCGCCGAGTTCCTGTACAGCGGCATGCGCATCGGCACGTTCGCCTGCTGCAACCCCAGCACGGGATGGGTGACGGAGTACGTGAACTGGTGTCGCGAGAACAACATCCGCGTCGACTTCGTGGCCACCCACTTCTATATCGGCGGTCAAAGCCCGGCCGGCTGCATCAGCCGCCTCAAGGCGCTGTACACGGCCACGGGGCTTCCCGTGTGGGCGACAGAATGGAACAACGGCGCCAACTGGACGAGCGAGAGCGGCTTCAGCACCGACGCGGGCTGGTACTCGTGGGGGAGCGGCAACGACTCCCAGAAGAACGGCACATGGCTGACCGACGTGCTGCGCCGCGCCGACAGCGAGCCGTGGCTGGAGCGTCTGGCCGTCTACAACGCCGTACAGGCCAAGCGCGAGGTCGTGACCAACGGCAGCCTGACCGACGGAGGGAAGCTGTACGCCGACTTCAAGTCGGGATTCGCCTACAGCGAGCAGAACGAGTACTTCATGAGCTGGCGGCACAAAGGCCCGACCGACCTGAAAGTCCTCTACACCGACAAGACGCGCCGCGCCATCCTGCAATGGACGAACCAAAACGGCAAGCAGACCGACTCCACCTACGTGGAGCGCAAGGTCGAGGGCGAGGCCGACTGGACGGTCATCGGCAAGAAAGGGCTTGCGTCGTCCAGCGAGCAGACGTTCAACGCCGACACGCTGACCGACGTGTCGGGCCTTGTCACCTACCGCATCCACACGTTCGACTCCGACGGCCGCCAGCGCTATTCGGGCGAGGCCTATGTGTCGATCGGGCAGTCGAAAGGCAACAGCGACCTCCAGTTCGGAGCCATCACGCTGACCGACGCGTCGCAGTCCGTCAGGGTGGACTTCACCCACCCCTACACCTACGTCGACGAAAGCGGGAAGGAAGTGGACAAGGGGAAGCCCGCCGTGTTCATGGGACTGATTTCCAGCAACAACGCAACGACGACCACCACCCCCATGCTGAAATACGCCAACATCACCACCAAGTACTTCAACTACCTCGGCAAGACATGGGCGTACCAGCCCGATGCGACCGAGAGCTACGAGGCGATGGAAACCATCCCCTACATGACGATGCCCTACGGCCACTACACGTACGGGGACATGGATGTCGAGGTCGGGTCGATAGCCCTGAAGGACACGACGGAGGTGAAGTTCGAGCATCCTTTCCCCGATGGCGTCACGCCCGTTGTCATCGCCACGGTGAACAATGCCCCCATCTCCTCCCGCGCCATCACGCACAAGGTGTGGGACGTGACGAACACGGGCTTCCGATGCACCGTGAAGTATGAGCTGGGAAGCAACAGCCGGGTGGTCGCCAACCAGACCGTTGCCTACATGGCCGTCACCCCGGGACATGCCTGCGTGGACGGAAGCCAGAACATCCATATCGCCGCAGGCTTCGGCGGCAACCCCGTGTACAGGATTGCAAAAGCTGCCTACTTCACCGTTGGCAAGGATGCGGAGACGAGCGACACGCTGAAGCTGGTGGACCCCTACATCTTCGGGGAGTTCCAGACAGCGAACATCGACGTACCTACCACCCTGCGCAAGACGACGACCATCAAGGCCAGCATCCTCAATGAAGACGGACAGCTCGAAGGACGCACCACGGGCTTCCGCGTCCGCCGCATTCTGGACGAGAGTGGCGAGGCAAGCATTACAGAGACCTTGCAAACGGCCGACACGCTGGGCTGGGTGGTTGTCCACCAAACGCCCGACTACGCGCCCGTCGGCATCGACAAGCCGCAAGTCTTCACAAGCGAGAATCCGCTCAATGTCGAGGTCATCAACCGCATTGTCTATGTCGATGGCTACAAGGACTTCGAGCTCTACACCATCAACGGCATTCGCGCGGCAGCAAACGCCACCCAGGAACCCGGCATCTACATTGTGCGCGCTGGCGGGAAAATCGCCAAGATTCTTGTAAAATAAAGACCGCGAAAAGAACCCGGACGAGGGTTCGCCGACAATCCTCCAAAGGCTGCAAGCAGAGACTTCTCCGCTTGCAGCCTTTTCCTTTTACCGCCGCAGCAAGCACCGCCTCCACAGCCACATTCCAGAGCCAGCGGAGACGGTAGGCGGGAAAAATGAGGAAAAGAGGGGGAAAAATGCGCCAATCACGATATTTGGAGGTTGGGGAAGCAATCCTATCACCCCGGCCGGACACCATCCCCTACCTTTGTCGCCGCCATAGCGCCAGCGCGGCACAGACGGCGGAGCGCGGAATCCGCGACCGCGCAAAATGTTAAATAATATAAAATCGCGCGCTACGTGGCGGACAAAGTTTCGCGGCGTGTTTATTTTTGTTAAGTTTGCAGGACTTCCATTAAAACAAAGAAAGAAGGCGCGTCAGCCTTGGGGGAGTGCCCCTTGCCCGCAGCCCTAACTACCGCCTTGAGAGCGACTAACTAACGAGTAAAACCATAAGATTAAGACATGAAGGACAAACACCTGTGTAAACTGGGGCGTTCGTGGTCTCAGGCCATGTGCGTCGTTTCAATTTGCGGTATGTTCTGCGCATGTTCGGATGACTATAAATGGGACGACACCACGCCCGGCTATCTGAACTCCAGCATCTACGACTACCTGCAAAAAGACGGGAACTACACCAACTTCGTCAAACTCATCGACGACTTGGGCTATTCGGAAGTGCTGGACAAGACTGGCAGCAAGACATTGTTCGTGGCCAACGACGACGCGTTCAGCACGTTCTATGCCAACAACGACTGGGGGGTGAGCAGTTACAGCCAGCTGACGCAGAATCAAAAGAAGCTGATTCTGAACTCCGCGATGGTGAACAACGCCTACCTCATCGAAATGATGTCGAGCACGACGGGGCCGAACGCCGGCCAGTGCCTGCGCCGGGAGACCGCCGCCGATGTCCTCGACTCAGTCCCCCATTTCAGCGCCGATGAACTGCCCACCTCTTACAACGCGGAAGACAAGGACTATTGGGCGCGTTTCCGCACCCCCGCCAAGGGGGGGATTTACCTTGCCCTCGACAACACGCCGCCGATGATGACCCACTTCCTCGCCACGCAGATGAGCAACAAGCGCATCACCGACGAGGACTTCAGGATCATCGTCGGAAAAACGCGCGACCATAACGACGCCTACATCTACGACAGCAAGGTGCTGCAGCAGGACATCACCTGCCAGAACGGCTACATCAACCAGCTGGACAAAGTGCTCATCACGCCGCAGAACATGGCGGAAGTGCTCCGCACGAACGGGGCGACCAAGATTTTCAGCCACATGCTCGACCGCTTCTCCGCCCCTTTCTACAGCGCGTCGCTCACCAGCCGCTACCGCCTGCTGTATGGCAACGACGTCGATTCCGTCTTTGAAAAGCGCTATTTCAACGTCTTGGAGAACTTTTCTCTTACCAACGACAAAGGCACCGACCCCGTGGGCAACCCGAACGGAAACACGGTAGACTACGGACTGGCCTTCGACCCCGGGTGGAACACCTATCAGCCCAACAACAAGATTAGCAAGGAGCAGGACATGGCGGTGATTTTCGTACCGACGGACGCCCGCCTCTACGATTATTTCTTCGCGGACAACGGCGGCGGAAAGTTTCTGCTGGAAGCCTACGCGCCAGAGGAAATGAAGAACGTGAAAAACGAGCAGGACCTTGAGAACATCTACCGCGCCATCGACCAAATCCCGAGGAACGTCATCCAGGCCCTCCTTAGGAACTTGATGAAAGAAGAATTCTGCGAGGCCGTCCCCAGCAAGTTCGAGAGCATCAAGGACGACGCGCTCGACCCCATGCTCGACGAGACGCATATAGAGCGCATCAAGACCGTGCTGCTGGCCAACAATGGCATCATCTACCTCATGGACGAGGTGCTCACCCCTGCCCAGTACGCGGCCGTGTCGGCGCCGTCGTACGTCAGCGACGACATGAGGGTCATGCGCTACGCCATCCAACAGCTTAAATGGAACGGGGCGGCCAAGAACTTCTACGCCTACCTGCTCGCCATGAGCTCGCGGTTCAGCCTGTTCGTCCCCAAAGACGGCTTCTGGTACATCGACCCCGTTTCGTTCAGCCTGGGCACCGACCGCCTACGCGCCATCTATTTTGAATGGAACGACCGGACCAACGCCGTGAGGGGCACATCCTACCCCCTCACCTATGATTTCGCAACCGGCTCCTACGAAATCGACACCAACACCCCCCTATCCGGCAACCAGGCGGCAACAACAGACGAGCTCTACGACCGCCTCAACGACATACTGGAGACCCATACGATTGTGCACGAAGACCACACGAGCACGACGGGCATTGACGAGACCGCAACTGGCGTGGAGTGCGACCAGCACTACTTCCTGTCAAAAAACGGCGCCCCCGTATTCGTGGAGAACGCCACGAGCCGCAGCAACGGCATGACCGTGAAAGGCGGCTGGGGAATGCAGCATGAAGAGGGGTGCTCGGTCATCCGCTTCGACGACAAGACGCGCGAGACAAACGGCAACGGCAACGGGATGGCCTACCAAATAGACGCGCCCATCGTCCCGACCATAGAGTCCGTGTACAGCGCGCTGTACAACAACCAAGACAAATATGGAAAATTCCTGGAGCTTTGCCTTGCAGACAACGACGAGATTCTCGACATACTGAAGACCTACCTGAACCCGCTGCAAGAAGGCTCTACCACCGAACGCCTCTATCCAAGCGACAACGACTACAAGGAGCATTTCGCCATCTTCAAGAACAACGGAGGCATCCCCTGCTATGACCAAAAGACAGGAACGCGAGTGGCCACAGCCACCAACGTCCGTTTCTTCAACAACTACCGCTACACGGTGTATGTACCATCCAACGAGGCCATTGAGCAGGCCATTGCAAAGGGACTGCCCACATGGGAAAGCATCCGGTCGTATTTGGAGCTGGACAAAGAGCCCGAAGACCGCACGGAATATTCAGAGGCGGAGGAAATCGAACGCTTCCAAAAAGCCTCCGCGATGGTGACGACCCTTATCAACTTCATCAAATACCATTTCCAGGACAACTCCATCTTCGCCGACAAGGCGGCCATCAGCACCAGCGAATACGAAACGGCAACGCTCAACAGCGCGACCGGCATCTATTGCAAGGTGAAAGTCTTTTCCAGCGGGAACAACACGCTCAGCGTGAGAGACGCGACGAATGAGACATACGGCGTGGACAACAACTTCAAGAATGTCCTCGTCCGCGACTACATCATCTCATCGAACCGCATATCCGCGTCCTCGTTTGCTGTCATGCACGGCATCAACGGCGTGTTGAACTACAAGACTTTGGCCAACGGACGCTACGACTCCGACTGGACGGACGCGGCCTCCGCGCGCAGGTATTTGCACAAGTATCGTATTACCCAATAACTTCAACCAGAACATGAATAACCTTAAGCATATACTGACCCTCGCAGTGTTTCTAACGCTCTGCACTCAGGCCTTTTGCCAGCAACGGCGCGTCACGGGCCATGTTTACGACGACATCGAGCCGCTGATGATGGCAAATGTGGTGGAGCGGGACGCGAACAACCGCATCGTGTCGGCAACGGTGACCGACATGAACGGAAACTTCTCGCTGGTCATCGTCAATCCCAAGAACAAGCTCACCATCTCCTACATCGGCTACCAGACAGTCAGCATTCCGATTGGCAACCAGACGAAGTTCGACATCAAGATGAAAGACAACCTGACACTTCAGACCGTCACCGTCACTGCCACGCCAAAAGTGCAAAGCAACGGACTGACCATCCCGATGAAGGAGGTGTCGATGGCGACACAGACCATGAGCATGGACGATGTGGAGGGACTGTCGTTCGCATCCGCCGACGAGGCCCTGCAAGGAAAGATTGCCGGACTTGACATCATCTCCAACTCGGGAAACCTGGGCTCAGGCACAAGCATGCGAATGCGTGGCGTCAGCACCATCAACGGCAGCGCCGAGCCGCTCATCGTGGTGGATGGCAACATCTTCGACTTGCCCGACGACGTTTCGGAAGTAAACTTTGAAGACCTCGACAACGAGGAGCAATTCGCCACCCTGCTTTCCGTAAACCCCGAGGACATCAAGGAAATCAAGGTCCTCAAGGACGCGGCTTCGGCTGCGATTTGGGGAGCGAAGGGTGCTAACGGCGTTATCGAGATTACCACTCGCCGCGGTATCAGCGGAAAGACAAAAATCAGTTTCTCTTATCGCTTCACAGGCTCATGGTCTCCATCGGGACTGAACATGCTCGACGGCGACGGCTACACCATGATGCTCAAGGAGGCCTACTTTAATCCAAAACAGAGTTCCGCCACGTCCAATATGGTGGAGCTGAACTACGACAAGAGCCGTCCCGCCTACTACTACAACTTCAACAAGAACACGGATTGGGTGGACGCCGTCAACCAGTTCGGACAGACGCACAACTACTACGTGACGCTCACGGGCGGCGGAGAAAAAGCGAAGTTCCGTATCTCGGGCGGCTACGACCATCAAACAGGCACCATCATCAAGCAGACGCTCGACCGGTTCTCCACCCGCCTCGTCCTCGACTACGACGTGAGCGACCGCATCCGTTTCTCCACGAACTTCGCCCTCACCTACACCGACAACCACCGGAACTGGGACGGAGGCTCCACAAAATCCATCCTGGGAAAGGCATACAATGCCATGCCGAACATGAGCATCTACGAATACGCCTACGACCCCATCACCCAGACAGCCTACCAAACGGGCGAATACTACAAGATGCTGCCCACGTACGACGCGGAAGGAAGCACGCCCGATGGATACTCGTCAAAATACCTGAGCGACATGAAGCGGAACGGGAATCCCGTTGCCATTGCCAATTTGGCTTACAACAACCAATCGACCTACCGCATCACACCGCAATTCAACCTCCGCTACAAGCTGCTGGGCAAGGATGACTCGCAACACCAGCTCGACCTCAACGCCGAAGTCTATATGGACATCTACAACGAGTCGGTCAACACCTATTACTCCAATGCCCTGACAACCGACGCGTGGTCCTCGGGCGTAAATGCGACATCCAATAGTGAATACAAGAGCCTAGCCATCACGAATCGCGAGACGCTTCTCTTCACGCCACATTTCAACAACGACGACTGGAGCGGCAGCGCCATGCTGCGCTATGAAATTAAACAGGGAAACGGAACAAGCCAGAATGTGGGCCACACAGGCGTTCCGACAGGCATAGAGTCATCCATCGCCAATGCCTACTTGACCAACACGGGGTCGGGGACCAGCGAATGGAGGGACATGGCACTCCGGGGCTCTTTTCACATCGCCTACAAAAACGGACGCTACTCGTTCGACACGACGGTCAGCCACGACGGCTCCACAAAGTTCGGAGCCGGCAACAAGTGGGGAACGTTCCCGGCATTCTCCGCCCGGTGGAACATCAGCGACGAACCGTTCTTTGCGCCGCTCACCAAGTATGTCAGCCTCCTGTCTTTCCGTCCAAACTGGGGACGCGTAGGACGGCCGCCCCAAAACGAGTACCTGATGTACAACACTTACGGGAACTATGGAATCTATGGGAGCTGGAACGACAACAGCGCCATCAATCCACAGAACCTGCGCCTGACAGACCTCAAGTGGGAGACGACAGACTCTTGGAACCTCGGCTTCAACCTCAACCTCTTTGAGGATTTGTTCCAATTCGACATCAACATCTACAACAAGAGGACAAAAGACCTGCTCATGGCAGGCGTCGGCATTCCCGGCTCAACGGGCTACGGCTCGCTGGCCTGGAAAAATGTCGGAGAATTGGAGAACAAGGGATGGGAACTTTATGCCAACACCAAGAAGTTCCTGAAGAAAGGCAAGTTCTCCATGTCGGCATCGTTCAACATCGCGCAGAACATCAACACGATAAAAGCCATGGATCCGACCGTCCTCTCCTCCATGAATGGAGACTACGACTACAAAAACGGGACATACCTGCAACGCATCCAGATTGGGAATGCCGTCGGCTCCATCTATGGATTCCGCTACAAGGGTGTCTATCGCTACGACTATGAACACAGCGGATACACGGCTGACTCCCGCAACACATACGGGGACAAGACGGCGGCGGCAGCCCGTGAACGCGGCGAGAACTACACGTGTCCCATCGTGACCGATGCAAACGGGAACATCCTCTACGATTCAAAGGGAAATCCGCTGAAGATGTACTTCAACTATGGCGGCACGAACTACGAGTTCAAGGGTGGCGATGTCATCTATGAAGACATCAACCACGACGGACAAATCAACGAACTCGACATCGTGTATCTTGGAAACTCCAATCCTAAGTTCAACGGTGGTTTCGGACTGAATTTCTTCTATGGCGACTGGACGCTCAAACTCTCGTTCAACTACCGCCTTGGCAATAAAATCGTGAACCTGGCCCGTCTGAACAACGAGTCCATGCGGTCGAACAGCAACCAAAGCCAGGCCGTAGCTTGGAGATGGCGCAAGAACGGGGACATCACAGAGATTCCCCGCGCCATGAACTCGGGCATCGGGGACTCCTACAACGCACTTGGGAACGACCGCTATGTGGAAAAGGGAGACTTCCTCCGCTTGCAGTACTGCCAGTTGAGCTACAATCTGCCGGGAAAAGTCTGCAAGAACTTCGGCATACAGAGCCTGAGGCTTTCTGCCTCGGCCAACAACCTGTTCTGCTGGACAAAGTACACGGGGGTTGATCCGGAAGTCTCCTATGGAAGCTGGGGCGTATGCTACGACAACTCCAAGACCCCACGCCCCAAGTCCTTTACGCTTAGTGCCATTTTAGGATTCTAACGCTCCTTACATACCTATTGAAAAAGCTGTAAAAACCAATCCCATGAAGTATCATAGCATAAAAAACATATTCCTCTATGGAACAATGGCTGTGGCCGCAAATGCCACACTCTGTTCCTGCGAAGACTTCCTCACCATTACGCCGACCAACAGGATTGTGGAGGAAGACTATTGGGAGGACAAGAACGACCTTCTGAACACTGTGAACGCCTGTTATGGCCGCCTCGTCAAAGAGGACTTGCTCGTGAAGTACATTCAGTGGGGGGAGATGCGCTCCGACAACTTCGAGAAGAACTCGGGAGTCACCAACAACGATGTGACCAACCTCATGAACGCCAACCTGCTCCCGACCAACGGAATGTTCGACTGGACGGACTTCTACAATGAAATCAACTATTGCAACAAGGTGCTCGCCCATGGGGATGCAATTATCGCAAAAGATGAAAGTTTCTCTGTCGGCGACTGGAAGCCCATCAAAGCCGAGATGTTGGCTTTGCGAGCCCTCAGCCATTTCTACCTCGTCCGCACGTTTGGGGAAATCCCCTACGTCACCATCGACTACAACAACAATGGCCAGGACCTACGCCTGCCCCAATCCACACAAATAGAAGTACTCGACAGCATCATCATGGACTTGGAGGAAGCCAAGGACATCGCCATGAACGACTACGGCACCAACGCCAAGAACAAAGGTCGGATTACCAAAAAGTCGGTCTATACGCTGCTGGCCGATGTGTATCTTTGGCGCGCCAGCTACAAGGCTGGAATGTCGGAGGCCAAGGGGTCGCCTGCCGAAGAAGACTACCAGAAATGCGTGGAATGCTGCGACTGGGTGATTGAACAGATGTTGGCAGACTACAAGAAATCCATCAACAAAAGCGGCCAAGTCATTGGCGGAGTGGATGAGGTTTCTTTGAGCGACCTGTTCATACAGAACGCCTCATCCGCCTCGACGTATGGGTATCTCGATGGCGAAACCCCTTATACGTCCATTTTTGGAACAGGCAACTCACGCGAAAGTATCTTCGAGCTCCAATTAGACGGGACAAACGACGCCAACACCATGCTGACCAGTCTTTTTTGGAACATCAAGGAAGTGAAGAGCGGGACATTGGTTTGCTCCAACAACATCATAGAGGGCGTTGATGAAAGCCCCAATGCCCCTATCCCCGGGCACGTGTTCACAAAAACAGATTACAGAAAATGGGAGACCGCGCGCTACACGGGAGCAGACCAAACGGACTTCCCCATGGCAAAATACACCTATTCCCACTATTGGCAAACGAGCACAAGCGGGTCGGGCATGAACGACAACAATGCGATCTCGGCAACTTCGACCACTCGCTCTCTCCCCAACTCCGCCAACTGGATTGTCTATCGACTAAGCGATGTCGTACTGATGAAGGCCGAGGCCATGAGCCAACTCTACTCTGACGAAGAACACTTGAAAGAGGCTTTCGCCTTGGTGCGCGAAGTGTTCAGACGCTCCAACCCCTATGCCTACCTCAACAAACCAGCGGCTGCAGACTCGCTCAACTTTGAAGCATTCAACACGCCCGATGGCATCGAGTCCCTGGTCATGGCTGAACGCCAGCGCGAGTTTTTTGGCGAGGGGAAGCGATGGTTCGACCTCGTCCGTTATGCACAACGTCGAGGCAACACGGTTGAGATGCTGACACTTCTCATTAGGAAATACAACGACAACAAGAAAGCGGTCATGGCGAAACTGGCCTCCATGAAGTCGCTCTTCTCCCCCATCTACACCTACCAGATGAGGAACAACACGCTACTTCACCAAAACGAGGTGTGGGAGACGTCAAAGAACACTTCAAGAATCGACGAAACAAATTAAGCTCATGAAACACATGAATATATTCAACAGACAAGTGGTCTGCGGCATGATGCTTGCGGTTGCATCTTGCATCAGCCTCAACAGCTGCAAGGAGAACATCGACGACAGCGACCTCTATACGTTCACGGGTGAAATGATGATAGACCATTTCGTCAATAATCCCAATACGTTCAGCAGCTATCTTCAGATTCTTGACAGGGTTCATCCAAGCGCACACTCCGTGTCCACCATGCACGAGCTTCTTTCTGCCCGTGGACACTACACCTGCTTCGCACCGACCAACGACGCCATCCAGGAGTATTTGGACTCGCTTTACCAGATTGGAACGATTGCGTCGCCGTCTTTGGAGACCATCACCGACTCTGTTGCCGAGGCAATTGTCTTCAACAGCATCATTGACACAGAGAACAACACGGCCTACGCCTCAACGTCTTTCGACGACCCCATGCCAACCAACAACATGAACGACCGCCCTATTCGGGTGACCTACGGGAACGACGAGACGGGGGCGACCGAAATTTACATCAACAACTATTCGAAAGTCATCGAGAAAGACATCGAGGTCGAGAATGGGTATATCCATACCATCAACAAGGTGATTTCGCCCTCAAACGCAACGGTTGGAGACCTTGTACAGAGCACGGAAAACACGCAGTTCTTCGGCAGTCTTTTACGGCTGACCGGCTGGGAAAGGAAACTGACCGACTACCGCGACTATGACTATGATGAAATTGAATGGAATGGGGTGAAGATTGCAGGAACAGCTTATACCCATCCCTCCGATGCAGGTC
This sequence comes from bacterium, assembly GCA_963627995.1. Classification (GTDB taxonomy): domain Bacteria; phylum Bacteroidota; class Bacteroidia; order Bacteroidales; family Bacteroidaceae; genus UBA3839. The sequence continues at coordinate 22,423 of CAVGCV010000010.1, read as the reverse complement.
TTTCCGGGATGTATCCCCTTCATCGCTATTTGAAATACACGATGTTCGTGGAAACCGACTCGGTGTTCAACGCGAAGGGTATCACCGACATAGAGTCGCTGAAAGGCTATCTTCGCGATAACGCCTACTACGATGAAAACACCAGCTACGGCGATGACTACGAAAGTGAGGACAATGCCATCAACCAATTCGTCGCCTATCATATCTTGCGCGTCGGACTTGATTGGAGCAACATGGTGACATGGTCGAACGAGTATGGGTTCTACAATGGAAAGCTGAACGACGGAAAGCAGTTCCGCGTCAATGTATGGGAATATTGGGAAACCATCGGGAAACATCGCCGCAGCATAAAAATCACAGGAATCCGCAATAACCAGAAACGAATCAACCGCTGCTCCGCATACAATCTTTCCAACTACCGCGAGATTGCGTCGCAGGTGTCCATCGAGGGCATTGCGATTAACCAAACCAACGGCACACACGACAACAATGCGCTGAACGGATACTACTTCCCCATCAACGACCTCTTGCTTTGGACGGAAGACGTTCCAACCAAAGTGCTGAATGAGCGAATGCGGTACGACATCTGCTCCTTGCTTCCCGAAATGATTTCCGCAGGATGCCGTCTCAATCGCACGAACAACTGGTACTTCCCCGCAACCTATTTTGAGAACATCCCCTCCATGTCGCAAAACACGGTGTTCGGCTATCTGCCCAACAAGAACGGGTCAGGCGGTGCAGGCTCGTGGGACAACTACCAGTCGGACGAGTTCAACATCCGTGGAAAATACGACTTTGTCATGAAACTCCCCCCTGTTCCTTACACCGGCACTTATGAAATCCGATATGGAATCAATGCCAACGGCAATCGCGGCATGGCGCAGGTGTATGTCGGAACAAACCCCAACAACCTGCCAGCCATCGGAATCCCTCTCGACCTGCGCATCAGCGGCAACAGTCCCTTGGTGGGATGGAAAAGCGACGCAGAATTGGGCTCCGACGAAGCCATCAACGAACTTGACAAGCAAATGCGCAACAACAGCTACATGAAAGGCCCGAAATACTTCTGCCCCGCGTCAGGAGTTCCAGGACGAAATTACCAGAACTGCATACGCCGAATCATCTTCACCGGACAACTCAATGCCGGAGAGACCTATTACATACGTTTCAAGTCCGTCCTTTCCAGCAGTGAGACGCAGTTCTTCTATGACTATCTCGAGCTGGTTCCCAAGTCCATTTACAATGGGGATGTCGCCGAAGACAAATGGTAAAGGAAGAAATCTTATTTCCCTACGATAAAACAAGACCAATATGAATAAAAGTTTTTTCAAATGGTGCACAGGCACAATTTTGGCAGCATCCATGCTCTGCGGCCAGTCTTGCTCCGACGACCATTTCACCATCGACCCCGAGGTTGCCAGACGCACCACCTTGTGGGAGAATATATCCTCGCAAAAAAATCTCAGTGAGTTTGCCGACATTCTGTCGAGAGTCCATTATTCAAAATCGGAAGGAAGCACAACGTCACAGACGTATGCTGATTTGCTGAATCACGACCAGGTATTCACCTTGTGGGTACCTCAAAACGGCACATTCGATTACGAGAGATGGAACGCCCTGCTCAACGACAAGACGCAGTCGAGCGCCTATAAGGTTGAAAAAGAACTCATTCGAAATTGCATGACACGTTTCAGCCATCTGCTCATGGGTGGGAATGCCACACAGCTTGCCCTCTTCAACAGCAAGACAGCCGTCTTTGATTGCGGGAACGCCACCATAAAAGGGCAAAAGATTATTCAACACAACATCGGCACATCGAATGGGGTTCTCCACGTCACGGACGGAGCGATCGAATACCAGCCCAATCTCTACGAATACCTTTCTGACGGCCAGGGCATCGACTCGCTGAACGCATTCATCAAAGAGAACGAAGAGCTTGCTTTCGATGAAGACGCCAGCACCCAAGGACCCACCATCGACGGAAACATCACATGGGTCGACTCGGTAACGACCATCAGGAACACTTACCTTACCAACGAGATGAGAGCCCATCTCAATCGCGAGGACAGTCTCTATGCAATGGTTATGCCCACCAACAAGGCATGGGATGCCGCATACGAGGAAATTGCGAAGTATTACAAGTATATGCCCGAATATTCACAGAGCGTCGTCACATCCATTGCGTCCGACGGAACAGAGACAAAGGAGACAAGAACCAAGAAATTCTCGGATGCAGAATTGGACTCCATCACGGGATACAATGTGAAAGACGTCATCACGCGCAACTTAACATTCAACGTGAACGAGCAATACGGGCATTCATATACGGACTTTTCGCAAGAGGGGAAATGCGACTCTTTGACCAACACTGTCGGCAAGGTGTTCCAAGACCCTCAAAGTGCAAGGCTGTTTGACAAGGTCGAACCCGTCGTCCTTAGCAACGGCTATGCCTATGTGGTGGACAATTACAACTTTTCACCAGAGGACACTTGGGCACAAGAAAAAGTTTACAACGCATACTATTGTGAGACATATAGCCGATGCATCAGACCAAGTGTACAACGCCTCAATGTAAAATACACATACTACATCAAAGAACAAGTCATGCAAGACGGGGTAGAAAAGACAATCGTCACACCTCGCGACACCGTGATTAGAATCTCTGTTCTGAAAGCGCCGGGTGCGAACTACACAGTCAACAACACCGTCACGTTCGCTCTCCACAACACACTCTCTTGCAAATATGACGTCTATGCCGTCATGGCCTACAACAACGACGAAAAGCGGCCCTACCGCCTTCGTGCGACCATGACCTACCATGACGGGACATCCAGCAAGACTAAAAATGAGGTTTTGTACACAGACCCCACGACAAAGGCGAGAGACTTTTATACGAAAGAGCCCTACGTGGATGAAAACAACCAATTCCATTACTGCGACAGCGTGCTGCTGGCCAAGGACTTCGAGTTTCCCGTGTGCTACTACGGCCTGTCCGATTATGCATACGCCACGCTGACCCTCCAGTCTTATCGCCCCAGCAGCGAGAGAAACCTCTACACCAACGAGCTGCTCATCGAGAAAATCGTACTCGTGCCGAAAATCAGCGAAGAGGAGTAAACGCATCCTTACGACCATCAACAGAAGTGAAAAACCAGAGAGAAGCCTTTTTCTCTCCCCAAATAACAACCCTCCATTATGTTCAACATAGCCCAAAGCCCTATGAGAGCCACGGCAGCCGTTCTATTGCTGTCAAGTTCCATCGCACTCTTGGCCCAAGAATCAACCGACAGCACCGTTACAGAGCGACCACGCACGTCCCGAGCTCCCAAGTACGAGATGAAAGAGGTGAGCGGGTTCGTCTATGACGCCGCAACAAAGCAGCCCGTTGATGGGGCGCGCGTGCAAGCATTCAACGACGGACGATACTCCACCATGACGGGAGAGGACGGACGCTACACGCTCAAAGTCCCCGTATTTGTCACATCGCTTTACGTGACCGTCCCGGAATACAACGACCTGCAAATCGCATTTGACGGGAACGCCGCTCCCGACGCAGCCATTTACAGCAGCAAGCTCAAAGGATTTTACCAGCCAAAGACGTCCATCACAGCCCACAAAGCAGCCACCATCAACATGTCGAGTGCCATTTCCATTGACAGCGACATAGAGAAAGCGCTCGGCGGCGACATCCACACCATTAACCGAACGGGACTTCAGGGGCAAGGCGCAGCCATGTTCATTCGCGGACTAAGTTCCATCAACCTCAACGCCCAGCCGCTCATCATCCTTGACGGCATGATGATGGACATGCAGCTCGACCGCACTTCCATTCACGAAGGATTCTTCAACAACGTCCTCGCAGGCATTGACCCGGAGGATGTGGAAAGTGTCGAGGTGCTGAAAAACGCGACAGCCCTTTACGGGGCACGAGGCGGAAACGGCGTGGTCATCATCAACACAAAACGCGGGCGCAGCATGGCCACAAAAATCAATGTTTCCCTTTTTGGAGGCTTTGAGCTTGCACCAAGCTACACAAAGATGATGAATGGCAACCAGTACAAGAATTACCTCAACGAAATAATCGGAACGACTGAATACGGACAAAAGAATGCCACGGCCGCCTACTCTATTCCGTTCCTCAACGACAATCCCGACTATTACTGGTATCCCATGTACCACCACAACACCGACTGGAGCGACGGGCTCTACCGAACAGCCTTTACCCAAAACTACAAAGTGAACGTACAGGGAGGAGACGACGTGGCAAAATACAGTCTTTCGTTAGGCTACGCCAACGCCAACGCCACGGCCAAAGAAAACGACTTCAGCCGCTTGAACATCCGATTCAACACCGACATCAAGCTCGTCCAGAACTTAGAGACACAAATCGACGTGACCTATTCGCGCCTAAGCTACAACTTGCGAGACAACGGATGGGCCGAGAGCTATGGCGAAAGCACCATTGCGTCGCCCAATGTCCTTGGCCTTATTCAAGCGCCATTCCTTTCCAAATACAGCTATTACAAAGGCGACGACTTCAAGCTGCACCAATCCTCGGTATATGCGGGAAAATACGTGAATGACGACAACTATCCATTCAGCTTCGCATCCCGTTTCGGCAACAACACGGCATTGGCCAACCCCTATTGGATTCTCGCCAATGGGGACGGCGACAACAAAAACAACCAGGAGGTGACGCAGTTCAACCTCAACATCATGCCGAAATGGGAAATCAACAAGCACCTCAACGTCACCAACCGCTTTGCCTACCAGCTCAACCGAACCAATGAAAAATACTACCTGCCCGAGGCAGGAACGCCCATCTACAACCTGGAAGGATTGGGCGAAGTAACCTCCGTCGTAAAAAGTTTCTTCGGGAAAGAGACCGCCATCTACGAAGACCTCCGCATCAACTGGCAAGCCAACTATGGAGCGCACAACGCCGAAGCCTTTGGAGGCTTCCGATTCACCCGCAACACCTATTCCGACAACTACATGACGGGCTACAAGACGGGAAACGACAAGATGCCCGACATGAAGAACTCGCTTCGCTTCCGCAGCGTGGAGGGAACGAATGACGAGTGGTGCAACCTTGCCTATTACGCACATGGTGCCTACAACTTCAAGAACACCTATTTCGCGAGTGCCACGCTGAGTGCCGAGGCATCGTCCCGCTTTGGGAAGTTCACCAGCGAAGGAATCAAAATGTTCGGCGTGAAATGGGGGATTTTCCCGTCGCTCCAACTCGGATGGGTTCTTAGCAACGAAAAGTGGATGCAAAAGGCAAAAGGAATCAATCACCTGAAGCTGACGCTGGGCTACGACGAAAGCGGGAACGACGCCATCCCCTACTCCGTGTCACGCACCTACTTCCAATCGTCATCGTTCTTGCAGAAAGCCACCGCCCTGCAACTGGTTAATATCGAGAATCCCGAAATCCAATGGGAAACAACGCGCCGTTTCAATGCCGCACTCGCAGGCTCGTTCCTCAACAACCGCATCCAAGCAGGAGTGGACTTCTATGTGGCCAACACCAGCAACCTGCTTACGCTGAAAGCCAACAACTACCTGACAGGGCTCGATGCCTATTGGACAAACGGAGGAAAGCTCCGCAACGTAGGAGCAGACGTCCATGTCAATGCCATTGTCATCAACAACAAGAACTTCAACTGGCAACTGGGCGCATCCGTCGGCCATTACAAGAACAAGATTATCAGCCTGCCTGAGGGGGACTACACGACCAACATCTATGGCGCAGAAATCCAGACAGCCGTCGGACAGCCTGTCGGCGTGTTCTATGGCTACAAGACCAATGGCGTGTTCAGTTCCTACGAGGAGGCGTCCCACGCCTATAACGGCAATGACTTCTTGAAGTATCCTACAGGCATCAAGAACAATCCATACAAGAACTTTTCCGCCGGCGACGTCCGTTTCGTCAATCTCAACGACGAGGACGGATTGGGCGTCATCAACGAAGCCGACAAGACCATCATCGGAGACCCCAATCCCGACATCTACGGAAACATCTACACCTCTTTCAACTACAAGCGGTGGACACTGGCTTTCAACTTCAAGTACTCGCTTGGCAACGACATCTACAACTACCAGCGCAGCCAGCTCGAATCGCTCAATGGCTTCTACAATCAAACCATTGCCGCCGTCAATCGCTGGACGGTCGACAACCAGGTGACGGACATCCCGCGAGCCTGCGCCACGACGAGCGACGACTGGGTGAACAACGAGCGTTTCTCCGACCGCTGGATTGAGGATGGAAGTTTCCTCAAGCTGAAAAATGTCCGCCTCTCCTACGAATTGCCCATCAACCTCTCATGGATTCAAGGGCTCACGGTTTGGGCCGAGAGCAACGACCTTTTCACCATCAGCCGCTACACGGGCACAGACCCGGAGTTCTCCTGCGGAAACAGTGTTCTATACCAAGGCATCGACACGGGGATGCTTCCGCTTAACCGTAGTTTCAATGTCGGGGTGAAAATCAACCTCTAATTGCCATTGACCACCACACAAAACATGAAAGTCATGAAAATTAAGAACATCATACGCCTTCTTGCCATTCTCTGCAGCACAGGACTGGCAACGACCTCCTGCGAGGACATGCTCACCATCGACACGGGCGACAAAATCTATGTCAATGCCAACGACACGCTCTATTCCTACCTCGGCATCCTCAAGCACGTACAGGACATCGCCGAACGGCAGGTGATTCTCAACGAGGTGCGCGGCGACCTCTGCTCGCCGTCGCAATACGTCACCGACACGCTCCACGCCATCGCCAACTTCGACAATCCGTCCGATGGCAGCTGCTCCATGCTCGACATCAGCGACTACTACGCCGTCATCAACAACTGCAACCTTTACATTGCCAACGCCGACACCAATGCCGTCAAGAACAATGTCAAGTTCATGCTCCCCGAGTATGCCCAAGTGCAAGCCATCCGCGCGTGGACTTACCTCAAGCTGGTGGAAATGTATGGCGAAGTGCCCTTCATTTCCGAGCCGATTGCCTCGCTCGACGTGGTAAAGAACTTCAACTACCAGGCCAACCTGGTGAACAAAGACAATCTCCTTGACCGCCTGCTCGCGCTCGGACTGACGAGATACATCGACACCGACTACCCCAACTACGGCAACTACAACAACGGAGCCGTCGATATTTCGTCCAGCCTCTGCTTCTTTCCTGTCCGCCTCGTGCTGGGCGACCTTTACCTGCTCCGTGGCAACGACGAAAGCGACTACCGGAAAGCTGCGCAATACTACTTCGACTACCTGCAAGGCACATCCACCAACACCACACAGCAGTACTGCCTTGCACAAAAAACCAGCTTCGGAACCAGCGGCAACAATCCGTACGGCTATACGGCCATGAACGGATGGGGCAATTTCGCCTCCAGCTACACAAAGTCCGCATCGTCCGAAGTCATCACAATCATTCCGTCGTCAGCCAACAAGCAGTTCGGAACCATGCTCATGCGCGTGGCCGACATCTTTGGATACACGCCATCTTCGCGCCAAAACGACAGCGAAGTATCCACCGACGAAAGCGGGAATGAGAGTGTTTCCACGTCAGGAGCCATCTCCGTCACCCCCACCTACCGCGCCCAAGTCCTTGCATCCGAAAGCTACAAGTCCATCAACAAGGCACAGACCTATGTCAATTGGGACATCACCAACACGCTGCGCGAAGACTACGAGTGCGGAGACGCGCGCTACGCTTCCGCCACCCAGTCCGTCGTTTACGAAGGCAACACCTACCAGCTTGCCTGCAAGGCAGCCAAGGGGCGCACGTTCTATTATTCAATCCCCGTCTACCGCAAGTCGCTCGTATGGCTGCGCCTCGCCGAGGCCATCAACCGCGCCGGCTATCCATCCGTTGCCTTTGCCATCCTGAAGGACGGACTCAACAGGAACAACTGCCCCGACACCAAGGCCGTGAAGACCGAAACCAAGGTACACCTCGACGAAGACGGCAACGCGCTGCTTGACGAGAACGGAGCCGTCATCAGCGAAACACTGACCGTCCATTACACCCGCTACAATTCCAACGGAGCCATGCACTATGTCGACTCCACCGAAATGGCCAACTTCTTCCTCGACTTCAACGACGAGATTTGGGACAAGAACTACGGAATCCATGCCCGTGGATGCGGATACTTGGCCTACTACAACAGGAGCTTCAACACATGGCCGTCGCTCACCGAATCGCCCGTCACCAACATCACGGGCTACAACGACAGCACCGTGTTCGACTTTAAGCCACGGCTGGAAGCCGAAGGAATCGACTGGGAACACGCATCGAAAGCCGACATCATCAACGCTGTCGAGAACGTCATCAGCGACGAGCTCGCCCTCGAGCTTGCTTTCGAAGGCTACCGGTTCAGCGACCTCGTGCGCATGGCGACCCACAAGAATGCCAGCGGCTACGACGGCACCGACTGGCTGGCCTCCAAAATTGCCGACCGCGACAACCGCCAGGCGTCCGACGACGGCTCGCAGCCAGCCATCATGCGCAACGAAGCCCTTTACTCAAAGCTCCACAACACCGGCCTTTGGTATTTCACAAAACCCGCATGGAACGTGAAGTGAAGTAAAGAAAGCGCTCTCACCATTCAAAAAGCTGTGGGGATGTGTCGTTCTGGCACATCCCCACAGCTTTTCCGTCGTCTTGCGTCCCTTGTAGGCGAATCGGATGTAAACCACTGGAAATTAAAGTATTAAGAATCATAGAAAAAAACACTGCGGAGCGGCGGAAAAGACACTGCGGAGAAAAAAGTTTTTCTCTGCGGACGAAAGCCATTTCCTCCGCAGAGAAAAGACACGCGCTCCGCAGTGTTTTTACAGAAACGCACAACACTCTATTTTTCAATGGCTTACAAAAGCCGAAAAGCGAGCGAATCCCGCAAGCGGAAAGAACGTTGCCTTGCGCAGCCGTGTGCACCTTTCTCGCGTTTCTGCTTGCATCGGAAACAAGAAAAAGCTGTGGGGCCGTGTCGTTTTGACAGCCCCACAGCTTTTGGGAAGAAGGTGTGGACGCTTATCGGAAAGCGTTAGAAGCGGACCTTTTCCGTGCATGCCGTTCCGTCGCCAAGGACTGTGCGACGAAGGACAACGCCACGGCCCGGCACGTCCGGCAGATTGCGTCCCGCAAGGTCAAGATAGTCCACCCGCTGTGCGCCATTGCCATTGGGAAGATGTGCGACGGCATTGGGAGCGGCGGCAAGAAACCGCCATGTATCGAAACGGACATCCCCATCGGCGCGCGTGAACACGAAATACACGTCGTGGATGCCCGCAGCTACTGCGCCGTCGGCCAAATCCACCGTATGCTCGGCAAAGTCGGGGCTATCGAACCGCAGCGTCGCCACAGGCGCGGCATCCACGCGGTCGAGGCGCACCTCCAGCGTACCGCCGCCGCGCAGGCGCGCCGCGAACTGCGCCGCGCCGTCGCCGCCGAAATCAACCCCGCGCACCATCGTCCACATCCCGGCAGCCAATTTGCCCACCACCTGATTGAGGTGCGAGTCATTGCGCGACGCAAGCCGCTCGCTGAAGATGTTGGCATAGTCCAGCCCGCCGCTCGTGGCAAAACACTCCGCCTGCCGCCGTGCGTAGGGATTGACCTTTTTCAGCTGCGAGACGCCGCTGTTGCTGGCCTTGACCTCGCCGACGCGCTGCAAGCGCTCCACCACCGACGCGCGGTTCACGGCAATGTTGCGGAAACCGCTCGCGCCCGTGGCGAGCGCGTTCTCCAACCACTGCGTGTGGTAGAAAAGGTAGTAGGCGTTGCCGAACTTCTGCAAGTGCGTGTGGTTGTTGCTGTAGGGATAGCCAAATGCGCCCGGATTCTTGAGGTACTGCCCTTTGTACTTCCATGAAGAGGGGTCGAGCGGCGTGTCGGTCGCCATATAGCACATGCTGCACGCTGTCGGCGCGTCGAGCGGGCTGCCGTATTTCGGCCATTCCGTTCGCTCCGACCACGAGGAGCAGTAGGTCAATACGAGTTTTCCGTTCATCACGTTCAGCTCGTTCGCCTCGAAATGGTAGGGGGCGGGCACATCGACCGCGCTGCCCTCAATCGAAATTATGTCGCGTCCGAGCTGCGCGATGCGCGCGTTGCCGCGCAGGAGTTCCGAGCCGCCAGCGGTGACACTGCCGCCGCCGAAAGCAATCCACCCCGTTCCGTCGTCGTCGATGGCCACGCCCGGGTCGAACGGCCACGAGCAGTTGCCCACGCCGGGCGTGGACTTGGAGATGAGCGCATGGTCGAGCGGGGATGTCCACGGGCCTGTGGGCGACGTGGCCGTCAATACGCCGACACCCCCGCCGGAGTTCGAGAAGTAGAGATAGAAATGCGTCAGCCCGTCGTCCTCCGTCCGGCTAACGACGGAGGGTGCCCACGACGCGGCGCACCAGCTGCCGCAGAGCCGCCCCACGTCGATGATGCCGTGGTGCGTCCAGTTCACCATGTCGTCGGTGGAGAGGACGACGAGCGACTTGATGGCTCCGTAGCCGTTCTTGCCCGTTCCACCGTTGGCGACGTACTGGTAGTGGTCGTTCGTTCCATAGACGTAGAGCCGCCCGTCGTGTTCCACCGCCGTCGGGTCGGCGCAGAAGAGGAAGGGGCTGACCGGATTGGTCTGCGTGGCAGTCTTGACCGCCTCCGCAGGCATCGTCTGGGTCGTGGCCGCAAGGCCAGGCATGGCCATCAGGACAGAAAAGAGCACGTGCTTGTCCATCGTTCTTGCATTTTTCTTGCGTTGTGTCGTTTGAAGTGTCGCACGCGGGTCAGCGGCTGAACGCACTCTCGGGGTAGCCGAGGTAGGTGGCGGGGTGCGTGCCGTCGAGGTCGATGTAGATTTTCTCAAACACCACGCCGGGGTCGAGCGGGCGCAGGGAGAGCGTGCGCTCCACCAGTCCGTCGCCCGTACCCTTTCCTGTCAGCGCAAAGCGCAGGGTGGAGGTGACGACACGCCGCGCCACGGTGGGATAATACACGTCATAGATGTTCTCGGGCTTCTCGTTGAGGTGGCCGTTGAAGTTCACCGTCTGTGCCTCGCCGCCGTCGAAGGCCACGGCATAGCGGTGCCCATCGGCGCGCTGGAAAGCAAGGTTCGACTTCACCATGACGCGCACGGTAGCCTCGCGCGCCGCAGCCGGCACGCGCATCCTGTAGGTCAGCTCCGCTCCGTCGGTAGGCTCGGTATAGGGCATCACCGCCACGCCGCTCAGCGTGCGCCCCATGTGGGGGACGACCGTCCAGTGCGCCTTCGGCGAGGCAGGAGCCGCGGCATGGAAATAATGCTCCGCTTCCATGGCCACCATCCCGTCCCGGGCTGTGAACACGCACTTGCCGCGGTTGGCAGCCGACGCGCCGTCGTCGGTCACGACCCCCACCCGGTAGACCGCGGGCATGGTGTCGCGCGGGAAGTTGTCGTTCCACGAAGTGTAGCCGATGTGCTTTTGCGTCATCATGCCGCGCCACTTGCCTCCAGCCAGCTCCTCGTTGTACTGGCGGCAAAGCTCGGCGTCGCGGCCGAAGGCGCGCTCCGCGCGGTCAGCCCAGACGTTGGCCTCGGGGTCGGACGCCGCGTAGAGCCTGTGGTTCATGGCCTGAGCATAGTACAGCTCGTAGAGGTTTGCCATGGCCTGCACGGGGAAGAGAATCAGCTGGAAGTAGGCGTCGCGATGAGCCACGCGGTCGCGCAGCCGCAGCGCGTCCAGCTCCAGCTGGCGGTACTCGTTCACCACGCGCTCCCATTCTCCCGAGGCGAGGTCGTAGGTCTTCGCGTCGAGCATCTCGGCCGTCACCCGCCCGCTGTACTTGAGCTGGAGGTTGAGGATGCGCGCCGCCTCGTCGGCCACGTCGCCGCCGAACTGCTGGGCGCACCATCGCCGGGTGTGGTCGAGCAGGTTGTCGGCATCGTAGGCACGCGGGTTCCAGGCAAGGGAGAGAAACTCGCTGATGCTGTACTCCATGGGCTTGATGTCGCCCACGTTGAGAATCCACAGCCTGTCCACGCCGTAGTCGTAGGCCAGGGTCATCTGCTCCCACATGTTTTGGACGGGGGTGTTGCAGAGCCACTTCGAGTTGCGGGGCGCACCCACGTAATCGACGTGGTAGTACATGCCCCACCCTCCCGCACGGCGGCGTTCGGCAGCGTCCGGCAAGCGGCGGATGTTGCCCCAGTTGTCGTCGCACAGGAGCATGGTCACGTCGTCGGGCACGCGCATCCCGGCATCGTAGTAGTCGAGCACTTCCTTATAGAGCGCCCACACTTGCGGCGTCTGGCTGGCGGGCTTGCCCGTCACCTGCCGTATGATTTTGCGCTGGTTGGCCACCACCTGCTCCAGCAGCCGCGTGTCGGTTTCCTTGCTCATCGCCTCGTCCCCGTCGCCGCGCATGCCTATCGTCACGATGTCCTCCGTGCCCTTCATGCGCTCGATGCCCTCGCGGAAGAACCGGTCTATCGCGCCCTGGTTGGTACGGTAGTTCCACGCACCCCACTCCTTGCGGCGGCGCGCCCACTCCTGGTGGTTGCGCGCCATGGGCTCGTGGTGCGACGTGCCTATCACCACGCCGAGGCTGTCGGCCGTCGCGCCATTGGCCGGGTCGTCGGCGTAGAACGCCCAGCTCCACATGGCGGGCCACAGGAGGTTGCCGCGCAGCCGGAGAATGAGCTCGAACACGCGCGCATAGAAACGATGGTCGCCATAGGACGTGCCATAGGTGTTCTTCACCCACGACGTGAGGCAAGGAGCCTCGTCGTTGATGAAGATGCCCCGGTAGCGCACGGCCGGCTCGCCATCGGTGTACTCTCCCTTCGACAAATAAACGGCGTCGTGGCGCGCGACTGGCACGTCGGCCCACCACGCCCAGGGCGACACGCCAAGCTGCTCGGCGAGTTCGTAAACGCCGTAAATCGTGCCGCGCTGGTCGCTGCCGGCGATGACGATGCGGTCGGCCTCGACCTTGATGACAAACTTCTCGGTCTTTCCGCGCAGGGCTTTCGCGTCGATCGCCCCCGACTTCACCAAGTCCTTGATGAAGCGGCTGCGGTCGAGGCTGCCGACGACAACGGTCATGGGCGCGGAGGAGGCGGCGTTGGGGCGCACGCCCGTGGCGCGGTCGATGTCGTCGAGCAGGTTGTGCACGGCGGCGCGCACGCCACGGTGGTCGTCGCCGTCAACCTCGACGCGCACCGCGCTGCGCCCCTCTGTGAAGACGGCGGCATCGGGCGTTTTCTCAAAAAGGACGAATCGGTCGGCCGCAAGGGCCGGCGGGGCGGCTGCGAAGCGTGTCGCCAGCAGCACAAGGACTGCAAGGAATGTTCGTCGTGTCATGAGCTTGGGATGGTTGGATGTTCGGGATGAAGCAGGGTGTCATTTCGTAAACGTCACGGTGTAGGTCTTCACCACGCCATGGTAGTCGCACTTCACGACAGCCGCGCCATCGCGCGACGAGGGCTGCGCGACGTCGATGCGGACAGCGGGGTCGCTCGCCGTTGCCGTAACGACCGGCGTGCGCGTCGTCCCTGCCGCGAGCGTGCAGACGGCCTCGTAGCGGTCGTAGCCCGTGACGCCGTTTTCGTTGGTCGAGCGCACGGGGGTTGCCGGCATCGCGATGTCCTTGCCGTCCACGCGGATTTGCACTGCCGGCGGCGCGGGATAGTCAAGCGGCGCACCCTTCTTGCTGAATCCCAGACCCATAAGGTCGCAGAGCTTGCCGTCGCCGCCATCGGCCACGAGAAAGAGGGCGTGCTTCTTGCCCATCTTGTCCACCACGCCGGCGACATCGAGGGTGAACTTCGTCACCTCTTGCGGCGAGCCGGCCGGCACGCGGATTTCACCCAGCTTCGTGCCGCGCCACGTGGCGTTGTCCCACGGGCCATCCACCCACACGCCGATGGTGAACGCCTTGTCCGTACGGGGCGTGAGGAAGAGGTTGAACTGCGTTGCGTTGCCCGGCTTCGTTCCCTCGAACGGCGGCAGGCCGGCCTTCGCCTTGTTCAAGCCGCCGAACCCGAAGTACTTGTAGCCGACGACATTGCCGCGCGACACGGCGACAGGCATGCTGTTGTCCCAGACGTCCCACGAGTCCTGCTGGCTGCCGATGTCCGACAGGTAGCAGGCGTAGCCGGCGGAATAGTAGCGGTAAGGAGGCAGTCCGTAGATGTTGAAGCCCTCCGACGTGACCTCCGCGCCCGTATAGTGGTCGCCGTTGGCCGCCGCGGCCGTCCATTCGCCGTTCTTTGCATAGGGGTCGCAGCCGCTGATGACCACCTTGCCGCCGTCGGCAACTGGTTTCTTGTCCCAGCGGACGACGACGGGCGCCACCATGGCCTGGCGCGCAAAGCCGAAGCCGCGCGGCGGACGGTGGTAGAACACGTACCACTGCCCGTTGATGCACTGCAGGCTGCCGTGCGTGTTGTGCGCGGCGTTGGTGCATTGCAGGCGGCTGCCGTCCTCGCTGAGCACCACGCCCCGCGAGTCGACGAGCACGCCGCCGCTGCGCCACGGGCCGAGGGGCGAGTCGCCGTAGGCGTAGCGCAGCGACGAGTTCGTGTTGCCCACGCCGTATTCGCTGCCCGAGTAGCCCGAGAATATCATCACATACTTGTTGCCCACGCGGCGGATGGACGAGGCTTCGTAGAAGTTGAAGTCCCCGGGCCGCTGGTCCTTGCAGAGCGCGGGATACTCCGTCCCCTCCGGGTCGCGGATAGTGCCGTCGGGGCGGCTGGCCGGAATGAAATAAGGTATCGTCTCGGTGCCGGGGCGGACGGAGTACATGGTCTGCGGGTCAAGCTCGGCGGCCGACGACCGCTGGTATCCCCAGAAGGCGTAGGCGCGGAAGCCGGTCTTGTAGTCGGGGTCGCGCTTGTCGGTGATTTCCTCCACGAAGACGGAGGGGTCGAAGCCGATGAAGCTGCCCTCCACCGTGCGCGTGCCGTCGGCGTTCAGATTGACGGGCGTGAAGGGGCCGTCGGGGCGGCTGCCCTTGCAGACCATCGCCTCGCGCTGGTGCCCGCGGCTGTGGGGATAGAGGTAGTATTCCTTCTTCCCCTCCTTGTTGCGGATTTCCACAAGGTCGGGCGCGTACATCACGTCCCACTGCTGCGAGATGTGGTACGTGAAGATGGCACCCTCGTCGCGCCACGACGTGAGGTCTTCGACCGGGGCCGACCACATGCGGATGTCCGGGCCGCAATAGCTGTCGAAGCGCACGTCGTGCGAGCCGATGATGTAGGCGCGGTACTTGCCGGGATTGTCGGGATCCTCGAAAACGCGCGGCTCGCCGTCGGGCAGATGCTCCCACAGGGGCAGATAGGGGTTGCCCGTCCCGACGGACGCGGACGGCCCGGCCGCGGCAGGCTGCTGCGCCGCCATGGGCGACGATGCGCCCCACAGCACCAGGGTGCAGAGGGCGGCTGTTGTCATGCTTTTCTTCTTCATGTCAGTATTGGTGCTTTACACATTGTGATTCCGTTGCAAAATTACGAAATCAGCCCCAACACCCCTTTCCCCTGCCACGCCCGATTGTTCCCGCGAAGTTACATCCCGCGCGCGGCGTGTGTCATTCTTTTTGCGCTGCGTAACATGGCAGAGAAACCGGCACTTCCGCTCCACGCTCCCATCGCTGCGGCCGATTGAGCAGAGCGAGGCGGCGCGCACACCTGCAATGCGGCCAGCGCCCCTGCGCCCCGGGCGGAGGAGAAGCCCAGTTTTTACAATCAGCAGAAACCGCTTGTTTTCAACGATTTACCACACGGCAAGGAACGCGCAAAAAAACTCCGCAGAGAAAATCCCGGCGCTCCGCAGACAAAATTATTTTTCTCCGCAGACAAAAAAAGTTTTCACTGCGGACATTTCCCACGCTTCTCCGCAGTGTTTTTCCAACGGCAGCAAACCCATTGAATCAAAGTAGTTTACACGGCACGAAGCACGACACCGACAGCCGGCGCGCCGCCGCACGAAGTCCGCCCAGCGGACGGCGCGCCACGCCCGGCGGCGTTTTGGGAAAAGCGGAAAAACTTTCTGTTACATGGCGGCAACTGCGCGGCGGCGGCTTTTCCTACCTTTGCGCCCATGAAAAAAGACGGGGGACAACGCCCCGCGCCTTGGATTTAATCCCTAACTTTGCAAAACTCACGCCATTTTTCATGAAACTCAAGCAAAAGCTACTGGCGGCCGCGCTGTGCATGGCCTGCTGCGCGACACCGGCCATGGCGCAGCCGCGCACGACGACCAACTTCGACTTCGACTGGAAGTTTGTCCTCAACGCCGACCGACCGGAAAACAAGGACGCCGCGACCGACGTGTCGGCGTGGCAGGACGTGCAGCTGCCCCACGACTGGTGCATCTCGCAGCAGTTCGACAGCAAGCTCAGCGGCTGCAACGGCCACCTGCCCGGCGGCGTCGGGTGGTACCGCAAGGACTTCACCGTCGGGAAGAACGAGCAGGGACGGCGCGTCGCCATCCTGTTCGACGGCATCTACAGCCGCAGCGACGTGTGGGTGAACGGCCACCATCTCGGCTTCCGCCCCTACGGCTTCTGCTACATCGAGTACGACCTGACGGACTTCCTGAACTACGGCGGCAGGAACACCATCGCGGTGCGCTGCAACAATCCGTCCGACAACGACTCCATCGCGCGGTGGTACACCGGCGGCGGAATCTACCGCCACGCGTGGCTCGTCAGCACCTCCCGGACGCGCGTGCAGACCTACGGCACCTACATCACCACGCCCCGGGCGGGCCGCGAGCGCAGCACGGTGTCCATCCGCACGACCGTGGAAAACGGCGACAAGGCGGACAGGCAGGTCGCCGTGGTGCAGGTCGTGAAGGACGCCGACGGCAAGACCCTGGCCAAGAGCGCGAAGCAAGTCGTCAGCGTGGGCGCGGGAAAGACCGCCGACGCGCAGTGCGAGCTCACGCTGCGCGACTGCCGGCTGTGGTCGCCCGCCACGCCCTACGTCTACCAGGTGGAGACCCAGCTGCGCGAGGAGGGGCGCGGCGGCGGAAAGCTCCTCGACACCTACGCGTCCACATTCGGCATCCGCACGGCCGAGTTCACGGCCGACCACGGCTTCCTCCTCAACGGCGAGCGGCTCAAGCTCCAGGGCTTCTGCCTCCACCAGGACGACGCGTGCCTCGGCGCCGCGCTCCCCTTGCGCTCCATGGAACGCCGGCTGCAAATCATCAAGGAATACGGCGTCAACGCCATCCGGTGCAGCCACAACCAGCCCGCGCCCGAGTTCCTCGACCTCTGCGACCGCATGGGCTTCGTGGTCATCGACGAGGCCTTCGACAAGTGGAAGTCGGGCTACTACGCCGAATACTTCGACGAGTGGTGGCGCGCCGACTTGCAGAACATGCTGCAACGCGACCGCAACCACCCCTCCGTCGTGCTTTGGAGCGAGGGCAACGAGGTGCAGGAGGCGTGGGACGGCGGCAACACGGGCGTGGAGCGCGCGAGGATGCTGCAGGACTTCATCCACGCCTACGAGCCGAGCCGCCAAGTGTGCCTCGCGGCGCAAAACCGCCACGACGAGCGCTTCTCGGGCGTGACCGACGTGGTGGGCTACAACTACCTCGAGGCACGGATGCTGAGCGACCACAAGAAGTATCCCGCGCGCAAGTTCCTCGTGACCGAGGAGCTGCCGTACTACTGCGGCGCGGAGGGCAACATCCGCTCCTACGACACCCGCAACCCCTGGAACATCGTCGCGGAGAACGACTTCATCGCCGGCGGCTTCATCTGGTCGGGCATCGACTACATCGGCGAGGCCGGGTGGCCGTCGCACGGGTGGCCCAGCGGACTTTTCGACATCTGCATGGTGGAGAAGCCGCGCGCAGCCTACCACCGCGCCATGTGGAGCGAGCGGCCCGTGGTCGGCATCGCCGTGCGCGACCAGAGCCTGGACATCGACCACGGGCGCGACCTGTGGCAGTGGCCGCCGATGGCGAGCATCTGGAACTTCCCCACGCGCTACAACGGCCTCGTCATGGAGGTGAACACCATCACCAACTGCGAGAAGGTGGCGCTGTACGTGAACGGCAACGAAATGGGCGTGAAAGCGACGAAGGACTTCCCCAACAACACCATCGTCTGGAACGTGCCGTTCAGCCCGGGGCGCATCCAGGCGAAAGGCGTGAACGGAACGGACACGGTGGCCACCTTCGAAATCCGCACCGCCGGCAGCCCCGCGGCACTGCGGGCGACGGCCGACCGCACGCAGATCCGCGCCGACGGGCAGGACCTGAGCTACATCCAGCTGGAGCTGCTCGACAAGGACGGCACGCTCGTGCAGCACGCCGACCGCACCGTGCGCGCCGCCGTGGAGGGCGAGGGACGGCTCGTCGGCCTCATCAACAGCGACCTGCGGCGCACCACGCCGTTCACCTCGGCGCAGGACAAGACCTATTTCGGCCGCGCCATGGCCGTGGTGCAGGCCACGCGGCGCACCGGCAGCATACGCCTCCGCCTCGACGTGGAGGGGCTGCCCGAGCCCGTTTACGTCGATTTGGTATCCCGCTGACCGCACCCGCCCCACGAGGGGGGGACGCAGGCACGCGCCCGTCCGGCCGCGCCCGCGTCCCCCCTCCTTCCCACCCCCCGCCAACCATCCGACATTATCAACAAACCCAAACCACACCATTCCCATGAAAAGACCCCTCCTTTCCGCCCTCGCGCTGCTGCTGGCCGCAGCCGGCGTCGCAGCCAGCGACTACACCGTGAGCAGCCCCGACGGGCAGACCAGCGTGGTGCTGAGCGACGAGCAGGGCAAGCTGACCTACCGCGTCACGCACTGCGGCGTCGAGGCCGTCGCGCCGTCGCCCCTCGGCCTCGCCACCGACATCGGTAACCTGAGCGAGGGCGTCAGCATCGCGTCGTTCGCCACGGCCGACATCCGCGAGAGCTACGACCTGCGGACCATCAAGCAGAGCCACGTCGACTATGCCGCCACCGAGGCCGTGTGCCGCGTGACGAGCGGCAAGGCGGCGATGGACGTCATCTTCCGCGTCGGCAACCACGACGTGGCCTTCCGCTACCGCATCCACCCCCTGCCCAACAACGAGCGCCTCTGCTGCGCGGTCACGAGCGAGGCAAGCGGCTTCCAAATGCCGGCGGCGACCACCACGTTCCTCTGCCCGCAGTCGAAGCCGATGGGCGGGTTCGCACGCACGACACCCAGCTACGAGACACCCTACACCGTCGATGCGCCCACCGGGCTGAACGGCAACGGCGAGGGCTACACCTTCCCCTGCCTCTTCAAGGTGACGGCGGCGCAGCCCGGCGCGAGGCAGAAGACGCCGACGACCGTGTGGGTGCTCGTCTCCGAAACCGGCACCGACGCGAACTACTGCGCCTGCCGCCTCATCGGCCACGCCGGCGGCCTCTACACCGTCGGATTCCCGCAGGCGGCCGAGGGCAACGGCGACGGCAGCGTCGCGCCCTCCATGTCGCTCCCGGGCGAGACGCCCTGGCGCACCATCACCCTCGGCACGACACTCGCCCCCATCGTCGAGACCACCGTCCCCTTCGACCTCGTGCGCCCCAAGTACGAGGGCAAGCCCGACTACGTGTACGGACGCGGCACATGGAGCTGGATCATTGCCGACGACCAGAGCTGCAACTTCGCGGAGCAGAAGCGCTACATCGACTTCGCCGCCGACATGAGCTACCAGTCCGTCCTCATCGACGCCCAATGGGACCGGCAAATCGGGCGCGAGCGCATTGCCGAGCTGGCGGACTACGGGCGCGGGCGCGGCGTGGCGCTCTACCTCTGGTACAACTCCAACGGCTCGTGGAACGACGCGCCGCAAACGCCGCGCAACATCATGAGCGACCCCATCGCGCGGCGCAAAGAGATGCGCTGGATGCAGCAGACGGGCATCCGGGGCATCAAGGTCGACTTCTTCGGGGGCGACAAGCAGCAGATGATGCGGCTCTACGAGGAGATTCTCGCCGACGCGGCCGAGCACGACATCCTCGTCATCTTCCACGGCTGCACGCTGCCCCGCGGCTGGGAGCGCATGTACCCCAACTACGTGGCGAGCGAGGCCGTGCTGGCCAGCGAGAACCTGCGCTTCAGCCAGCGCGCGTGCGAGAGCGAGGCGTTCTGCGCCACCATCCACCCCTTCGTGCGCAACGCCGTGGGCAGCATGGACTTCGGAGGCAGCGCGCTCAACAAGCACTACAGCGCCGACAACCGCCGCGGCACGCGCCGCGTCACGTCCGACGTGTACGCGCTCGCCACCGCCGTGCTGTTCCAAAGCCCCGTGCAGCACTTCGCGCTCGCGCCCAACAACCTGACCGACGCGCCCGCATGGGCCGTCGGCTTCATGAAGACCGTGCCCACCACGTGGGACGAAGTGCGCTACATAGCGGGCTATCCCGGCCGCTACGCCGTCATCGCCCGCCGATCGGGCGCGCACTGGTACGTCGCCGGCATCAACGCGCAGGACAGCCCCGTGGAGCAGACACTCGCCCTGCCCATGCTCCAGCCCGGCGCGGAGGCCACCCTCTACGCCGACGACGCCCAGCTCAACGGCAGCCGCCGCGCGCTGAAAGTGGGCAGGCGCGGCCAAGTGAAGGTCAGCATCCCGAAGAACGGCGCCTTCCTCATCGTGCAATAGCGCCGCGGCCTCCGCGCGGGGCGGCCACAGCCGGGGCATCCGCCGCAGCCAGCCTGCGCGGGTGCCCCGGCTCGCGTCCGCGCCCGTCCCACCGCGACCCCGCGCCGGTGCGGGCGCATTTGTTCCGCCACGGCAAAAGCGTGTTACGCGGACAAAACTCCCGGACCGCGCGCGCGGCGTAACTTTGCCGCACCGACACACGTCAAAGGAACACGGACAACCCCAACACCCCCAACACATGAGACGAAACAACTCCCCCCTCCTGCCCCTCCTCCTGTGCGCCGCCATGGCCGCGCCGCGCGCCGGCGCGCAGAACCCCGTGGTGCAGACCTGCTACACGGGCGACCCCGCGCCCCTCGTCCACGGCGGACGGTTCTACCTCTACGTGGGGCACGACGAGGACAACGCCGACTTCTTCTGGATGCAGGAGTGGCGCGTCTATTCGTCGGAGGACATGGTAAACTGGACCGACCACGGCTCTCCGCTCGCCCTCGAGACGTTCAGCTGGGCCGACGACCGCGCGTGGGCAGGCCAGTGCGTGGAGCGCGACGGCAAGTTCTACTGGTACATCTGCGCCCACTCCGCACTCTCGGGCGGCATGGCCATCGGCGTGGCCGTCGCCGACTCGCCCACAGGCCCCTTCCGCGACGCCATCGGCCGCCCCCTCTACGACGACGGGAAGTGGGAGCACATCGACCCCACCGTCTTCATCGACGACGACGGGCAGGCCTACATCTGCTGGGGAAACCCGCGCCTGCTGTGGGCAAGGCTCAACCGCGACATGGTGTCGCTCGCCGCGCCGCCCGCAGCCATAGAGCAGACGGTGGAGGGATTCGGCGCGCCCGACGCCGCGCTGCGCGACAAGGACACGCGCTACGCCGACTGCTACACCGAGGGCCCGTGGCTCACGAAGCGCGGCGGCAAGTACCAGCTGCTCTACGCCGCCGGCGGCATCCCCGAACACATCGCCTACTCCGAGGCCGACACGCCCGCCGGCCCGTGGCGCTACAAGGGCGCCGTCATGCCACAGAGCGACACCGGCTCGTTCACCAACCACTGCGGCGTGGCCGACTTCAAGGGGCAGTCCTACTTCGTCTACCACACCGGCAAGCTCCCCGGCGGCGGCGGGTTCGGGCGCAGCGTGGCCATCGAGCGCTTCGACTACCTGCCCGACGGACGCTTCCCCACCATCCTGCCCACGCGCGAGGGCGTGAAGCCCGCCGGGACGCTCGACCCCTACCGCCGCGTCGAGGCCGAGACCATGGCGCACTCCCGCGGCGTGAAGACCGACTGGAACGACCGCACCGGCGTGTTCGTCACCGACATCCACCGCGACGACTACATCAAGCTGCAGGCCGTGGACTTCGGCCCCTCCGCGCCCAAGTCCATCGCCCTGCGCGCCGCCTGCGCCCTGCGCGGCGGACAGGTGGAGGTGCGGCTCGACAGCGCCGGCGGCCCGCTCGTGGCCACCGTCGCCGTGCCGCACACGGGCGGATGGGAGCGGTGGCGCACCGTCAGGGCCGAGCTCACGCAGCCGGCCACCGGCGTGCGCGACCTCTTCCTCGTGTTCCGGGGGCGCAAGGGCGTGCGGCTGATGAACCTCGACTGGTGGCAGTTCAGGCGCTGACGGCACACGCGGCGCACCGCCGTTCCCGCCGCGGCGCACCGGAAGTTCGGCGCGCGTGCGCCGGAAATTCCGCCACGGCGCACCGGGAATAAATTTCCAAGTACTTGGAAAAATATTTCTAAGTACTTGAAAAAATATTTCCAA
>CAVGCV010000009.1:0-71579 GCA_963627995.1 bacterium | reverse complement strand
GGCTCTCAACGACATTATTCTGGAAGATTTTTGATGGTTCAGACTTTACACCCTATCTAATTTATACGGGAACTGGCTGTTCATCCATGTGGAGGGAGCGTGCAAAATCGAATCCAAAGGGACTGGCATTTACATATCTGAACGAACCTATATTGTAGGACTGCCCCAGGAAGGAGCGTGCTCCCTCACCATTTCCTCTTCCGAGAGCTCCGGCATCTACGTAGGCAAGAATGTGCGCTGCAGTATCCAACAACTCTACCTCACCGCAACGGGCAAGCGGGGAATCGCAGGGAATAAGACGGGGACCCTCTCCATTTTTTACGCCTCCGTGCGCGCCAAGGGTGAGAAAGGCAGCATCTGCGACTTCAAATCGATAGACATTATTGAGGGTTGCCGTCTCCTCACGCCTGCGGGCGCGGCGTTCGACGGCGGCACGCTGAAAAAGGATGGAAAGACGGTGACCGCCGAAGCGGTCATCGGCTGGGAGTATGGCCTGTACGTTTGTGGTGTGCAGGTGACCGACGCGAACAAGGACTACCTCTCCTCCACCATTGCCGGCGTGACGGGCGGCACCGTCACCTACGACCCCACGAACAAAGTCCTGCGGCTCAAGTCCGCCACCATGGAGACGACGGACAGCCATTGCATCTGGAATTCAAGCGTGGGCGGGCTGACCATCGAGGTGGAGGGGAAGTGCACGATGAAATCCGAAAAAACTGGCATTTCCCTGCAAGCAATGACCGTAATCAAAGAAAAGCCCGGAACTGAAGCGTCCTCGCTCACCGTTTCCTCTTCCGGGAACAGCGGCATTTACATGAGCAAAGGCGCGGCCTGCACCATCAGCGGCCTCGACCTCACCGCCACGGGCGAATGGGGAATCGCGGGCAAGGACGGAGCGAGTGAGACCCTCACCATCAAGGCCTCCACCGTGCGCGCCACGGGAACGTCAGGCAGCATCTGCGACTTCAAGTCGGTGACGCTCTCGGATTGTCATGTCGAAACGCCCCGGGGCGCGGCGTTCGACGGCGGCACGCTGAAAAAGGACGGCAAGACGGTGACCGGGGAGGTGCTCATCGACTGGAAGGCTGCCCTGAAGATTTGCGGCGTGCAGGTGACCGACGCGAACAAGGACAAGCTCGTATCCGCCGCCGTTGGCGCGAGGAGCGGCACCATCACCTACGACCCCACGAACAGAGTCCTGCGGCTCAAGGACGCCGTCATGGTGATGAAGGACGACTATTGCATTGAGAATGTCGGCGTAGCCGGGCTGACCATCGAGGTGGAGGGAAAGTGCAGGATGGAGTCCAGTGGCGAGATTGGCGTTGACCTGAACGCATCCACCGTGATCAAAGGACTGTTCGGGGCCGATCCGCCCTCGCTCGACATTTCCTCCGGCGTCTGCGGCATTTACGTGAACAAGAACGTGTCCTGCACCATCAGCAGCCTCGATCTCGCGGCCAAGGGCATGTTTGGAATCGCAGCTGCCGACGGGATGAGTGCGACCCTCACCATCAAGGCCGCCACCGTGCGCGCCACGGGGACGGAGGCGGGCGCGGGCAGCATCCGCGACTTCAAGTCGGTGACGCTCTCGGACTGCGAGGTCCTCAAGCCCTCGGGCGCGGCGTTCGTCGGCGGCACGCTGGAGAAGAACGGCAAGAGGGTGACCGGGGAGGCGGTCATCGGCAGGAAGTATCCCCTGTACATCGCCGGTGTTCAGGTGACCGGCGTGAACAAGGACGACCTCTCCGCCATCGCCGGCGTGGAGCGGGGAACGATTTCCTACAACCCCTCCTCCAATACGCTGCGGCTCAAGGACGCCGCCATCAGGACGGCGGGCTACCCTTGCATCGAGAATGTCGGCGTGTCCAGCCTGTTCATCGAGGTGGACGGGACGTGCAGGATGGAGTCCAACCAGAGCGTCCTTCGCCTCAACCAGTACACCACGGTCATAGGCAAGTTCGGGGCTGAATCCTGCTCGCTCGCCCTCGCCTCTTCCGGCAGCTGCGGCATCTACTTGCTCAATGGCGCGGGCTGCACCATCCGCCGCCTCGACCTCACCGCCACGGGCAAGTGGGGCATCGCGGGCGACAAGGATGGGGATGACGCGAATGAGACGCTCTCCATCCTGGAGGCCACCGTGCGCGCCACGGGAACATTGGGCAGCATCTGCGACTTCAAGTCGGTGAGGCTCGACGAATGCGTGGTTGTCACGCCCTCGGGCGCGGCGTTCGTCGGCGGCACGCTGGAGAAGGGCGGCAAGACGGTGACCGAGGAGGCGGTCATCCTCCCGAACGACCATCCGTCCGTGGGCATCGGCACGACGGCCGTTGACGCGCCCCGCCGCGAGGGCGTCTACACGCTCTCGGGCGTTCGCCTCACGGCCCCGTTCGACCAGCTTCCGCGCGGCGTCTATGTCGTGGACGGGCGGAAGGTGGTGAAGAAGTGACCGCATGACAAGGTGACGGCACGGCGGAGCGGCCCCGGCATTGGCGCCGGCCGCCATACGCAGGGCCGCCCCCTCTCTCCCGGAGGAGACGGGGCGGCCCTTCCTGCTGCATGGAAGACAAGCGCCCAACGCTTGCGGCTTCCGCCCACATCCATATACATTAAGGAAGCAGCCGCCACGTTACGGAAAAAGTTGCCGGAAAGTTGTCCGGGCCTTCCAATCCCTGCGGGTGGCTTCTCGCTTGCTTATTTATGTCCTTTTGGGCTAAAGTGTTGCTTTTTCTTTGTAACTTTGTGCCGGATTTTTGACGGGTATGTGTAGAGACACCGTGTTCTATGGAGAAGCGTTTGCAACATACGAATGAGCAGTTTCGCAGCGCGATGGCGAAATGCCGCGAGCTGTTCGGAAAGAAACTGGCTGACTATGGGGCCGCGTGGCGCATCATGCGCCCCTCGTCGGTGACCGACCAAATCTTCATCAAGGCCAACCGCATCCGCAGCCTTGAGATGAAGGGCGAGGCGCTGGTGGACGAGGGCATCTATCCTGAGTTCCAAGGAATCGTGAACTATGGTGTCGTGGCGCTCATCCAGCTGGAACGTGGCTATGCCGACGGCGAGGACATGACGGCGGAGGAGGCGATGGGCGAGTACGACAAGTGGGCGGAGAGGGCGTTGCAGCTGATGGTCCGCAAGAACCACGACTATGACGAGGCTTGGCGCAAGATGCGCGTGAGCAGCTACACGGACTTGATTCTGATGAAAGTTTACCGGACGAAGGAAATCGAGGGGCACGACGGGCGGACACTGGTGTCGGAGGGCGTGGATGCCAACTACCTCGACATGATTAACTACGCAGTGTTTGGCTTGATAAAGTTGGACGAGGCCGGCGCATGAGGGGCAAGGGACGGCTGCTGTTGGTGCTGGTGAACGTCTGCCGCCTGTTGCTGGCGGCGACATTCCTGTTCTCGGGCTTCGTGAAGGCGAACGACCCGATAGGCATGTCGATGAAAATCGAGGAATATGCGCGGGCGCTCGGCGTTGGCGGCTTGTCGGGGCTGTTGTTCCTTTTTGCCTCCATCGTGCTGGCGTTCGTTGAGAGTTCTTTAGGCATTTGCCTGCTCATGGGGCTGAACCGCCGTTTCGTGGCCCACTGCACGCTGGTGCTCATGGTGGCGATGACGGCACTGACGGTGTGGACGGCCGCCGCCGACCCTGTGAGCGACTGCGGGTGCTTCGGCGATGCGCTGACCCTGACGAACGGCCAGTCGCTGGCGAAAAACGCTGTGCTGCTGGCTGCCGCGTGGACGGTGTTCCGCTGGAGCCGGTTGCAGAAGCGGTTCATCTCGGAAAGCAGCGCGTGGCTGGTGTCGCTGCCCTGCATGGCCGGTAGCGTGGCGTTTGCGGCCTACTGCGTCTATGCCCTGCCGGTGGTGGACTTCCGCCCCTACAAAGTCGGGACGGACTTGAGGACGGCGTGGGAAGAAGCCCAAACGGCCACAAGGCAATACGAGGTGAAAATCGTGTATGAGCGCGACGGGCGCAAGATGGAGCTGGATGCCGACGCCGACGACCCCGACTCGACGTGGACCTACGTGGAGACACGCCGCGAACCGGTGGGGCAGGGCCAGGGCCGTCGCGACTTGCTGGGCTTCTACGTTGAGAACGAGAGCGAGGAGGACGTGACGGCGGACATCCTGTACGACGAGGGCTATACGTTCCTCTTGGTCGCGCCCGATTTGCGCCTTTCCGACCAAGGCTGCGCGGGGGAGGTGAACGAGCTGTACGACTACGCCGTGGAGCAGGGCTATGGCTTCTATTGCCTTACCGCCTCCGACAAGACGGAGCGCGACAGATGGACGGACTACACGGGTGCGGAATACGGATTCTGCCTTGGCGACGAGCGCGTGCTGAAAACCATGGTCCGCGCCAATCCGGGGCTGCTGCTGCTGAAAGACGGCCGCATCGTGGGCAAATGGAGCAACTGGCGGATGCCCTCGTTCGACAGGCCGCTTTCATAGGCCGTGGCCGCCGAAAAGGGTATGACAGATTTTTTCATTATCAATAAACACACACAGAAACTATGAGAAAGAAAATTGTTGCCGGCAACTGGAAGATGAACAAGAACCTCCAGGAGGGCATCGCGCTTGCGGCCGAACTCAACGACGTGCTTGCGGCCGAGAAGCCCAACTGCGACGTGGTCATCTGCACGCCTTTCATCCACTTGGCCAAGGTGAGCGAAATCATCGACCACCAGGTCATCGGCCTCGGCGCGGAGAACTGCGCCGACAAGGCTTCGGGAGCCTACACGGGCGAGGTCAGCGCCGAGATGGTGAAGAGCACGGGCGCGGAGTACGTGATTCTCGGCCACTCCGAGCGTCGCGAGTACTATCACGAGACCCCCGAAATCTTGAAGGAGAAAGTGCAGCTCGCACTGGCCAACGGCCTGAAGGTCATCTTCTGCATCGGCGAGAGCTTGGCAGAGCGCGAGGCGAACAAGCAGAACGAGGTGGTGAAGGCCGAGCTCGAGGGCAGCGTGTTCAACCTCTCGGCAGAGGACTTCGCGAAGATTGTCATCGCCTACGAGCCCATCTGGGCCATCGGCACGGGCAAGACGGCCACCAGCGAGCAGGCCGAGGAAATCCACGCCTACATCCGCTCGGTGGTTGCCGACAAGTATGGCAAGGCCGTTGCCGAGGAAACGAGCATCCTCTACGGCGGCTCGTGCAAGGCGTCGAACGCTCCCGAGCTGTTCGCGAAGCCCGACATCGACGGCGGCCTGATTGGCGGCGCATCGCTGAAAGCCGCTGACTTCAAGGGCATCATCGACGCCTGGAAATAAGGAATAGAGCCGTAAGCGCTGGGCGTGGGGAGCGGTGGCGAACGCAGCTCCCCACGCTTCACGCCACATTGTCTCGTGCGTTTTCACGCATCACGTTTTACTCGTTGTCATGAACAAAATCATTCTTCTCCTTGTCGCGCTCGCCGCCTTTTCCGCACAGAGGGCGATGGCGCAGAACTTCACCGACCACATCGAGGCGGAGGTGGAGGGGCAGGGCAGCGTGGACCTGGTTCAGGACCCGCGCCTTGAGAGCATCGTCAATGGCGATGTCTCCACTTTTGTCGCCGCACCGAAAGCCGACAAGGGCGTCACCAGGACTCAGACGGGCAAACGCCAGAAAATGCGTGGCTACCGCATCCAGATGTACTGGGGCAACAGCCAGCGCACCGACCAGCTGAAAGCGCAGCGGCTGGGCGCGCAGGTCACCAGCGCCTATCCGGAGCTGCGGGCCTACACCTCGTTCGCATCGCCCCACTGGCAGTGCCGCGTCGGCGATTTCGCCACGCGCGAGGAGGCGGCCGAATACCTGACGAAGTTGCGGCGAATCAGCCGCGACGCCATGATTGTGCGGAGCGAAATCTTTGTTTATCAATAGATGGAGGCAGAAGAAAGACAAGCCGAGCTGGAACGGTGCACGCGCCGCCTGCTCGAGCTCATCGGTGAGGACGCCGAACGCGAGGGCCTCGCAAAGACCCCGCAGCGCGTGGCGAAGTGCTGGGAACAACTCACAGCCGGCTATTCGCAGGATCCCGTCGCGATACTCAACTCGGCGCGCTTCAAGGAGGACTACCGTCAGATGATTGTGGTCAAGAACACCGAATTCTACTCGCTGTGCGAGCACCACATCCTTCCTTTCTTCGGGAAGGTGCACGTGGGCTACATCCCCGACGGCTTCATCGTGGGGCTGAGCAAGATTCCGCGTGTCATCGACGTGTTCGCACGCCGCCTCCAAGTGCAGGAGCACCTGACGGTGCAGATACGCCGCTGCATCGAGGAGGCGCTGCACCCGCGCGGCGTTATCGTCGTCGTCGAGGCGCAGCACCTGTGCATGCAGATGCGCGGCGTGGGGAAGCAGGGCTCGCTCACGCGCACCATCGACTTCTCGGGCGACTTCGCTTCGGCCGACAGGCGCGAGGAGTTCTTCACGCTCATCGGAGGCTGACGCCGGGCGGCGCATTGCCGCCCGCCGCGCGCGGCCGCCGGGGCGAATGCGGAGAGACCGGCGGCCTTCCGTCGGGTCTCTCCCTTTCTTATCCACACCCAGCATGATCGACCAGTCCACCATCGACCGCATCATGGGGGCGGCAAACATCGTGGATGTCGTCTCCGAATACGTCACGCTGCGCCGTTCGGGCGCGAGCTACAAAGGACTGTGCCCGTTCCACGACGACAAGACCCCCTCGTTCTATGTGAATCCGGCGCGCGGCATCTGCAAATGCTTTTCCTGCGGAAAGGGCGGCAACGTCGTCCACTTCGTCATGGAGCAGGAGCAGCTGTCCTACGTCGAGGCGCTCCGCTTCCTCGGGAAAAAGTACGGCATCGAAGTGCAGGAAAAGGAATACACCCCCGAGGAGCGCCGCAGCCAGAACGAGCGCGAGAGCATGTTCGCGCTCAACGAGTGGGCGAGCGGCTATTTCCACGACACCATGCTCCGCTCCGGCGACGGCCGCGCCGTGGGGCTGGCCTACTTCCGCAGCCGTGGCTTCCGCGACGACATCATCGAGAAGTTCCGCCTCGGCTTCGCCACCGACTCGTGGGACGCGCTGTCGGCAGCCGCGCAGAAGGCGGGCTACCGCCCCGACTACCTCGTCAAGACAGGGCTGAGCATCCGCCGCGACAACGGCTCGCTCATCGACAAATTCCGCGGGCGCGCCATCTTCCCCTGGTTCACGGTGAGCGGCAAGGTCGTCGCCTTCGGAGGCCGCGTGCTCGACGCGCGCACCAAGGGCGTGAGCCAGAAGTACATCAACTCCCCGGAGTCCGAAGTCTTCCACAAGAGCAACGAGCTTTACGGCATCTTCCAGGCGAAGAAGCAAATCGTCAAGGACGACCGCGTCTACATGGTCGAGGGCTACACCGACGTCATCTCCATGCACCAGTGCGGCATCGAGAACGTGGTGGCAAACTCCGGCACCGCCCTCAACGAGGCGCAGATACGCCTCCTCCGCCGCTTCACGTCGAACATCACGCTCCTCTACGACGGCGACGAGGCCGGCATCCACGCCGCCCTCCGGGGCACCGACATGCTCCTTGCCGAGGGCATGAACGTGAAGGTCATGCTCCTGCCCGACGGCGACGACCCCGACAGCTTCGCGCGCAAGCACACCGCCGCCGAGTTCCGCGACCACGTAGAGCGCCGGCAGACCGACTTCATCCTCTTCAAGGCCAACCTCCTGCTCGCGGAGGCCGGAAGCGACCCGCGCAAGCGCTCCGAGCTCGCGTCGAGCATCCTCCGCAGCATCAGCGTCATCGCCGACGAAATCGTCCGCGCCTCCTACGTCCACGAATGCGCCGAGCTCATGCGCATGGACGAGCAGATGCTCCTCCGCCAGTGCCTCAAGATGCGGCGCGACTACATACAGCAGCGCCGCCTGGAGCGCGAGCGCGAGGCGCAGCGGCAGCAGCACACTGCCCGGCGCGAGGCACAGGCAGGCGCGCCGCCCGCCGCCCCGGACAGCGGAGCGGCGCACCCCGCGCAGCCCGCCGCCGCCGACGCGCAGCCGCCGCTCCGCCCCGTCCCCGACGACGTGCCGCCCATGGGCGCGGAGGCCGCCGCACCGCCGTCCCCAGCCGACGGCACGGACGCCCCCCCGCAGCCGCACCCCGCGCCGCCCGCCACCGACGACGAGCGGCTCATCGGCTTGGAGCGCCTCATCATGCGCCTCGTCGTACGCTACGGCGAGCAGCCCATCGAGTTCGCCGGCGCCGAGGGGACAGTGGAGACGTGCAGCGTCATCGACTTCGTGCACAACGAACTCGCCATCGACGGGCTTGCGCTCCGCAGCCCCCTCTACGCGGCCATGCTGGCCGACGCGCGCGCCCACCTCGCCGACGAGGCGTTCCTGTGCAGCCGCCACTTCGTCAATAGCCCCGACATGGAGGTCAGCCGCGAGGCATCCGAGCTGCTCTCCGACCGCTACCGCTTGAGCCAGTCCGACCACCTGCCCTCCGAAAAAGAACGGCTCGGAGCGTACATCTCCCACCTCCTGCTCGACTACAAGTACAACATCATCCGCGCCGAGCTGCGGCAGGCAACGCGCCAGCTCGCCGACCCCGCCGTCGTCGCCGACCCCGCGCAGTGCGACGCCGTGCTGCAGCGGCAGGTGCGCCTCTCCGCCGTCATGCGCAAGCTCGCCCACGTGCTCGGCGACCGCGTCATCTCCCAATAGCACCACCCGGGGCGCGCCGCCGCGAAAGCCCCGACAAACACCCACGCGAATGAAAGCACAGATCCGCACACTCCTCATCCTTTCGTCCGTGCTGTGCCTCCTCCTCCTCTACGCCGCCGCGCCCGTCGGCCCGCCCTCCGCGCGCCTGCTCCGCAAAATCAGCCTCCACGCGCTGTCCGACACCGCCGCGCCGACGGCGCGCGAGCCCGACCTCCCGCCCGAAGCCGCCTCCGCCGCCGCGCCCACCGACTCCGCGCGGCAGACGATACTCTTCATCGGCGACTCCATGCTCGAGGGACTCTCGCGCCGCCTCGCCGACTACGCCGAGCGCAACGGGCACACCCTCTACACGGTCATCTGGTACAGCTCCACCACGCGCCTCTGGGCCGACACCGACACCCTCCGCCACTTCCTCCTGCGCCGCCGCCCCACCTTCGTCCTCCTCTGCCTCGGCAGCAACGAGCTCTTCGTGCGCGACGCGCCCACCCGCGAGCCGGCCATCCGGCGCATCGTGCAGCAGCTCGACACACTCCCCTTCGTCTGGATCAGCCCCCCCAACTGGAAGCCCGACACGGGCATCAACGAGCTCATCCGCCGGAACGTGGGCGCGCGGCGCTACTTCGACAGCCGCCACCTCACGCTCGCGCGCGGACGCGACCGCGCCCACCCCACCCCCGAGGCCGCCGCCGCCTGGATGGACACCGTGGCCGCCTGGATGTCCAGCCCCGCCACCGCCCACCCCATACTGCTCCGACGCCCCGGACGAAGCGGCGCGCGCGGACACGTCACCGTCCTCCGGCCCATGAACGAATAGCGCGCGCCGATGCTCCACTCCGCACTCCCACAGCTCTGGCACTACCTCACCACGCCGTCCGCGCCGTTCGTCCTCTGCTCCGTCGGCTTCTGGATTCTGTTCGTCGTCTTCTACGACGGCCTCCTCCTCCTGCGCCGCCGCAGCCGCTGCGCCCAGCTGGCCTACGTCGTCGGCTTCAACCTCTTCTGCGCCTTCAAGGCCAACGGGGCGCTCATGCTGCTCCTCCCCGCCACGACCGCCGCCACGTGGTGGCTCGCGCGGCGGATGCAGCGCACGGACAGCGCCCGCGCGCGCCGCCGGCTGCTCGCCCTCGCCCTCGCCCTCGCCCTCGCCCCGCTGCTCTTCTTCAAGTACACCGACTTCCTCCTCGCCACGGCCAGCGACCTGCTCGCCTGCCGCTTCCGCCCGCTCGAGCTGCTCCTGCCCGTCGGCATCAGCTTCTACACGTTCCAGGCCATCGGCTATTGCGCCGACGTCTACCGGCGGCGGTTCGACCGCCCCGTCACGCTCCTCGAGTACACCTTCTTCCTCACCTTCTTCCCCCTGCTGCTCGCCGGCCCCATCGCGCGCGCGCCGCAGTTCTTCCCGCAGCTGTCGCGCGCGCGCCGCATCTCCGGCCGCGCCGTCTACGCGGGGCTCTGGCTCATCATCGCCGGCGTGCTCAAGAAGTGCCTCGTCGCCGACCACGTGGCGCAGTTCGCCGACTGGGTGTTCGACGACCCCGCGGCCTACTCGGGCGCGGAGAACGCCGCCGCCGTCGCCGGCTACGCCATCCAGATCTACTGCGACTTCTCCGGCTACAGCGACATCAGCATCGGGCTGGCCGCGCTGGTGGGCATCCGCCTCCCCGACAACTTCGCCCACCCCTACCGCGCGCGCAGCCTCACCGAATTCTGGCGGCGGTGGCACATCTCCCTCTCCACGTGGTTCCGCGACTACGTCTACATCCCCCTGGGCGGCAACCGGCACGGCACCCTCCCCATGCTCCGCAACTGCCTCGCCACCATGCTGCTGGCCGGCCTGTGGCACGGCGCGTCGTGGATGTTCGTCCTGTGGGGCGCGGCGCACGGCGCGGGGCTGGCGGCCCACAAGCTCGCCCTGCCGCTGCTGCGCCGCCTGCCCGACGCGTGGCCCGTGCGCGCGCTCTCGTGGACGCTCACGTTTGCGTTCGTCGCCGCCGCGTGGGTGCTCTTCCGCGCGCCCGACCTCGCCACCGCCGCCGCCGTCTTCCGCCAGCTGGGCGGCGGATTCGCGCCGTCCGAGCTGCTCGCCTTCGCCACGGCGCGCCCCCTGCTCGCGTCGCTGCTCGCCGCCGGCCTCGCCGCCCAGCTCGTCAGCCCGCGCCGCTGGGGGCGGCTGCGCGCCCGCTTCGTGCGCGCCCCGCTGCTCGTCAAGTGGCTCGCCTTCGCGCTGGCCGCGCAAGCCGCCGTCGACGCGAGCATGGACAGCGTGCAGCCCTTCATCTATTCCAGCTTCTGACGCACGCCGCCCGCGCGCGTCCCCCACGCCCCGCGCGCGGACACCCGTCCCCGCCGCCGCGCGCACGCCACCTGCCGCGTCCGCGCCGGCGCGGTGCGCCCCGCGCGCCCCGGAGTCGCGCGGGCCGTGCCGGAAAGTCCCTGTTCCCGCACTGAAAAGTCCTTGTCCCCGCGCCGGAAAGTCCGCTTCTCCGCGCCGGAAACTCAAAACCACGTCGTGGTTCGCACAAGTCGCGTCGTGGTTCGTGGAAATCGCGACGTGCTCTCCACGAACCACGACGCGACTTCCACTTTTCGGCGCGCCAAAGGAAGTTCTTCGGCGCGCTTCCAGCGGCTACGCGGCGCGCGGGCCGCCCCGCGCCGGCGCGGCGGTTGCGCGTGTCGCGCATTTTTCGTAAGTTTGCAGTCCGTAAACCGAAATCTCAAGCGATGACAATCTATCCGAATCTGATCAGGGAGGCGCTGGCGACGGTGCGCTACCCGGGCAATGGCAAGAGCCTGATTGAGAACGACATGTTGGCGGACGACGTGCGCATCGACGGCGCGCGCGTGTCGTTCACGCTGGTCTTCCCCAAGCCCACCGACCCGTTCCGCGCGTCGATGGCGCGCGCCGCCGAGGCCGCCATCCACGCGCACGTGGGGCGCGGCGTGTCCGTCGAGGTGAAGACCGAGTCGCGCACGGAGCTGCCGCCCGAGGCGGACAAGCTGCTGCCGGGGGTCGCCAACGTGGTGGCCGTGGCGAGCGGCAAGGGCGGCGTCGGCAAGAGCACGGTGGCGGCCAACCTCGCCATCGCGCTGGCCCGGATGGGCTACCGCGTGGGCCTGCTCGACGCCGACATCTTCGGGCCGTCCGTCCCGAAGATGTTCCAGGTGGAGGACGCGCGCCCCTGCGCCGAGCAGGCGGGCGGGCGCGACGTAATCGTGCCGGTGGAGAAGTACGGCGTGAAGCTGCTCTCGATAGGATTCTTCGTCGACCCCTCGCAGGCCACGCTCTGGCGCGGCGCGATGGCGAGCAACGCGCTGCGCCAGCTGATTGGCGACGCGGCGTGGGGCGACCTCGACTACTTCCTGATCGACACCCCGCCGGGCACCAGCGACATCCACCTCACGCTGCTCCAGACGCTCGGCATCACGGGCGCGGTGGTGGTGTCGACGCCGCAGGAGGTGGCCCTGGCCGACGCGCGCAAGGGCATCAACATGTACACCAACGACAAGGTGAACGTGCCCATCCTCGGGCTTGTCGAGAACATGGCGTGGTTCACGCCGGCGCGCCACCCCGACGAGCGGTACTTCGTGTTCGGAAACGGCGGGTGCGCGCGGCTGGCCGGGGAACTGGGCGTGCCGCTGCTGGCGCAGGTGCCGCTGGTGCAGGACGTGTGCGAGGGCGGCGACGCGGGCGTGCCGGCCGCGCTCGACCCCGCTTCGCCGGCAGGCGCGGCGTTCGTCGCCCTGGCCGCCCGCGTGGCGGAGCAGGTGGCGCGGCGCAACGCCGAGCTGCCCCCCCCGGAGCGCGTGCGCACGCACCGGTGAGCGCGCCGCGCCCGCGCCCCTGCGGCGGGCGCGGGCGACGGAAAGCGCGAAAGGCGCGGACTGCCGGTGCCGGCGGTCCGCGCCTTTCGCGCGTGGGGAGGAGGGGCTATTCGCACACGGGGCGGATGGAGAACGACTTGTAGCGGAGGTCGGCGCGCAGGTAGACGGAGTCTCCTTCGATTTTGAGGCAGAACGCGTTCCTCGTGTCCTCGTCGCTGATGCTGCCGCTCCACACGTAGGCTCCCCTGTTCTCCCGGTAGTGGTCTGTCCCCACGTAGTAGCCGTTGTAGGGGAAGAATATGCTGTTCCCGTTCGGGGCGGTGGCGCGGCATCCCTGCACGCCGTCCTCGGTGTCGGCTTCCCACGCGCATTGCTGGACGAGCTCGTCCATTTCTGCGACTGTGGGCGTGCGCCAGCCCGCCCCCCACATGCTGGCGGCGAGGTCGTGCCCCGTTCCGCTGATGCTGGCGGGCGGATTGGCGGACGGATAGTCGTCGAGGTCGGTGCTGGTGACGGCGGCGCTCTCCGCGCCCCAGCCGCACAGCCAGCCGCCAAGGTGGCCGCTGCTTGCGCCGACGTTGCAGCTCGCCCAGCGCACGCTCAGCCCGAGGTCGACGGGCTGGCCGAGCAGGAATGTCGGGTCGTCGGCGACAACGCTGTCCACCACTTCTTCCACTGCGGCGGTATCCGCCGCGAAGGCGTCCGCGCCGTAGCCGTCCGCTGTTGAGGAAGTGGAATGCGTGCCGACGTAGAGGAAGTAGCCCAGCAGGGCGAGGACGGCGACGACCAGCGCGGAGAGCGTGAGGCAGGTTGCCAGCATGCAGCCGTTGTTTCCTGGCTTCTTGGGGGCGGCCTGCGCGCGGGGCGGCTGCGGCGGCTGCTGCGGCTCGTAGACGGGTGCGTAGGCGGGCTGTGGCTGCGACGCGTAGCCGTAGGGGATGTAGGGCTGGTAGGGCTCGGCGGGCGCGGGCTGTTCGGCTGCCTGGGGCTCGCCGTCCGGGAGGCCGGGCTGTGCCGGCTCGGGCGGCTCGGCGGGGCGCGCGGGCGTTTCCGCTGCCGCCGGATTGGGCGTGGACAGCGGCTCGCCGTAGGCGGGGGTGTCGCAGGCGGGCGTGGGGGGCGCGGATGGCTCGGCGGCCGGTGGCGCGGCGACGATGGTGGTGGCGCCGTTTTCGGAGACGGTGCGCAGGCCGAACGGGATGTCGTGGCTGCAAAGGGTGCAGCGGATGGTGCCGGCCTCGGTCGCGTGGTCGATGTCGGCGTTGAAGAACTGCTTGCAGTGTGGGCAGCGGATAATCATGGCGTTATGGATGGTTTGTCGCGTCGGTGTGGATGGGGGCGCGCAGTGCCTTCAGCGCGCATTCGGCGAGGAAGCGCCCGCCGCGCTCGTTGGGGTGGAGCAGGTCGCGCGTCTCGTCGGTCGCCGCGTTGTAGCGGAAGGGTCGCGCGAGTGTGCCGTCGCCCGTTCCGCGCGCGTTGTTGAAGACGAAGCTGAGGCGGCCTTCGCGGTCCCAGTCGATGGTGCGAATGTGGAGCAGCCGCGCCGCGCGCCGGATTTGCCGGGCTTTGCGGATGTAGTCGAACGGAGCGTCGGTGTGTCCGTAGTAGAGGCCGGAGGGCGTGGCGGCGTAGATTCGCGCCGCGGGGAAGAGCGCGCGCAGCTCGGCGGCGAGGTGGGCGAGCGCGCCGACGAACGTGGTGCGGTCGGCCTGCGTCGCACTGTCGGCGTAGCGGGCCTCCACGTCGTCGGGGTCGGGACTGTCGTTCGTCCCGCCCTCGATGACGATGGCGTCGGGCTGGTAGTTCGGCGCGAGCACCGGCTCGCCGCTGTCGCCGCCTCCCCGGAGCAGGCGCTTGAGCTGCTCGAGCTGGCAGGCGAGGGTGTTGCGGTTGCCCTGGCTGTCGGTCTTCACGGGGCGCGAGGTGTAGGCCGACGCGGTGTGGTCGTGGCGGTCGCGCAGCGTGGCGCTGCCCACGCCGAGATTGACGAGGCGCGCGTCGCAGAGGTCTTCCAGCGCGTCCGTCCACCGCCGCTGCTCGCTGTAGCTGTCGCCGAGGATGAGCACGCGCCCGAGCTGCGGGCGCGGCGACTCCCTGTCCCAGACGAAGGCGTAGGGGGCGAGGTCGCTGTCGGGGCTGGCGACGTAGGGGACGCAGAGCATTTGTGCCACGAGCCGCAGCTGCGCGTCGGTGGCGGGCGGCTGCGGCGCGTCGGCGGCGAGGGAGGGGGAGAGGAGGAACACGCGCGTGTCGGGGCATTGCCGCCGCAGGCCGGCGACGATGCGGAAGATGCTGCCGGCGAGGTCGGCGGCGGCGACTTGGTCGCGCGCGACGGCGATGCGCTTGTGGCGCATGAGCTTGCCCGTGAGGGTGCAGACGTTGCCCGTGGGGAAGTCGAAGAGGGTCTGCGAGTAGTGCGCCAGCCATGCGTCCTCGCCGCCGGCGACGGGGTCGGGGGGCGCGCCGCAGCCCAGCTGGAGCAGGACGGCGGCGGGGGCTGCGCGCAGGCGCGGGTCGGACAGGATGGCGCGTTCCGCCGCTCCGCCGGCGCGCGGGTCGGTGTATTGGCACGCCGTGGAGACGGACACGTCGAGCCCGGCCGACCGGCTGATTCGCGCGGCGAGGCCGGCGGCGGTGGCGGCGCGGTCGGTGAAGAGCACGGCCTTGGGGCGGTCGGCCTGCGGCGCGGACGGGTCGCCGCCGCCGTATGCCGCCGCTTGCGGCGCGAGGCTGCAGAGAAGTGCGTGCGCTGCGGCGAGCAGGAGTGTGCCGATGGCGTTCCGCTGCGGCGCGGCGTGTCGGGTGTGGGTGCGCATGTCCGTTGTAGGAATGAAAGGGATGCATTCCTCGCGAAAGGAATACATCCCCCAAATAAATAATAGAGAGTGTTTCCCCGTGGGGAAACGGAATGACCGAAGTACTGCGGCTCGCGGGCCGAATGGCTGTGTGTAAGCCGGGTCGTTCGGTGCGCTTCTTTACCAGAGCTTCTGCGGATACGTCCCGTCGGCCACGAGCTGCGCGATGCGCTTGACCGTGGCCTCGCGGTCGGCGGCGTAGGTCACGCCGAACCATTTGGAGGTGGTGTCGAGCACTTCCACCGTGCTCGTCCCCTCGTTGATGAGCTTGTTGACCATGAGCGGGATGAAGAACTCGGCCTTGAGGTTCGCCATGTTCTTGGGGTCGGAGAGGAACTCGCGGAAGTAGGCCTCGCTGTGGGCGAAGTAGTCGGGCGTGAAGCCCCACATGTTCATCGACACGGGAACGTTCTCTTCGAGGGGAATCCATTTCCCCTCTTCGTCCTTGTAGCAGATGGGGCCATCGACGCGCATGATTTCGGTGCGCTCCACCACGTCGGTGAGGTGGTGGTGGGCGTCGTAGACGCACACGCCGCGCGCCACGCTTCCGTTCTCGCTGAGCGTGTTGCAGCAGCGGAATCCCACCATGGCGTAGGTGTTGGCGGAGCCTTCGGGCAGCGCGCTGAGGAACTTCCCGACGGTTTGGAACGCGTCGCGGCCGTAGAAGTCGTCGCAGTTGATGACGGCGAAAGGCTCCTTGATCACGTCCTTGCCCATGAGCACGGCGTGGTTCGTCCCCCACGGCTTGGTGCGTCCCTCGGGGCAGGTGAACCCGTCGGGGAGTGCGTCGATGCTCTGGAAGCAGAGCTCGCACGGAATCTTATCTTCGTATTTCGACAGAATCTGTGTGCGGAATTGGTCTTCGAAATCCTTGCGGATGACCCACACGATTTTGCCGAAGCCCGCCTGGACGGCGTCGTAGATGGAGTAGTCCATGATGGTCTCTCCGTTGGGGCCGAGTCCGTCGAGCTGCTTGAGC
This sequence comes from bacterium, assembly GCA_963627995.1. GTDB lineage: Bacteria > Bacteroidota > Bacteroidia > Bacteroidales > Bacteroidaceae > UBA3839. The sequence goes on along the minus strand of CAVGCV010000009.1, from coordinate 55,250 downwards.
CCGCCGTAGCGGCTGCCCATTCCGGCCGCGAGTAGGAAAAGGGTTGGTTTCATTGGATGAATGCTTATGATAGTTTTATGAAAAATGCCAGTCGGTCGTTCGTTGCTGTTTGTGGCAAAATTAAGTCTTTTTGGCATAAGCGCAAAGGATTTGCTTCTTTTTTTGCCGTGGCGGCGTGCTGTGCGTGGCGGTCAGAAGCGGAATCCGTAGAACATCCGTGTGCGCCACTTCTCGCGCCGCATTTGCAGGCGGTCCTCGTCGCCGGCAACGGAATAGTTGTAGACCATCACGAGGCCCGCGAACTTGTTGCGCCAGGAGTAGGTTGCCGCGCCGCGCCCGGTGATGATGGCGGACGGGAAGGTGTACTTCATGCGCTGCTTCGCGCCGCCGGTGGTCATGTCGTCGTGCGAATAGACCGTGAGGGTGGGCAGGGCGGAAAGGTGGAGGAGCCAGTGCCGGCCGGCGACGAGGTTGTAGCCGTAGCCCGCTCCGACGGCAAGCTCGGCGAGCCTGATTTTCGTCGCGGGCGTGCCGGCGGCGGGGTCGGCGGCGATGTCGGTTGCCGAGCCGTCGAAACTCGCGCCCGCCATCCAGCTGCCGGCGCTGCGCCGCTGGATGTAGCTCTGCGTGAAGGCGGCGGGAAAGGAGAAGCGGCGGTGGCTGAACGCGTAGTAGAAGTTGAGGTTCAGCGCGCTCTGCCGCAGCATGCCCTTCGTGATGCCGGTGGTTGCGCCGTCCATGGTCTGGCTGCCGTGGTACGTGTTGGAGGAGAGGTATACGATGTCGAAGCCCATCTTGTTGCCGTAGGAGTTGAGGTTGAACTCGAAGTCCTTGTTCTCGTTGGCGAACTTGGCCGGATTGACCGCCACGCCCAGCCCGAGCCCCCGGTAGGCCGCGCTGACGCTGAGCGTGCCGCGGTAGTCGGACTTGACGCTGACGCGGTGGCCGGCGCCGTCGCGGCGCCCGGTGGTGGTGAGCTTCGCACCCGATATGTTGCCGCGCAGCTTGACGGTCCAGCGCGTGTCGGGGCGGCCGACGTAGAGCGTGTCGAGGTTCTTCTTCCTGTAGTTCAGCGCAAGCAGCGAGTCGGCGCTGAAGAGCTGGCGGTCGTAGCGGGCGAGCCGCTCGTGCATCCGCTCGTAGCGCGTGCTGTCGATGTCGCCACGGTGCAGGCGCTCGCGCAGGAGCGAGTCGCCCCACTGGAGCAGCCGTCCGTTGTCGGCGGCGTGGCGCATTTGCAGGCGCAGGCTGTCGGCGGTCTGGAGCAGCTCCTTCAGCGGCTTGCGCGGGCGCTTCTGCGCCGCCGCCTGTGTGTGGAACGCCAGCATCCCCGTGAGGAGCGTGCCGGCGGCGAGAACTTGTGTCCTGTTCATGGAAAGGCGTCGGTGTTTGGGTGGTGGCGCGGGCACGGATGTCCGCGCCAGGTGAAAAACGGGGGCAAAAATAGGGAAAAATAGGGAAACGCGGATGGCTGGCGCTTGTAAAACCGCCGGTTCCTGGTCATGCGGCGCGGCTGTTTCCCCGGTGGGCCGCGCGCGAATCCATGCTGCGGCAACACGTTGCGCCTGCCGCCGGCCTCGCGGAGGGGGTGGCGGGGGTCGGGCGACGCGTTGCGCGAATGGATTGAAGTACGATTGTAAGTCGCTGAAAACCAGGAGTGCGGAATCGCTGGAAAAACACTGCGGAGAAAAGCCCTGCGCTCTGCGGAGGAAAAAGATTTCGTCCGCGGAGGAAAAAGTTTTTCTCTGCGGACGTTTTCCGGCCGCTCCGCAGTGTTTTTCTTTTTTCTCTTAAGTTATTGATTGACAGGTGCTTGCATTTCCTTTCTCCAGTCGGCGGCTTGGTGTGTCGCAGGCCGGGGGGAGGCCGGGGGAGCGCCGCAGTACTAAAAAGTCAAAAACGCTGACACTCTGCTTTTTTTGTCGTACCTTTGCACGCCGGAATGCAAATGTCCGCCCGCTGCAGATGCGCTTACTGAAGAAGCTCGACATATTTGTCCTGAAGAATTTCCTCGTGCTGTTCCTCGGCACGTTTTGCATCAGCCTCTTTGTGGTGATGCTGCAGTTCCTGTGGAAGTACATCGACGACTTGGTGGGGAAGGGACTGGGGATTGACGTGCTGGGCAAGTTCTTCTTCTACGCTGCGGAGACGCTCGTGCCGACGGCCTTGCCGCTGGCCGTGCTGCTGGCGTCGCTGATTTCGTTCGGCAACATGGGGGAGCGGCTGGAGCTGCTGGCCATCAAGGCTGCGGGCGTCTCCCTGTTCCGGACGCTGCGCCCGCTGGCCATCCTGATGGCGGCACTGGCGTTGGTGAACTACTACTTCCTGGACGTGATTGCGCCGCACGCCTACGACCGCCTGATGCAGCTGCGCTACTCGATGCAGCAGAAGTCGCCGGAGCTGAGCATTCCCGAGGGGGTGTTCTACGACGGGGTGGAGGGCATGAACCTCTACGTGCGGTCGAAGGACAAGGAGACGGGAATGCTCCGCCAGGTCATCATCTACAACATGCGCGACGGCGTGAACAAGGCGCACATCATCCTGGCCGACTCGGGGCTGCTGCAGACCAGCGCGGACAAGCGCCACCTGCTGCTGAGCCTGTACAGCGGCGAGCAGTTCGAGAACCTCTCCAACAATCCGCTCCGCACGAACAATGTGCCTTACCGCCGGGAGACGTTCGTGGAGAAGAACTTCATCATCGACTTCGACCAGAACTTCAACATGGCGGACGTCGATTTCTCCAACTCGGCGCGCACGAAGAGCATCGTGCAGCTGCAGGCGGGCATCGACTCGCTGCGGGGCGTGATTGACAGCACGTCGCACGCCTTCTTCAACGACATGCGGCGGGGCGTGCTGTATGTGGGCGGGGCGGACGCCGCGCCGCGCGGGGAGCGGGCGGACGCCGGCCTGGATGTCGATACGGCCTATGCGCGCCTGTCGGTGGCGGAGAAGATAGCGGTGATGCGCGGCGCCACGCAGAGCACCATGCTGGCCGTGGGCGACCTGGACTTCAAGAACGAGGTGATGGAGTCGTACCAGCGCAACCTGCGCCTGCACCGCATTCAGATTTGGCAAAAGATTACGCAGGCGCTGTCGTGCCTCATCTTCTTTTTCATCGGCGCGCCGCTGGGCGCGATCATCCGCAAAGGCGGACTGGGCATGCCGGTGGTGGTGGCCGTGGTCATCTTCCTCTTCTATTATATTATAGACAGGCTGGGCTACAACCTGGCCTATGCGGGAACGATTCCGCCATTGGTGGGCATGTGGGTGAGCAGTGTGGTGCTGGCCCCGATGGGCGTGTTCCTCACGGTGAAGTCGAACAACGACTCCACCTTGTTCAACCTCGACTCCTACCGCTCGTTCTTCCGCGCCCTGTGGGGGCTGAGGACAAAACGCCACATCGTGCGCAAGGAGGTAATCATCAACACGCCCGACTATGCGGAGATGGCGGACGCGCTGGAACGGATTGTGGCCGACGCGCGCGACTACCGCAACACGCAGCGCCTGACCCGCTTCCCCAACTACCTGAAAGTGTTCTTCCACACGGAGCGGGACGAGCGCATCGAGGACTTGAGCCAGCAGCTGGAATACTGCGTGGAGGTGCTGTCGAACAGCCGCAACCGCAGGATTCTGCGCGACCTGAACGCCTTTCCCGTGCTGGACGCCCACGCCCACACCGTTCCGTTCCGCAACCCGAGGCTCAACATGGCGGCGGGGGTGGTGTTTCCTGCCGGCATCGTCCTTCTGTTCCGCATCGCCCGCTTCCGCCGCCGTCTACGCCGTGACCTGAGGCAGATTGCCGCCACGGGCGAGAGCATGGCGCGGCTGTGCCGGGACGAGGCGATAGGAAAATGAAAATTTTGCAGCAATGCGAGAATTTGATAACTTTGCAGACAAGATAAAAAGATATGGATACAGTAGAATTTGCAACGATAGAGGAGGCCGTGGAGGACTTCAAACAAGGTAAGTTTGTTATTGTTGTAGATGACGAAGACCGGGAAAACGAGGGAGACTTCATCACGGCGGCGGAGATGATTACGCCCGAGAAGGTGAATTTCATGTTGCGCGAGGGGAGGGGGGTGCTGTGCGCTCCGATTACCATCTCGCGCGCCAAGGAGCTGGAGCTTCAGCACCAGGTGGAGGAAAACACGTCGATGCTGGGGACGCCATTCACGGTGACGGTGGACAAGCTGGAGGGGTGCACGACGGGCGTGTCGGCGCACGACCGCGCGGAAACCATCAGGGCCTTGGCCAATCCCGAGACGAAGCCAGCCGACTTCGGCCGCCCGGGGCACATCAGTCCGCTCTATGCTCAGGACAATGGCGTGCTGCGGCGCGCTGGCCATACGGAGGCGTCCATCGACCTCGCCCGGCTGGCCGGACTGCATCCGGCGGCGGCACTCATCGAAATCTTGAACCCCGACGGCACGATGGCGCGCATGCCCGAACTGAGGAGGAAAGCAGGGGAATTCGGACTGAAAATCGTTCAGATTCGCGACTTGATTGCCTATCGCCTGCAGCGCGAGTCGCTGGTGGAGAAGGGCGCTGAAGCCGACCTACCGACCGACTACGGGCATTTCCGCATCATCCCGTTCCGCCAGAAATGCAATGGACTGGAACACGTCGCCCTGTTCAAGGGCACGTGGAAAAGGGACGAGCCCGTGCTGGTGCGCATGCACTCGTCGTGCGCCACGGGCGACATCTTCGGCAGCCAGCGTTGCGATTGCGGCGACCAGCTCCATCGCTCCATGCAGATGATAGAAAAGGAGGGGAAGGGAGTGGTTGTCTACCTGCTGCAAGAGGGGCGCGGCATCGGGCTGATGAACAAGATTGCCGCCTACAAGCTGCAGGAGGAGGGCTACGACACGGTGGATGCGAACATCCATCTGGGCTTCGACCCCGACCTCCGTGATTACGGCGTGGGCGCGCAGATTCTGCGCGAGCTGGGCGTAGGCAAGATTCGCCTGATAACGAACAACCCTGTGAAGCGTGTCGGCTTGGAGGGCTATGGGCTGGAGATTGTGGAGAATGTGCCGATTGAGATTAACCCGAATCCTTACAACGAGCGCTATCTGCACACGAAGCAGGAGCGCATGGGGCATACCCTGCATTTTAACAAGTAAATCCCATTACCCAATCAAAACTCCTTACAATGAACTTTGACGGAAACTACGTGCGCGACTATCGGCCGGTGCACGAGTCCCAATCGCGCGGATTCGTGGCGACGGAAGCGACGGCGGCAGAACTCATGCGCAATGTGTACCTGTGGATGGCGGGAGCGTTGGCCGTGTCGGGGCTGACGGCTTTCTATGTGGCTTCGTCGCCGGCTTTCCTCGAACTGATTTTCGCAAATTCTGTCGCCTTTTGGGGGCTTGTAATCGTCGAGCTCGGGCTGGTATTCGGGCTTGGCCTTGGAATACAGAAAATGTCATACCCTGTCGCCGCCTGCATGTTCGCCCTCTATTCTATCCTGAATGGGGCCACGCTTGCAACGATTTTCATGCTCTATACGATGGCGTCCATCACGGCGACATTCTTCATCACGGCCGGGACTTTTGGCACCATGGCTTTGATTGGCACGTTTGTGAAACGTGACATGTCGAAGCTGGGCGGACTTTCCCTCATGGTGCTGATTGGGGTGGTTGTCGCGACGGTCGTCAATCTGTTTCTGAAGAGCACGGTGCTGGATCTTGTCATCTCCATCGTCGGCGTGCTTGTGTTTGTCGGGCTGACGGCCTACGACGCGCAGCGCATCAAGCTCATGATGGAGGAGTATGCCGCCGCAGGCGATGGCGATGTGGTGAAGAAAGCCGCTGTGATGGGCGCGCTCTCGCTCTATCTCGACTTCGTGAACCTTTTCCTCTATCTCTTGCGCTTCTTGGGCAGGAGAAAATAAGCGCGGCAAATCCTGCCTGTTTTGTCAATCAACAACAACAAATTCATATGGAACAACTTTCAGAACGCCTCAACCGGCTTGCCCCGTCGGCTACGCTGGCGATGTCGCAGAAGAGCGGCGAGCTCAAGGCGCAGGGCGTGGATGTCATCAACATGAGTGTCGGCGAGCCCGACTTCAACACGCCCGACCACATCAAGGCTGCCGCCATCAAGGCCGTGGAAGACAACTGGACGCGGTATAGCCCCGTGCCGGGCTATCCGTCGCTCAAAGAGGCCATTGTGAGGAAGCTGAAGAACGAGAACGGCTTGGACTACAAGCCTTCGCAGATTCTCACGTCGAACGGAGCGAAGCAGTCGGTCTGCAACGCCATCATGGCGCTGGTGGATGCCGGCGACGAGGTCATTATCCCCGCGCCCTATTGGGTGAGCTATCCGCAAATGGTGCTGCTTGCCGAGGGCACGCCCGTTTATGTGGAGGCCAAGATTGAGCAGGATTTCAAAATAACGCCCGAGCAACTGGAAGCTGCCATCACGCCTCGCACGCGCGCCATCATCCTTTGCTCCCCGTCCAACCCGACGGGCTCGGTCTATTCAAAGGGCGAGCTTGAGAAACTCAAGGACGTGCTGCTGAAGCACGAGCGTGTCATCGTGCTTGCCGATGAGATTTATGAGCACATCAACTATGTTGGCCGTCATGCGTCGATGGCCGAGTTCGACGACATCAAGGAGCGCGTGGTGGTCATCAACGGCGTCAGCAAGGCATACGCCATGACGGGCTGGCGCATTGGGTTCATCGCTGCGCCGGAGTGGATTGTCAAGGGCTGCAACAAGCTGCAGGGGCAGTACACCAGCGGCCCGTGCTCCGTGAGCCAGAAGGCTGCCGAGGCAGCGTGGAATGGCCCGCAGGAGTGCGTGGAGGAAATGCGCCAGGCGTTCGAGCGCCGCAAGAACCTCATTGTGAAGCTTGCAAAGGACGTTCCCGGCCTGGAGGTGAACGACCCGCAGGGCGCGTTCTACCTATTCCCGAAATGTTCCAGCTATTTTGGGAAGACCGACGGCGAGCGCACCATCAGCAATTCCACGGACTTCGCCATGTACCTGCTGGAGAAGGGGCACGTGGCCACTGTGGGCGGCGATGCGTTCGGCTCGCCAGAGTGCTTCCGCATGAGCTACGCCACGAGCGACGAGAACATCGTCGAGGCTCTGGCGCGCATCAAGCGTGTGCTGGCGCAGTTGCATTAAGGCCTTGTTCCTATACAAGTAATCGGGAAAGGGAAAGCCTCCATGTGGACGCTTTCCCTTTCCCGATTACTGTATCCAAGAGCGGGCCCTTGTGGGGGAGACTGGTTGCGCTTCAGGCGGACGGGCCGGGCGCGACGGGCGCAAGTCCCAGCTTCTCGGCCTCTTTCAGGATGAACTGCCGGGCTGGCCCGTGTTCGTTGGGAATCAGCCCGTCGAGAATGGCGTTCTTCATGGCTTCCTTCAGCAGGCCGATTTCCCGGCAGGGAGGGAGGTGGAACAGCTCCATGATTTCCTCGCCGTTCACGGGCATCCTCATGTTGCGGATGCGGTCCTTCTCCTCGATTTCCACCAGCTTCCGCCGTACGGTCCGGAAGTTGTTGAGGAAACGTTGCTTCCGCTGTTCGTTCTTCGAGGTGATGTCGGCTTCGCAGAGCTGCATGAGGTCGCCGATGTCGTCGCCGGCATCGAACAGCAGCCGCCGGACCGCGCTGTCCGTCACCTCGTCGTCCGCGATGACGATGGGGCGCATGTGCAGCCCCACCAACTTCTGCACATACTTCATGCGCTCGTCCAGCGGGAGCTTCAGGCGGCGGAAGATGCCAGGAACCATCTTCTGCCCGATAAAGTCGTGGTTGTGGAACGTCCATCCCTGCTTTGCGTCCCACCGCTTGCTCCGCGGCTTCCCTATGTCGTGCAGCAGGGCCGCCCAGCGAAGCCAGAGCGAGGCCTTGCCCTCCGATGCCTCCACCACGTTCTCCAGCACTTCCAGCGTATGGTAGAAATTGTCCTTGTGCCCGCGCCCGTTCATCGTCTCGATTCCTTGGAGCGCGCAAAGCTCAGGGAAAATCAAGGCAAGCAGCCCGCACCGCTCGAGGTCGATGAGGCCTTTTGACGGGTGGCCTGACAGCATGATTTTGTTCAGCTCGTCGATGACGCGCTCGCCACTGACAATCTTGATGCGCTCGGCGTTGCGGCAGAGGGCGTTGAACGTTTCCTCCTCGATGTAGAAGTTCAGCTGGGTGGCGAACCGCACGCAGCGCATCATGCGCAGGGGGTCGTCGCTGAACGTGATGTCGGGGCCGAGCGGCGTTCGGATGATGCCGTCCTCCAAATCCTCTACCCCGAAGAACGGATCGACCAGCTCGCCGAAACGCCCGCCGTTGAGGCACAGGGCCATGGCGTTGATGGTGAAGTCGCGGCGGTTCTGGTCGTCCTCCAAGGTCCCGTCCTCCACCACGGGCTTGCGCGAGTCGTGGCTGTAGCTCTCCCTGCGCGCGCCGACAAACTCAATCTCCTCGTTGGCGAAATGTATTTGCGCAGTCCCGAAATTGGCATAGACGGCAATGTGCACCTTGCGCCGGAGCTTTTCCCTCATCCTTTTCGCCACCGCCTCCGCCATCTTCACGCCGCTGCCCACGACCACGCAGTCGATGTCTTTCGACGGACGCTCGAGAAACAGGTCGCGAACGTAGCCGCCGATGACATAGCACTCGTAGCCCAGCTCGTCGGCCACCTCGGAAATCAGCCGGAACACGGGCCGTGAGAGGCTTGCTTTCAACTCCTCGTCTGTCAGAATCTTCATGCTCTTTGCTTTTTGCGGCGCAAAGATACGGTAAAGATGCGAAAGCGTTGCCACGTCGGCGGACGAATGTGCCTTCCTGCGCGGAATGAGCTTTTGGCGGGCGTGCGCGGTGCCGCCACCCTTGCCGGAGGCGGGAAATGCTGGACGCTCGGCTTGCTTTCCCGGTTCTTCTCGCAGGACGGGGGCGTGGCGTATTCGGCCCCGAAACAGTGTGCCAAAAACGTCCGCAGAGAAAATTCCCGCGCTCCGCAGAGGAAAGGAATTTCGTCCGCAGAGGAAAAACTTTTTCTCTGCGGAGGAGTTGCCGTCCCTCCGCAGTGTTTTTGTTGTTGATGTTAGTACGTTGATATTCAGTTGTTTGCTCGTCGCTTTTTGCTTTGGCTGATTGGAGGGAGAAGCAGCCCCGTAGGAGAGACGGACGCGCGCGAAGTGCGATTCGGCCATGTTGCGGCGTTTTTTCATAAATGTTCCATGCCTGCTCCAAATTCGCTATCTTTGCACGAAATTTATTGGAAAACAGTATGGAAGTTGTTGAAAGGTTCTTGAAGTATGTTTCGTTCGACACGCAGTCGAGCGAAGAGACGGGGACAACGCCCAGCACGGAAAAGCAACGGCGTCTGGCCGTGTATTTGAGGGACGAGTTGCGGGCGATTGGCATGACGGAGGTGGAGATGGACGAGTGGGGCTATGTGTACGCCACGCTTCCGGCCAACACCGGCAGGCCGCTGCCGACCATCGGCTTCATCGCCCATATGGACACCAGCCCCGACTGCTCGGGGGCGAACGTGCGGCCGCGCATCGTGGAGAACTATGACGGAGGGGACATCGTGCTGAGTGAGGGCATTGTCAGCTCGCCGTCGAAATTCCCGGAGTTGCTCAACCATGTGGGCGAGGACCTCGTCGTGACGGACGGCCACACGCTGCTGGGAGCGGACGACAAGGCGGGCGTGGCGGAAATCGTTACGGCCATGGCCTATCTCATGGCGCATCCGGAGGTGGAGCATGGCAAGATTCGCGTGGGCTTCAACCCCGACGAGGAGATAGGCCTCGGCGCCGCCAAGTTCGATGTCGGGAAGTTCGGCTGCCGGTTTGCCTACACGATGGACGGCAGTGAGGTGGGGGAGATTGAGTTCGAGAATTTCAATGCCGCCTCTGCCAAGATTACCATCACGGGACGCAGTGTGCATCCTGGCTATGCCAAGGGCAAGATGCTGAACGCCGGGCGCATCGCCACGGAACTGGCAGGCCTGCTTCCCGAGCGCGAGACCCCGGAGCAGACAGAGGGGTATGAGGGATTTTTCCACTTGACGGGCATGGCGGGCAATTGCGAGAAGGCCACGCTTTCCTACATCATCCGCGACCACGACCGGCGGCGGTTTGAGCAGCGCAAGCAAGTGGTGGCCGATGCTGTGCGCGCCATCAACGAGAAGTACGGGGAGGACGTTGCGGCGGTCGAGACGAAGGACCAGTACTACAACATGCGCGAGAAGGTGGAGCCGATGATGTACATCATCGACATCGCGAAGCAGGCGATTGCGGAGGCGGGCATGACGCCCGTGGTGCGCGCGATTCGCGGCGGAACGGACGGCGCGCAGCTCTCGTTTCGCGGCCTGCCCTGCCCCAACATCTTTGCGGGGGGCATCAACTTCCATGGCCCGTATGAGTTCTGTCCGGTTCAGAGCCTGGAGAAAGCCATGATGACGGTGGTGAACATCTGCAAGATTGCGGCGCAAACGGACTATCCGGACACGGACGCAGCAGGGGAGGCTTAGGACATGGAGGCGAGGTTGGACAAGTGGCTGTGGGCGGCGCGCGTCTTCAAGACCCGCACGGTGGCGGCCGATGCCTGCAAGAATGGGCGGGTGATGATGGGCGGCGTGAAGATGAAGCCGTCGCGCATGCTGAAGGAGGGCGACGTGGTTCAGGTGCGGAAGCCCCCTGTGACCTATTCGTTCAAGGTGCTGAAAGCCATTCAGAACAGGGTGGGGGCTAAGCTCGTTCCCGAGGTGCTGGAGAATGTGACCCCCCAGCAGGAGTACGACCTGCTGGAGATGAACCGCATTGGCGGATTCGTGAACCGCGCCAAGGGAATGGGCAGGCCGACTAAAAAGGACCGCCGCGACTTGGATGAGTTCATCGTGCCCGTCTTCCTTGAAGACGACGATGACGACGGGGAGGATTTCGCCCTGTTCGACGACGAGTAGGCGAAGAAGGAGGGCCAAAGAAAAAGGCCCGCCGGTACGTGCAGTGCGTACCGGCGGACCTTTTATGTACAGCTTCCTCGTCCTATTTCTTGTTGAACTGGTTCATGGCAGTGTCAATGCCCGCCAGGCAGAAGGAGGTGACGGCGTCGATGGCCGTGGCGACGCGCTCGTCCATCGTCTGCAAGTCGCTGTCTGTGAATTTTCCCAGCACGAAATCGACCTGCCCCCCGCGCGGGAATTCGTTGCCGATACCAAACCGCAAGCGGGCGTATTGCTGGCTTCCGACCATTTGCGCGATGTTCTTCAGCCCGTTGTGTCCGCCGTCGCTTCCTCCGGGCCGCAGCCTTAGTTTGCCGAAAGGCAGGGAGAGGTCGTCGCACACGATGAGCACGCGCTCCAAAGGGACGTTCTCCTTCTGCATCCAGTAGCGAACGGCGTTCCCGCTAAGGTTCATGTAGGTGGATGGCTTTAAGATGACGAGCTCGGCGTTCTTTGTCCGCCCTTTTCCGACAAAGCCGTAGCGCTTGTCCTCGAACGTGGCGTTTGCTTTGATGGCCAGGGCGTCTGCCACGCGGAAACCGATGTTGTGGCGCGTCCCCTCGTATTCGTCACCCACATTGCCAAGCCCAACGATTAGGTACTTCATGCTGGTGTCTGTGTCTTGTGTTTCGTGTCTTTTCCCATACTTCTTGCCAAGAAGTGAGAGGATGGAGTCTAACCACATGACTTGTTGGAAACACTTGTGATGGTAGAGGCCGAATTACGGAACATCCGCAATTCGGCCTCTATGGGTATTGATGGTGCAGCTCTCGCAAGATTACTTCTCTGCAGCCTCGGCGGAAGCCGCGCGCGCAGCGCGTGTCATGCGGACGGCGCAAACGACAACTTCCTTGGACGTGATGATTTCGAGACCCTCAAAGTGGAGTTCTCCGACTTTCATAGACTTGCCCAGTCCGAGCGCGCTTACATCGATGTCGAGCGTGTCGGGGAATGCCGTGTAGGAGGCTTTCACCTTGAGCTTGCGGACGTTGAGCGCGAGCTTGCCACCGGCTTTCACGCCCTCGGCCAGTCCGTTGAGCTTGACGGGAATCTCCATGACAATGGGCGCGTCGGTGATTTGGTAGAAGTCCACATGGACGGGCGTGTCTTTCACGAAGTCGTTCTGCAAGTCCTTCAGGATGACCTTGACGCTGTCGCCCTCGATGTCCAGGTTGATGATATAGACGTTGGGCGTGTAGAGAACCTTGGCCAACTCCTTTTGGGTGACAAGAATGGACTTTGCAACGGGCAGCCCGTCCGCGCCTTTCTCTACTCCGTAAACGACACATGGCACGTTGCCAGCGCGGCGCTGGTCGCGACTTGCCTTCTTGCCGAAATCCTTGCGGACTTGGGCGTTAATGGTGATTTCTTTCATTGTGGTTTTGTGTTACTATAAATTAAGACTGTTGCTTAATTCGCCATCACACGCTCTGCACGTTCCACGCGTCCTTGGCAGGACCTCCGGGCAGTAGGTATTGACTTTTTGGCTGCAAAAGCGCGGCAAAGTTAATACTTTTTAGTTTGCCCGACAATGCTCTCCATCTGGTTTTTAGAAATCGATGTCGATTTTAAGTTCTTTTTCGGACAAGCCCCTGTTTTCACTTCCGCCGTTCTCGTTGTCGTCGTTTCCACGGCTGCTTGCTCGGAGGTCGGCCTCCTCTGGCGTAATGTCGCCTTGCGCCACTCCAATGACGGCTTGCAGCGCGTTGGAGAATTTCTCGAAATCTTCCTTGTATAAAAACAGCTTGTGCTTCTCGAATGAAAAGCGAGGGTATTCCGCATCTCCTTCAATAATTCTCTTGCTTTCCGTGATGGCGATGTACTTGTCGCCATTCCGACTTTGTTTCACGTCAAAATAATAAATGCGTTTGCCGGCTTTCACGCTTTCCGAATAAACAAAGTCTTTTTCTTGCTCACTCATATCAAAAAGGACTTTTTGGTGTGTAATAATAAAAACTCCACAAAATTGTTTTATTTTTTTCGATTCATCAAATGTTGAGGCGTTTTTTTGTCTTTGGAAACAATGATTTAGGCTTTTGTGCGAAGTTTTCATTGAAAAAGACTTAACTTTGCAGTCTAAATAAAGCACGAGTTAGCCTGGTTCGAGACTTGTGCGTGTGTTCAAAAAAAGAGTTTTTTGTCTATGATTAATCGCACCTTGATTCGCTTGAAAATCGTGCAGTTGATGTACTCCTTTTATCAGAACGGGGATAAGGATATCAATACGGCGGAGAAGGAATTGCTCTTCAGCTTGTCGAAAGCCTATGACCTATACAACTATTTGCTCCTTTTGATGGTGGAACTCACCCACTATGCGGCCGAAGAGGTGGAGCAGGAGGAGCAGCTCAATCGGATAGCCCACAAAGACGAGCCCATTAGCCATCGCTTCATCGACAATCAGTTTGTGGCGCAGTTGGACGTGAACCAATCTCTTAATGAATTCCGTGAGAACCAGAAAAAGACGTGGATGAACGACGTGGCCTATCTGAAAAAACTTTACGCCGACATCCAGCAGACGGAATTTTATCAGGAATACATGGCGGCCGAGGACGTGGACTACAAGGCCGATCGCGAGCTGTGGCGGAAGTTGTACAAGAATGTCATTGCAAAGGACGAACGCATCGACACCATTCTGGAGGAACAGAGCCTCTACTGGAACGACGACAAGGAAATCGTCGATACGTTCGTGCTGAAGACCATCAAGCGCTTTGACGAGGTGCAGGGCGCGAAGCAGGAACTGTTGCCGGAGTATAAGGATGCCGAGGACAAGGAGTTTGCCATGCGCCTTTTCAGGAAGACAATCATGAACGACGAGTATTACCGCAGCCTCATCATGCAAAGTGTGAAGAACTGGGAGTTTGACCGTCTCGCGTTCATGGACATCCTGATCATGCAGCTGGCTCTTGCCGAAATCCTGAGCTTCCCGGCGATACCCGTGTCGGTCTCCATCAATGAATATGTCGATATTGCAAAATTGTACAGTACGCCGAAGAGTGGAAGCTATGTCAATGCCATCGTGGACAATGTCGTGAAGCGTTTGCAGGCAGAACATAAGCTCGTAAAAAGTTGATAAGCAAATAAATTCATTAACAATAAGTCAAGAGTATGTTTAGTTTGATTGAGAGCACGAAGCCTGCGGGCGGCGCTGGCTGGGAAATGATTTTGATGCTCGTTGCCATGTTTGCCATCATGTATTTCTTCATGATCCGCCCGCAGCGCAAGCGCCAGAAAGAGATTCAGAATTTCCGCAACAGCCTTTCCGTAGGAAGCAAGATTGTAACGGCAGGGGGAATCTATGGCGTTGTGAAGGACTTGAACGAGGGCGAGGCCTATCTCACGGTCGAGATTGCCAACGGCGTGAAAATCCAGATCGACCGCAATTACGTTTACGCCGACCCAAGTCAGGCGCAGCAGCGTTAAGACGCAACGGTGAACGGCCATCTTCAGATTCTGAGCCACGACTTCAGCTTGAACCTTGGACATGAGAAAAGCGGACGCATGGGATAAGATACGCAGGAGCTTGCGGTACACGAAAGTGAACCGCGAACTCCTCGTTTTTTTTGTATTCCTGCTTGTCGCCATCGTCTTTTGGTTCATCCAGACGTTCAAGGACGCTGCCGCCACGAACGTGGAGTACGAGCTGGTCATTACGGACGTTCCGAAAAACGTGGTGATAACGTCCGATGTGCCCAAGACGGTGCTCGTCAATGTCGGCGGCAGAGGCTTCGACATCATCAATTTCCTTACGAAGGCAAGGAAACGCTCGTTGGAGATCGACTACTCCTCCCTGGCCAAGGACAATGGGATGTTCATCATCGACAACAACGTTTGGAAGCGAATCGTCCCCCGCGTCCTTGGCAGCTCGCTGAGCCTGAACTCCGTCACGCCGTCCACGATAGAAGTGTTCTATTCGACGGGCGAGCACAAGTACGTGCCTGTCGTTTTCAGCGGGAAAGTCAGCGTGGACACGCAGCACGTGCTGTGCGGCATCTCCGTCCACCCGGAGTACGTCGACATTTATGCTCCCTCGAGCCGTCTCGACACGATTACTGCCATTTACACGGAGGCCCGGAAGTTCGTGGCCCTGAAAGACACCACCAGCGCACGGCTCGCGCTCTCGCCCCCCAAAGGGGTGAAGTGCATCCCCGATTCGGTCGATACGCGAATCAATGTGGACCTGTTCACGACCAAAACGCTCAACCTGCCCATCTACTGCGAGAACATTCCCGAGGACAAGATACTTCGGACATTCCCGCTCACGGCTTCCGTCAGCTTCCGCGTGAGCGCCACGCTGTACAACGAGATTGAGGAGGGCGACTTTGCGCTCGTCGTGGACTACCGCTCCATCAAGCCGGGGGACAAGAAGTGCGAGCTCATCATGCGCTCCCACCCCGACGGCATTTCCAACATCCATATTTCCCCCTCGTCGGTGGAGTACATCATAGAACAGGAGTGACGCCCGAATGCTGAAAGTAGGAATCACAGGCGGCATAGGAAGCGGAAAGTCGTACGTCTGCCGGAAGCTGCAAGAGATGGGCTGCCCCGTTTATTGCTGCGACAACGAGGCGCGGCGGCTGATGCTCGAGGACAACGACATCAAGCAGGAGCTCGGACGCTTGTTGGGACAGGACGCCTATCTCCCCGACGGCGCGTTGAACAAGTCCGGGCTGGCCGGCTACCTCTTTGCTTCCGAAGAACACGCACGCCAAGTCAATGCCATCGTTCACCCGCGAGTGAAGCGCGATTTCCTGCAATGGGCTGCCCGCCAGCGCCAGCCGGTTGTGTTCATGGAGTCGGCCATCCTTCTTGAGGCCCGTTTCGAGGATGTCGTTGATAAAGTCGTCCTCGTCTCAGCTCCCCGTCCTCTTCGGACGGAACGGGCGATGGCCCGGAGCGGGCTTTCACAGGCGGACGTGGAAGAGCGCATGTCGCGCCAGTGGGACGAGGAACGCCTCCGGGCGAGGGTCGACGCCGAAATCATCAACGACGGAACGGCGGATGTGGACGGCCAGCTGAAAAACATGTTGGAACAATTAAAACGTAACCTATAACCATCTAAAAACAGAAGACAACGAATATGTTAAGCACGATTTTAGCTGTTTCCGGAAAACCCGGACTTTTCAAGTTTGTTTCGAAGGGAAAAAACATGCTGCTGGTGGAGACCATCGACGAGGCCAAAAAGCGCATGCCGGTGCTTTCCACCGACAAGGTGGTGGCGCTTTCCGACATCTCCATCTACACGAACGACGACAAGGAAGTGCCCCTCGCCTCCGTCTTCCAGTCTGCCAAAACGGCGTACGACGGAAAGGCCGTGGACTTGTCTCCGAAAAAAGCCCCGCAGGCCGACATCGTCGCTTTCTTTGAGAAGGTACTGCCCAGCTATGACACCGACCGCGTCCATGTCAGCGACATGCGCAAGGTGCTTGCATGGTACAACCTGCTTGTCAAGGCCGGTCTTGACGATTTCGAGGAAAAGCAGGACGAGGCGGCCGAAAGCAAGCCTGAAAGCGAGAAAGCGGCAGAGTAACGCAGTCATCCGGAACGCACGACGAGAGGGCCAGGCATCGGCAGCGACGCCTGGCCCTCTCGTCGTGCGTTCCATTATGGGGGAGGCCCGCCCTTTTCGGCCGAGATGGCGCGGCGGCTCCATGCAGAGGAAAATGAAAAATACGAGGAACACCTTTTGTGAGCAATTAAAGCACTGACAATCAGAATCCTGTAATTCGGTAAAAAACACTGCGGAGGAGCGTCCGAAACCTCCGCAGAGAAAAATATTTTCGTCTGCGGACGAAATATATTTCCTCTGCGGAGCGCAGGAGTTTTGTCTGCGGAGGTTTTTCACAAGGGTGTCCCGAGGCATTGAGTACCTGAAGAAGGACTACACCGTCCGGGCTGTGGCGAAGCTGGGTGGCAAGGGAGTGCGCACGGAGCAGAGGGTGAAGAAGGCGTCCTTCGAGGCGCAAACCATTACCAAGAGTTAAATCCCCAAGCGCAAATAGCATAAACATCGCAGATGGTGCGCTGTTATGCCGAGAATTCATTATCTTTACATCAAGATAAATCATGAGGAATGAAACTGAATAGAATTAAGGCTGTACTTGTCGACAAGGATGTATCGCAAACAGAATTGGCAAAAGAAATCGGTAAGAGTTTCAGCACGGTCAACGCATACTGCTGCAACCGCCAACAACCATCGCTTGAATTGTTGCATCAAATCGCCGTATACCTCAATGTTAGCATCAGAGAGCTTTTGATTGACAATAAGGAAGAATAATGGAGCAGACGCAATACAACTCACTGATTTCGTTCATTTGGAACATAGCGACCGACGTGCTTGTGTACGCTTTCGACAAGAGCGAATACAAGAAGATTATTCTGCCGATGATGGTGTTGCGCCGCATCGACGTGCTTCTTGAACCCACCAAGCAGCAGGTGCTCACGATGAAGGAACAGCTTGACAAGAACCGTATCGACAACCAGGCGCCGATATTGTATAATGTGACCGGCTATCCGTTCTACAACACATCGAAGTTTACGATGAAGACGTTGAAAAGCGAAATCGACGCCCAGCGCCTGAAAATGAACTTCACGGAATATCTGAACGGTTTCAGCAAGGACGTGCAGGATATTGTGGACAAACTGCATTTGCGCCAAGTCATCGACAACCTGACGGAGACGGAACGTTTGGGCAGCATCATCGAGAAGTTCACCTCCGACAGCATCAATCTGAGCAACAAGCCGGCGCTCGACGACGAGGGCAACGAGAAACTTCCAGCGCTCGACAACCACACGATGGGAACGGTGTTCGAGGAGCTTCTGCGCCGCTTCAACGAGGAGAACAACGTGACCGAAGCCGGAGAACACTTCACGCCGCGCGACTATGTGAAGTTGCTTGCCGACCTTGCCGTGGTGCCCATCGCCGACCAGCTGCAGGACACCACCTACCGCATCTACGACGGTGCGTGCGGCACGGGAGGCATCCTCACCATCGCCCAAGAGCGCATCAAGCAGCTTGGCGAAGAGCGTGGCAAGCGTATCTCCATCAATATCTACGGGCAGGAACAGGCCCCCGACACTTACGCCACCTGCAAGGCCGACCTGATGATTTCGGGCGAGATAAAGTCGTTCCAATACCGCGACTGCAACGAGCAGCGTGAATACATAGCCTATGGTTCGACGCTTTCGCAGGACGGACACGCCGGAGAGACCTACGATTTTTGCATCTCCAATCCGCCTTTCGGCACGCCGTGGAAGGAGGATTTGAAGAAACGTGGACTGAAGGAGACGGAGAAGGCGAAATTCACCGACTCCCGATTCTTCGTGACAGACAAGGACGGCAGCGAAATTTCCTTCCTTCCGGACATCGGCGACTGCCAGATGATGTTCCTGGCCAACAACGTGAGCCGCATGCAGGACGACACGCCGCTTGGCACACGCATCGTGGAGGTACACAACGGTTCGAGCCTGTTTACTGGCGACGCCGGGAGCGGAGCGAGCAACCTGCGCCAACACATCATAGAGAACGACCTCCTGGAGGCCATCATCGCCATGCCCGAAAAAGACTTCTACAACACAGGCATCGGCACATACATCTGGGTGGTGACCAACCGAAAGGAAGAGCGCCGGCGCGGCAAGGTGCAGCTCATCGATGCCACCAAGATATGCTCGCCCCTGCGCAAGAACTTGGGCGAGAAGAACTGCGAGACCAACGAAGCCGACCGACAGCAAATACTCCACTTGCTCACCGACTTCAAGGAGACGGACTGCAGCAAGATATTCCCCAACCGGGAGTTCGGCTACTGGAAGGTCACTGTAGAACGTCCGCTGCGCATCGTCTACGAAAACCCTGACGGCATCGTGTTGCCCGAGCTGAAAAAGGCGGAAGACGTAGCCCTGCTGCAACGTGTGCTCGATGCGTGGAAGCACAACCTCGGCGGTCACACCGTGGGCGACTTCGCCATGTTCCTGATGTTGGACCAGTGCAACGTAAAGGTGCCTGCCGCAAAAATCAAGCTTGTGCGCCAGTACCTCGGCCGTCGCAGCGAAAAGGCGGAGCCTTGCCACGCCAAGCCCACAAAGCTCGACTCGCCCATTGAGTCAGACCCGATGCTGAAAGACACGGAGCAGGTGCCGTTGCTCTATCCGGGCGGCATCGACGGCTTCATGCAAAAGGAGGTGCTGCCATACGCTCCCGATGCCTACTACAGCGAAGAGAATGTCGTGGTGGGCTATGAGCTGTCATTCACGAAGTATTTCTACAAGCCCGTGGAACTGCGCTCCATCAGCGACATCCGCTCGGACATTGCCGACATAGAGGGCCGCCTGAAAGGAGTGCTCGACGATATTCTCAATGTGTAACCTCATAAACTGCATTTCAGATGAAAAGATACGAAAGGTATAAGGACAGCGGCGTGCAGTGGATTGGGGAGATACCCGACCACTGGGAGGTAAGGCGATTAGGTGCGTCATTCACTGAAAATAGACAGACTAATTCGGTATTATTGAATACAGATGCATTCCAGTTTAATTATGGAACGCTTGTAAGAAAGAAACGTGAATATAAGCCAGAAGAAGATGCAGAAGTTTATTCAAAATACACGCTTCTAAAGCCTGACGACATTGCAATAAATGGTTTGAATCTTAATTATGACTTTGTTTCACAAAGGGTTGCCATTGCAAAAGAAGAAGGCATTATCACATCAGCCTATCTTGTCATGCGTCCACGACCAAATGCTTATGCAGATTATTTTTGCTTCTTATTTAAGACGATGGATGCACACAAACTTTTCCATGGGATGGGCACTGGTATACGTTTAACCTTATCTTTCTCAGAAGTTAAAAGGCAAGATATTCCCGTTCCTCCCCTCCCCGAGCAACACGCCATTGTTGACTATTTGAAATGTAAAACCCATATAATTGACCAATATGTCGCTGCAAGAGAGAGAGAGAGAGCTGCTTGAAAGCCTGAAGCAATCTGAGATTGCAAATGTGGTCACAAAAGGACTGAACCCGAATGTTCCCATGAAGGATTCGGGCATTCCTTGGATTGGAATGATTCCGGAGCATTGGGAGGTGTGTAGGAATAAAGACATTTTTACAGAAAGTAAAGATATAGTTGGTACAGATTCTTCAAAATATACCTTGTTATCATTAACGAAGCAGGGTGTAATCATTCGTGACTTATCGGAAAGTAAAGGGAAATTTCCCAAAGAATTTAATACTTATAAAGTGGTAGAGCCTGGAGATATTATATTTTGCCTATTCGATGTAGACGAGACCCCAAGAACCGTTGGGCTTTCAACGCATTACGGAATGATAACAGGTGCTTATAACGTTTTCAAAGTAAAAAGCATACTACCGCAATATATATTGTATTATTATCTTGCCATAGATGATAGAAAAGCAATGCGTCCTTTGTATAGAGGACTGAGAAAAGTAGTTCAGATGCCGTCATTTATGTCTTGCAAGATACCTGTCCCCCCACTCTCGGAGCAACAAGCCATAGTCGCTTATATCGACGACAAGCTCTCAAAGATAGACCGTTGCCTTGCCGACCTACAGGCAGAGATAGACTATCTGAAGGAGTTCAAGCAACGACTGATAAGCGATGCCGTGACGGGGCAGATAAAAGTTATCGACGCAAAAGAATAGAAAGATGAGCAAGAATGAAAAAGATATAGCAATGTTTGTTGCGTTCTGCATTGAAGAATACGGAGTAGCAAAAGGCATGACAAGCGACAAGGTGTTTGATCTGTTCACTCAGTATGGCTTAATAGATTACCTCAGCAAGTTTTTCGACACGCTTCACACACAAGGCCACCGGTGGCTAATAGAAGATATTGACGAGTATATTGACATAAGGAAAAGGAAAAAGAAAGAAGCATGAAGATATATCACGGAAGTTTGGAAGTGGTGGAGCAGCCCAAGATACTACAGCCAACCCGATTGCTCGACTATGGAAGTGGATTCTACACCACCACATCGGAGCGACAATCGAGGGATTGGGTGGGAAGGCGCATGCTTGAACACCAAGCCCAAGGCGGCTACGTCAATGTCTACGAGTTTGACGACAGTCGGTTGCAGGAGTTGAAATGCCTCCTGTTTCCAGAACCGAGCAAAGAATGGGCAGAGTTTGTCATGGCCAACAGAACACAACGGGGCTTTACGCACGACTACGACATCGTTTACGGTCCGGTGGCAAACGACCGCGTGTATTTGCAATTCGGACTATATGAAAGCGGAGTAATCGGCGTTGACACACTCATACGAGAATTGAAAACGTACAAGCTGGTAGACCAATACCTGTTTCACACAGAAAAGAGTTTGTCTACCTTGCACTTTACGAAAGCGATTAAAATAGGAAAGTAATATGGTTCAAATCAATCAAAGTAACCTCCACTTGCTCTTGCCTGGCAAGGTAAGTTGGCTGGTAGAATACATGCACGATGAATACGGTTTCTCACTACAAGAATGCTTGAACCGCATCTACCACTCCAAACTCTACAAGAAGCTGTCGTCCGAGAGCACCAAATATTGGCACTTGGGCCCGGTGGACTTGTACAACGAACTGAAGACGGAATTAAAATAAGACGCTTATGCCAACAGACATATCAGAAAAAGGACTTGAGACAATACTCGTGGACTACCTGCGCGACAAGCAGGGCTACGAGCAGGGCACTTCGCACGACTACGACAAGGATTTCGGTGTAGATAAGGAGCGAGTGAAGCGGTTTGTCCTCTCCACCCAAAAGGAGAAGGCCGAAGCCACAGCGTGTTTCGCCTCGCCCACCGAAGAGCGGAAGTTCTTTGCACGTCTGTCGGCAGAACTGACAAGCCGCGGCGTTTCGGAAATCCTGCGCAAAGGTTTCCGTTACATCAGTGAAGTGTTCGACCTGTACTATCCGCTGCCCTCGGAACTCAACCCAACGGCACAGGAGTTTTACAAGAAGAACATCTTCTGCGTCACTCGCCAGCTTTTCTACAGCAAGCAGAACACGGACAGCATCGACGTGATGTTATCACTCAACGGATTGCCCATCATAACCATGGAGCTGAAGAACCATTACACGGGGCAAACCATCGACAATGCCATCAGGCAATACCAAAACGACCGCAACCCAAAAGAAGACCCATCCGCACTGTTGCTCCTGAAGAAACGTTGTGCCGTTCATTTCGCCGTGGACGACGACGAGATAATGATGTGTACGGAACTCAGCGGAAAGGCGTCGTGGTTTCTGCCATTCAACAAAGGTGTGAACGGCGGTGCGGGAAATCCCGTCAATCCCAATGGCGTGCGCACCTCCTATCTATGGGAGGACATCCTTGGCAAGCGGTCGCTATCCGACATATTGGAGAACTACGCCCAAGTGGTGAAAAAGAAGAAACGGGTAAAAGACAAAAAGACAGGCAAGAAAAAGGACGTGGAAAAAGAGCAAGTGGTGTGGCCTCGCTATCACCAACTCGATGCCGTGCGCAGCATGCTCCATGCCACCCGAACCGGAGGCGTGGGGCAACGTTTCCTCATACAACACTCGGCTGGTTCGGGAAAAAGCAATTCCATCACATGGCTTGCCTATCAGCTCGTGGGACTGCTCGACGGCACGACACCGCTGTTGGACAGCGTCATTGTAGTGACCGACCGCGTGAACCTCGACAACCAGATACGTGACAACATCAACGCCTTCGGGCGGTTGAAGAACATCGTGGAATGGGCCGACTCGTCAAAGAGCCTGAAGGACGCCTTGGAGGCAGGAAAGAAGATTGTCATCACCATCGTACACAAGTTTCCCTACATACTCGAAGCCATAGGCGGCGACTTGAAAAACAAACACTTCGGCATCATCATCGACGAAGCCCACAGCAGCCAAAACGGTTCACTCTCCGCCAAAATGAACATGGCGCTCTCTGGCTCCGTCGGCGAGGGCGAAGACTTGGAAGACAAGCTCAATGCCGTGATAGAAGGGCGCAAGATGGTGAAGAACGCCAACTACTATGCCTTTACGGCCACGCCAAAGAACAAGACTCTCGAAATGTTCGGAGTACCGTTCGACAAAGGTGACGGAGAAACTGGATACCGACCTTTCCACGAATACACCATGAAGCAGGCCATAGAAGAAGGTTTTATCATGGACGTGCTGAAGAACTATACCACCTACGCCAGTTTCTACAAAATCATCAAGACTGTGGCAGACGACCCCGAGTTCGACCGCAAGCAGGCGCAGAAGAAGCTACGCGCATGGGTGGAACGTCAGCCAGAAACCATACACCAGAAAGCAGCCATCATCGTGAACCATTTTCACACGATGGTCATAGACAAGGGAAAGATGGCAGGACAGGCGCGCGCCATGGTCGTTACAAGCGGAATCGTGCGCGCCATTGACTTCTATTATGAGATAAACCGTCTGCTCAAAGAGCGCAAAAGTCCATATCGTGTCATTGTGGCTTTCTCCGGCACCAAGGAATATGGCGGCAAGCAGGTGTGCGAGGCCGACATCAACGGTTTCCCCTCAAAGGACATCGAGGACAACATGGAGGAAGACCCTTACCGCATACTCGTGGTGGCCGACAAGTTCCAAACAGGCTATGACCAACCACTCCTTCACTCTATGTATGTGGACAAGATTCTTACTGACGTGAAGGCCGTGCAGACACTTTCACGCTTGAACCGTTGCCATCCGAAGAAGATTGACACCTTCGTGCTCGACTTTGCCAACGATGAGGACACAATCAAGGCTGCGTTCCAGCGCTACTACAAGACAACTATCCTCTCCAAGGAAAGCGACCCTAACAAGCTCAATGACTACATACAGGCCATAGAACAAGTCAACATCTACACCGAAGCTGAAGTGACAGAGGTGAACACTCGCTATTGGAATGGAGAGGACAGACAGAAACTTGACCCAATCATAAACATTGCCGTAGAACGGTTCAAGGCGTTGGAGGAAACTGAGCAGATAAAATGCAAGGGAAATATAAAAGGCTTCCTTCGCACCTATCCCTTCATCGCTGCCGTCACAGCGTATAAAAGCGTAGAATGGGAAAAACTGAACACCTACTTCCTCCTATTGGTGCGCAAACTGCCGAAACTGAAGGGTGAGGACTTTACAGAAGGACTTACCGAAGCAATTGACCTCGACCAAGTGCAGGTTACCAAAATGGGTGATGCAAAGTTTGCTTTGGAGAATACTGATACAGAAATAGACCCAATCCCAATGGGGGCTGGTGGTGGGGGGAAATCGGAGCCAGACTTCACAAAACTAAGCGACATCCTTGAACAGTTCAACGGCATCAACTGGCAAAATAAGGAGTTGGCCAAGAAACAGCTTGACGAGCTGCCAGAACGCATGAAAGAAGACGAAGCTTTTGTCAATGCGGTAAAGAACAGCAATAAAGCGACGGCCCAAGTGCAGTTCAACAACAGTATGCTCATGGTGGTAGCAAAGATGCTGAACGTGAATACAGAGTTCTGCCGTCAATATTTGGACAACCCCGACTTCATGAACTTCATCAATGAAAGAGTTTTTCAGAATGTGTATCAGCAGTTGAATACAACTAACAATGTATCCGTTTAGTCAAACCTTATCGACATGAAGAATGTTTTATTGGACCACCTGCAAAAGCGTGTGGATTAAGCATAGATTCTTGTAAGTCTAAACAAGAAGACAAACTATAACAATGCAAAGAATTTTGAAATACGAAACAGTACGGCTGAGTTCCTGACTTTCGTGGCAGAAGGTAAGGAACAAGGCATTCAGGTGCTGTACAAAGATGAAACAGTGTGGGCAACACAGAAAGCAATGGCTGTGCTTTTTGACTGCTCTGCTGACAATATCGGTCAGCATCTGAGCAGCGGCTCTATGCAGAGGAAAGTGAAAAAATACGAGAAGTACCTTTTGTGAGCAGTAAAAGTACTGGCAATCAGAATCTTGTAATCCGTCAAAAAACACTGCGGAGGAGCGTCCGAAACCTCCGCAGAGAAAAATATTTTCGTCTGCGGACGAAATATATTTCCTCTGCGGAGCGCAGGAGTTTTGTCTGCGGAGGTTTTTCACAAGGGTGTCCCGAGGCATTGAGTGCCAGAAGAAGGGCTACACCATCCGGGCTGTGGCGAAGCTGGGTGGTAAGGAAGTGAGCACGGTGCAGAGGGTGAAGAAGGCGTTCGCAGATTATTTATCAACTGAAAAGATGTATGGCAAAATGGCTATGATTTGTCGGAAAGCAGATTTAGCCCCGTTTGTCCAGTATCCCGACTTATCCTTTTGGCGCCTGTTTGCGCATTTTCTTGCATTTGTTCTTCTGTTTGAAAAGAAAAATGTAATTTTGTAATTGGGAAATTGGCTGAAAGTGTCATGGGCGCATCAAGTCAAAGCGTACTGTCTATGCGCACATTAAAACTTTAATCGTCGTCGGCGAACAACAAGGCAATCAATTTAATTTTTATGAAGATAAACCAGTCATATAAATGTATTGACCTCTTTGCCGGTGCCGGAGGATTATCAGAAGGACTTTCTGAAGCAGGCTTTCATTGTCTTTTTGCCAATGAAGTGATGCCCACATATGCTCAGACGTATATGAAAAATCATATAGGTACAAAAGTCCTAACTGCCGATATCCGTACGATAGACGCTAAAGATGTTATGCGTGACTTAGGATTGGAACGAGGAGAATTGGACTTGATTGCAGGCGGTCCTCCCTGCCAAGGATTCTCCATCAATGCTCCTGTTAGGAGTAATGAAGATAGCCGCAATCATTTATTCAAAGAATACTTAAGATTTGTAGATACGTTTGCCCCAAGGGCTATTTTAATAGAAAATGTTCCTGGCTTGGTGTCATTTGAAAAAGGGGCAACTTTACATGCAATAATTGAGGCTTTAGCAAGCTATGGGTATGGTGCAGATGTCCATATCCTTGGTGCTGCTTATTATGGAGTTCCGCAAATGAGGTGGCGTACAATAATCATTGGATTGCGAGGAAAAGAAGTCCCAGCAGAGATTTTTCCAGCCCCCATATTCCATGCGCCAATCCGGCCCAATTTTACAACTACTTTCGCAGGGAAACAATTGGTTAAACTTCCATCCTCTGAGGCTTTGGCCAAATTTACAACTGTAGAAGAGGCAATAGGTGATTTGCCACCTCTTGAATGTGGAGAAAAAGGAGAAGCCGTTAAAGATTATGCATGCGAACCGCAGTGTGACTATCAAAAAATTATGAGAATAGGCTCTGGCGGAGTGTACAATCACGAATCGCCTCATTTATCACCAACAAATTTGGAGCGTTTGAAGTTTATCAAACCTGGTGGAAATTGGACGGACATACCTTTCGAAATGTTGCCAAAAGGCATGCAAAGAGCCAGAAAATCAGACCATACAATGAGGTATGGTAGAGTGCGGCCTGATGGACTGGCATCTACCATACTAACAAAATGCGACCCTCATTGGGGTTCTTTTTTTCATTACTCGCAAGACCGTTCTTTTACGGTAAGAGAAGCTGCGAGAATACAGTCTTTTCCTGACCATTTCGTCTTCTGCGGAAACACAGCAGAACAATTTGCTCAGGCTGGTAATGCCGTTCCACCACTATTGGCAAAGGCAATAGGCCTATCAATTATTCATGTTTTAAATCAAGAATAAAATGGCAGGTTATATAGCTGAATTTTTTGGCTACAGAGCAGAAGACAAATCAAATGCCGCCCTTATAGCATCCGCTAAGAAAAAAATGCCCTTTCATAAATGCAGCATGTGTCAAAATATTGTCAAGAGCACAAATTCCTTCTGGGGTATGTGCAATTCGTCAGAAATCAGAAGGGTCACCTAATGTGATTTGTTGCCCTATTCGACTCTATGCAGATAATTATGCCATATTGCGCGATATAGCTTTAAAGGCATTCAAGAAAAAATATAATTTATATTCGGGACGGATTGCTGTAAAGAAAGCACAAATTGAAGGAGGTGCCATCGCTGTATTTGGTAAGGGGTGGGGCGGAGAATTAAGATTGCCGCAAAGAAAAGGAATTGGTTCTTATTTTGTCGATTGGGTACTGGCTCTATTGGACAACGAGGGAAAACTATTGGAATTTACGGCCATTGAAGTTCAAACTATAGATACAACGGGGAATTATCAAACAGCAAGAAAAGCTCTTGTTGAAAGCCGGGATATTATATCTGACACGGTAGGACTGAATTGGGAGAACGTAAACAAACGTATCATTCCTCAGTTGATTTATAAAGGACAGGTTTTACAAAGAGAAGACTTGTGTAAGGCTGGTTTGTTCTTTGTTTCTCCAAAGCCCGTCCATGATAGAGTAATAGAGAGGCTTGGCGGAAAGGATAAGATTCCGTCTTTCCCATACCAACCTGCTTCGATTCATTTTATTGCATACGATGTGATAGATTCTGATATACCAGAAGATGAAAAGATTAAGCCTTTAGGTATAATTGAAGAGCATTGTTCCACTGTATATAAAGTACAAGAAGCATTTTCCGCAGTAACATTGCCTGAAGGAAATGTTTATCGTGATGCAATTCTTCATAGCCTATATGAAACTTAATCTATAACAAAATACTTTCAAGGTCTCGTTCTCTGATTTCAGAGCTTCGACCTCACGCTTTATCTCCGCCAACTCGCCTTTCCCGAAAAAATTGCAGCCTTGTCGGGAATGATGTTGGCGTTCTCTTTGTCGGTTTTCTCTTTGGCTTTCTTCTTCGCTTCAAGTTCAACATCCAGTTGCTTCACCTCACAGAGTGCAAAACACTGCCGTGCCGGCGTCCGCCCGCAGGGGAGGGAGACGAAAGCCCTCCATGGCCGTTGGCCGGGATGGGCGCGGCGTCGGATTGTGTCGTGCGGGCGGTTTTTGGCGCTGCGGCCATGACATAAGTCAAAGGTCTCTTTCGGAATGATAACAGAATCTTTCCGCGTTGTTACATATTGCAGTGCATGGCCTTGCACGATTGTTTTTTTCATTAACTTTGCTTCTGCAATCCGTGCGGATGCCCCGTGTGTGAACGGGCGTCTTGGCATCGGATGCGACGGCAGACGATACTTGCATGGCACTTCAAATCGAATGAATATGTATCTCCTTGGTTATGACGTTGGCACTTCGTCGGTGAAGGCATCGCTTGTGGATGCGGACTCGGGCAAGTGTGTGGCCGCGTGCTTCTGGCCCGAGAGGGAAGCACCGATTATCGCGAAGAAAATAGGGTGGGCGGAGCAAGACCCCGACATGTGGTGGCAGAACCTGAAGGTGGCCACCGCGAAGGTGATGGCCGAGGCGGATGCAAAGCCTTCGGACGTGAAGGCGATAGGCATCAGCTACCAGATGCACGGGCTGGTGTGCGTAGACAAGGACGGCCGCGCCCTGCGCCCCAGTATAATATGGTGCGACGGCCGCGCCGTGGCCTACGGAAACGCGGCTTTCGACGCCATCGGGCATGAGCGTGCGCTGGGGCATTTGCTCAATTCGCCCGGCAACTTCACGGCGGCCAAACTGGCGTGGGTCAAAGAGCATGAGCCCGAGGTCTATGCAAGGATACACAAGGTGATGCTTCCGGGCGACTACATCGCCATGCGCTTGAGCGGCGACATGAACACCACCATTTCCGGGCTGTCGGAAGGCATACTCTGGGACTTCAGGGAGGGATGCCTCAGCAAGGACGTGATGGACTATTTCGGCTTCGACAAAAGCCTCGTCGCCGATGTCGTCCCGACGTTTGCCGTGCAGTCGCGCGTTTCGCCGCACGTCGCGGGTGAACTTGGGCTCGACGCCGGAACGCCCATCTCGTACCGGGCGGGCGACCAGCCGAACAATGCGCTCTCGCTGAACGTCATGAACCCCGGCGAGATTGCCGCGACGGGCGGCACGTCGGGAGTGGTCTATGGCGTGCTGGGCGAGGTGAACTACGACAGGCTGAGCAGGGTCAACACCTTTGCTCATGTGAACCATACGCCGGAACAGACGCGGCTGGGCGTGCTCCTCTGCATCAATGGCACGGGCATTCTGAACGCCTGGATGAAGCGCAATGTGGCCCCGGAGGGAATGGACTATGCCGGGATGAACCGAATGGCGGACACGGTTGGCATCGGAAGCGACGGGCTGAGCGTCATCCCCTTTGGCAACGGGGCGGAGCGCATCCTGCAAAACCGGGAAACAGGCTGCTCGGTGCATGGGCTGAACTTCAACGTCCACACGAAGGCGCACCTGCTCCGGGCGGCACAGGAGGGCATCGTGTTCTCGTTCAAGCAGGGAATTGACATCATGGAACAAATGGGCATGTCGGTGAGAAACATCCATGCCGGCCATGCCAACATGTTCCTGAACCCCATGTTCCGCACCACGCTGGCCTCCGTCACGGGAGCGACCATCGACCTCTACAAGACCGACGGCTCTGTGGGGGCGGCAAAGGGGGCAGGCATCGGCGCAGGCATCTACAAGGACAGCGACGAGGCCTTTGCCACGCTCGAACACGTGGCGACCGTGGAGCCCGACGTGCCGAACCGGCAGGCATACCTCGACGCCTACGCCCTGTGGGCGGAGTGCCTGAAGAAGGAACTTTCGTGAAAACAAAAAGATAACCACAAAAAACCAGAAAGATTATGGCAAAAGAGTTTTTCCCCGAGATTGGCAAAATCTCGTTTGAGGGCAAGGATTCCAAGAATCCGATGGCATTCCACTACTACGATGCCGACAAGGTGATTCTCGGAAAGCCGATGAAAGAATGGCTGCGCTTTGCAATGGCATGGTGGCACACGCTCTGTGCCGAGGGCGGCGACCAGTTTGGCGGCGCAACCAAGTCGTTCCCATGGAACGAGGGTACAGACCCCGTTGAAATCGCCAAGCAGAAGGCGGACGCAGGCTTTGAAATCATGCAGAAACTGGGATTTCCCTACTTCTGCTTCCACGACGTGGATTTGGTGAGCGAGGGCAGTTCCGTGGAGGAGTACGAGGCCAACCTGAGGGCGATTGTCGCGTATCTCAAGCAGAAAATGCAGGAGACGGGAATCAAGCTCCTGTGGTCCACGGCCAATGTGTTCGGCCACAAGCGCTACATGAATGGCGCAAGCACAAATCCCGACTTCGATGTCGTGGCTCGCGCCATCGTGCAGATCAAGAATGCCATTGACGCCGGCATCGAGCTGGGCGCGGAGAACTATGTGTTCTGGGGTGGACGCGAGGGCTACATGAGTCTTCTCAACACCGACCAGAAGCGTGAGAAAGAACACATGGCCACGATGCTCCGCATGGCACGCGACTATGCGCGCTCGAAGGGCTTTAAGGGCACTTTCCTCATCGAGCCGAAGCCCATGGAGCCGACGAAGCACCAGTACGACGTGGACACCGAGACCGTCGTTGGCTTCCTGAAGGCACACGGATTGGACAAGGACTTCAAGGTGAACATTGAGGTGAACCACGCCACGCTGGCTGGCCACACGTTCGAACATGAGCTGTGCGTAGCCGTTGATAACGGCATGCTTGGCTCGATTGACGCCAACCGCGGCGACTACCAGAACGGGTGGGACACCGACCAGTTCCCCATCGACCAGTATGAACTGGTGCAGGCCTGGATGCAAATCATCCGCAATGGCGGGCTCGGGACAGGCGGAACGAACTTCGACGCCAAGACGCGCCGCAATTCTACCGACCTTGAGGACATCTTCATCGCGCACATCGCCGGCATGGATGCCATGGCGCGCGCGTTGGAATCGGCAGCGAAACTCCTGGAGGAGTCTCCTTACAAAAAGATGCTTTCCGAGCGTTACGCGTCGTTCGACACGGGTATCGGCAAGGACTTCGAGGACGGGAAACTTACCTTGGAGCAAGCCTATGAATACGGCAAGAAAGTGGACGAGCCCAAGCAGACTTCGGGTAAGCAGGAGCTGTACGAGGCCATCGTCGCCATGTACGCGTAGCGTGCCTGTAAACCATTGACGGACAAGACGGCCCGAAAGTTTCCTCTCGTTGGGACACTTTCGGGCTGTTGGTTAAATATGATTAAATCGACGGGACAATAGGGGCGGCACTATTGCCAGTTGGCAAAAAGACGGTAACTTTGCACCGTGTTTTTCATGGTATTAGATTTATTTTAAGGTTAGTAAAGATTGCTTGTCGTGATGATAAGCAATTTTTTTGTTTTTGGACCATTCGGAGAATAGGGGCGCTGCCTTGTCATGGAGAATTTTTCCTTGTTCCTTTCCGCCTTATTGCCCCGCAAATTCGGACACGTGGTAATTGTTGGCTACGGCTAACCGCGCACAGTTTTGCAGCAGCGTCCTGTTTCCATTGTTCACTTGGTTCTTCTCGTTGGCCTTGCCGATGATGGAGATGTCGTCGCGAATGCTCCTCCCGTAGCAGGGAGCGATGATGGCCTCGAAGAACGTGCACGCGGCAAGATAGCGTCCCATGTGCAGGTCGAGGTGCTGTTCGTCACGCGTCAGTTCTTTTTCTGTGTTCAATGCCTTGACAGAACGTGCGTTCTGAACGGCTGTCCCGCAGGGGATGATTACGTCGATGCCCGACGTGTTCCGCATCTTCTGAACGGACGAGCAGATGCTTTCCCACATGTTTTCCTGTGTTTTGTAGGTGGCGATTTTCTTGTTCTTGGAAGCGTAGGCCCAGGTTTGGTTGAACGCGAAGGTCGTTCGGGCACTGGTGGTCACGAGCTTGTAGGCTTGTATGATTTTGGAGAGATAGGGCTCATACGTGGCGTAGTCGCCCGACTCGAGGGAGTATTGCTGGAAGACGACCACGTCGTATGGATAGCGATGCATGACATTGCGTATGGTCGTCTTCTTTTCCAGCTTGATCTCTCCCAGGCTGTTGTACAGGTAGAGTTCGTAGACGGGGCTGTCGTTGATGAAATGTTCGTAGTGCTCGCGCATGGAGCACGCCCCCTTGTAGAGGACATAGACATTCACCGTGTTGATGCCGACGGAGCGGAGAATGGAGGGAAGTTCGGCGCTGGTGTCTATCGAGAACGAGTTTCCGATGAACAGGATGTCGAGCTTGACAGGCTTGTAGGGCAATGGCGCATTGCAGAGGTAGGGCGCGGAAGCGGCTTCGTGGCTCGGGCTTTGTGCCGAAAGTGCCGAAGAGAGTGTCAGGGCGAGTAGAAAAGCAATTGTCTTTTTCATTTCCTTTGTCTTTTTGATTTGATAATCGGAGGGATTCCTATTTTGCTAAATCTTCTTTCAGACGTTTGACAGCCGTCGGGACATCCTGCACTTCGTCCAATAGCTTGACGAACTTTGAGCCAATGATGGCGCCGGAGGCGTTGCGCTGGGCGGCCTCCAAAGTCTGCTTGTTGGAGATGCCAAAGCCAATCATGCGCGGATTCCGAAGACCCATGGCGTTGATTCGCTCGAAATAGGCCTGCTTGTCCGCGCCGAACGAGTTCTGAATACCTGTTGTCGCGGCGGTCGAGACCATATAGATGAACCCGTCGGTGTGTTCGTCGATGAACCGGATGCGCTCCTCGCTGGTTTCGGGCGTGATGAGCATGATGATTCGGATGTCGTATTGGTCGGCAATGGGCTTGTATGTCTTCAGGTAGTCCTTGAACGGGAGGTCGGGGATGATGATGCCGTCGATGCCGACCTCGACGCACTTCTTGCAGAAAGGCTCAAAGCCGAAGTGCATGATGGGGTTCAGATAGCCCATCAGAATGAGCGGTGTCGTCCGATTGAAGTCAAGCCCCTCTAATTGTTCGAAAAGAAGGCGTAGGCTCATTCCTTTGCGCAGGGCCTTGGTCGCGGCGTCCTGGATGACAACGCCGTCGGCCATTGGGTCGGAGAAAGGAATTCCGACCTCAATCATGTCGATTCCGTTGTCGATAAGCGCCTTGATGGTTGAGTTCGTCCCCTCCAGTGTGGGGTGGCCCGCGCAGAAGTAGATGGATAGGATGTTCTTGCTTTTGTTGGCGAAGAGACTGTTGATGCGGTTCATGTCATTTGTGATTTTTGATGGCTCCATCTTCAGAAGGCGATGGGCTCGGGTTGTTTCAGTTGATGGACAAATGCTTGGATGCGTGCAGCATCTTTTACTGCCGGAGAAATCTCAAAACGGGAGTTCAAATCGACACCGAAGAATTTCGGATGTCGGATGCGGCGGACTTTCTCCACGTCTTGGGGGCGGATGCCTCCGCTGACGATGAAGGGCGTGTCTCCCCGATAGTGGGTCAGGACATTCCAGTCGAACGATTCTCCACTTCCTCCAAAATAGGAGGCTTGAATGGGTTGCTTTGTGTCGAAAAGAAAGTAATCGACAAGTCCCTCGTAAGGCTGTGTGTACTCCAGATCGCGTTCCTCCGAGACGGGAATCATCTTGATAATACCTTTGTCCCGTGGTAAGGACTGGCGGAGTGAGGAGCAGAAGTCGGTGGATTCATCCCCATGGAGTTGTACATGGTCGAGGCCGAACGTTTCCGCCTTTTGGAGAATGAATCCGAAGGTGGCATTGACGAACACACCAACCCGCTTGCAGTGCGAGGGCAGGTAGCTGGGACGGGTTGCGACATTCCGGGGCGATTTCTCAAAAAAGATGAATCCCATCCAGTCGACCCCCGTTCCCTCTATGGCGCGGATATTGGTGGAGTCGCGCATTCCGCATACTTTTACAATCATGGTCGTTCCGTTCTTTGATGGGCTTTGCTTGCTTACGCTTTGGCCACACGTCCGATGAAGTCGCGCAGCGCCTTTCCCGGGTCTTCGGACTTCATGAAAGCCTCACCGATGAGGAATCCGCGAAAACCGACTTCTCGCAACTCTCTCACGGTCTGCGGATGGCTGATGCCGCTTTCGGATACCAGAACCAAGTTGGCGGGAAGATGGGCGGCCAGTCGATAGGAATTGTGTACGTCGGTATGGAAAGTCCCGAGGTTGCGATTGTTCACTCCTACCATGTCGATGCTCTCACCGAGGTAGTCGAGTTCCGCCTCCGTATGTATCTCAAGCAGTGTTTCCAGCCCCAACTCGTGCGCTGTCTTGGCCAGTGTCTGGCATTCTTGCTGTGTGAGTGCGGCGGCAATGAGCAGGACTGCGTCTGCGCCAATGACTTTGGCTTGGAACAACTGGTATTCGTCAATGATGAAGTCTTTGCGCAGTATGGGTGTTGTCGGCACGAGGGGGCGAGCAGCTTTGATGAATCCCATTCTTCCGCCGAAAAAAGGCTCGTCCGTGAGGATGGAGATGGCCGAGGCTCCATTGTTTGCGTAGGCGGGCGGAATGATGGTTGGCAGCCCGTCTTCTTTTATCCATCCTTTCGAGGGTGAGCGTCGCTTGAACTCGGCGATGATGCCCGACGGCGAGGCGGAGAGGGCCTTGCGCATGGAGCGCTTTGGCAGCACATTGTTTGCCAAAGCCAGCTCAACCGTTTCCTGCAGGTCTTTGGGGAGAACCTGCTGTTTTTGTCCCGCCACCTCTATGCGTTTGTTGGCGATGATTTCTTCTAAGATGTCCCCCATCGTTACGAGTTGATTTCAACAAACTTCTTAAAGGCTGACAGTGCTTTCCCGCTGTCGAGCGATTCCCGTGCCATGGCCACGCAGTCGTCGTTGCTCTTCTCCTGCTCCACCGTGCCGATAGCCATGGCGGCATTGGCGATGACGACTTCTTTCTGCGCCTCGGTGGAGGTGCCGTTGAGCACGTTGTCGAAGATTCTCACGGCTTCGTCCTTTGTGCTTCCTCCATAGAGGCTCTCGGGTTTGGTCGCCGACAATCCGAGGTCTGTTGCCGTCATCACTTTTTCCGCTGTGTTGGTCGTCACCTTGAATTGCCCCGTGAGCGATATCTCGTCGTAGCCATCATAGCTGCTTACGACACCGAACTTCGTGCCAATTTTCTGAAGAACACTCACATAGAGGCGCATTTGAGCTAAGTTTGCCGTTCCCAAGAAATTATATTTCGGCCGGCAGGGATTCACCAGGGGCCCGAGCAGGTTGAAGCAGGTCGGGACTTGGAGCGCACGCCGGGTTGTCCCCACATATTTCATCCCGTAGGCAAACAAGGGAGCATGGAAGTAGGCGACCCCGCTTTCTTCTATCGAATGCACAAGCTGGTCGTGGTCGGCTGAAAACTTCACCCCGTGTGCCGCTATCACATCGCTCGCGCCCGACACGGACGTGGCAGACACATTCCCATGCTTGCTTACTTTGTAGCCAGCCCCGGCAATTACGAATGCCGAGCAAGTGGAGATGTTGAACGTGTTTTTCCCGTCGCCTCCAGTGCCAACAATGTCCAATGTTTCGTAGGGCGACAGGTCAATGGCTTTTCCTGTCTCCAAAAGCCCGTCGCGAAACCCCAGCAGCTCGTCAACCGTCGCTCCCTGCATTTGGATACCCATCAACAGGGCGGCTATTTGCTGCTCGCTATATTTCTCTTTGGTGATATTCACCATGATTTCATGCGTGTCCTCTCGTGAAAGAGTTCCCCCCTCGATAAGATTTGTCAAAAATGCTTTCATGTGTTTGTGTGTTTAGTGTTCTACCCAGTTCCTCAAGATGGCTTTTCCACAGGGTGTCAATACGCTCTCCGGGTGGTATTGTATGCCGCGAATGTCGAAGCGCGTGTGCCGCAGCGACATGACATGGCCTTCGTTGCTCGTGCTGGTGACTTCAAGGCAGTCGGGAATGCTCCCGGCATCGACGACCCATGAGTGGTAGCGTCCCACCTCTATTTGTTTGGGCAGCCCTTGGAAGATGTAGTCGTCTTTCGTAACGGTCGTAGGCGCAGCTACGCCATGGAACACATCGCTGAGGTTCGTTAGTCTTGCGCCGAAAAACTCACCGATGGTTTGGTGGCCAAGGCACACGCCAAGAATGGGCTTTTTGCCAGCATAGGTGCGGACAACGTCCAACAGCAGCCCGGCCTCGGATGGTATGCCCGGACCGGGCGACAGGATGATTTTGTCGAATTGCTCCAACTGCTGGAGCTGGAACCTGTCGTTGCGATAGACGCTCACCGTTGCCCCCAATTCCTTTACAAGGTGCGACAGATTGTAGGTGAAGCTGTCGTAATTGTCAATGATTACAATCTTCATTGTTAAGTCCTTCGTATTTGTATCTTTTGTCAAAGTCTGACTTTCCTTACAAGCCTTTGGCTATTTCAATGGCTTTGCGTAGTGCTCCCAATTTGTTGTTCACTTCTTGCAGCTCGTATTCTTCGTTGCTTTTGGCCACAATCCCTCCGCCGGCCTGGAACCAAAGTTCGTTGTTCCTGCTAACGAACGTGCGGATGGTGATGGCCTGATTCAGAGAGCCATTGAGCCCGATGAACCCGATGCAACCTCCATAGGCACCCCGGTTGTGCGGTTCGTATTCCGAGATGAGCTGCATGGCACGCACCTTGGGCGCGCCCGAAAGCGTTCCTGCGGGGAAGGTGTCGATGAAAGTCTTGACGGGGTCTGCTCCACCGTCGAGTTCACCGCTGACGCGACTGACAAGGTGGATGACATGGGAATAATACTGCATATCCTTGTAGAAATCCACTTTCACGTTGTGGCAGTTGCGGCTCAGGTCGTTGCGCGCCAAGTCCACCAGCATCACGTGCTCGGCGTTCTCCTTGGGGTCGTTTTTCAGGTAGAGCGCATTCTCGTGGTCTTGGATGGGGTTGCCCGTGCGTTTGGTCGTTCCGGCAATGGGGTCGATGTAGGCTTTCTTCCCCTCTATGCGGCAGTGCGTCTCGGGCGAAGACCCGAAGATGCGAAACCCTCCGAAGTCAAAGTAAAAAAGGTAGGGGGAGGGGTTGATGGTGCGCAGGGCGCGGTATAGCTTGAAGTCGTCGCCCTCATATTTTTGGATGAAACGGCGCGAAAGCACGATTTGGAACACGTCTCCGCGAAGACAGTGCTGGATGCCTTTGCGAATGTTCGCTTTGTGCTCCTCGTCCGTGAGTGTCGAGGTGCAGCCTCCGATGGGGCGGAAATCGTAACTTCGGATAGGGCGATTCAGGATGTCGCTCTCCAGCCGGTCGATGTCGGATGCCTCCTCCTTGGACGTCAGCTCGACAATCTTCAGCTCATTGCGGAAATGGTCGAATACGATGACGTCCTTATAGAGGATGTAGAGCATGTCTGGCGCGTCGTTCTTCTCCTGCGTCTCATCCTTGATGCTGATGTTCTCGAAATAGCGAACGGCGTTGAACGATGTGTAGCCGAAAAGCCCGCAGTATTCCGCGTCTTCACCGCCGATGTGGAATTGGCGCAGGAAGTCGTTGAGCGCATGGTCTGTCCTGTAACGTTCGCTCACCTCGTGCTCGGAGCGGCTTCCGTCAGGGTAATGCCCGATGGCCTTGCCATGCTCGATGCTGATGCTGGCGATGGGCTGCACGCCGATGAACGACTTCGAGTTCTCGCCTCCATGGTAGTCGGAACTCTCCATCAGCGCCGATTGTGGATAGTTGTCGCGCAGCTTCAGGTAAGCTCCGACGGGCGTGGTCAGGTCTCCCAGTATTTTTTTTGAATTGGTCCGAAAGGAAAACATGGCTCAGTCGTTCAAGTGTTTGAGATACGTTTCAAGGTCTTTGTCTCCGCGTCCGCTGACCGTCAGCACCACGATGTCATCGGGCTTGAACGACATCTTCGGCAATGCTCCCAAAGCATGCGCCGACTCCAATGCCGGGATGATGCCCTCCATGCGTGTCAGCTCATACGCGGCCGCCAGCGCCTCGTCGTCATTGGTCGCCAAAACCTTGGCGCGTCCTGACTTGTACAGGTTGCAGTGTATGGGTCCCGTCCCGGGATAGTCCAGCCCGGCCGAGATGGAATAAGGCTCAATGATTTGTCCGTCGTCTGTCTGCATCAGCTTGATGCGTGACCCGTGCAGAATCCCGTCGGTGCCAATTTGCAGCGATGCGGCGGTCTCGCTCGTCTCCATTCCCAGCCCGCCCGCCTCGGCAAGCACGATTTTCACCCGCTCGTCGTCCAGGTAGTGGTAGATTGTCCCCGCCGCATTTGAACCGCCGCCAACGCAGGCCATGAGGTAGTCGGGGTAGTCCCGGCCGGTCTTCTCCTTTAGCTGCCATTTGATTTCTTCAGAGATGACGCTTTGCAGGCGCGCCACCATGTCGGGATAGGGGTGGGGGCCGACGGTGCTGCCGATGATGTAGAACGTGTCGGACGGATGGCAGCACCAGTCGCGAATCGCTTCGTTGGTCGCGTCTTTCAACGTCTTGTTGCCCGATTGGACGGGGCGGACTTCCGCCCCGAGCATTTTCATGCGCTCCACGTTCATGTGCTGCCGCTCCACGTCGGTCGCACCCATATACACGGTGCAGGGCATTTCCATGAGCGCGCAGACGGTGGCCGTGGCAACGCCGTGCTGCCCTGCGCCTGTCTCCGCAATGATGCGCTTCTTGCCCATCTTCTTGGCCACGAGAATCTGCCCGAGGGAGTTGTTGATTTTGTGCGCCCCCGTGTGGTTCAGGTCCTCGCGCTTCAGGTAAAGCTGGCAGCCATATTTCTCGCTCATCCGCTGTGCGAAGTACAGCGGAGACGGGCGGCCCACGTAGTCGCGCAGCAGCGCGTGGAATTCATTCTTGAATGCTTGGCTCTCAAGAATGGGCAGGTATGCCTTTTTCAAGTCCTCTACGGTCTTGTACAGAATCTCCGGCACGTATGCGCCGCCGTATTCGCCGTAGAACCCGTTTTCATCAGCCTGGTATGTCATGTTCTTCCGTATTTATGAAAAAAAGCCTGTCGTAAGTACGACAGGCTTTCCGTTGTTATTTTCTTGAATCGCGTTGCTATGTGTTGGAAACAATGTTTAGCACACGTTGTATTGCGGACAGCACCATTCGGCTTACGACTTGATTCGCCTTAAGCTCTGCCATCGCCAATATCTGTAGCTGCTTAGATACATTCGTGGATTGTTTTCGCTGCAAATTAACAGCGTTTTCACGGATTGTGCAAATGTTTGTTCGGAAAAATGCGCGATAGCTGTGAAATTAGTAGGCGCGGGCGATGATTACGCGATATTTTGACGGATTCCCCGACACCATGTCCGTGCCGGGCGTCTGCTCGTAGGCAAAAGGAACGCAACGGATGGTGGCCTGCGTGTCTTCCTTGATGCGCGCTTCGGTTTCAGGCGTCCCGTCCCAGTGGCAGAGGAAGAACCCACCCTGCTTCACCCTTTGCTTGAACTCCTCGTAGTCGTCGCACTCGTAGATGTGCGTGTCGCGGAACGCCTTGGCTTTCCGGTAGATGCTCGCCTGGACATCGTCGAGCATTTCTTTCACGGCCGTTTCGATGCCGTCGAGAGGCAGCGTCTCTTTCTCAAGGGTGTCGCGGCGCATGACCTCCGCCGTCCCGTTCTCCAAGTCGCGCGCGCCGATGGCGATGCGCACGGGGATGCC
The DNA here is from genome assembly GCA_963627995.1 of bacterium. GTDB lineage: Bacteria > Bacteroidota > Bacteroidia > Bacteroidales > Bacteroidaceae > UBA3839. Next base: position 15,953 of record CAVGCV010000009.1, on the reverse strand, counting down.
TTTCAGCTCGTAGTCCGCGAACTTGAAGCCCGGACGCTTGTTGTCCGCGTTGTCGTATTTGACGCTGACGCCCATCTTGCCGAATGTCTCTTGTATCTGCGCAACCTTTTCGTTGATTTGCCGGAGCTGCTCGTCGGTTTTCCAAATCGGGATGATGACCACTTGGATGGGGGCGAGTGTCGGGGGAAGCACCAGCCCGTTGTCGTCGGAGTGCGTCATGATGAGCGCGCCCATCAGGCGGGTCGAAACGCCCCACGACGTGGCCCATGCGTATTCGGGCTTGTTGTCCTTGTTGAGGAACTGCACGCCGAATGCTTTTCCGAAGTTCTGCCCGAGGAAGTGGCTCGTGCCGCTCTGCAGGGCCTTCCCGTCCTGCATCATGGCCTCGATGGTGTAGGTGTCGAGCGCTCCGGCAAAACGCTCCGTCTCGCTCTTCACGCCCTGGACGACAGGCACAGCCATGTGTTTCTCCGCGAATTCGGCGTAAACGCGGAGCATCAGCCTTGCGCGCTCCTCGGCCTCCTCGCGCGTGGCGTGCGCCGTGTGCCCCTCCTGCCAAAGAAATTCCGACGTGCGCAGGAAGAGCCTCGTGCGCATCTCCCAGCGCATGACGTTGCACCATTGGTTGCAGAGGATGGGGAGGTCGCGGTACGACTTGATCCAGTTCTTGTAGGTGTTCCAAATGATGGTTTCCGACGTGGGGCGGATGATGAGCTCCTCTTCCAGCTTGGCCGCGGGGTCCACCACCACGCCGTCGTGGCTCTCGTTGGTCTTCAGGCGGTAGTGTGTCACCACGGCGCATTCCTTGGCGAAGCCTTCCACATGCTCGGCCTCGCGGCTGAGGAACGACTTGGGGATGAGCAGGGGAAAATAGGCGTTCTGCACGCCCGTCGCCTTGAACATGTCGTCGAGCTTCCGTTGCATCTTCTCCCAAATCGCATAGCCGTAGGGCTTGATGACCATGCAGCCGCGCACGTCCGACTGCTCGGCGAGGTCGGCCTTCACCACGAGCTGGTTGTACCACTCCGAGTAGTTCGTGCTGCGCTTGGTCAGTTCTTTCAGTTCTTTTGCCATATTTGTTGTCCCGATTTTCAAAATATGGATGCAAAATTACTAAAAATAACAGCACGGAGCGTAAGTTTTCACCGCGCACTTTATTCCTTTCGCCAAAAACTCTATCTTTGCACACAGATTGTGATAGCATATCGCAGTTTGTGTTCAACATTTATCAACCTTTTATTCTTTTTCATTATGAAGAATCTGAAATTTCATGCAATCGCGCTCAGTGCGGTACTGCTCCTGTCGGGATGTGGTGCGAACAACACTACAAAGGGAGGACTCCTCGGAGGAGGTGGCGGCGCACTCCTTGGCGGCATTGTCGGAAACCTGATTGGAAAGGATACGAAGAGCACGGTGATTGGCGCGGCCATCGGCACGGCTGTCGGCACAGGTGCAGGCGTACTGATTGGGAAGAAAATGGACAAGGCCAAGGCTGCGGCCCAGGCCGTGCAGAACGCGCAAGTACAGAGCATCACCGACGCCAACGGCCTTCAGGCTGTGAAGGTGACGTTCGACTCGGGCATCCTTTTTGACACGGGTAAGTCCACGCTCAGCGCAACCGCCAAGAACTCGCTCTACCAGTTTGCGAACAACGTACTCATTCAGAACCCCGACTTGGATGTCGCCATTCAGGGACATACCGACAACTCGGGCTTCCGTGGCGTGACGAGCGCAACGGAGAACGCACGCCGCAACCAGGTGCTTTCCCTCCAGCGCGCGCAGTCGGTGTCCAGCTATCTGACTTCGCTCGGCGTTAGCTCCTCGCAAATCAAGGCCGTTCAGGGGCTCGGACAGGACAGCCCCGTGGCTGACAACTCAACGGCAGCCGGCAAGCAGCAGAACCGCCGCGTGGAGGTTTATCTCTACGCTTCGCAGGCAATGATTGACGCGGCCAACGCAGGCACGCTCCAATAAGCCTCCGGTCAGCTCGGAAAAAACAAGGGGCAGGAGACGCGGTGACACCGCCAGTTTCCTGCTCCTTTCTTGTTCTCCGGAAATGGCGGGGAATCCGGCGCGTCCTCGAATCTGGCCCGTTGCTTTGTGCAAAGGCTTGGCGAACGCCCGATGTCTGGAACCTGACGTGCAAGTCGCTCCCTGTCAAAGGCTTGCGTCCAGCCAGAAAAACACTGCGGAGCAGCCCTGGAAACCTCCGCAGAGAAAAACTTTTTCGTCCGCAGAGGAAATTATTTTTCTCTGCGGAGCGCGGGGCTTTTCTCTGCGGAGTTTTTTAAGACCGTCTTCGTTCTGTTCAAATCTTTGAAAAACAGAGCTTTGTGTTTTTGTCGAAAAGAACGTAGCCCATCCTTGCGAGGAATGTGTGATGTTTGCATATCCATTGACCTGACACCCTGATTCATGACATGAGGCGCATTCGAAAAATCCTTAAGTGGCTGCTCATCCTCTTCTTCTCCACGTCCATCCTTTCCGTCGTCGCGTTCAGGTGGCTGCCCGTTCCGTGTTCCCCCCTGATGCTTATCCGGCTGGCGCAGCAGGCCGCCAACCACGAGCAGCTCAAGCTGGTGCACGAGTGGGTCTCCCTCGACGAGATGTCTCCCAGTCTCCCGCTGGCGGCCATGGCGTGCGAGGACGGGAATTTTTTCAGACACAACGGCTTCGACTTTGACGCCATCAAGGACGCCTACGAGGAGGCGCAGCACGGAAAGCGCCGGCGTGGCGCAAGTACCATCAGCCAGCAAACGGCGAAGAACGTGTTCCTGTGGCCCGAGTCGAGCTGGCTGCGCAAGGGCTTCGAGGTCTATTTCACCCTGTTGATAGAGCTTTGTTGGGACAAGCACCGCATCATGGAGGTTTATCTCAACACCATTGAGATGGGCAACGGCATCTATGGGGCGGAGGCCGTGGCGCACGAGCATTTCGGATGCTCGGCGAAGGAACTCACGAAGGGGCAGTGCGCGCTCATTGCGGTCAGCCTCCCCAACCCCCGGAAGATGGACAGCGGGAACCCTTCTTCCTACATGTACCGCCGCCAGACGTGGGCGTTGCGCCAGATGCGCTACATCGGACATTTCCCTACGCGCGAGGAGCTGGCGGACGAGAAGGCAAAGGAGTAGCGGTTGCGCGTCCGCTTGCGCGTGTGCATGACTCGCGCGTGTAAGCGTGTAGGATGGATGGTGTCCACGAAATAAGCGGCGGGCGCATCCTCTCGGTAAGGGTGCGCCCGCCGCTTTGTTGCGGGTCTGTCGTGCCGGCTTATTTCTTTTGGAGATAGGCGTCTACGGCCTCGGCAGTCTTCCGCCCGCTGGCGATGGCGCGCACGACGAGGCTTGCGCCCGATGCCGTGTCGCCGGCAAGGAACACGTTGTCCGCGTAGTTCGGATGCTTGGGCTTTAGGAAGCCCATGGCCAGGAGGACGAGGTCGCAGTCGATGATTTCCTTCTTTCCGTCGAGTTCCATGACGGGGCGTCCTCCGTCGGGGTTCGGCTTCCAGACCACGCCTTCCACCTCCGCGCCGACCACGCGCCCGTCCTTGCCGATGAACTTGTTGGTGTTGAGCAGCCAGCGGCGCTCGCACCCCTCTTCGTGGCTGGAGGTCGTTTTGAGGATGACGGGCCAGTAGGGCCATGGCGTCGAGGGGTTGTGGCCTACGGGGGGCTTGGGCATGATTTCGATTTGTGTCACGCTCTTTGCGCCCTGACGATTGGCGGTCCCGATGCAGTCCGACCCCGTATCGCCGCCGCCGACCACCAGCACGCGCTTGCCTTTGGCACTGACGAGTTGTTCTTTCGTAAAGTTCTGTCCGGCAAGAATCCGATTCTGCTGCGACAGGATGTCGAGCGCAAGGTGTATGCCTTTCAGCTCGCGTCCGGGCACGGAGAGGTCGCGTGCCTCTGGCGTGCCGGTGGCGAGGACGATGGCGTCGAACATCTCGCCGTTCGGAAACTTGGGCTCACTCATGTTGATGTTCGCGCCATACACGAACTTCACGCCCTCGCGCTCCATCACGTTGATGCGGCGGTCGATGATTTGTTTGTTGAGCTTGAAGTTCGGGATGCCAAAACGCAGCAGTCCGCCCGCCGCCTCGTTCTTGTCGAACACGGTCACCTCGTAGCCCTTGTAGTTGAGCTGGTTGGCGGCTGCAAGCCCGGCGGGTCCCGCGCCCACCACTGCCACTTTCTTTCCGTTGCGCTTGGGGTGCTCGATGGTCACGTAGCCTTCGGTGAACGCGCGCTCGGCAATGGCACACTCGTTCTCGCGGTTGGTCACGGCCTCGCCCGTGGTGTGGTAGAGTACGCACGCCTTTTCGCAGAGGGCGGGGCAGATGCGCCCTGTAAACTCGGGGAAGTCGTTGGTCTTTTTCAGAATCTTGTATGCGGTTTCCCATTCTCCGTGGTAGAGCGCGTCGTTCCATTCGGGGTCTTTGTTGCCCAGCGGACACGCCCAGTGGCAGAACGGAACGCCGCAATCCATGCAGCGGCTTGCCTGCTCCTGCCGGTCTTTAGTATTGAGAGTCTGCTCCACTTCTCCGAAGTCGTGGATGCGGTCGTTCACCGGGCGGTAGCCGGCTTCCTTGCGTGGAACAGTTAGGAATGCTTTAGGATTTCCCATTTTTTCTTCTATGATTTTATTGTCGCAGTGCTGTCGTTTGGTTAATAGTCTCGTTGCATGTCCGCAATCTTCTGTTGCAGCTTCGCCATCTGCTCCTCGTGGAGAACGCGCTTGTACTCGATGGGGACTACTTGGATGAACTCCTCGATGTAGCGTTGCCAGTTGTCGAGCATCTGCCGTGCGAGTGCGCTTCCCGTGTAGAGGTAGTGCTGGCGGATGAGCTCGTGCAGTTCCTTGCGGTAGCTGGCTTCCTCCACCAAGTTGATTTCCACCATGTCCATGTTGCAGAAATAGTCGAAGTTGTGGTTCTTGTCCCACACGTAGGCCACGCCGCCCGACATGCCGGCCGCGAAGTTGCGCCCTGTCTCGCCGAGCACCACGACGCGTCCGCCTGTCATGTACTCGCAGCAGTGGTCGCCCGCGCCCTCCACCACGGCAATCGCGCCGGAGTTGCGTACGCCGAAGCGTTCGCCCACACGCCCGTTTACGTACAGCTCGCCGGACGTCGCTCCATAGAGCCCCGTGTTGCCTGCGATGATGTTGTCCTCGGCAACGAAGTTGGAGCGGGTGGGCGGCATGATGCTGATGCGGCCGCCCGACAGCCCCTTGCCGAAGTAGTCGTTGGCCTCGCCCTCGAGCTTGACGCTCACGCCCTTGGCCAAGAACGCACCGAACGACTGGCCCGCCGCGCCTTTGAACTTGATGTTGATGGTGGAGTCGGGCAGTCCCTCCTCTCCGTATTTCTTGGCAATCACGCCTGAAAGCATCGTTCCCACGGCGCGGTCGGTGTTTTTGATGGTGTAGTCGATGTTCACCTCCTCCTTGTCGTCGATGGCCTTGCGGCACACATCCACGATTTGGAAATCCTTGACATCCTCGACCTTTGTGTAGGGGCGGCCGTCCCAATGCAGCGCGCAGTGCGATTGCGGCTGCACCTGGGTGAGCAGGCGGCCGAAGTCCATCGTGCCCTGCTTGGTCGTCTCGTCGGGCAGATGCACCTCAATCAGGTCGGTGCGCCCGATGATGTCGTCGAGGCTCTTTGCCCCGATTTCAGCCAAGTACTCGCGCACCTGCTGGGCGAGGAAGAGGAAGAAGTTTTCCACATATTCCGCTTTTCCCGTGAATCGCTCGCGCAGTTTCGCGTCCTGCGTGGCCACACCTACGGGGCAGGTATTCGTGTTGCACTTGCGCATCATCACGCATCCCAGCACAATCAGCGGCAGCGTTCCGAACGAGAACTCGTCCGCCCCCAGCATGGCCATGAGGATGACGTCGCGCGCCGTCTTCAATTGCCCGTCGGTCTGTAAGCGCACTTGCGGGCGCAGGCCATTCAGGACGAGTGTTTGTTGCGTCTCGGCCAGCCCGATTTCGGGCGAGATGCCGGCGAAGCGCATTGACGATGCGGGCGATGCGCCTGTGCCGCCTTCCGCGCCCGACACAACGATGAGGTCGGCCTTGGCTTTGGCTACGCCGGCGGCAATGGTGCCCACGCCGCTTTCCGCAACGAGCTTCACGCTGACGGCAGCGGTCGGGTTGATGTTCTTCAAGTCGAAGATCAACTGCGCCAAATCCTCGATGGAGTAGATGTCGTGGTGAGGTGGCGGCGAAATCAGCGAGATGCCGGGAATGGCGTTGCGTGTTTTCGCAATGATTCTGTTGACTTTGAAGCCCGGCAACTGTCCGCCTTCTCCGGGCTTCGCGCCCTGGGCCACCTTGATTTGTATTTCCTCCGCGTTGACCAAGTATTCCGCCGTCACGCCGAAACGGCCCGATGCAATCTGCTTCGTTTTTGACGACAGGCTCACTCCGTCCACCGAAGAGTGGTAGCGTGCGTTGTCCTCGCCTCCTTCGCCCGTGTTGCTCCGCGCGCCAATTTTGTTCATGGCCAAGGCCAGCGCCTCGTGTGCCTCGATGGATAGTGCGCCAAACGACATGGCTCCCGTCACAAAGTGTTTCACGATGCTTTCCACAGGCTCGACCTCCTCGATGGGCAGTGGCTTCTGTGCCTTTTTCCAACAGAAGTAGTCGCGGATGAATATGGGCTTCTCTTTCTCGTCCACTAATTTCGCCCATTCCTTGAACTTCTTGTAGCTGCCGAGGCGTGTGGCGATTTGCAGGTTGGCGATGGTCTCGGGATTCCAGGCGTGCTGGATGCCGTCGCGGCGGTAGCTGAACAGCCCCGTGTTGGGCAGGAACTCGTTGATTTCCTCGGGCTTGAACGCCTCGTCGTGCAGGCGCACGGCATCCTTTGCGATGTCGCGCAGCCCGACGCCGCCAATCGTGGAGATTTCCGTGCCGAAATAGCGTTTCAGCAGCCCCTCGCTCAGTCCGATGCTCTCGAATATCTGTGCGCCCCGGTAGGATCGGATGGTCGAGATGCCCATCTTTGACATGATTTTGAACAGACCCTTGCAGACGGCCTTGATGTAGTTCTTTTCCGCCGTGGCGTATTCTTCTTGAATCTTATGGTGCTTCACCAAGTCGTCCAGCACGGCAAACGTCATGTAGGGGCAGAGCGCGCTTGCGCCGTAGCCCAGCAGCAATGCGGCGTGCATCACCTCGCGTATTTCCCCGCTCTCCACGATGAGGGCTGTCTGCACCCGTTTGCCCACCTCGATGAGGTAGTGGTGTACGGCGCTGACGGCGAGGAGCGACGGGATGGCCGCGTGCGCCTCGTCGATGTCGCGGTCTGACAGAATGATGTAGTTCACGCCCTCGTCCACGCTGGCCTCCGCTTTCTTGCAAAGTTCGTCGATGGCGGCACGCAGCCCGCTCTCGCCCTTGTTGCATTCAAACAGCATCGGGAGCTTCACCGTTTTGAACCCTTTGTAGCGGATGTTGCACAGGATGTCGAGCTGGGCGTTTGTCAGTATCGGGTGCGGAAGGCGAACCATCTTGCAGTTCGACTCGTCGGGCGTGAGGATGTTCGTGCCGACGGCGCCGATGTATTCCGTCAACGACATCACGAGTTCCTCGCGTATCGGGTCGATGGCGGGGTTGGTCACCTGCGCGAACTGCTGGCGGAAATAGTTGAAGAACACCTGCGGACGGTCCGAAATCACGGCCAGCGGCGTGTCGTTGCCCATCGCCGCAACGGGCTCGGAACCTGTCGTGCACATCGGGACGACGGTGCGGTCGATGTCCTCCTGGGCAAATCCGAAGTTGAGAAGTTTCCGGTTGTAATTCGTCACCGAATTTTCAACTTTTCGCCCGCTCTTCAACTTTTCCAGTTGGATGCGGTTTGTCGACAGCCATTGGCGGTAGGGGTGCTCACCGGCCAACTTCGCTTTGATTTCGCCGTCATAGTAGATTTGTCCCTCTTGCGTGTCGATGAGGATAATCTTACCTGGCTGCAGGCGTCCTTTCTGCACGATTTCTCCCGGGTCGAAGTCCATCACGCCCACTTCCGACGCCACAACCATCATGCCGTTCTTCGTGATGGTGTAGCGCGCCGGGCGAAGCCCGTTTCTGTCGAGCATGCCTCCTGCGAAGCGTCCGTCGCTGAACATGAGCGCGGCCGGGCCGTCCCATGGCTCCATCAGTATCGAGTAATACTCGTAGAACGCTTTCAAGTCCTCCGAGATGGGGTTCTTGTCGTTGAACGACTCTGGCACGAGGATGGCCATGGCCTGCGGCAGCGAAAGTCCCGACATGACGAGAAACTCGAACACGTTGTCCAGGCTCGCCGAGTCCGACATCCCGTCCTGCACAATCGGGCGAATGTCCTTGATGTCGCCAAGGGCTGGCGACGACAACACGCTCTCGCGCGCCTTCATCCAGCCGCGGTTGCCGCGCACCGTGTTGATCTCGCCGTTGTGGCATAGCAGTCGGAACGGCTGCGCCAGTTTCCACATGGGGAACGTGTTGGTCGAGAACCGGGAGTGCACCAGAGCCAGTCCGCTCGTGAAATAGGGGGCTGACAAGTCGGGGAAGTACTGCCGCAGCTGCTTGCTCGACAGCATTCCCTTGTAGATGATGTTCTTTGACGAGAGAGAGCAGAAGTAAAAGTCTTCGTCTGTGATTCTGCGCTCGATACGCTTCCTTATTTTATACAGTGTGCGCTCGAAGTTTACGACTTCCTCGTCGGCAACTCCCGTGACGAACACCTGCTTGATGTCGGGCTCCGCATTGCGTGCGGCATCGCCAAGGCAGTCAGCGTTTGTCGGCACGTTGCGCAGGTGCATGAGTGTCAGCCCCTCGCGCTCAATCTCCTCAATCATGACGGAGAGAATGTCCGCCTGTTCTTTCGCGCTTTTCGGCAGGAACACGAGCCCCGTTCCATATTTGCCTTTTTCGGGGACGGGAATGCCTTGCAGCAGAATGAACTCGTGGGGGATTTGCAGCAGGATGCCCGCGCCGTCTCCCGTCTTCTTGTCGGCTCCTTCCGCGCCACGGTGCTGCATGTTCTCCAGCACTTTCAGGGCGTTGTCCACCAGCTCGTGACTCTTGTTGCCATGGATGTTCACCACCATGCCCACGCCGCACGCGTCATGCTCGTTCGCGCGGCTGTACAATCCGAGATTTCTTTTTACCATATCTTTTGTTGTGTTCGGACTTTTTTCCGCAAAAGTCTCGTGTCGATTACTTTTCGATTGCAAATTTACGTATTATTATTCTTTTTGAAAGCAAAATCTGAAAAAATATTTCATTTTGTTTGCAATGTAATGCTCTGGTGCTCGACTTTCGCCTGTCAGGAGTACAATTTGCAGACAAAAATGCGGCAAGAATGTCGTACTGTGCCTCTGCCGTGTCCGCAACGTGTGGCGTGGGGATTCCGATGGACTTCGATTCCCAATTCCATTTCCGTTGCTTTTTTGCGCATTCAGCGACAAGATGTTTTGCAAACAGCTGGCAATCAGTTGTCTTTGGCAACTCGAAAAAACACTGCGGACGGACTAAAAAAACGTCCGCAGAGAAAATAATTTTCGTCTGCGGACGAAATTCTTTTTCTCTGCGGAGCGCTTGAAAAAACTCTGCGGACGTTTTTTGCGCGGTATTTACATGCGATAGTCTGTTAAATGTAATGCCGCATCAGCCGCGCATTCCAGTCAAGTCGTGCGTCCGTCAATCTTCTTGCCATGTTGCCTGATGGATTTTCTGATCCATTGGGCATCAATAGTTTGTCTTTTTCAACTCGAAATGGGCTTTCGGGTGGTCGCAGACCGGGCATACCTCGGGCGCGTCCTTTCCGATGTGGATGTGGCCGCAGTTGCGGCATTGCCAGATGCAGTCGCCATCGCGGCTGAACACAATCTTCTGCTCGATGTTGCCGATGAGTTTCAGGTATTTCTCCTCATGGGTCTTTTCGATGGCGGCCACGCCCTCGAAGAGGGCGGCAATCTCGTCGAATCCTTCCTCGCGGGCTTCTTTTGCCATAGTCGGGTACATGCCTGTCCATTCGTCGTTCTCGCCTTGTGCTCCGTCTTTCAAGTTGTCGAGCGTAGAGCCGATGCCGTGGATGAGCTTAAACCAGATTTTTGCATGTTCTTTCTCCTGGTCGGCAGTCTCTTGGAACAGTTCTGCGATTTGCTCGTAGCCTTCTTTCTTGGCTTTCGAGGCGTAGTAGGTGTACTTGTTGCGCGCTTGCGATTCGCCGGCGAATGCTGCCCACAGGTTGGCTTCCGTTTTCGTTCCTTTCAAATCTTTCATGTTCATGGTCTTGTTGAATTAGAGTGTGGAATAAGTAATGGTTCTGTGGCGAAAGTTAAAGTAATTTGTAAATATCCGCAAAGAATGCGCTCGATTTCTTTCTGCCGCGCTGAAAATATTTTTGTAGGGCGGCGAAAATGGTGGGATTTGCCTTTTCCACTTTCTTTTGCGGGCGTGTGGCAGCTCTTTCATGGCTACGTTGGAAAGGAGGGGCTGACAGGGGCTGTGGAGGCATTGGGCGAGAGGTGGGCTCGCTTTGCTTGCGTATGTTTTACGTCGAATGATTTGTGCGAATGGGGTGAAAGGATTATCTTTGCCGTGTAAAAATAACGCAAAGAAGGAATGGGCGACAAGAACTATTGCTACAAGTATCCGCACCCGGCGGTGACGACAGACTGCGTGGTTTTCGGATTCGATGGCACGAAGCTGAAGGTTCTCCTGATAGAGCGGGGGAATGAGCCTTGCAAGGGATGTTGGGCGTTTCCTGGCGGTTTCCTGGACATGGACGAGACGGCCGAGGAGGGGGCACGCCGCGAACTGATGGAAGAAACGGGCTTGGCGGATGCCTACATCGAGCAGTTCCATACGTTTTCCGCTCTTCAGCGCGATCCTCGTGAGCGTGTCATTACCATTGCTTACTACGCCTTGGTGAAGATTCGGGAAGTGAGGGGCGGCGACGATGCAGCCTCGGCGCAGTGGTTTGCGATGGACGAGATTCCACCGCTGGCCTTCGACCACGACCACATCCTGCGCGTGGCGATGCAACGGCTGCGAGAGCGTATTCACTTTCAGCCCATAGGCTTCGAGCTGCTGCCAGAGAAGTTCACGCTGAAGGAGTTGCAGTTGCTCTATGAGGCGATTCTCGGCATACGCTTCGACCGCCGGAACTTTGCCAAGAAGATGCTCCATTTCGACATGATTGCAGATTTGGGCGAGACGGTTTGGAGGACACCGAGACGCGAAGCCCGACTTTACAGTTTTAATTTGGAGAAGTACAATGAGTTGAAACAGAAAGGTTTCCGACTGGAATTCTGAAACGAAACCAACACATTATAAACACACCGGATTTTATGCTGGGAGCAATTATCGGCGACATCGTGGGCAGCCGTTGGGAGTTCGACCCTACGAACGACTACAATTTTGAGTTTTTCTCTGACAGAAACAGTTTTACGGACGACACCGTCTGCACCGTTGCAGTGGCGGACGCTTTGCTGCGCGACCGCGACTTCGGGGAGTGCATCCACGACTGGTGCCGCCGCTATCCGCATCCCATGGGCGGCTACGGCGCCAGCTTCGCCCAGTGGGTCAGGAGCGACCATCCGCATCCGTATGGCTCTTTCGGCAACGGCGCGGCGATGAGAGTGAGCCCCGTGGCGTGGTTTTACAACGATGTGAAAACCGTGCTGGTGGCGGCGACTGCCACAGCGGTGTGCACGCACAACCATCCCGAAGGAAAGAAAGGGGCGCAGACTGTTGCGCTCGCCATGTACGACTGCCGCACGTTGCGCGCCGACGGCGGTGCGCGTGTCGGAAAGGACGAGATTGTGAAGGCGTTGCAGCGGGCACTCGAATTTTCGGGCTATGACATCAATCTGCGCAAGGAGGATGTGCAGAACAAGTTCGACGAGACTTGCCAAGGCACCGTGCCTGTTGCACTCTGGATTGTCGGCGAAAGCCATAGTTTCGAGGATGCCGTCAGAAAAGCCGTGAGCCTTGGAGCCGATGCCGACACGCTGGGCGCCATCGTCGGGAGCATTGCCGAGGTCATTTGGGGCATCCCCGAATGGATGGAGCAGAAGGCTTTGACATATCTGCCCGAAGAGATGAGGCGTGTGCTCCTCGATTTCCGCAAGCGGTTGAAAACCAACGAGCAACGGCACTCGAAGACACTGGGCAAAGAGGAGATGCAAGCGGCCATGTACTGGCAGCTCGGACTTGGAGACATGAGCAAGGTCAGGCGTGGTGAGGACGGAATGCCTCCCAAAACCGAGCCTACGACCAAGGACAGCTGGAAAACGTTGCCCATGCCCGACGGCGACAACGCGGTCTCGGTCGTCGCGCTGGATTTTGAAATCCCGGCTTTGGCGATGGATGAGCTGCGGAAGGGACACTATCCCGCATCGATGGACGATCATTGGTTCATGTATTGCGACGACGAGCACCTGCGCTACTTCCGCTGCTGGGAGGGCTCTTGTGCTTTTGAAGCCCATTACTTTCCGACAGCGAACGGATTCGCTTTCGACCGCCTGCGCATCAACCGCTCTTTATGCAATCTTGGCGTGAACAGCGACGACACGAGCCTGGCGCTGTTCTACTATCTGCTGACTGCCGAGCTCGGCGGCGATGCCGCGGCGGCATGGAGGGAATATCAGAGGGTCTGGGAAATGACAGAACAGCGATATTCGTGAACAGCTGAAATCCATAAAAAAGACTTGCAACTTAGGAAAACGCCTAAGCTGCAAGTCTTTCTGTCCGTTTTGGAAAGTGGGGACGCGTCGTGACGTGTCCTCCCTGCACGTGAGAATGTTGTCAGTAGCCGGATTTCACTTTGCCGCACGTGCCTGGGCAATGTAGCCCAGCGCCTCGCGGCACATACCGGTGACGTACTGCCAGTCTTCGGCAGCTACTTTGTCTTTTGGGAACAGCTTCGAGCCCATCCCTACACAATAGACACCGGCCTTGATCCAGGCGGAGAGGTTCTCCTGCGTGGGGGCAACTCCACCCGTAACCATGATTTTCGACCAAGGCATCGGAGCTTTGAGACCTTTGACAAATGCTGGCCCATAGACATCGCCCGGGAACACTTTTGTGAGGTCGCATCCCAACTCCTGTGCCTTCCCGACCTCGCTGACACTGCCGCATCCCGGACAGTAGGGGATGAGGCGGCGGTTGCAGACGGGGGCAATCTCTGGATTGAAAAGTGGACCGACCACAAAACAAGCTCCCAACTGGATGTACAGGGCGGCCGTTGGCGCATCGACCACAGAGCCCACGCCCAATGCCAGTTGCGGGCATTCCTTGGCGGCATATTTCACACACTCGGCGAACACCTCATGGGCGAAGTCGCCGCGATTAGTAAATTCAAAAGCCCGAACGCCTCCGTCGTAGCAGGCTTTGATGACTTTCTTTGCAATTTCTGCATCCTTATGGTAGAAGACCGGCACCATGCCCGTCTCTCCGATTTTTGCCATGACGGCAAGCTTGTCGAATTTTGCCACTATGTTAATCTACGTTTAATGAGTAATCCTAATGTGAGGGGCAATCAGCGTTGCACGCGTCCACTGGCGTTGCCTTTGGCAAGGGCTTCCACCTCCTCGATGCTGACGTGGTTGAAGTCACCGGGAATGGTGTGCTTCAAGGCAGATGCCGCCACTGCAAATTCCAACGCTTCGCCCTGAGAGGCTTTGGTCAGAAGTCCGTGGATGAGGCCTCCAGAGAAAGAGTCGCCGCCGCCTACGCGGTCGATGATGGGATTGATGTCGTAGTGCTTTGACTGATAAAATTCCTTTCCGTCGTAGATAAGTGCTTTCCAGCCATTGTAGGTGGCTGAATAGCTTTCCCGGAGGGTGGAGACAACGTATTTGAACCCGAACTCTTTGGCCATTTGGCGGAAAATCCCCTCGTAGCCGGCGGCATCGGTCTTTCCTCCTTCTACGTCGGCATCGGGCTTGAAGCCAAGGCAGAGTTCTGCGTCTTCTTCGTTTCCGATGCAGACGTCTACATACTGCATAAGGGGGCGCATGATGCTGATGGCTTTTTCGGAAGACCAGAGCTTCTTTCGGAAATTAAGGTCGCAACTGATTGTCACGCCGTGTTTTTTGGCGGCAATGCAGGCTAAGCGGAGGCATTCGGCACTTGTGTCGCTGATGGCGGGCGTGATGCCCGACCAGTGGAACCAATCGGTGCCTTCGAAAATTGTGTCGAAGTCGAAATCGTCGGGCGTTGCCTCGGCAATAGCCGAATTAGCGCGGTCGTAGATGACTTTGGAGGGACGCATGGATGCGCCAGTCTCGGCATAGTAGAGTCCGATACGGTTGCCGCCACGCGCAATGTAGTCGGTGTTCACACCATACCTGCGCAGGGCATTCACGGCGATTTGTCCGATTTCATGTTTGGGAAGTTTTGAAATGAAGTAACTGCTGTGTCCGAAATTCGCACAGCTGATGGCCACATTGGCTTCGCCGCCCCCGGGGATAATGTTGAACTTGTCCGTTTGAATAAACCGATAATTTCCTTCGGGCGAAAGGCGAAGCATAATCTCGCCCATTGTGATGATTTTTGCCATAAATCTATAGGTGGGTTTGTTTTCCTGAATTGATGTTGAAATATTATAACGCGCAAATATATAAGTTTTTAACGAGACGCTTTGCCTTTTTGTCTCGTTTCCGCAAAAAAAGTGGTGAATTTGTATTTAGGAATAAAAAAAAAGGTAACTTTGTGGCAAAATCAAGGGTATGGAGTTTCAATCGAAGATTCGAATAAAAGATATTGCAGAGAAGGCAGGGGTTTCGGTCGGAACGGTCGATCGTGTGATTCACGGACGTACCAATGTGTCGAAAGCGAGCTTGGCGAAAGTCCAGAAAGTCCTTGACGAAATCAACTATGTTCCAAACCATTACGCAAGTGCGCTTGCCTGTAACAAGACCTATAATTTTGCAGCTATTTTGCCGATGCACGAGGTGGATAGTTATTGGTCGCGCGTGGAAAAGGGGCTTGTCGATGGGTTGCGGCGTTTTTCGGACTTTAAGATTACCTTCAAAATTTTCCGTTATGATCCGTTCAATGACGCTTCGTTTGAAGAACAAATGCAGTTGTTGGTAGAGGCTGAGCCTTTTGCGGTGATTATTGGCTCTATTTTCAACCATAGCATCATGTCGAAGTTTGTCGAGAAACTGACAGAACGGAATATTCCGTATGCGTTGATTGATTCTTATTGGCCGGAATTTAATCCCGTCACATTCTATGGACAGGATTCGGTTCGGAGTGGAGAGTTTGCTGCAAGAATTATCCTTATGGCGGCAGCAGGTGCAAAGAGTATAGCTCTTTTTAAGATTATGGGCGAGGGACGGGTGGCCAGCCGTCAGCAGCTCAATCGGGAGGTCGGCTTCCGTCGCTATATGAAGGAACATAGCCCTGAAACGCAGATTGTGGATGTCAATCTTTATGTGTATGACAAGGAAGGTATGAAAGAGCGGTTGCGGGATTTTTTTGAAAGCAATCCCAATATACGTTTCGGCCTGTCGTTCAACTCATCCATTCACATCATCGCAAGTTTCTTAAAGGAGGAAATGCCGGGCCATGCGCACGTTTCCCTGTTGGGCTACGACGCAATTGATGCCAATGTCGCTTGCATAAAGGATGGAAGCGTGGAGTTCTTAATAGCGCAACATCCGCAAAAGCAAGGACTGAATTGCTTGCGGAGTATGGTGAATGCTTGTGTTCTCCGAATCAAGCAGAAAGTCAAGCATTATATGTCTATTGAATTGCTTACGAAGGAAAACATCGACTATTATAAAGATTAAAAAAAGTGTACTTCCATTGTTATTTTGCAGGATGGACAATTCCTGTCCTAATAAAGCAGGCGGTACGTTAATAACAGAAACTTTCAACGACAACATTTAGCTAGGGTGTAAAGTCGAGTTCTCGGATTTTCATCCTACTTTTCCCAACTTTTTACT
>CAVGCV010000008.1:0-73023 GCA_963627995.1 bacterium | reverse complement strand
CTGACTATGTGCAGAATACTTAACGGAAATCTTCAAGGACTTTTTCAGTGCCCTCACAAGCGCGCCATGGTTTTTTAGGGATTGCGCACCACTCTGACAATCAGCGTATTAAAAAACCACGGGCGGCGCGCGCCCGCCCGGCGCCATCCGCCCCTGAAAACCGGGCATCCCGCACGGCGCGCGCGCGTGTTCCGAAATTGGCCAACCGCAACGGCGCGAGAATCGCACGGTTCGCACCGCCGGCAGGACAGCCCGCATCCACGCGATTCTCAGCGCGCCGGCGGGGCGCGAGTTTTCAAGCGGCGCGCACGGCGGAACGGGCGGCGCGCCCGGCGTTTCAAAAAAACGCCGACCACGGCCTTCCGCCTTGCACATTGTCAGCTGAAACGGCTTTTTGACGAAAAAAGTTCAGCGAACGGGCGCAATA
Organism: bacterium; assembly: GCA_963627995.1. Classification (GTDB taxonomy): domain Bacteria; phylum Bacteroidota; class Bacteroidia; order Bacteroidales; family Bacteroidaceae; genus UBA3839. The sequence goes on along the minus strand of CAVGCV010000008.1, from coordinate 72,596 downwards.
ACGGAAATTCTGCGTAACTTTGCAGCGGCGGCGGCGGAGTTCCCCGACGGAGGGCGCGCCGCCAGCGACACAAACACGCGACAAGATGGACACACTGCTGCAATGGACAGGCGCCGTGAGCGACGCCGTATGGGGATGGCCGATGATTGTGCTGCTGCTCGGCACGCACCTCTTCCTCACCGTCCGCCTCCGCGTGCCGCAGCGGAAGCTGCTGACCGCCATCCGCCTCTCGGTGCGCCGCGACAAGGGGAGCGACGGCGACGTGAGCCAGTTCGCCGCGCTCGCCACCTCGCTCGCGGCCACCATCGGCACGGGCAACATCGTGGGCGTGGCCACGGCGGTGTCGCTCGGCGGGCCGGGCGCGGTGCTGTGGTGCTGGTTCACCGGCCTGTTCGGCATCGCCACGAAGTACGGCGAGGGCCTGCTCGCCATCAAATACCGCGTGCGCACCCCCGACGGGCGCATGCTCGGCGGGCCGATGTACGCGCTCGAGCGCGGCCTGGGGCAGCGGTGGCTGGGCGTGCTGTTCTGCGTGTTCGCGGCAGCGGCGTCGTTCGGCATCGGCAACACGGTGCAGGCGAACGCCATCAGCGAGTACGCCGCCACGCTCCTGGCCGGATCGCCCCACGCCATGGGCGTGCGCGCGGCGACCGGCGCGGTGGTCGCCGCGCTGGCGGGCGCGGTGCTGGTGGGCGGCGTGCGCAGCATCGGAAGGGTGTGCGCCGCGTTCGTGCCCGTGATGGCGGTGCTCTACGTGTGCGGCTGCCTCTACATCCTGGCGGTCAATGCCGCCTACATCGGCGAGGCGCTGGCGCTCATCGTGCGCGAGGCGTTCTCGCCGGAGGCGACGCTGGGCGGCGCGGCGGGCTCGGCGCTCATGGCCGGGGCGCGCTACGGCATCGCCCGCGGGCTGTTCTCCAACGAGTCGGGGCTCGGCTCGGCGCCCATCGTCGCCGCGGCGGCGCAGACGCGCAACCCCGTCAGGCAGGCCCTGGTGTCGTCCACCGGCACGTTCTGGGACACGGTGGTCATCTGCGCCATCACCGGCCTGGTGATTGTCACGAGCGTCGTCGCCAACCCCGGCATCGCGCTCGAGGACGGCGCGCTGCTCACGCGCGAGGCCTTCGCGTCCATTCCCTACGTGGGCACGCCGGTGCTTGCGTTCGGCATCGTCACGTTCGCCTTCTCCACCATCCTCGGCTGGAGCTACTACGGCGAGCGCGCGGTGGAGTACCTGTTCGGGCGGCGCGCCATCCGCTACTACCGCGCGGCCTACGTGGCGCTGTGCTTCGCGGGCAGCGTGGCCGGGCTCGGCGTGGTGTGGAACGTCGCCGACACGATGAACGCGCTGATGGCCGTGCCCAACCTGTTGTCGCTGCTGCTGCTTTCGGGCGTGATGGCGCGGGAGACCGACCGCTACCTGTGGAGCGGGCGGCTGGACGACGACGCGCCCGCCGACGCGCCCGCCGGCTGACGGCGGCGCGGGGCGCGTGGAACGACTTTGCAAACAAACTCGATATGGTACACGATCTTTGCGTCATCATGCTGACGGCGGGCGTGACGAGCCTTGTGTTCAAGCTGCTCAAGCAGCCCGTCGTGCTGGGCTACATCGTGGCGGGCGTGCTGGTGGGGCCGCACGTGCTGGGCGACTCGTGGGTGTCGAACGAGGAGAGCGTGAACACGTGGGGCGAAATCGGCGTGCTGTTCCTGCTCTTCGCACTCGGGCTGGAATTCTCGTTCAAGAAGCTCCTGCAGGTGGGCTCGGCGGCCATCGTCGCCGCCGCCGTCATCGTGGCGGGCATGATGGGGCTCGGCTTCCTGGCCGGCCGCGCGCTGGGATGGGACGAGACGAACGCGCTCTTCCTGGGCGGGATGCTCTGCATGAGCTCCACGACGATAGTGTTCAAGGCGCTCGACGACATGGGCCTGCGCACGCACAAGTTCGCCAGGATCTGCTTCGGGATACTCGTGGTGGAGGACCTGTTCGCGGTGGTGCTGATGGTGCTGCTCTCCTCCATCGTCACCACGCGGCACTTCGAGGGCGCGGCGCTCCTCGCCGAAATCGGGAAGCTGGCGGCCTACCTCGTGCTCTGGTTCGTGGTGGGCATAGCGGTCATACCGCTCTTCCTCCGCAAGTTCAGCAAGCACCTGAGCGACGAGACGCTCACCATCTTCTCCGTCGGGATGTGCCTGGGCATGGTGCTGCTCGCGGTGGGCGCGGGCTTCAGCAGCGCGCTGGGCGCCTTCGTGATGGGGTCGGTGCTCGCCGAGACGCTGGAGGCGGAGCGCATCGAGCACCTCGTGCAGCCCGTCAAGGACATCTTCGGCAGCATTTTCTTCGTGTCGGTAGGCATGATGATCAGCCCCGCGCAGCTGGCCGAGCACTGGATGCCCATCGCCGCGCTCACGGCGGTGGTCATCGCGGGGCAAATCTTCTGGGCGACGGCGGGCACGCTGCTGTCGGGGCAGTCGCTGAAGGTGTCGGTGCAGACGGGCTTCTCGCTCGTGCAGATCGGCGAGTTCGCCTTCATCATCGCGGCGATGGGGCAGCGCCTGGGCGTGACCGACCGCAGCCTCTACCCCATCGTGGTGGCCGTGAGCGTGGCCACCACGTTCCTCACGCCCTTCATCATGCGGCTGGCCATCCCCGCCTACAGCCTCATCGACGCGCACATGAGCCCCGGCACGCGCATGGTGCTGGAGAAGTACGCCCGCGCGCGCGGCACGGCGACGATGCAGAGCACGTGGCGGCGGCTGCTGCACAAGGTGGCCGCGGCGCTCGCCGTCTACGGGGTGCTCGTCGCGTTCGCCTACGCCCTGTTCTTCAACTACGTGTCGCCATGGTTGCTCGGCGCGCTGCCCGACAGCGTGCCGGACAGGCTGGTGGAGGGCGTGGAGCTGGCCGCGCTGCTGGCGCTCGTCTCGCCGCTCGTCTACGCCATGGCCACGGCCTACAGGCAGTCGGAGGAAGCCCGCGCGCTGTGGCGGTCGGGGACGTTCCACAAAGCGCAGCTCATCGCCGTCTCAATGCTGCGCTCGGGATGCGCCGTCGCGTTCGTGGCGTACCCCATCGCGCGCACCTATTCCATCACGTGGGCCGTCGTGGCCGGCGCGGCCATCCTCTGCGTGGCCGCCATCACGCTCTCGCGCCGGGTGCGCCGCCACTCCACCGCGCTCACGCGCCAGTTCGCCGCCAACCTCGCCGCGCGCGAGAAGTCGGCGGAGGCCAAGCGCACGATGAGCCGCAGGTTCGCCGACTCGCTGCTGGACTACGACGTGCACCTCGCCGAGTTCCGGCTGGACGCGAGCTCCGCCTTCGGCGGACAGTCGCTCAAGCAGCTCGACATCCGGACGCGCAGCGGGGTGAGCGTGGTGCGCATCGTGCGCGGAGGCATGAACGTGAACATCCCCGGCGGCAGCACGGTGCTGTACCCGGGCGACCTCGTCGTCGTGGCCGGCAGCGACGCGCAAATCGACCGCTTCAAGGCACTCGTCGAGGAATCGGCGCGCACCGCCGGGACAGGGCGAGCGCGCGAGCGCGTGGACCTCGAGCGCATCCAGGTCGAGAGCGCGAGCCGCCTCGTCGGCACGAGCATAGCGGACTCGGGCATCCGCGAGCGCGCCCACTGCGTCGTCATGGGGATAGAGCGCGGCGGCCGCGTCGTGATGAACCCCGACCCGCAGCTCACGTTCGAGGCCGACGACGTGGTCATCGTGGCCGGCGAGACGGAAGGCATCCGCCATTTCGTCGCACAGGCGGGGCTGGGCGCGTGAAAATCCGCCGCAAGCGCTTGGCGTTCGGATTATTTTCCCTACATTTGCGCCGCGAACGCGCGGAGCGCCGCGCGTCCCCGCCGACTGGGGCTGACATGGATTTGACAGCAAGCAGAGGTGGTGCGCAAGCATGCAGAGCGCCGATGGCAAGCTCTATAATATCGCGATCGAAACATTATCTGGCAACAACAGCTATGCTCTCGCTGCCTAATCGAAGTACAGTAGATTAGCTTCATTCCCGCGCCAGGCGCGTGAACGAGACACCGCCCTGAAAGCTACCCGTCCCGAAGCGTTCAGACCGGCGGTGCAGGAAAATCGGGAATAGCCGGCGGCGGCTCCGCGCCGCCGGCGAAGCCCAAAGGAGATAAGGCGCGCGTGGGTGGTCCGAGTCTTGCGCGCGCACGAAAACCGAAGTTCGGAATAAGCATGTAGAAAACGCATGGCTTCCTTGTTTGGACGAGGGTTCGATTCCCTCCAGCTCCACACACCGCCCGCCGGCGCGATGCGCGGCGGCAGCCACCGGGACGCACAACGAGCGCGGGGCGCACACACTGCACGTGTGTGCGCCCCGCGCTCCGTCTCCCGCATGCGCGCAGCCCCTCGTCCGCGCAGCCGCCGACGGCACGGACGGCCGACGCGCTGTGGCCGCCGTCCTACCGCCCGCTCCAAATGTCCCAGCTGGCGTTGGCCTGCAGCACGAGCATCTCCAGCCCGTTCTTCACCTCCGCCCCGCGCTTCGCTCCCTCGCACATGAACTTCGTGCGGTCGGGGTTGTAGACGAGGTCGAAGAGCAGGTTGTCGGACGTCAGCGCGTCGTAGGGAAGCTCGGGGCACGCGGCGGTCTTCGGGTACATGCCCAGCGGCGTGCAGTTCACGATGACCTCGTACTCGCGCACGGCCGCGGCGTCGATGTCGCCGTAGCACACCGTGCCCGGACGCTTGTAGCGCGACACGAACACGACCTCCATGCCGAAACGGCGCGTCAGGGCGTAGTGCACGGCTTTCGAAGCGCCCCCCGTGCCGAGAATCAGCGCCTTCCGGTGGTGGGGGCGCAGCAGCGGCTCGATGGACTCGGCGAACCCGACCACATCGGAGTTGTGCCCCACGAGCGTCACGTCGTCGCCCTCGCGCCGCACCTCGACCACATTGACCGCGCCGATGGCGCGCGCCTCGCGGCTCACCTCGTCGAGGTATGGAATCACCTTCTCTTTGTAAGGAATGGTGACGTTCAGCCCCCGGAGGTGCGGGTTCGACGCGATGATTTCGGGAAACTCCTCTATCGAGGGAATCTCGAAGTTGCGGTACTCGGCATCGATGAGCTCGCTCGAAAACTTGTCAGTGAAGTAACTCTGCGAGAACGAATGCCCAAGCGGGTTACCGACCAGTCCGTAGGTGTCCATATCGTAAATCGGTTAAAGTGTTGTCTGTATGCGGCGAAAGGTCACTTCGTGCCCGCGTAGAGCATGCACATGCCGAACACGAGCCGCCGCCAGCGCACGCCGGCGAAACCCGCCTTGGCGAAGATGGCGGCCATCGCTTCCGCCTGCGGGACGGCCTCCATCGTCGAAGGAAGGTAGGTGTATGCGCTGTCGTCGCGGGAGATGAGCCGCCCCGCGACGGGCATGGCCGCGTGCTTGTAGAGCCAGAAGAGCGCGCCCATGGGAAACCCGCGCGGCGCGCAGAGGTCGATGGCGACGAGCAGCCCGCCCGGGCGCAGCACGCGCCGCATCTCCTCCAGGCACGCGTCGAGGTCCTGGAAGTTGCGGAGGCCGAAAGCCGTCACCACGGCGTCGAAGCTGTGGTCGGCGAACGACAGGTGCGAGCAATCCTCGCACCTGAACGAGATCTTGTGCGACAGCCCCGCCTCGGCAACCTTGCGCTCCGCGATTTCCATCATGCCGCGCGAGATGTCGACGCCGACGACGCTGTCGGGCGAGAGCACCCGCTCGGCCAGCAGGGCGAAGTCGCCCGTCCCCGTGGCCACGTCGAGGACGCGGCGCGGCGGCACGTCGGCATGCTTGCGCACGTAGCGCATGGCCGTGCGCCTCCACCGGCGGTCGATGCCGAGTGAGAGCAGGTGGTTCAGGCGGTCGTAAGAGTGCGCGATGCGGTCGAACATCGACTCCACCTGCGCCCTCTTCGGCTCACCGCCAGCGTAGGGCCTTATTTCTTCCTGTGCGTACATCGGGCGTGGATTCGGTGCGCCGGCATTGCCAATCCAGGGTGCCGGCGCCATGGAAAGGACGCGCCGTCCGCGCGCAGCGCCTGCACGGCCGGACGGCGCGGGCGGCGTCAGCGCGTGGCAAGATAGGCCCGCACGTTGCGGTCGATGCGCGCCGCGATGTCTTCCGTGTCCTCCGCCTTGACGAACTTTTCGCCCACGATGTGCTCGTAGAGCTCGATATAGCGCTCCGAGACCGACGACACGAAATCGTCGGGAATCGCCGGCATCGTCTCGCCGGCGCGGTTCATGAAGTTGTGGTCTATGAGCCACTGGCGGACAAACTCCTTTGAAAGCTGGCGCTGGGGCTCACCCGCCTGGAATTTCTCCGCGTAGCCGTCGGCATAGAAGTAGCGGCTCGAGTCGGGCGTGTGCACTTCGTCGATGAGATAGACGCGCCCGTCGCGTTTTCCGAACTCATATTTCGTGTCGACCAGTATCAGCCCCTTCTCGGCTGCGATGCTGGTGCCGAGGTCGAAGAGGGCGTGGGTGTACTGCTCCATCTGCTCATAGTCTTCCTTGCCGACAATGCCCTGGGCGATGATTTCCTCCTTCGAAATGTTCTCGTCGTGCCCCTCGTCCGCCTTCGTGGTGGGCGTGATGATGGGGCGCGGGAACTTTTCGTTCTCCCGCATTCCGTCGGGAAGGGCGACGCCGCATATCTCGCGGCAGCCCGACTCGTACTCGCGCCACGCCGAGCCCGTGAGATAGCCGCGGATAATCATCTCGACGCGGAATCCCTGGCACCTCAGCCCGACGCTCACGTTGGGGTCGGGGGTCGCGAGCAGCCAGTTCGGCACGGCCTCGCGCGAGGCTTCGAGAAACTTCGCGGCGATTTGGTTGAGCACCTGGCCTTTGTAAGGAATGCCCTTGGGCAGCACCACGTCGAAGGCCGAGATGCGGTCGGTGGCCACCATCACCATGAGGTCGTCGTCGATGTTGTACACGTCGCGCACCTTTCCGTGGTACACGTCCTTCTGGCCCGGGAAGTTGAAATCTGTTCTTGTTAGAGCGTTCATCGTATTTTGGGTTTGAATGTCAGAAATCCCTTTCGCTGAAGAGCTTCGGCTCGGCTTCGCGGCGGCGGCGCTCATAGTCGTCGTAGGCGTTGACGATGCGCGTCACGAGGCGGTGGCGGACGATGTCCCGCTCGTTCATCTCCACGAACGCAATGCCCTCCACGTCGCGCAGCACGTGCGCGGCCTCTTTGAGCCCGGAGCGCACGGCGCGCGGCAAGTCTATCTGCGTGAGGTCTCCCGTTATTATCATCTTCGTGTTCTGGCCCATGCGGGTGAGGAACATCTTTATCTGCTGCGTCGTGGTGTTCTGGGCTTCGTCGAGGATGACGACGGCGTCGTTGAGCGTGCGTCCGCGCATGAAGGCGAGCGGCGCTATCTGGATGACGTTGTGCTCCATGTACTCGGCGAGCCGCTGCGGCGGAATCATGTCTTGCAGCGCGTCGTAGAGCGGCTGGAGGTACGGGTCTATTTTCTCTTTCATGTCGCCGGGCAGGAAGCCCAGTTTCTCGCCGGCCTCGACGGCGGGGCGCGAGAGAATCAGTCGGCGTATCTCCTTGTTCTTCAGCGCGCGCACGGCGAGCGCGATGCTCACGTAGGTTTTCCCCGACCCGGCCGGCCCGACGGCGAAGAGCATGTCGTTCGCCTCGTAGGCGGCGACGAGCCGCCGCTGGTTCTCACTGCGCGCGACGACGGGCTTTCCCGTGACGGTGTAGCAGATGGCGGACGAGTCGTGGTCGTCGTGCGCCTGCTCGCCCTTCACGATGGAGAGTATGGCCTGCTCGCTCAGCGAGTTGTACCTCACGCAGTGCAGCCGCATCCCCTCCACGGTCTCCTCGAACCCGCGGATGGCCTCCTCGTCGCCCATCACCTTCACAACGTTGCCGCGCGCCGCGACGCGGAGCTTCGGGTAGAGCGCCTTGAGCATCTGCAGGTGGATGTTCCTCACGCCGTAGAAGGCGACGAGGTCCACGTCGTCCAGCACGATGTGCTTCTCAATCATGGGCCGTCCTTTCCCTTGCTTCCGTGTGCGTCGTGTTCATCCGTGCCTCGCGTTCTGTGAGATGCAAAGTTATGCATAAATGTTGGAACGCCTGCAATCCGCGCGCCATTTTTCGGCGCGCCCGCTCCGTTTTTGCCGCGGCGCGCGGGGGGCGGCGGCACGTCACAGCCCGCGGCGCTCCATGCGGAATTCGGCCATCCGCTGGAAGCGCGTGCCGGGCCGCCCGTAGTTGGCGTAGGGGTGGATGGCGATGCCGCCGCGCGGCGTGAACACGCCGGTCACCTCGATGTAGCGCGGCGACATCAGCGCGACGAGGTCTTTCATGATGGTGTTCACACAGTCCTCGTGGAAGTCGCCGTGGTTGCGGAAGCCGAAGAGGTAGAGCTTGAGGCTCTTGCTCTCCACCATGCGCTCGTCGGGAACGTAGCTGATGATGATTTCGGCGAAGTCGGGCTGCCCGGTGATGGGGCAAAGGCTGGTAAACTCGGGGCAGCGGAAGGTCACCCAGTAGTCGTTGCCGGTGTGCCTGTTGCGGAAAGTCTCCAGCACCTCGGGGCAGTAGTCGTCGCGGTAGCGCGTGCTCCGCCCCAGGGCCTTCAGCCCCTCGCCGGAGCGGTCGCCGCAGCGGGCGGGAGTGGTCATCTCTGTATTCATGTCGTGGTTCAATGCTTCAGCTATAAGTCTTTTACCTTCAAAATGTTGTACGACACGTTCTCGTCATACACGTCGGTGCGCTCCGTGCGCTTCACGTAGCGCACGACCCTCACCGTGACGGGCAGCGCGACGACCTCGTAGAGGGTCTTCGCCGCCACCTGCACCGCCATCAGCTCCAGCAGCTCCCGCACCTCCACCAGCCCGCCGAACGCCAGGGGGAAGAACACGGCGGAGTCGGCGCTCTCCCCCACCACGGTCGAGGCGATGGCGCGCCACGAGAAGTGGCGGCCGCGGTCGCGCAGCTTCATGCGGCTCATCACCCACGCGTTGAGGAACGAGCCCACCAGGAACGCCGTCAGGCTCGCCCCGGCGATGCGCGGCGCGAGGCCGAAGACGAAGCGGAACGCCTCGTCGCCCTGCCAGTAGGGCGCGGCGGGCAGCACCGTGGCGAGCCCTGCGAGCGCGACAACCATGAAGTTGGCGGCAAATCCGAGCCAGATGAGGAGCCGCGCCTTGCGGAAGCCCCACACCTCGGCCACACAGTCGTTGAGGATGTAGGAAACGGGGAACACGAGGAAGCCCGCCGTCAGGGCAACGGGGCCGAGCTGCAGCACCTTGGTCTCCAAGAGGTTGGAAGTGACGAGGCACACGCAGAACAGCACGCCCATGAGCATGAGCGACACGGGCACAGTCTTTGGATGTTTCATTGTTCTTGTTTTTTACGTGGTGGTCAAGCACACGGCAGCGCGGGCCCGCGCTGCGATGCAAAGTGGAATTTCCGGCGCAAAGTTACGCATTCCGCCCGACATGCCCGCCCTCCGCGCGGAGGAAAACCGGGATGTCCGCAGTGTTGCGAAAATCGCGGCGCACTGAAAATTTATTTTGAGTGCGCCGCAAGTTTTTTCCCGGTGCGCTCAAAATATTTTTCCGGTGCGCTCAAAATAAATTTTCAGTGCGCCGCGACTCCAGGCCCTCCGCGCGCCCCTTTCCGCACGCGCGCGGACGGCGGCGGCGGGCGGCGCGGCGGGCGGCCGGCACGGGTTCAGAAAAGGCTCCGCAGGAGGAAGTAGAGGACGGGGACGAGCAGCGACGGGAGCATGTTCAGCGTCTTGCAGTCCTTGATGCCGAGTATGCCGAAGCCCGTGGCGGCGACCAGCGCGCCGCCCACGATGCTGAGCTCGGTGAGCAGCGCGTCGCTGATGGCCCCGGACGAGAGGCGCGCCGCGAGGTAGAACGCGCCCTGCCAGCAGAAGAGCACCGGCGCGGCCCATATCATCCCGATGCCGTAGGTGGAGGCGAGGACGGCGGAGGAGACGAGGTCGAGCGTGGCGTTGGCGTAGAGGTAGGTGTTGTCGCCGTGGAGCGCGGACAGCACCGGCCCCACCATGGAGAGCGACCCGAGGCAGTAGAGCAGCACGCCCGTGCAGAGGCCCTCGCCCAGCCGGCCGTCCTTCGAGCCGCGCGAGGCGAGCCGCTTGAACCGCTCGTCGAGCCGCAGCATCGCGCCGGCGAGCGAGCCGACGGCCAGACTGACGATGAAAAGTACCGGCACCGTGGACTTCGGGAGGTGGACGGCGCACGCTTCGAATCCGAGCGCGACGGCGCAGAGGCCCATCGCCGTGTAGAGCGCGGACTGATAGCGCTCCTTGATGCCGCGCCTGAGCGCGGCCCCGAGCAGCGTGCCGGCGACGATGGCGCACGTGTTGGCGATTGTTCCTGTCATATCCTTGCGTTTTCTTCCCGCACGGGAAAGCCGGCGCAAAGATAGGCATTTTCCGCCAAGGGCGCGCATTTTTCGGCGCGGCGGCGGAGATTTCGGCAGCGCGGCCGGCACGTCTCGCAAAAAAGGCGTATATTTGCCGGAACGAGAAACCGACAGCAACATGACGAGTGAATACATTGTCTCGGCGCGGAAATACCGCCCGACGACGTTCGCCAGCGTGGTGGGCCAGGAGGCGCTGACCACCACCCTGCGCAACTCCATACGCTCCGGCCGCCTGGCGCACGCCTACCTGTTCTGCGGCCCGCGCGGCGTGGGCAAGACCACTTGCGCGCGCATCTTCGCCAAGACCATCAACTGCCTGTCGCCGCGCGAGGGCGGCGAGGCGTGCGAGGCGTGCGAGTCGTGCCGCGCGTTCAACGAGCAGCGGTCGTACAACATCCACGAGCTCGACGCCGCGTCGAACAACGGGGTCGACGACATCCGCCAGCTCATAGAGCAGGTGAACATCCCGCCGCAAATCGGACGCTACAAGGTGTTCATCATCGACGAGGTGCACATGCTCTCCCCCGCAGCGTTCAACGCATTCCTCAAGACCCTGGAGGAGCCGCCGGCGCACGCCGTCTTCATCCTTGCCACGACCGAAAAGCACAAGCTCCTCCCCACCATCCTGTCGCGGTGCCAGATTTACGACTTCAACCGCATGAACGTGCGCGACATCGTGGGGCACCTCGAGAACGTGGCGCGCGCGGAGGGCATCGCCTACGAGCCCGAGGCGCTGTCCGTCATCGCGCAGAAGGCCGACGGCGGCATGAGGGACGCGCTCTCCATCTTCGACCAAGTGGCGTCGTTCTGCCAGAACAACATCACCTACCAGGGCGTGATTGCCGACCTCAACGTGCTGGACAGCGACTACTACTTCCGCGCGGTGGACGACCTCCTGAAGGGCAGCGTGCCCAACCTTCTGCTGACACTCAACGAAATCCTCGCCAAAGGCTTCGAGGGAAGCCACTTCGTCGGCGGACTCAGCACGCACCTGCGCAGCCTGCTCGTGAGCAGGGACGAGCAGACGGTGCGCCTCCTCGAGACCTCCGACGAAGTGCGCGCCCGCTACGCCGAGCAGGCGCGGCGGTGCCCCCCGAAGTGGCTCTACGCCGCCATCCGCCTGTGCACCGACTGCGACATCAACTACCGCCAGAGCCAAAACAGGAGGCTGCTCGTGGAGCTGACGCTCATCGAGATGGCGCAGCTGGCGCAGGGCGGCGACGACGACCCCGCCTCCGGGCTTGGCCCTACGCAGACTAACACCCTACTCCTAAGGCTCTGCGCCACGAAGCTCGGCGCAGGCCTGTCGGCACTCAAGTGCCACCGGCCGCCACGCCCGCTGTTCAGCACCAAGCGCACGGCCACACCCAAGCCCGCGGCAGAACGCGCACCGCGCGCGCCGCAGCAGAACGCACCCGCCGCACCCACCGCGCAGCCGGCTGCAGCCACGCCCCACGCGGCCGCGCTCCGATTCTCCATCCGCAGCACCGCCGCCGCAGCGCCGGCCAACGCGGAACAGGCCGAGAGCCCCGCGCAGGCGGCGCGCCGGCTGATGCAGGCCGAAGCGGAGAAGCTGGAGAAGCTGGAGCTGGACGAAACCGCCCTGCTCACCGCCTGGCGCACCTTCGCAAGCTTCCTGCCCAAGGAGGAGACCGCCACGGCCATGAGGATGAAGTACACGAAGCCCACGCTGAACCCCGACGGAAGAACTGTGGAAGTGGCGGTGGACTCGCCGCTGGTCGAAAGCGACTTCAAGCGCATCGCCGACGACCTCGCGGCGGGCATCCGCGCCTTTCTACACAGCGACGAGCTGCGGCTGGACATCCGCGTGCGCGAGGAGGCGGAACGCCCCCGCACCTACAGCAGGGCGGAGCAGTTCGGCATCCTCTGCAAGGAAAACCCCGCGCTCGCGAAGCTCAAGGAAGCGCTCAGCCTGGAGCTGGCATAGCCGCGCGCGCAGGCCGCACGGCTGCACGCCCGCCAGGACAAGCACTATATTCAATTGAGAGCCTGGGACTTGCGCGGATTCGAGAAAGCGCAAGTGAAAGGCAAGGCCGTCCCCCGCGCCATGGCCGCCACGCCACGCCGCCGGGAAAAGAAAAACGCGGCGCGCCGGAAGCCGATGGAGACTTCCGGCGCGCCGCGTTCCGTTCGCGCCCCGTGGCGGGAGCTTCCGCACCCGCCGCGCGTCAGCACTGTATGTTCAGTTCCTTCACGATGGCGGAAATCTCCCCCATTGTCGTGATGCGTGCCGGCACAAGCGGCAGGCGGAGCTCGTTCTCGACGAGCCCCATGCTGCTGAGCATCGCCTTGACGCCCGCGGGATTGCCGTCCACGAAGAGCAACTTGAAGAGCTCCGTGAAGCGATGGTGTATGCGCCGGGCGGCATCGTATTCGCCCCGCAATGCCAGCCGCACCATGCGGCTGAACTCCATGGGCAGCGCGTTGCCGATGACACTTATCACACCGACGGCGCCGAGCGTTATCAGCGGGAACGTGATGCCGTCGTCGCCGGAAATCACGTCGAAGTGCGCCGGCTTGTTCTTGATGATGTCGTCAATCTGCGCGAAGTTTCCGCTCGCCTCCTTGATGGCCACCACGTTGGCGCAGTCGCGGGCGAGGCGCAGGGTGGTCTCCGCTGCCATGTTCACGCCCACGCGCCCCGGCACGTTGTAGAGGACGACGGGCAGCGGCGTGGCCTCGGCTATGGCGCGGAAGTGCTGGTACAGCCCCTCCTGCGACGGCTTGTTGTAATAGGGGCAGACACTGAGCACGCCATCGACGCCCTTGAAATCGCCCTCGCGGAGCGCGCGCACCACGGCGGCCGTGTTGTTGCCTCCGCATCCGAGCAGGATGGGAATGCGCCCGTTCACCTTTTCCACCACAAGTTCCTTGATTTTCTGCTTCTCCGCGTCGGTCAGGCAAGGGGTCTCGCCCGTCGTCGCGAGTATGCAGAGGAAGTCGGCGCCGTTCGACAGCTGGTAGTCGAGAAGGCGCCGCAGGGCGGCATAGTCCACGTCGCCCGTCTTGGTGAAGGGCGTTACGAGCGCGATGCCTAAGCCCTTGAACTTGTTGTGTGCCATATCTTCGTGTCTGTTTCTCCGCATCCGGAAACCCCTGCGCGCGGAAGTGGCTGCAAAGATAGCCGAAATGGCAGAAAATTCAAAGTGAGCCCTTGCGAAAATCTCTTTAGCCACTGTTTTTCATCTTTTTACGCAGAAATATTTTTCCATGTCCCCCATTATCGCTATATTTGCACTCCGATTGGGATTCGTCGGCGCGCGCCCTGCGTCTGGCGTATGCCAATCGTATTTGTATGTAACATTATTAAAAGGAAGCAGATATGACAAAAGCAGAAATCGTAAACGAAATCGCCAAGAACACAGGCATCGACAAGCAGAGCATTTTGACGACCATCGAGGCGTTCATGGACACAGTGAAAAACTCGCTTGCGGGCGGAGAGGACGTATTCCTAAGGGGATTCGGAAGTTTCATCGTCAAGAAGCGGGCGCAGAAGACGGCGCGCAACATCAGCAAGAACACCACCATCATCATCCCCGAGCACAACATCCCGGCCTTCAAGCCCGCGAAGACGTTCATGGAGCAGATGAAGAAGTAACGGCACGGGCGGCGCGCCGGGCGCGCCACGCATGTTCGCATCCGACAATACAATTATAAACTTTTAAATTCACCAAGCTATGCCAAACGGTAAGAAAAAGAAAAGACACAAGATTTCTACTCACAAGCGCAAGAAAAGACTGAGAAAGAACCGCCATAAGAGCAAGTAGAAAGAACAGGTTGAGAGTTGGCAGTTGAACTGCGAGAAGCCCGCGCGGGAAGTCTCCTTCAACTTTCAACTCTCAACTTTGCGAACACCAAGAAACCCTGAGAAATGACCAGCGAACTTATCATCGACGCACAGCCCAAGGAAGTCACCATCGCGCTGCTCGAAGACCAGCGCCTCGTTGAGTTCCAGCGCGAGGAGCAGGGCTCCAAGTTTGCAGTGGGCAACATCTACGCGGCGAGGGTGAAGAAAATCATGCCCGCCCTCAACGCGTGCTTTGTGGAAGTCGGTCATGAGCACGAGGCGTTTCTCCACTACCAAGATTTAGGCATACAGTTCCTGTCCCTGGAGAAGTACGTGAAGCAAGTCGCGAGCAACCGCAAGTCCCTCGCGAGCATGGACAGCATGAAGCGGCAGCCCGACCTGCCCAAGAACGGAGAGATACAGAAAATCCTCGAAGTCGGACAGGAAGTGCTGGTGCAAATCACCAAGGAGCCCATCTCGACGAAAGGGCCGCGCCTCACCGGCGAAATCTCTTTCCCGGGGCGGCATCTCGTGCTGATTCCGTTTGAGGACAAAGTGTCTGTCTCCACCAAAATCAAATCGGCGGAGGAGCGCGCCCGCCTCAAGCAGCTGATACAGAGCATCAAGCCGCGGAACTTCGGCGTCATCGTCCGCACGGTGGCCGAGGGGAAGCGGGTGGCGGAGCTCGACAAGGAACTTACCATACTTGTCGAGACGTGGAAGGACTGCCTGAAGAAAATGCAGGTGGCGACAAAGTTCCCCCAGCTCGCACACGAAGAGACCAGCCGCGCCGTCTCCCTGCTTCGCGACTTGTTCAACCCCTCCTATGAGAGCATACACGTCAACAACCCCGGCGTGTTCCGCGAGGTAAAGAAGTACGTTTCCCTCATCGCCCCGGAGCGGGAGAACATCGTGAAGCTCTACAAGGGTTCTGTGCCCATCTTCGACAACTTCAACATCACGAAGCAGATAAAGTCCGGGCTCGGCAAGACCGTAAGTTTCAAGAAAGGCGCGTACCTCATCATAGAACACACGGAGGCACTGCACGTCGTCGATGTCAATTCCGGCAACAGAAACCGAGGTGTTGAAAGTCAGGAGGCGAATGCTTTTGAGGTGAACATGGGCGCGGCCGAGGAACTGGCGCGCCAGTTCCGGCTGCGCGACATGGGCGGAATCATTGTCATTGACTTCATAGACATGGACACGGCGGAACACCGCCAGAAGCTCTACGAACGCATGACAGAGCTCATGCGCAACGACCGCGCCAAGCACAACATACTTCCGCTGTCGAAATTCGGCCTCATGCAGATTACGCGGCAGCGCGTGCGCCCCGCCATCGACATACCCGTCGAGGAAACCTGCCCCACCTGCATGGGCAAGGGAACGATACGCTCCTCCTTTTTGTTCACCGACATACTCGAGGGCAAGGTGGACTACATCATGAACAATCTTGGAGTGAAGAAACTTCGGCTCTACGTCCATCCCTACGTTGCGGCGTACATCGACAAAGGACTGATCTCAATCTACCGGAAGTGGCAGCTCAAATACGGGTTCGGGCTGACGATGATTCCGAGCCAGGAACTCGGATTCCTGCAATACCGGTTCCTCAACGAGAAGGGTGAGGAAATCCACATGACCGAAGAGATTGAGACAAAGTGAGCACCGCGGCGACGCGGACGAGAGACCCACAGACTTCAGAAGAAGACGGCGGCGGGTTGGGCGCAATGCCCAACCCGCCGCACGTCGTTTGCGCCCCGTCGGTGCCTCGCGCCCGACCGCGCCGCGCCACTGCCGCCTACCGCACGCGGAGCAGGTCGCCGGGCGTGGCGTTGTAGTCTCCGTCCTTGTAGTTCAGCCTGTAGAGTGAGCGCAGCCGCATCCCGTAGAGCTGGGCGATGGAATACATCGACTCCCCGTTCTGGATTTTGTGCCACTGCTTCCTCATCGACTTCGGGCCGCGCGACGCCTTCTTTTCAAGATAGACGTAATCGCCCTCGCGGAGCGCGATGTCCTTCACGGCCTCGTTGAATTTCAGCAGCTTGCGTTCGGAAATCCCCAGCTCGCCCGACAGCGAGGCCCATGTGTCGCCGCGCCTGGCCACGACGCAGGGCACGCCGTTGTTGCTCCGCATGGCGCGGTAGTTGAGGCGCACGTCGGAAAGCGGCGGCAGTTCCGGCAGCTTCACCTGGTTCGGGTCTTCGTCGAAATCGCTCAGGCCGTACAGCTCGATGATGCCGATGAGCTTGTCGGCGTAGAGCGGGTTGGTGGCGTAGCCGCAAGCCTTCAGCCCCCGCGCCCAGCCCTTGTAGTCAAGAATATGGAGGCGGAACAAACGCTGGTAGCGCTCGCGGTGCAGAAAGAGCGAATGGTCTTCGTAGCTGTCGGCCACCTTGTCGTACTTTCTGAAGAGTTCGTTGCGGCGATCGTCGTGGTGGCGCACCGTGGGTCCCGTCCAGTCGCTGCCCTTTTTGATGCCGAAATGGTTGTTGCTGCGCTGCGCCAGGTCGCTGCTGCCCGCGCCGCTTTCCAGCAATCCCTGCGCCAGCGTGATGCTCGCAGGAATGCCGTGGCGGCGCATCTGGTCCACGGCGACCGCCTTGTACTGGTCGATGTAGCGTTCATAGGCGGCGTTTCGCCGCGTCTGCGCCGAAGCCCGCGTCGCGCCGGCGGCGAGGAGCGGGAGCAGCAGTAGGGGAAGTAGGGTGCGTCTCATGGTCATGGTGTGTTTGGATGGTCGGGCTGTTCGCCGCAGCCGAGGTAGCTTTCGTCGAAGGACAGGGGCAGCAGGTCGCGCACCGAAGCCACGAAGCACGCGCCCTCCGTGCCGTAGAGCATCACGCCCATCGGGACACCCGCGCGCGCCTCCGCCTCCAGCAGCACCTGCCGGCACGCCCCGCACGGCGCGACGGGCCGCTTCGTAAGCTCGCCGGAGGCATCGCGCGCCGCCACGCAAAGCAGGCGCACGGCGCGGCCGGGGTAGCGGCTGTTGGCGTAGAACACGGCCGTCCGCTCCGCGCAAAGCCCCGACGGGTAGGCGCAGTTCTCTTGGTTCGAGCCGCTCACCACGGTGCCGTCGTCGAGCAGCGCGGCCGCCCCCACGGCAAAGTGCGAGTAGGGCGAGTAGCTTCGCAGCGTGGCGGCCTTGGCCTCGGCCAGCAGCCGCAGTTCGCTTTCGTCCAGCTCCTGCTCCCGCTTCACCCTCACGGGGATGTGCAATATGCGCTCTTCCATGCCGCCACCGATGTTGCGCTGCCGCCCTTAGCCTGCGTACATTTCCTCGCGCAGCTGCTTGATTTGCTCGGAGGCGATGTACTCGTCGTACTCCATCAGCTTGTCGATGCTGCCCCTCGGCGTCAGCTCGATGACGCGGTTGGCCACGGTTTGTATGAACTCGTGGTCGTGGCTGGCGAAGAGCACGTTTCCCTTGAACAGCCTCAGGTTGTTGTTGAACGCCTGAATGGACTCAAGGTCGAGGTGGTTGGTGGGGGTGTCGAGTATGAGGCAGTTGGCGTTCTTCAGCTGCATGCGCGCAATCATGCAGCGCATTTTCTCTCCTCCCGACAGCACGTTCACCTTTTTCAGCACCTCCTCGCCGGAGAACAGCATCCGTCCGAGATAGCTTTTGAGGAACACCTCGTTGCCCTCGCCGAACTGTCCGAGCCACTCCACCAGGTTCTTGTCGCTGTCGAAGTACGCCGTGTTGTCCACCGGGAGGTAGGCCGTCGTGATGGTCACGCCCCAGCGGTAAGTGCCGGCCTGCGCCTCGCGGTTGCCGTTGATGATTTCGAAGAGCGCCGTCATCGCGCGCGGGTTGCGGCTGAGGAACACCACTTTCTGTCCCTTCTCCACCGTGAACGAGAGGTTGTCGAAGAGCACGGTCCCGTCCTCTTCGACGGCTTTCAGCCCCTCCACCTCCAGGATTTGGTTTCCGGGCTCGCGTTCCATCTGGAAGATGATGCCCGGATACTTGCGCGTCGACGGCTGGATTTCCTCCACGTTGAGCTTCTCGAGCATCTTCTTGCGGCTCGTGGTCTGCTTGCTCTTCGCCGCGTTGGCCGAGAAGCGGCGGATAAACTCCTCCAGCTCGCGCTTCTTCTCCTCGGCCTTCGCCTTCTGGTTCTGCATCTGGCGCAGGGCGAGCTGCGACGACTCGTACCAGAACGAGTAGTTGCCCGCAAAGAGGTTCACCTTGCCGTAGTCGATGTCCACCGTGTGGGTGCTGACCGCGTCGAGGAAGTGTCGGTCGTGGCTCACGACCAGCACCGTGTGCTCGAAGTTCGCGAGGTAGTCCTCCAGCCACCCCACCGTGTCGAGGTCGAGGTCGTTGGTGGGCTCGTCGAGCAGCAGGTTGTCGGGGTTGCCGTAGAGGGCTTGCGCCAGCATCACCCTCACTTTTTCCTTTCCCGAAAGTTCCGACATGGTCTTGCGGTGCAGGCTCTCCGCTATGCCCAGCCCGCTGAGGAGGATGGCCGCGTCGCTCTCCGCGTTCCAGCCGTCGAGCTCGGCGAACTTCTCTTCCAGCTCGGCCGCGCGGATGCCGTCCTCGTCGGTGAAGTCGGCCTTGGCATAGAGCGCGTCCTTCTCGCGCATGATGTCCCACAGGACGGCGTGCCCCATCAGCACGGTGTCGAGCACGGTGCAGCCGTCGAACTTGAAGTGGTCCTGCGAAAGTACGGACAGGCGCTCTCCCGGGCCGAGCGCGACGCTGCCGTGCGCCGGCTCGAGCTCGCCCGAGATGGCCTTGAGGAGCGTCGATTTGCCGGCGCCGTTCGCGCCGATGACGCCGTAGATGTTGCCGTTCGTGAACTTCATGTTCACGTCCTTGTAGAGTGTGCGCTTGCCGAACTGCACGGCAAGGTTCGAGATTGTAATCATTGGAGTGCGTGGTTTTGGCGGCAAAGGTAGCGATTTTTTGCAAGAAAACAGCGCGCCGCCGCCTCCGCGCGCGCCGCGCTGCCATTTTTTCACTACCTTTGCAGCCATCATCCTCCGCCGCCCGGCACGTCCCGGAGCGCGGCGAAAAACCACTGCGAACATGGACGACATCCTGAAAATCAACGCCGCCGACAACGTTGCCGTGGCGCTCCGCCCCCTTGCCGGCGGAACGTGCGTGGAGGTGGGCGGCACGCGCATCGAAGTGCGCGCCGACGTCCCCGCCGGCCACAAGCTCTTGCTCGACGACCTGCCCGCGGGGGCCGACGTGGTGAAGTACGGATTCCCCATCGGCCACCTGCGCCAGGCGCACGGCCGGGGCGAGCACATCGACCACCGCCACATCGAGACAAACCTTGCCGGGCTGCTCGACTACGACTACCGGCCCGCGTTCACGCCCGGCCAGCTGCGCGCGCGCGCCGACTGCACGCCGGACTTCCCCACCGACGGCCTGCCGGACGCGTTCATGGGCTACCGCCGCCGGAACGGCGACGTGGGCGTGCGCAACGAGGTGTGGATTGTGCCGACCGTGGGCTGCGTGAACGGCGTGTGCCAGGAGCTGGCGCGCCGCATGAACGCCGAGCTCTCGGCCGAAGGCGGCGCGCAGCCCGTCGTGGCGGCCTTCACGCACAACTACGGCTGCTCGCAGCTGGGCGACGACCACGAGCACACGCGCGCCGTGCTGCGCGACCTCGTGCTGCACCCCAACGCCGGCGGCGTGCTGGTCGTGGGGCTGGGGTGCGAGAACAACCAGCCCGGCGACTTCATGCGGCTGCTGGGCGACTACGACGCGGAGCGCGTCAAGCTCCTCGTCACCCAGGAGGCGGCGGGCGACGAGGTGGACGCGGGCATGGAGCTGCTGCGCCCCATCTGCCGCGCGGCGGCGGCCGACAGGCGCGAGCCCGTGCCCCTGTCCGAGCTGCGCGTCGGACTAAAGTGCGGCGGCAGCGACGGATTCTCCGGCATCACGGCCAACCCGCTGCTCGGCGCGCTGTCCGACTACGTGGCGTGGCGCGGCGGCACGTGCGTGCTCACGGAGGTGCCGGAGATGTTCGGCGCGGAGACCATCCTCATGTCGCGCTGCGCCACGCGCGCGCTGTTCGACCGCACGGTGCGCCTCATCAACGACTTCAAGGCGTACTACCTGGCGCACGGCGAGCCTGTGGGCGAGAACCCGTCGCCCGGCAACAAGGCCGGCGGCATATCGACGCTGGAAGAGAAAGCCCTCGGCTGCACGCAGAAATGCGGGAAGAGCGCCGTGCGCGGCGTGCTCGGCTATGGCGAGCGGCTCGCCAGCCGGGGCCTCAACCTGCTCTCCGCCCCCGGCAACGACCTCGTGGCGTCCACCGCGCTCGCCGCCGCCGGCTGCCACATGGTGCTGTTCACCACGGGGCGCGGCACGCCCTTCGGCACGTTCGTCCCCACGCTGAAGGTATCGACCAACACGCAGCTGGCACAGCGCCGCCCCACGTGGATTGACTTCGACGCGGGCACGCTGGCCGGGGGCGAGGCGATGGCCGACGCGGCGCGCCGCTTCGTGCGCAAGGTGGTGGCGGCGGCCAGCGGCGAACCGACTTGGAACGAGCGCAAGGGCTACCGCGAGATTGCCATCTTCAAGACGGGCGTGACCCTCTGATCCGCCGCGCCGCCGCGTGCGCGGCAGTGCGGCAGAGCAAAAAAAAGGGCGCGGCGTTTGGCGTTTCGCACAAAAGTCGTACCTTTGCAGTGCCGAACAAAAACGGCCATGCGTCCTTAGCTCAGTTGGTAGAGCAATTGACTCTTAATCAATGGGTCCAGGGTTCGAGCCCCTGAGGGCGTACGCAAAGCGAGTCGCCCGACTGCACGTTGCAGTCGGGCGACCTGTGTTTTTAGGGAATTTTAACAGCAGGGGGAATCCGTGGGCGGCGTATTTCGGCGCGCGCCGGAGTGCGCCCGCATCCGCGCCGTCCACGAGCGGCCGGAAAGTGGCGCCGCAGGGCGCGCACGGCCCCTGCCCCACCCCATTGCGGCCGCGCCGCCGGTGTCGGGCCGCCGTGCGGCGGTCGTTTTGCAGCCGCAGCGCACTGAAAATAAATTTTGAGTGCGCCGGAAATAAAATCCGAGTGCGCCGCGGCGAAATTTTCAGCGCACTCAAAATGCAGCCGCAGCGCACTGAAAGTTTTATCCCGGCGCATCGCCACCCCCACTCCTGGCGGGGCGCGGGGGTGTCTCCGCCGCCTCCGGAGGACGGTCGTTCCGCCCCGAAAAATCGCCAGAAAGGGAGAAAAAGCGGCTTTGCGACGCGCCAAAACGACCCCCGCGGCACGTCCCGCGCCTTTCCACGGCGGCATGGAACGGGGGGAAAGGCGTGCCTTCCACTCCAGAATGCCGAAAAAACCAGACAAAAACGGTGTAAATCTTTTAACCTTTATTCACACTCCCAGGGTTAAACTTCCGCCGCCGCCGCGCGTCAAAAGGACAAAGCGCAACGCGCCACGGAGCAACCAAACATTCAAAAACTTTTTGCCTATGAAACAACATCTTTTCGCAGCGGCACTCGCGCTGCTGCTGGCCACGGGAACAGCCTTCGCACAAGACGGCGGCGACCGGCGTCGCACGCGGCAGGACAACTTCGACATCACGGAGGTTTACAACCGCCAGGCCACGCGCCTGGCCAAGGACATGAAGCTCAAGGACGGCGACAAGGACCGCTTCACCGCGCTCTACCTCGACTACCAGAACACGCGCCACAACGCCGTGAACCCCACCGGGGGCAACCAGGAGCGTGCGGAGGAGCGCGCCGACCTGTCGAAGGTGACCGACGAGGAGGCCGCGCAGCTCATCCAGCGCAACTTCGAACGGCAGGAGAAGCAGCTGCAAGTGGACAAGGACTACTTGCCGAAGTTTCTTGAGATTCTCACCCCCGCCCAGGCCGCGCGCGTGTACCTGCAGCGTGGCGGGAGCAGGCCCGGAATGGGCAGCGGGGGCAACCGGCCAAACGGACGCCCGGGCTTCGGAGGTCCTGGGTTCGGCGGCCCGGGCCCGGGCGGCGGCGGATTCTGAGGCGGAACGGCGCGGCGGCACGACAGCCCGCCGGCGGCATCCCGCCTGAAAGGGCGCAGGGCCTTGCTCACCTCCCTCCTATCGATTTGTCTGTTTGTTTCGGAGGGACACGGGCGGCTCCGCGCCCTTTGTCCGTGCGCGCCGCCCGCCGGGCGGGCGGCCACGGCCGCCAAACAGGAAGCGCCCGCGCGCACGAGCAGGAACACTCGTGCGGGCGGGCGCTGGCGCGCTTGCACCACGGCCGCGCCGTCCGTGCTGGCTGAAGGCGCGCTGGGCGCGGAGAGCCCGTTGCCCGTCCGCGCCCCGCGCGCCGCGTCAGCCTATGCGCGATATTTTCTTGAGGCGGTCCTCGTCGATAATCTTTATCTTCCGCCCGTCGATGGCCAGCATCCGCTCGGCGGAAAAGGCGGAGAGCGTGCGTATGGCGTTGGAGGTGGTCATGTTGGAGAGGTTCGCCAGGTCCTCGCGCGAGAGGTAGATGGAGAGGGTCGCCTCGTCCTCCTCAAGGCCGTAGCTGTCGCGCAGGAAGAGGATGGCCTCCGCAAGGCGGCCGCGGATGTGCTTCTGCGTGAGCGAGACGGTGCGCTGGTCGGCCACGCCGAGGTCCACGCTGAGCTGGCGGATGAAGAACTGCGCGAGCTGGATGTTTTGCGCGACGAGCCGCTCGACATACTCCATCGGCACGCAGCAGACTTGCGCCGGCTCGAACGCGGCGGCGGCGGTGACGTAGTTCTGGTTGGCGAAGTGGGCGCGGTAGCCGAAGAATCCGACGGGCTTGACGACGCGGATGATTTGCGTGCGTCCTCCGACGCCCTCCTTGAAAATCTTCACCTTTCCGCTCATCAGGCACAGCAGGTGCTGCGGCACGTCGCCCTCGCTGTAGATCGGTTCGTTCTTGCCGTAGCGGCGGTAGCTCATGCAGGCGCGCAGCCCCGCGCGCTGCTCGTCGGTGAGCAGGCGCACGATGGAGTCGATGCGCTGCATCATGTCGTCGGCGGTGATGTTTTCTCTTCTTACCATGTGTGCGTCGGAGCGGCGGCCCGCGCGCCCCTGCGCGTGGCCTTCCGCGAAAATCGTTGCAAAGTTAGGCGAAACCGGAGAGCGCGCCAAGTGTTTCGGGGGTAAAAAACTGCTGAACAACATGTTTGCGGGCGTTTCGGAGGAAGTTTGCCACGCGTGCGCACATTTTTCTGCTGAAACGTTGCGCGGTGGTGTGAAAAAACGTTACATTTGTTGGTAGATACCTCGGAAGAACGACCTTAAAACATACTATGACTATGAGTTATCTACGTTTCGACAAGACCCTGATGACGAACCTGCAGGAGTCGCTCCCCAAGGAGATACTCCGCACGAACCGCTCGGGCGCCTACTCCTGCTCGTCGATCGTGGACTGCAACACGCGCAAGTACCACGGCCTGCTCGTGGTGCCGGTGCCGGAGATCGACGACGAGAACCACGTGCTGCTGTCCTCGCTCGACGAGACCGTCGTGCAGCATGGGGCGGAGTTCAACCTCGGGCTGCACCGCTATTTGGGCGGCGTCTACTCGCCCAACGGGCACAAGTACATCCGCGAGTGCGAGTGGGACAAGGTGCCCACGACGCTCTACCGCATTGGCGGGGTGATCATGAAGAAGGAGAAGGTGTTCCAGCACTTCGAGAACCGTGTGCTCATTCGCTACACGCTCCTTGAAGCGCACTCGCTCACGACGCTGCGCCTGCGCCCCTTCCTGGCGTTCAGGAACGTGTCCGGGCTCACCCACGAGAACGCCCAGGCGCGCCGCGACTACCATCCCTGCGACAACGGGATACGCACGCGCCTCTACGACAACTACCCCGACCTGTACATGCAGGTGAGCAAGTCCGCCGACTGGCGCTTCGAGCCGTGCTGGTACCACGGCGTCGAATACCAGCGCGAGATGGAGCTGGGCTACGACTACAGCGAGGACCTGTACGTTCCGGGCTACTTCGAGTTCAACCTGCGCCGCGGCGAGAGCGTGGTGTTCTCGGCGGGCGTCGGCGAGCTGGACATGCACGCGGCCAAGCGGCTCTTCGACCACGAGGTGGAAGTCCACACCTCGCGCGACAGCTTCCAGCAGTGTCTGGTGAACGCCGCCCACCAGTTTCATTACGTGAAGGACGGGGAGCACTACATCGTGGCTGGATATCCGTGGTTCAAGACACGCGCCCGCGACACGTTCGTGTCCCTGCCCGGGCTCACGCTGGCGTGCGGCGAGACGGAGGCGTTCGAGCGCGTGATGGGGACGGCCGAGAAGGGGCTGCGCGACCTGATGGCCGGCCGGTCGCTGTCGGTACAGCTCTACGAGGCGGAGCAGCCCGACGTGCTGCTGTGGGCCGTGTGGTGCGTGCAGCAGTACGCGCTGCAGGTGTCCGCCGACGAGGCCGCGCGCAAGTACGGCGAGCTGGTGGACGACGTGGTGGACTACATCAAGCAGGGCAGGCACGAGAACCTGTTCCTGCACGAGAACGGGCTGCTCTACACGAACGGGCGCAACAAGGCCGTCACGTGGATGAATTCGTGCGTGGGCGGGCGGCCCGTGGTTCCGCGTTCGGGCTACGTGGTGGAAATCAACGCGCTGTGGTACAACGCGCTGCTCTTCAACGCCGACCTGCTCACACGGCGGGGACGCGGCGACGAGAGCGGCGAATACGTGCGGCTCGCCGAAAAGACGGGCGCGGCGTTCAAACAGACCCTCCTCAACGAGCACGGCTACCTGCTCGACTACGTGGACGGCAACTACATCTCGTGGAGCGTCCGCCCCAACATGCTGATTGCGACGTCGCTGGAGCACACGCCGCTCACCAAGGCGGAGAAGAAGAAGATGCTCGACATCTGCACCAAGGAGCTGCTCACCTGCAAGGGAATCCGCAGCCTGTCGCCGAAGAGCGGAGGCTACAACCCCATCTACGCGGGGGGCGAGGCGCAGCGCGACGCCGCCTACCACCAAGGCACGGTGTGGCCCTGGCTCGCCGGGTTCTACCTGGAGACGTGCATGAAAGTGTACGGGCGCACGTCGTTCTCGCTCTTCAACCGCATCTTCGTGGGGCTGGAGGACGAGATGTTCTTCCACGCCATCGGAACGCTGCCCGAGCTCTTCGACGGCAATCCGCCCTACCACGGGCGCGGCGCGCTGTCGTTCGCCATGAACGTGGCCGAGGTGCTGCGCGCCAGCAAGCTGATGAACCGACTGTTTAACGAAACGACATAGGAGGAGGAAAGATATGAAAGTTCTGATGTTCGGGTGGGAATTCCCCCCCAAGATTTACGGCGGACTGGCTGTAGCCTCCTACGGCATCACGAAGGGACTGAGCCTGCAGGGCGACATGGAGACCGTGTTCTGCATGCCCAAGCCCTGCGGCGACGAGGAGCGGTTTCTCAAGATTGTGGGCATGAACCAGGTGCCCATCGTGTACCGCGACCACGACTATGACTACGTGCGGTCGCGGCTGCCGCAGTACATGTCGCCCGACGACTACTATCGCTACCGCGACCACATCTACGCGGACTTCTCCTATATGCACGTGAACGACATGGGCTGCATGGAGTTCGCGGGCGGCTACCCCGGCAACCTGCACGACGAAATCAACAACTTCTCCATCATCGCCGGAGTGGTGGCGCGGACGGAGCAGTTCGACATCATCCACGCGCACGACTGGCTCACCTATCCGGCGGGAGTGCACGCGAAACTCGTGAGCGGTAAGCCGCTCTGCATACACGTGCACGCCACGGATTTCGACCGCTCGCGCGGCCATGTGAACCCGACGGTGTACGGCATCGAAAAGGACGGCATGGACCACGCCGACTGCATCATGTGCGTGTCGGAACTGACGCGCCGCACCGTCATCAACGAATACCACCAGCCGCCAAGCAAGGTTTTCGCCGTGCACAATGCGGTGTACCCGCTCAGCCAGGAGCTGCGGGACATCCCGCGCCCCGACCACTCGAAAGAGAAAGTGGTGACGTTCCTCGGGCGCATCACCATGCAGAAAGGCCCGGAATACTTCGTCGAGGCAGCCGCGCTCGTGCTGCAGCGCACGCGCAACATCCGCTTCTGCATGGCCGGCTCGGGCGACAAGCTGGCCGAGATGATAAACATGGTGGCCGAGCGCGGCATAGCCGACCGCTTCCACTTCCCCGGATTCATGAGAGGCCGCGAGGTGTACGAATGCTACAAGGACAGCGACGTATTCGTCATGCCGTCGGTGTCCGAGCCGTTCGGCATCGCGCCGCTGGAAGCCATGCAGTGCGGCACGCCGAGCATCATCTCAAAGCAGTCGGGCTGCGGCGAGATACTCACCAACGTCATCAAGACCGACTATTGGGACATCCATGCGATGGCCGACGCAATTTACGCCATCTGCACCTACCCCTCGCTCTTCAAATACCTGCAAGAGGAGGGGCTGAAGGAGGTGGACGGCATCACATGGGAAAAGGTGGGCCAGCGCATTCGCGGCCTTTACGAGCAAACCATCGCAAAGTTTTACAGCTAACTTAAAAATCTCATACAATGAAAACGATATGTCTTTACTTTGAGATGCACCAGATTATCCATCTCAAACGCTACCGGTTCTTCGACATAGGCCGCGACCACTACTACTACGACGACTACGAAAACGAAAGGTCGATCAACGACATCGCCGAACGCAGCTATGTGCCGTCGCTGCAAACACTCATCGCCATGGCGAGGGA
Source organism: bacterium (assembly GCA_963627995.1). Classification (GTDB taxonomy): domain Bacteria; phylum Bacteroidota; class Bacteroidia; order Bacteroidales; family Bacteroidaceae; genus UBA3839. The sequence goes on along the minus strand of CAVGCV010000008.1, from coordinate 45,673 downwards.
GAACGACAAGTATTTCAAGGTGGCCATCTCGCTCTCGGGCGTAGGACTGGAGCAGCTTGAGGTGCACGCGCCGCAAGTCATCGACCTGCTGCAGGAGCTGAACGACACGGGCTGCGTGGAATTTCTCTGCGAGCCATACAGCCACGGGCTGGCCTCGCTGGGCAACGAGGAGTCGTTCCGCGAGGAGTGCCTGCGCATGAGGGACAAAATCAAGGAGCTGTTTGGCAAGGCCCCGAAGGTGTTCCGCAACTCGTCGCTCATCTACAACGACGAGATTGGCGCGCAGGTGGCGGCCATGGGCTTCAAGGGAATGCTGGCCGAGGGAGCGAAGCACATTCTTGGCTGGAAGTCGCCCCACTTCATCTACCACTGCGCCATGGCTCCGGGCCTGAAGCTGCTGCTGCGCGACTACAAGCTGTCCGACGACATCTCGCTGCGCTTCAGCGACACCAGCTGGAGCGAATATCCGCTGTTCGCCGACACCTACATGGACTGGATTGCCGGGCTGCCAGAGGAGGACCACGTGGTGAACATCTTCATGGAACTGAGCGCGCTGGGCATCTTCCAGCCGCTGTCGTCGAACATACTGGACTTCCTGCGCGCGCTGCCCCACTGCGCCCGCGAGCGCGGCATCATGTTCTCCACGCCCGGAGAGCTGTGTTCGAAAGGCAAGTCGGTCGCGCCGCTCGACGTGCCCTATTCCATCAGCTGGGTGGACGAGGAGCGCGACACATCGTGCTGGCTCGGCAACGCCATGCAGCGCGAGGCTTTCAACAAGCTGTACAGCGTGGCCGACCGCGTGCGCATCTGTACGGACCGCCGCATCAAGCAGGACTGGGATTACCTGCAGGCCTCGAACAACTTCCGCTTCATGACCACGAAGCAGAACAGCGTCGGCATGAACCGCGGAATCTACGACGGCCCGTACGACGCATTCACGAACTACATGAACATCCTCGGCGACTTCATCAACCGCGTGAATACGCTCTACCCTGCCGACATCGACAACGAAGAGCTCAACTCGCTGCTCACCACCATCAAGAACCAGGGCGAGGAGATAGAGGAAAAGGACAAGGAGATTGAAAAGCTGCAGAGGCAACTCGCGAGCATGGCCCCGGCGCAGGCAGAGAAGCCCGCGCCAAAGGCGAGATGCGCCACCAAGTGCGCCACCAAGGAAAAGGCCGCGCCAAAGGCGGCCAAGCCAAAGGCGAAGAAAGCCGAGTGACGGCGCGCACGGAACAAGATTCGGCCGCAGACGGAAGACACAACCCGTCTGCGGCCGTTATGTTCTCCACGCGCGCCATCGAATGGCAACCGCATCGACGACGCATTGTGAGACAGCACGGGCTGGGACGCTTGTTGGCGCCCAGCCCGTGCTGTCTCACAATGCGTCGTCAGCGACCACGTTTATTCTTCTTCCAAAACATCCATGCCGGGAAAGGAGGTTCGACGACCTCTTGCTCCTGCTTCAACCGGCGACGGATAATTTGCTCGTAGGAAAAGCCTTTGGTGATGATGTGGTAGATGTCGGTCCACGATGGAAGGCCGCCGATGTTCTTGTCGTCAATGAAGAGGTCGGCATTGAGCTTCTGCGAGAATTCATCACTGCGCGCCTCACGAAAGCGAGCCGACGTCTCACTGTTGACGGAATAGAACTCCACACCGCGCTCCGCACACCAAACGATCGCGTCGTCCAGCAGCTTCCCCTCGCGCATCGTCCATAGCACAAGTTTGTGCCGGTCGGCAATAAGCATTTTCAGCACCTCGATGGCATGCGGCCTTTCAGGGCCAATCTCCGGATAGCGGTGTTCGACGATTGTTCCGTCGAAATCAACAGCAATAAGCATAGCGGTTCCTGTTTATGGCGTTTACACTTCCTCTAATTTCTGACCGTCCTTTTGGCCATAACCATAGCCGTAGCCGTAGCGACCATAGCCGTAGCCGTAGCGACCATAGCCGTAGTTAGAGGTGCTTTCCTCTTTGACGGCGTTTAGGACAAGGTTCACATTGTGGAGTCGTTTGTCGTCAGCCAGTTCGTTGATGAGTTCGATGTCCGACTTGAGCGTGTAATTGGCACGGACGATGAAAAGCGTCGCGTCGGCGTGCTGGGCGATGGTCACCGTATCGGCCACCATGCCCACGGGAGCAGTGTCGAGCAACACATAATCGTACTTCTTGCGCAAGTGGTCGATGGCCCTCGCAAGGTTCTCGCGCTCAAGTAGTTCGGCCGGATTGGGCGGAATGGGGCCTGCGGCCAAAATGTCAAGGTTGGGGCTGACATCTGTGCTCTGCACCAGGCTGTCGAGCAGCGCGAAGTCATTGGGGTCGTGCGACAGATACGTGGTGATTCCTTTTTCGGTGTCGGGCAAGTCGAACAGGGACGCAAGTCTCGGCTTGCGGATGTCAAGGCCGACGATGATGACCCGCTTGCCCATAAATGCAATGCTGGCAGCAAGGTTAGAGGCAATTGTCGTTTTTCCCTCGCCCGAAACCGACGAAGTGAAGAGAATGACATTCTGGTCGCCCTTAAGAACAAACGGAAGGTTGGAGCGGAGCGTACGGTAGACCTCCACCATGAGGCTGTTATGGTTCTCCTGCACCACAATCGTACGGTTGCCCTTGGCAAGCGCTTTCACCAATGGGATGGCGCCAAGCAACGGCACCGACGTGAGGCGCGCAAGGTCGTCCTTCCCCTCAATGCGGTAACGGAAGAACTGACGCACATAGTACACCACGAACGGAATGAGCAAGCCCACGACGAAAGCCACGAGGTAGAAGATTTTCTTCTTCGGCGCAATCGGGCCATAGGCTATCGGCTCTTCGATTACCTTACCCTTGTAGGCGGCCGATGCGAGGCGGATGGCATTTTCCTCTCGCTTTTGCAAGAGCATGAGGTAGAGGCCCGACTTCACCTCCTGCTGTCGGTTGATGTCCTTGAGGGCGCGCTCCTTTGTGGGAGCGGCCGAGATGCGTGTATTGTACTTGGCCTGCTGCGACTCCAGCTCGCGGCGCTGCAAGGCAAGCTGGCGCCTCCTGCTGGCCAACGACGATCGGATGCCCACCATGTAGCCGTCGAGCTGCTCTGTCAGCGTACTCACAGACGGATTGTTCTCGGCGACGGTGCGGAGCAGGCGGTTGCGCTCCATGACCGCCTCGTTGTACTTGGCGATGGTGGCCGTGAGCGAAGCGTCGGTCAAGCCCACGTTCGAGGGGATGACCTGATAGTTGTTCCTGTGGTCGTTCACATAGCTGGAAAGGTAATCGACGAGCTGTATCTGCGTGCTGACATCCACAATCTGGTTCTCATAACGGATGTTCTGCGACATGTTGGTGGCGGCATCCTGCTCGTACTCTACCGTCCGGGTGGAAATCTTATACTGCTCGAGTTCTGCCTCCGTGGTGCTCAATTCCCTGCTGATGATACCGAGACGCTCGTCAATGAAGTCGGCGGTACGGCGTGCCTCCTCCATGTTATAGTCGTTGGCGTCCTCATTGTACGCCTTGGCCAGTTCATTAACGTAGTCCACGCCGCGTTCGGGTATGTTGTCTGTAAAAGTAATGGATGCAATCGTCGTCAGCTTTGAGGTCTCCTCCACACTCAGGCGCGAAGTGAAAACGGCTGCGGCGGTGTTAATCGGCTTAATCCGGGCAAAGAGTGTCCTGTCAAGGATATAGGCATTGTCGCCTTGCTGCTCCAGCTGCGGATTCTTCGCAATGGTCACATTGCCGAAACTGGTGCGGACGATGGAGGGGAAGGACGTTATCGTCTTGGTCAGCTCTGCGTCCTTATAGCGAATCGTTGCCTTGATGAACTTGTCACTTTGTGCCATCTCCACCTCAATGGTATAGGCAAGGGAGTCCATCTGGTCGTTGTCATAATCCACAAGATAAGGCGAATACTTGCCGTAGACTTCGGCATCTTTCACACGCCCCTCCTTATGATAGGACACATAGAGCTTCATGTCGCGCACCACGCGTTTGTTCAACGTGCGTGTGGCAAGCACCTCGACCTCGTTATCGAATCCCTCGCTGCTGTTGCGAAGCCCCATCTCCATCAGCGTGTTGTTGATGGACGATATGCGGTTGCGCTGGGCATCCTGATCCTTAATCAGAATCTTTGCCGTGATGCCGTATACAGGAGACTGATAGCGCAGATACACCCAAACAACAGCCATGCAGGCTACGATGGAAATAAGAATCCAATACTTGTACCTTAGGAACAAGAACAAAAGAAATCGGAGGTTGAAGTTCATCTCCTCTTCCTGCACAACAGCCTCGCCATAGGTGGTGTTTTGTTTCAGTTCGTTGGTTTCGCTTTGGTCACGCATAGGTTCGCCTAATATTATTTCATTGTTTCCACAAAATAGTTTGACCACACTCTCTTCGCAAAAGCCGAAGATGCTTATTCTTCCTCCGCTTCGTCATCCATGTCGGCTTCGTCAATAACATCTATATCCTCAATATTAGGAGTTTCCTCCTCCACTGCCTCCTCCGTCTCATCGGGCGTGTCGGGAGTCTCCGCCTCGCTGGTGTCGCCATTTTCCTCCGTTCCCTCCTGTTCCTCGGGCATTTCATCCTTGCGGGTGATGAATGCCGACGAGAACCTCACTTTCTCCACCTTGGGCTTGGCCTTGATGAACACACCTTCCACCCAGTTGCCGCGCGCTATCTCGAGAACCTCGTAGCCATCAGCCTTGCGGCGTTCGATGATACCGCCCTTACGGTGCATGGCATAGGCCGGAAGGACGGAGCAATCGACATAAAACGCCGACTCGATGACATCCTGCAATGCCAGCGGCAGTCCCTGCCACCCGGTGCCCATATTCTTTTCAATCAGGCCAAGCACATCCTCGGGCAACAAATGGGCAACATTCTCGAGAGTGAGGTCCGAAATCTTCCGTATCTGATGTTTGCGGATGGCAATGGCATTGTTGTTTCCTTCGCTCGTGGCAGAGAACACCTCGTAGCGTTCCGCCTCCAACTGCGCCACGAGCCCCTCGTCAGAGCGGTCGAGATACCGAATGTCGAAAACAGGCTTGATGATGTTCATGTAGTGGGCTTCGTTGTCTTCGTACCCATCCTGCTTTTTCCCTTCGAAAAGCATTCTGTTCAACTCCGCCTCCGTTATCGTCCAAATATTCCCCTTTGTCAAATCCTCCAATTTCAAGTGTTTTGCCATATTCTTCCGCAATACTTAAATTCGAACAATACTAAAATTGGGCGCAAAGTTAGCGTTTTATATCGTACGCAGATGTTAAAATTCAATAAATTCCGCACAAATCGCAACCGAACGTACCATGGCAGCCATCGACTTTGTTTCCACGCCCTTACCGAATCCTTAACTTTGCAAGCAAAAGGCACATATATCTGATTAACCATTAACCAATATCCGTTTTATGAAAGCACTCATTTTCGCACTCACTGTGTGCACGCTCATGGCGAACACAACGCCGCTCCAAGCCCAGGCCGACGACATCGGCACATGGGCAAAGACCCCTCCGATGGGTTGGAACTCGTGGGACTGCTACGGCCCGACCGTAGTGGAAAAAGAAGTAAAGGCCAACGCCGACTACATGGCGGAGCACCTCTTGAAATACGGATGGGAATATGTCGTGGTGGACATCCGCTGGTTCGTGGAAAACGACAAGGCTGGCGGCTACAACCAAACGAACCCCGTCTACAACATCGACGAATACGGACGCTACATCCCTGCCGTCAATCGCTTCCCGTCGGCAGCCGGCGGCGTTGGGTTTAAGGCACTGGCCGACTACGTACACGCAAAAGGCCTCAAGTTCGGCATCCACATCATGCGCGGCCTGCCCAAGCAAGCTGCGGAAAAGAAATGCCCCGTGCTGGGGGCGGAGGGCGTCACCTGCGACATGATAGCAAGCAACGACTCCGCCTGCACATGGCTGCGCGACAACTACAAGGTCGATTACAAGAAGCGCGGAGCGCAGGAGTATTATAACTCCATCTTCGACCTGTATGCATCGTGGGGCGTCGATTACGTGAAAGTCGATGACATCTCGCGCCCCTACCACAGGGCCGAAATCGAGATGATCCACAACGCCATCATTCAGACAGGCCGTCCCATCGTGCTCAGCCTCTCGCCCGGAGAAACGCCCGTGGAGCGAATCGACCATCTCCGCGCCAACGCAAACCTTTGGCGGACGGTGGACGATTTCTGGGACAACTGGAGCCAGCTCAACTACCAGTTCGGCATCTGCGCAAAATGGGCTCCTTATATAAAGGAAGGACACTGGCCCGACGCCGACATGCTGCCGCTCGGGAAAATCAGCATACGCGGCGAGCGCGGACAGGAGCGCTGGACGAATTTCACGCAGCATGAGCAACGCACCTTGATGAACCTGTGGACAATCTTCAAGTCGCCGCTCATGTTCGGCGGCGACTTGCCCCAAAACGACGCGTTCACAAACACTCTGCTCACCAATGAGCGCGTGCTCGCCATGCACCGCTCCTCCACCAACAACCGCCAGGTGTCGCGCGACGGCAACCGAATCGTATGGACGGCCGACGACCCCGATTCCGGCGACAAATACGTGGCCGTGTTCAACACGGGCGGCTACGACTGGATCAACGTATCGAACGCGCTCTACCGCAGCGGCACCATTTCCTACCTCACGACTGGCTACAGCACAGACGTGGAAGTGGAGTTACCCGAAGGCTCCAAGCAACTGCTATTGGTCGTGACCGACGCTGGCGACGGCTACGACTCCGACCACGCCGACTGGCTGAAGCCAACCATCCATCTGAAAGACGGGACAACCAAGCGGCTGACCAACCTCACCCCGGTAAAAACCACATGCGGATGGGGAAGCATCCATAAGAACAAGAACCTTGAGGGCGGAGACTTGAAGGTGGGCGGCACGAAATACACCTACGGATGGGCCACGCACGCCAACTCCATCATGTTGTTCAACCTACCCGAGGGGGCGGTGAAGTTCACGGCGCTGGCCGGCATCGACGAGACGGGAACGAGCCAGGGCAGCAAGTCGTCGGTGGAATTTCTTGTCTTCAACTACGACGCTTCGTTGGACGAGGTGGCGAACGAAGCGGACAACATCCCCGTCGACCTGACCGCCATCGGCTTCGGAGCAGACCAGCCCTGCACTGTCACCGAAATGTGGGAAGACAAGAATCTCGGAGTCTACAAGAATGCCGACTTCAGGCCGCGCATCGAAAGCCACGCCAGCGGCCTCTATAGAGTGTCGCCCGTGAAGGATGCCTCGGCCATCGGACTCCCGGCAAGCGGAAAGATGCACGCACAACAGGTGTTCACGCTCGACGGGACAACGCACGCCTATCCACAGCGCGGCGTGAACATTGTCAACGGGAAAAAGATATTGGTCCAATAGGCGTAGAGCCAGAGCCGCAGCATTTCAAGGCAGCCTTCCGCGGAAGGCTGCCTTCTTTTTACCACACAAGGCCACTTACAGCCAAACACTCCAACAGCCACAAGTCATTCCGGCGCTTTCTTGTTGGTACTGTTACACCGACCTGTCCGCCCCTACAGGCCTTTTCTTTCGTTCGTCCGCACCACCACCATCGTCCGCGTGCGTTGAAAAACTCGAGCCAGCGCACAGCAATTCCGGCAATGGCGCACAGCGCGGGAATTTCCAAGTACTTAGAAATATTTTTTCAAGTACTTGGAAAATTTCGTCCAAGTACTTGGAAATTTCCGCGCAGTGCGCTCGTGGCGGAACGGCACCGCAGTGCGACATTTTTTTCGGTGCGCCGACTCGCCTTTTTCGGTGCGCACAGACAAGGGCTTCCCGGTGCAGAGGGAGGGCGGGCGCCTGCGACCGGCAGTTCCCTGCGAACGCCCTGAAAACCGCAGAAAGCGCAATATAATGAAAGGGAACAAACATTTTCTGCTGATTATTTGTTACCTTTGCAGCAAAATCCACATCAAAAATCAAGCAACGACAATGAAAGAACTGGCACTCAAGTATGGCTGCAACCCCAACCAAAAGCCATCAAGAATATTCATGGAGGAGGGCGAGCTTCCCATCGAGGTTCTCAACGGCCGTCCCGGCTACATCAACCTGCTGGACGCGCTCAACTCCTGGCAGTTGGTGAAGGAGCTGAAAGCCGCGACAGGCATGCCAGCCGCTGCGTCGTTCAAGCACGTAAGTCCGGCAGGGGCCGCCGTTGCCACTCCGCTGAACGACACGCTGCGACGAATCTACTTTGTTGACGACGTGAAGATACCGCTCACTCCCATCGCCACGGCTTATGCCCGCGCCCGCGGCGCCGACCGCATGTCGTCTTACGGCGACTTCATCGCCCTTTCCGACACCTGCGACGAGGCCACGGCAACGCTCATCAAGCGAGAAGTGAGCGACGGGGTCATCGCGCCCGACTATACGCCGGAGGCATTGGGCATTCTCCGCGCCAAGCGGAAAGGCACCTACAATGTCATCAAGATTGACCCGTCCTACGTTCCCGCCCCCATCGAAAGGAAGCAAGTGTTCGGCATCACATTCGAGCAGGGCCGCAACGAAATCGACCTCGGCGGCGACAACCTCTTCGAGAACATCCCCACACAGAACAAGGAGTTTACGAATGAGGCGAAGCGCGACCTGAAGATTGCGCTCATCACGCTGAAATACACGCAGTCGAACTCCGTGTGCTACGTGAAAGACGGACAGGCCATCGGCATCGGCGCAGGCCAGCAAAGCCGCATCCACTGCACGCGGCTGGCCGGGAACAAGGCCGACGTCTGGTGGTTGCGCCAATGCCCGAAAGTCATGGATCTTCCTTTCAAGGCAGACATACGGCGCGCCGACCGCGACAACACCATCGACGTGTATATCGGGGACGAATGGGAGGACGTGTTGCGCGAGGGCGCGTGGCAGCGGTTCTTCACCGAGAAGCCCGAGCCGCTCACAGCCGAGGAAAAGAAGGCGTGGATTGCGAAGAACACGGGCGTGTGCCTCGGCAGCGACGCGTTCTTCCCGTTCGGCGACAACATTGAGCGCGCGCATAAGTCGGGCGTAAGCTATATTGCGCAGGCCGGCGGTTCTGTACGCGACGACCATGTCATCGAAACGTGCGACAAGTACGGGATGGCCATGGCATTCACGGGCATCCGCCTTTTCCACCACTAAACCTCCATCGGAATGGTCAACGAAGACGAACTCATGCAAGCCATGACCGTCGGCATCAAGTTCGGCGGCGCAAAAAAAGAGCGGAGAGACAACCCGAGCAAGATAAAGACGAAAGCCCGCATCAAATCCTACAAGACAGGGGCGCACAAGTCGGGAGCGGCCAAACACAAGGCTGAAATCCGCCGACGCGTGAAGAACCGCGCCTCGCAGCGCAAACGCAAATGAACAATGACGGGCTTTGAAAAAGGCATCTTCAACCGCACGGAGCTGTTGATGGGCGCGGACGTGATGGACGACATCGCATCGGCGTCGGTCATCATCTTCGGCGTGGGCGGCGTGGGGTCGTGGTGTGCAGAGAGCCTCGTGCGTTCGGGGGTCAGCCACCTCTCCATCGTCGATAGCGACCGGGTTTGCGTTACGAACATCAACCGCCAGCTCATGGCCACGACAAAAACTGTCGGACACGTCAAGGTGGAGGCATTGCGCAGCCGCCTTCTGGAAATCAATCCAAAAGCCGAAGTCGTTGCCATCCAGAAGATTTACGAAGCCGACACGGCCGAGACTTTCGGAATAGACCGGTTTGACTACATCGTCGATGCCATCGACTCGCTGGAGAACAAAAGCCTCCTCATCCGTCGCGCCTGCGACACCAAGGCCACACTTTTCTCCGCCATGGGGGCAGCGCTGAAGATTGACCCGCAGCGCATCAAAGTCGCCGAGTTTTGGAAAATCAAAGGATGCCCCCTGGCGCGCGCACTGCGCAACAAGTTCAAGCGGCAGCACCTTTTCCCGTCGAAGAAATTCCAATGCGTTTACAGCGAGGAACTTCTCTCCAACAGAGGGCAGAACAAGAGCTGCGGAACATCGGCCTGCATGTGCCCCAAATCGTCCGTGCCGCTGGGAGACCCCTCGCTCGCCAACCACGAGTGGTGTTCGTCGAAAGCACAAATCAATGGAACGCTCGCCCACGCCGTGGGCATCTTCGGCTTCACCCTCGCAGGGCTGGTCGTGCAGGACATCTACCAACGCGCTATTCGGGAGTCTGGAAATCATTAAAAAACAAATAAATGCTAACTCTTAAACTTATCACGGAAGAGACCGAACGCGTTGTCAGAGGTCTTGAGAAAAAGCACTTCGAAGGTGCAAGAGAAGCTGTACAGAAAGCCATCGAGCTCGACAAAGTTCGACGCGAGACACAGACGAAACTCGACGCGACGCTGGCCGAGAGCAAAAAATATGCGGCTGAAATCGGGAAGCTCATGAAGCAGGGGCTGCACGACGAGGCCGAGGCGGCCAAGAAGGAAGTGGCCAAGCTGAAGGAGTCGGCCGCCGCGCTTCAGCTGAAGATGAAAGAGGCCGAGGAGGTTCTCGTCCGCCATCTCTGCACCATCCCCAACATTCCGAATGACGACGTGCCGGAGGGAGTGGACGCCAGCGACAATGTGGTCGTCAAAGAAGGCGGCGTCATCCCCGACCTCGGCGAAGACGCCCTGCCCCATTGGGAACTCGCCAAAAAGTACAACCTCATCGACTTCGACCTCGGCGTAAAGGTCACAGGGGCGGGCTTTCCTTTCTACATCGGTAAAATGGCGCGTTTCCAGCGCGCCATCGAAGCATTCTTCCTCGACGAAGCACGCAAGAGCGGCTACCTTGAAGTGCAGCCGCCTTTGGCCGTAAATCAAGCCTCGGGCTACGGAACGGGGCAGCTGCCCGACAAAGAGGGGCAGATGTACCACTGCAACGAGGACGACCTCTACCTCATCCCGACGGCCGAAGTGCCTGTCACAAATATTTTCCGCGATGTCATCCTCGACGAGAAAGACCTGCCCATCAAGCGTTGCGCCTACTCCGCCTGCTTCCGCCGCGAAGCCGGGAACTACGGCAAGGATGTTCGCGCGTTGAATCGCCTGCACGAGTTTGACAAGGTGGAAATCGTACGCATCGACACACCGGAACATTCCTATCAATCCCTCAAGGAAATGCTTGACCACGTGGAGGGTCTGCTCATCAAGCTCGAGCTGCCTTACCACATCCTCCGCCTGTGCGGCGGCGACATGTCCTTCACAAGCGCCATCTGTTATGACTTTGAAGTGTGGTCGGCCGCACAGAAGCGCTGGCTCGAGGTCAGCTCCACGTCCAATTTCGAGAGCTATCAAGCCAACCGCCTAAAATGCCGCTACCGTCGCGCCACCGACAAGAAGACGGCGCTGTGCCACACGCTCAACGGGTCGGCCCTTGCCCTGCCGCGCATCGTGGCCGCCATCATGGAGAACAACCAAACAGAACGCGGCATCCGCGTGCCGACAGTTCTTGTCCCCTACTGCGGATTCGAATATCTTGACGACAAGAATTTCGAATAAACAGCACAAACAACCAACACGTAATTCCCAACAAACGAATGAACAAAATCATCAGTAAGGAGCAATTCTCGGAAAAAGTATTCAAGTTCGTGGTCGAGGCCCCGCTCATCGCCAAATCGCGCAAGGCGGGCCATTTCGTCATCGTCCGCGTTGGCGCAAGCGGCGAACGCATGCCGCTGACCATTGCCGATGCCGATACAGAGAACGGCACGATTACCCTCGTCGTTCAGAAAGTGGGCTATTCGTCCGCCAAGCTGTGCAACCTCAACGAGGGCGACTGCATCACCGATGTTGTCGGGCCGCTCGGACAAGCCACCCACATCGAGAAGTTCGGCACCGTGCTCTGCGCAGGCGGAGGCGTAGGTGTTGCGCCCATGCTGCCCATCATCAAAGCGCTCAAGCAAGCGGGCAACCGCGTGATATCCGTCCTTGCCGGACGCTCAAAAGACCTCATCATTCTCGAAGAACAAGTACGTGCCTACTCCGACGAGGTTGTCATCATGACCGACGACGGCTCTTATGGACAGAAAGGAGTCGTCACTGTGGGCATGGAGCAGGTTATCCAGCGCGAGACCATCGACAAGTGCTTTGCCATCGGGCCGGCCATCATGATGAAATTCTGCTGCCTGCTCACCAAGAAGTACAACATCCCGACCGACGTGTCGCTCAACACCATCATGGTCGATGGTACGGGGATGTGCGGCGCATGCCGCATCACGGTAGGAGGAAAGACAAAATTCGTCTGCATCGACGGTCCCGAATTTGACGGGCACCAAGTGGACTTCGACGAGATGTTCAAACGCATGGGGGCTTTCAAATCGACAGAAATCGAGGACATGAGGAAACTCGAACGGCACGTCGAAAGCGTCATCGCGGACTCGGCCGTCAAGATTGACAGCGAAAAAGCCAGACAAGCGGAGAGCATGACTTCTGACACGCCCATGGACGAGCTCACCAACCGAAAGGCCGCTTGGCGCGTGGAGCTTCAACAGAGCATGAAGCCAAAGGAGCGCACCAGCATTGGGCGGTGCGTCATGGGCGAGCTCGACCCAGCCTACCGCGCCACGACACGAACAGAGGAAGTAAACATCGGCCTCACCCGCGAACAGGCGATGACCGAGGCGAAACGATGCCTCGACTGCGCCAAGCCCACATGCATGGAGGGCTGTCCCGTCAGCATCAACATCCCGTCGTTCATCAAGAACATTGAACGCGGCCAGTTCCTTGAGGCAGCCCGCGTACTCAAGTCCACGTCGGCACTCCCCGCTGTGTGTGGCCGTGTATGCCCGCAAGAGAAACAATGCGAAGCGCGGTGCATACACCTCAAGATGAAGGAGCCCGCCGTAGCCATCGGCAACTTGGAACGCTTCGCTGCCGACTTCGAGCGCGAGAGTGGCCGCATGGCTCTTCCCGAAGTGGCAGCGGCGAATGGCATCAAGGTTGCCATCGTTGGCTCTGGCCCCGCAGGGCTCTCCTGCGCCGGCGACATGGCAAAGATGGGCTACGACGTGACGGTATTCGAAGCACTCCACGAGATTGGCGGCGTACTCAAGTACGGAATTCCGGAATTCCGTCTGCCCAATGCCATTGTTGATGTTGAAATCAACAACTTGCGGAAAATGGGCGTACACTTCGTGAAAGATTGTGTCATCGGGAAAACCATCACAGTGCAAGACCTCGAAGCAGAAGGCTACAAAGCCATTTTTGTGGCATCGGGAGCAGGTCTACCCAACTTCATGAACATACCAGGGGAGAATTCCATCAACATCATGTCGTCCAACGAGTACCTTACGCGCGTGAACCTCATGGATGCCTCCAACCCAGCAAGCGACACGCCCATCAACAAGGCAAAGAGTGTAATGGTCGTAGGTGGAGGCAACACCGCCATGGACTCATGCCGAACCGCCAAGCGTTTGGGCGCGGAGCATGTGTTCATTGCCTATCGCAGAAGCGAGGCGGAAATGCCTGCTCGTCTTGAGGAAGTGAAGCATGCCAAAGAAGAAGGCATTGAGTTCCTTACGCTCCACAACCCAATCGAGTACATCGCTGACGAGCGCGGCGCCGTGTGCCAAGTACGCCTGCAGCGTATGGAACTCGGCGATCCTGACGCCAGCGGCCGTCGCTCGCCCATACCCGTGGAAGGCGACATCGTGACGCGCGACATCGACATGGCCATCGTTGCCGTAGGCGTATCGCCCAACCCCCTGGTTCCCAAATCGGTCGAAGGGCTTGAACTCGGGAGGAAGAACACGATTGCGGTGAATGACGAGATGCAGTCGAGCATCCCCACCATTTTTGCAGGTGGAGACATTGTGCGCGGAGGCGCCACTGTCATCCTCGCAATGGGCGACGGCCGACGTGCAGCCAAGCACATGGATGAAATGCTCAAGGCGAAAGCATAGGTCTCTGCCCCACTGACATCGGCAGTTCAATACAACAGGACGCTCATCGTCACCTTTTTGTGTAAGAACAGATTGCAAAGAAGTCTGGATTCCCTGCATGGGTTTCCAGCCTTCTTTTTTAAGTCTCCAGCAAATCGCGATGGAATGACGACGCAACACAAAACTCTTACAACAAACGCACGTAAAAGCACCTCGCCAGAATCGACAAAAACGGGCGCGACGGGAAGCCTTGAAAAGGAGAGGGAAATGCACAAAAAGCGTTTGCTCCTCTTTTTTGAAATTTTAATGCGCAGATATTAGTTTCGTTCAGAAAAAATCATTTTATTTGCATTACAATTGTTAATCGAACACAAATCCTAATACTACGGAAAAAGACAAAACTAATACAACTAACACAATGAGCACAGCAGGGGATAAAAATCTTTCAGGACTGAAGGCCTCCGATTTCCAAAAAGACATTGAAGGAAAACAAACAGGCCTTTATGTCCTTAAAAACAAGCAAGGCTATGAAGTCGCTGTCACCAATTACGGAGGCGCACTTGTAGCCATCATGGTTCCGGACAGAGATGGAAATGTTGCAAACGTCATTCAAGGGCACGACAACATTGACGACGTAATCTCAAGTCCAGAACCATTTCTTTCGACCCTTATCGGACGGTATGGCAACAGGATTTGCAAAGGGAAATTCACCCTCGACGGAAAAGAATATCAACTTGCCATCAACAACGGGCCAAATGCCTTGCATGGAGGCCCGACAGGATTCCATGCCCGCGTATGGGACGCAAAACAGGTCGATGAGAAGACATTAGAACTCCACTATGTGTCCAAGGACATGGAAGAGGGGTTTCCCGGAACATTGAACATGACTGTCACCTATACGTTCACAGACGACTGCGAACTCATCATCGACTACATTGGCACTTCTGACAAGAAAACCATCGTCAATATGACGAACCACGGATTCTTCTCATTGGCAGGAATTGCAAATCCGACACCAACCATCAACGACTTGATGTGCGAAATCAACGCCGACTACTATATACCTATCGACGAAACATCCATTCCACTCGGCACCATCGACGCTGTAAAAAACACGCCCTTCGACTTCACCACACCAAAACCCGTCGGGCAAGACATCGACGCAGACGACATCCAAACACAAAATGGCGCTGGCTATGACCATTGTTTTGTTTTGAACAAAAAGGAAGCGGGTGAATTGTCTTTCGCCGCACGAATTACGGAGCCTCATAGTGGACGAACCATGGAGGTCTATACGACAGAACCTGGAGTCCAGGTTTATACGGACAATTGGGCTACAGGTTATCCGGGACAAAATGGAAGTACTTTCCCCCGCCGATCTGCCATTTGTTTCGAGGCGCAACATTTTCCCGACTCCCCCAATCGTCCCTACTTCCCATCTGTTGTCTTGAATCCCGGAGAGACTTATACACAAAAAACCATTTATAAGTTTGGGGTAGCTAATAGCTGAAGGAAAATCTTTCTAAATTCTGGCTATTCGCATTAAACATGATATCTGTTTTTAACAAAAAAACGGTAAGTAAAAACTCACATCGAAAAAACAATAGTGAAATGACACAACAAAGTTTTGCAAACACCCAAAGGCCCAATTACACATTTGCCCTAATTGTCGTATTTATCGTTTGCTTCCTCATTGGGTTCATCACCACCATGAACAACTCAATGATTGAATTATGCACAAAAGCTTTTAACCTCTCCGCTCAGCAAGGGCAGTATGTCAATACTGCTTTCTATGGAGCCTACATCCTGGCTATTCCATTTTCATTCCTAATGAGCAAAATCGGATACAAGGGGACGCTCATCTTGGGCTTGGGTATCGTCGGCATCGGATTCACAATCAATTCTCTGGGAATCAATGGCGTTCTCGACAAAGAGGTTAGCACCATTTACGCTGTGTTCCTTGGCTGCATGTGTATTGTGGCCATGGGGGTCGTAATGCTCCAAAATGTAGCGAATCCATACGTTATGGTTCTTGGTTCGCCTGAAAAAGGAGCTTTTCGAATGACCTTATCCCAAGCGCTCAATTCTGTTGCGACAACCGTTGCGCCCCTGTTCATCACCTACGTTATCTTTACTCAGAAAGATGCGGAAGGAAACACCTTGGCAACGGGGGCAGATATCCCAGCCCCCTTCCTAGGACTGGGTATTTTCACCTTCATTATTTGTCTGATTTTGATTTTCCTGAAATTGCCCAAAATCGACGAAGGCAAACAAAGCGAGGAAGCTGGTGAGAAGTTGATTGTAAAGAGCAGCGTTTTCAAATATGCACATGTTTGGTTGGGGGCTCTTGGCATCTTCATGTATATGGGAATTGAAATCGGAGTTCCATCTATGCTCCCCTATAAATTTAAGGTTTTAGGACTTGACGGGGCAACCGCTTTCTTGACTTTCTATTGGGGCGGCATGATGGTTGGACGTTTCATCGGTGCAGCTATTCTGACCAAGTTCGAGCCACGCACACTCCTTTCATGGTGTATCGCGTTGGGGGCTGTATGCATTGTGGCATCGCTCTTCCTCCCGGGCATGGCTGGCGTATGGGCTATGCTTGCAGCAGGTCTGTTCCATTCTGTGATGTGGCCTCTCATCTTCAATCTTGGCTTACAGAAATTAGGCCGTCACACAAAGGCTGCTTCAGGAATTATCAATACAGGGGTCATTGGGGCTGCCATTCTGACACCAGTCATGGGCGCTGTAGTCGATAAGGTAAGTTTGGCTACGGACGGACAAATCATCATCGACGCTATTACCTCCAAGGAGATTGTCACTCCCACTTCGATCGGTGTAACTTGTGCCATCAGCCTCATGTTCATTTACTATATCTACATCCTTTGGTTCTGCTGGAAAGGATCAAAGATTGGAATTAAGTAAACATTGAACAATATTCTCTAACCTTATAAAAACAAAAACATTATGAAACTAACGATTGATGACGTTAGGAGTCGCTTCATCAAGCACTTCAATGGTGAGACAGGATATGTTTATGCTTCGCCGGGGCGTATCAACCTTATAGGAGAACATACTGATTACAATGGCGGGTTCGTTTTCCCTGGTGCGGTACAGCAGGGAGTCATTGCTGAAATAAAGCCTAACGGAACACGGAACATACGCGCTTACTCTATTGACTTGAAAGACTATGCAGAGTTTTCCATCGACGACCCGAAAGGGCCAAACGCAAGCCACTTCCGTTATATTTTCGGTGTGGTACGCGAGATGATGAGTCTTGGAGTCCCTGTCGAGGGGTTCGACACAGCCTTTGCCGGCGACGTTCCGCTCGGAGCTGGCATGTCATCGTCTGCCGCATTGGAAAGCTGCTATGCCTTTGCCATGAACGACCTTTTTGGTGATAACAAAATTGACAAAATGAGTTTGGCAAAAGCAGGGCAAGCAACCGAACACAAATACCTTGGAGTGAAATGCGGCATCATGGATCAATTTGCATCTGTACATGGGAAGAAGGGCAATTTGATGCGCCTCGACTGCCGTAGCGGCGAGTTCGAATATTTTCCTTGGAATCCCAAAGGATATAAGTTGGTGCTTATCAACTCATGCGTAAAGCATGAACTGGTTGGATCGCCTTACAACGACCGGCGTAATTCATGCGAAAATGTTGTAAAGGCCATTGCAGCCAAACATCCTGAACGTAAGATTGAGACATTGCGCGATTGCACGTGGGAGGACTTAGAAGAAGTCAAGACTGAAGTTGGAGAAACTGACTATCGCCGTGCCAAATATGTGCTTGGCGAGAAAGACCGTGTACTTGCTGTCTGCGACGCTCTCGAAGCCGGTGACTACGAAACGGTTGGTCAAAAGATGTACGAAACACATGAAGGCCTCAGCAAAGACTACGAAGTCAGTTGCGAAGAACTCGACTTCCTCAACAATATCGCCCGTGATTGCGGCGTGACTGGCTCACGCATTATGGGTGGAGGATTCGGGGGCTGCACCATCAACCTTGTAGCCGATGAACTCTACACTCATTTCATAGATAAGGCAAAACACGACTTCAAAGAAAAGTACGGGAAAGATCCTATCGTCATAGATGTTGTTATTGGCGACGGTTCTCGTAAACTTTGCTAAAGATTTTTTTCATTTCATAGCCAATGAGGCTGTGTCGTAATTATGATTTTACGACACAGCCTCATCTTCTTTTAGCCAATGCACTGTTCCCCTGCGCCTTTCTACGCCCAATTACACAAAAAAGTTTTACTAAGAAACTTATCTTATGGAAAAAAACTATCTTTGCACATAGCAATCAATAAATCGAAAAACAGCGGGAAACGCATATAGACAGACATGCATCTCCTCTAAGAGATTATTCGATGTCTATCTTATCGGGTGTTCTGACAAGGATAAATAAGTGTAAGAAAAACACCAATATGCTGCACAACATATAATATTGCCGTCTGCGTTGTTGCATGAACCGCTAACTTTACAAAAATTATACTATCTTAATCTAAGAACATGAAAAAATTGACAAAAGCTCTCATGGGAACTGCCACGACTGTGGTAATCCTCTGCTCTTGTACAGGGCAGTCATTTTCAGGATTACATCCTGCAAGTTTTGACACCACATATGTCAATGAGCTCAAAGGAGAGAAGCAGGTTAATCTCTACACTTTAAGAAATTCCAAAGGCATGGAAGTCTGCATCACCAACTTTGGAGGGCGTATTGTATCCATCATGGTGCCAGACAAAAACGGAGAATTACAGGATGTTGTACTTGGCTTCGACTCTGCATACAAATACTTCCCACAGAACAACCAATCGGACTTTGGAGCAGCTATCGGTCGCTATGCCAACCGCATCGCACAAGGAAGAATAGTCACCAATGGCGACACCATCCAACTTCCTCAGAACAATTTCGGACATTGTCTGCATGGCGGCCCTGACGGATTTCAATATCAAGTTTATGATGCATACCTCGTTGACAGTTTGCATTTGGAATTAACGATGGTCTCTTCCGATGGCGACAACCTTTTTCCGGGAGAAGTGACGGCAAAAGTTACTTACACCCTCACCGAAGACAATGCCATTGAAATCAACTATGAGGCAACGACTGATAAAGAAACGGTCATCAATATGACCAACCACTCCTACTTCAATCTTAGCGGAGACCCCAACAACACCGTTGCAGATGAAGTCATCCAAATCAACGCAGACTATTACACCCCAACCGATACGACATACATGACAACGGGGGAAATACGTCCCGTAGAGGGGACTGTATTTGATTTCCGCAAGGCACGCACTCTTGGTGAGGATTTTGGCGACAAAGACCCAGAAATTGCCGCTGCTGGTGGAGGCTACGACCACAACTGGTGTCTGAACACAAAGGGCGACGCCTCCAAGGTGGCCGTCACGCTATCAGACCCTCGCTCGGGCATCGTACTCGAGGTCTATACGAATGAGCCTGGCATCCAAGTCTATACGGGAAATTTCTTGGATGGCTCTATCGTAGGGAAGCAGGGGATTTCTTATAAAAAGCAAGCAGCCATTTGCCTTGAATCACAAAAGTACCCGGACTCGCCTAACAAATACACCATGGCTGGTTGGGAATCCTCTAACCCTTGGCTAAAGCCTGGAGAGACGTACAAGAGCTATTGTAAGTTCAAGTTTTCTGTAAAAAAAATAAATTAACAACTACACACCTAATATTCTAATGAATCACTTTGCTGAAGCAATGAGCATTGCCGACCGAGTGGCGCAATCAGGCTTCAAAACTATCGACTTTATCATTCTTGCGGCATACATCATCATCCTGGTATGCTTGGGATTGTTTCTTAGCCGCAACAAAGACGGCAAGGAAAAAAGTGCCAACGACTATTTTTTGGCAGGGAACACGCTGACATGGTGGGCTGTGGGAGCATCTCTCATCGCCGCCAATATTTCTGCCGAGCAATTCATCGGAATGTCCGGAACGGGCTACGCTGACGGCATTGCCATTGCTGCTTATGAAGTGATGGCAGCCATCACGCTGGTAGTTATCGGCAAGTTCCTTCTCCCCCTGATGATTGAAAGGAAAATCTTCACAATTCCTCAGTTCTTGCGCGAACGCTACAACGACGGAGTTGGACTCGCGTTCTCAATCCTTTGGCTTTTCCTCTACGTGTTTGTGAATCTCACATCCGTAGCTTGGCTGGGCGCACTGGCCATTGAGCAGATTCTCGGTCTGCAAGGAGCAATTTTGGAAATCGGAGGATGGGCTATTGAAATGCGCATGGTCATCATCATCGGTCTATTCCTTGTCGCGGGTGTATATTCCATCTATGGAGGTTTGGCCTCCGTTGCCTGGACGGATGTGATGCAAGTAACATTCCTCGTCGGAGGCGGTTTGATTACGGCTTATGTCGCTCTCGCTGAAATGGCCAATGCCATTGATGGAGTGGATGGTGCATTGGCAGCATTTGGAAAAATGTACACAGATTTGACCACTGGTTCTCACACCAACGACGTACATTTCCATCTCGTTATTCAAGAATCACATAACACGAGTGCTTTCGCCAATGTTCCCGGAATCGCAGCTGTTGTGGGTGGCGTTTGGCTGACAAATTTGGGATACTGGGGATTCAATCAGTATATCATTCAAAAAGGACTTGCGGCAAGAAGCATCAACGAAGCCAAGAAAGGACTTGTGTTTGCTGGTTTCTTGAAGATTCTCATCCCTTTCATCGTCGTTGTCCCAGGTATCTGTGCATACTACATTATGCAAAATCCCGAGCAATTCACAGATCTCCATCTTCAAGGTGAAATCCAGCGTTCAGACGATGCATATCCTTGGCTTATCCGTAACTTCACCCCAACGGGCATTAAAGGTCTAAGCTTTGCAGCCCTTGCGGCAGCCATCATTTCCTCATTAGCATCCATGTTCAACTCCACCTCAACCCTGTTCACGATGGACATTTATAAAAAATACATCAACAAGGGTGCAGGTGACAAGCAATTAGTAAACGTAGGACGGCTCGTGGCCCTTTTCTCTCTCCTCATCGCAGCTATTGCTGTGAAGCCTCTTCTTGGAGGACTCGATCAAGCGTTCCAATACATCCAGGAATATTCCGGCTTCATCTATCCTGGAATCATCACAGTCTTTGGCCTTGGACTTCTTTGGAAACGCGCCTCGTCGCTTGCAGCAGTATGGACGGCCGTTCTCACTATCCCGTTAGGCGTTCTTTTCAAAGTTTGTTTCCCCGATGTAGCCTTCCAATTCCGTGCAGGTTATATTTTCATCATCCTTGTATCATTCTTTATTCTCTTGTCCTATTTGGACAAAACTTACGTCCATTGCGAAACGCCCGCTCCAAAAGCCCAGCAAAAGATGCTTCTTTGGTCAAAGGTTCTTGGCGCAACAGGCCTTGTGATGATTGTCGTTGCGGCTGCCGTCGTAGCAATTGGCGCAACGCATCAGGTAAAAGACCCTGACAACAACATCATTGATTACCTCAACGACATTGGTTTCCAAGCATTCATCTTCTTTGGAGTCCTCGTTGGATGCAATGCCATCTGGCTCTATAGCAATTCTAAGGACAACGTGAAGGATGTGAAAGCTCTACCTATTGACCTTAGACTTTTCATAACGACGCGTGGCTATACTATCGGAACTATCGGCATTGCCGTTATTACGATTCTTCTCTACGCCCTATTGTGGTAAATCCGTGACAAGATTCCATGCAGGAAGCCCTATCAACGGGCTTCCCACATGGAATCTTGCATCACCAGTCATTCAGTAACAAAAGAAATTGACTTACTTGTCTGATATAATCCATCGACAGATACCAAGACACAGGAAAAGCAAGAAATTCATGAACGCTTACTACGACAAATATCCAAAGTTCCAAGTATCTGTTGATATAGTTATATTTGGGTACAATAAAGGACACTTAAAAATTCTGATACACAAGCGTCCTTACAATCCTGGTGAGGGCGAAAACTCTTTGATTGGAGGTTTTGTCGAGAAATATGAAAGTATCGACGAAGCAGCACAAAGAGTCCTTACAGAATTTACTGGTATTGAGAACATCTTCATGCGCCAGCTGGGTGCTTTTGGAGAAGTAAACCGCGATCCTGGAGAGCGTGTCGTTTCCATTGTTTACTTCGCTTTGTCCGATGTGGAAAAGTACGAAGCCGAACACACCCTGCATCCCGCTCAATGGGTTGACTATGTGCAACTGCCACCACTCTGTTTCGACCATCAAGACATGGTGACATTAGCACTACAAAAAATGCGTGAGCTGATTTTTTTAGAACCAATCGCAGCACACCTGCTGCCACAATATTTCACACTTACTCAAATGCAGGTTCTTTATGAAACCATATTGGGTAACAACATCGACAAACGAAATTTCAGGAGGTGTATGACTGAGCGTGAATTTCTTCTCAAGACAAACATGATTGACAAGCAAAGTTCAAAACGCGGAGCTTTGCTCTTTCAATTCAAAAATACAACAATTTAAAGATTATGTTAGAAGAACTCAAACAAAAAGTTTTCAAGGCAAACCTTGACTTAGTAAAGCAAGGTCTTGTCATCTTTACTTGGGGCAACGTCTCAGGTATTGACAGAGAGAACGGCTTGGTCGTCATCAAACCAAGCGGCGTCAGCTACGACGAAATGAAAGTTGAGGACATGGTTGTTGTAGATTTGGCAACAGGAAAAGTCGTTGATGGGAATCTCAATCCCTCATCCGACACCCCGACGCACCTTGTTCTTTACAGAGCATTTCCGAACATTCAAGGTGTTGTACACACACATTCCACCTATGCCACGGCATGGGCGCAGGCAGGAAAAGACATACCGAACATTGGTACCACGCACGCCGATTATTTCTACAAAGACATTCCATGCACAGCCGACATGAGTGAGGATGAAGTGAAAGGCAACTACGAATTGGAAACAGGCAATGTGATTGTCCAGCGGTTCGAGGGAATCAACCCCGACCACACCCCTGGCGTATTGGTGAAAAATCATGGGCCATTCGCTTGGGGAACAAGTCCTGACAATGCCGTCTACAACGCCAAAGTCATGGAACAATGTGCGAAAATGGCTTTCGTTTCTTTCGCAGTTAATCCACAGACGACCATGAACCCCCTACTGATTGAAAAGCACTACATGCGCAAGCATGGCCCCAATGCCTATTATGGACAAAAGGGGCAAAAACATTAAAATTCACACTAACTTCAAATTTATAAGCACTATGTTTGAAAATTATGAAATTTGGTGGGTAACTGGCGCACAGTTACTCTATGGAGGCGACGCTGTCGTAGCTGTTGATGCACACTCCAAGGAAATGGTTGCCGGTCTCAACGATAGCGGGAACATCCCTGTAAAAGTCGTCTATAAAGGTACGGCAAATTCCAGCAAAGAAGTGGAATCCGTCATGAAAGCTGCAAACAATGATGAAAAATGTATCGGAATCATCACTTGGATGCACACGTTCTCTCCTGCAAAGATGTGGATACACGGTTTGCAGCAGCTAAAGAAGCCCTTGCTCCACTTCCACACGCAATACAATGCGGAGATTCCGTGGGACACCATGGACATGGACTTCATGAACCTGAACCAAAGTGCCCATGGCGACCGTGAATTCGGTCATATCTGCGCCCGCCTACGTCTTCGTAGAAAGGTGGTCGTTGGCTATTGGAAAGATGAAAAGGCTCAAAAGAGCATTGCGGTTTGGGCACGTGTCGCAGCGGCTTGGGCCGACGCACAAGACATGCTGATTCTGCGTTTTGGCGACCAGATGAACAATGTGGCCGTGACGGATGGCGACAAAGTAGCAGCAGAGCAAGTTATGGGCTATCATGTGGACTATTGCCCAGTCAGTGAGCTGATGGAACATTGGAAGAAAATCACCGACGAACAAACAGACGAGCTCTTCGCCACCTACATGAAGGAATACGACCACGCTCCCGAACTCGAAGACAAGACGAAAGGCAACGGCCAAAAGGTTTGGAATGCTGCAAAGGCTGAACTTGCCATCCGCTCCATCCTCAAAGAAAAGGGAGCAAAAGGTTTCACGACAAATTTCGACGACCTCGGAACGCAAGACATCAACGATCCGAATTTCGAAGGCTTCGACCAAATTCCAGGACTTGCAACACAACGTCTCATGGCCGAGGGTTATGGCTTTGGAGCAGAGGGCGACTGGAAATCCGCCGCTCTCTACCGCACAGTGTGGGTGATGAGCCAAGGACAAGAATGTTCTTTCCTTGAGGACTACACGCTCAACTTCGACGGAGCGAAGTCGGCAATTCTTCAGAGCCACATGCTCGAAGTATGCCCTCTTATCAAAGCGGAAGCTCGTCCCAAACTGGAAGTCCATTTCCTTGGTATCGGCATCCGTAAAGAACAAACGGCACGCCTCGTGTTCACCTCAAAAGTGGGCAGCGGCATCACTGCAACCGTCGTAGATATGGGCAACCGCTTCCGCCTGATTGTCAATGACGTGGAGTGCATTAAGCCAAAACCACTGCCAAAACTGCCCGTAGCCTCTGCCCTTTGGATACCAATGCCAAACTTTGAAGTCGGTGCTGGCGCATGGATTCTTGCCGGCGGCACACACCATTCCTGCTTCTCTTACAAGCTTACTGCTGAATATTGGGAAGACTATGCCGAAATTGCTGGCATAGAAATGGTTCACATCAACAAGGATACCACCATTGCAGACTTCAAGCAGCAACTTCGCAACAACGAAGTTTACTATATGCTGAACAAATCCCTTAGTTAAACCTTGAGCAGCGTTTAGTTCTTAAGGGCTGGCATGGAAAATGGCTTTTTCCCGCTGCAAGGCCTTAAGGGCTAAACGCTGCCTGTTAAATCACCGCACATGAACTTAGATGCAAAATCCACCATCGAGACAGGGAAAGCTATTCTTGGCATTGAGTTTGGCTCGACAAGAATCAAAGCAGTCTTGATTGACGAAGAAAATAAGCCTATTGCGCAAGGAAGCCATACTTGGGAGAACCAATTGGTTGACGGACTTTGGACATATAGCATCGAAGCCATTTGGTATGGTCTTCAAGACTGTTACGCCAACCTCCGCGCCAATGTCCGAGACCAGTACGATATCGAAATCGAAAGATTGGCAGCCATCGGCATCAGCGCCATGATGCATGGCTACATGGCATTCAACAAAGACGAGGAAATTCTTGTACCATTCCGCACTTGGCGCAACACGAACACGGGAAAGGCCGCAGCAGAATTGTCCGAGCTCTTTGCCTACAACATTCCACTCCGTTGGAGTATCTCGCACCTCTATCAAGCCATTCTCGACAATGAGGAGCACGTCGGCAACATCGACTTCCTTACAACGCTCGCCGGCTACATCCACTGGCAGATTACGGGGAAAAAGGTGTTAGGCGTTGGCGATGCCTCGGGCATGATACCCATCGACCCTGCGACAAAGACCTATGACACCACAATGGTGGAGAAATTCAACCACCTTGTCGCTTCCAAAAACTATGGATGGACATTGCTCGACATCCTACCGACCGCACTTCTTGCGGGCGAAAACGCTGGATTCCTCACGCCGGAAGGAGCGCAAAAGCTCGACGTGTCAGGCCACTTGAAGCCCGGCATTCCAATCTGCCCCCCAGAGGGCGACGCAGGAACAGGCATGGTAGCCACCAACGCCGTCAAGCAACGCACGGGCAACGTGTCGGCTGGCACGTCATCTTTCTCTATGATTGTTCTTGAGAAAGAGCTGTCGAAGCCTTACGAGGTCATCGACATGGTGACAACGCCCGACGGCAGCCTCGTGGCCATGGTCCACTGCAACAACTGCACTTCCGACATCAACGCATGGGTAAAAATATTCAAGGAATACCAAGAACTGATGGGCATTCCCATCGATATGAACCAGCTCTACACCAACCTTTTCAACGTGGCATTGAAGGGAAGTCCCGACTGTGGAGGCCTGCTTTCTTACAACAACATCTCTGGAGAGCCCGTAACAGGATTGGCCGATGGGCGTCCACTCTTTGTGCGTTCCGCCAACGACAAGTTCACCCTCGCCAACTTCATGCGTGCCCATCTATACGGAGCTATCGGCGTATTGAAAATCGGCAATGACATTCTTTTCAAAGAAGAAAAAATCAAAGTAGACCGCATCACCGGCCACGGCGGCTACTTCACGACCAAAGGCGTAGGACAACGCATTCTTGCCGCAGCCCTCAACTCGCCCATCTCCGTCATGGAAACAGCAGGAGAGGGCGGCGCATGGGGCATTGCCCTGCTGGGGTCATACCTTGTCAATAACAAGAAAGGCCTGCCACTCGCCGACTTCCTCGACGAATCAGTGTTCGCCGGCAACGACGGTTTCGAGATTACCCCGACTGAAGAAGACGTTGCAGGCTTCAACACTTACATCGAGAACTACAAGAAAGGACTGGCCATCGAAAAAGCTGCGGTCAGTCACAAACAATAACATTCCACTCCAAACAAACTCTTATCAAAGATATGGCAAATCCTATCAATGTCTTGAACAAAGCGGCGGACAACATCCGCATCCTTGCCGCTGCGGCGGTTGAAAAAGCAAAGTCCGGCCATCCGGGCGGCGCGATGGGCGGCGCAGACTTCATCAACGTGCTGTACTCGGAATACCTTCAGTACGACCCGAAAAATCCAGCATGGGTGGGGCGCGACCGCTTCTTCCTCGACCCGGGCCACATGGCGCCGATGCTCTACTCCCAGCTCTGCCTGATTGGAAAATTCAGTCTTGACGAACTGGCACAGCTCCGCCAATGGGGGTCTCCCACGACGGGACACCCCGAATTTGAAATCGCACGTGGCATCGAGAACACGTCGGGCCCGCTCGGACAAGGACACGTGTTCGCCATCGGCGCAGCCATCGCCGCAAAATTCCTGGCGGCGCACACCGGCAACCCCACGTTCGCCAAGGAAACCATCTACGCCTACATTTCCGACGGCGGCGTTCAGGAGGAAATCAGCCAGGGCGGCGCACGCATCGCCGGTGTCCTCGGCCTCGACAACCTCATCATGTTCTACGACTCCAACGACATCCAGCTCTCGACAGAGACAAAGGAAGTGATGAACGAAGACACAGCGTCCAAATACAAGGCGCTCGGTTGGGAAGTTATCGAAATTGCCGGCAACGACGCGGCACAAATCCGCTGTGCGCTCGACAAGGCCAAGGGTGTGAAGGGCAAGCCCACGCTCATCATCGGAAAATGCATCATGGGCAAGGGCGCGCTCAAGGCCGACGGCTCAAGCTACGAGCGCAACTGCAAGACCCACGGCGCGCCACTGGGCGGCGACGCTTTCACCAACACGGTCAAGAACCTCGGCGGCGACCCCGAAAATCCATTCCAAATCTTCCCCGAAGTGCAGGAACTGTACGCAAACCGCGCCAAGGAGCTGGAAGAGATTTGCGCAGCGCGCCACGCCGAGGAAAAGGCGTGGGCGGAAGCCCATCCCGAGACTGCGGCGCAGCAGGCCGACTGGTTCGCCGGAAAAGCGCCAAAAATTGACTGGAGCAAATGCGTGCAGAAGGACAACGACGCCACGCGCTCGGCATCGGCAGCCTGCCTTTCCATCCTGGCCGAGCAAGTGCCGAACATGATTTGCGCGTCCGCCGACCTCTCGAACTCCGACAAGACCGACGGATTCCTCAAGAAGACGCACGCCCTCACCGCCGGCGACTTCTCCGGCGCGTTCTTCCAGGCCGGCGTGGCCGAGCTGACGATGGCGTGCTGCTGCATCGGCATGGCGCTCCACGGAGGCGTCATCCCCGCCTGCGGCACGTTCTTCGTGTTCAGCGACTACATGAAGCCCGCAGTGCGCATGGCCGCGCTGATGGAACTTCCCGTCAAGTTTATCTGGACGCACGACGCATTCCGCGTAGGCGAAGACGGACCCACCCACGAGCCCGTCGAGCAGGAGGCGCAGATTCGCCTGATGGAAAAGCTGCACAACCACCACGGAAAGCCCTCCGTCCTCGTACTCCGTCCGGCAGACGCAAAGGAGACGACCGCAGCGTGGGCGCTCGCCATGGAGAACACGGCCACCCCGACCGCGCTGATCCTTTCGCGCCAGAACATACAGAACCTGCCCGAAGGCAACGTCTACAGCCTCGTGCAAAGGGGCGGCTACATCGTTGCCGGCAGCGACGAAAATCCCGACGTTGCCCTCGTGGCCAGCGGCTCGGAGGTGAGCACGCTCGTCGCGGGTGCGGAACTGCTGCGCAAGGAAGGCACGAAGGTGCGCGTCGTGTCCGTGCCGTCCGAAGGCCTGTTCCGCGAGCAGCCCGCCGCGTACCAGCAGTCGGTCCTCCCCACGGGCGTGAAGAAGTTCGGCCTCACGGCGGGCCTGCCCGTCAATCTGCTCGGACTTGTGCCCGCAGCCGAAGGCAGCATCTGGGGCCTTGAGTCGTTCGGATTCTCCGCCCCGTACAAAGTGCTCGACGAGAAGCTGGGCTTCACGGCCGAGAACGTTTACCAGCAAGTGAAGTCCATCCTCACGGCATAGGCCCGTCCGCGGCGCACACACAGGGAAGCCCCGGCAGACACCGACAAGTCTGCCGGGGCTTCCTGTTTTTGCGCGGCGCGCGGAGCGGAAAGCAGCGGACGGCGGCAGCGCGGCCCCCACGGCGCGGCGGCCAGGCAACAGAAACGCGGCGCACCGACAAAACAAACACGGCGCGCCGACAAAATAAACGCGGCGGCCCAACGTTTATAGAAGCATGGAGCCGCGCGCGAAGGCAACGGGAATCGTCCGGGCGCGCGGCAGGCCTACGTTCACAGCAGCATGAAAACATCCCATCTCCACGGCAGGCAGCGCGGCGCGGCGCGCCCCGCCATCCTCGCGTGCCTCCTCGCGGCGGCTGCCGCCGCCACCGCCTGCTCCGACGACGAGCGCTTCAGCACCAGCTCCGCCGACAAGTTGCAGTTCGAGCTCGACACCGTGCGGTTCGACACCGTGTTCTCCTCCGTCAGCAGCGCCACGAAGCGGTTCAAGGTGTACAACCGCAACGGCAAGGCCCTGCGGCTCTCCTCCGTCCGCCTCGCCAGCAACGGCGCGTCGGGCTTCCGCGTCAATGTCGACGGCCATTCGGGCACGCAGTTCTCCGGCATGGAAGTGCTGAGGGGCGACAGCCTGCACATCTTCGCCGAGGTCACCCCCGCCCCGAGCCGGCAGGACAGCCCGTTCCTCATCCGCGACACGCTCGCCTTCGTCCTCGAGAGCGGCGCGCGCCAGCAAATCATCCTCGAAGCCTACGGGCAGGACGCGCACTTCCTCCGCGGCCAGACCATCACGTCCGACACCGAGCTCAGCGCGCGGCTCCCCTACATCGTCCACGACAGCCTCGTCGTCGCCGCCGGCGCCACGCTCACCATCCCCGCCGGCGCCACGCTCTGCTTCCACAGCGGGGCCTACCTCGGCGTGCACGGGCGCATCCTCTGCCCCGGCACGAAGGACGCGCCAGTGGTGTTCCGCGGCGACCGCACCGACAAGCTGTTCCCCTACCTGCCCTACGACCGCACCGACGCGCAGTGGGGCGGCATCGCCATCGGCGCGGAAAGCAGCGGCAACGAGCTCACCTACGCCGACATCCACGGGGGCAGCTACGGCATCCTCTGCGCGGGCGGCCCCTCCGCGCAGCCCGCCGCCCCCAAGCTCCGGCTGCTCAACTCCTCCATCCACAACGTGGCGGGCGACGGCCTCCGCGCGGAGCAGTGCGAGACCCACGTCGCGAACACCCAGATCACCAACGCCCGCGGAAACTGCGTGTCGGTGGCAGGCGGCAGCGCCCACTTCACACACTGCACCCTGGCGCAGTTCTACCCCTGGAGCGGCAGCCACGGCAAAGCGCTCCACCTGGCCAACACGCTCGGCGACACGCCGCTGCCCCTCGACAACGCCACGTTCGCCAACTGCATCGTCACGGGACGCGCCACGCGCGAAATCGCGCTCGACCGCCACGCCGACGAAAGCACGGCGTTCAACGCCACCTTCTCCCACTGCCTCGTCAGCTACGCGCTGACGGCCAAGGACACCGAGGCCACCCAGCAGCTCTTCGCCACGTGCACCAACGAGACCGCCGACGCGGAGAAGTGGAACTCGTGGAGCGGCACGGCCACGCCCGACGAGCACACCTGGGGCGCGCAGAACTTCGCGAACCTCGACACCGAGCACTACATCTACGACTTCCGGCTGAGCGAAAAGTCGAACGCGCTGGGCATCGGCGACGCCGCGGCCGCAGCCCTCTACCCCACCGACCGCAACGGCGTGGCGCGCCCGGCGGACAACCCCGACGCGGGCTGCTACCAGCGCGAGCGGTGACCTGCGCCGCGCCATCCGCCCCCGCGCACAGGCACTTCCGCCGCGCCGCACCGAAAGTTTTGGCGCGGTGCGCCGGAAAATCAGCCGCGGTGCGCCGGAAAAATATTTCCAAGTACTTGGAAATTCAGCCGCAGTGCGCCGCGCCAAAACTTCCGGCGCACCGCAGCTGATTTTCCGGTGCACCGCAGCCAAAATTCCGGCGCACCGCAGGGAAAAAGCCGCCGCGCGGAGGCCGCTGCGCGCGCGGCGCGGCGGAAAAATGCGCGCGGACACGGCCCGGGTGTCCGCCGTATGCGGATTTTTTGCTATATTTGCCGCGATTACACCTAATCCGGGACACCCCGCAAATTCTAACGAACTCCAGCCACCCATGAACACCCTCCGCATCCTTGCCGCCGCGCTGCCGCTCGCGGCCCTGTGCCCCTCCTCCCTGCTGGCCGACAACGGCGCGAAGCAGGAGGACGTGACGTCCGCCTACATCGCCAACGCCTCGTTCGAGGCCGACGACACCGGCGCGCTCCAGCAGGTGACGAACCCGGCCGACGGCCTGCGCGGATGGGGGCTCGACCAGCCGCGCGGCTGGACGGTGACGGGAACGTCCGTCACGCGCCTGCTCGTCACGAAAGACTGCTACGCCGACAACAACTTCGGGCTCGTCACATCGACCCCCGACGGCACGCACGCCTACTACCTGCGCATGGGCTGGAGCAGCGGCGCCACCACCGTGGCGCAGACGCTGAGGAACCTGCCCGCGGGGCGGTACGTGCTCACCTGCGACCAGCGCACGGGCTACGCCAACGCCGCCACGTCGGGCTTCACGCTCGCCGCCGGCGGCGAGCGCGCCACCACCGGCTTCGGGCAGGGCTCGGCCAACGTGTTCGCCACGCTGGGGTGGACCACGAGCCGCCTCGCGTTCAGCACCGCCGCGGACGGCGACGTCGACATCTCCGTGTCCGTCGACTGGCTGCCGGGCGGCAGCTGCATCATGCTGGACAACGTGCGGCTCTACCGCGTGGAGGGCGACGCCGACATCCCCGCGGAGCCGACGGAGTCCGACGTCAGCAGCCCCACGGAGGGTGTCGTCACGCGCGCGTTCGTGCCGGAGCGCGAGATGAAGGACGACCTGCTGCAGATGCTGGCCGACTTCGCCGCCTACATGAAGAACGACTACCAGGACGCCGTCGCGACGAACAGCGCGGGCGAGGCTTGCGGCTGCTTCCGCGGCGAGGACACGATGGGCAGCGGCGAGCGCGGCGTGCGCCCCAACGCCGACCTGTCGATGGTGTGCGCCTTCCTCGTGAAGTACGGGAAGGGAAAGGTCGCCCTGCCGTCGGGCGTGACGTGGGCCGACCTCGAGTCGATGGCGCGCAAGTCGCTCGTCTTCGCGTACTCCACCCACAAGGCCAACAAGCTGAAGGTGTGCTCCGACGGCAAGTACTGGGGCTCGACGAGCGCGGCTGACCACGTGTGGGAGTCGAGCCTCTGGGCCATGTCCGTCGCCTACTCCGCGTTCTTCCAGTGGGACGGCCTCTCCGCCGCGCAGCGCAAGTGCGTCTACCAGCTGCTGAAAGCAGAGTGCAACTACGAGCTTGAGCGCAGCATCCCGACGGGCTACGCCGGCGACACCAAGGCGGAGGAGAACGGGTGGGAGGCCGACGTGCTGGCCGCCACGCTGGGCCTCTTCCCCGACGACGCGCTGGCGCCGCGCTGGTTCGAGCGCCTGCGCGAGTTTGCCATCAACTCCTACTCGCACGCCGGCGACGCGACGGACGGCACGGTGATCGACCCCGCGCACGACGGCCGGACGGTGTCCGACCTCTACGCCGGCAAGAACCTGTACGACGACTACACGCTGCAGAACCACAACCTGTTCCACACGAGCTACCAGAACGTGGTGATGCAGGAGCTGGGCGAGGCGGCGCTGGCGCTCAAGCTGTTCCAGCTGGGCACCGCCGGGAGGGAGAAATGGGCCACGCGCGCGCTCATGCACAACAACCAGAAGGTGATGGACGAGGTGCTGAACTGGCTCGCGCTGTCCGACGGAGAGCTGGCCATGCCCAACGGCAACGACTGGAGCCTGTTCCTGTACGACCAAATCACGTCGTACTCGACGCAGGCCTGCTTCCAGCGCGACGCGAACGCGCTGCTGCTGGAGAACCTCGCCTACAAGCACATCAAGGCGCGCCAGTCGACCACCGGCGACGGCTCGTGGCTGCTGAACGCCGACGTGGGCGCGCGCCGGATGGGCGTGCAGGCCCACCGCGTGATGATGACGTGGCTCATGCACGAGGCGCTTCCGACCGCCGACCTCGCGCCGGCCACGTGGGAGGAGTTCAGCTCCGCCTACGGCGCGGCGAAGACATTCCCCTCGCAGAACGTGGTGCGCGCATCGACCGACGACCGCTTCACCTGCTTCTCGTGGAGCTCGGGGCTGAGGAGCTACACGGGCTACTTCGCGTCGTCCTCCACCGACAAGAACAAGATTGTCGTCCCCTTCCGCCAGAACAACACGGGCAACTTCCTCGGCTGGTACGCCGTGGACGGCAAGGCGACGGACGCGGCGCCCGTGGTGAGCGGCGTCTACGACCTGCAGGGGCGCGCCTACACCATGAACGGAGAGCTGAACACCAACGGGGCGTCGCTCAACAACCGCTTCGCCATCTACTCCACCCCGGGCAACGCGGTAGTCTACCTCGACTACGTGCGCGCCAACTCGGCCGCCACCATCAGCCGCGAGCAGGGCGGCCTGCTGGCCGTCTCCACCGACCCCTTCACGAAGACGAGGCGCACGCTCTACACCCCGGGCGGCGCGGCGGGCGACATCCGGCACAGGCAGAGCGACGGCACGCAGCTGTCCACGTTCGACACCGACTGGATCAACATCGACAACGAGATTGGCGTGGTGGCGAAGAACGGCAAGCAGATGGCGTTCGGCGACCGCTCGCTCAACAACTCGATCCACACGTCGAAGCTCTACACGTCCTATTCCGGCGAAAGCCGCGCCGTGAAGCGCGGCGACGTGGTGGACCGCCGCAACATCACCTACTACTGCAACGTGGACGCGAAGACGACCGCCGCCATGGCCGAGGAGCTGCAAGTGCTCACCGGGCGCGTGCCGGAAGGGTGGAACGGCGTGATTGCCGCCGACCCCGACGGGACGAACTTCCTGCTGCTCGCAAACTTCGCGAGCGACCGCAAGTGCGAGCTGGCGGACGTCGCGTGCCGCCTGGGCGCGCCCGTGTTCGCCGTGCCCACGCGCATCGACGGCGGCAGGTCGGCGGCCTCGTTCATCGCCGAGACCAACCACTCCGTGAGCAACGTGCTGCGCGTGTTCGTCGAGGGCGACGGCCTGACCGCCGTGCAGTGCGCCGACAACGCGGAGGCGGCCTGCATCCGGAACGACGGGACGGCGGACGCGCCCGTGTCGGTCAGCATCGTGGCCGGCGGCGCGGCGCACACGGGCAGCACCACCCTCGCGCCGGGCGGCTGCGTGCGCGCCAGCGCGTCCGGGGGCGGAGTGCAGTTCGAGGACGCGGAGATGCCGCCGTCCGGCGGCGACGACCCCACCGAGGGCTACCTGGACATCACGGCGGCGACGCTCGCCAACCCCAGCTTCGAGGAGGACGCGACGTACGGCGACGCCAACGGCAACGTGACGCTGGGCTCGACCACCTACAACCCGTGCTACACCAACTCCGTCGGGGCGGCCGACGCAAGCTACCCGAACATCCTGCCCGTCAAAGGCTGGACGGCGGGGAACGCGCTCGGCGCGGGCTCCAACTTCGCGCGGATGTACTCCATGCCCTACTCGACCACCCTGTTTTGCGTGAGCCCGTCGAACGTGGGCAACTACGCCGCGCAGTGCGCGCGCCCCGTGTCCGACGACGCTGCCGGCGCGCGCTGCCTGACGGTGCTCAACTCGTGGGCCACGGGGGCGAACCGCGTCACCCAAACGGCTCGGCTTCCCAAGGGCTCGTACCGCCTGCTGCTCGACATGAGATACGAGTGCGCCACCCAGCAGAGCAACAACGGGCGCGAAATCGTCGGCGCGGGCAACACGAACACCTCGCTCACGGGCATCCGCGTCGGCGCGGCCACCGACTACCGCTACCCCGCCGCCAACGCCACGTGGGAGCAGATGCGCTACGACTTCACCCTCGACCAAGAGCAGGACGTCGAGATATCGCTGGGATTCCGCACGTCGGCCAGCGTCGGCGCGGCCAGCAACTCGCTGCTCTACATCGACAACGTGCGCCTGCTGGCGAGCCGCGACAACGAGGCCGTCGGCGCGCGCCGCCCGTCGGCCGACAGCGGCAGCCGCGACATCTACTCGCTCACCGGCACGCGCGTGGCGGAACAGCAGGGCTTCCCGGCCGCACACCTGCCCAGGGGCATCTACATCAGCGGCAACAAGAAAATACTGGTCCACTAAGCCCTCCGCCCGACAGCGTGTCCATCCTTACACACACCACGTTCCCCTCCAGCGCGAAACGCCTCCCGGCGCTCGTGCTCTTCTGCCTTTTCTGCGCGGGCACGGGAGCGCAGGAGCAGGCGGCGAAGATTGTCGTCGTCGGCGAAATCAATGTCGGCAGCGACCAGCCCGACCGGGCGCAGGGCGAGGCCGGAAGCGAGCGCCTGTTCGAACACGCCAAAGGCGCGATAGGCTCGGCCGACGTGGCGTTCGCCACGCTGGGCACCGTTTTCTTGGACACCGGGGGAACGCCGGGCAAGCCGAATGCCACTGCGGGACACCGGCTCGTCAAGATGCCCGAATCGCACGCCGGCGCGCTCCGCGCCGCCGGCTTCACCGCCGTCAGCCTCTCCAACCGCCGCATCGCGGACTTCGGCATCGAGGGCCTCACCTCCACTACCAACGCCCTGCGCAACCACCACATCGAGTACGCGGGCATCAGGGTGCTGAAGGAACACGCCGTGTTCGAGCGCAGGGGCATCAGGTACGGCTACGCCGCGTTCGGGTCGTCGGCACACACGCCCGCCATGCGCGACTCGGCGGACGTCAGGCGCATCGTCGCCCGCCTGAAAGAGGAGTGCGACATCGTCGTCGTGTCGTTCTGCCGCGACGGGCATGAAGTCTCGCTCGGCCACGCCCGCGCGGGCGACACGCGGACAGGCGCGTACATCCGCGAAACGTCCGCCTTCGCCCACCACTGCGTGGACGCCGGCGCCGACCTCGTTTTCGGAAGCGGCAACGAGCACATGCTGCCGGTGGAGCTGTACAAGGACCGGCTCATCGTCTATGGGCTCGGCCGGTTCTGCACCCCCACCCACACGGCACTGGCGGGCGACAACGCCTGCGCCCCGCTGCTGACGGCCACGCTGAGCAAAGAGGGCTACTTCAAGGCGGGCAGCATCGAGTCGTTCAGGCAAGTGAAAGCCGACGGCCCGCGCGCCGACCCCACCCACCAGTCGGCGGCGCGCATCAAGGAGCTCACCGCCGACTTCTTCCCCGGCACGGCTCTCGACATCTCCGCGAGCGGAGACATCGTCTCCACGTCGCAAAGCGCGACCTTCATCGCGATGCGCCTCATCGAGGAGGGACGCCGACACCTGGGAAAGCGCTACCGCAGCGGAGCGGCGGGCCCGTCGCAGTTCGACTGCTCGGGGTTCACGAGCTACGTGTTCGGGCAGCTCGGCTACAAGCTCAAGCGCTCGTCGCGCGACCAGTACACCGACGGACGGCACGTGGACCGGAGCGCCCTCATGCCGGGCGACCTGGTGTTCTTCACGGGCTCGGCGTCGCGGAACATCGGGCACGTGGGCATCGTCGTCAGCACCGACAAGGCGCGCAACTCCTTCCGGTTCATGCACGCCACGCCGTCGAACGGAATCACGACGACCGACTTCGCGACTTCGGCCTACTACATCCGGCGCTACGTCGGGGCAAGACGCATCATAGAAGACAGCGCGGACGCCGCCGCCGACCGCCACACAGCATACCGAACGCCAATAAACAACAATACAAAAACCACCAATGATGAAAACGATACGTAAGGCCGCCGCGTGCGCAGCATTCGCCGCGGGGCTGTTCGCCGCCACTCCTCCCATGCTGGCCCAGGAATGGCTCGACGTAACGGAGGGGTGCATCACGAACCCCACTTTCGACAACAACTCGTCCGACGGATGGACCATCGAGAAGAACTCCGGCGGACGCGGCATCGACGCCGAACTGTGCGAGTTCTGGCAAGGAACGTTCGACATGAAGCAGACCTTCTCCGTCCCCAACGGGAAGTACCGCGTTTCCGTGAGCGCCTACTACCGCACGGGCAGCAACGAAGCGTCCATCCAGGCGTACAAGAACGGCACGGAAGCCATTCCCGCGCTGCTCTATGCCAACAGCGCCTCGACCGCCATCGCGAGCCTCTACTCCGAACACCTGACGACAAGCTACGACGGCTGCTGGAGCTACGGCAACGGGTGGGCAAACCGCGAGTACTATCCGAACACCATGGAGTCGGCCTCCTACTGCTTCTCCCTGGGAATGTACCGGAACTCGCTGGAGTTCGACGTCACCGACGGAACGGCCACCATCGGCGTCAAGAACGACGCATGGACAAACAACAACTGGTGCATCATGGACAACTTCAAGCTCGAGTACTACGGCACGAAGGTCACGGCAACGTCCGTCAGCCTCGACCACTCCACGCTCGAGCTGCTGCTCGGCGAGACCGCCAGGCTCACCGCGACGCTGCTGCCCGAGAACACCACCTACAAGAAGCTCACATGGGCCTCCACCGACGAGAGCGTGGCGACGGTGGACGCCAACGGGCGAATAACGACGCTGAAAGAGGGCGCCGCGACCATCTCCGCCACCACGACAGACGGGAGCAACAAGCGCGCGCTGTGCCGGCTGACCGTCACGCGCAACGAAGCGACGGCCGAGGCCATCGTCATCAACGAAATCATGGCGGCCAATGTCGACATGTTCATCGACCCCTCGTGCAACTACGGCGGATGGATTGAGCTTTACAACCCGACCGACCACACGGTGAGCGCGGCCGGCTTCTACGTGAGCGACGACCCGGCCAACCTGAAGATGTGCCGCATCGCCACGGGCGCCGGCATCATCCCGGCACACGGCTACAGCGTGCTCTGGTTCGACAACTACTCGCGCCGCGCCCCACTCCAGCTCAACATGAAGCTCAACAGCGACGGCGGCGCCGTCTACATCGCAGACCAAGACGGCAACCTCCTCACCTCGCAGCAATATCCGGCGGCCATCTCGCGCACCTCGTACGCACGCACCGCCGACGGCGGGGCGCAGTGGGGCTACACGGCCGCCCCGACTCCGGGCGCGACGAACGCCACCAGCCCCTTCGCCACGTCGCAGCTCGACGCGCCCGTCGTCGACAAGGACGCGCAGCTCTTTGAGGGCACGCTGCAAGTCGGCGTGTACATTCCCGCCGGCACCACGCTGCGCTACACGACCGACGGCTCCACGCCCACGCCCGCCAACGGCGAGACGAGCGCCACCGGCCTGTTCAGCGTCTCATCGACCACCGTGTTCCGCTTCCGCCTCTTTGCCGACGGAATGCTGCCGAGCGCGGTCACCACGCGCTCCTACATCCTGCGCGACCGCGCCATCGACCTCCCCGTCATCTCCGTCGTGGGCGACAACAAGGACCTCTACGGCGACGACTACGGCATCTTCGTCCGCGGCAACGGGAAGAACGGATTCCCCGGCAACGGGCAAAGCGCCGCCTGCAACTGGAACGCAGACTGGGAACACCCCGTGAACTTCGAGTACCTGGTCGGCGGCACGTCCGTGTTCAGCCAAGAGGCGCACATCACCGCCGCCGGCGGATGGAGCCGCGCGTGGGAGCCCCATTCGTTCAAAATCAAGGCGAACAAGGTGTACGACGGAAAGAAATACCTCGACTACCCGTTCTTCGCGGCGAAGCCCTACCTCCGCCACAAGGTGCTGCAGATGCGCAACGGAGGCAACGACAACGCCGCGCGCTTCATAGACCCCGCCCTCCAGGAGATAATCCAGCGCTCGGGCATCGACATCGACGGACAGTGCTATCAGCCGACCGTCCACTACATCAACGGAAAGTACATCGGAGTCATCAACATGCGCGAGCCCAACAACAAGCACTTCGGCCTCGCCAACTTCGGGCTCGACACCGACCTGATGGACCAGTTCGAGATGAGCCCCGATTCGGGCTACGTGCAGAAAGCGGGCGACAAGGAAGTGTTCAGACAGTGGTACGAGCTCTCCGAAAACGCGGCGGACGACGAGACCTACGCCCAAATCCGCAGGCTGGTGGACATCGACGAGTTCATCAACTACATGGCGGTGGAACTTTACCTCGGCGGCACGGACTTCCCGCAGAACAACGTGAAGGGCTACCGCCCGCGCACGGAGGACGGCCGCTACCGCTTCGTTTGTTTCGACCTCGACTTCGCGTTCAACACCGACGACCCCTTCGGCAACTTCTTCGGCAAGCAAGTCTACACGTTCAACAGCCTCTACGACACCACCGACGCCGTGTCGGGCGGCAAGAACCTCGTGAACGGCAACCAGGTGCGCGAGGAAATCGAAATCGTCACGATGTTCCTCAACATGCTCCAGAACGACCGCTTCCGCAAGCAGTTCATCGACACCTACTGCCTCGTCGCCGGCGCCGTGTTCGAGCCGACGCGCTGCGGCGAAATCCTCGACGAGCTCTACCAGCGCGTCCTGCCGTCGATGCAGGTGGAGGGAAAGGCCGGCAACCTCGCCAGCTCCTACGGCAGGGTGAAGAACAGGCTGAACGCCTCGCGCCAGAACACCTTCACGCAGAAGCTGCAGAACCGCAGCGAGTTCCGCCTGAGCGGCACGGAGCGCCAGCGGGTGCGCCTCAGCACCGACAACGCGCAGGCGCAGCTCTTCGTCAACGACCTGCAAGTCCCGGCCAACTACTTCGACGGCTACCTCTTCGCGCCAGCGACCCTCAGCGCCAGCGCGCCCGCAGGCTACCGCTTCGCAGGGTGGAAAGACCTCAGCGGCACAGCGCAGTCCACCACGCTCTTCGCCACGTCGGCGACATGGAGCTACTACGACAAAGGCTCGCTCGACGGCACCGACTGGAAGTCGTCCGTCTCCGCCGCGTGGAGCACCGGCAGCGCGCCGCTCGGATTCGACACCAACAACACGAAGACATTCCCCACGCAGCTCGAATGGGGCACGGACGCGCGCAACAAGCGGCCCACCTACTACTTCGCCCGCAGCCTGGCGCTCGACGACACGCCCGGCAGCAGCGACACGTTCACGCTCAACTGGCTCTGCGACGACGGATTCGTCATCTACGTGAACGGCACGGAGGCAGGACGCTTCAACATGCCGGACGGAACGCCCACCTTCGAGACGTACGCCACGCAGTACGCCCCCGCCAACCCCGAGAGCGGCAGCCTCACGCTGCCCTCCTCGCTCTTCCGCAAGGGCGGAAACACCATCGCGGTGGAAGTGCACAACTGCGACGCGAAATCCTCGGACATCTATTGGGACGCCGCGCTCACACGCGCGTCCGCCGGCAGCGCGAGCATCGTCTCCACCGACCCGGAGCTCACCCTGCCCAACGGCACGCTCGACCTCATGGCCTGCTACGAGCCGCTCGGCGAGGACGAGCTGGCCGCCACCGACACCAAGCCGGTGAAGATCAACGAAGTGAGCGCCGCGAACGACATCTACGTGAACGAATACTTCAAGCGCAACGACTGGATTGAGCTCTACAACACGACGGACGAGGACATCGACGTGGCAGGCATGTACCTGTCCGACAACGTGGCCAAGCCGAAGAAGTACCAAATCCCCGAGGCGCCGGCCGTGGAGGCCAGCTACACCACGCTGCTGCCCGCGCACGGATTCCTCGTCGTCTGGTGCGACAAGCTCGCGCCCATCTCCCAAATCCACACGAGCTTCAAACTCGGCGCGGAAGGCGGCGACGTGCTCCTCACGGCGGCCGACGAAGCGTGGTGCGACACGCTCTCCTACGTCGCCCACAACGGCCAGCAAACGGCCGGGCTCTACCCCGACGGCGGCAGCGACACCTACCTGATGAGCCTGCCCACCATCGGAAAGCCCAACCGCCTGAACTCCTACTGCCAGGCCTTCGAAGAGCCGAAGCACCCGGACACCACCGGCATGGAGGACATCCACATCAGCCGCGACGGCGGCCTCGCCATCGCCTACGACGGCGACGCGCTCCTGCTGCGCAGCGACGAGCCGACCGACGCAACGCTCCGCGTCCATGCGGCGTCGGGCGTGCTGGCCATGCAGTCCGGCCTGCGGCTCAACGGCACGTCCCTCGCCAGCGTGGCCCATCTCCCGGCAGGCATCTACGTGGCGCGCCTCACGGACAAGAGCGGCAACGCCGTCAGCGTGAAGTTCGCACGGAAGTAGCAGCCACCCCCTCCCGCCACGCCCGGAGGCCACCGGACACACACACATCCGGCCGCCTCCGGGCGTTTTTCGTCACCGGACGGCAGCGGCGCGGAAAGCCCCGCACGGCACGGGCCGGCCCACGCCTCCGCGCCGTCCCGCCACCCACGGCGCGCCCCGCCGCACAGCACGCCGCGCCCGAAGCCTGGCACGAGCGCACCCAAAAACCAGGGCCGGCGCACCCGAATCCCGGCGCGCGTGCGCTGCGGCGAAAATTCCAAGTACTTAGAAATTTATTTCCAAGTACTTGAAAAAATATTTCCAAGTACTTGGAAATATTTTTCCAGTGCGCCCCCTCCAAACTTTCGGCGCACCGCAGCGAAAATCCCGGCGCGCCGCGGCCGGGCCTCCAGCGCGGCACGGAAAAAAGCGGGGCGCGGCGCGCCCAGGGCAGGACCGCCACGCAGGCACGGCGCCGGCGCGCGCCGCAGGGCGCGGAAACGGGAAAAATGCACGGACGGGGCACGAAATATGCGGACGGAGCGTGCCATTCTCGCCGCGTTTTCCTATCTTTGGCTCTGAATCAGAACACACCCCGCCCATGAACACACTCCACACCCTGCTGCTGGCGGCCGCGATGGCGCTCGCCGCCCCCGCCGCACGGGGGCAGGCCGACGCGCCGGCCGTGCGCCACGGCGTGCCACTCGACTCGATACTGCTGAGCGACCCCTACGTGCTGGCCGACCGCCCGACGCGGACCTACTACATGACGGGCACGGGCGGGATGGTGTGGAAGAGCCGCGACCTGCGCGCGTGGGACGGCCCCTACCGCGTCGTCGAGCACGACACGGCCTCGTGGATGGGCCGCAGCCCGATGGTGTGGGCGGCGGAAATCCATCCGCACAACGGGAAGTACTACTATTTCGCGACGTTCACGAACCGCAGCGTCAAAATCGACACGGTGGCGAACAACGTCATCGAGCGGCGTGCGTGCCACGTGCTGGTGGCCGACGCTCCGGGCGGCCCCTACCGCCCCATGGCCGACCCCACGTACCTGCCGGCCGACCGCCCGACGCTCGACGCGACACTGTGGCAAGACCGCGACGGGAAGCACTACATGGTGTACTGCCACGAGTGGCTGCAGAACCGCAACGGGACGGTGGAGAAGATTGAGCTGAAGCCCGACTTCAGCGGAACGGTGGGCGAGGCGCGCGTGCTGTTCCGTGCGAGCGACTCGCCGTGGAGCCGGGAGAACACCGACGACGGCTCGGTGAGGCCGAACATGGTGACCGACGGCCCGTTCCTGTTCCGCACCACGCGCGGCACGCTCGGCATGCTGTGGACGAGCTGGATTCGCGACATCTACACGCAGGGAGTGGCATACTCCGAAAGCGGCACGCTCGACGGGCCGTGGAAACAGGAGCCCACCCCCGTCACGCCGCCGAACTTCGGCCACGGGATGATATTCCGTACGTTCGACGGGCGGCTGCTCATGGCGGTGCACAGCCACCGGCAGCTGGGGCAGGACAAGGTGGAGCGGCGGCCGCACTTCTTCACGCTCGACAACAAGGGGACGCGGCTCAAGGTCGGCGCGGAATACCATCCGTAGCGCAGCCACGGCGGCACCGGACTTCAACCAACTTCATAACACCTAAAAAAACGAACGCATGAGAAGACTGATCATGGCGGCGGCGGTGGCCGCCGCCCTGCCCTGCGCGGCGCAGAAGACCTCGACCATCACGCTGAGGCCGGCCGAGGCGAAGGAAAAAATCAACAAGGAGATTTACGGGCAGTTCGCCGAGCACCTCGGCACCTGCATCTACGGAGGCCTGTGGGTGGGCAAGGACTCGCCGATACCCAACACGCAGGGCTACCGCAACGACGTGCTGCAGGCCCTGCGCGACATCCGTGTGCCCGTGATGCGCTGGCCGGGCGGCTGCTTCGCCGACGAATACCACTGGATGGACGGCATCGGGCCGCAGGAGAGCCGCCCGCGCATGGTGAACAACAACTGGGGCGGCACCGTCGAGGACAACTCGTTCGGCACGCACGAGTTCCTCAACCTGTGCGAGCTGATAGGCTGCGAGCCGTACGTGAGCATGAACATGGGCAGCGGCACGGTGGAGGAGACCGCCAAATGGGTGGAGTACATGACGGCGAAGGACGGCCCGATGGCCAAGCTCCGCAAGCAGAACGGGCGCGAGGAGCCCTGGAGGGTGAGGTACATCGGCGTGGGCAACGAGAGCTGGGGATGCGGCGGAAGCATGCGCGTGGAGTACTATTCCGACCTGTACCGCCGCTACAGCACCTACTGCCGGAACTTCAACGGGAACCGCCTCTACAAGATTGCCAGCGGGGCGAGCGACTACGACTACAACTGGACGGAAGTGGCCATGAGGCAGATTGGCACGCGGATGGACGCGCTTTCGCTCCACTACTACACGTGCTACACGTGGAGCGGCAGCAAGGGCTCGGCCACGCAGTTCTCCAACGACCAGTATTACTGGACGATAGCAAAATGCGGCGCCGGCATCGAGGAAGTCCTGAAAAAGCACATCGACATCATGGACCGCCACGACCCGCGCAACCGCGTGAAGCTCATCGTGGACGAATGGGGAACGTGGTGGGACGAGGAGCCGGGCAGCGTGCGCGGACACCTCTACCAGCAGAACACGATGCGCGACGCCATGGTGGCGGCGGTGAGCCTCAACACCTTCCACCAGTACACGAAGCGCGTGGCCATGGC
The DNA here is from genome assembly GCA_963627995.1 of bacterium. Lineage (GTDB taxonomy): Bacteria > Bacteroidota > Bacteroidia > Bacteroidales > Bacteroidaceae > UBA3839. The sequence goes on along the minus strand of CAVGCV010000008.1, from coordinate 2,323 downwards.
CAACATCGCGCAGGTGGCGAACGTGCTGCAAAGCATGGTGCTGACCAAAGGCGAGAAGATGGTGCTCACGCCCACGTACCACGTGTTCAAGATGTACACCGACAACATGGACGCGGTGAACATCCCGCTCGACGTGAAGACCGACACGTTCGAGGCGGAGAACGAGCGGAACAGGGACACGAAGCGCACGGCGCCCTACGTGAGCGCGTCGGCCTCGCGCTCGGCCGACGGCACGGTGAACATCAACCTGGCCAACGCCGACCTGGCCAGCGCGAACCAGGTGAGCATCGACCTCGGCGGCATCAAAGGCAAGGTGCTCAGCGCGACCATCCTGACGTCGAAGGACATGAAGGACCACAACACGTTCGACAACCCCGACGCGGTGAAGCCCGCCGCGTTCAACGGCGCGAAAATCAAGGACGGCCAGCTCACGGTGACGCTCCCGAAGCTGTCGGTCGTGACGCTGCGCGTGAAGTGAAATCCCGCCCGCCGCACCGCGGCAAAAGATATCGCGCCCGCCACGCTCCGAGAGCATGGCGGGCGCGATGGCCGTTGGTGCGCCCTCCGCTATACGGCGACGGACAGGCAGAAGACGCACAGCGCGGCAAGGAAGAGCTTCACCGCCAGCGGCCGCCTCACGCGGACGAGGCCCACCAGCAGGGCCAGCATGGCGTAGAGCAGCACGACTTGCAGGACGGACGGAGCGAACGGGAGCGTGGAGAACGGCAGCCGCGCGACGCCATGCGCAAACGCCGCCATCCATTCGGAAACAGCCAGCAGCGCGTCGGCCACCGCATCGCGCGCCGCCGCCCACCAGCACACGCCCCACCACAGGACCGCGCCCCACATGAGCAGCATCGCCAGCACGCCCACCACCACATTGCTCAGCACCGAAAGCAACGGGACATAGCCAAAATGGTAGGCCACCAGCGGGAAACTGGCCAAGGAGCAGGCCACCGACAGCAGCGCCGTGTCGAAGAAGAAGCGCAGGAAGGAGTGCGTGGCCGCCGCATCGTAGAAGAGCCTCGGATGAAACGCGTATATGCCCAAAACGCAGATATAGGACAGCTGGAACGAAATGTCGTCCAACATCAGCGGCTCCGCACCGAGCATCAGCATGGCCGACAGCGCACAGACCGACAGGGCGTGGCTCTCCAAGCCCAGCGCCAGCGCGCACTGCACGAACGAGCACATCAGCGCGGCGCGGACAAGAGACGCCGGCATCCCGGCGAGCAGGACGAACGCCCAGACGCAGGAAACCACCAGCAGCACCGTTGCACGCCGCCAGCCCAGCGGCAGCAGGCTGCGCAGAACCAGCAAGTCGGCAATGGCCAGAAGGACGGCAAGGTGGAAGCCCGACAGAGCCAGCACGTGGGCAACGCCCGCCTGCGCGAAGTCCGTCCTGACCGAACGCTCCAGCCCCGACCTGTTTCCGGTCGTCATGGCCTCGACCAGCGCGCCGCTGCCGTCCGACAGCCCTCCGTCGGAATAAGCCGCATGCACGGACTGCCGCACCTCCGCCAACGCCCTCAAGAGGGAGCGCGGCTGCGGAACGACCTCAAATTGTCCGGACGGCACCAGGCACACTGCTGCAACGCCCTTGGAAAACAAATACCTCTTATAGCTGCGACTGACGAAAGAATCGTCCTCCGCCGTGCGAACAGGGCGGAACGGCGATGTCTCGCGAACCATGCTGGGACGCAGACGGACGCTGTCGCCAACGCGGACGGTGTTCACACTTACGCAGCCTCCGTCCCTCCGCACGTACGCCAGCAGGTTTACGCGTCCGGCACACCGCACGACCACCCGTATGGTCTTCGGCTTTTCTTCGGGCATCTCCGCCACAATGCCAGCGTACTCCACACGGTTCTTGTCCGCACACGCCTCCACCTCGTGCACCCGACACACATACAGCGTTGCCCCCAACACGAAGACGAACAGCCACGCCACAAGCCCAAAGCAACTGCCGCTCCACGGCTTTGCCCGCGCAACCTGCAGCACAGCCATCCCCACCGCCAATAAACAAAGAATGGCAAAGAGCATCCACTCTTGCCATTCTCCAAATTCCATGCCAAAGCTCGCCGCCAGCATTCCCGCCACAAACGCAACGGACAGGTACACCAGCGGAATATCATTAAAAGCAGGAAGGCTCATCGATTTCTCATGAATGAAAATTCACGCCATTCGCAGCGGACGAAAAAAAGGATTCATACTATTTTTCGTCGTTGCGAAATGTATGAATCCTTATTCTACATACCCGATGTAATGGAGCGGAAAACGAGACTCGAACTCGCGACCCCAACCTTGGCAAGGTTGTGCTCTA